>NZ_JBICUX010000021.1:0-135094 GCF_043198595.1 Streptomyces sp. NPDC048751
TCTCAGGCTTTCCTCCGGGCGCTTCCCTTCGGTCTTGCGTTTCCGACTCTATCAGATCTTTTTCCGATCCGATTTCCTCGGTGCTTTCCAGGTTCCCGCTCTCGCGTTTCCCTTTCCGGCGCTTCCGACTTTATCAGAAGTTCTGAGTCGGAATTTCCACCCCCACCGGGGGACTGGTTCCAGCGCATGAGGTGGCTGGGTTCCCCGTCGGGTGGAGCCGTAAACGTACTGGAGCGGGGCGCCTCGATGCAAATCGAGGCGCCCCGCTCCCAGTTGGCGTCAGACCTCCACGACGACCGGCAGGATCATCGGCCGACGTCGATAGGTGTCCGAGACCCACTTGCCCAGGGTCCGCCGCACGAGTTGCTGCAGCTGGTGGGGCTCGACCACGCCGTCCTGGGCGGAGCGCTCCAGGACCTCGGTGATCTTCGGGAGCACAGCGGCGAAGGCGGAGTCCTCGATGCCGGAGCCGCGCGCCTGGACATGCGGGCCGCCCGTGATCTTGCCCGTCGACGAGTCGATGACCACGAAGACAGAGATGATGCCCTCGTCGCCGAGGATCTTCCGGTCCTTGAGGGCCGGCTCGCCCACATCGCCGACCGAGAGGCCGTCGACGTACACGTAGCCCGCCTGGACCTTGCCGGAGATCTTCGCCTTGCCCTCGACGAGGTCGACGACGACGCCGTCCTCGGCGATGACGATGCGGTCGTGCGGGACACCGGTGAGGGCACCCAGTTCGGCGTTGGCGCGCAGGTGGCGCCATTCGCCGTGGACCGGCATCAGGTTCTTGGGGCGGCAGATGTTGTAGAAGTACAGGAGCTCGCCCGCGGACGCGTGGCCGGAGACGTGCACCTTGGCGTTGCCCTTGTGGACGACGTTGGCGCCCCAGCGGGTCAGTCCGTTGATCACGCGGTAGACCGCGTTCTCGTTGCCGGGGATCAGCGACGACGCCAGGATCACCGTGTCGCCCTCGACGATGCGGATCTGGTGGTCCCGGTTGGCCATGCGGGACAGCGCGGCCATCGGTTCGCCCTGGGAGCCGGTGCAGACCAGGACCACCTCGTGGTCCTGGAGGTCGTCGAGCGTCTTGACGTCCACGACCAGGCCTGGCGGCACGCGCAGGTAGCCGAGGTCGCGCGCGATGCCCATGTTGCGGACCATCGAGCGGCCGACGAAGGCGACCCTGCGGCCGTACTCGTGCGCCGCGTCCAGAATCTGCTGGATGCGGTGGACGTGGCTGGCGAAGCTCGCCACGATGATCCGCTTGCGGGCGCTCCCGAAGACCTGGCGCAGGACGTTGGAGATGTCCCGCTCGGGCGGCACGAACCCCGGGACCTCGGCGTTCGTCGAGTCGGAGAGCAGCAGGTCGATGCCCTCCTCACTCAGCCGTGCGAACGCGTGGAGGTCCGTGAGGCGGTTGTCCAGCGGGAGCTGGTCCATCTTGAAGTCGCCGGTGTGGACCGCCATGCCCGCGGGGGTGCGGATGGCGACGGCCAGGGCGTCGGGGATGGAGTGGTTGACCGCGACGAACTCGCAGTCGAAGGGGCCGATGCGCTCGCGGTTCCCCTCGGCGACTTCGAGGGTGTACGGGCGGATGCGGTGCTCCTGGAGCTTCGCCTCGATGAGCGCCAGGGTCAGCTTGGAGCCGATCAGCGGGATGTCCGGCTTCTCGCGCAGGAGGAACGGGACGCCGCCGATGTGGTCCTCGTGGCCGTGCGTGAGGACGATGCCCTCGATGTCGTCGAGGCGGTCCCTGACGGACGAGAAGTCCGGCAGGATCAGGTCGATTCCGGGTTGCTCCTCCTCGGGGAAGAGCACGCCGCAGTCGACGATCAGCAGACGGCCGCCGTACTCGAAGACGGTCATGTTTCGGCCGATCTCTCCGAGGCCGCCGAGGGGGGTGACCCTCAGGCCTCCTTCGGGGAGCGGCGGGGGCGGGCCGAGTTCAGGATGCGGATGACTCAAAAGACTCTCCTCAACCATGCGCGCCACGTACCGGTAGGGCACGTGGCGCGCATGACGTTCGTGCAGAAGCAGTTGTCGTTGTGGGATGCGGGCACCGGTGGCCCGCCTATTCAGTTGTGAAGTCCGATGTCAGAGCTGTACCCCGCCGGCGGCAAGATCGATCTTGAGCTGCGCGGTCTCCTCGGCCGTGAGCCCCACCATGGGTGCGCGCAGCGGACCGGCGGGCAGGCCCTGGAGGGCGAGCGCGGCCTTCGTCGTCATGACGCCCTGGGTGCGGAACATGCCGGTGTAGACGGGGAGCAGCTTCTGGTGGATCTCGGTGGCCTTCTGTACGTCGCCCGAGACGAACGCGTCGACGAGGGCGCGCAGGTCCGGCGTGACGACGTGGCCGACGACCGAGACGAAGCCGACCGCGCCCACGGAGAGCAGCGGCAGGTTCAGCATGTCGTCGCCGGAGTACCAGGCGAGGCCGGACTGGGCGATGGCCCAGCTGGCGCGGCCGAGGTCGCCCTTGGCGTCCTTGTTGGCGACGATCCGCGGGTGCTCGGCGAGGCGGACGAGCGTCTCGGTGTTGATCGGGACGCCGCTGCGGCCGGGGATGTCGTAGAGCATGACCGGCAGCTCGGCGGCGTCGGCGACGGCCGTGAAGTGCCGGTACAGGCCCTCCTGTGGAGGCTTGTTGTAGTACGGGGTGACGATCAGGAGGCCGTGTGCGCCCACCTTCTGCGCTGCGCGCGCCAGCTCGATGCTGTGGTGGGTGTCGTTGGTGCCGACTCCGGCCACGACATGGGCACGGTCGCCGACTGCCTCCAGGACGGCTCGTACGAGGTCCGATTTCTCCGCGTTGCTGGTGGTGGGGGACTCGCCGGTGGTGCCGTTGATGATCAGGCCGTCGTTGCCTGCGTCCACCAGGTGGGTGGCGAGCCGCTGAGCGCCGTCGAGGTCGAGTGCGCCGTCCGCCGTGAAGGGCGTGACCATGGCGGTGAGGACCCGCCCGAAGGGGGTCTGCGGAGTGGAGGTCGGAGCCATGGGTTACACGCTACTCGTTGCTCAACGCGGGGTCTGCCCTCGGGGGGTGCGAAAAGTCCGGACAAAGATGGAACCCGGCACTGCCTGCTCGGGGGTTCAAGCAGTGCCGGGTCCGTTTGATGAGACTAGATGAACTTCTGCAAATGCCGCAATACGGACACTTCAAGCGGCTGATCCGTACATCTGTACCGGACGGGGCAGCGGTGTGCGCTACGGCGCGACCCGGCCGTTGGCGTTGAAGGCGGCGTGGGTGAGCGGCATGAGCCGGGCCCACTCGGCCTCCATCTTCTCGCCCACCATCTCGATCTCCCGCTGCGGGAAGGACGGGACCTTGGCGAGCTCGTGCTGGGTGCGCAGGCCGAGGAAGTGCATCAGCGAGCGCGCGTTGCAGGTGGCGTACATCGAGGAGAAGAGCCCGACCGGGAGGACCGCGCGGGCCACCTCGCGGGCGACACCGGCGGCGAGCATCTCCTGGTAGGACTCGTAGGCCTGGCGGTAGGAGTCCTCCATGACGCGCCCGACCAGTTCCTGCTGGGCCTGGGTGCCCTCCACGAAGACGTACTTGCCCGGGCGCCCCTCCTGGACGAGCTTGCGGGACTCGTCGGGGACGTAGAAGACCGGCTGGAGCTCGCGGTAGCGACCGCTCTCCTCGTTGTAGGACCAGCCCACGCGGTGGCGCATGAACTCGCGGAAGACGAAGATCGGGGCGCTGATGAAGAACGTCATCGAGTTGTGCTCGAAGGGGCTGCCGTGGCGGTCCCGCATCAGGTAGTTGATCAGGCCCTTGGAGCGCTCCGGGTCCTTCTTCAGCTCGTCCAGGGACTGCTCGCCGGCGGTGGAGACGCGAGCGGCCCACAGCACGTCGGAGTCGGCCGCGCTGTGCTTGACCAGCTCGACGGTGACGTCGCTGCGGAAGCTGGGCTTCAGGTCGTCGGCGGGGGTGTCGGTCACGGCTCGAAGGGTCCTTCCATCGCTTCTCACGGGCGGCGCCCACTCTACGGGGCGCACATTCGGGGATGGACGACACTTTGCCGCTACGAAGTTGGTGAAAGCGGGCACCATCCGGGGCACTCGCTCGTCTGAGCTGATGACAGTGATTTTTTCGAGACCCGAGAGGAGCAGGACCCTCGATGTTCCGTCGGCGCGAACCGGTTCCGTTCGCCTTCCTTGCCGAAGCCGACAGGTTCCGCAGCAATGTCACTCCCCCGCCCCGTGAGCGGGCGTCGGTGAGTCAGATAGCCGGGAGTTGGCTGTGGGGGCTCACGATCGTCGCCGCGCTCGTGGGGTCCCTGGTCGTCGGGATGCCGGCGCTGACGACCGACCACTCGACCTCGCAGACACAGCAGTCGCAGGCGTCGCAGGGGCACTGAGCCACCACTGACTCGGACGGACCCCCGGAAGTGGTGAGCGGGGGGACGGGCGGATAGCCTCACCGGGCACAGCCCATGCATGGATTGAGTGAGGACCAGCCGTGCCCCTGCCCTTCCTGACGGCCGACCGCACCTTCGAGGCGGCGGAGGACGACATCGCGTTGCCCTTCGACGACCGCGCCCGCTGGCGCCGCCCCTACCGGCCCGGCCCGTGGCGCGTGGGCGTGGCGGCCCTGTGGCTGCTGCTGGCGTCGTACGTGCTGTTCGCCGCCGTCATCATCGCGCTGACCGGCACGCCGGCCGAGGGCGGTGCGGTCTTCGGCATCGCGCTACTGGTCATCGCCGCCTCCCTGCGCCTGCTGCGCATGGGCGTCTGGGTCAGCGCACGCGGAGTGCGCCAGGTGGGCTTCTTCGTCACGCGGTCGGTGCCCTGGGACCGCGTGACCGCCGTGCGGACCGTCCAGCAGCCGGTGCGCTGGCTGGGTCTGCCGCGCACGGTGCAAGGGCAGGCGCTGACCCTCGTACGCGGCGACCGGCAGGACGCGCTGCCGATGCTGTCCACGCACGGCGCCGACTTCCTGGGACGCCCGGCGGCGTTCGAACGGGCGGCGGACGCGGTGGAGGCCTGGGCCCACGAACACGGGCGGGGCTGAGTCACCGCCTGTTGACGTGTCGGGGCCCGGTCCGCCTGTGCGGACCGGGCCCCGACGGTTGTCGGTGCGAGGGTCAGTGCGAGGTCTGGTGCAGGGTGATCGCCCGCTGCATCGCCTTGCGGGCGCGCGGGGTGTCGCGGGCGTCGTGATAGGCGACGGCGAGGCGGAACCAGGCGCGCCAGTCGTCGGGCGCCGCCTCCGTCTCGGCCTTGCGCCGGGCGAAGACCTCGTCCGCCGAGTCGCGGTCGACACGGCCGCTCGGGGTGCGCCGCAGTTCGTCGACGGGCAGGCCGCCCTCGGCGTCGAGTTCGGCGGCGAGCGCGTTGGCCCTGCGGACGAACTGGGTGTTCTTCCACAGGAACCACACGCCGATGACCGGCAGGATCAGCACCGCCACACCGAAGGTGACGGTGATGAGCGTGCCCGACTGGATGAGCATGACACCGCGGCTGCCGACCAGGACGAAGTAGAAGACCAGGACGGCGGCCGTGAGGGCGTAGGAGAGCTTCGCGCGCATGGCTGTCAGGGGCTCAGTTCAGGTCCAGGAAGTGTTCCAGGCCGAACGTCAGGCCCGGAGTGGTCACCACGCGGCGGGCGCCCAGCAGGATGCCCGGCATGAAGCTGCTGTGGTGCAGGGAGTCGTGGCGGACGGTCAGGGTCTCGCCCTCGCCGCCCAGCAGGACCTCCTGGTGGGCCAGCAGTCCGCGCAGGCGGACGGCGTGCACCGGGACGCCGTCGACGTCCGCGCCCCGGGCGCCGTCCAGGGCCGTGGCCGTGGCGTCCGGTGCCGGGGCGGTGCCGGCCGCGCGGCGGGCCTCGGCGATGAGCTGGGCGGTGCGCGTGGCGGTGCCGGACGGAGCGTCCACCTTGTTCGGGTGGTGCAGCTCGACGACTTCGACGGACTCGAAGTACGGCGCCGCGATCTGCGCGAACTTCATGGTCAGGACGGCCCCGATGGAGAAGTTCGGGGCGATGAGCACGCCCGTCTGCGGGGACTCGGCGAGCCAGCCGCCCAGCTGCGCGAGGCGCTCGTCGGTCCAGCCCGTCGTGCCGACGACGGCGTGGATGCCGTGCCCTACGCAGAACTCGAGGTTGTCCATGACCGAGGCCGGCGTGGTCAGTTCGACCGCGACCTGGGCGCCGGTCTCCGCCAGCACCTCAAGCTTGTCGCCCCTGCCCAGGGCGGCCACCAGCTCCATGTCCTCGGCGGCCTCGACCGCTCGTACCGCCTCGGACCCGATCCGGCCCTTGGCGCCGAGGACCGCCACACGCAGCTTGCTCATCTGTTGTGCTTCCTTACGGGAGTGAGTTAGGCGACCGCGTCGTGCAGCCGGGAGGCCTGCTTGTCCTTGAGCGGGCCGATGACCGACAGCGACGGACGCTGTCCCAGGATGGCGCGGGCGACGGAGCGGACCTCGTCCGGGGTCACGGCGGCTATCCGGGCCAGCATGTCGTCGACGGACATCTGCTCGCCCCAGCACAGCTCACTCTTGCCGATGCGGTTCATGAGCGCACCGGTGTCCTCGAGGCCGAGGACGGTGGAGCCCTGGAGCTGGCCGATGGCACGGCCGATCTCGTCGTCGGACAGGCCGTGCTCGGCGACGTGGTCGAGTTCGTCGCGGCAGATCTTCAGCACGTCGTGCACCTGGCTCGGGCGGCAGCCCGCGTACACACCGAACAGTCCGCAGTCGGCGAAGCCCGAGGTGTACGAGTACACGCTGTAGGCCAGGCCGCGCTTCTCGCGGACCTCCTGGAAGAGCCGCGAGGACATGCCGCCGCCGAGGGCGGTGTTCAGGACGCCGAGCGCCCAGCGGCGGTCGTCCGTGCGGGACAGGCCGGGCATGCCGAGGACGACGTGCGCCTGCTCGGTCTTGCGGCCGATCAGGTCGACACGGCCGGCGGTGCGCAGGGCGCGCTTGCCCTCGCGCGGGGCGATGGGGGCGGCGCCGTGGTTCGTGAGGGCGCCCGCCTTCTCGAAGGCCGCGCGGACCTGTCGTACGACCCTGGTGTGGTCGATGTTGCCGGCGGCCGCGACGACGAGGTGGGTGGGGTCGTAGTGCTTCTTGTAGAAGCGGCGGATGCGGTCGGCGGTGAGGGCGTTGACCGTGTCGACGGTGCCGAGGACGGGGCGCCCGAGGGGGTTGTCGCCGAACATGGTCTGCGCGAACAGGTCGTGCACGCAGTCGCCCGGGTCGTCCTCGGTCATGGCGATCTCTTCGAGGATCGCGCCGCGCTCGACGTTGACGTCCTCTTCGAGGATGAGGGAGCCCGTGAGCATGTCACAGACGACGTCTATGGCGAGCGGCAGGTCGGTGTCGAGTACGCGCGCGTAGTAGCAGGTGTACTCCTTCGCCGTGAACGCGTTCATCTCGCCGCCGACCGCGTCGATGGCGGAGGAGATGTCGAGGGCGCTGCGCCGCGAGGTGCCCTTGAAGAGCAGGTGCTCGAGGTAGTGCGTGGCGCCGTTCAGGGCCGGGGTCTCGTCGCGGGAGCCGACGTGTGCCCAGATGCCGAAGGTGGCGGAGCGGACCGACGGGAGCGTTTCGGTGACGATGCGCAGGCCGCCGGGGAGGGTGGTCTTGCGGACCGTGCCGATGCCGTTCTCGCCCTTGATGAGGGTTTGGGTACGGGCGACGGCCCGCGCCTCCGTGGAGGTGCGGGCCGTCGCCTTGGAGCTGCTCGACGTCACTTGTCGGTGTCGTCCTTCTGCTCGTCAGAGCCCGCGGCGGAGCCGCTGTTGGATGCAGTTTCCTCGCCCTCGATCACGGGGATCAGGGAAAGCTTGCCGCGGGAGTCGATCTCGGCGATCTCGACCTGGACCTTGGCGCCCACGCCGACCACGTCCTCGACGTTCTCCACGCGCTTGCCGCCGGCCAGCTTGCGGATCTGCGAGATGTGCAGCAGACCGTCCTTGCCGGGGAGCAGCGACACGAACGCTCCGAAGGTGGTGGTCTTGACGACCGTACCCAGGTAGCGCTCGCCGACCTCGGGCATCGTCGGGTTGGCGATGCCGTTGATCGTCGTACGGGCGGCCTCCGCGGAGGGGCCGTCGGCGGCACCGATGTAGATGGTGCCGTCGTCCTCGATGGTGATCTCGGCGCCCGTGTCCTCCTGGATCTGGTTGATCATCTTGCCCTTGGGGCCGATGACCTCGCCGATCTTGTCGACCGGGATCTTCACGGTGATGATCCGCGGCGCGTTGGGGGACATCTCGTCCGGCGTGTCGATCGCTTCCATCATCACGTCGAGGATGTGGAGGCGGGCGTCACGGGCCTGCTTGAGGGCGGCGGCCAGGACGGAGGCGGGGATGCCGTCCAGCTTGGTGTCGAGCTGGAGGGCGGTGACGAACTCCTTGGTGCCGGCGACCTTGAAGTCCATGTCGCCGAAGGCGTCCTCCGCACCGAGGATGTCGGTGAGGGTGACGTAGTGCGTCTCGCCGTCGATCTCCTGGGAGATCAGGCCCATGGCGATACCGGCGACGGGGGCCTTCAGCGGCACACCGGCGTTCAGCAGCGACATGGTGGAGGCGCACACGGAGCCCATGGACGTCGAGCCGTTGGAGCTCAGCGCCTCGGAGACCTGGCGGATCGCGTAGGGGAACTCCTCGCGGGTCGGCAGGACCGGCACGAGGGCGCGCTCGGCGAGAGCGCCATGGCCGATCTCGCGGCGCTTCGGGGAGCCGACGCGGCCGGTCTCGCCGGTGGAGTACGGCGGGAAGTTGTAGTTGTGCATGTAGCGCTTGCGGGTCACCGGGGAGAGGGTGTCCAGCTGCTGCTCCATGCGGAGCATGTTGAGGGTGGTGACGCCCAGGATCTGGGTCTCGCCACGCTCGAACACCGCGGAGCCGTGCACCCGCGGGATGGCCTCGACTTCGGCGGCGAGCGTGCGGATGTCGGTGACACCGCGGCCGTCGATGCGCTTCTTCTCCTTGATCACGCGCTCGCGGACGAGCTGCTTGGTCAGGGAGCGGTACGCGGCGGAGATCTCCTTCTCGCGGCCCTCGAACTCCGGCAGGAGCTTCTCGGCGGCGAGCGCCTTGACGCGGTCCAGCTCGGACTCGCGCTCCTGCTTGCCCGCGATGGTCAGCGCCTGGGCGAGCTCGGGGCGGACGGCGGCGGAGAGCGCCTCCAGGACGTCGTCCTGGTAGTCGAGGAAGATCGGGAACTCGCCGGTCGGCTTGGCGGCCTTCGCAGCAAGGTCGGCCTGGGCCTTGCAGAGCACCTTGATGAAGGGCTTCGCGGCTTCAAGACCGGCGGCGACGACCTCCTCGGTCGGCGCCTCGGCGCCGCCCTTGACCAGCTGGATGGTCTTCTCGGTGGCCTCGGCCTCGACCATCATGATCGCGACGTCGCCGTCCTCCAGGGCGCGGCCCGCGACGACCATGTCGAAGACCGCGTCTTCGAGCTCGGTGTGCGTCGGGAACGCGACCCACTGGCCGTTGATCAGCGCGACGCGGACGCCGCCGATCGGGCCGGAGAAGGGCAGGCCGGCCAGCTGGGTGGACGCGGACGCGGCGTTGATCGCGACGACGTCGTACAGGTGGTCGGGGTTGAGCGCCATGATCGTGGCGACGACCTGGATCTCGTTGCGCAGGCCCTTCTTGAAGGACGGGCGCAGCGGGCGGTCGATGAGGCGGCAGGTGAGGATGGCGTCCTCGGAGGGGCGGCCCTCACGGCGGAAGAAGCTGCCGGGGATCTTGCCGGCGGCGTACATCCGCTCCTCGACGTCCACCGTCAGGGGGAAGAAGTCGAGCTGGTCCTTGGGGTTCTTGGAGGCGGTGGTGGCCGACAGCACCATGGTGTCGTCGTCCAGGTACGCCACGGCGGAGCCGGCGGCCTGCTTGGCCAGGCGGCCCGTCTCGAAGCGGATGGTGCGGGTACCGAAAGCGCCGTTGTCGATGACGGCCTCGGCGTAGTGGGTCTCGTTCTCCACTAGCGTTTTCTCCATTACTTTGTCGTCTTTTGTCCCGCGGCTGCCCGTGTGGCAGGGGGACGGTGGCGGAGAAGCGCTCCATCGGTGCGGGCCGGTCTTCGATCGAAGCACCCGGGGCTCTGACGCCCGGGGGCCACTACCGAGGACCGGCGGCGGCTAGGCGCGCTTCTCCTCGTTCACTGTCGTACGTGATCTGTGTGGTGCGTGATCTGTGTCGTGCGTATTGCGTTGTGCTACCACACTACAAAGCGTGGGTGACACTCCGCACGTTTCCCCACGTGCGGCATCCCCACGCACGGCAAAGGGAGCGGCCCCCGATCCGCCGGGAACCGCTCCCCCTGCACTACGTCTTACTTGGCGCCCGCAGCACCACGGCGGATGCCGAGGCGGTCGACCAGCGTACGGAAGCGCTGGATGTCCTTCTTGGCGAGGTACTGCAGCAGGCGGCGACGCTGACCGACCAGGATCAGCAGACCACGACGGGAGTGGTGGTCGTGCTTGTGGGTCTTGAGGTGCTCGGTCAGGTCCGAGATACGGCGCGAGAGCATCGCGACCTGGACCTCGGGGGAGCCGGTGTCGCCCTCCTTGGTACCGAACTCGGTGATGATCTGCTTCTTCGTAGCGGCGTCGAGCGACACGCGTACTCCTCGTAGTCTTTGGATGCCACCGAGTGCCCCCGGTCTTTGTCTCGGGGGAGCTTCCGTTACTCGGGAGGCGGGGATCCGCTGGGCGCGGCCTCCAGAGCGCGGGGCTCCGGGGGTGCGTACACAAACGGCCGTCACTCAGGGTACCAGGCACAGGTGGGCACCTTCGCCCGGCTCCCCGAAGCCCCGGGCCGGCGCGCGCGGGGCCACTAGGGTGAGCGCTCGGATCGTTCTTACGTCGGGAAGGGGTCGCTGGGGCATGGCGGAGACGGAAGCGGAGACCAAGGCACGCAAGGAGCGGGAGCGGGACGAGCTGTACGCGCTCGACATCTCCGGCGTCGAGTGGCTGTGCGCGCCCGGTACGGAGGAGCACGAGGAGCGGGTCGAGATCGCCTACCTCCCCGAGGGTGCCGTGGCCATGCGGTCGTCGCTCGACCCGGACACGGTGCTGCGCTACACGGAGGCGGAGTGGCGGGCGTTCGTGCTGGGGGCGCGGGACGGGGAGTTCGACCTGGAGCCTGCGCCGCACAACGGGGGCCTCGCGGCGGAGTGACGGCTCGCGGCCGGGTGACGTACGCCGCGGGTTGGTTGTTCAGGGGGACCGGTCAGTGCCGGTCCCCCTTTCTCACTGCGCCGTGCCCGTCCTGCGTGCCGCGCTCTCGATGCCCAGCACCATCAGCGTCCACTCCTTCTCGCCCTGTTTCGCGGGGCCGTTGGCCTGCTTGGCGCCGAAGTAGAGCCTTCCGTCCTGCACCAGGACGTCGTTGGAGTCGATGATCGTGAAGTTCTCGGCCTCCAGGGGCAGGCCGAAGTAGAAGTACGGCGTCTCCTTGCCCGTCTCGGGGTCCAGGCTGACCAGTCCCATGGGTGCGATGCGGTCGCTGCTCAGACGGAGGGCGAGGAGCTGTCCGCCGCTCGTGCGGATCGGGCGGAGCGTCTCGTTGGGGCCGGACTCGAACTTCTTCGTGGTGTTCCCGGTGGCCAGGTCGAAGCCGACGATCCAGTTGGAGGGGTGCAGGGCGTCGTCCGAGTCCTTGCTCCTGAGGAAGACCTGGCCGCCGCCGACCGGGATGGTCGGGCAGTCGTCGATGACGAGGTAGTCGTTCTCGAAGTTGCAGTCGCCGACGTACTGTCCGTTCTGCAGGCGGATCGTGGCGCGGTTCTCGCCCTTGCCGTCGAGGGAGAGCAGTTCGGTGTACCCGGTGTCGCCGGCCGCGACGGCGAGGACGGGCGGATCGGTGGACGGCACCTTGACGTCGCGGACGCCGGTCGCGGCGGAGTAGGTCCACTTGGTCCGGCCGGTGCGCGGGTCGACAGCGCGCACCTTGTAGGTGAGGGACTCCCAGGAGTCTGCGGGCTTGCCGTCGTGCCGGCACGAGACCCGGATGAGCAGGGCCCCTCCGCCGGCGGCGCCGTCGTCCTTGCAGTTGCCGGTGGTCTTCGTACTCCAGAGTCGGCGGCCGTGGTCCATGTCGTAGGCGTCGGAGCCGCCGCCCCAGGTGACGGCGACGGTGGCGCGGGTCACGGTGACGCTGGGGTCGTCCTGGAGGGCGTCGTTCTCGGGCGTGCCCTTGCTGTTGCCGACGCGCGAGACCGGGATCCGATGCTCCCAGATCTTGTGGCCGTCGTCGAGGTCGAAGAACGCCACGTGGTCGCAGAGGGCGTCCTCGTCCTGGCTCCCCTTGAACAGGACGGCCGTACGGTTCTCACCGGTCACGTGGTCCGTGTAACCGCAGATCGGGCCGGTGAACTGGAGCTTCCAGCGCTCGTCGCCGGGTGAGGCGTCGGTGCCGACGGCGAGCCCGACGACCGATCGGTTGATGCCCTTGGCGAGGATCTTGTCCGTCGCCCACATGCCGGGCATCTCGTACTGCTCACCGGCGCTCATGTCGTCGGTGGAGAAGCGGAAGCCCATGGTGCTGGTGGTGCTCGCGGGCCGCTTCTCGACCGTCTCCCGGACGTCGAGGCGGCCCTGCCCGGTGGCGGCCAACGGCTTGGCGGACGTCTTGGAGTCCTGGTCCAGGGCGCCGGACAGCAGCAGCGCGCCCGCGCCCAGTGCGGCGACCACGACGACGGCGACCGCGCCGAGCAGCGTCCTGCGCCGCTTCTTCCTGCGCTGCTGGTCCGCCGACACGGTGGACTGGGTGTATATGGAAGGCGGCGGGCCGAAGCTCACGCTCGGGGTTCCCTTTCTTTCACCGACTATGGCCAATGCGTACGGGGCGGTCCGTCCGTACGGGGCGGTCCGTCCGTACGGGGCGGCCCGCCTGTACCGGGCGGTCCGTCAATACGGGGCGGTCCGTCAGCTCGTCATCGACCGGGCCGTCGCGTACACGTCGAAGACGGCCAGCGCGAGCGGTACCAGGGTCAGCAGCACGAAGCCCTCGGCGATCTCCAGGAAGCGTCCCCAGAACGGCGTGAGGCCGCCCCGCGAGACGATCAGACCGACCGCGGTGACGATCGCGGCCGCCGCGGCGATGGCGGCGACGAGCCAGATCGTACGGATGTCGAGGTCGGTACGGTCGCCCGTGAGCGCCTCGCGGATCAGCGCGTGCGGCGGGTTGAGCGCGAGGCCGAGGCCGAGCAGCACCAGGGAGGCCAGACCGGCGCCCAGGACCGGGGCGACCTGGGCCGTGTACCGGAACAGGTGGGCGCGCATCAGCAGCGCGACGCCGGTCGCGAGGGCGAGCAGCTGGGCCCAGACGCCGTCGGAGAAGCCGAGGACCGTCGAGGCGCCGACCGCGACGACCGCGCAGCCGCCGACCAGGCCGACCAGGAGTTCGTGACCGCGCCGGGCCTGAGCGGCGACGCGGTCGGCGTCGACCGGCTCCTGCGGGGCGGGTTCGGCGCCGTACGCGCTGCGCGGGGCGCTGTTTGGCGGGTCGAAGCCGATCGGAAGGCGGGCGAAGCGCATGGACAGGCCCGGCAGGAAGGCGAGGGCTCCCACGGCGACCGGGGCGCACAGCGCGCCGACCTCGGAGGGCGTCCAGTGCGCGAGGGTGGCCGCGAAGACCGCGAGCAGACCGACGGCGGAGGCGAAGACGAAGGCGACGAAGGGGCCGTCCCCGCTCGGGGAGCACAGGGTGAGCAGGACCGAGGCAAGCAGCACGGCGGCGCAGGCGAGCAGGAACTGCAGTTTGCCGATGCCCTGTCCGTCGGCGAGCGGGAGCAGTCCGGAGCCGGCCACCGCCACGTTGGGCAGCGCGCCGAGCCCGAGGGCGACGGCCGAGCCCCGGTCGTCGTAGATCCGGGCGCGTACGCAGGCGAGGACGACGAGGAGGATTCCCGTGACCGCGGCGAGGACGCCGGGCAGGCTGTGCATGTCGTGGCTCGGGTCGCCGGTCCACGCCACGAAGGCGAGCAGGGCCGGCAGGACACCTCCCCCGACGAGGCCGGCGGCGCGCGTCAGGTCGCCGCTCCACTGGGTGTGCGCGCGGGTCACGGCGGAGGCGACCGCTTCGGACATGTCGTCGAAGACGGCCGGGGGCAGCGACTCGGAGAAGGGGCGCAGGGTGAGCAGTTCGCCGTCGAGGATGCGCTGGGCGGCGAACGAGCGGGAGCTGTCGAGGACGGTGCCGTCCCGGCGTACGAGGTGGTAGCCGACGGGGGCGCCCTCGGCGGGGCTCTGCTGGGAGAGCCGGAGGATCTCCGGGTAGATGTCGGCGACCGGGATGTCGTCGGGCAGTGCCACGTCGATGCGGCTGTCGGGGGCGACGATCGTGACTCGGCAGAACCCGAGCCCCGTACCCGCCCCGGAAGGCGTTTGGGAACCGGGGCCTCCCCCGGTGGCTGCCGCGGAGGCCGTCATGCTCACCTGCTGCTCCCCCTCAGTGATGATTGTGCGTCTGCGGTGTGAAGGTCCTGCGTCGCTCTCTCCGCCGCTTGCGGGCGGGGTGCGTGACGCGCCGTCGCCGGGGTTCCACACCTCACCGGATCGACCGATTTGCCCCGATCCGACTGGCCCGAGTCCCCTGTGCGCACGCGAACATCCGGCACCCTACCGCCCCCTCGTCCCCCGGGTAGTCAGTAGGATCACGCGGCGGCCTGCGTCCGCCCGACACGGGGTGGCGGACGAACTCCGGGGGCCCCGCCAGGGTCTGTCCGGCGGAGCGGGTCGTAGGAATGCTGCGGCAACCGATGAGCGCAGGTGAACGGGGGCTGGTGCGGCCGGCTGCAAGGCGGAGGAGGACGTCGACGCGACGGGGTGCCTGGAGGTGTCCCTGCTCGAACTCGTCGAGAGCTCGGGGGAGTCGACGGCCGACGACACCGCGGCAGGCGGGCGTGCGAGGCCTCGCGTCTGCGGCTCGGTCCGCCGGACAGGCCGCCGGACAGGCCCTAGGGAATGAGTGACCAGTGAGCCACATCGTCGTCAAGCGCCCGCCTCGGGTGCTGCCGCCCGAGGTGTCCACGGACGAGATCGTCCTGCAGCCTCCGCCCGAACTGCCGCGCGGGCACCAGGAGAGCGTGCTGATGCAGCTGCTGCCCACGCTCGGCATGGGTGGCTCGGTGGTCTTCTTCTTCACGAGCGGTCAGCCGTTCATGAGGATCATGGGCATGGTGATGATCGCCTCGACGGTGGCCATGTCCATCGCGATGGTGGTCCGCTTCCGGCGCGGCTCCCAGGGGCAGTTGGCGGACATGCGCCGTGACTACCTGAGCTATCTGACGCAGACCCGGCGCACCGCCGTCGACACGGCGAAGGCGCAGCGGGACGCGCAGTACTACCTCCACCCCTCCCCCGAGCAGCTGTGGGCGCTGGTCGCCGAGGGCAGCCGGGTGTGGGAACGGCGGGCGGGCGACGAGGACTTCGCCCAGGTCCGCATCGGCCTCGGTGCCCAGGCGCTCGCCACTCCCCTGATCGCCCCGGAGCACGGTCCTGTCGAACAGCTGGAGCCGCTGACGGCGGGCGCGATGCAGCGCTTCCTCGCGGTGCACGGCACCCTGGAGGACCTGCCGATGGCGGTCTCCCTGCGGGCCTTCTACCACGTCACCATCAGCGGTGAACCGCACTCCGTACGCTCCTCCGCCCGGGCCATGGCCGGTTCGCTGGCCGCGCTGCACTCCCCTGAGGACCTGGTCATCGTGGTCGCGGCGGGCCGGGAGGCGCTGCCGCACTGGGAGTGGGCCAAGTGGCTGCCGCACACGCAGGCGTCCGGCGCCGTGGACGGCGCGGGCAGCCGCAGGCTGATCGACAGCGACACGCGCGAGCTGGAGAACCTGCTGTCCACCCGGCTGACCGGCCGCCCTCGTTTCCACCCCAACGCGACGCCGCTGCCGGACGAGCCGCACATCGTCGTCGTCCTCGACGGCCTGTCCCTGCCGCCGGACTCGGTCCTGGCCAACCCGGAGGGGCTGCAGGGCGTGACCGTCCTGGAGGTCGTCGCGGGCGAGCTCACCGGGGCGGGCGGCGAGCTCGCCATCGTCGTACAGCCCGACGCGCTGCACCTCGAGTCGGGGCACGGTGTCGTCTACGAGGGGACGCCCGACGCCCTCTCCCCCGAGTCCGCCGAGGCCCTCGCCCGGCAACTGGCGCCGCTGCGGGTGGCGACCGGTGGGGACGACGACGAACCGCTGCTGGCCAACCTGGAGTTCACCGATCTGCTCAACCTCGGTGACGCGGCGTCCGTCGACACCAAGCGCACCTGGCGGCAGCGTTCGCTGGCGGAGCGGCTGCGGGTGCCGATCGGTGTCGGGGAGGACGGCCGGCCCGTGATGCTCGACCTCAAGGAGGCCGCGCAGGAGGGCATGGGCCCGCACGGGCTGTGCGTGGGCGCGACGGGCTCCGGCAAGTCCGAGCTCCTGCGCACGCTGGTGCTCGGCCTCGCCGTCACCCACTCCTCCGAGACCCTGAACTTCGTCCTCGCCGACTTCAAGGGCGGCGCGACCTTCGCCGGCATGGCGCAGATGCCGCACGTGGCGGCCGTCATCACCAACCTCGCCGACGACCTCACCCTGGTCGACCGCATGGGCGACTCCATCCGTGGTGAGCTCAACCGCCGCCAGGAGATGCTCCGTGACGCGGGCAACTACGCCAACATCCACGACTACGAGAAGGCCCGCGCGGCCGGCGCTCCCCTGCAGCCGATCCCCTCGCTCGTCCTGGTGATCGACGAGTTCAGCGAACTGCTAACGGCCAAGCCGGACTTCATCGAGATGTTCGTCCAGATCGGCCGCATCGGCCGCTCCCTCGGCGTGCACCTGCTGCTGGCGTCGCAGCGTCTGGAGGAGGGCCGGCTGCGCGGCCTGGAGACGTACCTGTCGTACCGCATCGGTCTGCGCACGTTCTCGGCCGCCGAGTCGCGGGCCGCGCTCGGTGTCCCGGACGCCTACGAGCTGCCGAACGTGCCCGGTTCCGGGTTCCTGAAGTTCGGCACGGACGAGATGGTGCGGTTCAAGGCGGCGTACGTCTCCGGCGTGTACCGCTCGGGTACACAGCGGGCGGCGCTGGGCGGCGGTCCGCTGCCGGTGGACCGGCGGCCGGTGCTGTTCACGGCGGCGGAGGTGCCGGTGCAGTACGTGCAGGTGCCGCAGCAGCGTCCCGCGGGCGCTCCGGATGTCGATGAGGCGCTGGCGGACACCGTGCTGGACGTGATCGTGCGCCGCCTCGAGGCGCAGGGTCCGGCGGCGCACCAGGTGTGGCTGCCGCCGCTGGACAGCCCGCCGTCGCTGGACGACCTCCTGCCGGGCCTGACGGCGGTGGACGGCCGGGGTCTCACGCAGCCGGGCTACGAGGGCGCGGGCCGTCTGGTCGTCCCGGTCGGCCTCGTGGACAAGCCGTACGAGCAGCGCCGCGATCCCCTCTGGGTCGACTTCTCCGGCGCGGCGGGTCACATGCAGGTCATCGGCGGCCCGCAGTCTGGCAAGTCGACGCTCCTGCGCTCGCTGATCTGCTCCTTCGCCCTCACGCACACGCCGCACGAGGTGCAGTTCTACGGCCTCGACTTCGGCGGCGGCGGCATGGCGTCGGTGGCGGGCCTCCCCCACGTGGGCGGGGTGGCCTCACGCCTGGACCCGGAGCGGGTACGGCGCACGGTGGCCGAGGTGTACGGCGTACTGACCCGCCGCGAGGAGTACTTCCGCTCGGCCGGCATCCCGTCGATCGCGGACTTCCGTACCCGCCGGGCGCGCGGCGACATCTCGGTCACGGACCAGCCGTGGGGCGACGTCTTCCTCGTGATCGACGGCTGGGGCAACTTCCGTACGGACTACGAGACGCTGGAGCCGATCGTCGTCGACATGGCGGCGCGCGGTCTGGGCTACGGCATCCACGTCGTCCTGACGGCGTCGCGGTCGATGGAGGTCCGCGCGAACCTCAAGGACCACCTGATGAACCGCCTGGAGCTGCGGCTCGGCGACCCGATGGACTCGGAGATGGACCGCAAGGTCGCAGCGAACGTCCCCACGGGCGTGCCGGGCCGGGGCCAGTCCCCGCAGAAGCTGCACTTCATGGCGGCGGTGCCACGCATCGACGGCCTCACCTCCGACACCGACCTGTCGGACGCTACGCAGGCACTGGCGACGGAGGTCACGCGCCACTGGCAGGCGCCGCCGGCCCCCGAGGTCCGGCTGCTCCCCCGCGAGTTCCCCGCGAACCATCTCCCCCCGGGCGACCGCTTCCCGCGCCGCGGAGTGGCCTTCGCCCTCGACGAGGACAACCTCGAACCGGTCTTCGTCGACTTCGAACAGGACCCGTTCTTCCTCGTCTTCGGCGAGAGCGAGTCCGGCAAGTCGAACCTGCTGCGCCTGCTGGTCAAGCAGCTGACGGAGCGCTACTCGGGCGACGAGTGCAAGCTGTTCGTGGTCGACAACCGGCGCTCCCTGCTCGACGTGACGCCGTCCTCCCACCTGGCCGAGTACATCCCGATGTCCAACGCCATGGAGCACCACATGTCGGCTCTCGCCAACCTCATGCAGCGCCGCACGCCCACGGCGGAAGTCACGGCCCAGCAGCTACGGGACCGCAGCTGGTGGCGCGGCCCGACGGTCTACGTCGTCATCGACGACTACGACCTCGTCTCCACCTCCAGCGGCAACCCGCTCTCCGAGCTCACCGAACTCCTCCCCTTCGCCCGCGACGTCGGCGTCCGCTTCATCATCGCCCGCTCGACAGCGGGCGCAGGGCGTGCCTCCTACGAGCCCTTCATGCAGCGCATGAAGGAACTGGGCGCCCAGGGCGTCGTCCTGGCGGGCGACCCGGGCGAGGGCGATCTCCTGGGCGGGGTCCGGCCGCGGCCGATGCCTGCGGGGCGGGGGGTCTTCGTGTCCCGGCGGAGGGGGAAGCCGTTGGTGCAGGTGGGGTTGGTGGAGGGGACGTACTAGGCGCTGGTCGAGGCACCGTTTCCTGTCGAGAACCCCGGAGGGCTTCGCCCCGCATTGTCCAGTGGTACGGCTGTGACGTGTGGAAGATGCGGCGAGATCCGTGAACCAGTTTGTACTCGGCTCACGGATCTGGCCCGTTGGAAGCCGGAGCATTCAGGCCCGCCCGGGGAGCACGGGCCTCGGGATCCCGGCAGCGGCGGACACCCCGCACCGGACCCCAGCAGCTTCGGCGACCTCGAAGCGAGCCAGAAGGAGCTGGCGATCGGTGCGGCGATCACGACGAACGTTCCGCCGGAGGGCCGCGCCAAGGAGGACACGGACAACAAGGGCGAGATCACCGCCCTCCGAGGGACGACGTCTTCTTCGAGAGGTCACCGATAGCGGATGACATACAGGGCGTGGACGCCAGGTCCCTCAAGTGAGGGCACGGCGTCCGAGGCGGCTCCGTCGATCAGCGTGACTCCTTGGGACGTGTGTACCGCGTTCAGGAGCCAGCCGACGGACTCTCGTCCGCGGGTGTCCACGCGGCGCACCCAGACAACGGCTCGGGCCTCCAGGGGGAAGGCCCGTAGCTCCTCCATCGCGGTGGACCAGGTCGCGTGGGCGGTGGTGGAGAGGACGGGGCCGAGAGCGGACAGGGTGGGCTGGAACCAGGCCGCTTGAGCGGGTGGTGGGGGCTTCGAGAAGCCCGGCGAGCCCGGGCTCCCGCCGGCGTCCCAGCGGGCCAGCCAGGTCCAGGGGTCGGCGTTGGGCAGGCCGAAGGGGGCTGTCGTCGACTTGGGCACAATCAGCGTGGCGTCGAGCATGGCGTCCTGCCAGTGGCCGTCACGCAGGTAGCTCTTCGTGTTGCACGCGAACACCCAACCGCGTCGGATCTCGTCCTGCGGTGCGGGGTCGAGCAGCTGGACAGCGCCGTTGTAGGCCTGGTCCACCCACAGCTGTGCCTTGCGGAGCGCGGAGCCGAAGTCGTTCGCCTCTGATTCCCACGGCCAGCGCTGGGCCGGTCCCGTGTCCGGCAGTTGGCGGATGAGGACCAACTCACGGAGCATGGACGTGTCGAGCTTCGCCAGGCCGCCCACCTGGGCGTCCAGCAGGACGACCTGCCCATGGTTGTTGTGTGCGTAGAGCAGGTTGCCGGTCGCTTCAGCTCCGCCGAGTTGCCGACGGACCCAGACCACACCGCGGGTGTCCGGGCCCGGGTCGCCCACCGCTCTGATCACCGAGTCCCAGTCACTGACCGGGATCTGTTCGAAGCTCGGGAAGTAGCGCCGGGCCAGCCGGTCCCACCAGCCGGGAGCCTCGTCGGAGGGCTGCCACGGCAGGGGCGTCGAGGGGGCGCCGTCGATCGCGGAATGCACAGTCACCACGCAACCGCGCGCATTGATCCGGCGGGACTGGGCGGAGACGCGGTTGGCCGCCTCCTGCGGGGCGGCCGGTGCCATGTCAGCGAGCGGATCACTGGCCGAGGGGTGGAACGGCGCGCTGCCGTCCTTGGAGACGACCAGGGAGGCCGCCAGCATGGGTGTGGGAGGGTACCCCGGTTGCGCAAGGGTCCGGCAGGCGAACATCCACGCCGTGGTGGTCTCGTACACGGGGTGGGGGGCGGCCAGTTCGACGAGGTCTCGGTAGGTGTGGTGGAGCCAGGCTGCGGCCTGTCGATCAGGGCTGAGCACTGGGTCAGCTCCCGGGGCGCTGGTCGATGCCCGGCCAGTCGCCCACTTCACGCCGACGCATGTACTCGGCGACGGGAAGTGCGGTCGGCGGCCAGTGCGCCGCTTCTTCCTCGTGCGGAACAATCACCACAGCAGTGAAGGGCGCATCCGCGAGATGCCCGGTCTCGAGATGCTCCTTCCAGTCGAACCGGATCGCCCAACCGAAGCCGTACTCCTCGGATTCCGGCAGCATGACCAAGGAGTCGGTTTTGTCGGGATACCTCGTCCTTACGAACTGTGCGGCTGCCTCGACTGCTTCGGACTTGCTCACCGCTTACTTGACTCCCTCGTGATACGGAATGTGCCCAATTGCAGACGCATTCTTTTCGAGTCGCCCCAAGGCGCCGAACTGGCCGTCCAGGAAGACAACTCCATGGGTGGGTTCTCAGCGTGGAAGACGTGCGCCGAGTACGCAGCCTGGGCCCGCTCCTCAGGGGGGAGGGCCCGAAGGTCTCGTCCAGGAATGCCTCGTACTGCTCATCGCTCACGCCTGTGGCGTGCTGGACGTTCAGTGGGCCGGGGATGGGGCCGGTCATCGCCTGCGAGGTCATCACGTCCCTGGCGGCGTCCTTCAAGCCCTGCTTGCTGGTGTCGGCACGCCCATCTCCGGGATCACTACGTCCAGGAGGCGCCAGCCGAGCACCGAGACGCAGTCGCGTCCGTCTCGGGGGCCGCCCTGCAACTGGTCGAATCTGGCGACGTTCGCTTCGCTGGTGAAGGCATGGATCCATCGCACACCACCGAAGTCGGCGGTCAGAAAGCCCTCGCCTCGCACGATGGGGAGGAGGACTGTGGTGTCCCGGAAGCGGCGATCGTATGCCTGATCCGCTGTATCCGCTCGGTGGCGCCGAGGGTTGTTGCGTCGAGGCCTGGGGGCGCTTCGACGCGTGCGGCTGCGTCAGGGTCGTCTGGTGTCGCGGTCGGTTCCAGTCCCGCGATTAGCTTTGCTGATTTTCTGACGATTCCCCGAGCCGGAGGGTCCGAGGCGGCCGCTTCGCGCTCAACCGCCTACCTTTTCAGCCCTTCCCACTCGTCCCAGACCACTGGTGGTTCCTCAAGGTGATACGGGACGGGGTGGGCACCTCCCGCGCGTGCCCACCCCGGATGTCGCTCTGTCAGCTCACTGGAAGTAGCTGGCTGCCTTGAGGTCGCCGCCGCGGTAGTCGCCGCTGGCGGTGTTGACCTTCTGGCCGATGCTGACGAGGGCCGTGTGGATGGCGGCGGCGTCGGCGTCCCACTGCTTCATCTTCTCGCCGAAGGCGGTCGCGGCCTCGCCCTCCCAGCCGGCGGCGGCCTGGACCACGGCGGCCTTCAGCGCCTGGAGGTCCTCTTCGAGCTTCTTGGCCTGGTTACCGAGCTCGGTGGTGATCGCGTCGAGACCGCCGTACTTTACGGCGAGTTCGTCGTAGTGCACTCCAGCCATGGTTCCTCATCTCTCTTCGTTGAAGTTCGGTGGGGGCTCTGTGGCCCCGCGGCCCCGCTCAGTAGCTGTTGAGAGCCGAGTGCGCGCCGCCCTGCTGGACGTCGATGCTCGACATGGTCGCGCGGACCTCGTCCTCGAGCTTGTCCTTGTCCTTGCGGGTGGCGTTGATGTTGTCCAGGAACCAGGTGAGCAGCCCGCCGATGTGCTTCACGCGCTCGTTGATCTCGACCTGCTTGTCGTTGAAGGCCTTGGCGCCGATGCCTCGCCAGTTCGCCTCCATCATGTCCAGCGTTCCCTGGAGGCGGGAGAGCTGGCCCTTGATGGACTCGTACCTCTCCACGATGTTCTTTTCGAGCTTGATTACGTCGCCGTCATTGAGCCGCTGGCCATCTGCCATTGCGGGACATCCCTTCGTGGAGTTCGGGTGGTGCGTGGTGCGTGGTTCTGAGGTGCGTCAGGTGGTTCGCCTCTTGCGCACGACGGCGAAGATGCCGCCGCCGATTGCCAGGACAGCCACCGCGGCTCCGACGGCCACCCACATCGTGGTGTCGTCGGACGTGTCCGAGCTTGATCCTGCCGCCGAAGTCGCGCCGCCTGAAGTGTTTTTCGAGGGCTGTGACGAGGTTGGTGCGGAGGGGGAGGCCGACTTGTCGCCCGTGACGCCCGCCGCGTTTTCCTTGGCGAGCGGGTCGGTCTTGGCCGGGCCGGGGTTGAAGTCGCTGTTCTCCAACACCTTGCGGGGACGGATCAGCCCGTATCCGAGGTACGTGCTCGGGTCGTCCTTCGCCCAGTCGCGTCCGGCGGTGTCGATCAGGCTGGCGAGGACCTGGTTTGCCGTCCACTTCGGGTGGGCGGACCAGACGAGGGCGGCGGAGGCGGAGGCGATGGCTGTGGCTTGGCTGGTGCCCTTGCCTGAACAGTACGAACGGAACGTGTGGTCACACCAAGTCGGGACGTCGAGGCCAGGCGACGCAAGGTCTACGTAGTTGCCGTGCTCCGAGAACTTTCCGACCTTTCCGTGCTCGTCCGAGGCTGCGACGCCAACAACGTACGGATACGCGGCCGGATAACCAATAAGGCTCTTCCTCTCCCCGTCGTTGCCCACGCCTGCGAACATCAACTTGCCCTTGGATTGGGCATACTTGATGGCCGCTTCCTCCTCTGGATCGTCACCGGGGCTACCGTAGGACATGTTGATAATCTTGGCGTCGCTGTCAGCAGCGGCTCTGATGGCCTGCGCCGAGTTGGCGGTCTTCTCCCTCTCCGCCTTGTCCTTCAGATCGTCGAACGTGATCCGGTAAGGCACAATCTTTGCGCCGGGGGCCAGGCCTTTCAGCCCATCACCCGCACCAGTACCTGCGATCAGCTCCGCCATGGTTGTTCCGTGGCCCGAGTAGTCCTTTGTCGCACCGTAAGCGACGGCTTTCGGTACCTCGTCGGTCAGAACCTGGCCCTTCAGAGAGGAGGTGGCAGAGTTGACGCCCGAGTCAATGACAGCGACCTTGACGCCTTTGCCCGTGCTCACCTTCCACATTTCCTCAGCCCTCATCGCCGACAAGTACCACTGCTGAGACTGAACGTCGGCGGCCTGCGCGCTTGGAGCCAGGCCTGCGGACAGGACGACCAAGGCGCCAAGCGCTGAGCAGACGGTGGAGACCCGTCTCCGATTTCGTCTCGCGTAAGGCGCGCTCCACATGCCGCGTCGACTGATCCCTGCCACCATTCCTCTGTCTGTCCTTGCTCTTGTCCGGTCAGTCGGTCGCCGACGCGTCGTCGCGCCGCTGGTCGCGACGTGCACGCGTCTCGCGTGGACTCTGGTTGGCCGCTGAACCACGCGCCGCGTCGGGCCTGCTGTTCCTTGCCCCAGTAGCTCGTCCCTTCGGCGTTCCGACGACGCCGTCAGGGCTACCGACAGCACGGCGAGGCGTCTGTCCCGCGCCCGTCGTTGAGCCTGGAGCTCCGATCACCCCACGCTGGGCGCCCCCGCGCCTCTCGCTCACACCGCGCGATGTGGGTCCACCCTCAGCGCCTACAACCGTTCCGCGTGGCAGCTTGGAACCCTTGGCAGTGGAAGTGGCTCCGGTGACGGGCTTCCCGCCGACAACGCCATCGGTGCTACGCCCGGCGCCTGTGCGCCCAGCACTTTGACGGCCGGAGTTCTCAGTACCCATGCCAGTGACCGGACCCCGAACACCACTGGCCCGTCCGGCCGCCGCCTGTCCCTCGGCCTTCGGCACCCCGCCGACCACGCCTCGCCCCGTAGGCCCACTCGCACGGCCGCCTGCCTGCCCCGGTGCAAGGGCACGCCCGGCCTGCCCGATGGGGCCGGTTCCCGTACGCCCTGCAGAGGTGCCGCCGGGGATACCGCCGGCCCGCCCCTGCGCCGAGGCAGGCAGCTTGCTCCCAGGCACTCCGCCGAACCCAGAGGTACGCCCGGCCAGCCCTCGAGGAGTAGTGGGTACCGCAACAGGGGCAAAGGGAGGAATCGTCCCCGGTGGAGTTCCGCCTTGGCCAGCGGTCGGGGGCGGTGTGATGGTCGTCGGCTTCACGGTCTCCTGTGGCGGCAGCGTACCGACGCTGTCGATCTCCGTACCGACGTGCCGGTCCGGGAGTGTGGGGGGATCGACCAGCTCTCTGGCAGACGGAAGAGAAACGTCCGACTGCGCCCGCTCGGTCGGGGCATGCGTCGAGTGAGGGCCCACAATCTCCGAGCCCCTCGTGTGAGCAACAGGATTGGTCGCCTGTCCTCCAGGAGGCTCCACCTTGTAGCCACCCGTCGGCTCCGGCACCCCCGCAGCCGGCATCTTGGGAAACACCGGCTCCTCAGCCAGCTGCATCATCCCGCTAGACACCGTGTAGAACGACGCCAGCCGGTACATCTGGTTGATGGCTTCCTGCCGGTGGTTCTCCGCCGTGACCGCCGCTGCGTACTCCTCGTTGCTGTCGATCCGCTTCGTCTCAGGGATTTCATCGATCGATTTGGGGGCGGAGCGGGTGTCACGCGGGGGCATGGACTTGCGTACGGAGGCGAGTCCCGAGCTGGCCGCCATCACCTGGGTGCCCACCTCGTCGGCGTAATTGGCGAGCGCGAGGGCGGTGGTGGCCAGGTTCGTGCCCCAGGTGTAGAAGGCGGTGTGGGCCTCGCCCTGCCAGTCGACGTTGCCGAGGTTGCGGCTGAGTTCTTCGGCCGCCTCGTTGATGGCGTCCCGGGCGTCGACGAGTGCCGTGGCCGCGCTCTCCAAGGTCTCCGGGCTCGCCGACTCCACGATGTCGATCATCTCGTTGAGGTCGTAGCCCTCGAAGCTGGTCTTGCCGAAGCCGCCGGGACTGCCAGGGGCAGCGGGGCTGATCACCGCCGCCTTGTTCATCGCGTCGTCCACGCCGGTGTTCTGCTGCGTGGCGTCCTGGCGTGCCGCCTGGTAACTGTCCGACTTGTTCTTGTCGCCGCTCATCAGTACCCCGCGTTGGTGTGGTCGGCGGTGTTGTCGCGCTTGGTCTGCTCGTTCAGCATCGCTTCGCGTTCCTGGTTGACCTCGGTCCGGATCTCGTGGAACCGGTACCGCTGGTCCTCTTCGAGGTTGTCGAAGGTGACGTCAGCGCCATGGACGGCGATCCGCATGGCCTCCAGCTGGAGGCCGAGCGACTTGGACAGCGACGTGATGCGCTCATGGACCCGCTCGTACTCCACGTGGAGCGCCTTCGCTTCGGGGAAGTTCCCCATACCGAACGCGGACTCCGACAGGCGGTGCGTTCCGACCTTGGACGAGCCGCCCGCTGAGTCCTCGAAGGCCTTGAGCAGGTCGTCCACACGCTCCTTGAACTTCGACAGCGCCATGAAGCCACGGCCTACGTCGGCGGCGCCCCCGCCCATGTCTGCAGGAAGCACGAAGCGTTCCCTCCCCGTTTCCGCTGCCCGTCCTGGGCAGCCAATGCCCCTCAAGTGTTCATGACCGCAACATGACCACTGTAGTGAATACCTCTGACAGCCCCAACTGCCATATGCAACAACCGTGCTACCACTGAACGAAGCTTCATTGGTTCTTCACGCCACGGCACCGCCCTCAGGCGGCTCGCTGTTCCTCCAACCAGCGTCGCGCCCCGACCTCGCTGGGATACTCGCGCACCGTCATCCACGCGGTCAGCCAGCCCACGATGTAGGCAGCGAAGGCCGGCATGACGGGTGCCGCGAGGAGTACCAGGGCGCGGCCGAGTGCGACCCGGCCGGGGGCACGACCGTTGTGGGCGCGTTTGGCGGCGCGGGTCTGCTCGGGGGTCGGGGGGTGGAGCATGCCTTCGCGGTGGCTTCGGCGCTGCTTGATCCAGCCCCAGACCAGGGCGACGGCGGACGCCGCCACCTGCACGCTGTCGGACACGGTGCGCGCGGTGGGCGGTATCTCGTCGCGGAACCCCTGGTAGAGGCTGAGGGCGATGAAACAGAAGAAGGCCATGACCAGGAGCAGGAAGACGGTCGTACGTGCTCGGCTGAGCCAGTAGAGCGCGCCCCGCCTGTACCAGGTGGTGCCCAGCTTGGGCAGGGAGGGGATGGGGACCGGGGCCTCGACCGGCCGGGCCTCAGAAGATGCTCGTGACGCCATGCCAGATGTCCTTCGCCATGCGTACGCCGTCGTCCTTGGTCTCGGTCAGCACGTGACCCGTGCCGGTCAGCACGCCCCCGACCACGCCGTGGTCGTGGATGTCCTCGCTCCAGTGCTCGTGGAAGGAGTGGTCGAGGAGACTGGTCGCGCCGATCGCGGCCACCACACCGACCCCGGCGACCGCCACGGCGCCCTCGACGGGCAGGGCGGCAGCGGCGGCGGCTCCGACCGCCACACCGCCGAGCGCCGCGGCGCCGTCGACTTCCACGGAGTGCTGCCAGGACCAGCCCTTGTCGTGGTCCTCCTTCGCCTCCACCAGGCCGCAGGCGGCGGCCGCGGCGACGTCGAGTACGGGGATCTCCCGGAGGAACTCGGGCAGTTCGGCGACGCCTTTGCCGAGGCGCAGGGCGTCCGCGGCGTCGGCCAGTTTGACGTTCAGGGCGCGGTCGTAAGGGAGGGCCGTACTGCCGTGGTCGGCTCGGGCGATGGACTCCTCGAGGGAGTCGACCTTCATCATCGCGTCGCGATAGGCGCTCTTGGCGGGGAGGTCCTTCGGGAGGGACCGGCCCGCCTTCTGGAAGGCCTTGCGCTCCGCGCGGAGTTCCTTCTTGGCCTCGCGCTCCTCCGCCTTGGCGCCGTCCAGCAGTGTGCGGGCCTCTCTGCCGCCGGCCCGCGCGTCCTCCGCGTCGTACGCGTACAGACCGCGCAGCGCGTCGGCGAGGGTGATCTTGTCTCCGGTCGAGACCGGTTTCGTCACCTGCTCGTACAGGCCGCGCAGTTGGTCCGCCGCCGCCAGCCGTGCGTGCTGGGCGGTGTGCAGGACCTCGTCGCGTACCTTGGCGTACTCGTTCATCGCCGAGATCGCCTTCTGGTCGTCCGCGCTGGGCGGGTTCGCGGTGACCATGGGTTCCGGGACGCCCTTGTCGCCCATGGTCACGCCCTTGCGTGTGGCGACGTGCTCGGCGTTCTGCAGGGCCGTCTCGCAGGCGGTGAGTGCGTCGACGAGGGTGGCGAGGATGTCGCCGGCGCTGTGGACGAGACTCGCGAAGGCGCCGGCCGCCAGCGCGTCCTCGCTCCAGGTGGCGCGGAAGGTCTCGGCCGCCTCGCCCTTCCAGCCGGCGTCGCCGACGAGGGATTCGACCGCGGTGGTGAGTGGCCGGACCACGTCGTCGAGCTTGTCCTTGGCGTTCTTGTACGTCTCGGCCATCGTGCGCAGGCCGCCGATGTCGCCGCCGACCCAACTTCCGCCGGTCATCAGCCGTCCCCCGTCATGAGGTCCTCGAACAGTCCGTGCACGTCGATGTCGTGCCGTTGGAAGGAGTCGCGGGCGTACGTCACCTTGTCGCCGTGGTCGTCCAGCCGGTCGGCGAAGCCGGTGTGCAGGGCGACGATGAGGTCGGCGACCTCCTTGAGGGCGTGGTCGAGTCCGGCGTCTCCGCCGTCGGCCACGGGCGGGGCGACGTCGGCGTGCAGGGTGCGGTAGTCGCGGGCCTGGTCGTGGAAGGTCTTGGACATCGAGGTGAGGTCGCTCAGGACCGCCTTGAAGTCGGCCGCCATCAGCGCACCTCCCGCGCGTAGGCGGCGAGGTCGGCGGGATGCCAGTTGGGCGGTCCGGGGGCCAGGTGCGGGTTCAGCCGGACGGTCACGCCCTGTCCGCCCACGCCCTCGGCCAGTGGGCCGAGGGAGGTGACGACCCACGGCTGGGCCTCGCCCAGCGCGGCCACGAGCCGGTCCAGGGAGGTGAAGGCGAGGGCCACGGTGCCGTCCGTGGGGTGCTCGAAGAGTTCGTACGCGATGAAGGGGACTCGGGTGGGGGTGCCGGATTCGTCGGTGGCTTCGACGTAGCGCGGGTGCGCGGGGACGAACACCGGGGTGTGGTACGGGGGTACGCCCGGCTTCGGGCCCTCCGGTCGTGCTGCCTCGACCGGCTGCTCGTCGGCGTAGTCGAGAAGGGGGGAACGGCGGGGTTCCGGACCCGACGGGCAGGGCGGGGCCGGTGTCTGCGGTGGGTCCGCTTCGAGGTAGTCGAGAAGGCGTGAACGGATCGGTGTGCTCACCGCCGTCTCCTCTTCGCCGTGGCTGATGTGGCGTCATCACAGTAGCCAGCGGGCAGTGGGGCGGATCCCGCTATTTCGGGCAGCGGGGGCGCGGCATGCGGAACCCATACGGCGGTTTGGGCGCGGGCTGGTGCGCGTTTGACCGCGGCATGACCAGGTGGCCGAAAGAGTGCCCCTCGACCGCACCCGCCCCTACTCCGCCCCGGCGGTCCTCCTGGCCCGGCGCCTGGCGTCCCTGAGGGCCACCGCCGTGCCGCCCGCCGCGGCCACGAGGACTGCGGCGCCCACGGCGACGTACGTGGCGAGGCGGGCGTTGCGTTCGTCGGGGGTCTCGCCGAGTCGGAACCTGGCCGGAGTGGGGGCCTCGGCCTTGGAGAGGCCCGACCGGGGGTCGGGGGACTCCACGGGTCGGTCGTCCTCCGTGAGGGCGCGGACGGGGTCGACGACGCCCCAGCCGACGAGGCGGTCGTGGCCGGCGATGGTGCGTTCCGCGGTCTGTTCGATCTGGGCGACGATCTCGCGCGCGGTCCAGGTCGGGTGCTTGGCCTTGATGAGCGCCGCGACGCCCGCGACGTACGGGGCCGAGAAGCTCGTACCGTTGTCGGAGCAGTGGCCGCCCTTGGGGACCGTGGAGATCATGTCGACGCCGGGGGCCGCCACGCCGACGAAGTCGCCGGACTGGGAGAACGCGGCGCGCTCGTTGTTGCGGTCGGAGGCCGCGACCGCGAGGACGCCCTTGTAGGAGGCGGGGTAGGTCTTCTTGACGTTGCCGCCGAGGCCGTCGTTGCCCGCCGAGGCCACGACGACGATGTTCTGGGCGAGGGCCGCGTCGACGGCCTGTTCCAGGGCGGCCGCGGGCTTGATCGCCTTCGAGGTGTCCTGGGAGATGTTGATGACGTCGGCCTTGGCCTGGATGGCGTAGCGGATCGCCTGGGCGAGGGTGTCCGCGGTGCCGTGGCCCTCGGCGTCGTTCTGCTCGATGGGGATGATCGTCGCCTCGGGGGCCAGGCCGACGAAGCCGGTACCGGAGGCCGGGCGGGCCGCGATGATGCCGGCGACCTTGGTGCCGTGGCCGACGGTGTCCGTCGTGCCGTTCTCCTTGCCGCGCTCGACGGGGTCGCCGTTCTCGTCCTTGATGCCGCGCGGGAGGAAGTTGCGGCCGCTCTTCGCGTCCACCGCGCGGGTGAGTTGGGGGTTCGTCATGTCGACGCCGGTGTCGATGACGGCGACGCGCGTGCCCTTGCCCTTGGACTGGCTCCACAGTTCGTCCAGGAGGACGCGTTGCAGGGACCAGGGGCGGCCGGGGTACTTGCCGTTGGGGAACGAGCACTGGTCCGAGTAGGGCGGGTCGGCCGCCGCCGCGGGGGGTGCGAGGACCGTGGCCGTCGTCAGCAGGGTCGCGGCCGCCACGAGGGTCGTACGCAGCACCGTCACCCCGGTCCCCAGGAACGCCGTCGTACGCAGCACCGTCGCCCCCTTCCTCAAGAGCCCTGCGGCTGACGTGCCGCTGCCGTGGACAGTCGTGGGCCGGTGGGCAGGAACTCGGACCAGGCGGCGGGGATCGGCGCGGGGTCGACGTCGGCGTAACCGAGGCGCGTCTGGGCCTGCTTGGCCTCCTGCTGGAGCTGCTCGCGGTCCTTCTCGGTGGTACCGATGCCGGCGTCGTCGGTGGCGCTGTCGGCGTTGGACTGCAGGACGTACCGCAGCCCGGTGTCGGTGACGAGGAAGACGGGGCCCGTGTTGGTCGCCCTGCCCTGGTACTGGCGGTAGAGCTGGCCGGAGCCGGGCGTGACGTAGGCGCTGGAGGAGCCCGTGGGGAGCTTGGCGGGGAAGTCGGTGCCCGCCCAGGTGCTCAGGGTCGTGGCACCCGAGCCGTTCACGTCGCGCAGGACGTTGCAGACGGTGCTGCGGCTGCCGGTCGTGCCGGACGCCTCGTTGACGGGGGCGGGGTCGCCGGTCGGCCAGCGGTGCTCGGTGCCGAAGGGCTTGCCGGGGACGATCGCGCCGGGGCTCACCTCCCGGGCGTGACCGGCCTGGCCGAGCGGGGCCAGTTCCTCGCTGAACAGCAGGAGTTGGGCGACGAAGGCAGAGACGGGGGCGACCCGGCCCGGCAGCACCACGTAGTACTGCTCGCTGTTGTTGTCGAAGGCCTTGAGCACCATGCCGACCTTGTTGGTCGACGCGTCGAGCTGGCCGGGGGCGTCGGCCGCGGTGCCCGGCTGGTCGGTGATGTCGGGGAAGCTGATGGGGTCGCCCTGATGCAGGGTCTCCAGCCACTCCTTCGACACCGGCTCGGGGACGCGGCCGGAGCCGACCACGGCGCGCAGCAGGAGTTCGTCGGACTTGTCGACGCGGTACGCGGTCCCCTTCGCGTCGACGACGTAGCGGTTCTTGTCCGGGTCCACGACGTAGAGGAGCTGGCCGCCGCGCAACCGCTCCTTGCCCTCGGTGGACTTCATGTCGCGGGAGGCGAGGACCAGCGCGGCCTTCTGGATGGAGCCGCCGCCCGCGCTCGGGCGCTCGCAGACCACCCAGCGCTTCGCCTTGCCCGCCTCCGAGGCCTCCGGCAGGCGGTCGGGCGCGTACGGGATGCCGATCGTGACGCCGTGCGGGATCTTCCCGCTGTCGAGGACGGATTCGGCGACCGTCACGACCTCGCCCTGGTTGGAGTTGAGGAGCAGCTTGGCGGACGCCATGTTGAGGACCGGGTGCAGCTGGACCTCGCCGTCCGTCTTGAGGACGACGTACCGGGTGGTCGACTTGTCGGCGACGATCACCTTGGCGTTGGGGGTGTCCCAGCCCTTGGGCGCGGTCGGCTTGAACATGCCCCAGGCGCCGAAGACGGCCATGACGACGACGCCCACGATGACGCTGGGGACGATCGCCCGCAGCGGGCGTGGTGCCGCCTCCTCCGAACCGTCGGACGATGACTGAAGGAAGGCCGCGAGCATGCGGCGCTTCGCGAAGGTGTAGGCATTGAGCTGGTCGCGCCGAGATGCCATCTGTGCCTGTCTCTCCCCGTTTTCGCCTGGGCCGCGCTCGCCGGTGACGCGGTCCCCGCGCCCTCCGTTGTCAGACCGGCCCCCTACTATGCCTGGTGTCCGCGGTGACTTGTGGCGCGGGTAGGGTGCCTGGACTTCGAGGGCCCGGTGTGGTGCTGGAACACCGGCGAGTTGTGAACAAAACGGGGGGATGGAGTGATGGCTTCCGGAACGCGCGTGCCGTCCCGTGAACGGTCGCGGAGGCGGGGAGCCTCGGCGCCCCGGCCGGAGCCGGAGCAGCGGTCGTCGGCGCCGGGCGCGCTCCATCTGAGAACGCGTTCGGGGCAGACCGGAGTGTTCCGGTTGCAACGCCTTGTCCTGCTGGAGATCGCGGCCGCCGCCCTGCTGGTCGGCTGGGTGATCGACCCGGTGGCCCTGATCGTGGCGGGCGTCGTCGCGGCCGTCCTGGTGCTCGCCGCCTTCGTCCGCCGCCGCGGCCGCTCCCTCCCGGAGTGGTTCGGTACGGCGCGGGCGTTGCGGGCACGGCAGCGCCGTGCCGCCAATACGCCGATACCGCCCGGGACGGAGCCGGGGTTCGCGCCGGCCGTGGAGTGCGACCCGAGCCTGCGGACGTACACCTATGCGAGCCGTGACCGGCGGCCCATCGGCATCGTCGGGGACGGCACGTTCGTCACCGCCGTCCTCCAGGTCGAGGCCGACGCGACCGCGCTGCGCGCCGAGCGCAACCGGCAGCCGCTGCCGCTCGCCCTGGTGCACGACGCCCTCGAAGTGGACGGAATCCGCCTGGAGTCGGCGCAGGTCGTACTGCACACGCAGCCCGCGCCCGCGCTCCATCTGCCCCAGCAGTCGGTCGCCGTCTCCAACTACGCGCCGTTGCAGGAGCAGACGGGTGCGCCGGCGGTGCGCATCACCTGGATCGCGCTGAAGCTCGACCCCGAGCTGTGTCCGGAGGCCGTGGCCGCGCGTGGCGGCGGTCTCGTCGGGGCGCAGAAGTGCGTCGTGCGTGCCGCCGACCATCTCGCGAGCCGGCTGACCGGGGCCGGGTTCCGCGTCACCGTCCTCGACGAGGAGGAACTGACCACCGCGATCGCCACCTCGGCCAGCGCCAACCCGCTGGTGACGGCGGAGGCCGGACGTACGGAGGCGCGGGAGCGGCGGACCGAGGAGTCGGGCCGCAGTTGGCGCTGCGACAACCGGCGGCACACCACGTACTGGATACGCCGCTGGCCCACCCTGGGCGGTCGGCGGGCACCGTCGCTGCCGCAGTTCCTCGCCCTGGTCACCGCCGTCCCCGCGCTCGCCACCACCTTCAGCCTCACGCTCGCGCGCGGGGAGCGCCAGGAGGTCTCCCTGTGCGGCCATCTGCGGGTGACCGGGCGCAGTGACGACGAACTCGTCGCGGCCCGGCGTGCGGTGCAGGCGGCGGCACGCCACGCCGGTGCGGGGCTCGCCCGTCTCGACCGGGAACAGGTGCCCGGCATGCTCGCCACTCTCCCCCTCGGAGGGGCCCGATGACACCGACGAACACCCGGACGGCACGCACGACACGGGCGGCGGCCGCCGCTCCCGGCGAGCCGCAGACCTCCGGTGACGGGCGGGCACGCGAACTGCTGCGCAGAGGCTTCGGCCTGCTCGGCCCCCGACACGGACGCCACTCCGTGCCCCTGGACCAACTGGACGCGCTCGCGCTGCCCATCGGGGACGACGGTGTCGTCGTCGGGGTGGACGCGGAGGGGCGCCCCGCGGTGCTGGGCCTCAACCGGCCGACGCCGTACGACGTCGTCCTCATCGGTGGTCTGTGGACCGCGCAGGTCATCGCCCTCAGAGCGGCGGCGACGGGAGCGCGTGTCGCCGTGGAGACGGGGCGGCCGCAGGCCTGGATGCAGATGGTGCACGCCATGGGCGGCGGACAGAACGGCCTGGCCGTGTACGACGTGGGCCGGGTGCCGCCGCAGGGCACGTCGGCGGGAACTCCGGTGCTGGTGGTGCGGGACTGCGGTATGCGGCCTCCGCGCGGGCGGGTCGTCTCCGGGCCGTGGCAGTCGGTGTTGACGCTGCTGCCGTATCTCAGTCCCCTGGCGCCGCGGCTCGTACGGCAGGCGCGGCTGGTCGGCGTGCAGCGGATCTCGCCGGACGAGGCCGCGGAGCTGGGCCGCACCATGGCGTTGCCCCGGGCCGAGGTCGAGGCGTTGCCCACGCTCTCCGACGGGCTCACGCTCTGGTGTGCGGACCGTGACCGGCAGTACGTGTTGACCCAACCCACGGACGCCGAGATCGGATTGTTGGGTATGCCGCGACGGATGGACTGAATCGGCGTTTTCCTGCCTGGAATTGGGCAAGCGTTGTTGTTTCGTTCATTTTTCTGCGTGACGCCGTAGTCGCTATCGGTTGGTTTGTTCGCCAATGGGGCGGCCGTGTGCGGCACTTCTGAGGGGTGCGCGACGTCATGGGTGGGCGCTGGTGAGCGGACGGGCCTGCCGAGGTGGGGCGCGTGATGATTAGGCTGGGAGGGGGCGCCGTGCCAGAACCCGTGGACCGGGCGTCGGCGTCCCAGGGGGAGAGCCGGTGGATCGGACGACCTCGAACGACAAAGGACGACAAGTAATGGTCGCCCCGGCACGGCATGAGGGTGCTCGACCACACCAGGAGGAATTGTGAGCAGCGATCGGGACGGGATCCGCGGGGGCTGGGCCACACCCGGCGATGACCAGACCGACGCGGACTCCGCCGTCGAGGCGACGGGGGAGTTCACCATCGACTACGCGCCGCCCGCCTGGTACACGCAGAACGCGGGTGACGGGTCGGGGACAGGTGCGGGTGCCGGCGGCGGCTCGGGCGCGGGCCCGGGTTCAGGTTCGGGTTCGGGTTCCGGGGTGGCTCCTGGGGCTCCGTTCGCGCCTCCTGGGCCGTCGGCTCAGGGGACTGGAGGTCCGTACCCTCCGCAGGTTCCGGCTCCGGCTCCGGGTGTGCCCTTCACGCCGCCCGCGCCGCCCACGCCTTCGACCGGGGGTCCGGTCGAGGGGCAGCCTCAGGGGCAGTGGGCGCCGCCGCCGGTGCCTCCGGCCGACCCTGCGGGGCAGGGGGCCGCGCCGTCGCACACGGGTGCTCAGGCTTCGCCCTCCGATGCCGAGGAGGCTGGTTCCGGGAACGGGGATCTGGAGAGCGGCGCCACCATGCGGTTCTCCGCCGTCGCCTTGAAGCAGGAGATCGCGGAGCGGGCGGCTGCGGCCGACGGCGCCGATGCTTCGGCGGCCGGCGCCGCGGAGAACTCGGAGGATCCGGCTGGTACGGCTGACACGGCGGCCCCGGCCGAGGAGACGGACGCGGGTGCGTCCGCGGACTCCTCGGGTTCCCTGGGCGCCGACAGCGACGACGCCTCTTCCGTAGGGGCGGAGATCGGCGAGCCCGGTGCGCCCGGTGCGCCCGGTGCGCCCGGGGTAGGCGACGGCTCGGAGGACCCGGCGGCTTCGGCGGCCGAGGGTGAGTCCGACGACGTCGACTCTCAGGAAGTCACTGCCGGTGACGCGGGTACTGACGGCGCCGTGTCCCAGGGCGACGATGTCACCGCATCCGAGGAGGAGGGCGGGGCTGCCGACACCCCTGCGCCTGAGGCCGAGGCCGAGGTTTCGGACCATGTGGCCCCGACCGCTGAGGCCGCAGACGCGGTGGCGCCCGTGGCCGAGCCTGCCGGCGAGGCCCCGCAGGACGGTTCCGCCCCGGCCGCGGCCGCCGCACCGCAGGGTGCGCCGCCCACTGCCTGGGCTCCCCCGCCCGCCCCGCAGAGCGGAGTGCCGCCGCTGCCACCGTCGTACCAGCCTGCTGCCCCCGCACCGGCCGCGCAGTGGCCCGCACAGCCGCAGCCCGGGAACCCGGCGACTCCGGGGCACCCTCAGGCCCAGTCGCCCCTGCCGCCGCAGCAGCCGTCCGCCCACCCACAGGCTCCGCAGCCCGCACCGCCCGCCTGGAACCCGGCGGCCGCGCAGAACCCGGAGTCCGCGGCGGCCCAGCAGCCCGGCACCCCGCCCCAGGCACCCCAGCAGCCGTACACCGCGCCCGCACCGGCACCCAACCCCCAGGCTCAGCCCCAGGGCCCGGGCGGTTACGGCTTCCCCCAGCCGCCCGCACCCCAGGCACAGCCCGGCCGGCCCGGCTACGGCTTCCCCCACCCCGGTGCCCCCGATGCGCAGGCCTGGCCCGGCGCCCAGCAGACTCCCGCGCCCCCCGCGCCCAACGCACCCGGTGGCTACGGCTTCCCGCACCCCAGCGCCCCCGCGCCCATGCCGCCCACCGCGCCCCACGCGCCGAACGCACCCCACGCGCCGAGCGGCTACGGCTTCCCGCAGCCTCACGCGCCACAACCCGGACCCACCCCTCCCGCCCAGCCGGGCGGCTACGGCTTCCCCCAGCCCCCTGCCCAGCAGGGACTGCCGGGACAGCCGGGGCACCCAGGGCAGCCGCAGCCCGACGGCGCTCCCCCGGCTGCCGCCCCGCACGGAGTCCCGCAGCCGCCCGAGCACGCTGGTCAGCACCCGCAGGGAGCGGCGCCGCACCCACAGCAGCCCATCGACCCCCGCGCCGGGGCCGCATGGCCGCAGCCGATGCAGCACGACCAGCGGCAGCCGACCAACCCCGGTGCCGCGCCGCTCGGTTACACCGCTGCCGTGGAGCTGTCCTCCGACCGGCTGCTCAACAACAGGAAGCAGAAGGCGAAGAGCGGGCGTCCGGCGTCCGCGTCCTCCCGGTTCAAGATCGGAGGGAAGAAGGAGGAGGCCGAGCGGCAGCGGAAGTTGGAGCTGATCCGGACCCCGGTGCTCTCCTGCTACCGCATCGCCGTGATCAGCCTCAAGGGCGGCGTCGGCAAGACGACCACGACGACCGCGCTGGGCTCCACCCTCGCCATAGAGCGGCAGGACAAGATCCTCGCCATCGACGCCAACCCCGACGCCGGCACGCTCGGCCGCCGGGTGCGGCGCGAGACCGGGGCCACCATCCGTGACCTGGTGCAGGCGATCCCGTACCTGCACTCGTACATGGACATCCGGCGCTTCACCTCCCAGGCCCCCTCCGGGCTGGAGATCATCGCCAACGACGTCGACCCGGCCGTGTCGACGACCTTCAACGACGAGGACTACCGGCGCGCGATCGAGGTGCTCGGCAAGCAGTACCCGGTCATCCTCACCGACTCGGGCACCGGCCTGCTCTACAGCGCCATGCGCGGTGTGCTCGACCTCGCCGACCAGCTGATCATCATCTCGACACCGTCGGTGGACGGTGCGAGCAGCGCCAGTACGACGCTGGACTGGCTCTCCGCGCACGGGTACGCCGGACTCGTCTCGCGCTCCATCACCGTGATCTCCGGTGTGCGCGAGACCGGCAAGATGATCAAGGTCGAGGACATCGTGTCGCACTTCGAGACACGGTGCCGGGGCGTCGTCGTCGTGCCCTTCGACGAGCATCTCTCCGCCGGTGCGGAGGTCGACCTCGACATGATGCGCCCGAAGGTGCGGGAGGCGTACTTCAACCTCGCGGCGATGGTCGCGGAGGACTTCGTACGCCACCAGCAGTCGCACGGCCTGTGGACCTCGGACGGCAACCCGCCCCCCGTGGCCGCCCCGCCGATGCCCGGCCCGGACCAGCAGATGCCCGGCCAGTACGCGGGCCAGCCGTACCCCGGCCCGTACCCGGGCCAGCCCGGCCCCGGCCAGCCGATCCCCGGACAGCCGTTCCCGGGACACCCCGCCCCGGGCCAGCAGATGCCGGGCCAGCCGGTCCCCGGACAGCAGCACCCCGGTCAGCCCGGCGCCTACCCCCAGCCCCCGCACCAGGGCCAGCCGTACGCCCCGGGCCAGCCCTACCCGCAGCCCGGACAGGTCCCACCGGCGCAGGCCCACCCGGGACAGGCCCAGCCCGGCCAGTTCCCCCCGGGGCAGGCCCCCGCCCAGCCGGGCCAGCCCTACCCGCACCCGGGCCAGCCCCACCCGCAGCAGCAAGGCCACCCGGGCCAGCCGGTTCAGCCCGGCTACCCCGCCGCCTACGGCTACCCCCAGGCCCCCCAGGCCCCGGCCCCGGCCCCAGAAGCACCGCAGGCCCCCCAACCCCCGCACCCCGACGGCCAGACCCCTCCCCCGCCCCCGCCCCCTCAGCAGTAACCCGCGGGCGCCTCACGGCAGAACAAAAGGGCGGCCGGTGCCTCCAAGGCACCGGCCGCCCTCCGCCGTCGTACAGCCGAACTCGCCGTCGTACAGCCGTCGCTACTGTCGTACAGCCGTCGGCTACTCCGCCGCGGCCACCAACTCCCTGCACCGCTTCACGTCTTCAGCCATCTGCTCCAGCAGAGCCTCCAACGTCTCGAACCGTGCCTGCCCCCGCACGAACGCCAGGAAGTCGACGGCGACATGCAGCCCGTACAGGTCGAGACCCACCCGGTCGATGGCGTACGCCTCGACCGTGCGCTCCGTGCCGTCGAACTGCGGATTCGTGCCGACGGAGATCGCGGCCGGCATCGCCTCGCCGCCCGCGTGCAGCCAGCCGGCGTAGACGCCGTCGGCGGGGATGGCGGTGTGGGGCAGGGTCTCGACGTTGGCGGTCGGGAAGCCCAGTTCGCGGCCCCGCTGGGCGCCGCGTACGACCACGCCCTCCACCCGGTGCGGCCGGCCGAGGATCTCCCCGGCGCCCGCGACGTCGCCCTCGGCGACCAGGCGCCGGGTCAGGGTCGAGGAGAAGGGCTCGCCGCCGCCCGCCTCGCCGGTGACGTACAGGTCGACGACCTCGACCTCGTAGTCGTAGACCTTGCCGAGTTCGGTGAGGAACTCGACGTTGCCGGCGGCCTTGTGGCCGAAGCGGAAGTTGGGGCCCTCGACGACCGCCTTGGCGTGCAGCTTGTCGACGAGGACCTTGACGACGAAGTCGGCCGGCGACAGCTTCGAGAACTCGGTCGTGAAGGGGAGGATCAGCACCGCGTCGACGCCGAGGTCCGCCATCAGTTCGGCGCGGCGGTGGTGCGGGGCCAGCAGCGGCGGGTGGCTGCCGGGCCGGACGACCTCGCTGGGATGCGGGTCGAAGGTGACGACCACCGAGGGAACGCCCAGCTCACGCGCTCGGTCCACCGCGTGCTGGATGATCAGCTGGTGCCCGCGGTGCACCCCGTCGTAGGAGCCGATGGTGACGACGCTGCGCCCCCAGTCCTGGGGGATCTCCTCCAAGCCACGCCAGCGCTGCACTGTGACCGCTCCTCGAACCCTTGTCCGTAGTTACCTTCGACCTCTTACGCAGGTCTAAGGGTGCCATGCCGCGTGCTGTCGGCCCGCATCGGCATGTGTCCTGTGACGGGGCGCACGCGACGGGCCGGTCTCCAGCGGGGACTCGCACCCCGCCAGACTCTCGATCGTCCGCCGTGTGCTGGGCCCGACCACCACGGCCCAGTCCGCGGGAGCGCCGTTCAGCCAGCCGGCCATCAGCGCGGCGAAGCCGGGGACGGTACGGCTCAGGTCGACGAGGGCGCGGTCGAAACGGGTCGCGCCGTCCGGGGTGCGGACGAGACGCAGGCCGACGCGGCGCACGACGTCACGCAGGCCCGTGCCGCCGTGCCGGACAGCGGCGTCCAGCAAAGCGTTCAGGACGGCGGGGGCGTGTTCCCGGCCCAGGAGGAACTCGCGAAGTTCATGGCGCAGGGACGGGCAGTCCGGGGCCCCGGCGCTGCCGGGGGCGGCGAGGACCGCGGCCAGCGCGACCCGCACCCGCTCCGGGCCGCCGCCGTCGAGCAGGCCGGTGACCAGCGGACGGAGGACGGTCCGCGCGGTCGGTCCGTGGTCGAGGTCGAGGCGGCGGTCGACGTACGCGGCCACGTGGTCGGCGACCTCCGGCCGCTCCCGCACCGCCTCGCGGACCAGGGCGGCGACCGGGCGGGCGAGGTCGGGTGTGGTGGCGTCGGCGAGCGTGCGCAGGGTCTCGCCGGTGTCCGGTCCTCGGCGCAGCCGGGCCAGGAAGGCGTCCAGGACCGGCTCGGGACGGGTGTGCAGCGCGGCGGCCGGCGCGCTCGGCGGGAACTGCGGATCCCCGGTGGCGAAACGCTCCAGCGCCCGCTGGAGGTGGGTGTCCCTGGTGTGCGGGTCCCGTACGAGGAGGGCGAGCGCGCCGCCGTGCAGGGTGCAGTCGGCGGGGCGGGCGATCAGGGAGAGGGCGGCGCGGCGCAGCAGCTCGCGGTCGGCCTCGGTGCGTACGTGGGCGGCGGCCAGCAGCCCGTACTCCACCGCTGTCGTCCTCCGGTACGGCCGCTCGTCGCGCACCCATCGGTCGACGGCCCGGCAGATCGCGGACGGCTCCTCCTCGGCGAGGACGGCGAGCAGCTCGTCGGCACGCCGGTGGGCACGGTCGGCGAGGACTTCGGTGAGATCGTCGATCGCCCGGTGCCGGTGCGTGTGCAGCAGGGCCTGCGCGGCCGTGGCGACGGTGGCGTGCGGGGTCGCGGGCAGGGGCCGCTCGTCGTCGAACCAGCGCGTCAGGTACGGCTGTACGGCCTTGGCGTCGGCGGCGAGGAACCGTGCGGCCGCGTCGAGGTAGCGGGGAGTGTCGGTGTCCTGCGGGGCCGGGTCGGCGAGGACGAGTCGGCGCAGCAGGTCGAAGCGGCGGTCCTGCGGGAGGCGCAGCTCGCTCCAGAAGACGGGGCCGAACTCCTCGGGCACGTGCTGCCCGCGCTGTCGCCAGGCGACGACACGGTCGGCGAGGAGGCGCAGCACGGCGGTGTACGGCGTCGCGTCGGCCACGCGCAGCAGGGTGCGGGAGAGCAGGCGGGCGGCCCACCAGGAGTGCGGGTCGGCGTCCAGGGCGTGCACCAGGTCGGCAAGGCGGGAGGCGAGTCGGCGCTCACCGTGCTGACGGGCCAGGAGGAGCAGGGACTCGACGACGGGGCCGATGCGGTGGTGCGGGACGGGGAGGGGGTGCCGCGTGCCCTCCTGGGTACGGCGGTGGACCAGGGCGTGCAGGGCCTCGTCCAGGTCGAGGTGGATGCCCTGGATCCAGTCGGCGAGTTCCTCGTGGGCGAAGCGGTAGCCGCCGCCCGCGGGGACGACGAGGCCCTCGGTGAGGGCGGCCGAGGCCCATCCGGTGCCGCCGAGGCGGGCCGGGGCGGGGCCCCACGGGAACAGCGACTCGAACGTCTCGCGGTCCAGTTCGCCCTGTCCGGGGCCGAGGCTGCGCCGGGCTGCCTCGTGGATCTGGCCGGAGACCTTCGCCGCCAGCCGGCGGACGGCCGTACCGCGCAGGCCGCCGTCCGCGGCCAGCCGCACCGCGATGCGCAGGCACACCAGGTCCAGGTAGGCCGCGAAGACGTCGTCGCGGTCGAGCGGGGGGAAGGGGGCGTCGGGGAGCGCGGCGCGGATCTCGGCGAGGAGGCGGAGGGTGAGGGGGTGACGGGCGTCGCTGTCGCGGAGGCTGCCGTCCGGGATGCGGTAGCGCGCACGGGCCTGGGCGGCTTCCGGGTCCCACAGGTCGCCGAGGCGGACGCAGGGCGGGAGCAGCCGAGGAGGGTTGTCGCCCCCGCCGCCCCTGCCCGTCCCGTCCCCGGGGGCTGTGCCCCCGGACCCCCCTTCGGCCTGAACGGCCTCGTCCTCAAGCGCCGGACGGGCTGGAATGTCACCCGGCGCCTCAGAGGTGTCCCCCCGATACAGCACCTCCGCCGGGAACCCCGCCTCCTCCCAGTACTCCTCCCCGCTCGCCACCACCAACCGCGCCCCCGTCTCCCCCAGCCACCTCACCGTGCCCCGCGTCCACGCGCCGAGCCGAGGCGCCAGCGCCGGAGGCATCTCCTCCGGTCCGTCGAGCAGCAGAAGCAGGGGGCGCCCGGCGGCACGGGCCGGCCGGGCCAGCAGCTCCGGTGCGACGTCGCCCGGCACCACCGGGGAGGCCGGTGCGGAGGAGGCCACGATGCGCGCCGCCCGGTGCAGGGCCCGGTGTGCCGCGTCCGCCAGGGACTCGTCGTCCTCCCTCAGGTCGGCGCCGCGCAGCCACAGGGTGGGGGCGGGGTCGGGGCCCCGGTGGCGGCGGGCGGCGAGGGCCGCGAGTTCCGTCGTACGGCCGCTGCCGGGTGGGCCGACGAGGCCGAGGACGGCGTACGGGCTCCGGGTGAAGGCCGCGAACTCGCGGGCGAGGCCGGTCCGTTCGACCGGCTCGGCCACCGCGACGGTGCCCTCCGTGCCGGTCCGCGGGCCGTCCTGCGCCACGGAGGTGGCCGTCAGTTCCAGGACCCCGGCGAGGTTGAGGTCGGCGCCGTAGGCCGGGACCGTCGCCGCGTTGCGGGCGAGCAGGTCGGCGAGCAGGCCGGGCCATGCGGTGGAGGTGTCCCCGGGCCGGGCGAGGGCGAGGGCACGGGGGTGCAGGGGGACCGCGAACCCGCAGTCGCGCGCGTCGGACCGCAGCGCGGTGCCGAGGACGCCCAGCACGGCGCCCGTCTGGGCGTCGAGGACCGGTCCCCCGGCGGCTCCGCCGCCCAGCCGCAGCGCGTCCCGGCCGGCCGTGCCGATCGCCAACTCGAGGGCCTCGTCGATGAGATGGGGGTGATCCGTCGCCGTGTACGTCACCGAGGTCGCGCCGAGGACCCGTGCCTCGCGCCAGCAGCCTGCGGCGAGGCGGACGTAGGTGCCGGTCTCGACACGCTCCCGCACGGTGACCGGGAGGGGGGCCACGCCGAGCCCCTCGGTGCGTACGAGGGCCAGTCCCTGGGCGGGCAGCGGGGTGACGTCGGCCGCGGTCACGAGGCAGTGCCGGTCCCCGGCGGCGTGCAGGAGGAGGCGCGGCAGGCCGTCGACGCTCTCGTGGGCGGTGATCACCGTGCCGTGGTGGTCCGCGACGAAGCCCAGGCCGCGGGGGCGGCCTGCCAGGTCGTGGACGCGGACGAGGGCGGCGTCGAGCCCGTCCCACGGCCGCTGTTCCGGCGCGACGCCGGGGCGGCCTGGTTCTCGCGCGGCACTGCTACCGCTCTCAGCCTGATCCACCCATGGGATCCGGCCGCCCTGTTCCGATTCCACCCACGGGATCCGGCCGCCCCTTTCCTCTTCCACCCACCGGAACCGGTCCAGCGCGGCCCGTTCCGCCATGGTCCTGCCTCCCCGCCGTACACGCGTGCCCTGTGTTCGACCGTAGGCGTGGCGTGATCGGCGGGACAGATCATGCGGCGAACGCGCCCCCGTGCACTCCCTCGGTTCACTCCGAGCGCCTGCCCGGACGGGTGAATGAACGGCGGCCGCTGGATAACCCTAGGGGTGGGGGAACCGAGGGGGGACCGTGGAGCGGCGACAGTGGAGGACCCCGTGATCGCCGCTCCACGGGCGGACCGGGCCCCGGGTGCCTGCCTCAGCCGAAGACGGCCAGGCTCTTCGCCTTGCCCTTGTGCTCCTCCACGAGCGCGAGGAAGCGTCCCTCGGGGTCGTAGACGGCCACGGCTCCGCCGCCCGCGTACTCCTCGGGCATCTCCAGCCGTACTCCGTTGAGGAGCAGCCGGGCGCGCTTGGCGTCGACGTCCCAGCGAGGGAACGCGGCCGCGGCCGCCTCGGCGATCGGCATCACCGTCAGCTCCTGCTGCAGTTGGTCCAGCGTCCTGGCGGAGTCCAGCTTGTAGGGGCCGACGCGGGTGCGGCGCAGGGCGGTGAGGTGCCCGCCGACGCCGAGGTCGGCGCCGAGGTCGCGGGCGAGGGCGCGGATGTACGTGCCGGAGGAGCAGACCACCGACACCACCAGGTCCAGGACGGGGGTGCCGTCCTCGGCGACGGCGTCACGGACGTCGTACACCGCGAAGGACGAGACGGTGACGGGCCGGGCGGGGATGTCGAAGTCCTCGCCGTCACGGGCCCGCTTGTACGAGCGCACGCCGTTGATCTTGATGGCGCTGACCTTGGACGGCACCTGCATGATGGCGCCGGTCAGCTTGGCGATGCCGGCGTCGATGGCGTCGCGGGTGACCTGGGAGGCGTCCACCGACGCCGTGATCTCGCCCTCGGCGTCGTCGGTGAGGGTGGTCTGTCCGAGGCGGACGGTCCCCAGGTACTCCTTCTCGGTCAGGGCGAGGTGTCCGAGGAGCTTCGTCGCCTTCTCGACGCCGAGGACGAGGACGCCCGTGGCCATCGGGTCGAGGGTGCCGGCGTGGCCGACGCGGCGGGTTCTGGCGATGCCCCGCATCTTGGCGACGACGTCGTGCGAAGTGAAGCCCGACGGCTTGTCGACGATGACAAGGCCGTCGGGCGGGGTGGGCTTCTGGGTCATTCGGCGGTGTCGTCCTCGTCTTCGCCCGGCTTCTTGTACGGGTCCGCCTCGCCGGCGTAGGTGGCGCCGGCCGAGACCTCGCGCACCTTCTCGTCGGACTGGCGCGCCTTGTCGAGGAGGTCCTCGATGGTCCGGGCGGTGTCGGGCAGCGCGTCGGCGACGAAGGTCAGCGTGGGTGTGAACTTCACGCCCGCCGCCGCGCCGACCGCGGAGCGCAGGACGCCCTTGGCGCTCTCCAGTCCGGCGGCCGCCGCCTGCCGCTCCTCCTCGTCCCCGTACACGGTGTAGAAGACGGTCGCCTCCCGCAGATCACCCGTGACCCGGGTGTCCGTGATGGTGACGTGCGAGCCGAGCCGCGGGTCCTTGATCCCGCGCTGCAGCTTCTGGGCCACTACTTCCCGGATGAGGTCCGCCAGCCTCTTGGCCCGCGCGTTGTCGGCCACTGGTCCGTCTCCCGTTCTTTCCTGTCTGGGTCGTTCTCTGGGGTCGTCAGTCGTCTTCGCCGTGGAAGCGCCGCCTGACGGACAGCAACTCCACCTCGGGGCGCCCGGCGACCAGCCGTTCGCACCGGTCGAGCACGTCGGTCAGGTGCCCCGCGTCGCCGGACACCAGCGCGAGGCCGATGGCGGCCCTGCGGTGGAGGTCCATGTGATCCACCTCGGCCGCGCTCACCGCGTACTTGCGCTGGAGCTCGGCGACGATGGGGCGGACGACGGAGCGCTTCTCCTTCAGCGACCGTACGTCGCCGAGGAGCAGGTCGAAGGACAGCGTCCCCACATACATGTGTGTAACCGGTTCACCCGCCGGTACGGGATCGATGGCCCCGCCATCCACGCGGCGGGGACATCAGAACCGTACAACGAACGGCCGGGGCCGATCGACGGAGTTTACTCTCCGTCGACCGGCCCCGGACCGGACCGTCTCAGAAACGGAAGCCCGAACGCTTACACGCGCGGCTTCTCCCGCATCTCGTACGTCGCGATGACGTCGTCGATCTTGATGTCGTTGAAGTTGCCGAGGTTGATACCACCCTCGAACCCTTCGCGGATCTCGGTGACGTCGTCCTTGAAGCGGCGCAGACCGGAGATGGTGAGGCTCTCCGCGACCACCTTGCCGTCGCGGATGAGGCGCGCCTTGGTGTTGCGCTTGACCTCGCCGGAGCGGACCAGGACACCGGCGATGTTGCCCAGCTTGGACGACTTGAAGACCTCGCGGATCTCCGCCGTGCCGAGCTCGACCTCTTCGTACTCCGGCTTGAGCATGCCCTTGAGGGCCGCCTCGATCTCCTCGATCGCCTGGTAGATGACCGAGTAGTAGCGGACGTCCACGCCTTCGCGCTCGGCCATCTGCGCGGCACGACCGGCCGCACGGACGTTGAAGCCGATCACGATGGCGTCCGAGCCCATCGCCAGGTCGATGTCCGACTCCGTGACCGCACCGACGCCGCGGTGCAGGACGCGGATGTCGACCTCTTCGCCGACGTCCAGCTGGAGCAGGGAGGACTCGAGGGCCTCGACGGAACCAGAAGCGTCACCCTTGATGATGAGGTTGAGCTGCTGGACCTCGCCGGCCTTGAGCACCTTGTCCAGGTCCTCGAGGGAGACGCGACGCGTGCGCTTGGCGAAGGCCGCGTTGCGCTCGCGGGCGGCACGCTTCTCGGCGATCTGACGGGCCGTACGGTCCTCGTCGACCACCAGGAAGTTGTCACCCGCACCCGGGACGTTGGTCAGGCCCAGGACCTGGACCGGCGTCGACGGGCCCGCCTCGGCGACGTTGTTGCCGTTGTCGTCGAGCATGGCGCGCACACGACCGTAGGCGTCGCCCACGACCATCGTGTCGCCGACCCGCAGCGTGCCGCGCTGGACGAGGACCGTCGCCACGGCACCACGGCCGCGGTCGAGACGGGACTCGATCGAGATGCCCTGCGCGTCCTGGTGCGGGTTGGCCCGCAGGTCGAGCGAGGCGTCGGCGGTGAGGACAACGGCCTCCAGCAGGGAGTCGATGTGCAGACCCTGCTTGGCGGAGATGTCGACGAACATGGTGTCGCCGCCGTACTCCTCGGCCACCAGCCCGTACTCGGTGAGCTGGCCGCGCACCTTGGTCGGGTCGGCACCCTCGACGTCGATCTTGTTGACCGCGACGACGATCGGGACCTCGGCCGCCTTGGCGTGGTTGAGCGCCTCGACCGTCTGCGGCATGACGCCGTCGTTGGCCGCGACGACCAGGATCGCGATGTCCGTCGACCGGGCACCACGGGCACGCATGGCGGTGAACGCCTCGTGACCCGGGGTGTCGATGAAGGTGATCGCGCGGTCCTCTTCGTTGACCTGGGTCGAGACCTGGTAGGCACCGATGTGCTGGGTGATGCCGCCGGCCTCGCCCGCGATGACGTTCGTCTTGCGGATGGCGTCGAGCAGTCGGGTCTTACCGTGGTCGACGTGACCCATGACGGTGACGACCGGCGGACGGACCACCAGGTCCTCGTCGTCGCCCTCGTCCTCGCCGAACTCGATGTCGAAGGACTCGAGCAGCTCGCGGTCCTCCTCCTCGGGGCTGACGATCTGAACCGTGTAGTTCATCTCGCCGGCGAGGAGCTGCAGCGTCTCGTCGGAGACGGACTGCGTGGCCGTGACCATCTCGCCGAGGTTCATCATGACCGCGACGAGCGACGCCGGGTTGGCGTTGATCTTCTCCGCGAAGTCGGTGAGGGACGCACCGCGCGACAGGCGAATGGCTTCGCCGTTGCCGCGAGGCAGCATCACGCCGCCGACCGACGGGGCCTGCATGGCCTCGTACTCCTGGCGCCTCTGCCGCTTCGACTTGCGGCCACGACGCGCGGGACCGCCGGGACGACCGAAGGCGCCCTGCGTGCCACCACGGCCACCCGGACCACCGGGACGACCGCCGAAGCCGGGACGGCCACCGCCGCCACCCGCGGGACCACCGGGACGACCGGCGAAACCGCCGCCACCGCCACCGGGACCGCCGGGACGACCGGCGAAGCCGCCGCCGCCACCGCCACCGGGACGACCGGCGAAGCCGCCGCCGCCACCCGGACGACCGCCGCCGCCACCGGGACGACCGCCGCCGCCGGGACCGCGGCCGCCGGGGCCACCGCCGCCGGGACGCGGGCCGGCAGCCGGACGCTGCGGCATCATGCCGGGGTTCGGACGCGGGCCGCCGGGGCCGCCGCCGGGACGGGGGCCGCCCTGCGGACGAGGCATACCACCCGGGGTCGGACGCGAGCCGCCCGGAGCCTGGGGACGGGGACCGCCGCCCTGGCCGCCGGGAGCCTGCGGACGGGGACCGGCGCCTGCGCCGGGAGCGCCACCAGGACCGCCGTGGCCGCCGGGGCGGGGGCCGCCCTGCGGACGAGGCGACTGCGGGCGCGCCATGCCGGCGTTGCCGCCGGAGGTGAAGGGGTTGTTACCCGGACGCGGACCGGACGGACGGGCACCGGGACGCGGCGCCTGGCCACCGGGACGCTGGCCCTGGCCACCGGGACGCTGCTGGCCCTGGCCCTGACCGGGCGCGGCGGGACGACCGCCGGGCTTCGGGGCACCGGGACCGGGACGCGCACCGCCGGGCTTCGGACCGGAGGCGGCCGGGGCCGACGGCGGAGCGGTGAACTCCGGCGCGGCCGGGGCCGGACGCGGCGCGGGCTTGGGGCCCGGACGCGGGCCGGAGGCCGGCGAGGGAGTCGACGCCGGGGCCGACGGGGCCGACGGAGTTGTCGGAGCCGACGGGGCCGACGGAGCCGCGGGCTGCTGGGCAGCCGGAGGCTTGGGGGCGGCCGGCCGCGGGGCAGCCGGACGTGCCGACTGCGCCGGGGAAGGCGCGCCGGGCTTGGGGGCGGCCTTGCGCGGGGCGGGCTTCGCGGCGGACTTGCCGTTGCCACCGCCCTGGAAGGCGTCGGTCAGCTTGCGTACTACAGGCGCTTCGATCGTCGAAGACGCCGAACGGACGAATTCACCGAGTTCCTGGAGCTTGGCCATGACGACCTTGCTCTCCACACCGAACTCCTTGGCGAGTTCGTAGACCCGGACCTTAGCCACTTCGCTCCTTTGAGGTCCGGGTTGCGTCCGGACCGTCGCTAGTTCATGGGCGTACTCATCGCGTACTCATCGAGTGCTCATCGCAATCTCGACCTGCTTTCGACTCGCGAGGTACCAGAACCGCACGGGGGCTTCCGTACGGCACGTCTTACGGTGTTGCCTGCTCGGCAACTGTTGTCTGCTCGATGTGTCGGCGCAACGCCTTTGTGTCGAGCGCTCCCGGGGCGCGCAGTGCCCGCGTGAACGCCCGGCGGCGTACCGCCTGGTCGAGACAGACCAGGGCGGGGTGAACGTACGCACCCCGGCCGGGCAGCGTACCGCGAGGATCAGGGACGCACGCGTCCTCGATCGCCACGATCCGCAGCAGATCGTGCTTGGCCGCTCGCTCCCGGCACCCCACACAGGTGCGCTCAGGGCATGCTCGGGCGTGCGTCCGGCCAGACACTGCTAAGTCTACCTCCCCGCACCGACCTCACCCCTTTGGGGCAGGAATCGAACGGTTGTTGTCGTGATCTAAGCGGGCTGCGGCTTGGATCTATTCCCCCGCCGGTCCGAGCACCCCTACGAGGGCTGCCCGGGCGCCTGCTCGGACGGCTGCTCGGTGTCCGGCCGGATGTCGATCCGCCAGCCGGTCAGACGGGCGGCGAGCCGGGCGTTCTGCCCTTCCTTGCCGATCGCCAGCGACAGCTGGTAGTCCGGCACCGTCACGCGCGCGGAGCGGGCCGCGAGGTCGACGACCTCCACCTTGGACACCCGAGCGGGTGACAGGGCGTTCGCGACCATCTCGGCCGGGTCGTCCGACCAGTCGACGATGTCGATCTTCTCACCGTTCAGCTCGCCCATCACGTTGCGCACCCGCCCGCCCATGGGGCCGATGCAGGCGCCCTTGGCGTTCAGGCCCGAACGGGTGGACCGGACGGCGATCTTCGTACGGTGACCGGCCTCACGGGCGATGGCGGCGATCTCGACGGACCCGTCGGCGATCTCCGGCACCTCCAGCGCGAAGAGCTTCTTCACCAGGTTGGGGTGCGTGCGCGAGAGGGTGACCGACGGTCCCCGCACGCCCTTCGCCACCCGGACGACGTACGACCGAAGCCGCATCCCGTGCTGGTACGTCTCCCCCGGCACCTGCTCCTGCACCGGCAGGATGGCCTCGAGCTTGCCGATGTCGACGAGCACGTTCTTCGGGTCGCGGCCCTGCTGCACCACGCCGGTGACGATGTCGCCCTCACGGCCGGCGTACTCGCCCAGCGTCGCGTCGTCCTCGGCGTCGCGCAGGCGCTGCAGGATCACCTGCTTGGCCGTGGTGGCGGCGATACGGCCGAAGCCGGACGGCGTGTCGTCGAACTCGCGGGGCTCCTGGCCCTCCTCGAGGTCCTCGGGGTCCTCCTTCGCCCACACGGTCACATGTCCGGTCTCCCGGTTGAGCTCCACGCGCGCGTGTCGGCGGCTTCCCTCGGTGCGGTGGTAGGCGATGAGGAGGGCCGACTCGATCGCCTCGACCAGCAGGGGGAAGGAGATCTCCTTCTCCCGTACCAAGCCCCGCAGGGCACTCATGTCGATGTCCACGGCTACGCCTCCTCTTCCTTCTCGTTCTTGTCCTTGCGATTGAACTCGACCTGGACGCGCGCCCTGTCGATGTCCGGGAAGGCGAGTCTGCGGGTCGTGGCCTTGCGGCCCTTGACTCCGGGCACCTCGACGTCGAGCCCGTCGTCGTCGACCTCGATGATCCGGGCGACCAGTTCGCCGCCCTCGACCAGCTGGAACTTCACCAGCCGGTCCGTGGCGCGCACATAGTGCCGGTGCTCCTTGAGGGGGCGCTCCGCGCCCGGCGTGCCGACCTCGAGGGTGTACTCGCCCTCGCCCATCGCGTCCGTCTCGTCGAGCTTCGCCGAGAGCGCGCGGCTCACATCGGCGATCTGGTCCAGGTCCGCACCGGTGTCGGAGTCCACGACGACGCGCAGCACCCGCTTGCGTCCGACGGAGTCCACGGCGATCTCTTCCAGATCGAGGCCCTGGGAGGTGACGAGCGGTTCCAGCAGTTCTCGCAGCCTCTCGCTCTGGGTGGTGCTCATCCGGGTGACTCCTCGGCCGCGTGTGCTGTTGTGGGATGGGTCGCGTGTCAGGTCAAAGGGTATCCGGTCGCGGGGAGTGTTGCCGTCCACCTGTGCACGGGCGGTGCCGGTGCGTGGCGACGGGCGATACCGCGGGTACGGTGATCACGGGCGTGCCGCCCGTCGTGGTCTTTCTTTCGTACGAGTTCCCCGAGGACGTCTGCCGTGCCGTTCCCCTCGCCGTCGCGCACCCCCTCGGGGCCGCGCAGAAGATCCCTGCTCGCCTCGGCCGCCGGGGCCGCCCTGTTCGTGGGCTGCTCCTCCCCCGACGACGACTCCGACAGCGGCACACACACGGGTCCGTCGGCTGCCGAGCGGGCACGCGCGCGTGCGGCCCGGGACAGCGCGGGGCTGGTGGAGCGGTACGACGCGGTGATCACCGTCCATCCGGCGCTGGCGCGGCGACTGCGACCGCTGCGGGCGGAGGCCGTACGGCACAGGGAGGCGTTCGGGGGTGTGGGCGACGGGTCGGGGTCGCCGACAGCCTCTCCGTCGCCCGGGGCGGATGCCGAGGCGTCCCCTTCGGTGTCGCCCATGGCGTCCGTGCCGGGGAACGAAAGCGACGCTCTCGCCGACCTCGCCGCTGCCGAACGGACCCTGGCGGACCGGCGGACCACGGCGCTCGCGACCGTACCGGGCGAACTGGCCCGCCTGCTGGCGTCGGTGGCCGCGGCCGGGGCGGCGCACGCGTATCTGTTGACGGAGAGTGCCGGGTGAGCGGGGCGAACGGCGTCGGGTGAGCGAGGTTCTGCCGGGTGACCGGCGAAGGACCGGTCGAGGTGTGCCCGGGTGACCGGGGCGTACGGCGTGGAGGCGTGGAGCTGATGGAGGGTGTCGGGTGAGCGAGGCGAAGGACGGGGAGCTGCGGGCGTTGCAGGCGGCGCTCGCGGCGGAGCACGCGGCCGTGTACGGGTACGGGGTGGTCGGCGGGCGGATCCAGGAGGGGCGGCGCACTGAGGCACGGGCGGCGTACGACGCTCATCGGGCGCGCCGGGACGCGCTGGTGCGCGAGTTGCGCGACCTGGGCGCCACTCCGGTCGCCGCGAGCGCCGGGTACGCGCTCCCCTTCCCCGTGCCGGACTCCGCGGCGGCGGTCCGGCTCGCCGGCGAGCTGGAGGAACGCGTGGCCGGGGTCTACTCGGACCTGGTCCGGGCCACCGGGGACGCGCGGCGCCGTGAGGCGGCCACGGCCCTGCGGGAGGCGGCGGTGCGGGCGGTGCGCTGGCGCGGGGAGAGCGTAGCCTTCCCTGGGCTCGCCGAGCGGGCCGGCAAGGCCACGGCGTCGGCGGCACCGCCGGTGTGAACCGGAGGGACCGGACGGGACCGGACGGAACGGCACGGGACCGGACAGAAAGGGAGCGACTCGCGTATGGCTTTCGAACCGCCGCGGCGTCTGGTGCGGGCGCTCGGCGAGACCGCGCCGGCCGGTGACGACTGGTTGGAGAAGTTGCCCGCGGCGGTCCAACAGGCTGTTGCTCTACGCGAGTTGACCGTGGAGCGGGTACAGGTGCCGGGTGGCCGCAGCAGCCTGGTCGTGCTCGTACGGCGGGCCGACGCGACCCCTGCCGTGCTGAAGCTGGCCCCGCCCCGGGCCCGCCCGGAGAGCGAGCGGGCCGCGCTGGCGCACTGGGACGGCCTGGGCGCCGTACAGCTGATCGAGCCGGTGTCGACCCCGGGTGTGCTGCTCCTGGAGCGGCTGCATCCCGACGTGTCCGTGCGGTCGCTGCCTGAGGCGAAGGCGTTGCTGGAGGCGGCGGGGACGCTGCGCCGGCTGTGGGTGGAGCCGCCGGACGGGCACACCTTCGAGACGGTCGTGGAGCGGACCGGGCGGCAGGCCGAGGCGATGCGGGCGAGCGCGGCGGCCGACGCCGAGGTGGCGCCCCTGGTCGACGCGGCCCTCGCGGCCCGGGAGGAGCTGCTGGCCGCGCCGCCCGAGCACCGGCTGCTGCACGGCACGTTCCGGCAGAGCAAGGTGCTTTCGGGTGAGCGGATGCCGTGGCTGGCCGTGGGCCCCGATCCGGTGGTCGGCGAGTGTGCCTTCGACCTGGCCCGACTGGTCCGGGACCGGGTGGAGGACCTGATCGCCTCGCCCTCCGGCGCCGCGATCACCCGGCGCCGGGTCAAGCGCCTCGCCGAGTCGCTGGACGTGGACCAGGAACGGCTGCGGGGCTGGACGCTGTTCCGCGCCGTGGAGTCCGGGGTGCGGGCCCGGCGGGTCGGGCGGCCGCAGGACGCGGAGCTGCTGCTGGAGTTCGCAGGCTGGTTGTAGGGCGGCTCGGGGGCTGGTTGCAGGGCGGCTCGGGGGTGTCCTGGGTGAGCCGCCGCACGGACAGCGGAGAGGTCAGCGACCGCGGCGGGTGTTGAGCCGGGCGGCCTGGCGTGTCAGGTAGTCGCGTTCGGCGAGGTTGGATGCCTTGTGGGCCGCCTCGGCGTACAGCTGTGCCGCGGTCGTGAGGTCGCCGTCGCGCTCGTGGAGGTAGGCCGCCACCGCGGTGTGGCGGGGCAGTGAGTCGTCCAGCGCGGCGAGCGCCGCCAGGCCGGCGCGCGGTCCGTCGGCCTCGCCGACGGCCACCGCGCGGTTGAGGCGGACTACGGGGCTGTCGTTGAGGCGCGCGAGCTCGTCGTACCACTCGACGATCTGCACCCAGTCGGTCTCCTCGGCGGTGGGCGCGTCGGCGTGGAGTGCCGCGATGGCCGCCTGGGCCTGGAACTCGCCCAGCCGGTCGCGGGCGAGGGCCGCCTGCAGGATCTCGACGCCCTCGGCGATCGACCCGGTGTCCCACCGGCCGCGGTCCTGCTCGGCGAGCGGCACCAGGCTGCCGTCGGGCGCGGTCCGGGTGGCGCGTCGGGCGTGGTGGAGCAGCATCAGGGCGAGCAGGCCCGCCACCTCGGGGTGGTCGATCTCGGCCGCGAGCTGCCGGGTGAGCCGGATGGCCTCGGCGGCGAGGTCGACGTCCCCGGAGTATCCCTCGTTGAAGACCAGGTAGAGGACGCGCAGCACGGTGGCGACATCGCCGGGCTGGTCGAACCGCACACCGGAGACGGTGCGCTTGGCCCGGCTGATGCGCTGCGCCATCGTCGCCTCGGGGACGAGGTACGCCTGGGCGATCTGGCGGGTGGTGAGCCCGCCGACGGCGCGCAGGGTGAGGGCGACGGCGGAGGACGGGGTGAGCGAGGGGTGGGCGCACAGGAAGTAGAGCTGGAGCGTGTCGTCCACGGCGGGCGTGGGGCCGGGTGCCGGTTCCTCCTCGACACGGTCCTCACGGCGGCGGCGTGCGGTGTCCGAGCGGGTCGCGTCGAGGAACTTGCGCCAGGCCGCGGTGACCAGCCAGCCCTTCGGGTCGCGCGGCGGGTCGGACGGCCAGACGCGGACCGCCTCGACCAGCGCGTCCTGGACGGCGTCCTCGGCCGCCGCGAAGTCTGCTCCGCGGCGGACGAGGACGGTCAGCACGCTCGGCGTGAGGCTTCTGAGCAGCGCCTCATCCACCGGCGTGGCAGTCCGTTCCGGTGGGCGACGCGGTGAGGAACGGACGCAGCTCCAGCCACTCGTGGATCGGCTTCCCGCCGGCACCCGGGGCGGCCGACAGCTCGCCGGCCAGTTCGACGGCCCGCTCGTGGCTGTCGACGTCGATGACCATCCATCCGGCGATGAGGTCCTTGGTCTCGGCGAACGGGCCGTCGGTGACGGGCGGGCGCCCCTCACCGTCGTACCGGACCCACTGGCCCTCGGGGGCGAGGGCCTGGCCGTCGACGAACTCGCCGGTCTTCTCGATCCGGGCCGCGAAGTCCTGCATGTACTGCACGTGCGCCGAGATCTCCTCCGGCGTCCACTGGTCCATCGGCACGTTGTTCGCCGGGGCCGGGGCGCCGCGGTAGTGCTTCAGCAGCAGGTACTTGGCCATGGTGTGTCTCCTCGGTGCTGGTGCGACCCATTGTGGCCGCCTTCACCACGGGGACGGAGCCGGTCGCGGGTTCTCGACATCACCGTCGGAAATTTTTTTGGGCAGTCATCGAGACCCCAGTCGGATGGCGAGCGCGGGGCAGTCCGCCGCTGCTCTGCGGGCCCGTTCGACCGCGCGCGCGGGGACCCGGGTGCCGTCGACCAGCGGGTAGCCCCACTCGTCCGGGGTGATGTGGTCGGGGAGCAGTTCCGCGCACAGGCCGTGGCCCTGGCAGGCGGTCCAGTCGATGTCGATGTGCTGGGCCGTGCTCATGACCGGTTCTCCTCGGGGACGGGCAGCGGGGGGGTGGGTCGGTCGCGGTGCAGCGGCCGTGGGCGTCGGCCTCGGCGGCGAAGGTGGTGAGGGCACTGCGCACCAGACGGACCGTGCCGTCGGGGTGATGGCAGGCACCGCGGCCCTCGACGAGGCCGGACCAGCGGGCGAGGTCGGCGCGGACGGTCCCCTGGGGGCCGGGCGTGGCGAGGGTGCGGAAGGCGGTGGCGATCCGGGGCAGGCCGTTGAGGCAGGGGCCGCACTGGCCGGCCGACTGCAGGGCCAGGTAGCGGAGGACGCGGGCGGTCTCGGCGAGGCCGCACCGGCCGCCGGGCAGCGCGGCGAGCACGCCCGCACCCAAGTGCCCTGCGTCGACGGTCAGTCGGGACGCCTCACGGGCCGGGACCCACGTGCCGTGGTAGCCGCCGACGAGGACCGCCGAGGCGCCCTGGAGGGGCAGCAGCCGGGCGATCGGCAGGCCGTAGGGGGCTTCGACGACCCGCGGCTCGTGTCCCGCGACGAGGAGCGTGCACAGGGCGCTGCCCGGCTGGGCCGGGGTCCCGGCCGTGCGGTACCAGTCGGCGCCGTAGCGGGCGATCAGTGCCAGGTGAGCCAGCGTCTCCACGTTCTGCACGAGCGTCGGCGCCCGGCGCACCCCGCGTTCGCGGACCGGCGGGCGCTGGTGCGTGGGCAGGGCGGCGCCGCCGGACACGAAGCGGGCCAGGGCCGACGACTGCCCCGACAGGAACGACTTCGGCAGCCGGACGACCCGCACGGGCAGCGGGTCGCTGCGATGGGCGAGCGCCGACTCCAGGTAGGTCGCGCCGTCCTCCACGGCCAGGTACGCCTCCCCCGCCCCGACCGTCGCGGCGGCCACCTGGAGCCCGTCCAGGACGAGGTGGGGCGAGCGGTGCAGCAGGGTCCGGTCCTTGCGGCTCGCCGGTTCGCCCTCCGCGCCGTTCGCGACGACGACGGGGGCACGGCCGGCCCGGTGCCCGGCGTCCGCGACCGACACGAGCTTGCGGTACGTCGGGAAGGCGGCCCCGCCGCGCCCGGTGAGACCCGAATCGGCGACCGCGCGGAGCACACCGGCGGGGTCGCCGTGGGCCAGGGGGCCGTAGCGCTCGCGGTGGGTCGGGAGGTCGGCCGGGGCCGTGCCGGGGGCGAGGAGTCGGGGGGACATGAAGAGGTCCGGGAAGGTCGCGGTCATCGGCGGGCTCCTTGGGTGGTGCGGAAGCGGGCCTCTTCGGGGGCCCCGGTGCGGGCCTCTTCGGCGATGCGCGGGCGGGCCTCTTCGGAGGCGCGCAGGAGTGCTGCGGGAGTGTGGCGGGAGGCGCGGACGGCGTGGGCGGCGCGCAGCGCGGACGCCGCGACCACGGTCGCCACGCACGCGACGGTCAGCCAGGTCATCCAGTCCGTGCCGGTGTCCGCGCCGAGGTCCGTGCCGATGCCGAGCCCGTGGGCCAGGGCGACGGGCCAGGAGGCGTACGCCAGCCAGTGGACGGCCCGCCAGGTGCGGTGGCCGAGGTGTGCGCGCAGGAGGCTGGTGACCAGGACGGCGAGCATCAGGTCGAGGGAGACCGTGCCGAGGCCGAGCCAGAGCGGCCGGTAGGCGGAGACGAAGGGCACGAGCACGTCGACGAACGTGATGTCGACGTAGCTGTCGACGATCGCGGTGGTGATGTGCAGGGCCAGGAAGGCGGTCGCGGAGAGGGACAGCGTGCGGTGCAGACGCACGGTGCCGAAGCGGGGCAGGCCGGGGATCCGGCCTCCGAGTCTCACCGCGATGCCGAGCAGGACGACGACCGTGAAGAGGACGAGGCAGACGGCACCGGTGGCCCGGTTGGCGTACCAGAGGGTCTCGGAGGTCATGCGGCGGCCTCCAGGGCGGTGCTGGGCCAGCCCGGGGTCGTGACCACCGTCCCGTCGTGCGCCACCAGCCGGGATGGCAGGCCGCGCCGGGTCAGCCACCGCTCCGCCGCCGCGCCCTTGACCAGGGCCGCGGTGCTCGCCGCGTTGGCGTCGGCGCAGGTGGCCGCGGCGACGGACACCGTGCGCCACGGAGAGCGGACGGGCAACCCGGTGCGCGGGTCGACGATGTGGTGCAGGTCGTGTCCGCCGCGCCGCCAGCGGCGGGCCGTCGTACCGGACGTGGCGAGCCCGCCGCCGCGCAGACCGACCGTGGCGTACGGGCCCCGCGCGGGCGTCTCGTCGACGGGACCGGTGACGTCCTGGACGCGGATCTGCCAGCCGCCCGCCGGGGGTTCGCCGGCGACGGAGGTGTCGCCGCCCAGGCTGACCAGGACCCCGCAGCCGGCCGCCGCCGCCAGTGTCCGCGCGGCACGGTCGGCCGCCCATGCCTTCGCCGTGGCGCCCAGATCCAGGCGGATGCCCTCGGGGACGGCGACCGTGCCCGTCGCGGGGTCCAGCCGCACCCGGCGCCAGCCCGGAGCGCGCCGCACCGCCAGCCGCACCGGTCGGTCGTCCTCGCGTACGAGCGTGAAGTCGCGGTCGTAGCCGATCGCGTCCATCGCCGAGCCGACCGTCGGGTCCACGGCACCGTCCGTCGTCTCGGCCGCGCGCAGGGCGACGGCGAGGGCCTCGGCGAGCACGGGGCTGACCCGCACCGGGCGGCCGGCCGTGCCGTCGAGGGCGGCCAGTTCGGAGTCGGTGCGGAAGCGGCTGCACGCCGCGTCGACCTCGGCCAGGTGCCGGGCGAGAAGCAGGTCGCAGGAGTCCAGCAGGGCCGGGTCGGTCACGACGAGGCGGACGCCGGTACCCAGGGCCCGCCCTTCGGTGGCGGCGGTCGTCGTCCTGGTCACGACGCCCCCGAGGTGGAGTCGGCGGAGCCGCCGGAGGGCGAGGTGAGGCCGTGGGAGCCGGCGCCGCTGTCCGAGGACGAGCCCGTGTCGGTGGACGAACCGCTGTCAGAGGACGAGCCGGTGTCGGTGGACGAACCGCTCGACGAGGAGTCCGTGCCGGAGTCCGCGCTGCTGCTGGAGTTGGTCCCGCTGCTCGTCGTCGCGTTCGCGTCCGCCTGCATCGTGCCGACCAGGGCGAACACCCCGGCCACCGCCGCGAGCGTGATCGCCGCCGCGACTGCCGCCGTGCGCCGTGCTCCTCTGCGGACCGCCGCCGCGGCGCCCCGTTCCCTCGTGTTCATGACCGTTCCCCTCCGCAGTGACGCTCTGTCACGCCCTACGCTCGGGGAACGGCCTGAGAGAAGTCTGTGAGGCGCCCATACGCCTCGACAGAACTCTCTGAGAGGTGCCTTTGAATCAGGCGGTGCACAGCGGGCTCAGGATCAGGCGGTGAGGCGTGCGATCGCCTCGTCCACGGTGAGCTCCTCGCGCTCGCCCGTCCTGCGGTCCTTGAGCTCCAGGACGCCCTCCGCGGAGCGGCGGCCCGCCACGAGGATCTTCGGTACGCCGATCAGCTCGGAGTCCGTGAACTTCACGCCCGGGGAGACGCCGGCCCGGTCGTCGACCAGGACGCGCAGGCCGGCCGACCGCAGCTTCTCGGAGACCTCGAGCGCCAGCTCGATCTGCAGGGCCTTGCCCGCGGCGACGACGTGCACGTCGGCCGGGGCGACCTCGGCGGGCCAGCACAGGCCCTTGTCGTCGGCGCTCTGCTCGGCGAGGGCCGCGACCGCGCGGGAGACGCCGATGCCGTAGGAGCCCATGGTCACGCGGACCGGCTTGCCGTTCTGGCCGAGGACGTCGAGCTTGAGGGCGTCGGTGTACTTGCGGCCCAGCTGGAAGATGTGGCCGATCTCGATGGCGCGGTCCAGCTTGAGTCCGGTGCCGCAGTTCGGGCAGGGGTCGCCCTCCTGGACGACCACGACGTCGACGTACTCGTCGACCTCGAAGTCACGGCCCGCGACGACGTTCTTCGCGTGCGTGTGCTGCTTGTTGGCGCCGGTGATCCAGGCGGTGCCGGGGGCCACGCGCGGGTCGGCGAGGTACGTGACCTTCTCGCCCAGGCCCTGCGGGCCGACGTAGCCGCGGACCAGGTCCGGGCGGCCGACGAAGTCCTCCGCCGTCACCAGTTCGACGGCGGCCGGGGCGAAGTGCGCCTCCACCTTGCCCATGTCGACCTCGCGGTCACCGGGGACGCCGACGGCCACGATCTCGCCGTCGACCTTGACGAGGAGGTTCTTCAGGGTGGCGGAGGCCTCGACGCCGAGGTGGGCGGCGAGGGTCTCGATGGTCGGGGTGTCGGGGGTCGGGATGTCCTCGGCGGCCGGGACACCCGCCGCGTCCACCGGCTTCAGCTCGTACGTGATCGCCTCGGTGTTCGCCGCGAAGTCGCAGTTCGGGCAGTCCGCGAAGGTGTCCTCGCCGGCGCCGGCCGGGGCGAGGAACTCCTCCGACTTCGAGCCGCCCATCGCGCCGGCGGTCGCGGCGCAGATGCGGTAGTCGAGCCCGAGGCGTGCGAACACCTTCTGGTAGGCCTCGCGGTGCAGGGCGTAGGACCGGGCGAGGCCCTCGTCCTCCAGGTCGAAGGAGTAGGAGTCCTTCATCAGGAACTCGCGGCCGCGCAGGATGCCGGCGCGGGGGCGGGCCTCGTCGCGGAACTTCGTCTGGATCTGGTACAGGATGACCGGCAGGTCCTTGTAGGAGGACGCCTGGTCCTTCACGATCAGCGTGAAGATCTCCTCGTGGGTCGGGCCGAGGAGGTAGTCGCCGCCCTTGCGGTCCTGGAGGCGGAAGAGCTCAGGGCCGTACTCGTCCCAGCGGCCGGTCGCCTCGTACGGCTCACGCGGCAGCAGGGCGGGGAGCAGCACCTCCTGGGCGCCGATCGCGTCCATCTCCTCGCGGACGATCCGCTCGACGTTGGCGAGGACCTTCTTGCCGAGCGGCAGCCACGTCCACACGCCGGCCGCGGTGCGGCGGACGTACCCGGCGCGGACGAGCAGCTTGTGGCTGAGGACCTCGGCGTCGGCCGGGTCGTCGCGCAGCGTCTTCGCCATCAACTGGGACATGCGCTGGACCGGTGCGTTCGCCATGGTTCCGTACTCCTGCTGCGTAAGGGTGATGGCTTGGAGGTTAGCCGGGGGGCCGGTTCCGGTGGAAATCCGTTATCGGCGGCGCAGGGGCAGGGGGGCGCCCATCACCGCGTACGGCTTCGGGGCGCTGGGGAAGAGGACCTGGCGGGCGAGGTCGACGTAGCCGAGGGAGCGGTAGAGGCCGCGGGCCGGGCTCTCGATGTCGATCGCGGAGAGGATCGAGCGGGGTTCGGTGGCGCTGTCGGTGATCTGCGTGATCAGGGAGCGGCCGATGCCCTTGTTCTGGTGGGCCGGGTGGACGTGCAGCTCGGTGATGACGAAGGAGCCGTCGAGCCAGTCGTCGTGGTGCTGGGCGCGGAGGTAGGGCTCCACGACGGTGGACCACCAGTGGGTACGGTCGTTGGGCATGCCGTAGACGAACCCGACGAGGCGGCCTCCGGCGGTGGCACCGAGGGCGCGGGCGCCCGGGTAGGTCATGTGGCGGAGGACGATCTGGCGGCGTACGGCGACTTCCTCCGGCCCCAGTCCGAAGGCCTGGGCTTGGACAGCTAGGGCCTCGTCCACGTGAGTTGGGAGGTCGAGGGGGCCGATCGCGAGGTCCATGCGGGGAGCCTACAGGGGGGTCCGGGTTGTCGTCCGGGCGCGGGTTGACTCTGCTTGATCGCGCGGTTCCCCGCGCCTTCGGGGGCTTCAGAACAGGACGCTCATGAACGCGCCGATCTCCTGGAAGCCCACTTGCCGGTACGTCCTTCTCGCCGCCGTGTTGAAGTCGTTGACGTACAGGCTCACCACCGGGGCCACGTCCGCCAGGGCGTAGCGCAGGACCGCCGCCATGCCGGGGGCCGCGAGGCCCTTGCCGCGGTGTTCGGGGGCGACCCAGACGCCCTGGATCTGGCAGGCCTGGGCCGTGGCGGCGCCGATCTCCGCCTTGAAGACGACCTTGCCGTGTTCGTCGAGGCGGGCGAACGAGCGGCCGGCGCCGACGAGTTCGGCGACGCGGGCCTGGTAGAGGAGGCCGCCGTCGCCGGTCAGCGGGGAGACCCCGACCTCCTCGGTGAACATGGCCACGCACGCCGGCATGATCGTCTCCATCTCGTCCTTGCGGATACGGCGGACGTACGGATCCGGGGCGATGTGGGCGGGCATGCGGTCGGTGACCATGAGGGGCTGGTGGGCGCGGGTCTCGCGGGCCGGGCCCCAGTGGGGTTCCAGGAGGCGCCACAGCTGGGTGGTGGGTTCGGCGGGGCCGACGATGGAGGAGCAGCGGCGGCCGGCGCGGCGGGCGCGGTCGGCGAAGGCGCGGACGGCGCGCGGGGTGGCGCAGATCGGGACGAGGTTGGCGCCGGCGTAGCAGAGGGACGTCAGCATGCCGTCCTCGTACCAACCCCACATCTCGCCGCCCAGCCGCCAGGGGTCGAGGCCCGCGACCTGGACTCGGGACGTCACGAAGGCGTTCGCGACGGGCTCGCGGTCGAGTACGGCGAGCGCGGCGTCCAGGTCGCTCGGTTCGAGGACCCGGGAAGTCGTCTGGGTCAACACGTGCGGGGCCTCACACCTTGGGGTCTGCTGATCTCCGCACTGTACCTGCGGAAGCTTTGCCGCGCCGCCCTGTGGGTGTTGCCGCTCGTTCGCCGGTGGGCGTGGATTGGCGTCGCGTCCCCGGGGGCTGCCGCCCCCGGACCCCCGCTTCGGCCTGGACGGCCTCGTCCTCAAGCGCCGGACGGGCTGAGATGACCGAACCGGCGTTGATACCCGGCCCCCATGAGCTGCGCTCCCTATGGGTGGGCAGGCTTCGGCCCGACAAACGCTCGTTCTCGGACACCCGCCGACCGGATTTCGCCGTCCGGCGCTCGAAAGGAAGCCCCGTCAGCCCGCCACCGACACGGAGGGCTCGCCGGAGATGACGCCGTCCGCCTCCATCTGTTCGGCCAGCTTCATGGCCTCCTCGATGAGGGTCTCGACGATCTTGGACTCGGGGACGGTCTTGATGACCTCGCCCTTGACGAAGATCTGGCCCTTGCCGTTGCCGGAGGCGACGCCGAGGTCGGCCTCGCGGGCCTCGCCGGGGCCGTTGACGACGCAGCCCATGACGGCGACGCGGAGGGGGACCTCCATGCCGGTGAGGCCGGCGGTGACCTCCTCGGCCAGCTTGTAGACGTCGACCTGGGCGCGGCCGCAGGACGGGCAGGAGACGATCTCCAGGCCGCGCTGCTTGAGGTTGAGGGACTCGAGGATCTGGTTGCCGACCTTGACCTCCTCTACCGGAGGGGCACTCAAGGACACCCGGATCGTGTCGCCGATGCCCTCGGAGAGCAGCGCGCCGAACGCCACCGCCGACTTGATCGTGCCCTGGAAGGCGGGGCCCGCCTCGGTGACGCCGAGGTGGAGCGGGTAGTCGCACTGGGCGGCGAGCTGGCGGTAGGCCTCGATCATGACGACCGGGTCGTTGTGCTTCACGGAGATCTTGATGTCGCGGAAGTCGTGCTCCTCGAAGAGGGACGCCTCCCACAGCGCCGACTCGACGAGGGCCTCCGGCGTCGCCTTGCCGTACTTCTGGAGCAGGCGGCGGTCGAGCGAACCGGCGTTGACGCCGATGCGGATCGGGGTGCCGTGCTCGTTCGCCGCCTTGGCGATCTCCTTGACCTTGTCGTCGAACTGCTTGATGTTGCCCGGGTTCACCCGGACAGCGGCGCAGCCGGCCTCGATCGCGGCGAAGACGTACTTCGGCTGGAAGTGGATGTCGGCGATGACCGGGATCTGCGACTTGCGGGCGATGGTCGCGAGGGCGTCGGCGTCGTCCTGCGTGGGGCAGGCCACACGGACGATCTGGCAGCCGGACGCGGTGAGCTCGGCGATCTGCTGGAGGGTGGCGCCGACGTCCGACGTACGGGTCGTGGTCATCGACTGCACGGAGACCGGGGCGTCCCCGCCGACCGCCACGGAGCCGACCTGGATCTGCCGGCTCTTCCGGCGCTCGGCGAGCTTGGTCGGAACGGACGGCATGCCGAGAGAAATCGCAGTCATCTGCTGTGCAACCCCAAGTCGTGGATCAAGGCCCAGGTCCCGTCAGCGGCGGGCTCCAGGCTTCGAGATTACGGCACGGGCGCGGCGCCGAGCACATCCCACCCGCGAAGCCACTCAATGGGAGGCGGCCGGGAACCCGAAGGTTCCCGGCCGCCGCGAACGCCGGACGACTACGAGATTTTCACGGGGTTAACGACGTCGGCGATCAGCACCAGGATGGTGAAGCAGATGAAGATCCCGGCCACCACGTAGGCCACCGGCATCAGCTTCGCCACGTCGAAGGGACCGGGGTCCGGACGGCGCAGCACCTTCGCGAGGTTGCGGCGCAGCGACTCCCACAGGGCGCCCGCGATGTGCCCGCCGTCGAGCGGCAGCAGCGGGAGCATGTTGAACAGGAACAGGGAGAGGTTGAAGCCGGCGACCAGCATCAGGGCCATGGCCAGCTGCTGGGTGGGCGGGATGTCCAGGGTGAAGATCTCGCCGCCGACGCGGGCCGCGCCGACCACGCCCATCGGGGAGTCCGGCTCACGCGGGGCGCCGTCGAAGGCGGCGTCCCACAGGGCCGGGATCTTGGCCGGCAGGCTCGCGATGGAGTCGACGGCCTCACCGATGCGGTCGCCCATCCAGGTCAGGGACTCGTCGAAGTCCTGGCGGACGATTCCGGTGGCGGCGCTGAAGCCGAGGAAGCCGGCGTTGACGTACTCGCCCTGCACGATCTGGCCGCTGGAGTCCTTCTTGGCGACCTGGTTGTCGGCGATCTTCGCGGTGAGGGTGACCTGCTCCCCCTTGCGGTCGACGACGATCGGCACCTCCTTGCCGGGGGCGGCGCGGATGAGGTCGGAGAGCTGGTTCCAGTCGTCCGTCTTCACCCCGTCGAAGGAGACGATCTTGTCGCCGGCCTTGAGCCCGGCGGCCGCGGCCGGGGAGGCGGGGTCGGACTTCTGGCACTCGTCGCGGTTCTCGCTCTGGGCGATCACGCACTTGGAGACGGAGCTCACGGTGGTGGTCTGCTGCGAGATGCCGAAGCCCATGAGGACGACGAGGAACAGGGCCACCGCCAGGACCAGGTTCATGAAGGGGCCCGCGAACATCACGATGACGCGCTTCCACGGCTTGCGCGTGTAGAACATGCGGTTCTCGTCGCCGGGCTTGAGCTCCTCGAAGGCGGCCGAGCGGGCGTCCTCGATCATGCCGCGCCAGGGCGAGGTGGAGCGGGCCGTGACCCTGCCGTCCTCGCCGGGCGGGAACATGCCGATCATGCGGATGTAGCCGCCGAGGGGGATGGCCTTGATGCCGTACTCGGTCTCGCCCTTGTTGCGCGACCAGATCGTCGGACCGAAGCCGACCATGTACTGCGGCACGCGGATCTTGAAGAGCTTGGCCGTCGACAGATGCCCCAGCTCGTGCCACGCGATCGAGAACAGCAGGCCGACCACGAAGACGACTATGCCGAGGATCATCATCAGGGACGTCATCAACGGGCCTCCGCGGTCGCCGTCTGTGCGGTCAGTGCTGTCAGTTCCTGTGTCCGGGCGCGGGCCCAGCGCTCTGCTTCGAGGACGTCCGACACGGTCAGTGAAGTTCCCGTCACCGGCGTGTCGTGCTCCTGAACCACCCGCGTGACGGTCTCCATGATCCCGTTGAAGGGCAGGGCACCGCGGCGGAAGGCTTCCACGCACTCCTCGTTGGCGGCATTGAACACCGCGGGCGCGGTGCCCGCGAGCTCACCCACGTGCCGGGCGAGGCCGACGGAGGGGAACGCCTCGTTGTCGAGCGGGAAGAACTCCCACGTCGAGGCGGTACTCCAGTCGAAGGCGGGGGCCGCGTCGGGAACGCGTTCGGGCCAGCCCAGGCCGATGGCGATGGGCCCGCGCATGTCGGGGGGCGTCGCCTGCGCCAGTGTCGATCCGTCCGTGAACTCAACCATCGAGTGGACATACGACTGCGGGTGCACGACCACCTCAATGCGATCGAAGGGAATGTCGTACAGCAGGTGGGCCTCGATCACCTCCAGGCCCTTGTTGACGAGGGTCGCGGAGTTGATCGTGATCACCGGGCCCATCGCCCAGGTGGGGTGGGCGAGGGCGTCCTCGACGGTGACGTGGGCCAGCTCCTGCTTCGTACGGCCGCGGAAGGGCCCGCCGGAGGCGGTGACGACGAGCTTGCGGACGTCGGCCCGGGTGCCGGCCGCCAGTGCCTGGAAGAGGGCGGCGTGCTCGGAGTCGACCGGGATGATCTGTCCGGGCTTGGCGAGCGCCTTGACCAGCGGGCCGCCGACGATGAGCGACTCCTTGTTGGCGAGCGCGAGGGTGCGGCCCGCCTGGAGGGCGGCGAGGGTGGGCGCGAGGCCGATGGAGCCCGTGATGCCGTTCAACACGGTGTGGCAGTCGGAGGCGGCGACCTCGGTGGCCGCGTCCGGTCCGGCGAGGATCTCGGGCAGCGTCTCCCCGGTGCCGTACTGCGCGGCGAGCGCCTCCCGCAGCGCCGGTACGACGTCCTCGCGGGCCACCGCCACGGTCCGCACCCGCAGCCGGTACGCCTGCTCGGCGAGAAGTCCGACACGTCCGCCGTTGGCGGACAGCGCGGTGACCCGGAACCGGTCGGGGTTGCGCAGCACGAGATCGATGGCCTGGGTGCCGATCGACCCGGTGGAACCGAGGATCACCACGTCCTTCGGCCCGTCTCCGACGACGGGGTCGTAGACGAGGTGTGGATCAGCGAGGGGGGCTGGACTGTCGCTCATCCCCCCATTGTGTCCGCCCGGACGGCGTGCGAGGACAGGGCGTCCCTCTCACGGGTGTCGTAGCGGCGAAGGCACCCCCGGCCCGCAGCCCGCCGGCGCACGGGAGCGGGCCGCGGTGGTGCGCCGCAGCCCGTCGCGCGGCTGGTCCCCACGCCGGTGAACCGTGCCGGCGAACAGAGGGGCCAGACCAGCGACGGGCCCGAGGCACCACCGCGGCCCCGGCCCACGGCGAACCGCGGGCGCCCGGCGCTCAGCGGATCGGGCGGTGGACGTTCTCCCGGGCGGAGGGCCCGGGGGCGGCCTCGGCGATCCAGGGCCCGTCGTCCGACGGGTCGACGATGCCGTGTTCCAGCCACTCGTAGGTGCCGGAGAGGACGCCCCTGACGACCTTGCGGTCGAGGTCGTCGGTGTTGGTCCACAGCCGGGCGAAGAGTTCCTCGACGCGGATGCGGGCCTGGTGGCAGAAGGCGTCGGCGAGCTGGTAGGCCTCGCGGCCGTTCCGGCCCTGCTTGCGCAGGAGTTCGGCCCGTACGCAGGCCGCGCTCATCGCGAACAGTTCCGCCCCGATGTCGACGACCCGGCCGAGGAAGCCCTGCTTGGTCTCCATGCGGCCCTGCCAGCGGGACATGGCGTAGAAGGTGGAGCGGGCGAGCTTGCGGGCGTGGCGTTCGACGTAGCGCAGGTGCGTGGAGAGGTCGACCTCGTGCTTGAAGTCACTGTAGGAGCCTGGGAGTTGTCCCGGTCCCGCGACCAGTTTCGGCAGCCACTTCGCGTAGAAGACGCCCGCGCCCGCGCCCGCCTTCGCCTTGTCCGACAGGGACTTCTCGGGGTCGATGAGGTCACCGGCGACGGAGAGGTGGGCGTCGACCGCCTCGCGGGCGATCAGCAGGTGCATGATCTCGGTCGATCCCTCGAAGATGCGGTTGATGCGCAGGTCGCGCAGGAGCTGTTCGGCCGGTACCGCGCGCTCGCCGCGGGCGGACAGGGACGCAGCTGTCTCGAAACCGCGGCCGCCGCGGATCTGGACCAGTTCGTCGGCCATGCGGCAGCCCATCTCGGAGCCGTACAGCTTGGCGAGGGCGGCCTCGATGCGGATGTCATTGCGGTCCTCGTCGGCCATCTGGGAGGACAGGTCGACGACCGCCTCCAGGGCGAACGTCGTGGCCGCGATGAAGCTGATCTTCGAACCGACCGCCTCGTGCAGGGCGACCGGCTTGCCCCACTGCTCGCGCACCGCGGACCACTCGCGGGCGATCTTCAGGCACCACTTTCCGGCGCCGACGCACATCGCGGGCAGCGACAGCCGGCCGGTGTTGAGCGTGGTGAGCGCGATCTTCAGGCCCGCGCCCTCGGGGCCGATGCGGTTCGCGGCGGGCACGCGCACCTGGTGGAAGCGGGTGACGCCGTTCTCGAGGCCGCGCAGGCCCATGAAGGCGTTGCGGTTCTCGACCGTGACGCCCTCGGAGGATGCCTCGACGACGAAGGCGGTGATGCCGCCCTTGTGGCCCTCGGACTTCGGTACGCGGGCCATGACGACGAGGAGGTCGGCGACCACACCGTTGGTGGTCCACAGCTTGACCCCGTCGAGGACGTAGTCGTCGCCGTCGGGGACGGCGGTGGTGGCCAGGCGGGCCGGGTCGGAGCCGACGTCCGGCTCGGTGAGGAGGAACGCCGAGATGTCGGTGCGGGCGCAGCGCGGCAGGAAGGTGTCCTTCTGCTCCTGGGTGCCGAAGAGTTTCAGCGGCTGCGGTACGCCGATCGACTGATGGGCGGAGAGCAGGGCGCCGACCGCCGGGTTCGCGGAGCCGACCAGGGCGAGGGCCCGGTTGTAGTACACCTGCGTCAGGCCCAGCCCGCCGTACTTGGTGTCGATCTTCATGCCGAGGGCGCCGAGCTCCTTGAGCCCGTTGATGACGGCGTCCGGGATGCGGGCGTCCCGTTCGATGACCGCCGAGTCGATCTTCGTCTCGCAGAAGTCGCGCAGTTTGGCGAGGAACTCCTCGCCGCGCTGGGTGTGCTCGTCCGCCGGGAGCGGGTGGGGGTGGACGAGGTCGAGCCGGAATCGGCCGAGGAAGAGTTCCTTCGCGAAGCTCGGCTTGCGCCAGTCCTGCTCGCGGGCCGCCTCGGCGACCTGGCGTGCCTCGCGCTCCGTGACGGTGGGTTTGTTGGCGGTTGGGGCGGACATGAGGCTCACCTCGCCGCGAATAGGGATCAAGGGGACCGTGCATTACTGATCAGTCCTACCGGATCGTATGTACCCGATACCGGGCGCGCCCACCACCCCTCACGTCCACGGCGCCCGCCGGTCCGCCCCCGTCGTGGCCGTATCGGTCCGAAGAGGGCGCCCCCGACCGATGCGCCTCACGGCGGCGGCGTACGGCCGAGGAGCCGCATGCGCGAAGTCGGCGTGCGAGCCAGACGGGTCTCGGCCGGTTCTCAGGAGCCCCGGGGCCCGTTCGGGTGACGGCATGGCCTGATCCTGGCCGGCCTGGAGAACGGGCCGCGGCCCCTGTCGAAGACGCCGGTTCCCGATCGACATGAGCGTGACGGCCCGCCCGGACAGGGCATGCCATGATCCGTCCTCATGAGTGATCGTTCACGCGTCCTCCCGAACTTCCTGTCACCGCTTCGCACCGCTCATACGGTCGCTGCCGATCAGGCCCAGTAGACGTTGGCCAGCGGGTATCCGCCCGCGTCGAAGGTCTCCTGGCACACGGAGATCCCGAACGCGATCTCCAGGCCCTTGAGGAACCGCTTCCGCCAGTCGGGGATCCAGCCTTCGTCCTGGAAGACGGGACACCCGTCGACGTAACGGACCTCAGGGCGGCATCGCGCGTCGTGCATGGCCCAGTTGAGGAAGGACATCTCCGACGCGTGGTCGAAGTAGTGTCCCCCGGTCAGTTGCGTGTCTTCGCCGAAGTGGCCGGAGATCTCGTCGCTCCACACCTGTCGGCCGTTCTCGAAGTAGACCATGCAGTACATGCCCTTTGCTTCGATGTTGTACAGGAGGACGACTCGGCCGGTTCCCGGGGGCAGCGTGAAGCCTTGGCGGAAGTGGATCAGGTAGTCGAAGTTGCCGGCGAGGAAGGACCAGTCACCTTCCTTTCCGTAGACGGTCACGAGGGGGTCGTCAGGGACTCGCGTTTGGGGGTGGGTCCGGTCATAGCTGGCCTTGGCCTCAGCACTGACCGGCTCTGGGATCTCCCACGGAACGGCCCCGAAGACCACCGCCAGATCCTGCGGCGCCACGCCTTCCGCGAACACGAGACCGGCCTGTCCCCAGAAAACGGGGTCGGCGTTGCCACCGCCCGGCCACCGCTCGCCGAGCCATGCGATTCCATCGTCTGCTGCCATGACCTGGGACCGTAACGGCACGGTCTGACAACGGGGTTCGGAAAGGCGGCAGTGCACCCCCATCGAGCTCGCCCTCACGGCAACTCGGCCCGCGCCGGGTCGCCTTCGAGGAAGCCACCGGACTGGTGTTGCCACAGCTTGGCGTAGGCGCCGTCCGACGCCAGGAGTTCATGGTGGGTGCCCTGCTCGACGATCCGTCCCCGGTCCAGGACGACGAGCCGGTCCATGCCTGCGACCGTGCTCAGCCGGTGCGCCACCACGAGCGCCGTCCGCCCCTCCATGAGCCGCCACAGCGCCGACTGGACGAGAATCTCGCTCTCGGAGTCCAGGGCGCTGGTGGCCTCGTCGAGCAGCAGGATCGGTGCGTCGCGGAGGATCGCCCTGGCGAGCGCGACCCGCTGGCGCTGTCCGCCGGACAGCTTGACGCCGCGCTCGCCGACCATGGTGTCGAAGCCGTCCGGCAGCAGGTCGGCGAACTCGGTGACGTGCGCCGCCTCGGCCGCGCGGCGGATCTCGGCGTCGGTGGCGTCCGGCCGGGCGAACGCGATGTTGTCCCGCAGGGTGCGGTGGAACATCGCCGGGTCCTGGGGCACGTACGCGATCAGACCGCGCAGGTCGGACTGGCGCATCCTGCTGATGTCCCGGCCGCCGATGAGGATGCGGCCGGCGTCGATGTCCTTCATCCGCAGCAGCAGCCGGGTGAGCGTGGTCTTGCCCCCGCCGGACCGGCCGACCAGACCGATCTTCGCCCCGCTGGGCACGGCCAGATCCAGGTCCTCGAAGAGCGACTCCGCTCCTCGGTGAGTGAAGGCCACTCGCTCGAAGCGGACGTCGGCGGCCCCGGACGGCGGGGGCTGCGGCGTCGCCGGGTCGAGCACGGTCGGCGGGTTCAGCAGCAGTTCGGTGAACTGCGCCGCCTCCGTCATGGAGCTCTCCAGGCGGCGGTAGATCTGGTTGAACTCGAACATGATCCGCGTCGCGTTCGAGTAGTACGTGAACGCGACCACGATCGCCTCCACGCCGTGACCGCTCACGCCGAGCGTGACCGCGAGCAGCAGGCCGAGCCCGTTGGTCAGCACGGACATCGGCGCGACCAGCGTGTCGATGCGCAGGTTGCCGTAGTCCCAGGAGCGCAGCGTGAGCCGCCGCGACTCCGCGACCCGGGACCGGTGCTCGGCCGCCTCGCGCTCCTCGGCGGCGAACGCGCGGACCGTGTCCATGTTCATCAGGCTGTCGGCGACGTGGCCCGAGACCCGGGCGATCGCCTCCTCGCGCTGGTCGACGAGCGCCTGGCGGCGACGGATGAGGGGCACCACGCACAGTGCCGTCAGCGTGATCATCACCACGAGGCCGACGACGAGCAGCGGTTCGTAGCGCCACAGCACCACCGCCCCGAACAGCAGAGGCACCAGCTTGCCGAACACCTGGAAGGTCACGGTGTCCACGAACTCCTCGAAGCGGGAGGCGAAGCTCAGCACCCTCTTGGTCAGCGACCCGGCGAAGTTCTCGTGGAAGAACGCGGCGTCCTTGGCGTACAGCTCGTCCATGCCGATCACGTACAGGTGCTCGACGCCGTGCGCGTCGAGGCGGTTCAGGCAGTGCAGGCCGAGTCGCCACAGCGCCTCCGACACCAGCAGCACGCCGGCGAAGCCGAGGACGTACGGCAGGGACGAGGCGATCGTGACATCGGTGTCGCCGGCGATCCGGCCGACGAGTTTCGCGACGATCAGTGGCGCGACGTAGTTGATCCCGATGTTGCCGAGCGCCGGCAGCAGCATCGCGGGCACCGTCAGCCGGCGCAGCCGGGCCAACTCCCGTCCGTAATGGCGAAGGGCGAGGATCACCGAGCCCGTGCCCGGCTGAACCCCGCGCGATTCAGACGTTCCCATCCCACCCCTGTCGTCCCGCGGCAGCCACCCGCCACGCGTCTGCGCGGGCGGGGGACGGGGCCGCAACGGCCGTGTGGAGCTCTGGTTCGAGTACGGCAGTGTCCCGCGACGGCAACTGCGGAGTCCAAGCATTTCCAGGTCGGCGGGGGGTCGTTCGGCAGCACCCGGCGCCCCCCGAAGTGCCCCCCACCCCTTCGAACGCTCCGCCCGCGCCACCGAGTGCGCCCTCCGCGGTGCCGCTAGGGAGCGTCCGGCCCGAGGCGCCGGCGCTGTGGCGTCACCACGTACGCCGGGTCCTGGGCGGAGGCCATGCCCGCCGCAAAGACGCCGAACCGGGTGCACAGGCCCGCTGCCAGGTACGCCCCTCCGGCCAGGAGCCCGGCCGCTCGGCGGCCCGTGAGGAGCGACAGCCCTGCTCCGGCCACGGTCAGGGCCTTGCTCAGGGTCAGCAGACGGCCGGGCCGGCCGGTGACGTAGGGCTCGCCGACCAGTCCGAGCCGCCGTTCGACGCGGCGCGTCGCGGCGAGTTCCATGCCCGCGCCCAGCAGACCCATCCGGGCCGGTGGCCCGTGGTCCGCGCCGGGTGCGCAGAGCAGTGCGGCACCCGCGGCGCTGGTCAGCGCGCTGCCGGCGAACAGGTACGGCAGGTGCGGATACGCCTCGTGCCACGCAGGCACCGCGGTGTCGGAGAGCAGTACCGCCGTGTAGGTGCACATCGCCGGCCCCAGCACGCCGGAGCCGAACCCGGCGAGCCGGCCCAGCCCGGGCAGCCGTCCGGTGGCCTGCGAAACGGCGGAGGCGGTGGCGAGCGTGGAGAACGGCGCGAGGATCCAGGAACCCACCGACAGCGGTGAGGTCGGCTTGAACACGCGCAGCATGTGCGTGAAGCGCCCGGGACGGCCGAGGTCGTGGACGAGGGCGGCGACGCCGGCCATCGACCCGGCCGCAGCGACCCACCGGCCCGCCCCGGCCAGCTCCCGGCGCCCGGTCAGCTCGGCCACCGCCGCCATGGACGCCGACGCACCGGCCGTCCCCCCGAGGAACAGGTAGCCCGGCACGTCCGGCACCTTCCAGGTGGGACTTTTCAGGATGGGCCGGCCGTAGTACGACCGGAACTCCGCGCGCGCCACCATGGGCCGCTCCCGGTCACCGCTGCCCGTCACGGCTTCCTCCTCCCGAAGGTCGCCCGCTGGAGGGTTCCCCGCTCCAGGAAGGACAGCGCCACGCTCACGGCCACACCGACGGCGGCCGTGGCCGCGTGCCGCCACATCGACGGCAGGTCACGGGTGGTGACCACCGGGTCCGGCGGCAGCCCGTACACCTCGGGCTCGTCCAACAGCAGGAAGAACGCGCCGTCACCGCCGACGCCGTCCTGCGGATCCCGGCCGTACAGCCGCGCCTGGTCCACCCCGCGCTCGCGCAGTTCGGTGACCCGCCCGTCCGCCCGCTCGCGCAGTTCCTCCAGCGGGCCGAACTGGATGGAGTCGGTGGGGCACGCCTGGGCACAGGCCGGTTCCCGCCCCGCCCCCAACCGGTCGTAGCACAGGGTGCACTTGAAGGCCCGGCCGTCGCCCGGGCGGATGTCGATCACGCCGTACGGGCACGCCGGTACGCAGTACCCGCAGCCGTTGCAGATGTCCTCCTGCACCACCACGGTCCCGAACTCGGTGCGGAACAGCGACCCGGTCGGGCAGACGTCGAGGCAGGCGGCGTGGGTGCAGTGCTTGCACACGTCGCTGGACATCAGCCAGCGCATCTCGCCTTCGGCGGCGCCCTGGTCGTGCCCGGGCGGCCCCACCGCCGGCATGCCCAGATCGACCGGCGGCCGGTCCGGTGCGGGAGTCGCCTTCGGCTCGACCTTCTGCTCGATGAACGCCACATGCCGCCAGTTGTTGGCGCTCAGCGCACCCGTGTTGTCGAACGACTGGCCCAGCAGGTCGAGTTCCTCGGTCTCGGCCGGAACGAGGTTCCACTCCTTGCACGCCACCTGGCACGCCTTGCAGCCGATGCAGATGGACGTGTCCGTGAAGAACCCCATCCTGGGCGGGTGGGTGTCCGGATAACCCGCGTCCGCGCTGGGGTCGGCCAGCGGGCCGGACAGCCTGTTGCGGTCGGAGGTCATCGCCGCCCCTCTCCTGTGCTTCCTGTGCCCGGCGGGGTGTCGTCGGGGAGGCCGGCGCGCCGCCGGTACGCCGCCACGTGGGCGGGCAGCGCCGGGCCCCGTGGGCGCCTGCCCGGCCGGATGTCGCAGGTCGCCGCCTTCGCCTCCTGGATGCGCACGTTCGGGTCGAGGACCGCGGAGAGCAGGTCGTTGGCCGCGTCACCCCTGGACAGTCCCTCCGGGCCCCAGTGGTAGGGGAGGCCCACCTGGTGGATGGTGCGGCCCCGCACCCGCAGCGGTCTCATCCGTTCGGTCACCAGCACCCTCACCTCGACCGCCGTGCGAGCCGTGGTGACGGTCGCCCAGCCCCGGTGCTCCAGTCCCCGCTCCGCGGCGAGTTCCGGGGAGACCTCGCAGAAGAACTCCGGCTGCAGCTCGGCCAGATAGGGCAGGCTGCGGCTCATGCCGCCGGCCGTGTGGTGCTCGGTGAGCCGGTAGGTCGTGAACGCGTACGGATACACCTGACTGGCGGCCGGGTGGTACCGGTTGCCCGGGCGGTCGTAGGCCAGGAGCGCCGGGTTCGTCTGCTGCCCGTACAGCGGGTTGTCCACCGGGGACTCCTGCGGCTCGTAGTGCGTGGGCAGCGGGCCGTCCGCCAGCCCGGCCGGCGCGAACAGCCAGGCGCGGCCGTCGCTCTGCATGATGAACGGATCGGTGCCGGCCAGGGCGGCCTGGGCCTTCGCGCCCGGCGGCGGCTGGTAGCCGGGCGGCTTGTCCGCCTCGAAGTCGGGGACGTCGTCCCCGGTCCACCGGCCCTGCTCGGCGTCCCACCAGATGTACCGTTTGCGCTCGCTCCACGGCCTTCCCTCGGGGTCGGCCGACGCCCGGTTGTAGAGGAGGCGGCGGTTGGCCGGCCATGCCCAGCCCCAGTCGGGGGCGACCCGGCTCTGTTCGTGGCGCGGCCGCCGGTTCGCCGCGTGGTTGTGTCCGCCGGCGTGGACCCCGCAGTAGATCCAGGCCCCGCAGGAGGTGGAGCCGTCGTCCCGCAACTGGGTCGACGTCGACAGCGGCTCCCCGCCCGGCCCGTACCCGTTGATCTCGGCCAGCACGGCGTCGGCGCTGGGCTCGGCGAGCGGGCCTTCGGTCGGGTAGTCCCAGGTGAGGTCGAGCAGCGGGCGGTCGCGCGGGTCGGTGGAGCCGGCCAGCTTCTCCCGGATGATCCGGCCGAGGTGGTAGTAGAACCACAGGTCGCTGCGGGCGTCCCCCGGCGGGGCGACCGCCGCGTCGTGCCACTGCAGCAGCCGCTGGGTGTTGGTGAAGCTGCCGTCCTTCTCCGTGTGCGCCGCGGCCGGCAGGAAGAACACCTCCGTCGGGATCTCCTCGGTGCGCAGCTCACCGGTCTCGATCTCCGGCCCGTCCTTCCAGAAGTTCGCGCTCTCGATCATCCGCAGGTCCCGCACCACGAGCCAGTCCAGGTTCGCCAGGCCCAGCCGCTGCAGTTTGCCGTTGGACGAACCGACCGCCGGGTTCTCCCCGACGAGGAAGTACCCCTTGCACTCCCCGGAGAGCTGGTTCAGCACCGTCCGGTACGTGCTGTGGTCGCCGGTCAGCCGGGGCAGCCAGTCGAAGCGGTAGTCGTTCTCCTCGGTGGCCGCCTCTCCCCACCAGGCCTTGAGCAGACTCACCGCGTACGCGCGCATGTTGCCCCAGAAGCCGGTCGTGCCGGCGTCCGCGGCCACGAACGCGGACAGGTCCTGGTGCTGGTGGGCGTGCGGCATGGGGATGTACCCGGGCAGCAGGTCGAACAGCGTGGGGATGTCCGTGGAGCCCTGGATGCTGGCGTGTCCGCGCAGCACCAGGATGCCGCCGCCGGGCCGCCCCATGTTGCCCAGCAGCGCCTGGAGGATGGCCGCGGTACGGATGTACTGCACTCCGACGGTGTGCTGCGTCCAGCCGACGGAGTAGCACAGCGCCGTGGTGCGCTCGCGTCCCGAGTTGGCGGTGATCGCGTCGGCCACCCGGGCGAACAGCTCGCGGGGGACGCCGCAGACGTCCTCGACCAGCTCCGGCGTGTAGCGGGCGAAGTGCCGCTTGAGCACCCGGTACACGCAGCGAGGGTGCTGGAGTGTCGGGTCCATGGCCGGCTTGGCGCCCAGGCCGGGGCCGCCGGCGCCGTACGACTCCGCGCGGGCGGTCTCGCGCAGTTCCCTGCCGCCGTGCTGCCGGGCGGCCGCGTCCTGCTCGTCCTCGTCCCCCGCTGCCGGCCACCGGTCCCTTGCGCCGGCCGCAGCCGAGGCCTGCGCTCCCTCGTACATCCAGCTGGTCGGCTCGTAGTGGCGGCTCTCCGGGTCGAAGCCGGAGAACAGCCCGTCAAGGTCCTCGGTGTCGGCGAAGTCCTCCCGCAGGATCGCCGGCGCGTTGGTGTAGGCGACCACGTACTCGCGGAAGTCCTTGTCGTTGCTCAGCACATGGTTGACCAGGGCGCCGAGGAAGGCGATGTCCGTCCCGGCCCGCAGCGGCACGTGGACGTCCGCCAGGGCGCTGGTGCGGGTGAAGCGGGGGTCGACATGGATGACCGTGGCACCCCGTGCTTTGGCCTCCATGACCCACTGGAAACCGACCGGATGGCACTCGGCCGTGTTCGATCCCTGGATGAGGATGCAGTCGGCCTCGGCCAGGTCCTGCTGGAACGTCGTGGCTCCGCCACGGCCGAACGAGGTTCCCAGACCGGGAACCGTGGCGGAGTGTCAAATCCGTGCCTGGTTCTCGATCTGGATCGCGCCCAGCGCCGTGTAGAGCTTCTTCATCAGGTAGTTCTCTTCGTTGTCCAGCGTCGCTCCGCCGAGCGAGGCGATGCCGAGCGTGCGCCGGACGGGAACCCCGTGATGCGTGTCCTGCCAGGTCTCCCGGCGGGTCCGGACGACCCGGTCGGCGATCATGTCCATCGCCCGGTCGAGCGGGATCCGCTCCCAGCCGGTGCCGTGCGCGGGCCGGTGGAGGACGGTGCTGATCCGGCCCGGCCCGGTCACCAGCTGCTTGCTGGCCGCGCCCTTGGGGCACAGGCGGCCGCGTGAGATCGGGGAGTCCGGGTCGCCCTCGATCTGCGTGATCCTCTCGTCCTTGACGTAGACCTTCTGACCGCAGCCCACGGCGCAGTACGGGCACACGGACCGTACGACCCTGTCGGCCTGTTCGGTACGGTCGGACAGCCGCTCGGTGCCGCCAGAGCGGGCGGCGCTCCCCCTGCCCAGCGTGTCGTCGCCGGTGAGCTGCCGGTACACCGGCCAGCCGTCGATCCACTGCCGCAGGCCCATGGCGATCTCCCGCCTCGCGGCCTTCCGCTGTCGCAGCCAACGTAACGCCGGGGCTGCCGGGGGGCATGTCGAGCCGGAATCACGCCGATGCGGTGCGTACCCGACGGGTGTCGTCCGGCAGCCGCTCGGTGACACCCCGGCGGTCCAGCAGCTCCAGCAGGGGCACCGCGACCCGCCGGGTGGTGCGCAGCGCCTGCCGTGCCTGGCTGAGGGTGAACGGCTGGGGCAGTTCCGCGAGCACCTCGCCGGCCCGTGTGTCGCCGTCGGGCAGCAGGAAGACACCGTCGGCCACCTTCAGCAGGCGGCCGGCGCGCACCGCGGCGGCCAGCTCCCTGGGCCCCAGCCTCAGCTCCGCCATCCTGGCGGCGTCCGGCGCCGCGAACGGGGCGTCGCGCAACGCGGCCGTCAACGCGCCCACCGCCGCCTCGACGGGCCCCGGCAGCCCCGCCACGCGGCCCGGCACGCACACCCGCCCGCCCACCACGTGCAGGGACGCGGCCCCGGCCAGCCGTTCCACCACGCCGGCGGTGGGCAGCCGCAGCCGCTGCCGTACCGCCTCCACGGGCATGCCGGACTCCAGCGGGTGGTCGTCGCTCCACTGGTCGACCACGGCACGCACGGAGGCGAGCAGTTCGCGCCACACGCTCGCGTGCACCCTCAGACCGTCACCGACCGGCTCGCCCACCGCGGGCAGCCCCATGGCGTGCAACTCGCCCGCGCTCGCGAAGCGCCGCCGGAGCAGTATCGCCTCGGCCACCGCCTGCCGTGGCGCGTCGGCCAGAGCGGCCAGCTCCGTGGCACGCCCCCGCGCGGCTCCCCGCCGGCGCAGCTCCGGAGGCGTCACGTCGAGTACGTCGACACCGGCGACGACGCGGTGCCGGCCGGGGTCGCGCAGCAACGCGCGGTCGCCGACGCGCAGGGGCAGGGGCCGGGCCAGCCGCAGCCGGGCGCTGTCGGCGCCCAGCGGCCGGACCCTGGCGGGGACGGACGCGGATCCCACGTGCAGGACGAGCTCCCGGGGGAGATCATGGCGCTCGTCGGCATCAGCGGTGCCCCGCAGGGCGACATCGACCTCGGCCGTCGTCAGCCATCTGCCCGTGGTGAGCAGGGCGTCGCCGCGGCCCACCGCGTGCTGCTCGACGCCGCGCAGGTTCACCGCCGCTCGGGCCACGGCGCGGACCTCGGACAGGTCCCGGCCCAGCGCCTGGAGCCCGCGCACGCGCACCAGGGCCCCGGTGGACGCCAGTTGCAGCTCATCTTCCGCGCACAGGGTGCCGGCTGTCAGTGTCCCGGTGACCACCGTGCCCGCGCCGACCACGCTGAACGAGCGGTCCAGCCACAGCCGGACGTCGGCATCGGGGTCGGCGGGCGGCAGGGCTCCCACCAGCCGCACCAGTGCGGCGCGCAGCCGGTCCAGGCCCTCGCCGGTGCGCCCGCTCACCGTCACCGAGTCGACCGCTCCCAGCCCGGCCGCCGCCGTGCGGGCCAGGGCCTGCTGCCGGGCCGGTTCCGGGTCGGCCAGGTCGCAGCGGGTGACGGCGAGCAGTACGTGCCGCACGCCCAGCGCAGCAAGCGCCTCGAGGTGCTCGGCCGACTGCGGCATCCACCCCTCGTCGGCGGCGACCACGAACAGCACGGCGGGGACCGGGCCGACCCCGGCGAGCATGTTGGGCACGAACCGCTCGTGGCCCGGGACGTCGACGAACGCCACCTCCGGTCCGCCCGGGAGGGTGGTCCAGGCGAAACCGAGGTCGATGGTCAGACCGCGCCGGCGCTCCTGCTCCCAGCGGTCCGGCTCCATCCCGGTGAGCAGCCTCACCAGCGTCGACTTGCCGTGATCGACGTGACCGGCGGTGGCGATCACCTGCACGGTCGCTCACTCCCGTGGTCGTCGCCCTCGCCCTCGGTGTGTGACCGATGTGCAGCGAGTACGGCCTCCAGCACCGACCGCTCCTCGTCCGCGTCGACCGTGCGGAGGTCCAGCAGGCAGCGGCGGTGCTCCAGCCGGCCGATCACCGGGACCGCGCCGGTGCGCAGCAGCGGGCCGTAGCGGGCGGGCAGGGCTACGGCCGCGCTGGGCAGGGCGACCCCCGGCGCGCCGCCGCCGCCCACGGCCGCCTGAGTGCGCAGCACCTCCGCCGGCACCCCCTCGGCCCGCAGCCGTTCGGCCAGCCGGGTGGCGCGCTCGCGCAGGGCGGCCTCGTCGGCGGTGAGCGCGGTGCGTACCGGCGGCTCCGGGCCGCGCAGCGTCGCCTCCAGCGCGGCCAGGGTCAGCTTGTCCACCCGCAGGGCCCGCGCCGCGGGATGCCGGCGCAGTCGTTCGACCAGTCCCGCCTCGCCGAGGAGCAGCCCGGCCTGCGGACCGCCGAGCAGTTTGTCCGCGCTGGCGGTCACCAGCGCCGCCCCCGCGCGCAGTGCGGTGGCGGCGTCCGGTTCCCGGGGCAGCGAAGGGTGCGGGGCGAGCAGGCCGGAACCGATGTCCACCACCAGCGGGGGTCCGAGCGCGGCCAGCTCGGCCACGTCCGCCGCGGCGGTGAAACCGCTGATGTGGAAGTTGGAGGGGTGGACCTTGAGCAGGAAGGCGGTGTCGGGGCCGATGGCCTCGGCGTAGTCCCGCGCGTGGGTCCGGTTGGTGGTGCCGACCTCGCGCAGCCGCGCGCCGGTGGACGCCAGCAGCTCAGGGATGCGGAACCCGTCGCCGATCTCGACCAGTTCCCCCCGGCTGACCACGATCTCCCGTCCGGGGGCCGTCGCGAGGGCGCACAGGAGCAACGCGGCCGCGTTGTTGTTCACCACGTGCACCGCTCCCGCGTCGGGTACGGCCTCGGCCAGCGCGGCGAGCGCCCCGCGTCCGCGGCGGGCCCGGCGGCCCGCCACGAGGTCGAACTCGACGTCCGTGCATCCCGCCGCGGCCAGCACGGCGTCCCGGGCGGCATGCGACAGCGGCGCGCGGCCGAGGTTGGTGTGCACCAGGACGCCGGTGGCGTTGATCACCGGTCGCAGGCCGCAGGCCCGCTCGGGCAGGTGGCGGACCGCCGCGTCCACCACGTCCTCGGGGGCGATCTCACCGGCCCTCGCGCGGCGCTGGGCCTCGGCGACCGCCGCTTTCACCAGCGGGCGCCCCAGCGTCCGTACGGCGGGGGCGATGCGTGGATCGGCCAGTACGGAGTCGGTGCCCGGGATGAGCCGGCGCGGATCGCTCATGGCGCCTCTCCTGCTCGCCGTGGGTGGCCGGGGGTGGCGGAGGCGGACGGGAATCGAACCCGCCAACGGCAGCTCCTGCCGTTCAACGGTTTTGAAGACCGGGCCGGTCACCAGGCCGGATACGCCTCCCCGTGCCACGGAGACATCTTCGCAAAAGCCATATCTAGCCGCTAATGGGCGCATACGGAAGCATGGCCACGTGACCTCACTGATGCCGCCCCGGGAATCCGTCCGCCTCACCCAGTACGCGCACGGCGGCGGATGCGCCTGCAAGATCCCGCCCGGGGAACTGGAGGAAGTGCTGCGGGGTCTCGGGCCCGCCGTCCCGGTCCGCGATCCCCTGGGCGAACTGCTGGTCGGCCTCGACGACGGCGACGACGCCTCCGTGGTGCGGCTGCCGGACGGCACGGCGGTGCTGGCGACGACCGACTTCTTCACGCCCGTGGTCGACGACGCCTACGACTGGGGCCGGATCGCGGCCGCGAACGCGCTGTCGGACGTGTACGCCACCGGTGGCCGTCCGCTGCTCGCCGTGAACCTGCTGGCCTGGCCGCGTGACGTGCTCCCCCTCGAACTGGCCCGTGAGGTGCTGCGCGGCGGCCTGGACACGGCCGCGGCCGCCGGCTGCCACGTCGCCGGCGGCCACAGCGTGGACGACCCCGAGCCCAAGTACGGCCTGGCCGTCACCGGCCTGGTCGACCCGGACCGGCTGCTGCGCAGCGACGCCGGCCTGCCCGGTGTACCGCTGTCGCTGACCAAGCCCCTCGGCATCGGTGTGCTGAACAGCAGGCACAAGGCCACCGGCGAGGTGTTCCCGCAGGCCGTCGAGGTCATGACGCGGCTCAACCGGGAGGCGGCCGAGGCGGCGGTGTCCGCCGGGCTCACCTGCGCGACGGACGTCACCGGGTTCGGGCTGCTCGGGCACGCCTACAAGCTGGCGCGGGCGAGCGGGGTCACGGCGCTGATCGACTCGGCCGCCGTGCCCTACCTGGACGGCGCCCGGCAGGCGCTGCGCGAGGGACACGTCAGCGGGGGCACCGGCGCAACCTGGAATGGGTGCGCCCGCACAGCGACCTGTCGTCCGTGAGCGAGGACGAGGCACTGCTCCTCGCCGACGCGCAGACCTCCGGCGGCCTGCTGGTGGCCGGTGAGATCCCCGGCGCGCCCGTCGTGGGCGAGCTGCTGCCGCGCGGCGACCACGTCCTGGTGATCCGCTGAGCCGACGGCCGGCGGATCGCGCTCAGCCGACGCCGACCGAGTACGCCTTGGTGTCCAGTCGGCCCGTGCCCTTGAACACCTCGGTGCCGGACTCGATGCCGGAGACGTACTTGTCGTTGCTCAGCAGTTTGCGGCGGACGAGGGCCTGGGTGAAGTCGTTCAGGTCGAGCGTGGCCTTGGTGGTGTTGGCGCGGCGGACGAAGGAGAAGACCTTCCAGCCGATGTCACCCTGGTAGATGTCCCACATCGCGCCGTCGAGGCTGACGCTGCCGTACTTGGTGCCCAGCGGGCCCGCGCCGCCCTGGCGGTTGAGCCAGATCATGATCTCGTCGGTGGGCTGGTCCTGCCAGTCGGCGGTGTTCTTGGTGTGCAGCCACAGGTCGTAGGCGACGTTCATGACGCCGGGGTGGGAGCCGACCGAGAACTCCCAGCTGGTCTTCACCGGCTTGCGGTCGCCGACCCGGATCGGCAGCCCGGTCTTCGCCTTGTCGACCTTCCAGCCCCAGTGCCAGCCGAGGACCGTACTGGCGTAGGACTTCACGTCGTAGTCCTTGCCCTTGCTGTTGTTGGCCCAGGTGTAGTCCGTGCCCCAGGAGATGGTGGACCCGGAAGCCGAGTTGTCCCAGACGCACTGGCTGCCGGTGGCCTTGTCCTGGCCCCAGAGGTTGTTGTTCACGTAGTACTTGCCGAGCGTGATCGTGTCGAAGGCCGTGCACTTCTTGCTCGACTCGCCCGCCTGGGCGACGGTGACCCCGGCGGCGGCCGCGAGGGCGACCGCGGCGGCGGTGAGGGTCTTCGTCTTCTTCGTCAGGCGGGGACGACGGTGTTGCATCGGGGGTCCTTCCGGGGGACGGTTCGTGTTACCGCTCCTCAGTGGCCGCCGACGCCGCGAACGGTTGCCGCACTGTCCGCCGTATTCTCCGCGGAAAGTCCTCGCGGGAAACCGCTGCCGGAGATTGTGTCGAAGCGCTTCGACAACCTATGGACACCCACCGTCGCTAGAGCTACTGTCGAACCACCCTCACTCGCACTGGTCCATATGGCGCACTGTCGAAGCGCTTCACAAAAGCTTGGAGAGCTGGATGGTCACCCTCGCCGAGGTCGCCCAGCACGCCGGAGTCTCGGCGAGCACGGTGAGCTATGTCCTCAGCGGCAAGCGGTCCATCTCCGCGACCACCCGGCAGCGGGTCGAGCAGAGCATCCGCGAGCTGGGCTACCACCCGAACGCGGGCGCCCGCGCCCTGGCGAGCAGCAGGTCGAACATCGTCGCGCTGATGATTCCGCTGCGCACGGACATGTACGTACCGGTGATGATGGAGATCGCCATCGCGGTCGCCACCACGGCCCGCGCCCACGGCTACGACGTCCTGCTGCTCACCGGCGAGGAGGGCCCCGACGCCGTGCGCCGCGTCACCGGCAGCGGGCTCGCCGACGCGATGATCCTCATGGACGTCCAGCTCGACGACGAGCGGCTGCCGCTGCTGCGCGGCACCGACCAGCCGTCGGTCCTCATCGGCCTTCCCGCCGACACCAGTGGCCTGACCTGCGTCGATCTGGACTGGAACGCGACGGGCGCGCTGTGCGTGGAGCACCTGGCGAAGCTCGGGCACCGTGACGTCGCCGTCATCGGCGAGGCTCCCGCGGTCTACGAACGGCACACCGGGTTCGCCGAGCGCACCCTCGACGGCCTGCGCTCGCGCGCCCGGGAGCTCGACCTGCGGGTGCTGCACCGCCCCTGCGAGGGCGGGTACGACGCCATGGCCACGACCCTCGCCCGGGTCCTCGACGAACGCCCCGGCACCACGGGCTTCGTCGTGCAGAACGAGTCGGCGGTCGAGCCGCTGCTCGCCCTGCTGCGCCAGCAGGGCCGGGCCGTGCCCGAGGACGTGTCGGTGGTCGCGATCTGCCCCGACCAGGTCGCCACCCAGGCCTCCGTCCGGCTCACGTCCGTCGCCATCCCCGCCCAGGAGATGGGGCGGCACGCCGTGGAACACCTGGTGGCCAAGCTGGACGGGCGCGGCAGCGACGACGTCGTGCTGATCACCCCCGAACTGACCGTCCGGTCGAGCACGGGTCCGGCCCCGGCCCCGACCACCGCTTCCTGATCCGACTTACGCTGCCCTTTGGGGCATCCCCTGTCTGCACTCCTCCAGGAGCACCCCACGTGAATCAGCCTGCCGAGAACCAGCCCAAGGCCGAGGCGCAGCACCAGGTCAGCCTCGCGCAGTCGTCCCCCACCGTCGGCACGTTCCGCGAGCGGGACGGCGCGCTGGAGTGGAGCGGCCGCCAGGAGACCGTGCTCGTCGAGCCGTGGGGGCCGGACGCGGTCCGGGTCCGGGCCCGGCTCGGTGGACCGGTTCTGGAGGGGTTGCCGGGCGCGCTCCTCGAGGAGGCCCCGGCGACCGAGAGCAGCGTCAAGATCGAGGACGGGATCGGCACGCTGACCGTCGGCGCGCTGACCGTCACGGTCGACGCCGAGGGCCTGGTCCGCTTCCTGCGCACCGACGACGGCGGCGAACTCCTCGCCGAGGAGCGCGCCCACTTCTGGTGGCCGGGCCCGCGCCTCTACACGGCTGTCGGCAACGGCCACCACCGCCTGGAGCAGCGCTTCGCCGCCTACGACGACGAGAAGCTGTACGGCCTCGGCCAGCACCAGCACGGCAGGTTCGACCAGAAGGGCCTGGTCCTCGACCTGGTCCAGAGAAACGCCGAGGTCGGCATCCCGGTCCTCACCTCCAGCCGCGGCTACACCCTGCTGTGGAACAACCCGGCGATCGGCCGCGTGGAGCTGGCCCACAACGGCACCCGCTGGGTGGCCGACTCCGCCCGGCAGATCGACTACTGGATCACCGCGGGCGCCCCGGCCGAGGCTCAGCGCCGCTACAGCGCGGTGACGGGGCGGACGCCGATGCTGCCGGAGTGGGCGGCCGGCTTCTGGCAGTGCAAGCTGCGCTACCGTACGCAGGACGAGCTGATGTCGGTGGCCCGCGAGTACAAGCGGCGGGGCCTGCCCATCACCGCCATCGTCTGCGACTTCTTCCACTGGACGCACCTGGGCGAGTGGAAGTTCGACCTGAACGAGTGGCCGGACCCGGCGGCGATGGTGCGCGAGCTGGAGGAGCTCGGCATCAAACTGGTGGTGAGCGTCTGGCCGTCCGTCTCCCCGCTGAGCGAGAACCACCCGGTCATGGAGCAGCGCGGCTACTTCATCGGCACCCAGTACGGCCCGATGGCGCACGCCGACTGGCCGGACAAGGAGGTCGCCTCCACCGTCCAGGTCGCCTTCTACGACGCCACCAACCCGGACGCCCGCGAGTTCGTGTGGTCGCGCGTCCGCGACAACTACCTCACCCCCTACGGCATCACGGCGTTCTGGCTGGACGCCTGCGAGCCGGAGCTGAAGCCTGGCTTCCAGGAGAACCTGCGCTACTGGGCGGGTCCCGGCCTGGAGGTCGGCAACATCTACCCGGCCGAGAACTCCCGTACCTTCTACGAGGGTCTGCGGGAGTCCGGCTCCGGCGACGACGAGATCATCACCCTCAACCGCTCGGCGTGGGCGGGCAGCCAGCGCTACGGCGCCGCCCTGTGGTCCGGCGACATCGGCACCGACTTCCCGACCCTGCGCCGCCAGATCGCGGCCGGTCTCAACACCGCGCTGTCCGGCATCCCCTGGTGGAACACCGACATCGGCGGCTTCCACGGCGGCGCCCCGGACGACCCGGCGTACCGCGAGGTCATGGTCCGCTGGTTCCAGTTCGGCGCGCTGTCCCCGCTGATGCGCCTGCACGGCTTCCGCGACCCGGGCATGCCGCTGGGCCCGGACATGACCGGCGGCCCCAACGAGGTCTGGTCGTACGGCGAGGAGGCCGGCGCGATCCTGGAGCAGTACCTGCGGCTGCGCGAGCGCCTCAAGCCGTACGTCCTTGAGGTCATGCGTGAGGCCCACGAGGAGGGGCTGCCGCCGATGCGGCCGCTGTTCCTGGAGTTCCCCGAGGACCAGAAGGCCTGGGGCGTCGACGACGCCTACCTCTTCGGCCGCGATCTGCTGGTCGCCCCGGTGCTCGCGGCGGGCGCCACGGAGTGGACGGTGTACCTGCCGGCGGGTGCGCGCTGGACCGACGCGTGGACGGGTGAGACGTACGAGGGCGGTCAGGCCGTGACGGTCGACGCCCCCCTGGACCGGATCCCGCTGTTCCTGCGGGACGGGGCGCGGCTGCCTGTAGCGGAGTAGCCGCGTCGTTCACGGGTGTGCGGCCGGCCCCCGTAGGGGAGGGACCGGCCGCACACTCGTGTCGCGTGGGGTCAGCGGCAGACGGAGGCCAGGGCGCGGACGAGGGCACGGGTGTGCAGCCCGTCCGGGTGCTGCTCGTGGTGGATCCGGAGCGCCGCCAGGGCGAGTTCCGGTCGGCAGACGGGCGCGGTGCGCTCGGGGGTGGAGTCGGCGAGGGCCTGGACGAGGTCGGTGTTGATGCGGTTGATCGTCTGGCGGACGACGGCCAGGTCCGGCTTGGTGGTGGGGGCCTGCTCCGGGTGGGCGGTCCACCGCTGGTAGAGGCCGCGTTGGACGATCTTGTTCGCCTCGATCTGGTCCCGGAAGATCCGCCGGACCTCGTCCGGATCGGCACCGATCGACTGCGCCTGTGCGGCCACGGTGTCGAGGACCTGCTGTTCGCGGGCGGGGTCGTCGATGGGGCTGTCGGTGCCCCACTTGGCGGCCGCGACGAGGTCGGCGGTGGCGAGGCGTTCGGCGGCGAGGGAGGCGACGGGGTGGAGGGCGGAGAGGGTGCGGGGGGCGGCGAGGGATGCCGTGGTGGACGCGGTGGCCCCGGAGACGGGAACCGCGACCGCGGTGCCCGTCGCGGTGAGGGCGACGGCCGCGGTCGCGGTCACGGTGGTCAGGACACGGCGCAGGGGGGTGGGGGTACGCATGTCCCCATCAAAGCCGACGCCGTCCCATGATCAGGTCAACTGCTGCTCACGGTCAGGTTGTTGGTGGTGAAGTTCAGGCCGCCGGAGGAGGACGTGATCTCGTAGCCGAACTGCACGTCGCCGATGGTCTCGTTGCCGAACCAGCCCTTGGTGTCCTTGATCCACTTCAGGATCGGGAGGACGTTGACGGTGCCGGAGCTGGAGTTGGAGGTGCGGACGAAGGAGAAGACCTCGTTCGCACCGTTGTTGCCCTTGTAGACGGTCCAGGTGTGACCGCCCAGCGTCACGTTGCCCTGCGAGGTGCCGAGGGGGCCGACCGCTCCGGTCTTGTTGACCCAGAGCATGATCTCGTAGTCGTAGTCGGTGTCCCAGATGTCGTACGACGTGTTGTACGCGCCCGAGGACGGGACCGTGACGTTGTAGCTGCTGGAGAGCGAACCCAGCGAGGTGATCGACTTGTTGATCACCTTCTTGGAGTTGGGGTACGACTTGATGCCGCCGGTGTTGGGGTGGTCGGCCCAGACGCCCCAGTTGGTGCCGGAGTTGGCCCAGACGCACTGGCTGCCGGCGCCGGAACCCCAGATGTTGTTGTAGAGGGTGTAGCCGTTCAGGCTCGTGTTGCCCCACTGGTCGCAGGTGTTCCAGACGGCGGCCGACGCGGGGGCGGAGGCGAGGCCGACGGTGGCGCCGAGCGCGAGTGTGGGGGCGAGCAGGGCCTTGGTGATCCTGCTCAAGGTGCGTGATGCCATGGTGTCCCTTTCCATGGGTGGGGGGATATGAGGGGATTACCACGCCCCCGGCGTGAGGACGTGGTCTTCTCCGGCGACGAGGTCGAGCGGCCGTGCGTCGCCGCAGGAAGTCAGGACTTCGATGCGGTGGGTGCGGTGCGGCTTCAGGACGGCCCGGGCGCCGTCGGGGCCCCAGGCGAGGTCGAGGTCTGCGCCGAACCGGGTGCGGATGCCACGCAGTTCGCCCGACGGGAGCGCCGGGGGGAGCGCGGGGAACAGGACCAGCCGGTCCGGGGTCGAGTGGACGAGCGCCTCGATGAGGACGGCGGGCAGGGTGTGGGCGGCGTCCGCGTTGTAGACGTCGCGCTTGGGGTAGTGGGCGCTCATCAGGGAGGCGTGGAAGAAGTCGCCCTCCAGCACGTTGGCGAGCGCGTGCGCGACCCGGTGGCCGTCTCCGAGGCGGGCCGCGATCAGGGCGTGGTGGAGGTGGCCGTGCGCGGAGTCGTTCTCGGCGCCGCGCAGTTGGAGCGCGCGGTGGGCGGCCGCCGCGAGGTGGGGGGTGTCGTAGGGGTTGATCTCGTCGAGCGGCCACACGCCGTAGAGGTGGCTGAGGTGGCGGTGGTCGTAGGTGTCGTCGAGGCCCGGCCAGGCCCATTCGGCGAGGGCGCCGTCGGCGTTGATCCGGTGCGGGGGGAGCCGGTCGGCGAGGGCGCGCCAGCGGTCGGCCCGCGGGGTGCCCGGGTGGTACGCGGCGGCGGTGACCAGGGCGTGCCGGGCGGCCGACAGGTCCATGGCCGCGTTGATCGCGCCCCAGCTCGCGTTCGCGGGCCGGTTCTCGGGCGAGTAGGAGGGGACGACGACCACATGCCCTTCGTCGTCGGTGCGGGTGAGGAAGTCCTCGTAGAACCGGGCGACTTCGGCGAGGGCGGCGGCGGTGCGCGGGTCCTGTTCGCCGCGGGTCTCGTCGTGGTCGACGAGGGGCTTGAGCAGCCAGTCGGCGCCCGCGGTCCACAGGTGCAGCGGGTACTCGCGGCTGAAGTGGTACGCGTGCCCGGTCTCGCCGTCGGTGTGCGCGGGCGCGACGGCGCCCCGGGCGCCGAAGACCGCGCGGGCGTTGTCCTGCCAGTCCGGTATCTGACGGTGGATCAGTGCGGCGAGGGCTTCGGTGACTTCGGGGAGGGCGGCGGCCGCGGCGGAGGCGGTCTGGAGGTTGACGTTCGCGTCGTTGGTGAAAGCACCGGACCACGCAGTGTCCCAGTCGCCGGTCCACAGGCCGGGCAGGCGGGGCGGGTTGAGGCCGGAGGAGGACAGCAGGTGGTAGCGGCCGGCGGCGAAGAGGCGTTCGAGGAGGGCCGGACTGCCGGGGCGCTTGAGCAGCTCGGAGCCGGCCAGGGCGCGGTCCACGGGGTCGGCCTGCAGGTCGAGGGTGACGCGCTCGTAGGCCGTGCGGTGCCGGGCGAGGTGGCGGTCGAGGAGGTCGGCGTAGGAACGGCCCGCGCACAGGTCGGTCAGGGCGCGCTGTTCCTCGGTGGCGTCGAGCGGGCCGGTGTGGCGTCGCACGCGGGTGAGCAGCAGCACGTACTCGGCGCCGGTGACGCGCAGGCCGGACAGGGCGAGTTCGGCGCGGCCGCCGGTGACGACGACGAGGGTCGTGCCCGTGTAGGCGCGGTCGCTGCCGGGGTAGCGGGCGCGCAGGGAGAGCAGGGCGCCGTCGGCGGTGAGGACGGCGCCCTGGCCGACGGCGAGACCGGCGGGCGCGCCCGGGAGCCGGTGGTCGAGGGAGATCTCCAGGTCGGGGGCGGTGACGTGCTGGACGATCACGTCGTCGGCGCGGGAGACGAAGACGCGGCTGGTCCACCCCGCGCACTCGGCCACGGTCTCGCCCGTGGTGAAGTCCACGGAGCGGCGGTAGCGGCCGCGGTGTCCGCCCGGCCCGCGCAGCCGGGTCTGGAAGGCGGGGTGGAAGGGCTGCACCCACTGCAACGGCCGTCCGTCCGTGAAGCCCTCGGCGGCGGTGAGGTCACCGGCGAGCAGACGGTCCCGCAGCTCGGGCAGGCCGTCGGCGAGGCGTGGCGCGCGGGCGTTCTCGCCGCCGTTGGGGCGGACGAGGGTGTGGTGCGTGACGATCACACGGTCGTCGTCCGGATCGCCGAAGACCAGGGCGCCGTGGCGGCCGTTGCCGCTGAGGAAGCCGTCCTCCCAGCGGGCGGCCGGCTGCGGCTCCCAGGTGCCGTGGACGGGGCCGCCGGTCATGACGCCAGCACCGCGACGCCGTAGCGGCCCAGGGTGAGCCGGTCCTCGTGGGCGGCTCCGGTCAGCAGGTCGGTGTGGGTGCCGGGTACCTCGACGGTGACCGGCTCGCGCCCGTGGTTGAGCACGAACAGCAGCTCGCCCCGGCGCACCGCCTCGACACCGGCCGGGAGCCCGTCGAGCACCGGCCGGACACCGGCGTCGGCGGCCACGCGGGCGAGCAGCTCACGCAGCGCGTCCGGCTCCGGGAGGGTCGAGACGTACCAGGCGCGCCCCCGGCGCAGGACGGCGGGCAGTCCGTCGAGCTCCCCGCCCTTGTAGGGGACGGTGTGGTCCGGGTCGTCGGCCTCGATCTCCTCCGACCACAGCGTCCCCCGGAAGCCGTCGCACTCGACGCTCTCCCCCGCGTCCAGCGGCCACCACTCGTGCAGCGTGCGGATGCCGAACAGCTCACGCAGCCGGGCGTCCATGCCGCCCGGTCGCACCCGGTCGTCCTCGTCGGCGATCCCGGTGAGGAAGCCGCTGACGAGGGTGCCGCCGCCGCGCACATAGGCGAGGAGGTTGTCGATCGCCGTGTCCGTGAGGAGGTAGAGCTGCGGCACGACGACCAGTTTGTAGGCGGACAGGTCGTGTTCGGGGTGGGCGAAGTCGGTGGTGAGGTGACTCTCCCAGAGGGCGCGGTGCCAGGCCTTCAGGAGCTCGGGGTGGTCGACCCGCGTGGACGGCCGGCCGTCCTGGGCGCCGGCCCACCAGGCGTGCCAGTCGTGCAGGACGGCGACGTCGGAGGCGATGTGCCGGTCCGTCACCTGCGGGCCCACCTTCACGAGGTCGGCACCGAGCTGCTTGACCTCCTGGAACGTACGGCCCTGCGCGCCCGCGTGGCTGACCATCCCGGAGTGGAACTTCTCCGCGCCCTGCCGGGACTGCCGCCACTGGAAGTAGCAGACGGCGTCCGCTCCCCGGGCCACCGCCTGGAGGGACCACAGGCGGTTCATGCCGCGCGGCTTGGGGTGGTTCACCCCGCGCCAGTTGACCGGCCCGGCCGCCTGCTCCATCAGCATCCACGGGCCGCGTGCCTGGGAGCGGGTCAGGTCCTGGACCATCGCCGCGTACTGGGCGGCCAGGGGGTCGCGCGGGTCGGGGTAGAGGTCGACGGAGACGACGTCCTCCTCCTCGGCCCAGCGCCAGGCGTCCTGCCCGATCCACAGCGGCATGAAGTTGGTGGTGACCGGGAGGTGCGGGGTGTGCCGGGCGACGATGTCACGCTCGGCGCGGTGGCACTCCAGGAGCATGTCGGAGGTGAAGCGCCGGAAGTCCAGCACCTGGGTGGGGTTCTTCATGTAGTGCGGGGCGCGCGCGGGCAGGATGCCGTCCCAGCTGTCGTAGCCCTGGCTCCAGAACTGCGTGCCCCAGGCGGTGTTGAGCGCGTCCAGGGTGCCGTACTTAGCGCGCAGCCAGCGGCGGAAGGCGGCGGCCGCCTCGTCGCCGTGGTCGAAGGTGCAGTACTCGTTGTTGATGTGCCACATCGTGAGGGCGGGGTGGCCGCCGTAGCGGGCGGCCAGGTCCTCGGTGATGGCGGCGGCGTAGCGGCGGTAGGTGGCGCTGGAGTGCGAGAAGTGCTGCCGGCCGCCCCACCACTCGACGCGGCCGTCCTCGGTGCGGGGCAGGGTGTCCGGGTGCAGGCGGCCCATCCAGGGCGGGGGTGAGGAGGTGGGGGTGGCGAGGACGACACCGATGCCGTTGTCGTGCATCAGGTCCATCAGCGTGTCCAGCCAGCCGAACTCCCGTGCCCCCGGCTCGGGTTCCAGCTTCGACCAGGAGAAGACGCCGAGGGTGGCGGAGTTGACGCCGGCGTCCCGCATCAGCCGTACGTCCTCGTGCCAGGTCTCCTCGGGCCACTGCTCGGGGTTGTAGTCGCCGCCGAAGAGGACACGCCCCCGGGTGGCGTCGCGGAGGTTCGGCATCACACCGGCTCCCCGTACTGGATACCGCGCCCGTTGGTGGCGATGTAGACCCGGCCGTACAGACGCGGGTCGGCGGCGATGGTCGCGCCGATCCAACCCCACTGGTGCTGGTCGTCGTTGACCCGCACCCAGCTCTTCGCTCCGTCGTCGGAGCGGTACACGGCGGTGATCGCCTCCGTGGCGCCGACCTGGTAGATCGCCGGGTAGTCGGCGCCGTCGGCGGCCTTGCCGAAGGCGAGGGTGTGCGAGGCCCAGCAGCTGGCGATCTTCGAGAAGGTCGCGCCGCCGTCCGTGGACCGGTACAGCCCGTTCCCCTTGGTGCTCAGCCACAGGTCGCCGGAGCGCCCCGGGGCCGCGGCCAGCTGGAACTGGCTGTCGCCCGCGGGCAGTCCGGTCGCGCCCTTGGTGAAGGTGAGGCCGCCGTCGGTGCTGGCGAACAGCGTCCCCGTGTCGGTGTCGTAGGCGTAGAAGCGTTTCGGGTCGGCGGGGTCGGCGAGCGGTGTGGCGCCCTTCGGGAAGGAGGTGACCTCGGACCAGGTGGCGCCGTTGTCGGTGGAGCGCTGCGCGGGGTACTTGGTGCCGTCCCAGTGCACGAACGTCCACAGCAGCACGCTGCCGTCGGTGTTGGTGGCGATCGGCCCCGGCGCGTCCTTGGCGAGGGCGGGCTGGGCCGCGAAGGGCGCCCAGGACTTGCCGCCGTCGTTGGAGTACGCGCCGTTGCCGTGGTCCCCCCAGCCGGTGCGCACGACGTACGACGGCTTGGCCGCGGCCTGCGCGAGTCCCGTCGCCGTCCCGAACACGGGGTTGTTCGCCATGCCCCGCGACGGCGACGCGTTGAGTTGCTCGTGATACATCACGCCGACGTCCCCGAGCCCGCTGATCAGGTGCGCCTGACCGGTCGGGGGCGAGATCAGCTGACGCACGGAGGTCTCCTCCAGACCGCGGATCTGCGGCGCCCAGTGCTTGAGGTCGCGCGTGCCGTACAGGGTCGCGCCGGTGCCGTACACGATGTGCCGGGAGTCGTACGGGTCGACGGCGAGCGCCTGGATCCACCAGCCGAACTTCGGCTTGTCGCCGCCGAAGGTGAGGAACGGCGTCTCGGACACGTCGAGCACCGCCGAGTCCTTCAGGGACGTCCAGGTGCGGCCCCCGTCGGTGCTCCGGTACAGGGTGTCGACCGCGGCCCAGCGGTTGTTGGTGGACACGACGACGGTGCCGGGACGACGGGCGTCGACGGCCACACCCCCGTAGCCGAAGGTGTCGGCGGAACCGTCACTGGTGGTTCCGCCCGGCTCGGCCGGGGTGACGTCCCGCCACTTTCCGCTCACCGTGGCCAGCTTGTGCACGCTGCCGTCGGACTGCCCGTTGGGTCCGGGCGCGTTCGCGTACGTCACGTACAGCTCACGCGTGTGGCAGTCGTACGCGGCTCGGATCGGCACTTTGGCGGAGGCGCCGGAGGGCTGCCCGGGGACGGCCTCCCACGTGGTGCCGTCGGTGGTGCGGTACAGGTTCGGCTTGTCGGCTGTGCCGTCGGAGTCGCCCCACCCGGCGTAGAGGGTGCGCCCGGCGGCGACGAGGAAGGTGACGCCCTGGCCGGAGGAGCTGGGGGTGGCCGGGAAGGGGGTAACGGCCCAGGTGGCGCCCCGGTCGGTGGACTTCAGGAGCCCGTCGTGCCGTGTCCCCAGCCACAGGGTGTCGCTGTCCCGGGGATCGACGAGCAGCCGCTCCCCCGCCCCCCGCCCGTCCTCGTTGCCCCCGAGCTTCACGGTGAGATCGGTACGGGCCCAAGTGGCACCGCGGTCCTCGGACCGCAGCACCGCCCCGTTGCCGGCCCAGGACTGGGCGTACGTGCCCAGCGCGAGGTAGATCCGGTTCGGGTGCGCCGGGTCCACGGCCATGGCCTCGACACCGAGGAGGTTCCAGTCGTCCCACCCGAGATGGTCGGTGAGGGGGGTCCAGCGGGCGGCCCGGTCGTCCCACCGGTACGCCCCGCCGATGTCGGTCCGGGCGTAGGCGAGGCCGCGCACCGCCGGGTGGAACAGCACCCCGGTGACGAACCCGGTCCCCCCGATGACGACGTTGCGCCACCGGTAGGCCGGGGCGCCGGCCTCGGCGGCGTGCGCCCGCCCTTGGAGTGCGGGAAGACCGGTGAGGGCTGCGACGGCGGCGGTGCCGGCCAGAACGGCACGCCGACTCAGACGGGACGCGTACATGACACATACCTCGCTGTACAAGAATGGATCAGGGGGACTTACCTAAGGGGCGCGAGGCCCCTATCCATGTGCGGCTCCGCCGCGTGGGCGCGACCAGCCACAAACAACCTGCAGACGAAAGACGACCCTGCTCCTCCAGGGCCTAGCCCTTGATCGCCCCCGTCAACATCCCCTTCTTGAAGTGCTTCTGCACGAAGGGAGACAGCACGGCCACCGGCAACAACGCCATCACCATGACCGCCATCTGCACAGCCAGCCCGGACAGCTCACCCGTCTTGATCGCCTGCCCCAGCCCCACCGGGGCTTCCTGCTTCTGCACCAGCTGGATCATGACGTTCTGCAACGGCATCATGTCCTGGTCGTTCAGATAGAGCGACGCGTTGAACCAGGCGCTCCAGTACCCCACCGCGTAGAACAGCGTGATCACCGCGAGCACCGCCCGGGACAGCGGCATGACGATCTGCCACAGGATCCGGAAGTCCCCCGCCCCGTCGATCCGCGCGCTGTCGATCAGCTCCTGCGAGATCCCCATGAAGAACCCGCGCAGCACCAGGATGTTGAACACACTGATGGCGCTCGGCAGGATCAGCGCGAGGTAGGTGTCCGTCAGGCCCAGCGACTGCACCAGCAGGTACGTCGGGATCAGGCCCGCGCTGAAGAACATCGTCGCCAGCAGGGTCATCAGGATCCAGCGGTGGCCGAGCGAACCCGAGCGGGAGAGCCCGTAGGCGCACAGGACTGACACGGTCATCGAGAAGAGCGTGCCGACGAGGGTGATCAGGAGGCTGATGATCGTCGCCCGGGTGACCTGTCCGCCGCTGAGCAGTTCCTTGTAGGCGACGAAGGTGATCCCCTTGGGCACCATCACCAGCCCGCCGGCCTCGTCGATGGTCTTCCGCGAGGAGAGGCTGGTGACGACCACGATCCACAGCGGGAAGAGGATGGCGAGGCAGGCGAAGCCCAGGGCGATCCCCTTGCCGGCGAGGCCTGCCTTGGTGGGCTCCTCCTCCCACACGGGCCGGGGCGGCGCGGCCCACCGGCCGGGTGTGCGCACGGGCTTGTCGGTCACGGTGCTCACTTCTTGTACACCCCCTGCTCGCCCATGAGATGGGCCACCTTGTTCGCGACGAGCACCAGGCCGAGGCTGATGACACCCTTGATCAGACCGGCGGCGGCCGCATAGCCGAAGTCCTGGTTGCGGACGCCGTTCCACCAGGCGAAGGTGTCGAGGACCTCCGCCGCCCCCGGCCCCACGGCGTCGCGTTGCAACAGGATCTGCTCGAACCCGACGGTGAGGGCGTCACCGACGCGGAGCACGAGCAGCAGGGCGATCACCGGCCGCAGGGCGGGCAGGGTCACGTGCCACATGCGGCGCCACCGGTTGGCGCCGTCCATCGCGGAGGCCTCGTACAGGTCCGGACTCACCGAGGCCAGCGCGGCGAGGAAGACGATGATGCCCCACCCGGCGTCCTTCCACACGCTCTGCGCGGTGACCAGGAACTTGAAGGTGTCCGGGTTGGTCATGATGTTGAGGCCGTTGTAGCCGTTGTCCCGCAGCAGCTGGGAGAGGAGCCCGGCGCCGCCGAAGAGCTGCTGGAAGACGGCGATGACCAGCACCCAGGAGAAGAAGTGCGGCAGATAGAGGACGGCCTGCGCGACCGCCCGCACCCGGGGCCTGACCACGCTGTTGATGAGCAGCGCGAGCAGGATCGGGATCGGGAAGTACAACACGAGCTGGAGGAAGAACAGCACCAGTGTGTTCTGCACCGCGTCCCAGAACGCCGAGTCCTCGAACAGCCCCTGGAAGTTCTCCAGACCCACCCAGGGGCTGTTGAAGATGGAGACGACCCCGTTGTCGCTGATGTAGGGGTCGTAGTCCTGGAAGGCGACGACGTTGCCGAGGATCGGCACGTAGTTGAACAGCAGGACCAGCGCGACGGCCGGCAGCGTCATCAGGAGCAGGACGCGGTCGCGTCTGAACCTGAGCCGCAGGCTCAGCTTGCCGGAGCCCTCTCCCTTCGAGGGGCCGGTGGCGCCGCCGGGCGCCACCGGAGTCCTGGTCGGGCTCTTCTTCTTCGCCTCGGTCCTGCTCCGAGGCACCGTGCTGTGGGACACGGCCTTCTCCTCGCCCTCAGCCCCTGATCACTTCGCCGCGCTGCCGTTCTCGTCGAGGATCTTCTGGTACCAGTCGCGGAGCTTGTCGCCGCCCTTGCTCTTCCACTCGGAGACGAACTGCTGCATGTCGCTGATCTTCTTGCGGCCGCGGGCGATGTCGTCCTCCAGCTGCTCCATGTTGTTGGAGAGGTTGGTGAAGCGGCCGGGCTCGGTGATCTGCATGCCCCAGAAGGCGGACTTCTTGGTGAAGGCGCCCATCCGCTGCTGCCACTCGACCTGCCCCTTGGCCACGGCGGGGAAGTCCGGGTGGGCGATGGTGGCGGCGGGGCCGTCGATCATCCCATAGGCGTTCATGACCTCGTTGTTGCCCTTGTCGTTCTTGACCGGGACGCCGTCCTTGACGGTGTAGTGGGTGCCCTCGACGCCGTAGTTGGTGAGCATGTACTCCTTGGTGCCGTACGGCGCCGCGGTGACGTTGGCGACGGCCAGCGCGTCGCGGACCACCGACTCGGAGGCCTTCTTGTTGACGAAGGCGAAGATGTTGGCCGGCTGCGTGGCCCACAGGAGGGGGTCGCCGCCGTCGTGGCCGAAGATGTCCATGCCCCAGATCTTGAAGTCGGGGTTCTGGGTGGCCTGGTTGGCGGTCTGGCCGTACCAGTTGGAGATGTCGTTGTTCCAGATCAGGAACTCACCCTTGGCGAACTTGGGGGCCGGGTCGGTGGCCTGGCTCTTGCCCAGCTCGAAGTCGGGGTGGACGACGCCGGCGGCGAACAGCTTGCGGGTCCACTCCAGCGCCTCGAGGTACTCCTCGGTCTCGATGCGGTAGACCAGCTTGCCGTCGACCGTGTTCCAGCCGAGGGGCTTCTCCGCGCCGGAGAGCACGCCGAAGGAGTTGAAGGCGGTCCACTTCATGTCGCCGCAGGCCCAGCGCTTGGCCTTGGCGTTGGTGATCTCCTTGCACAGGGCCAGGAACTCGGCGGCCGACTTGGGGACTTCGTAGCCCTCCTTGTCGAAGATGTCCTGGCGGTAGCACGGTACGATGTTCGGGACGTACGAGGCGGGCATCGGCAGGCCCATCAGCTTGCCGCCGAAGATGGAGCGCTGCCAGGCCTCCGTCGGGATCGCCGCCAGGTTGGGGAACTCCTTGACCGCGTCCCCGGAGAGGTAGGGGCCGAGGTCGGCGAACTTGCCGATGATGGCGCTGGGTATCTTGCCGCCCATGTTCCAGCCGGGGACGACCACCACGTCCGGGACGTCGCTGGAGGCGAGGACCGCGCCGAGCTTCTGGTCGTAGGTGTTGCCGTCCTGGTTCTGCCAGTGGACGTCGACGCCGATCAGGTCGTTCATCGCCTTGTAGTAGGCGTTGTCGCCCTTCGGCGGGGAGCCCCAGAACGGCGCCATGATAGTGACCTTGCCGCCCTTGCCGAGCTTCTTCGGCACGGACGTCTTCAGGGTGGCGAGGTCCAGCTTGCTGGTGAAGCCGAGCGCGGAGCCGTTCTTCGAGGGGATGTCGGGGGTCACCACACCGCTGGCCACGAAGGTCGGCAGGATCTTCTTCGCGTCCTTGCCCGAGGTCGTGCCGTCGCGCGAACCGCTGTCCGATCCGCCGCAGGCGGCGAGCAGGGGCATCCCGCCCGCGACCGCTGCGGCTGCGACCGCCGTGGAGGCGAGGAAACTTCTCCGGCTGGTACCGGGAGCGGCGTTCGGCGTCATTGCGTCAACCCTTCATGGCGCACCAGGACACCCGGCGGTGGAGCCGTCGGCTGCGGTGTCTTGAGTGGATCTGGCTGAGCTGAAGCGATCCTCCGACCCGTGTACCCGGGGTCTCCCGTAGTCGAAGCGCTTCGATGTTGCTGTGAGGTTAAGTGAACACCCCAGGGTGCACAAGGGTCGTTTCCAAGTTTCCTCCGACCTATAGGAAGCAACCTTTCCTTATGCACGGCTTGAAGTGACGGCGGCGATCCCTTGACACTCGACCCGTCGTCGAATGAGCATCGAAGCGCTTCGAAAGCGCCTCGCCGATCCATCGCAAGGGGATCCCCACGTGACCGCACACACGCCACCCACCGAACCGTTCCGCGATCCGCAGCTGCCGTTCGCGAACCGCGTCGACGATCTGCTGGGGCGGCTCACCCTCGACGAGAAGATCTCCTTCCTGCACCAGTTCGCGCCCGCCGTCGAGCGGCTCGGCATCGCCGCGTTCCGCACCGGCCAGGAGGCGCTGCACGGCGTCGCGTGGATGGGCCCGGCGACGGTGTTCCCGCAGGCCGTCGGGCTCGGCGCGACCTGGAACACGGATCTCGTACGGCGGATCGGCGAGGCGGTGTCGAAGGAGACCCGCGCGATGCGCGCCCGCGACGACCGCGTCGGTCTCAACGTCTGGTCGCCCACGGTGAACCTGCTGCGCCACCCCCTGTGGGGCCGCAACGAGGAGGGCTACTCCGAGGACCCCAAGCTGACCTCGGCCATCGCCACCGCCTACACCCACGGCCTGCGCGGCGAGCACCCGACGTACTGGCGCACAGCCCCCGTGCTCAAGCACTGGCTGGCCCACAACAACGAGACGGACCGGGCCACTTCGTCGAGCTCGGTGCGCCCGCGGGTGCTGCACGAGTACGACCTGCGGGCCTTCCGCGAGACGGTCGAGGCGGGCGCGGTCGCCGGGGTGATGCCGGCGTACAACCTGGTCAACGGCCGCCCGAACCACGTCTCGCCGTACCTGGACGAGCACCTGCGCGCCTGGACCGACGAGGACCTGCTGGTCTGCTCGGACGCCGGCGCGCCCAGCAATCTGGTCGACTCCGAGCACTACTTCGACACCCACGAGGAGGCCACCGCGGCCGCGCTCAGGGCGGGCGTCGACAGCTTCACCGACCACGGCACGGACGGCTCGCAGATCGTCGCGCGCGTGCGCGGCGCCCACGACCAGAAGCTCCTCACCGAGGCCGACATCGACCTCGCGGTCCGCCGCCAGCTCTCGGTCCGCTTCCGCCTCGGCGAGTTCGACCCGCTCCACGACCCGCACGCGGGCACCGGGGAGTTCGACACCCCGGCCCACCGGGCGCTCGCGCAGGAGGCGGCCGAGCAGGCGATCGTGCTGCTCAAGAACGACGGCCTGCTGCCGCTCGCCCCGGACACGAGGATCGCCGTCGTCGGCCTGCTCGCCGACGAGTGCAAGCTCGACTGGTACAGCGGCACCCTCATCCACCGCTCCACCCCGCTGGAGGGCCTGTACGAGCGGTTCGGCGCCGACCGCGTCGAGTTCGCGGAGGGCGTCGACCGGGTCCTGCTGAAGACCGCCGACGGCACGTTCCTGAAGGTGCCCGAGGCGCGGGACGCCACCGACGAGGCGCGCGGCGCCGAGGGGGCCCTGGACCCGGCGCTGCTCGCCGGCCGCACCGACCTGCCGCCGCTGACCACCGACGCCGCCGGCACCGAGCTCGCGCTCGTCGACTGGGGCGAGGGCATCCTCACGCTGCGCGCGCCGGACGGCCGCTACCTCTCGGTCGCCGACGACGGTTACGTACGCGCCTCCGCGGACCAGCCCGGCGGCTGGATCGTCCAGGAGACATTCCGCCTGGAACCCTACGAGAACGGCGACGGGAACGGCCACGGGAACGGTCACCTCCTTCGGCATGTCGGCACGGGTCGTCATGTCTGTGTCGCCCCCGACGGCGTCAAGGTTGCCGAGGAGAATCCGCAGGTCTTCGAGGTCATCGTCACCGAAAGCGGCGAAAGCGCAGTGACCCAGGTCACTGCCCAGGCGGATGTGGTCGTCGTGGTGGCGGGCAACGACCCGCACATCAACGGACGCGAGACCGAGGACCGCACGACGCTGCGCCTGCCCGCCCACCAGGAGCGCCTGCTGCGCGCGGCCCGCGCCGCGAACCCCAACACCGTGCTGGCGCTGGTGTCGGCCTACCCGTACGCGGTGGACACGCGGCAGCTGCCTGCCGCGCTGTGGACCGCGCACGGCGGCCAGGCGGCGGGCACCGCCCTCGCCCGCGTCCTGGCCGGCGACGTCTCCCCCGCGGGCCGCCTCCCGCAGACCTGGTACGCCGACGACTTGGACCTGCCCGACCTGCTCGACTACGACGTGATCGGCACCCGGCAGACGTACCTCTACTTCGAGGGCACCCCGCTCTTCCCCTTCGGCCACGGCCTGTCGTACGCGTCCTTCACGTACCGGGACCTGTCGGCGCGGGTCGACGGCGACGCGGTGCACGTCTCGTTCACGGTCACCAACACCGGTGACACGGCCGCCGACGAGGTGGCCCAGCTCTACGTCCGCGCCGTCGACCCGTCGGTGGTGCGGCCGCGCCGCGAGCTGGTCGGCCACCGCCGCGTGCCGCTCGCCCCCGGCGCGAAGGAGGAGCTGTCCTTCGCGCTCCCGCTGACCGTCTTCGGCTTCTGGGACGTGGCTCAGGGCCGGTGGCGCGTGGAGCCGGGCCCGTACGAGCTGCTGGCCGGCGCCTCCAGCGAGGACGTCCGTCTGCGTACGACCGTGCTCCTGGACGGTGAGCCCGGCGCACCCCGGTCCGTGCTGGGGCACGGCCTGGCCGCGGCCGACTTCGACGAGCAGAGCGGCACGGAGATCGTCGACCGTACGAAGGTGTCCGGCGACGCGGTGACACCCGTGGCGGGCGGCTCCGGCGAACTGGTCTACCGGGCCTGCGACTTCGGCTCGGACGCCACACGTGTGACGGTCGAGGTGTCGGGCGGGGGCACGGTCGAGGTGTCCCTGGACGGCGGCCCGGCGCTGGCCACGCTGTCGCCGGAGACCGCGACATCGGGACCGTACGACTACACCACCCTGAGCGCCGCGATCGCCGCCCGGGGCGTGCACGACGTCCACCTCAGACTGCGCGGCCCGCTGCGGCTCGCGCGTGTCGGCTTCTCCGGTTGAGGGTCCGGAACAGGCTGACACAGGAAGGGGCCCGGCACCGGAAGGCATCGGTGCCGGGCCTCTTCGGGAACCTTATATGAAAATGGTTCCCATGTGCTAGAGGTTTACTGGTGGGCTGAGGTGTGCTAGAGGGCGAGCCCGGTGAGGACCAGCACCCGCTCGTAGGTGTAGTCGTCCATCGCGAACTTCACGCCCTCGCGGCCCACGCCGGACTGCTTGACGCCGCCGTACGGCATCTGGTCGGCGCGGTAGGAGGGCACGTCGCCGATGACGACACCGCCCACCTCCAGGGCGCGGTGGGCGCGGAAGGCGACCTGGAGGTCGTGGGTGAACACGCCCGCCTGGAGGCCGTACTTGGACGCGTTGACCGCCGCGAACGCCGCCGCCTCCCCGTCCACCTTCTGCACGGTGAGGACGGGCCCGAAGACCTCCTCGCAGGAGAGCGTCGTCGACGCCGGTACGTCGGTGAGGACGGTCGGCGCGTAGGAGGCGCCGTCGCGCTTGCCGCCGGTGAGCAGGTTCGCCCCGGCGTCGACGGCCTCCTGCACCCAGGCTTCCACGCGCTGGGCCGCGTCCTCGCTGACCAGCGGGCCGACGTCGGTCTTGTCGTCGGACGGGTCACCGGTGACCTGGGCCTCGACGGCGGCGACGATGCGCGGGAGGAGACGGTCGTAGACGGACGCGTCCGCGATGACCCGCTGCACGGAGATGCAGGACTGGCCGCCCTGGTAGTTGGAGAAGGTGGCGATGCGGGTGGCCGCCCAGTCGAGGTCGGCGTCGCTCGCGTAGTCGCCGAGGACGACGGCCGCGCCATTGCCGCCCAGCTCCAGGGTGCAGTGCTTGCGCGGCACCGAGTCCATGATCGCGTAGCCGACCTTCTCGGATCCGGTGAAGGAGATGACCGGAAGTCGCTCGTCCTGCACGAGCGCGGGCATGCGGTCGTTGGAGACCGGCAGGATGCTCCACGAACCGGCCGGGAGGTCCGTCTCGGCGAGGAGTTCGCCGATGACCAGTCCGGAGAGCGGGGTGGCGGGCGCGGGCTTCAGGATGATCGGCGCGCCCGCGGCGATCGCCGGGGCGATCTTGTGGGCGCACAGGTTGAGCGGGAAGTTGAAGGGCGCGATACCGAGGACGACGCCCTTCGGGAAGCGGCGGGTGAGGGCGAGGCGGCCCTGACCGCCGGCGTCGGTGTCCAGCCGCTGCGCCTCGCCGCCGTTGAACCGGCGTGCCTCTTCCGCCGCGAACCGGAACACGGACACGGCCCGTCCCACCTCGCCGCGGGCCCACTTGATCGGCTTGCCGTTCTCGGCGGAGATGAGCCGGGCGATCTCCTCGGTGCGCTCGACGAGTCGGCGGCTCACGTGGTCGAGGGCGGCGGCGCGGACGTGGGCCGGGGTGGCGGCGAAGTCCTCGCGGACGGCGTGGGCGGCGGCGACGGCCTCCTCCACCTGCGCGTCGGTCGGCACGCTCACCTCGGCGACGAGCCGGCCGTCCCAGGGGGACGTCACGTCGAAGGTGTCCTCGCCGGTGACCTGGCGGCCGGCGAGCCAGAAGGCGTGGGTGGAAGTCATGTGCGGATCCGGCCCTTCCGTGGGGGTACGGGGTTCTCGGTCCACGGTAGGGGTGGGGAGGCCGGGGGACGTTTGTCCGGGGTGGAGTGGTGAGGTGTCGGGGTGCGCCGAATTGGCCAGGTGAGTGAGCGTTCACCAGCACGCCGCCGGGGCCCGGCGGCGGCCGGCATGGATGCCATCCACTGAACCCGGGGGTCCTTGGCAGGCTGCGTTTCGGCTTACGGACAGGTGTGACCCTTGGGTTCCTGCCCGACCGCGAGAACGCCGCCGACGTCGTTCTTGGCGCAGAAGTCCACGCGAGCGTCGCCGTTCTCCACTGGCGTGCATCTGACGCCCACGGATCCATTGACGGAGCGCAGGGGAGCCTCGAGAACTCCCGCGAGTTGCTGGACGGGACTGCTGGAGGCGTCCTGGATCGCATTGCAATCCATGGGTGTGGTGGTGGCGGCCTGGGCGGGGGCGGCGCCGACCAGAGGAACGGCGAGGGCCAGGGCTGCGGTGGCCACGATGCCGGCGAGGCGGCGGACGGTCGTCTTCACGTGAGTCCTTCGAGGATGCGGTGACCGGATTTCCAGCCAATATGAGGCTCCGGCCGCACGGCGCCCTGCACGCCACGCCGCGACACCACTCAATGGGGGATGCCACGACACCGCTCCCGGGCGCAGCGGTCACATGGTCCACCGGGACGCCCCTCACCCACAGGACCTCAGGAAGCGTCCTTCCGCAACGACGCGATGAGGCGGTCAAGGTCCCCGCGTGCCGTGTACGTACGGATCGGGTCGATGTAGTCGCGTGACTCGATGATCCGACCGTCCGGGACACGCATGACGAAGACGCAGGGCACCTTGTTCATCGAGTCGTCCGGCAACGTGAACTCATAGGCGAACTCGGCGACGATCACCTCAGGATCGGCGGTCTCGTGAACGACGACATCGACGACCCGCCTCTTCGGCAAGGACTCCCGAACTTCCGGCGGCACCGTGAAGTGCTCCTGCAGCGCACGCCGACTCGTCAACGGCTCGGACTCCGGCGTCGCCATCGGATGCCGAACATCGGTGACCTCGCCATACAGGTCAGGCAACTCGTCGGAGTTCCCACCAGCGACCCCATGAACAAGCCGGAGAAACACCTCGCGCGGACTCAGACTCACAGGACCTCCTCTTTCCCCAAGCACTACACACAGGCGGCCAGCGATCATTGTCGCCTGATCCGGCAGGTCTTGCGGATCGTCTCGGCCAGCAGCACCCCCGGCCCCGACGCGCCCTGGAGGACGCCCTCGCCGGCGCCCCGCGCCTACTCCGCCGACGTGGCCTTCAGTGCCAGCCACAGCTCCATCCGCGCGTCCGCCTCGTCCAGTGAGCGCCCGAGGATCTCCTCCACCCGCCGCATCCGGTATCGCAGGGTGTGCCGGTGCACACCGAGGTCCGCGGCGGCGGCGTCCCACTGGCCGTGCCGGGACAGCCACGCCCGTAGGGACGCGACGAGGTCTCCCCGCCCCGTCGCGTCGTGCTCGTACAGCGGCCGCAGCAACCCGTCCGCGAACGCCTTCACCGCGTCGTCGGCGAGCAACGGCACCACGGACCCCGCCGCCAACTGCTCGTGCTCCACCAGCACCCGCCCCCGTCGCCGGGCGACGGACAGGGACTGCTCGGCCTGCTTGTAGGCCGCGGCCGCGGCGATCGGTCCGGCCGGCGCGGACACGCCGACGACCAGTTCGGACTCCTCGCCCCCCGCCGCCTCCCGCACGTCCGCACCAACCCGCGCCGCCTCCAGGGCCGCCGCGTACTCACCGCACGCCCCCACGGCCGCACCCCCGTCCGCCGCCAGCATCACCAGCCGCTCCCCGTCCGGTACGACGAGCACGGCCTCCCCCGCGCGCGCCGCCGCGGACTCGACGATCTCGCCGAGCCCGTCCAGCGGATCGCCCCCGGCGTCGGCGGCGGCCAGCGCGGCGGCCGACGGCTTGGCGGCGGGCACGCGGGCGTGCGGCTGCCCCTCGGCGTGGGCGCGCGCGGCCGACGCGGACGCGGACTCGGCGACGATCACCCGGAACGGCGCGTCCAGCAGACCGCCGTAGAGGCCGCCGGCCACCGCGCGGGCGTGGTCCGGCTCGCCCGCGAGCAGCATGCGCAGCACCGCCGCGCCCACCCGCTGTTCCGCCTCCTGGAGCGACCGCGAGCGTTCCGTGGTGAGGGTCAGCAGGGCGATGGCCGAGTGGACGGCGTAGCGCTCGGCGGTGCCGGGGGCGGCCGCCGTGCCGACGGCGAGCGCGGCGCGCGGGCGGCGGCCGGTGCCGAGGGTGTGGAGTTCGACGCGGTCGTCGTTCTCGGGGCCGCCGACCACGGAGGAGGCCGGTGCGGGCCGCTCGCGCAGCCGTTCGACGTCCGCCGTGAGGCGCGCCGCCCGCCGCCCCGCCCACTCGGGTGCGGCCGCGACGACGGCGCCCGAGGCGTCGTAGAGCGCGGCCCAGCCGTCGACCTGGGCGGCGAGTGCGGCGAGCAGCCCCTCGGGGCCGTCGGTGAGCGTGTGCCTCGTCAGTTCGCGCTGTGCGGCGAAGCCCGCCGTGACGGCCCGGTACTGGTCGGCCGCGATCGCCGCGGACACCGCCTTGCTGATCGCCAGGAAGGGGGTGCGGCGCGGCACCTCGAGCAGCGGCAGGCCCTCCTCGCGGGCCGCGTCGACGAGCGCCTCGGGGATCTCCTCGTAGTTGACCCCGACGGCGAAGCCGAGTCCGACGACGCCCGCCGCGACCAGGCGCTTCACATAGCGCCGCATCGCCTCGGGGTCCTCCGCGTCCAGCTTGAGCGCGGTGATGAGCAGCAGCTCCCCGCCCTCCATGTACGGCACGGGGTCGGCGAGCTCGCTGACGTGCGCCCAGCGGACGGGCACGTCCAGGCGGTCCTCGCCCGCGCGGACCGTCAGCTTGAGCGCGGAGTGGTGGACGAGCGAGGCGAGCGTGGGAGGCATGGGGCCTTCATGTCGGTGAGAACTCTGTGACCTTTTGGCCGCTACGTATGAACGACCTGTGTCGATTCTGCCTCACTGTACGGTCCCTGCGTGACCCCACGACCGCTCTCGTCCGATCACATGGCCGGAACGTGACGCTCAGCCACGCAGGTCCAGCAGCAGCGGCGGCGCGTGCTCGCCCCGGACCGTCGTCAGCGACAGCACCGCGTGGCCCGGCGGCACCTGATGGGCCAGTTCCGACGCCGACCAGCGCTCCCGCTCGACCTGGCGCACGGTCACCGCGTCCGTGGTCACGGCCTTGCCGGTGACGAGCTTGCGCAGGGCGTGGATGGCGCGGGTCATCGGCTGGTCCGCGAAGACGGTGTGCTTGGCCACGTCCCGCGTCTCCACCCACTCGGTGCCCCAGGCCTGGGCGAACCGGCCGCCGTCCCACGTCGTCACGCCGGAGAACGCCATCCGGCAGCCGACGGCCCCGTACAGCGGGCCGTGCAGCGCCTCCGGGACGTCGGCGATGCTGCGCAGGGCGAGGACGACACCGGCGTTCTGGGAGCGCATGCGCTGGATCCGGCGCACCGAGTCGGTGGTGACGGCGCCGGTGGCGTCGTCGAGGAGCAGGCAGGCGAAGTGGGGGCGCCGACCGTCCCGTACGACGGCGGCGAACTGGGCGAGGACGAGCCGGCTGATCAGCCGGGCGGCCTCCTCGTGGCCCTGCTCGGGCAGATCGATGCGGACCCGGAGCGGGTGGTGGGCCGTCGAGCGCAGCGAGAACAGCCGGGGTCCCTCCTCGTCGGCCCGGTGCCCGCCTCCGCCGAAGAAGCCTTCGAAGGCCGGCCGGTTCAGCAGGGCGAGTCGGTCGGCGAGGGCGCGGCCCGCGTCGCCGGGGCTGCCCGCCTGCCGGACACGGGCGTCGAGTTCGCGGCGCAGCACGGTGTGCTCGTCGCCGGTGAGGGCGTCGCGCAGGGCGGACAGCGCGGCCGGCTCGCCCTCCAGGAGTTCGCGCAGCACCGGCAGGGCCGGGAAGCGGCCGTGGACGGCGCGGTAGGGGGCGAGCAACTGGGCGAGGGCGGTGGCGGCGCTCTGGCCGGTGACGGTGTCGAGGTCGCCCACGAGTCCTTCGGCGAGGAGCGCGGCGGCCTCGTCGGGGTCGTCGCTGTCGGCGTACGGGTCCAGGTCGTGGGTGGAGGCGCGGTCGCCGAGCCGCACGATCACGTCGAACGTGGCGTCGGAGGCGAGCGGGGTGCCCGCGGCGGAGACCGCGACGACGGCGCACTGTCCGGTGAGGGCCTGCAGGGCCAGCGCCTCGGTCAGGGGCTCGATCAGGTTGCGGGTCTTGCCGGAGCCGGAGGGGCCGACCGCGAGGAGCGAGGTGCCCAGCACCTCGGGGCCGAGCGCCGCGCCGGCGTCGTGGTAGGCGCGCGGGGTCCGCTCGGCGGGCGTCCACCGCCCGATGCGGACCTGGCCGGCGAGCAGGTCGTGGCGGGCGGTGCGGTGGGGCAGGTCGCGGGCGCCGGACGGGTGGGTCCAGGCCGCGCCGCCCTGTCGGAGCACGGTGTCACGGAAGGCGGCGAGGTTCGCGCCGCGCCGGGCCACGGTCCAGGCGTGCTCCACCCGGGCGCAGTCCACGTCGTTCATCCGGCCGGCCGCCACCTCGGCGGTCAGCAGGTCGGCCGCCTCGTACTGGCCGGCCTCCCGCAGGTCGGGCCACTGCGAGCGCGGCAGGTCCGGGGCGGGTGGGGCGGTGGGGTCGCGGTGGGCGCGCCGGGCGGCGAGCAGGGCCTTCGCGTAGGCCCACCAGCCGCCGATGCGGGCGAACGGCCACACCACGAGCAGGGTGACGAGGGCGTAGAGGAGGTTGGTGTACAGCTGCGACTGGAAGAGTTCGTAGCCGCCGGAGATCAGCACGACCAGGGAGAAGACGGGGTCGACGACGGGCAGGGCGTCCCAGCCGACTCCGGGGAAGGCGTTCGGGAAGACCAGGCTCAGCGCGACGAGCGCGGCCAGGGCGGCGAGCAGCGCCCGCGCGGGCTGCGGTCGGCGTCCGATGAAGTGGCGCAGGACGTCGGACCAGCTGCCCAGGCGTCCGGCGGCGTAGACGAGCACGGCGAAGAAGACTCCGTCGTAGACCACCCTGGCCTCGGCGCCCTCCATCCCCTTGGGCGAGACGGTGCCGGTCCACCACCAGTCGTCCGGGGTGAACAGCTTCAGCAGCACCCACTGGTAGGGCATGCTGCCGTCGCGCCACAGCGACCACAGCAGGAGCGCCACCGCCAGCGGGATCAGCAGGCCGACGACGGTGACCGGGGCGAGCCGCTCCGCGGACTGCGCGGCCTTGGGCAGGCGGTAGCCGTGGCGCCAGATGCCTGGCCGGGTGGTGGGCCGGGGCGTGTCGAGCCACTCGGTGACCGGCGTGGGGTGGTGCGCGCCCTGCGCATACTGCCCGCCCTGCTCCCCCACGTGCGGCGCCCGGGCCGGCCGCGGGGGCACCGCGGGCGGGTTCGGCGGCGCCGCCGGGCGCGGCACAGGATTCGCATGCGTACCCCGCGCGTCCTGCGTCCCGTCGCTCTCCATCGGGCTTGCCCCCTGACCTGCCGTTCCGTCCACCGTCAGCGAGTCAATCTAACGTGGTCCCCTGGGGAGTTCACCGCTTACGCGGCCGATACGGCGGGTAAGCGCCCCGGCGGCGCCATGTCCACCACGGACAAGCCGGTGCGCCGACAACGCCCACATGGAGCATGCCTCCACCCCTCCCCCGGTTCTAGCCTGCGGGAAAAGAAGGCAAGCATCCGCAAATCCCCCGTCCGCGAAAACCCCTGGAGCCCCTCATGACCGCACTTCCGCAGGAGCGCCGCGTCGTCACCGCCATCCCCGGCCCCAAGTCGCAGGAGTTGCAGGCCCGCCGCGTCGCCGCGGTCGCGCAGGGCGTGGGCTCGGTGCTGCCCGTGTTCACCGCGCGCGCGGGCGGCGGCATCATCGAGGACGTCGACGGCAACCGGCTCATCGACTTCGGCTCCGGCATCGCGGTCACCAGCGTGGGCGCCTCCGCCGAGGCCGTCGTACGCCGCGCCTCCGCGCAGCTCGCCGACTTCACCCACACCTGTTTCATGGTCACGCCGTACGAGGGTTACGTGGAGGTCGCCGAGGCCCTCGCCGAGCTGACCCCGGGCGACCACGCCAAGAAGTCGGCGCTGTTCAACAGCGGTGCCGAGGCCGTCGAGAACGCGGTCAAGATCGCGCGTTCGTACACCAAGCGGCAGGCGGTCGTCGTGTTCGACCACGGCTACCACGGCCGTACGAACCTCACCATGGCGCTGACGGCGAAGAACATGCCGTACAAGCACGGCTTCGGCCCGTTCGCGCCCGAGGTGTACCGGGTGCCGGTGGCCTACGGCTACCGCTGGCCGACCGGCCCGGAGAACGCGGGTCCGGAGGCCGCCGCGCAGGCCATCGACCAGATCACCAAGCAGGTCGGCCCGGAGAACGTGGCCGCGATCATCATCGAGCCGGTGCTCGGCGAGGGCGGCTTCATCGAGCCGGCCAAGGGCTTCCTGCCCGCGATCAGCAAGTTCGCCAAGGACAACGGCATCGTCTTCGTCGCCGACGAGATCCAGTCCGGCTTCTGCCGCACCGGCCAGTGGTTCGCCTGTGAGGACGAGGGCATCGTGCCGGACCTGATCACCACGGCGAAGGGCATCGCGGGCGGGCTGCCGCTCGCCGCGGTCACCGGCCGCGCCGAGATCATGGACGCGGCGCACGCGGGCGGCCTCGGCGGCACCTACGGCGGCAACCCGGTGGCCTGCGCGGGCGCGCTCGGCTCCATCGAGACCATGAAGGAGCTCGACCTCAACGCCAGGGCGAAGAACATCGAGGCGATCATGAAGGCGCGGCTGACCGCCATCGCCGAGAAGTTCGACGTGATCGGCGACGTGCGCGGCCGCGGCGCGATGATCGCCATCGAGCTGGTCAAGGACCGTACGACGAAGGAGCCGAACCCGGAGGCGACCGCCGCCCTCGCCAAGGCCTGCCACCAGGAGGGCCTGCTGGTCCTGACCTGCGGCACCTACGGCAACGTGCTGCGCTTCCTGCCCCCGCTGGTGATCGGCGAGGACCTGCTGAACGAGGGCCTCGACATCATCGAGCAGGCCTTCGCGCGCATCTGATTCCCGCACCGGGTGGGGCGAGCGGCAGAGCGTGTGAAGAAGGTGTGCGAGGTGGATGTCGGGAGGCCGATGTGTCTGTCGTAGCGCCATTTGCTGCCGTAGGTTCTACCGGGATGAGAGATACACCCGCTCACAGGGGACTGTGGGCGAACCCCAGGCCGGGGCCTCCCCAGCTTCGACCTGGTCGTGCCCTCGCGCACACAACCGGGACCTGACGGCTCCGGATCTCCTCACCGATCGGACAGTCGCCCGCCCCAAACCCCCCGGGGCGAGCGACGCTCTCCGATCCGGACGGCCACCCCGGAACCACCCCCCCTGTTCCGGGGTGGCCGACCTCCTTCTCCGCTTCGCCTGACAGGCTGGGGCCCATGTCCCTCGCCGTCCTCCTGCTCGGCCTCCCGGCCCTCCTCTTCGCCCTGATCACCTGGCAGGTCCTCGCCGACGGACCGTTGCTGCGTGCCGACGCGCAGGTGAGCCGTGCCCTTCTGCACCCGGACGGCCTCTCCGAGTTCCTCTCCGACCTCGGCGCGATCGCGGTCGCGCTCCCGGTCCTGGCGGTCGCGATCGGCTACACGGCCTGGCGAGGACGCTCCACGGGTACGGACCGCTGGTGGCTGCCGCCCGTCGCGGCGGCCGTCCTGATGGCGCTGGTCCCGGCGCTGGTCGTACCGCTGAAGGACTGGACCGCCCGGCACGGCACCTCCGCCGTGCCGCCGGGCATCGGCTACTACCCCTCCGGCCACACGGCCACGGCCGCCGTCGCGTACGGCTGCGCGACCCTGCTCCTGCTCCCCTGGCTGCGCTCGGCCCCGGTCCGCCGCGCGCTCGTCGTCGCCTGTGTCGCCCTGGTGCTGGGCGTGTCCTTCGGGCTGGTGAGGCGGGGCTACCACTGGCCCCTGGACGTCGTGGGCAGTTGGTGCCTGTGCGCGGTGCTGCTCGGCGCCCTGCGGCTGCTGCTCACGGCCCGGGCGCGGCCCCGCCGCCTCGCTCCTCCCACTCCGGGCCCTCCCACCTCTCCGGCCTCCGCGACCTCTTCCGACGGCCGGTGACACGGCTCCGCCCGCCGCACCGGGGTCACCCGCGTCGTGCGGGATCGTCCGTGGCCGCTCGGTCCGCGCGGAGCGCGCACGCTCCCGCGTGACCCTCCGGCACCGCCACGTCCCCCAGCACCCAACCGTGCGGGCCGGTGCCCGGACTCGGCCCGGCACCGACGTAGTCCCGGGCGGGATCTCGTGAGAGTCCGGTCCCGATCCCCTTGAGGTACGCCTCCTTGCGCGCCCAGGCGCGGGCGAACGCCGACGCCTTGCGGTGATCGGCTTCGGCGGCCAGTTCCGCGGCTTCCCTCCGGTGCAGGAAGGGCGAGAGCTCCGCGACCACTTCCGGCGGGGGAACCTGTTCGACGTCCACACCCACCGGCCGGTCGGCGATGCCGACCAGGACGACGTCGCCGCTGCGGGAGATCGAGAAGTGCGCGTCCGCGCCGAGGACCACAGGCCTCCCATGCGGGGCTCCGCAGGAAGGGCACGGTTCTCGAACCAACCGCACCACGTCGCCGGGAACTCCCAGGCGGGCCCCCAGCAGCACGCGTACCGCCACGTGCGCGACGACGTAACGCCGGCGATCACCGGGCCGGCCGAAGGCAGCCGCACGTCGGTGCTCCGCCGCGTCGAGGAGGCCGGGAGCGATGCGCGCCGCGTGCTCTCCTTGGCTCAGCGCGTCGACGAGCCACAACGACAGCCCGTCGGTATCAGGGGCGGCCCTGGGCGACGCCCGCCCGAACTCGGGCGCCTCGTCGAAGCTCAACTCCAGAGGCCGGGGCCACCGCCCGGTCCCTCTGCCGCTGAGCTCCGGAACCACGGTGTCAACGTACGACGCGACAGAAAAACGGGCCAATTCCGGACGAAAGCCTCTGCGACGCGGTGAACTCCGGTGCGGAGGCGGCGTGGTGACGCCTGCTCCATATCGCGATGCGAGACGGAGTCCGCGTGGTGAGAAAAACCTGCCGTCCCGAGATCCGTCCGCGGCCCGGCGCCGAACCCATAGGCATGAGTGGTATTGCGTACGGCCCGCGTCGTTCGCACCCGGAACCCGTCGAGGACCAGCGGTGTGCGACGCGCACCGGTCCGGTGGACACGTTGCCCTCCGCGCTGGAGGAGCCCCCGGCGGTCCAGGACGGGGAGGGTGGCCGGGCGGCGATCGAAAAGATCCTCACCGCGGTGCTGGCCGATGTCGTACGGACCGAGCAGGTGCCGGTCGACGGTCACTTCTTCGACGAACTGGGCGCCGACTCGCTGGTGATGGCGCACTTCTGCGCGCGGGTCAGGAAGCGGGCGGACCTGCCGTCGGTGTCGATGAAGGACGTCTATCGGCACCCGACGATCAGGAGCCTGGCGACGGCGCTCGCGGACGCCCCGCCCGCTTCCCCGACCGTGCCGTCGGCCGGGACGACCCCGGCCCCGGAGCCGTTCCCGGCATCGGACCGGCCCCCGCAGGGCACGCCACGTTACGTCCTGTGCGGCGCACTGCAACTCCTGGCCTTCCTCGGCTACTCCTGCCTCCTCGCCCTCATCGCCGGATGGGGCTACGAGTGGATCTCCGCCGGATCCGGCCTGTTCGACGTGTACCTGCGGTCCGTCCTGTTCGGCGGTGCCGCCTTCCTGAGCCTGTGTGCCCTGCCCGTCCTCGCGAAGTGGACGCTCATCGGACGGTGGAAGCCCCGGCAGATCCGCGTCTGGAGCCCTGCCTACGTCCGCTTCTGGATCGTCAAGACGCTGGTGCGGTCGGATCCACTGGTGCTGTTCAGCGGCTCGCCGCTCTATCTGCTCTATCTGAGGGCGCTGGGCGCGAAGGTCGGGCGCGGCGCGGTGGTGCTCTCCCGGAGCGCGCCCGTCTGCACCGACCTGCTGGCCATCGGCGACGGCACGGTCATCCGCAAGGACTCCTCCTTCGTCTGTTACCGGGCCCACGCCGGAGTGATCCAGACCGGCCCGGTCACCCTCGGGAGGAACGTCCTGGTCAGCGAGGCCACCGTGCTCGACATCGACACGTCGCTGGGCGACGGTGCCCAACTCGGCCACGCGTCCTCGCTGCACCGGGGGCAGACAGTGCCCGCCGGTGAGCACTGGCACGGATCTCCGGCCCAGCGCACCGACGTGGACTTCCAAACGGTGGGCGAGGCCCGCTGCGGCGCGCTGCGCAGGACGGCCCACAGCGTTCTGCAGATGCTGGTCGCACTCGTCGTGTACGTGCCGTTGGCGGTCGGTGGCCTGGCCGCGCTGTTCGCCGTGGTCCCGCGGCTCAGGACGGCTCTCGAGCCCGGACCCCTGGTCTTCTCCGACTGGACGTTCTACCGCGACGCCCTGGGGATCTCGTTCCTGTTCGTCTTCGGTGCGATTCCCGTCGGTCTCCTCGTCCTGGCCACCGTTCCCCGTCTGCTCGGCCTGACCATCACACCGGGCAAGGCCTACCGTCTGTACGGCTTCCATTACGCGGTGCACCGGACGATCACCCTCATGACCAACTGGCGGTTCCTGAAGCGTCTGTTCGGTGACAGCTCGGGCATCGTCCACTACCTGCGCTGTCTTGGTTACGACCTCTCCCGGGTCGAGCAGACCGGGTCGAACTTCGGCACGGAGATGAAGCACGAGACGCCGTTCCTGAGCTCCGTAGGGCGCGGGACGATGGTCGCCGACGGGCTGTCGATCATGAACGCCGAGTTCTCCAGTACGGCGTTCCGCGTGTCCCGGGCGTCGATCGGGCCGCGCAACTTCCTCGGCAACAGGATCGCGTACCCCGCACGGGGCAGGACGGGCGACAACTGTCTGCTCGGGACGAAGGTCATGGTGCCGGTCGACGGGGAGGTCCGCGAGGGCGTCGGGCTGCTGGGCTCGCCCAGCTTCGAGATTCCCCGGTCGGTCCTGCGGGACAGCAGGTTCGACCGGTTCCGGAGCCCCGAGGAGCTGCGGCGCGGCCTCGCCGCCAAGAACAGGCACAACGCCACCACCATGGGGTGGTTCCTGCTGACCCGGTGGATCTATGTCTTCTGTCTCACCCTGCTCACCGCGGGAGCCACGGAGCTCTACACCTCCTTCGGCGTGTCGGCGATCGCGCTGGCCGACGTCGTCGCCGTGGCGTTCACCGTCGTCTACTTCATCGTCCTCGAACGTGTCGTCACGGCGCTCCGCCCCCTGAGGCCACTGCTCTGCTCGATCTACGACCCACGCTTCTGGCAGCGCGAGCGCTACTGGAAGGTTCCGTCGGAGACGTACCTGCGGATGTTCAACGGCACCCCGTTCAAGAACGCGATCTGGCGGCTGCTGGGAGTCCGGATCGGCAGCAGGGTCTTCGACGACGGCTGCTACTTGACCGAACGGACCATGGCCGCCATCGGGGACGACTGCACGCTCAACGCGAAGAGCGTCATCCAGTGCCACTCGCAGGAGGACGGCACCTTCAAGTCCGACCGCAGCACGATCGGCTCCGGCTGCACCCTCGGGGTCGGCGCCTTCGTGCACTACGGCGTGACGTTGGGCGACGGCGCGGTGCTCGCCCCGGACTCCTTCCTCATGAAGGGCGAGGCCGTCCCCCCGGACGCCCGGTGGGGCGGGAATCCGGCCAGGCAGCTCCACTCGCCCGGCGAAGCCGAGGGGAGGTAGGCCCATGGGAACGTCCGTGGAGGCCGGCCGGGAGTTCTGGCGGGACGTGCTCACCGCCGGTGGGTCCACCGCACTCCCGCGATGGACCCTCGACCCGGTGAGCGGCATCGCCGAGCACGAGGCCCTGCTTCCCGAGGACCTGGTGGCCGCGGTGAGCCGCCTGTCGGACGATGCGGCGCCACCGCTTCGCTCGGTACTGCTGGCCGCGCACGCCAAGGTGCTCGCCGCTCTGTCCGGCGAGCGTGAGGTCACCACCGGTTACGTCGCCGAGCGGGGCGGCCGGCCGCTGCCCTGCCGGCTGACCACCGAACCCGACTCGTGGCGGACGCTGGTGCTGCGGACCCACCGGGCCGAGTCGGAGACGCTGGTGCACAAGGACTTCCCGGTCGACCGTCTCAGGCGTGAGCTGGGACTGCCGGCGCCCTCGACCGAGGCCGTGTTCGATCCGACCGGCGGCGGGGGCGAGCTCCCCGGGGACGCCGTGCTGCGGCTGGAGCTCCCACGCCGTGGCGGTCGGCGCTTCCTGCGGCTGCGGTATCGGACCGACGCGCTCGACGCGGACTGCGCCGCCAGGATCGTGGGCTACCACCTCACCGCGCTCAGGCTGATCGCCGCCGATCCGGACGCCGCGCACGGTCGGCAGAGCCTGCTCTCCGCCGAGGAGTACCGCTTCCAGATCGACGGACTCGCCGGGCGCCGCCGGGAGCTGCCCGGCCACCGCTGCCACGAACTGTTCGAGCAGCGTGTGCGCGTGCACCCGGAGGCCGTCGCGGCCCTGCGCGGCGACCAGCGGTGGACCTATCGGGAACTCAACGCGCGGGCCAACCGGCTGGGGCGAAGCCTGCTCGCGCGGAACCTGCGCCGCGAAGGCGTCGTCGCGGTGGTGACCGAGCGGAACCTGGACTGGGCGGCCGCCGTGCTCGCGGTCCTCAAGGCCGGTGGGGTGTACCTGCCCGTCGAGCCGCACTTCCCGGCCGAACGGATCGCGACCATGCTCTCCCGCGCCGGGTGCGATCTCGTGCTGACCGAGCCGGGCAGCACCGCGACGCTCGACGAGGCGCTCGACGCACTGCCCGCGGTCCGCACGGTCTCCGTCGACGAGGCGTACGCGGAGGGCCATCCGGACTCCGACCTCGGCGTCGACGTCACCCCGGACCAGCTCGCGTACATCTACTTCACCTCCGGCTCCACCGGCGAGCCCAAGGGAGCCATGTGCGAGCACGCGGGCCTGCTCAACCACCTCCACGCCAAGATCGACGACCTGGGGATCGGCGAGGGGCAGGTGGTCGCCCAGACCGCGCCCCAGTGCTTCGACATCTCGCTGTGGCAGTTGCTTTCCGCGCTGCTGGTGGGCGGGCGGACGCTGCTCGTGGAACAGAACGCCGTCCTGGACGTCCCGCGGTTCGTCGACACGATCGCCGACGGCGAGGTCCGCGTGCTCCAGGTCGTGCCGTCGTATCTCGACGCCGTCGTCGCCTGTCTGGAGCGGCACCCGCGCGAGCTGCCGCACCTGCGCTGCGTCTCGGTCACCGGTGAGGCGCTGAAGAAGGAACTCGCCGAGCGCTGGTTCGCGAGCGGAGCGAAGATCAGGCTCGTCAACGCGTACGGGCTGACGGAGACCTCGGACGACACCAACCACGAGATCATGGACCGGGCACCGGAGCGTGACCGGGTGCCGCTCGGGCCGCCCGTGAACAACGTGCGCGTCTACGTCGTGGACGAGCGGCTGGCGCCGGTTCCGCTGGGCGCTCCCGGCGAGCTCGTGTTCTCCGGGGTGTGCGTCGGCCGTGGGTACGTCAACGACCCCGAGCGCACGCGGCTCGCCTTCACCACCGATCCGCACCGCCCCGGCGAACGGCTCTACCGCAGCGGCGACCACGGCCGATGGCTTCCCGAAGGGAAGCTGGAGTTCCTCGGCCGCCGCGACACCCAGGTCAAGATCCGCGGCTTCCGGATCGAGATCGGCGAGGTCGAGAACGCCATGCTGCGCGTGCCCGGTGTCCGCGACGGGGCGGTGGTGGCGGTGCGGGGCGGGCGCCTGGTGGCCTTCTGCTCCGGTGGGCGCCCGCCGCGGGACGGACTCCTCAAGGACCGGCTGGGCGAATCGCTGCCCGCGTACATGATCCCGTCGGAGTTCCACTGGCGGGAGAGCCTGCCGGTGACCGCCAACGGCAAGGTCGACAGGAAGGCACTGACGGCACTCGCCGAGCGGCTCGCCGCCGTGGCCCCCGATCCGGGACCCGGCGGCACCGAGTCCGACGGGGCCGACAAGGACCGCGCGGAACGCGACGTGCCGCGCACGCCGACCGAGCGGCGGCTGGCCGCCGTGTGGGCCCAGGTGCTCGACATCCCGGAACGCGGCATCCGCAGGAACGACCACTTCTTCGACCGTGGCGGCACCTCCCTCGCGGCGGTGCGGCTCGCGATCTCCCTGGACCGCGCGGTGGACATCACGGACGTCACGCGCCACCCGGTCCTGGCCGACCTGGCCCGCACGGTCGAGAGGCACGCGCCCGCCCGGGGCGGCGCCGGCGGTGCCGAGCACCCCCGGACCGCCGCCTCCCTCCCGAACGGCAACCGAAAGGAGAGCCCGATGCCGTCCTCGATCCCCCTCTCGCTGCCCGCTGTCGACCTGCGGCCCGGCAAGCCCCCGATCCTGCGCGCCGACTCCGCCGGCGACACGGCGGGCTGGGCGGCCGAGCACCGGGACGCGCTGCGCGCCGTCGTCGCCGAACACGGTTCGGTCCTGGTCCGCGGCCTCGGTCTGCGAGACCGGGCCGAGACCGCCGTCGTCTTCCGGCAGCTGGCCGACGGCCTGATGACCGAGAAGGAGGCCTTCGCGTCCCGGCGGACCTACTCCGACGGCGTGTACTCCTCCTCGAAGTGGCCGCCGAACCAGCCGATGTGCATGCACCATGAACTCAGCTACACGCTGGAGTTCCCCGGCCTGCTGCTGTTCGCCTGCCTCGCTGCTCCCGACGCCGGCGGGGCGACCGCGCTGGCCGACGCGCCGACCGTGCTGAACGCGCTGCCCACCGAACTCGTCGAGCGGTTCCTGCGGGAGGGCTGGCTGCTCACCCGCAACTTCAACGACGAGATCGGAGCGTCCTTCGCCGACGCCTTCGGCACCGAGGACCGCGGCGCGGTCGAGAGCTACTGTCACGCGGCCGCGATCGCGTTCGAGTGGCAGCCCGACGGCGGACTGCGGACCTGGCAGCGTCGCAGCGCCGTGGTGCACCACCCGGTCACCGGTCGGAGCTGCTGGTTCAACCAGATCGCGTTCCTCAACGAGTGGACGCTGGACCCCGAGATACGCGAGTACCTGGTGGACGTCTACGGCGCCGACGGGCTGCCGTTCAACACCCGCTACGGGGACGGCGCACCGATCGGGGAGGACACCGTGCGGCTGCTGAACGACGTCTACCAGTCCCACACCGTGCGCGAGGCGTGGCAGACCGGCGATCTGATGCTGGTCGACAACATCCGCACCGCGCACAGCAGGGAGCCCTACGACGGGGCGCGCGAGGTGCTCGTCGCGATGACGGACCCGCGGCTTCTGGCCGACTGCTCGCCGACCGTGGAGGTGACGCTCGCATGACCGCGACAAGGATCATGACGCAGGAGTCCGCACAGGCCGGGCCGGTCACCGTGCCACCGTTCGCCGTGGTGTCGGGCGCCCAGGTCCAACAGGCGCTGCGGGGGCGCGAGAAGCAGATCGTGGAGTTGGTCGAGGCCACCTACCGGCTGCACAGCGCCGGTCGATCGGTGAATCCGCCCTCCGTGTTCCTGCGCTTCCCCGACCGCCCGTCGTCCCGGATCATCGCGCTGCCCGCGTCGATCGGCGGGGAGGATCGGGTGGACGGCGTGAAGTGGATCTCCAGCTTCCCGCAGAACGTGGCGGCCGGCATCCCGCGGGCGTCGGCGGTGCTCATCCTCAACGACCCCGACACCGGCTACCCGTTCGCCTGCATGGAAGCCTCGATCATCAGCGCCACGAGGACGGCCGCGTCGGCGGTGCTGGCGGCTGACCGGCTCAGCCGCGGCTGTCGGCGCCCCACGCGTGTCGGGTTCGTCGGAGCGGGCCTGATCGCCCGCTACATCCACACCTTCCTGGTGGGGACGGGCTGGTCGTTCGACGCCATCGGCGTGCACGACGTGTCCGCCGGCAGCGCGGCCGGGTTCCGCTGCTACCTGGAGCAGTCGGGCGCCCCCGGCTGGATCACCGTGCACGACAGTCCCGAACAGTTGATCCGCACCAGCGACCTGGTGGTCTTCGCCACCGTCGCCGGCCGGCCACACGTCCGCGATCTGTCGTGGTTCGCACACCGTCCGCTCGTGCTGCACGTGTCGCTGCGCGACCTGGCTCCGGAGATCGTGCTCGCCTCCACCAACATCGTCGACGACGTCGAGCACTGCCTGCGGGCCGAGACCTCGCTCCACCTCGCCGAACGCCTCACGGGCGGCCGCGCCTTCTTGACCGGGACGCTGGAGGACGTGCTGGCCGGACGGGTGACGCCGTCCGGGCACCGGACGGTGGTGTTCTCCCCCTTCGGCCTCGGAGTGCTCGACCTGGCGGTCGGCAAGTACGTCTACGACCAGGTGGCCGGCTCCGGGGAACTGCACGTCGTCGACGACTTCTTCCACGAGCTGCGCAGATACGGATGACCACCATCCGCCACCGGGCCGCATTTCACCTACGCGGAGGCCATCGTGTCCGTCATATCCGTTCCCTACACCTTCAACGAGGAGGATCTCTACGTCGACCTCGAGCAGGCACTCGGGCGCGGGATCTTCCTGAAGTGCGAGGGCTTCAACTTCGCCGGCTCGATCAAGCTGAAGCCCGCGAACCAGATGGTCGAGGCCGCCGAGCGGGCCGGGGTCCTGACACCGGAATCGGTCCTGCTGGAATCCTCGTCCGGCAACATGGGCGTGGCCCTCAGCATGATCGCGGCGAGCAAGGGCTACCGGTTCCTGTGCGCGACGGACTCCCGCTGCAATCTGTCGACCAGGTTGCTCATGGAGGCCCTGGGCGCCCATGTGCACGTGGTCACCGAGCCGAGCCCCGACGGCGGCTTCCTCGGTGCGCGGATCGAGTACGTCCGCGGGCTGTGCGCCTCGGACGACCGGTACGTATGGCTGAGCCAGTACACCAATCCGGACAACTGGAAGGCGCACTACCACGAGACGGCGCCGGCGATAGCCCGCTCGTTCCCGGAACTGGACGTGTTGTTCGTCGGGGCCGGCACCACCGGGACCCTGATGGGCTGCGCACGCTACTTCAAGGAGTGGCACCGGCCGGTCCGGATCGTCGCGGTGGACAGTGTCGGCTCGGTGACGTTCGGCGGTGCTCCGGGACGCCGGATGCTTCCCGGCCTGGGCATGAGCGTCCGGCCTCCCCTGCTCGACGAGTCCTTCGTCGACGAGGCGGTGCTCGTCGAGGAGGCGGACAGCATCATCGTCTGCCGCCGCCTGGCCCGACGCGGCTTTCTCTTCGGCGGCTCCACCGGCACCGTCGTCAGCGGCGCGATGCGCTGGCTGTCCCGGCACGACAGGCCCGGCCTCACCGCGGTGGCCATCGCCCCGGACCTCGGCGAGCGCTACCTCGAAACCGTCTACCAGGCCAACTGGGTACAGGCCCTCTACGGCGAGGAGGTGCTCGCCCCCGAGGGGACGTCCGACAGCACCACCGCGAACCGACGGCCACCCGGGCCCTGGACAGCCGATTCCCGCTCGCTGCCGGATGCGGACCACGGCCGGGCCCCGGAGACTGTGGAGAGGGGCAGGTGAACCCGGCATGGCAGGCCGGGACAGACACACAGGCGGGAGAGGGTGTGGCGAAGCGACAGCCCCCCGGGGCCCGGCCCATCGGCGCGTCCGAGACGGATCGTCTTCTGGTGTCCGTCGCCGCCGGCAGCCAGGAGGCCTTCGCCCGCCTGTACGACGCGGTCGCCGGCCCGATCTACGGAATCGCGTACCAGGTCCTGCAGGACCCGGCCCGTGCGGAAGAGGTCGCCCAGGAGGTCATGCTGGAGGTCTGGCAGACCGCCCCCCGCTACCGGCCCGAGAGCGGGCACGCCATGACCTGGATGATGACCATCGCCCACCATCGCGCCGTGGACAGCGTCCGTACCGCGCAGAGATCCGCGGAACGCGAGCGCGTCGTCTCACAGCGCGAACCGACACCCGCCTTCGACGACGTCGTGGAGGCGGTGGAGGCGCTCGGAGAACGCGAGCGGGTCCGCTCCTGCCTGAAGGAGCTCACTGTCGAGCTGCGGCAGCCGGTGCTGCTCGCTTACTACCGGGGCCTGACCCATACCGAGATCGCTTCGGCTCTCTCCCTGCCGCCGGGCACCGTCAAGAGCCGTCTGCGCAGGGCGCTGACCCGCCTGCGGCACTGTCTGGGGGCCCTGTGGTGACAACGAACGACGCGCACGACCTCGCCGGCGCCTATGCCGCGGGCGCCCTCGACCGGCGGGAGCGGGAGGCGTTCCGGCGGCATGTCGCCGACTGCCCCGACTGCGCCCACGAGACCGCCCGCCAGCAGGAGGCCGCGGCCTGGCTGGCCCTGGCGACAGCCCGCACCCCGCCGCCGCGTCTGAAGGAACGTGTCCTTGCCGAGGCGGCCCGGACCCCCCAGTTCACCACGGCGATCCCCGAGCAGGCGGATGAGCGCGGCGGCAGACGATCCCCGTCACGTCTGCTGCGGCTCGCGCTGGCCGCCAGCCTGGCCGGGGCCGTCACGTTCGGCGGTCTGGCGGCCTGGCAGCACCAGGAGACGCGGCAGGCGCGCCAGGAAGCCCGGAGCCACACCGCCGACGTCGCCCGACTCCTCTCGGCTCCCGACACCACCGTCGTCACGAAGGACGTCGCCTACGGCGGCTCCGGCGCCCTCGCGGTCTCACGCCGTCTGAACCAGGCCGCCTACTTCTGTCAGGACCTCGCTCACCTCCCCTCCGGAAGGACCTACCAGCTCTGGTACGCCGGCCCCGGCAGCGCGGTCCGCTCCGCCGGGCTCCTGCCGCCCATATCCGCCGTCCAGGCCGTGGCCCTCCCGCCCCCCGGCACCGCGGCCTCGCTCGCCATCACGGTCGAACCCAGCGCGGGCTCCTCCCGACCCACCACTCGTCCCCTCACCACGTGGCCCATGCCCTCGCGTGTGGCGCCACTGGCCGGGTGACCGTGATCGCGCTCAGCTGTCGAAGCCGAGCCCCAGCCGGTCCATGGTCCGCAGCCAGAGGTTGCGCCGGCCACCGTGCGCGTCCGCCCGGGCCAGCGACCACTTGGTGAGCGCGATCCCGGTCCAGGCGAACGGCTCGGGCGGGAAGGGCAGCGGCTTCCTGCGCACCATCTCCAGCTCGGTGCGCTCCGTGCGCTCCCCCGCCAACAGGTCCAGCATCACGTCGGCGCCGAAGCGGGTCGCGCCGACACCCAGGCCCGTGTAACCGGCCGCGTAGGCGACCCGGCCGTGGTGCGCGGTGCCGTAGAACGCCGAGAAGCGGGAGCAGGTGTCGATCGCGCCGCCCCACGCGTGCGTGAAGCGGACGCCCTCCAACTGCGGGAAGCAGGTGAAGAAGTGCCCGGCGAGCTTGGCGTACGTCTCGGGCCGGTCGTCGTACTCGGCGCGCACCCGGCCGCCGTAGGGGTAGACGGCGTCGTAGCCGCCCCACAGGATCCGGTTGTCGGCGGACAGGCGGAAGTAGTGGAACTGGTTCGCCGAGTCGCCGAGCCCCTGGCGGTTCTTCCAGCCGACGGACGCCAGCTGCTCGTCGCTCAGCGGCTCGGTCATCAGCGCGTAGTCGTAGACCGGGACGGTGTACGCGCGGACGCGTCTGACCAGGTTCGGGAAGATGTTGGTGCCGAGCGCGACCTTGCGAGCGCGGACCGAGCCGTACGGGGTGCCGACGGCCATCCCGGCGCCGTACGGCTTCAGGCTCAGCGCGGGCGTGTGCTCGTGGACGCGCACCCCGAGCCGGACGCACGCCTGCTTCAGTCCCCAGGCGAGCTTGGCGGGGTGGAGCATGGCCACGCCCCGCCGGTCGTACAGGCCCGCCTCGAAGGTGGGTGAGGCGACCTGTTCGCGGACCGCGTCGGCGTCCAGGAACTCCACGCCGTCGGCCAGGCCCCGGCGCTCCATCTCCTCGTACCAGTCGCGCAGTTCCCACGCCTGGTAGGTCTCGGTGGCGACGTCGATCTCGCCGGTGCGCTCGAAGTCGCAGTCGATGCCGTGCCGGGCGACGGCCTTCTCGATCTCGTCGAGGTTGCGGGCGCCCAGCTCCTGGAGCTTGTGGATCTCGTCCGGCCAGCGGGCGAGGCCGTTGGGCAGGCCGTGGGTGAGGGAGGCGGCGCAGAAGCCGCCGTTGCGGCCCGAGGCGGCCCAGCCCACCTCGCGGCCCTCCAGCAGGACGACATCCCGCCGCGGATCGCGCTCCTTGGCGAGGAGCGCGGTCCACAGCCCGCTGTAGCCGCCGCCGACGACCAGCAGGTCACAGGTCTCGGCGCCGGTGAGCGCGGGCTCGGGGCGGGGCTTGCCGGGGTCTTCGAGCCAGTACGGGACCGGCTGTGCGTCGGAAAGTGCTTTTGTCCAACGGTTCATGGCGCTTGGGGCCATGATTCCAACTCCCTACGATGCTTTTCTGCTGCGGCGGTTTCCGATGACCATGGAGGTCAGGACGAACAGCACGGCGAGCAGGAACATGGCCGTGCCGATGACGTTGATCTGGACGGGCGTTCCGCGCTGTGCCGAGCCCCAGACGAACATGGGGAAGGTGACGGTCGAGCCCGCGTTGAAATTGGTGATGATGAAATCGTCGAAGGACAACGCGAAGGCGAGCAGCGCGCCCGCGGCGATTCCGGGGGCCGCGATGGGCAGGGTGACCCGCAGGAACGTCTGCACCGGTCCGGCGTAGAGGTCCTGGGCGGCCTGCTCCAGCCGCGGATCCATCGACATCACGCGTGCCTTGACGGCCGTCACGACGAAGCTGAGGCAGAACATGATGTGCGCGATCAGGATCGTCCAGAATCCCAACTGAGCACCCAGATTGAGGAACAGGGTCAGCAGCGAGGCCCCCATGACGACCTCGGGCATGGCCATCGGCAGGAAGATCAGCGAGTTCACGGCGCTCCGCGCGCGGAAGCGGTAGCGGACCAGCGCGAAGGCGATCAGCGTGCCGAGGAGGGTGGCGCCGAGCGTCGCCCAGACCGCGATCTGGAGGCTGATCGACAACGAGCCGCACAGGTCGGCGACACCGCACGGGTCCTTCCAGGCGTCCAGGGAGAACCGCTGCCACTCGTAGTTGAAGCGCCCCTTCGGTTTGTTGAAGGAGAACACCGTGACGACGACGTTGGGCAGCAGGAGGTACGCGAGCGTGAGCAGTCCCGCGATGACGACGAGATTTCTCTTGAGCCAGTTGACGAAGGGCATCAGACCAGATCCTCCGTCCCGGACCTGCGGATGTAGAAGGTGACCATGAGGAGGATCGCGGCCATGAGGATGAAGGACAGTGCGGCCGCCGTCGGATAGTCGAGAATCCGCAGGAACTGCGTCTGGATGACGTTTCCGATCATGCGGGTGTCCGTGGAACCGAGGAGTTCGGCGTTGACGTAGTCGCCGGCCGCCGGGATGAAGGTCAGCAGCGTGCCGGAGACCACGCCCGGCATCGACAGCGGGAAGGTGACCTTGCGGAAGGTCGTGACCGGCCGCGCGTACAGGTCGCCCGCCGCCTCGTGCAGCCGCCCGTCGATCCGCTCCAGGGAGGTGTACAGCGGCAGGATCATGAACGGCAGGAAGTTGTACGTCAGCCCGCACACGACCGCGAGGGGCGTGGCCAGGACGCGGTCGCCGGCCGTCCAGCCGAGCCAGTCGGTGACGTCGAGGACGTGCAGGGTGTTGAGCGCGCCGACGACCGGGCCGCCGTCCGCGAGGATCGTCTTCCAGGCGAGGGTGCGGATCAGGAAGCTGGTGAAGAACGGCGCGATCACCAGGATCATGATCAGGTTGCGCCAGCGCCCCGCGCGGAAGGCGATCAGGTACGCCAGCGGGTAGCCGAGCACCAGGCACAGCACGGTCGCGGCGGCCGCGTAGGCGACCGAGCGCAGGAACTGCGGCCAGTACTCGCTCAGGGCGTCCCAGTAGGTCGCGACGTGCCAGGTGACCTTGTAGCCCTCCTCCAGGGAGCCCGTCTGCACGGACGTGGAGGCCTGGTAGATCATCGGTAGCGCGAAGAAGACCAGCAGCCAGAGGATGCCGGGCAGCAGCAGCCAGTACGGCGTCCAGCGGCCCCTGCGCCTGGGGGGTTTCGGCTCGGGTGCTTGTGGTGCGAGGGGCGGTGGCGCCTCGGTGAGGGTCGTCATCAGGCGGCCTCTTCCACGCCGGCTTCGATGTCCTGGGCCGCGTCCAGGCCGAAGGTGTGCGCCGGGTTCCAGTGCAGGACGACCTCGGCGCCGGGGACGAGCCGGGCGTCGCGGTCGATGTTCTGCGCGTAGACCTCGAACCCGGGGCAGACCGGGCTGTCGACGACGTACTGCGTGGAGACGCCGATGAAGCTGGAGTCGGCGATGCGGCCGGTGACGCGGTTGCGGCCCTCGGGTATCCCGCCCGCGTCGTCGCCGTGGGTGAGGGTGATCTTCTCGGGGCGTATGCCGACGAGCACCTTGCCGCCGGTCGTCGTCGGCGCCGAGCAGCGCGCCTCGGGCAGCACCAGCTTGCCGCCGCCCGCCTTCAGGACGATGTCGTCGCCGTTTCTGGTGTCGACCTCGGCCTCGATCAGGTTGGACGTGCCGAGGAAGTTGGCGACGAACGTGGTCCGCGGGTTCTCGTAGAGGTCGGTGGGCGAGCCGAGCTGTTCGACGCGGCCCGCGTTCATCACCGCGACCGTGTCGGCCATCGTCATGGCCTCCTCCTGGTCGTGCGTGACGTGCACGAAGGTGATGCCGACCTCGGTCTGGATGCGCTTGAGCTCCAGCTGCATCTGGCGGCGCAGCTTCAGGTCGAGGGCGCCGAGGGGCTCGTCGAGGAGGAGCACCTTGGGGTGGTTGATCAGCGCGCGGGCCACGGCGACGCGCTGCTGCTGGCCGCCGGAGAGCTGGTGCGGCTTCTTGCGGGCCTGCTCACCGAGCTGGACGAGCTCCAGCATGTCCTCGACCTGCTTCTTCACGCTCTTGATGCCGCGCCGGCGCAGACCGAAGGCGACGTTCTCGAAGATGTCGAGGTGCGGGAAGAGGGCGTAGGACTGGAAGACCGTGTTCACCGGCCGCTTGTACGGCGGGAGTACCGTGACGTCCTGGTCGCCGAGGTGGACGGTGCCGGAGGAAGGTTCCTCCAGGCCCGCGATCATCCGCAGGGTGGTGGTCTTGCCGCAGCCGGAGGCGCCGAGCAGGGCGAAGAAGGATCCCTGCGGCACGGTCAGGTCGAGCGGGTGCACGGCGGTGAAGGAGCCGTAGGTCTTGCTGATCCCGGAGAGGCGGACGTCGCCGCCGCTGTTGGTCGTCTTCATCGTCGTCACGCCCCAGTGAGCTTCGCGAACTTCGCCTCGTAGGCCGTCTCTTCCTGCGCGCTCAGGGAGCGGAAGGCGTGGGACTTCGCCTGCATGGCCTTGTCGGGGATGATCAGCGGGTTGTTCGCCGCATCCTCGTCGATCTTCGCAAGCTCGGCCTTCACGCCGTCGACGGGACAGACGTAGTTGATGTAGGCGGCGAGCTCGGCGGCCGGACGCGGCTCGTAGTAGTAGTCCATGAGCCGTTCGGCGTTCGTCTTGTGGCGGGCCTTGTTGGGGATCAGCATGTTGTCGCTGGACGTCAGGTAGCCGCTGTCGGGGATGACGAAGTCGACGTCGGGGCTGTCCGCCTTGAGCTGCACGACGTCACCGGCCCAGGCGACACAGGCGGCCAGGTCGCCCTTGGCGAGGTCGGACGTGTAGTCGTTGCCGGTGAAGCGGCGTATCTGGCCGTTGTCGACGCCCTTCTGGAGGCGGGCGATCGCGGCGTCGTAGTCGTCGTCGTCGAACTTCTCGGGGGCCTTGCCCATGTCGAGCAGGGTCATGCCCACGGTGTCGCGCATCTCGGTGAGGAAGCCGACGCGGCCCTTGAGCTTGGGGTTGTCGAGCAGGTCGGAGACCGACCTCACCTCGACGCCGTCGAGGGCCTTCTTGTTGAACGCGATGACCGTGGAGATGCCCTGCCAGGGGTACGAGTAGGCGCGGCCCGGGTCCCAGTCGGGGCTGCGGAACTGCTGGGACAGGTTGGCGAAGGCGTGCGGCAGCAGGGACGCGTCCAGTTTCTGGACCCAGCCCAGTCGGATCAGCCGGGCGGCCAGCCAGTCGGTGAGGACGATGATGTCGCGGCCGGTGTCCTGGCCCGCGGCGAGCTGCGGCTTGATCTTGCCGAAGAAGTCGCCGTTGTCGTTGATGTCCTCGGTGTACTTGACCTTGATGCCGGTGCGCTCGGTGAAGGCGTCCAGCGTGGGGTGGTGCTTGCCGCTGTCGTCGACGTCCATGTACTCGGTCCAGTTGGAGAAGGTGATCGTCTTCTCCTTCGCCGAGTGGTCCTCGGCGGACGTGCCGCCCTCGCTCTTGCCGGCCGCGGGAATCCCGCAGGCGCTCAGCGTGCCCAGGCCGCCCAGTGCCAGCGCTCCGCCCGCGGAGGCGCGCAGCAGCGAACGGCGGGTCATGGCGGCCCGGCCGTCGCGGAAGCTGCGCCTGACGGCGGCCACTTGGGCCGGGGACAGGCGGTCGGGCTCGTACTGCTCCATGCGCGTGGTTGCCCTTTCGAGGGTGCGGCCGTGGTCGGCGGCCTGTCGCTGCGGTCGGTGCTTATCGGTCCCCGAAGACGGTGCGGTGCCAGTCCTTGCGGACCACCGCGGTGTTGTCGAACATGACGTGCTTGATCTGGGTGTACTCCTCGAAGGAGTACGCGGACATGTCCTTGCCGAAGCCGGACGCCTTGTACCCGCCGTGGGGCATCTCGCTGATGATCGGGATGTGGTCGTTGACCCACACGCAGCCCGCCTTGATCTCGCGGGTGGCGCGGTTCGCGCGGTAGACGTCCCGGCTCCACGCGGAGGCCGCGAGGCCGTACGGGGTGTCGTTGGCGAGGCGGATGCCCTCGTCGTCGGTGTCGAAGGGCAGGACGACGAGGACGGGGCCGAAGATCTCGGACCGGACGACCTCACCGTGCTGGGGCGCGTCGGCGATGAGCGTCGGCCGGTAGTACGCGCCGTTCGCGAGGTCACCGCCCGGGGCCTCGCCGCCGGTGACCACGCGCGCGTAGGCACGCGCGCGGTCGACGAAGGCGGCGACCCGGTCGCGCTGGGCGTGCGAGACCAGGGGGCCGAGGTCGGTGCCGTCGGCGAAGGGGTCGCCGAGCCGGACGGTCTCCATGAGGGCCGCCGTCCCTTCGACGAACGCCTCGTAGAGGGGCCGCTGCACGTACGCGCGCGTGGCGGCCGTGCAGTCCTGGCCGGTGTTGATGAGCGCGCCGGCGACCGCGCCGTGGACGGCCGCGTCGAGGTCGGCGTCGTCGAAGACCACGAAGGGTGCCTTGCCGCCCAGCTCCAGGTGGAGGCGCTTGACGGTGGCGGTGGCGATCTCCGCGACCCGCTTGCCGACGGCGGTGGAGCCGGTGAAGGACGTCATCGCCACGTCGGGGTGACCGACCAGGTGCTCCCCGGCCTCCCGCCCCGTGCCGGTGACGATGTTGATCACGCCGTCCGGGATGCCGGCGTCGGTGGCGGCCCGGGCGAACAGCAGCGAGGTGAGCGGGGTGAGCTCGGCGGGCTTCAGCACGATGGTGTTGCCCGCCGCGATAGCCGGGAGGATCTTCCAGGCGGCCATCTGCAAGGGGTAGTTCCAGGGCGCGATGGAGCCCACGACACCGATCGGCTCGCGGCGCACATAAGAGGTGTGGTCGCCGGAGTACTCGCCCGCGGACTGCCCCTGGAGGTGCCGGGCCGCGCCCGCGAAGAACGCGGTGTTATCGATCGTGCCGGGCACGTCGAACTCGCGGGTCAGCTTCAGCGGCTTGCCGCACTGGAGCGACTCGGCCCGCGCGAAGTCCTCGGCACGGTCGGCGAGGACCGCGGCGAAACGGTGCAGGGCGTCGGAGCGCTCGCCCGGCGTGGCCCCCGCCCAGTCCGGGAACGCCTCGCGCGCGGCGGCCACGGCCGCGTCGACGTCGTCGGCGCCCGCGAGGTCGTAGGTGAGGACCTCCTCGCCGGTGGCCGGATCGACCACGGTGTGGGTGTGCCCGGAGGTGCCCTTCGTCAGGCGGCCCGCGATGTACTGCGCGCCGTCCGCGAAACGCTCCTGGGCGGGAAATCGGTCCGGGGTGGCGGTGCCCGGGTTCTGCATGTCGCTCTCCTCCGCCGCCGCCCAGTCCCGGGGGCGGGTGACGTAGCTCCAGCTCGATTTGAGTGCCGATCCTGACAGAGCTGTGCCACTGCAACAAGGGATTCCGTTGTTGCCTTTTGGTTACGCGACGGAATCTGTCGACCAGGTGTCGAGTCGACACGGAAAAGAAGGGACGGATTGTCAGTGGTGCGTGCCAGACTCGCCGCCATGGGAAAGATCGATTCTTGGGACACCCTCCTGGAGGAGGTCCGCGCGGGGGCGAGGGTCAAGTACCTCCACTTCTGGGGACACCGGCCGCGGCCCGACGGGCGGGTGGGAGCGAGCTGCCTGAGCCAGTGGTGGCCGTCGCCGTTCACGGTGGACGGGGTGGAGTACGCGACGGCGGAGCACTGGATGATGGCCTCCAAGGCGCGGCTGTTCGGGGACGCCGATGCAGAGCGGAAGGCCGTCGCCGCCACGAGCCCGGCGGTCGCCAAGAAGGCCGGGCGGCTGGTGCGGGGCTTCGACGAGTCCGTGTGGGAGCGGGAGCGGTTCGGGATCGTCGTCGAGGGCAGCGTCCACAAGTTCGCCGCGCACGCGGACCTGCGGGAGTTCCTGCTGGGTACGGGCGGCCGGGTGCTGGTCGAGGCCAGTCCGCTGGACCGGGTGTGGGGCATCGGGCTCGCCGCGGACGACGAGCGGGCCGCGCACCCCGAGCACTGGCGGGGTCCGAACCTGCTGGGATTCGCGCTGATGGAGGCGCGGGAGCGGCTGCGGGACGGGGTGGCATGAGAAAGGGCCGGCCCATGGGCCGGCCCTTTCTCATGTGACGTTCTGCCTCAGGCCATGCTCATGAAGCTCGCGAAGAGCAGCAGCCCCAGCAGCGGCAGGATCACCGTGGCCACGATGCCGCAGACGAGCCCCGCGGTCGCCGCGCCCTTGTTGGTCGCCTCCCCGCGGTTGGCCTTCCCGCGCCCGATCGCGCCGAAGATGATCGCCAGGATCCCGAGGACGACCCCGAAGAACCACAGGAAGAAGGTCACGCTGCACACCACGCCGATGATGCCCAGCACCAGTCCGGTTGTCCCCATGCCGTTGCTCGGCTGCGGCTGCATCCCGTAGCCGGGCGCCTGCGGGTAGCCCACCGGAGGCGCGGCCGGGTACGACGGGCCCGGGTTCGGGTAGCCGTATCCCGGCGTGGGCTGCTGGCCGGGCTGCGGGTAGGCGTATCCCCCCGCCGGCGGCTGGGACGGCGGCCCGAACCCACCGGCGCCGGGATTGGTGTCAGACATGAACTGCTCTCCCCTCGTTGACAGTCAAGCATCGTAGTGGCCCAGCTCACCTCGGGGGAAAGCGTTTGAGGGAGCCGGCGAAGGTACTCAGCGGTACGCGGGCGCGGACACCGACACGGCGGGCTGGAAGGCGCCGTAGTAGTCATCGTCGTCGTAGTTCGACTCGTCGTTGATCGCGGCCGTGATCCCGATCGCCAGCAGGACGATCACGACGACGCCGAGGACGATGCCGATGACGCCCATGATCAGACCCGCCTGGGCCTGGCCGTGGTTGGTGGCCTCGCCGCGCTCGGCCTTGCGGCGGCCCTTCACCCCGAAGACCACGGCGAGGATGCCGAGCACGACCGAGACCACGCCGTACAGGCAGAACAGGCAGCAGGCCAGGATGCCCAGCACCATCGCCGCGAGGCCCATGCCGTTCTGCGGCGCCATCGGCATCCCGGACCAGCCGTAACCCTGCGGGTAGCCGGGGTAGCCGTATCCGCCGGAGGTGCCGGGACCGGCGGGGGCGATGGGCGGGGGCGGCACGCCGGGGCCGGGGCCGCCGACGGGAGGCGTCGCACCGGGCGGGGGGTAGCCGGGCGGGGCGTAGTTCGCCGAGGTGGGGCCGGGGGCGGCGAAGCCGTCGGCCGGCAGGGCGGCCATCGTCGCCTGGTCGTGCACGGACGGCGGCTGCGGGGCGGACGGCTGGGGGGCGCCGGGCGTCTCCTTGCTCAGGGACGGCCTGCTCTCGGGCGGCGCCCAGGGGTCGTGACCGCCTCCGGCATCCCCGCCCGGCTGCGCTGAGTCTGTCATGTTCCGTCCCCCTCGGTCGATCGTCCCGCCATGCTACGGCCTCACCGCACACGCTCGAATGCCTGGTCCCACCGCACCTCACCACCCGGGACGGCCGCACCTCACTGCTCGGGACGACCGCGCCGCACCGCGAGGTTCCACCACCGCCACCGCATCCCTGCGCCCTTTCGCCCCCGGCCTACGATGACCCTGCAAACCGATCAGCCGATCACCCGCGCCGCACCGCACAGGTGCCCGGCGCCCTGCCCGGGGAGGCACCCTTGACCGAGCATCTCGTCGACCCTCAGACCCCGCGTGACCTGAACGCCTTCATCGCCGGACTGCCGAAGGCCGAACTGCACGTCCACCACGTGGGCTCCGCCTCCCCCCGCATCGTCGCCGAACTCGCCGCCCGCCACCCCGACTCCAAGGTCCCCACCGACCCCGAGGCCCTGGTCGACTACTTCACCTTCACGGACTTCGCCCACTTCATCGACGTCTACCTGTCCGTCGTCGACCTGATCCGCACCCCCGAGGACGTGCGGCTGCTGACCTACGAGGTGGCCCGGGACCTGGCCCGCCAGCAGGTGCGGTACGCGGAGCTGACCATCACCCCGTTCTCCTCCACCCGGCGCGGTATCGACGAGGCGGCCTTCATGGACGCGATCGAGGACGCGCGCAAGGCGGCCGAGTCGGAGTTCGGGACCGTGCTGCGCTGGTGCTTCGACATCCCCGGCGAGGCCGGTCTGGAGGCCGCCGAGGAGACGACCCGGCTCGCCACCGACGACCGCCTGCGCCCCGAGGGGCTGGTCTCCTTCGGGCTGGGCGGCCCCGAGATCGGCGTACCGCGCCCGCAGTTCAAGCCGTACTTCGACCGGGCCATCGCGGCGGGGCTGCGTTCGGTGCCGCACGCGGGCGAGACCACCGGGCCGGAGACGGTGTGGGACGCCCTCACCCACCTGCGGGCCGAGCGCATCGGGCACGGCACGAGCTCCGCGCGGGACGAGAAGCTCCTCGCGCACCTCGCCGAGCACCGCATCGCGCTGGAGGTGTGCCCGACCTCCAACATCGCCACCCGCGCGGTCCGCTCCCTCGACGAGCACCCGATCAAGGAGTTCACGCGCGCCGGGATCCTTGTCACGATCAACTCCGACGACCCGCCGATGTTCGGCACCGACCTCAACAACGAGTACGCGGTCGCGGCCCGCCTCCTCGGCCTCGACGAGCGGGGCCTGGCGGACCTCGCCGGCAACGCGGTGGAGGCGTCCTTCCTCGACGCGGCCGGCAAGTCCCGTATCCGGGACGAGATCGAGACGTACACCTCCGGATGGCTCGCGTCCTGACCACCACCAGAATGGGGGCCATGCAGAACGTGACTGCCGTGGCCCATCGCGGCGACCCCTACCGCGTCCGTGAGAACACCCTCGCCTCGCTGCGTTCCGCGCTCGAACGGGGCGCGGACGCGGTCGAGATCGACGTACGGCTCACCCGGGACGGTGTCCCCGTGCTGCTGCACGACGCGACGCTGAAGCGGCTGTGGGAGCGGGACCGTCCGCTGCTGTCGCTGTCTGCGACCGAGGTGCGCGAGCTGACGGAGGGCGGGGTGCCGACGCTGGCGGATGCGCTGGCGGCGACCGACGGCAGCCGGGTGATGCTCGACCTGCCGGGCACGCCGGACGTGCGGGCCGCCCGCCGGGTCGTGGACGTCGTCCGTGAGAGCGGCGCGCAGGACCGCGTGTACTACTGCGCCGGCGCCCCCGCGATGCTCGCCGTCCGCGCCGCCGACCCCGCCGCCGAGATCGCCCTCACCTGGACGACACTGGCCCCGCCGCGCCCCGCCCTGCTCGCCGCGGTACGGCCCCGCTGGCTCAACTACCGCTTCACCCTGGTCGACCGCGCCCTCACTGAACGCGTCCACCACGACGGCCACCTCCTCTCCGTCTGGACCCCGGACACCCGCCGCTCCCTGCGCCGCCTGCTGGACATGGGCGTCGACTCGATCACGACCAACCGTGTCGACGCGCTCCTGGCGTTGCGGGCCGGCGGGAGGTGACGGCCGCCCAGGGCCGCTACACGCGTGAGCCCTGAGGCACCGTCGCCGGGTCGGCCGGGGTCGCGCGGGTGACGTACTGGGGCACGGGGGTGTCGTCGTCGCCGGTGTCGCGGACGAGGCCGTAGCGCCTGGCGCCCTCGGGGGGACCGGTCAGCACGTCCTGCTCCACCCTGTCCCAGGTCGTGGGGAAGACGCTCAGGCCGTAGTCGGCGCCCCGTTCGTTGACGGTGAGGGTGACGCTGCCGTCGACGTAGAAGTACTCGTTCTGCCACATCTGCTGGGTGCCGGGGGGCGGGACGGCGTAGCCGACGGTCGCGTTGCCCATGCCGGTGGCGGAGGGGTCGGTGCTGCTGACGGGGTCGTCCATGCGGCGGCCGCCGCCCGAGGCCACGTGGAAGAGTTTGCCCTTCAGCCCGGTCCAGGTCGGCATGGCGAGGGCGCCGGCCCGGTACTGCGGCGAGATCTGCCAGCGGACGAGGACATAGCCCTTGCCGCTGAGCGTCACGCTGTCGCCGCGGTGGTTCATGGTGGCGTGCGCGCCGCCGGTGCTGGTGACGCCGGTCTCCGGCCGGTGCGGCAGGGCCGCGGGCTTGGCATTCGGGTCGGGTGCCTGGTCGACGGCGTCGACGACAGTGCCGTAGACGTCGGCCTTCTTCGACGGCGACGCGGACGGCGACTGCGAGGGGGACGGTGACGCCGAGGGCTTGGGCGGCGGGGCGGCGGGCGATGACGTGGCCGGGCGGACCGGGGAAGCCGTGGGCGAGGCGGCGACGCGGGGCGGCGGATCGTCCGGGGTCTGTACGACGACGTAGGCGCCGCCCGCCACGATGGTGGCGCCCGCGGTCATCGCCACGGCCGGCTTGGTCAGCGCGCCCAGCACCTTGACGGACCAGCCGGCCGAGGCGCCTACCGCGGTGGCGGCCGCTGCCGTCTTGCCGCCGAAGGCCAGCGCGAGGGCGAAGCCGACCGGCACGGGGACCAGCGCGATGCCGACGAGGAGCCGCTCGGCCGGTACGACCGACTCGCGCGTGTCCCCGCAGTAGCCGCAGCCCCGGATGTGCCGGGCCAGCCGCTTGCGCCACACCGAGTCGGGCCGTCCGTTCCAGCGGGCGGTCAGCTCGCGCAGGTCGGGGCAGGCGCCGTCCAGGGCACGCACGATGCCGCGGGAGGTCTCCAGGCGTTCCTTCATGCGCTGCACGCGCACGGCGGCGTGCTGCCTGCTGATCCCGACGGCCGCGGCGAGCTCGCGCCGGGTGAGTTCGCCCGCGACCTCCAGCCACCACAGCGACAACAGCTGCCGGTCCTCGTCGTCCAGCCAGCGCACCGCCTCCGCGACCTCGCGCCGCTGCCCCTCCAACTGGAGCCGCAGTACGGTGAGTTCGGCGAAGTCGGCGGCCTCCCGAGCCCCGGAGTCCGCCAGCCGGTCGGGCGTCCTGCGGCGGGCCCGGTCCCGGATCTGCCGCATGGCGATCGCGACCAGCCAGGAGCGGAAGCTGTCCGGGTCGCGCAGCGAACCGAGGTTGTCGACGGCCCGCAGCATCGTCTCCTGGACGACGTCGTCGACGTCCGCGTGGCCGTTCAGGGCCCGTCCGACGATGTTGTAGACGAGCGGGAGCCAGCCCTCGACCAGCTCGTCCAGCGCCTGCCGGTCGCCGGCCTGCGCGGCGGCGATGGTCGAGCGCCAGGCTTGCGTGTCCACGGGGCCCTCTCGGTGGCTGGTGCGGTGGCCGATGTCCCTACTTTTCTGCACGCACCCTCTCAGGCCGACCTGGGATGTTGGCTATGTCCGGCATCACAGTGAGGAGACGGGGTGAAGGCCGCGCTGATAACACTTTTTCGCACCCGTAGGGGTTGTCCCTGACAACTCCCTTGCTGCACACGGCATTTGATCGGGGCTCCCCCAGGGGCGGGCGCCCTACTCGGCGACGATCCGCACGGCGGCGTACGGCCCGAGGATGATCACGGTTCCTCCACCGACCTCCTCAGGAGCAGTTGATGCGCACCCGCAGCCGCACCACCGTCCTCGCCGCCTCCCTCGTCCTCGCCCTCGCGGCGGGCCCGCTCGCCGCCCCCGCGTTCGCCGCGCCCGCGTCGCCCCGGGCCGCCGCCCAGGGCGGGGACGCGCAGGGCGCGGACGCACTGGACCGCGAGGCCCTGCGCACCGCGCTGAAGGGGCTGCCGGACAAGGACGCGACCGCGGCCCTCGTCCGGGTCGGCGGCACCGGCGGCCGCTGGCAGGGCAGTGCGGGCGTGCACGATCTGGAGAGCGGCCGCCCGGCCGACCCCGACGCGCGCTTCCGGGCCGGCTCGACGACGAAGGTGGTGACGGCGGCCGTCGTCCTGCAGCTCGCCGCGGAGCGCCGGGTCGACCTGAACGCGCCGGTCCAGCGGTATCTCCCCGGCCTGCTCGGCGAGGACTTCCAGCCGGTCACGGTACGGCAGCTGCTGAACCACACCAGCGGCATCCAGCCCGGGGACGGCCTTGGGGACTCCTTCGAGGAGCTGTACGAGCACCGCTTCGATCACCAGACCCCGCAGGAGGTCGTGGCCTCCGCGGCGGCGAAGGGCCCGGAGTTCGCCCCGGGGGCCCAGCAGCACTACCTCAACATCAACTACACGATCCTGGGCCTGCTGATCGAGAAGGTGACCGGCCACTCGTACGCCTCGGAGGCCGCCTGGCGCGTCTTCCGTCCCGCCGGAATGCACCACACCTACTTCCCCGGCACCGATGCCCGCATCCGCGGCCCGCACAACCGCGGGTACCAGGCGGTGCAGCGCCCCGACGGCACGACCGAGTTCCTCGACGTGACCGACTGGATCCCCGCCGACGAGGCGGCGGGCGGCATGATCTCCACGACCGCCGATCTGGAGCGGCTGCTGACGCACCTGTTCCGCGGCGACCTCGTGCCCGGGCCCCAGCTGCGCGAGATGTTCACGCTCCCCCCGAACATCAAGGGAGCGACGATGACCGCCGGACTGATGCGCTACGAGTACAAGGGCACGGTCTACTGGCTCAAGACCGGCGCCCGCTACGGCTACAGCACCATGCTCGGCGCCACCCGCGACCTGAGCCGGACCCTCGTCTACTCCGTCAACTCCACGGACGCGAAGGGCGAGGGCATGAACCCGGTGGCGGAGCGGATCGCCCAGGCTGCGCTCAATTGACATGCTCCTCGTCCTGAAGGACGAGGATTCTGGCCCTTCTCCACCGGTTGCTGTGCCGCTACGCGGCACAGTTTCCGGTCTGGAATCCGTGGCTTCCTGTTTCTTCGCGCTGTGCCGGGATCGCTCCTGGTCTTACCGGCGCTCCGCAGGCCGATACCGCCAGTCCGGCGGCCTTCTTCATGTTGATCGCGGCGTTGGTGTCACGGTCGTGGACGGTGCCGCAGGCGCTACAGGTCCATTCCCGGACGTTCAGGGGTTTGGGTCCGTCCTTGACGCCGCAGGTGGAGCAGGTCTGGGAGGTAGGTGTGAACCGACCGACCTTCACCAAAGTGCGGCCGTACCGCTCTGCCTTGTACTCCAGCATGCTGATGAACGATGACCATCCGGCATCGTGCACGGACTTGGCCAGCTTCGTGCGGGCCAGTCCCGCCACCGACAGGTCCTCCACAGCGATCCCTTGGTTCTCGGAGATCAGCCTCGTGGACAGCTGGTGGTGGAACTCACGGCGGGCATCGCCGGCCTTGGCGTGGGCGCGGGCGACCTTGAGACGGGCCTTGGCCCGGTTCTTTGATCCCTTCTGCTTGCGGGACAGTTCCTTGTGGGCCTTCTTCAGTTTCTTCTCCGCGCGCCGCAAAAAGCGCGGAGAGTCGATCTTCGTGCCGTCGGAAAGGACTGCGAAGTGGGTCAGGCCGGTGTCGGTGACGAAGGAGGCGAAGAACCGGCCTGCGGCGTCTTTGATGACAGTGACGGAGGTGGGGGCGGCGGGCAGGGTGCGGGACCACTTCACCTTCACCGCGCCGATCTTCGGCAGGTTCAGACGGCCACTTCTGGTGATGTTCCAGC
>NZ_JBICUX010000022.1:0-133247 GCF_043198595.1 Streptomyces sp. NPDC048751
GCACCCGCGGCCGTTCGTCTGGACGAAAACCGCCGACGAGATCCTCGACAAAGTCGCCGCCTACTGCCGACGAATCTCCGACTCAGGTCACTAGGACCTGTCCGGCGGATCATGCCGCAGACGCGTCTAGACGCGCGGCAGGTGACGGTCCAGCAGCGCACGCAGGCGGTCCGAGTCCTCAGGGCTGCGGGCGCCCCGCTTGGCCAGGACGATGGCGCAGCGGCCGGCGCGGTCGGGGCTGCGGAGGGCGATGACGCGGTCCGACTCGGTGTAACTGCCGTAGTTGGCCCAGCCCATGCGCATGTCCGCATGGGCGCTCACCGTTCGCACCCCGGCCGCGCCGACGGTCACCCGGACGGTGCCGTGGTGCTGGTTCGCCTTCAGCAGCTGCCCGGCCGAGATGCGCGGCGCGAAGAACATCAGCACCACCCACACGAAGAACATCACCCCGTACGACATGCCTCCCGCGTCACGGTTTCGCACGCCGACCACGATCAGCCCCACCGCGAACAGCGCGACGCACACGAGGAACGCCGGACGGTGGATGAAGCCGGCCTTCCCCCGCTTGCGGGTCAGCAGCCTGACGGCGTCCGTCATGTCCGCACGCTGGAGCTCGTACTCCAGCGTCACGGTGTCCTCGCGCACACCCACGCCCTGCTCTTCGTCCACGGTCCCTCCCCGAACGCACTGGTGACGAGCGGTGATCGTAGCCCCAGTGGATGACGGGCGAGCACGCGGTCATGCCGCGAGCGGCCACCGATGCCCTCAGACTCCCGACCTGCTCCTCACCTGAGCCGGCGCGGACGGCCCGCTCACCGGCATCGGCCTGCGGACGGTGCTGAACAGCCGGGACAGGACGGCCGAGCGGCCCTGGTCGGCGGTGTTCGGGGCGATGGCGGCGACCCCCGCCCGCAGCCACTCGTCCCACTCGGGCCGGTCGGCCGGGGCCAGGCGCCCATGGGCCTCGGCCATGTCCAGGATCCTGGTGCCTATCTCGGTCGCCATCGAGCCCCCGTGGTAGCGGTAGCGGCTGCCGACGACGCCGAGGTGACACACGTTCACCTGCCCGCGTAACAGGGCGACGGAGATGTTCAGGAAGGTCTCCACACCGAAGTCCGGCGGCAGCGGGGCGGCACGCAGGAGACGGGTGCGGACGGCGCGGTAGCCCGTGAGGGCGTTGGCCCCGTGGAAGCCGACCTCCGGGAAGAAGCGGGCGGTGAGCGGCTCGTAGATGGTGAACGTGGACGCCAGGATGGTGCCGGGATGGTCGTACTCGTAGTCACCGACCACATGGTCCGCCGTACCGTCGGCCGCGGCCTCGCGGAGCACCGCGGCGACGTTCCGTTCCGACGTCACGAGGTCGGCGTCGAGGAAGCACGTCCACTCACTGTCCACCGTCGACACGGCGAGCTGCATGGCCGCGCCCTTGCCGAGCGGGCCGCCGATCACCTCCGCACCGGCCTCGCGGGCCCGCCGGGCCGTGTCGTCGGTCGACCCGCTGTCCACGACCAGGACCCGGTCACCGGGCTGCGCGGCCTCCAGCGCCTGACCGACGATCGTGGCGACCGTGGCCTCTTCGTTGTGTGCCGGAATCACGAACGCGAACAAGCGGAACCCCCGTTGAGATCGAGCTGTGCGCCCATGATCTTAAATCGCACACGCGCGCGGCCTGTTCCCGCCCGGGGGTGAGGCATGTCATGGCGAGCCCGCCGACGGCGGCTACTAGGTGGCCGGGTGGTCCGGGTCCCCCTCCATGGCCAGCAGTTCCTCGTTCGGGATCGCCCCGCCGAAGCGGCGGTCGCGGGAGGCGAACTCGATACAGGCCCGCCACAGGTCGCGGCGGTCGAAGTCCGGCCACAGGACGTCCTGGAAGACCATCTCGGCGTAGGCGCTCTGCCAGAGCAGGTAGTTGGAGGTGCGCTGCTCGCCGCTGGGACGCAGGAAGAGGTCCACGTCCGGCATGTCCGGGTAGTACATGTACTTCGCGAAGGTCTTCTCGTTCACCTTCGACGGGTCGAGCCGGCCGGCCCGGACGTCCTCGGCGAGGGCCTGCGCGGCATCCGCGATCTCCGCGCGGCCGCCGTAGTTCATGCAGAAGTACAGCGTGAGCCGGTCGTTGTCCTTGGTCTGCTCCTGGGCGATCTGGAGCTCCTTGGCGACCGACTTCCACAGCTTGGGCATACGGCCCACCCAGCGCACCCGGATGCCCAGCTCGTCGAGCGTGTCCCGGGTCTTGCGGATGAAGTCGCGGTTGAAGTTCATCAGGAAGCGCACCTCGTCGGGCGAGCGCTTCCAGTTCTCGGTGGAGAAGGCGTACAGGGAGATGGCCCCCACGCCGATCTCGACCGCGCCCTGCAGCACGTCCAGCACCCGCTCGGCGCCGACCTTGTGGCCCTCGGTGCGGGGCAGTCCGCGCTCCTTGGCCCAGCGGCCGTTCCCGTCCATGACGATCGCCACATGGTTGGGGACCAGCTCACCGGGGAGCTTCGGCGCGCGGGCGCCCGACGGGTGCGGCTCCGGTGTCCTGTACTCGCGGCGCTGGCGCCCCAGGAACCCGCGTACGACCATGGTGCTTCTCGTCTCCTCGTGCTTGCTTGCCAGGACTATGGAAAGTGGAGAACTTCTAGGTCTTCTCCACGTATCTGAGGGAGCGCAGCCCGCGCTCCAGGTGCCAGTGCAGGTAGGCGGACACGAGCCCGCTGCCCTCCCGGACGTGCCGCGGCTCGGCCGCGTCCGCGGTCTCCCAGTCTCCCGTAAGCAGCGCGCCGAGGAGTTCCAGGGTCTGCGGCGACGGTACGACACTGCCGGGCACCCGGCAGTCGACGCAGACGGAGCCGCCGGACGCGACGGAGAAGAACCGGTTGGGCCCCGGCATCCCGCACTTCGCGCAGTCGGTGAAGCTCGGCGCGTACCCGTTGACGGCGAGGGAGCGCAGCAGGAAGGCGTCGAGGACGAGGTGCGGCGCGTGCTCACCGCGGGCGAGGGTGCGCAGGGCGCCGACGAGCAGCAGATACTGCTGCACCGCGGGCTCGCCCTCGTGGTCGGTGAACCGCTCGGCGGTCTCCAGCATGGCCGTGCCGGCGGTGTACCGCGCGTAGTCGGCGACGATCCCGCCCCCGTACGGTGCGATGGTCTCGCTCTGCGTGCACAGCGGCAGGCCGCGCCCGATCAGCTCGCTCCCCCGGGCGAAGAACTGCACGTCGACGTGGGAGAAGGGTTCGAGCCGCGCCCCGAACTTCGACTTGGTGCGCCGCACCCCCCGGGCCACGGCGCGTACCCGACCGTGACCGCGCGTGAGCAGCGTGATGATCCGGTCCGCCTCACCCAGCTTCTGGGTGCGCAGCACGATGCCGTCGTCGCGGAACAGACTCATGGCCCCATTCTCCCGTACGCCCGGAGTCAGCGGACCCGGTCGGGGTGGCTGATGGTGTCCCAGGGGGCCAGGTTCCAGGGGCTGGCCCGGTCGGCGGGGTCGAGCAGGGCGCGCAGGTGGGTGTCGGCGGCGGACTGGGGAGCGGGCAGATTGCCGGTGGAGACGCTCTCCAGCCCCTCCCTCCACACCTGCCGTCCGAGCAGGTAGTGATCGGCGTACTCCCGCCACGAGCCGTACGTCCCCACCACCGCCGGCACGATGTTCTTCAGCGCGGTCCAGGCCTCGGCCTCGGTGAGCATGCCGCAGCCGAAGCCGCGCCGGGAGATGTCGACGTACAGGGCGGCGTCCCAGGCGAGCGGCGAGACCCCGAGCCGCCGCTGGGCCCGCGCCCGGTACCCACTGCGCGCCAGCCCGTCGAGCCGGCGGGCCAGATCGTCCCGCGACGTGATCTCCCACTGCTCGGCCAGCCAGCGCCGGGCACTGTCGTCGTCGATCCGCGTGAACGGGTACAGCGTCGTCCGCGAGGCGTTCCGGTCCCGGCTCACCGGCGCGCTCAGCGACACCATCCACAGCTGGTGCGTGGTGAGGGGCACGGGGTACCGGCGTTCGGTTCTGGGCCGCCTTCTCCATTTCCACATGCTCGACAAGCGCATGGGGCCGCACCTTATGTCACACCTGCACGGGCTGCCCCGAGGGCCGGGTGGGGGTAACCCCCAGGGAAATCAGGGCGGTTGCCCGGATGTGACGTGCCGGTGTGATCCGCGAGGCTCATGCGTATGAAACAGATCACGCAGATCCTGGCCGCCTCCGTCACCGTCCTCGGCCTCACCGCGCCGCTCACGGGAACCGCCTCCGCGTCTCCGTCGGCCCACGGCGCCTCCCCCGCCCTCCACTGGACCGACTGCGCGGGCGGCTCGCTCGATCCTCGCCAGCAGTGCGCCACCCTGAAGGTGCCGATGGACTACGCGCACCCGGGTGGCCGGACGATCGACCTCGCGATCTCACGCATCCCCAGTGAGAAGCCCGCCGTACGCCGTGGCGCGCTGGTGCTGATCCCCGGTGGGCCGGGCGGGTCCAGTCTCGGCGATCCCTCGGGGAAGGGGCAGAAGTTGCCGCAGGAGGTGCGGGACGCCTATGACCTGATCGGCTTCGCGCCGCGCGGGATGGCCCCGTCCACCTCCGTCAGCTGTGGGCTCGACCATGCCGATCTCGCCGTCTCCAAGCTGCGGCCGTGGCCCGCGCCCGACGGGTCGGTCACCGGCAACATGGTCACCGCCCGGCGGACGGCGGACGCCTGTGCGCGCAACGGTGGAGAGCTGATCCGGCACATCAGCACGGTGGACAACGCGCGGGACCTCGACCGTGTCCGGGCCGCGCTCGGCGAGCGGCGGATCTCGGCGTGGGGGGTGTCGTACGGGACGTACGTCGGGGCGGTCTACGGCGAGTTGTTCCCGCACCGCACCGATCGCGTCGTCCTGGACAGCAACGACGACCCGGACCCCACCCGGGTGGCCCGTGGCTGGCTCGCCGGGCACGAGCGGGGGGTGGAGGACACGTTTCCCGACTTCGCCGCGTGGGCGTCGGCGCCCGGCAACCCGGACCGGCTGGCCCGGACGGCGGCGGAGGTGCGGCCGCTGTTCCTGCGGCTGGCCGCGCGTCTGGAGCGCGAGCCGATTCCGTGGCCCGGGGCCAACCCCGAGGAGCTGAACGGGAACGTGCTGCGCCAGACCATGCTGGACAGTCTGTACAACCCGGGCCGCTATCCCGCGTTGGCGAAGCTGATGGTGGCCGCCGACAAGGGCACCGTGCCGCCCGCGCCCGCGTCCCCGCCCGAGTCGGTGCTGCAGAACGTCACCGCGGTCGGCGCCGGCACCCTGTGCAACGACGTGGCATGGCCCAGGTCCGCCGCCACGTACCAGAAGGGCGTCGACGCGAGCAGGAAGGCGTACCCGCTGACCGCGGGCATGCCGAGGAACGCGATGGTCTGTGCCGCCTGGCCCTACGCGCCCCGCCGGGCACCGGTGCGGATCACCGACCGGGGGCCGTCCAACGTGCTGCTCGTGCAGAACGAGCGGGACGTGGCCACCCCGCTGAGCGGCGCCCTGCGGCTGCGCGCGGCCCTCGGAGACCGTGCCGTCATGGTGACCGTGAACTCCACCGGCCACGACGCCTACCTCGCCAACGGCAACGCGTGCGGTGACGACACGGTGTCCCGCTTCCTCGCGACGGGTGAGCGTCCCGAGGAGGACGTGTACTGCCCCTGAGCCCTGCACCTCCTGCCGTACTGCCGGGCCAGCGCGTGGAAGGCCTCCTTCGGTTCCCAGTGCCAGTCGGAGCCCGGGTCGTCGGGATGGTCCTTGAGGGGCTTGGTGATGGCGTAGCTCGCGAGGTCGAGGTCGTGGCGCGGGCTGTCGGGGCGGTGGGGGGCGTCCGGGGTGACGAACTCGAAGGCCATCGCCGCGTACAGGCCCATGGACTCGCAGGCCTCCAGCACGTCGACGAGGTACGCGGCCTGGGTGCGCTCGCTGCGGACCGGGTTGCCCTTGATCTCCGGCGGGTCCTTGGCGTAGTCCACGATCGCCCAGCCCATGCCGCCCGTCTCGGGGGCACCCCGGTACGCGCAGGTGCCGAACTCGGTGAGGGCCAGGGGCTTGCCCCGGCGGAGGTACTGGCGCAGGTCCCGTACGTAGTCCGCCTGTCGGCGGTGGTAGCCGTAGTAGTCGATGCCCACCACGTCGAAGAGGTTCCAGTCGACCTCGTCGTCGGCGGCGGCCGCGTAGCTCAGCCGGCCCCGGAAGACGGAGCGGCCGACCTTCGCCGCGCGTGCGGTGAAGCGGTCCAGGCGGCGTTGCGTCCGCACCGGGTCGTAGGTGCCGTCGAGGCGGTGCTGGACGCGGTCGAGGACCGTGTCGCCGGGCAGGATGCCCGGGACGTACAGCCAGAACTCGCAGCCCACGCTGAGGTCGACGCTCGCGCCCTGTCGCCGCAGCCGCTCCGCGAACCGGCCGGTCTCGGCGAGGTGGTCGAGGATGTCCCGCTCCGGGACGTCCCCGAGGGTCGGCTGGAGCCAGACGTGCAGCCCGCGTTCGGCGGCCTCGGCGGCGGTCGCGGTGAGCCGTTCGACGCCGTCGCCGGTGACGTCGAGGGTGTCGGCGTGCAGTTCGTCGCGGATGACTCGGACGTCCCGGCGCATCCGGGCCGTACTGAAGGCGGTGCCCGGAGTCTCGCCCGCGCCGAGGGTGTAGACGACCCCCCGGTGGGCGAGCCCACGCCCGCCACCCCCGAGCCGGGCGCTGGCCGCCTCCCGCCGCGCCGCCCTCCGCCCGCTCGCCGCCGCCATTCCACCCGGCAGCACCGCCCCCGCGACCCCCGTGACCCCGACGGCCGCCGCCCCCGCGAGGAACCGCCCCCTGCCGATGCCCTCGTTACCGCCGTGCGCGCCTTCGCTGTTCCCCGTCGTCTTCTTCATGCGCCCACTGTGCCGACGCCCACCCCGTCCCCGCTGTCGCCCGATGGTCTACGGCACCGCGACCAAGGTATGAGCACGGCGTCCTCCGGTACGGCCCGGGACGTCACCCGAACCGTCCTACGTAGCGCCGCTGCCACGGTGTCTCCACCGCGCCCCGGGCGTAGTGGCGTCGTACGAAGGTCACCGCTTCCTCGGCGGGCACGCCGTCCAGCACGGCGAGGCAGGCCAGTGCCGTGCCCGTGCGGCCGCGGCCGCCGCCGCACGCGATCTCCACGCGCTCGGTGGCGGACCGCTCCCAGGCCTCGGTGAGGACCGTACGGGCGGCGGCGCGGTCCGCGGGGAGGCGGAAGTCGGGCCAGCGGAGCCAGCGGTGGGGCCAGGGCACGTCGGCGGGCGGGCGGCCCTGGAGGTAGACGCCGTACGACGGGACGGTGGCCGTCGGGTCGAGGGGGCGGCGCAGGGCGCGGCCACGGATCAGCCGGCCCGACGGCAGGCGCAGGACGCCCGGCACCTCGGTGCTCCACTCTCTCTCCATGACCCCATTCCAAACGCCTGCCGGGACCCGGGCAACCGAATCCGCGCGACCGGTGGTCTGGAGGGCGAGGGAGGGTGCTTGATGCAGGCCGAACTAGAGGCCCAGTTCCAGGAATTCGTCAGGGCTCGCTGGTCCCGTCTGGTACGGACCGCGTATCTGCTCACCGGCGACGCGCACCACGCCGAGGACCTGACGCAGACGGCGCTGGCGAAGGCGTACCGGTCGTGGCGGCGGGTCGCGCGCAGTGACAGCCCGGAGGCGTACGTGCGCCGGATGCTGGTCACCTGCAACAGCGACCGGTTCCGCAAGCGGCGGGTCAAGGAGGCGCTGACCGCCGCGCCGCCGGAGACGGCGGGGCGCGAGGAGGACGTACGGCGGGTCGACGAGCGGGGTGCGCTGCTCGCCGCACTGGCCCAACTGCCGCCCAGGCAACGGGCGGTGGTGGTGATGCGCTACTGGGAGGACCTGTCGGAGGCCGAGGTCGCCGGTGTGCTCGGCTGCTCTCCCGGCACGGTCAAGAGCCAGGCGTCCAAGGCGCTGGCGAAGTTGCGTACGTATCCGGGGCTGGCCGGGGCGATGGACGCCCCCGCGCCCAGCCGCACGTCGTCGGCGCAGGGAGGCAGCAGGTGAACGGGGAGCGGCAGCGGGACTTCGACGAACAGCCCGAGGGCGTGGACGGCGAGCGGGGGCCGGATTTCGAGGATCACGTGCGTGATCTGCTCGCCGAGGACGCGTACGCGATCCGGCCGTCGCCGGTGCCGTATCCCGCGATCCGGCGGCGAGGCGTGGTGGAGCGGCGTCGGCGGGTGGCGGCGGCCGGGGCCGCGTTGGTGACGCTGGCCGCGGTGCCGGTGGGGGCGTACGCGCTGTCCCCCGGCGACCGGGGCGTGAGCACGGCGTCGACACCCACGCCGTCGGTCAGCGCCCCGCGGTCCGCCGCGCCGACCCCGGCCGCGTCGCCGTCGGGGCCCGCGCGGCCCGCCACCACCGGCCAGCTTCTCGACGGGGTCACCTTCCGACGGGCCACGGAGGGGCTGGAGGCGTGCCTCGACTACGACAAGCAGTACGGCGGCAGCCGCCCGGGCCGCTCGGACCTGGGGAAGGCCTCCGACTACCGGATCATCCTGGCGATGCACAGCACCGGCGACTCGAACGCGCCCGGTGACGGCATCTACGTGGTCGCGGTCAAGGAGCGGCCCAAGCAGACCCGGCTGATCTGCAACATCAGGAACGGCGAGGCCCAGGGCCTGAACACCAGCGTGGGCGGCACCTCGGTCGACGAGGGCAACGGGGCGGTGTACGCGGACATCAACAGCGGCAAGCTCTACCAGCAGTCCTTCCTCGACAAGGGCAAATGGAAGCTCCCGTTCCGCTGGGGGATCATCGGCACGGTGAAGCCGTCGGTCGCCAAGGTGACCGTCTCCTACGGCGACAGCGACAGCACGGCCGTGCTGGACCACGGCTGGTTCGTCGCCGCCGGCATGCTGAACCAGCAGGTCACCGAGGCTCCGCACATCAAGGGCTACGACGCCGGCGGCAAGCTCGCGTACGACTCCGACCAGGACAAGACGTACGAGCGGACGCTGCCGTAACAGTTGGGGCCAGGCCGGGAGCGTGCCCGCGGACAGGCGGCACGCCCCGGCAACTCGTGTTCACCCACGCGACAGTCAGTGCGTGGTCTCAGCCAGGTCGCAGGTGCGGCAGACCACTCTGCGCGCCGCGCGGGCGCCGTAGGTGCGCCCCAAACCGGCCGGGTGAGAGATGTGCACCTGACGTACATGGGCGTGGTTCTCGCAGGTGGCCAAGCCGCAGCGCGAGCAGACACCAATGCCCTCGGTGTCAGTGCGCGCCTCCTGAAGGCAGTCGTAGCACCTCATGTCCAACTCCGGTTCTCAGAAGGGGTCGGGTGTGGCGGCTGAGAGGAAGGCGACTGATACCCACAGCGCGGAACAACACGTCAAATCACCACAAGTGATCGATAAGGCGTAACCCGCTCGTGCCGTACACACCTGCTCAATGGACTCGAAAAGTAACGTCTACATTGGACTTTGTCAAATGTAGGACTTAGTCTGCGTTCCTGATCGACCATCAGCGCCCGCCCCTTCTGGGAGCAACTTCCGCCCTTCACAGCGCCATTGGTCCCACCTCTGGCGACTGCGCCATTCGTGTGCGATCTCTTGACCGCCCCCACAGCCGCTCTTATGGTCGCGCCTGACCAAGCAGGACGTAGGACGTCGTATCTCCCCCCACTGGAGGAACCGTGCGCGACGTGACCCGCGACGTGACCCGCGACGTTCCGGCGCCGCACCGCCGGTCGTTCCTGAAGTACAGCGGCGCGCTCGGCGCGGCCGCCGCCCTGACCTCGTCGTTGTCGGCCTGTTCGTCCGGCCCGGAGTCGACCAACGACACCGGTGGATCGGGCGGCGGCAAGGACGGCACGCTGACCGCGGTCATCGGCTACGGCAACGACGGCAGCTGGGATCCGACACAGACCGCGTCGGCGTTCTGCATGGCCGCCAACAACCACATCTACGAGGGACTGCTCGACACCGACCCGATCTCCCGCGAGCCGTACGCGGCCCTCGCGACCCAGGTGCCGGCCGATCTGAGCGGCACCTCCTGGAAGTTCGCCCTGCGTCAGGGGGCCACCTTCCACGACGGCAAGCCGGTCACCGCCGACGACGTGGTCTTCGTCTTCGACCGGATCCTCGACCCGGACACCCAGACCCTCGCCAAGGGCTTCTTCGCGAGCTGGCTGAAGGAGGTCCGGAAGATCGACGCGCGGAACGTCGAGCTGGTGCTGAAGTTCCCCTTCCCGGAAGGGGTTTCGCGGCTCACCCTCGCGAAGATCATGCCGAAGCACGTGTTCTCGCAGCCGGGCGCCTGGGACGACGCGACCAAGGGCAAGGCGGTGGGCTCGGGGCCGTACCGGCAGAGCGCGCACCACCCGAAGTCCAACACGACCTTCGAGGCGTTCGCCGACTACAACGGACCGCGCCGGCCCGCGTTCAAGAAGATGAACTGGCTGACGATCGTCGACGCCGCCCCGCGGGTCGCCCGGATCTCCGGCGCCCAGGCGGGCGCGCAGATCGCCGACAACATCCCGTACGCCAACATCGCACAGCTGAAGAAGGGCGGGCTGTCGGTCGCCGGCGGGGCCGGGATGAACAACCTGTTCCTGATGTTCAACACCAAGCACAAGCCCTTCGACGACGTCCGCGTCCGGCAGGCGCTGCACTACGCCATCGACACGGAGAAGATGGTGGAGGTCGCCCTGAAGGGGCACGGGACTCCGTCGAGTTCCTTCCTCAACGAGGCCAACCCGAGCTACCGGCGAGCGAAGACCGTCTACGACTACGACCCCGACAAGGCGAAGGCGCTGCTCAAGGCGGCCGGGGTCCGCGGTCTGAAGGTCGAGATCCTCTCGGTGAACGTGAGCTGGATCGTCGACTGTCTGCCGACCATCAAGGCGTCCTGGGACGCGATCGGCGTCGAGACGACGCTGTCCCCGCAGGAGACCACGGCCGTCTTCACCAAGATGGACCAGAAGCAGGACTACCAGGTCGTCGCGGCCGCCTCGAACCCCAACCAGTTCGGCGTCGACGCCGACCTGATCATGCACTACAACTACGGTCCGCAGAACCTGTGGATGCAGTACGCGCGCTGGGCCGACAACTCCGTGGCCAAGCGGCTCTTCAAGGACATGGACCTCGCCACGCGGCAGTCCGACGCCGAGAAGAAGAAGCTGATGATCCAGGAGTACATCGACGTCGTCGCCGAACAGGCCGTGCTCTACCCGGTCGTCCACAACGAGCTGATGACCGCCTGGGACCCGAAGCGGCTCGCCGGGATAAGAGCACAGCCGTACCCCGGCATCAACCTCCTCCAGGCCAAGTGGGTCTAGGAGCCGCTCGGTGATCACCGTCGCCAGGATCCTGCTCCGGCGCATCGCCCTGCTCGTCCCGCTGATGCTCGGCATCGTGCTGTTCGTCTTCCTGGTGATGCGCTTCTCGGACGTCGACCCGGCGTCCGCGTTCTTCCAGGGCGCCAACCCGACCCCGCAGCAGCTGCACGACTTCCGTGAGCGCAACGGCCTGCTCGACCCGCTCCCCGTCCGCTACGTCGACTTCGTCGGCGCCCTCCTCCACGGCGACCTGGGCGTCAGCGCCCTGACCCGGGCACCGGTCGTCGACCAGGTCACCACCGCGCTGCCGCTCACCCTCCAGCTCACCTTCCTGGGCCTGGGCATCGCGGTGGTGCTGGCGCTGGTCGGCGGGGTGACCGCCGCGATCCACCGGGACCGGCTGCCCGACCAGATCATCCGGGTCGTCTCCCTCACCGGTGTCGCGGCCCCCGGCTTCTGGCTGGCGCTGCTGATGATCCAGTACCTGGCGGTCGATCTGGGCTGGTTCCCGACCGGCGGCTACATCAACCCGGCCGACTCCTTCACCGGCTGGCTGAAGACCATGACCCTGCCCGCCTTCGCGCTGTCGCTTCCCGTGGCGGCGCAGCTGACGCGGATCGTGCGGACGGCGGTGGTGGAGGAACTCGACAAGGACTACGTGCGCACGGCGATCGGCAGCGGCCTGCCACCCGTGGTGGTGGTCGGGCGGAACGTGCTCAGGAACGCCCTGATCAACCCGCTCACCGTGCTCGGGCTGCGGGTCGGCTACCTGCTCGGCGGCGCGGTCGTCATCGAGACGATCTTCTCGCTGCCGGGGATGGGCAAGCTGATGATCGACGCCGTGAAGAACGGCGACCCGGCGGTCGTCCAAGGGGTGGTGCTGACCACGGCCACCGGCTTCGTCGTCGTCAACCTCGTCATCGACGTCCTCTACCTGCTGGTCAACCCACGGCTGCGGGAGGCGACATGACGTTCGGCCGCAAGAGGCTCGCCCGGGCCCTGTCCCGTCCCGGCGTCCGGCTGCGCCGCTGGCGTCGGCTGCCGCCGCTGTCGAAGGTCGCCGTCTGCTTCCTGTCCGTCGTGGTGCTGATGGCGCTGCTGGCGCCGCTGCTCGCGCCGGACGATCCGCTCGACCAGCAGCCGCCCGTCGACGGCACCGGGCATCCGTCCGCCGAGCACTGGATGGGCCAGGACAGCCTCGGCCGGGACATCCTCAGCCGGCTGATGTACGGCGCCCGCTGGTCCCTCGCCATCGGGCTCGGCGCGACCGGGCTCGCCCTGGTCGTGGGGGCGCTCCTCGGCGCGGTCGCGGCGACCTCGCGCAAGGCGGTCGACGAGACGCTGATGCGCTGCCTGGACGTGGTGATGGCGTTCCCGGGGATCGCGCTGGCCGCCGTCCTCGTCGCCGTGTTCGGCGGTGGGATCACCGTCCTGATCTGCGCGATCGCGTTCCTGTTCACCCCGCCGGTGGCACGGGTCGTACGGGCGAACGTCCTCGACCAGTACGGCGAGGACTACGTGACGGCGGAACGCGTGATCGGCGCGCGGACCCCGCACATCGTGCTGCGGCACGTGGCCGTCAACTGTGCCGCGCCGGTCCTGGTGTTCTGCACGGTGCAGGTCGCCGAGGCGATCGTGTTCGAGGCGTCCCTGTCGTTCATCGGCGCGGGCGTGCGGCCACCGGACCCGTCCTGGGGCAGTGTCATCGCGGACGGCAAGAACATGGTGCTGACCGGGGGCTGGTGGGCGACCGTCTTCCCCGGGCTGCTGATGCTGGTCACCGTGCTGTCCCTGAACGTCCTCTCCGAGGGCGTCTCCGACGCGTGGGCGGCACCCTCGGCGCGCGAGGTGGACCTACCCGAGGAGGCGAAGGACGAGAGGGACGCGAAGGACGCCCTCGAGGCCCCCGAGCCCGGCAGCGGCGAGGTCGTCGAGCTGCCCGGTCTGGCGGAGGCGGCGCGGCGGCTGCGCGCCCGGGCCCGCCCGCTGCCCCGCGAAGGGCAGCTGGTGCTCGCGGTGGAGAACCTCGCCGTCGGCTTCGACGCCCGGCACGGCGGAGTGGACATCGTCGACGGCATCAGCTTCGAGGTGTACGCCGGTGAAGTCCTCGGCCTGGTGGGCGAGTCGGGCTGCGGCAAGTCACTGACCGCGCTCACCGTGATGGGGCTGCAGCCGAAGGGCGCCCGGGTCGGGGGGCAGGTCCGGTTCGACCAGCGGGAGCTGCTGGCCGAGCCGATGCGCGTACGCAGGCGGCTGCTCGGCCACGAGATGGCGATGGTCTACCAGGACGCGTTGTCCTCCCTGAACCCGGCGATGACGATCCGCGCCCAGCTCAAGCAGGTCGTACGGCGCGGTGGCCGCCGTAGTCCCGCCGAACTGCTGACCATGGTGGGGCTCGACCCCGAGCGCACCCTGCGCAGCTACCCGCACGAGCTCTCCGGCGGCCAGCGCCAGCGGGTGCTGATCGCCATGGCGCTGTCCCGGGACCCGAAGCTGATCATCGCCGACGAGCCGACGACCGCGCTGGACGTGACCGTGCAGGCGCAGGTCATGGAGCTGCTGTTGCGGCTGCGTGCGGAGCTGGGCTTCGCGCTGGTCCTGGTCTCGCACGATCTGGCGCTGGTCGCGGACGTCACCGACCGGGTGGTGGTGATGTACGGCGGGCAGATCGTGGAGACGGGCGTGACCGCCGACCTGGTGGAGGCGCCGGCCCACCACTACACGCGCGGTCTGCTCGGGAGCGTGCTGTCGCTGGAGTCGGCGGCCGAGCGGATGACGCAGATCAGGGGCGTGGTCCCGGCCCCGGCCGACTTCCCGGCGGGCTGCCGCTTCGCCGACCGCTGCCCCCTGGCGAGCGAGGTGTGCCGTACGACCGCCCCCGACCTGACGGGCAGCCACACGCACACGGCGGCCTGCCACCACCCGGCGGTGGACCTGGTGACGACGGAGAGCGAGGTCATCACATGAGCGGGGGCGTGGGCGCGAGCGCGCTGGTGGAACTCTCCGACGCCCATGTCGTGCACAGGGCCCGCAGCGGCGGACTGTTCACGCGGGACCGGGTGTACGCCCTGACCGGCGCCGACCTGACCATCGCGCCGGGCGAGACGGTCGGTGTGGTCGGCGAGTCCGGCTGCGGCAAGTCGACACTGGCGAAGGTGCTGGTGGGGGTGGAGCGGCCGACGTCCGGCACGGTGTCCTTCAAGGGCCGTGACCTGTGGTCGATGCCGCCCGCCGAACGCCGGGCGGCCGTCGGCGGCAGCACCGGCATGATCTTCCAGGACCCGTCGACGGCCCTGAACCGCCGGCTGACGGTCCGGAAGATCCTGCGGGACCCGCTGGACGTGCACGACCGGGGATCGAAGCGGCAACGTGAGGAACGCGTGCGCGAGTTGATGGCTCTGGTCGGCCTCCCCCGGGTGCTGGCCGACGGTCTGCCCGGGCAGCTCTCCGGCGGGCAGCGGCAGCGTGTCGCCATCGCCCGGGCCCTCGCGCTCGACCCCGATCTGGTGGTGGCGGACGAGCCGACGAGCGCGCTGGACGTGTCGGTCCGCGCCCAGATCCTCAACCTGCTGCTGGACCTGAAGGACCGGCTGGGTCTGGCGCTGGTCTTCGTCTCGCACGACATCCAGACGGTACGGCGGATGAGCGACCGCGTGATCACCATGTACCTGGGCCGGATCGTCGAGGAGGCCCCGGCCGACCGGGTCACGGACGGCTCCCGGCACCCCTACACCCGTGCCCTGTTCTCCGCGACGCCCGGCCTGCTCGACCCGATCGAGCCGATCCCGCTCGCCGGTCCGGTGCCGTCGGCGACCCGGCCGCCGAGCGGGTGCCCCTTCCGGACGCGGTGCTGGAAGGCGGACGAGGAGTGCGCGTCCGACATGCCGGGCTTCTCGGCCGCGTCGACGCCCGGACATCGCTACCGCTGCCACCATCCTGTGGAGGAGGACCGTTCGACCCGCGACCTCGTACGACAGAGCCAGCAGCCAAAGGAGCCTTGATGCCCTTCCCCACCCCGCTCTCCGGTGTCGTCCCGCCCGTCTGCACCCCCCTGACACCGGACCGCGAGGTGGACGTCCCCTCGTTGCTCAGGCTCCTCGACCATCTGATGGGGGCCGGAGTGCACGGCCTGTTCGTCCTCGGCTCCTCGTCGGAGGCCGCGTTCCTCACGGACCGGCAGCGCGCGCGGGTCGTGGAGGCGACCGTCGCCCATGTGGCGGGGCGACTGCCCGTGCTGGCCGGGGTGATCGACATGACGACGCCCCGCGTCCTGGACCATGTCGCCGCGGTGACGGCGGCGGGCGCGGACGCCGTGGTCGTCACCGCCCCCTTCTACGCCCGCACCCACCCGGCGGAGATCGCCCGCCACTTCCGTCTGGTCGCGGCGGCCAGTCCGGTCCCCGTGGTGGCCTACGACATCCCCGTGGCCGTGCACACCAAGCTGCCCGCCGCTCTGGTCCTGGAGCTGGCCGCCGAGGGCGTGCTGGCGGGGCTGAAGGACTCCAGCGGTGACCTGGCGGCCTTCCGCGAGGTCGTCACGGGCGCCCGCGTGAACCCGGGCATCACCGGTTTCAGCGTCCTGACCGGCTCCGAGCTGCTCGTCGACGCGGCGCTCGCGCTGGGGGCGGACGGGGCGGTGCCGGGGCTCGCCAATGTGGATCCGCACGGGTACGTCCGGCTCGACCGGCTCTTTCGGGAGGGGGACGGGGTCGCTGCGCGGGCGGAGCAGGAGCGGTTGTGCGCGCTGTTCGGGCTGGTGGGTGTCGGTGATCCGGGGCGGATGGGGGGCAGCTCGTCGGCGTTGGGGGCGTTCAAGGCGGCGTTGTGTCTGCGGGGGGTGATCGAGTCTCCGGTGACGGCGGAGCCGCAGGTGCGGTTGTCCGCCGACGAGGTGGAGGGGGTGCGGAAGTTCTTGGTGGCGGGGGGGCTGTTGTAGCGCCTGCTCGTCTCCTCGGTCGCGGTTCGTCGGCGGGTGCGGGTCCGTTGTGGTTGGTCGCGCGGTTCCCCGCGCCCCTTGTGGCGCTGCGGTTCTCGGCGCCGCCAAGGGGCCGCCGTTTCAGCCTCCCCCCGGCGTCACCAGACCCGACTCGTACGCCAAGACCACCAGCTGTGCCCTGTCCCGTGCTCCCAGCTTGCCCATGATGCGGCTGACGTGGGTTTTCGCGGTGAGCGGGCTGAGGCTCAGCGTCTCGCCGATCTCCGTGTTGTTGAGGCCGCGCGCGACCAGGGTCAGTACCTCGCGCTCGCGCTCCGACAGCCCCTCGGGGCCGCCGTCGGCGCACGGGGTGGTGTGGCTGCGCAGGAAGCGGGCGATCAGGCGGGCCGTGGGGCCCGGGGAGAGCAGGGCGTCGCCGGCCGCCACCGTGCGGATGGCGTCGAGGAGTTCGGCGGGGCGGGTGTCCTTCACCAGGAAGCCGGATGCGCCCGCGCGCAGCGCCTCGACGATGTACTCGTCGGTGTCGTAGGTGGTGAGGACCAGTACGCGCACCCCGGCCAGGTCCTCGTCGGCCGCGATGAGTCGGGTCGCCTCGATGCCGTCCAGGTCCGGCATGCGCAGGTCCATCACCACCAGGTCGGCGCGCTCGGTGCGGGCCCGCGCCACCGCCTCACGGCCGGTGCCGGCCTGGCCGACGACCTCCATGTCCTTCGCGGACTCGACGAGCATCGCGAACGCCTCCCGCACGAGGGTCTGGTCGTCGGCGAGCAGAACGCGGATCATGCGGTCCCTTCCCCTGTCATGTCTCGTCACGTCTCATCGGCAGTACGGCACTCACCTCGTAGCCCTCCCCCGGCAGCGGCCCCGCGTCCACCGTGCCGCCCACGCTGCGGGCCCGCTCCCGCATGCCGACGAGCCCGAAGCCGGGGGTGCCCTCCCCGACGCCCGCGCCGTCGTCGGTGACCCGCACGCGCAGGGCGTCCTCGCCGTCGCACACCTCGACCCGCACGGTGAGGCCCTCGCGTCCGCCGTGCCGTACGGCGTTCGTGAGGGCCTCCTGCACGATCCGGTAGGCGGCCGCGCCCACCGCGGCGGGCACCTCCACCGCGTCCACCGCCAGGTCGACCTTGGCGCCGGCGGCGCGGGCGGTCTCGGCGAGGTCGGGCAGGCCGTGCAGGCCGGGCAGGGGGCCGCGGCCCTCCTGGGCGTCCTCCTCGCGCAGCACCTCCAGCGTCGTGCGGAGTTCGCCGCGGGCCGTGCGGCAGGTGTCCGCGATGTCGTCGAGGGCCTTGGCGACGGCCGTGCGGTCGAGGCGGTCGGGGTCGGCGGCCAGGACGTGGGCGGCGACGGAGGTCTGCACGCCGATGAGAGTGATGCTGTGCGCGAGCAGGTCGTGCAGGTCGCGCGCGATGCGCAGCCGTTCCTCGGCGACCCGACGACGGGCCTCCTCCTCGCGGGTGCGTTCGGCGCGTTCGGCGCGCTCCAGGGCGGAGGCGATGTACTGGCGGTGGACGCGGATGTACCCGCCGAGCAGCAGCACGGAGACGATCCAGCCGGAGATGCGCAGGATCTCGGCGACCTGGTGCGGGTTTTCCAGGGCGTTGACGAAGAGCGTGACGCCGACGACGGAGGCGCCGGTGAGTACGGTGCGGCGGGCGGTGCCGTTCGCGGCGACGGTGTAGAGGGCGATCATGGCGACCGGTACGGCGGCGCTGTGCGTGTAGTCGAGCCCGTGGTAGGGCACGACGCACAGCACCACGGCGAGCAGCGCGAGCAGGGGGCTGCGGCGCCGCCACACCAGGGGGACCTGGGCGGCCAGCAGCAGGGTCCAGCCGAGGGCGTCCAGGTGGCGGCCGTCCTCGACGGACATGCCGAGCGCGACGGCCAGCAGGGCGGCCGCGGCGGCGAGCCAGGCGTCGGCCCGCAGCGGGGAGGGTCCCACGGCGCGACCGGCACCCGCGCTCCCCGTGCCGGCCGGCACGCCGTTGACGACGGCCAACGCCCGCTCGACCAGGGCAGCCCGCTCGATCAGGGCGCGACGACCCCGCATGGTTCCCCCCTCTCCCACGACACCATCCTCCATCAGAGGGCGCCCCTTCCGCAGGGAAGGGGCGCCCGGGGCTCAGCCTCCGACCGGCTCACGCTCCCGCGTGCGTTCCGGTTCCGGCGCCTTGGACAGCCGTCCCGGCCACCACACCTTCCGCCCCAGTGCCACGCTCGCGCTGGTCACGAGGTAGGTCCGCACCAGGAAGGTGTCGAGGAGCACCCCGACCGCGATCACGAAGCCGAGTTCGACGAGTTGGACCAGGCCCATGTTGGTCAGCACCGCGAAGGTCGCGGCGAGGACGAGACCGGCGGAGGCGATGACCCCGCCCGTGGTGCGCAGCGCGGTGAGCGCGGCGGTGACGGGTTCGACGCCCCGCACGGACTCCTCGCGCATCCGGTGCATGAGGAAGATGCCGTAGTCGACGCCGAGGGCGACCAGGAACACGAAGGACAGCAGCCCGAGGCCGGGGTCCGTGCCCTCGAAGCCGAACACCGGTCCGAAGACCAGCCCGCCGATGCCGAGCGCGGCGCCCCACACCGCGACCACGGCGGCGACGAGCATGAGCGGCGCGACGAGCGACCGCAGGAGCACGATCAGGATCAGCAGGACGGAGACGAGGACGAGCGGGACGACGATCATCCGGTCCCGGGCGTTGGTGTCCTTCAGGTCGAGTTGCTGGGCGCTGTCCCCGCCGACGTAGGAGCCGTCGAGGCTGTCCCGCAGCCGCTCGATGGTCGCGGTCTCGGCCGCCGACTGCGGGGGTGCGGACGCGGTCACGGAGATCTCCGTCCAGCCGTCCCCGGTACGGCCCTTGCGGGCGTCGGCGACGCCGGCCGTGCCGCGGATCGCCTCCAGGGTGGCATCGGCGCGGCCGGCCGGGGTGAGCACGTCGATGGGCTGTGCGGAGCCCTCCGGGTAGGCCCTGGCGAGGGTCTCCAGGGCGGCGACCGACTCCGGCCGGTCGACGAAGGAGTCCTGCTGCTTGACCGCGCCGGGCAGGTTCAGCGCGCCCAGGGCGAGCGCGCCGAGCAGGACGGCGCCGGCCGCGAGGACGGTCTTCGGGCGCCGGCCGGCGGAGGTACCCATCGCGGCGAACAGCGACCGGCGGGCCTTGGGCGTGCTGTTGTAAGCGGGCACCAGCGGCCAGAACACGCGGCGGCCCAGCAGGACCAGGAGTGCGGGCAGCAGGGTCAGCATCGCCACCAGCGCGCACAGCACACCGACGGTGCCGAGGGGCCCCATCCCCCGGTTGGAGTTGAGGTCGGCGGCGAGCAGGCACAGCAGGCCGGCGGCGACGGTCCCGGAGGAGGCGAGAACGGCGGGCCCGCAGCCGCGCAGGGCGGCCCGCATGGCGTCGTACGGCCGCTCGACGCGCCGGAGTTCCTCGCGGTAGCGGGAGACGAGCAGCAGGGCGTAGTCGGTGCCGGCGCCGAAGACGAGGATCGTCATGATGCCCGAGCTCTGCCCGGACACCGTCGTCCCGAAGGCCTGGTTGAGGCCGTAGGCGACGCCCATCGACAGGTAGTCGGCGATGCCCGCCACGACGAGCGGCACCAGCCACAGCACCGGGCTGCGGTAGATGAGGATCAGCAGGAGGGCCACGACGCCGACGGTGGTGTAGAGCAGTGGCCCGCCGAGCGCGTCGTAGACCTTGGCGGCGTCGGTGGCGAACGCCCCCGTGCCGCCCACTTCGACGGTCAGTCCGTCCGCGCTGTGGGCGACCTCGCGCACGGCGTCGACGAAGGCGTCCCGCTTCTCCTCGTCGGTGCCGGGCTCGTTGCTGGCGACGGGGTACATGAGGGTGGTTCCGTCCTCGGACGGAATTCCTCGCGGCGGTGTGGTCAGCGCGTGCTCCCCCGCGACCCGCGTGACCTGCTCCCGTGCCGTGTCCCGGTCGGCGGCGGTCAGCCCGCCGTCGCGGTGGTAGACCAGCACGAGCTCGGTGCTCTCGCCGCCGGGCAGCCGGTCCTGGATCTCGGCGACCTGGGTGGAGTCGGCGTTCGCGGGCAGGTAGTCGGTCACGCGGTCGTGCTGCACGTCGGCGAGTTTCGCCGCGAACGGCGACACGACCGCGAGCACGCCGACCCACAGCGCGAGCACCAGCCAGGGAACGGCACGCCGCCCACTCGTCTTTCCTGTCGTCTTTCCGGCCCCCATGGAACGGGCCCTCCCTCCGGAGCGGATGTCTGGGTACGGCATCCAGACTTCCGGCTCGGCGGGCCCGAATCGTCGCGCGTCAGGGCGAGTTCGGGGGTACTGCGTGGGGCGGCCGGGCGGGGTGGTTACTCCCCGGGGAGTAACCGGAGAGCGTCAGGACGGGGTGCGGGCCGCCGCCAGGACGCGGGTCACCTCGTCGGCGCCGATGGTCAGCGCCGCGCCCACCGTGGCCAGGACGTCGCGTTCGGCGGGGGTGTACGGGCCGTCGGCGAGGGCGATCCTGGCGCCCTGGAGCAGGATCGACTCGCGGCCGACCTGGGCGAGGTGGGGGGCGAGGGGGTCCAGGGCCTCGTGGAGCTCTATGGCCAGGCCGGTGCAGGAGGGTTCCCCGAAGGCGCGTCCGGTGTCCGCGGCGAGGGCGTCCACGAGGGCGGCGAGCTGGTCCTCCGTACAGTCGTCGAAGCCGGCGGCGCGCACGGCGGTCGTGGCGGCCTCCAGGGACGTACGGGCGCAGGTGCCGCCCGCGGCGAGGACGGCGAGGGCGACGGTGTGCACGGCGTCGCGGAGCATCGCGGAGAAGCGGATGGTGGTGGGGTGGTCGAGGACCTCGGTGCCGAAGTGGTGGTGGCAGGCCGCGCACTCGACGGCGGGGCCGGTCTCGCCGCGCGGCAGCACGGGCACGCCGAGGACGGTGAAGCGGCGGCGGCCGGTGAGCCGCTGGTAGTTGCGGTCGCCTCCGCAGCCGGGGCAGAAGAACTCGCCGTCCCCGACGGGAGTCCACGCGGTTCGGGTCCCCAGAATGCGCGCACGCCCGTCGACACGGCCGTTTCGTCCCCGTCCTGGCAGCACGTCGCACCTCCCACTCGCCGCGGCATCATCGCCACACGCTTGCGTGATGTTAGCCACATCCATCAGGTGGAGTCAGCACCCTGGACGAGACCTTTCCGTGACCTGCACATGGGAGTGGCCGAGATGTGACGGGGCCCCGACCGCCTCGTACCACGGTCAGGGCCCCGAAGTCCCCGGTCAGCCCCGGTTTGTGCGCGTCAGCGGGTGGCGCGGTTGACGGCGGAGACGACCGCCTTCAGCGACGCACGCGTCGTGTTCGCGTCGATGCCGATGCCCCACAGGACCTTGTCGCCGATCGCGCACTCGATGTACGAGGCGGCCTGCGCGGAGGCTCCCTCGCTCATCGTGTGCTCCTGGTAGTCCAGGAGGCGTACGTCGACGCCGATGGACTGCAGGGCGTCGAAGAAGGCCGAGATCGGACCGTTGCCGGAGCCGGACAGGACGGTGGCCTCGCCGTCGACGGTCGCCTCGACCGTCAGCCTGTCCACGCCGTCCGTGTCGGTGGTCGACTGGTTGTTGCGCACCTGGATACGGCCCCACGGGTTGTCCGCGTTCGGCAGGTACTCGTCCTGGAAGACCGACCAGATGGCGCCGCCGGTGACCTCGCCACCCTCGGCGTCCGTCTTCGCCTGGATGATCTTCGAGAACTCGATCTGCATCCGGCGCGGCAGGTCCAGCTTGTGGTCGTTCTTCAGGACGTACGCGATACCGCCCTTGCCGGACTGCGAGTTGACCCGGATGACCGCCTCGTAGGAGCGGCCGACGTCCTTGGGGTCGATCGGCAGGTACGGGACCGCCCACTCGATGTCGTCGACGGTGACGCCCTTGGCGGCCGCGTCGGCCTCCATGGCGTCGAAGCCCTTCTTGATGGCGTCCTGGTGGGAGCCGGAGAAGGACGTGTAGACCAGGTCGCCCACGTACGGGTGGCGCGGGTGGACCTCCATCTGGTTGCAGTACTCCCACGTACGACGGATCTCGTCGATGTCGGAGAAGTCGATCTGCGGGTCGACGCCCTGCGAGAACAGGTTCATGCCCAGGGTGACCAGGTCGACGTTGCCGGTGCGCTCGCCCTGCCCGAACAGGCAGCCCTCGACGCGGTCGGCACCGGCCATCAGCGCCAGCTCGGCGGCGGCGACGGCCGTACCGCGGTCGTTGTGCGGGTGGACGGAGACGCAGACGTACTCGCGGCGCGAGAGGTTGCGGCTCATCCACTCGAAGCGGTCCGCGTGCGTGGACGGCGTCGAACGCTCCACCGTGGCGGGCAGGTTGAGGATGATCTCGCGGCCCGGGCCCGGCTGGTAGACGTCCATGACCGCCTCGCAGACCTCCAGCGCGAAGTCCAGCTCGGTGTCGGTGAAGATCTCCGGGCTGTACTGGTAGCCGAACTCGGTCTCGGGGCCCAGCAGCTTCTCCGCGTACTCCATCACCAGGCGGGTGCCGTCGACGGCGATCTGCTTGATGTCGTCCTTGGAGCCGCGGAAGACGACCCGGCGGAAGACCGGGGCGGTGGCGTTGTACAGGTGGACGGTCGCGCGGCGGGCGCCCTTCAGGGACTCCACGGTCCGCTCGATCAGGTCCTCGCGGGCCTGGGTCAGGACGGAGATCGTCACGTCCTCGGGGATCGCGCCCTCTTCCTCGATGATCGAGCGCACGAAGTCGAAGTCGGTCTGTCCGGAGGCGGGGAACCCGACCTCGATCTCCTTGTAGCCCATCTTGACCAGCTGGTCGAACATCCGGCGCTTGCGCTCGGGCGACATCGGGTCGATCAGGGCCTGGTTGCCGTCGCGCAGGTCGGTGGAGAGCCAGCGGGGGGCGACGGTGATCCGGTTGTTCGGCCAGGTGCGGTCGGGGATGTCGACCTGCTCGTAGCGGCCGTACTTGTGGATCGGCATGGAACTGGGCTGCTGGCGGTTCGCCATGATGCGGGGGCTCCTCAGGGTGTCCGGATGGACGGCCGACGACGCAACGCCAAGCTCCGCGGGGAGGGAGTCGACCTGGACTACAGGCCCTCGCCGCGGCAGCTAAGAAGAAGCAGCCCGAAACGCATGATGCTCCGCAGCGTAGCCGAGCCGCTCCTGTCGCGCGGGGTCGTATCAGTATGCGGGACCGCGGGGAGGAACGGGACAAAAAGTGCGCCATACCACTCGCGCGGGGGTTCCCTGGCGTCGTATCCCTATATTTCACCAATCATGGTTGCGGGTAGTGACACCGGTATAACCGAGTGCAAAGGTGCCGGGCATGACGACGAACGGGGGCTTCGAGCCCGTCTTCTGCACCGTCGTGCCGCCCTATGTCCTCGACAAGCTGGCACAGCACGACGACCCCGCACTCTCCGGACCCGCCCAGCGCACCCTGGTGCGCGACAGCGAGCTGCGCGCCCGCCGGCGCGTCACCGCCGAGTTCCGCCTGGCGGCCGCCCCGACGGCGAAGGCACCGTCGGACCAGCCGCTGCGCACGATCTACGACGCCGAGCACCGCACCGAGCTGCCCGGCACCAAGGTCCGCGACGAGGGCGACGACCCCGGCCGGGACGCCACGGTCAACCGCGCCTACTCGGGCCTCGGCGCCACCTTCGACCTCTACCTCAAGGCCTACCGGCGCCACTCGATCGACGGCGACGGCCTGCCCCTGGACGCCACCGTCCACTACGACGAGGGCTACAACAACGCCTTCTGGAACGGCGAACAGATGGTGTTCGGCGACGGGGACGGCGAGATCTTCACCGACTTCACCAACTCCATCGACGTCATCGGCCACGAACTCACCCACGGCGTCACCCAGTACACGGCGAACCTCACCTACTACGGCCAGCCGGGCGCCCTGAACGAGTCGATGTCCGACGTCTTCGGCTCGCTCATCAAGCAGTACTCCCTCGGCCAGACCGCCGCCGAGGCCGACTGGCTGATCGGCGCCGGCCTCCTCGCCCCGGGCGTGACCGGCAAGGCCCTGCGCTCCATGAAGGCACCGGGCACGGCCTACGACGACGACGTCCTCGGCAAGGACCCGCAGCCCGCGACCATGGACGACTACGTCCGCACCGGCCGCGACAACGGCGGCGTCCACATCAACTCCGGCATCCCCAACCACGCCTTCTACCTCGTCGCCACCGCCCTCGGCGGTCACGCCTGGGAGAAGGCGGGCCAGATCTGGTACGACGTCCTGACCGGCGGCGAGCTCAAGGAGCGGGCGTTCTTCACCGACTTCGCCAAACTGACCGTCAAGGCCGCGCGCGAGCGCTACGGCGACGGCGGCGACGAGTTCCAGGCCGTGGAGAAGGCCTGGGAACAGGTCGGGGTGCGGATCCTGTGACGGCGTACTAGACAGGGACCCATGCGTATTCAGGTGACCCGTACGGGTGGGTTCGCGGGCATCGAGCGCCGCGCCGAGGTCGACACCTCGGGGCGGCCCGATGCCGACGAGTGGCACGCCCTGGCCGAGAAGGCACTCGCCGACGGCCGGGGCGCGCCCGCGGCCGGCGTTCCGGACGGCTTCAACTACGAGATCACGGTGGACGGCCGGACGGTGTACGCGGCCGATCCCCGGCTCACGGAGGAGCAGCGGAGGCTGGTTTCCAGGGTGCTGAAGGAAGGGGCCTAGGGCCTGTCGTTTGGATCACGCCGCAGACGCGGGGTCTGGCACGCCCATCTGCGGCGTTGTCGTCGGTTGCCGATGCTCCGCATCGACGCCCTCCTCCGCCTTGCAGCTGCACGCACCAAACCCCGCTCACCGGCGCTGACCAGCCCGTGTCGATTTCCTGCGACCTGATCCAAACGACAGGCCCTAGTCGCCGCGGCCCTGGCGTTCGGCGGCCGCCTGCCACTCCTCACTCAGCAGGCCGAACTCCACGGTGTCGTACCACTCCTGTCCCACGCGCACGGCGGCCCGCCTGCGCCCCTCCTCGACGAAGCCGAGGCGCCGGAACGCCCGGAGGGCACGCTCGTTGCCGCTCCAGGTGTCGAGTTCGACCCGCCGCAGCCCGCAGGACCCGAACAGGTGACCCACGAGCAGCCGCAGGGCCTCGGTGCCGTGGCCGCCGCCCCAACGGTCGCGCTCGCCGATGGTGATCCCGACGGTGGCCCGCCCCGCGAACGCGTCGAGGTCGCGGTAGTCGACCATGCCGATCGGGCGTCCGCCCTCCCGTTCCTCGACGGTGAAGGTGGCCCCGTCGCGCGGGTCCTCGCGGAGCCTGGCCTCATGGAACCGCTCCACGGCCTCACGGGTGACCGGGCCGAAGTGCGGGTGGCCTCCCGTGGCCCAGTGCGCCACCTCGGGGTCGTTGCGCCAGCGCAGTTGGACATCCAGGTCCCCGGCGCGCAGGGCGCGGAGTCGTACGAGCTTGCCTTCGATCATCCGGTTGATCATAAACGGGTCCAGTCGATCACCGGAGCGAGGGACGTAACCGCAGTTCCGGGCAAGGGCGTTGACTTCCGTTACCGCTGGTACGGATGATCCGGCGCATGGCGACTGACGCAAGCAACCCGATCCCCCCGTTCCCGGCCGGCTTCCTGTGGGGTGTCTCGACCTCGGCCCACCAGATCGAGGGCGCGGCGGACCAACGTGAGGCGTCCGTGTGGGACGTCTTCTCCGCCGAGCCGGGGCGGGTGAAGGACGGCTCGACGGCGGCGGTGGCCTGCGACCACTACCACCGCTACCCCGAGGACGTGGCCCTGCTCAAGGGCCTCGGCGTGGACGCGTACCGCTTCTCGATCTCCTGGCCTCGGGTGAACTCCCCCGGCGGCCTGGACTTCTACGACCGTCTGGTGGACGAGCTGTGGGCGGCAGGCGTCCGCCCCGTCCCGACCCTCTTCCACTGGGACCTGCCGGTCGCGCTGGACTGGCTGGAGCGGGACACGGCCTCGCGTTTCGCGGAGTACGTGTCCGTGGTGGCCGAGCGTCTCGGCGACCGCGTGCAGAAGTGGATCACGCTCAACGAGCCCGCCGAGCACACCCTGTTCGGGCACGCCCTGGGCGCGCACGCCCCCGGCAGGCAGCTGATGTTCGACGCGCTGCCCGCCGCCCACCACCAGCTCCTCGCCCACGGTCTGGCCGTACGGGCCCTGCGCGCGGCCGGCGCCACCGACATCGGCATCGCCAACTCGCACGGGCCGACCTGGGCGGCCTCGCGGGAGCAGGCGGACCTGGAGGCAGCCGACTTCTACGACCTGCTCCTGAACCGCCTGTTCGCCGACCCCGTCCTGCTGGGCGAATACCCCGAGGGCATCGGCGAGTTGATGCCGGGGGACGTCGCGGCCGACCTGAAGGTCATCGGGGAGCCGCTGGACTGGTACGGCGTCAACTACTACGCGCCGACCCGGGTGGGCGCACCGCAGGGCACGGACATCGAGTTCGGCGGTCTGACGATCCCGGCGGAACTCCCCTTCTCCGTGCAGGAGATCGAGGGCGTCCCGGTGACGGACTTCGGCTGGCCGGTGGTGCCCGAGGCGCTGACAGAGCTGCTGACCGGCTTCCGGGAGCGCTACAAGGACCGGCTCCCCCCGGTCGTGATCACCGAGAACGGCTGCAGCTACGAGGGCGTCGACGACCAGGACCGCATCGCCTACCTGGACAGCCACATCCGGGCACTGCACCGGGCGGTGGAGGCGGGCGTGGACGTGCGCGGGTACTTCGTCTGGTCGCTCATGGACAACTTCGAGTGGGCGGAGGGCTACGCCCGCCGGTTCGGGCTGGTCCACGTGGACTTCGAGAGCCTCGCCCGGACCCCGAAGGCGTCGTACGCCTGGTACCGGGACGTGCTGCGGGCGCAGAGATGACGACGGCGGGCCGGGCCCCGGCGACCGCCCTCACCGAGCCCGTCGAGCGGGTGGGCCGGGACTGGACCTCGGCCCTCTCGCTGGCCAACGGGGCGATCTGGGTGGGCTGGTACGGCCCCCTGCAGATCCTGCTCGCCTCCCAGGCCAAGGACTTCGCGCCCGGCTCCGGCATGTCCAAGGAGACGATGCTGGCCTGGGTGACGGGCGTCGGCGCGGTGGTGTCGCTGGCGGCGAACCCGCTCTTCGGGGCGCTGTCGGACCGTACGACCTCCCGCCACGGCCGCCGTACGCCGTGGATCGTGGCGGGCGCCGCGGGCGGGGCGCTGTCCCTGCTGCTGCTCGGGGCGGCGGACGGGGTGTGGACGATGGCGCTGGGCTGGTGCCTGGTCCAGCTCACCCTGAACGCGGCCTTCGCGGCGGTGACGGCGGCGGTCCCGGACCGGGTGCCGCGGCTCCAGCGGGGCTCGGTGGGCGGCTGGCTGGGCGCGGCACAGATCCTGGGCGTGGTCGGCGGGACGGGCCTCGCCACGGTCGCCGGGGGTGTCGGGGCCGGGTACGTGGCGTGCGCGGTGTTCACGGCGGTGGGGGTGCTGCCGTACGTGCTGCGCCACGCGGACCTGCGGCTGCCGGAGGCGGACCGGCCGCCCTGGTCCTGGCGCGGCTTCCTGGCCGGCTTCTGGCTCAGCCCGCGCCGCCACCCCGACCTGGGCTGGGCCTGGCTGACCCGGTTCCTGATGAACCTGAGCAACGCGCTGGTGCTGCTCTACCTGCTCTACTACCTGCGCGACCGGCTGGACTACGGCGACCCCGACGAGGGCGTGCTGATCCTGACGGCCGTGAACGGCGTGACGCTGCTCGCCACGGTCGTGGTCGGGGGCGTCTGGTCGGACCGGGTGGGGCGGCGCAAGCCGTTCGTGATCTGGTCGGGGGTGCTGATGGCGGTGGCGACGGCCGGGCTCGCGGTGTGGCAGACCTGGCCGGGCGCCATCGTCGCGGCGGCCGTGCTGGGCGTCGGCTTCGGTGTGTTCACCTCCGTCGACTTCGCGCTGATGACGGACGTCCTGCCGCGGGCGCTGGACCGGGGCAAGGACCTCGGCGTCATCAATGTCGCCAACGCCCTGCCCCAGGTCGCGGCGCCCGCCCTCGCCGCGCCGATCGTGAGCCACCTGGGCGGCTACCGGGTGCTGTACCTGGTGGCGGCGGTGATCGGGCTGGCGGGGGCGGTGCTGGTGGGGCGGATCCGCGGGGTGGACTGATCCGGTGGGCCGACCGGTGGGCTGACCCGGTGGACCGGCCTACAGCGCTCCGGCCTCCCGGGCCGCGTAGACGCTGGGGTACAGCGGGCGGTAGCCGAGTTCGCGGCGGATGCGTTCGGTGGAGGTCAGCTGGAAGAAAGGGTCGGGGTCCGTGTGGTCGTAGAGCTCGGCCGGGACGTCGACCCCGTTGAGCTGGTGCAGCTCGACCGCCGTGACGGGGGCGTCGTCGGCGATGTTGTAGATCCGGCCGTCGGCACCCGGCGCGTGCAGGAGGCGCAGCAGGCCCTGGGCGACGTCCGCGTGGTGGACCATGTGCAGCTTCTGGGTCGCCGCCCAGTTCCCGGCCCACATCAGGGACTGGGCGAGGTGCGGATCGCCCTCTCCGTAGACGAAGGCGAGCCGGCCGACACGCACGTCCAGGCCCTCCAGCGCGAGCAGCTCCCGCTCGGCGATCCCCTTCGACTCGGCGTAGGCGCCCCACATGGAGCCGCCGGGCTGGATCTCGTCGTCCTCGGTCAGCGGGCGGCCCCGCCCGACGCCGTACACCAGGCCCGTGCTGACCTGCACGAACCGCTGCACGCCGGAGGTCTGTGCGGCACGGCCCAGTTCCAGTGCCGCGTCCCGGTTGACGGCCCACGCCTCCTCGTCCGGCACCCCGCGGAAGGCCGCCGCGACGTTCACGACGGCGTCCGCTCCGGCCACCGCCTTGCCGAGCGCCTCCGTGTCGCGCAGATCGCCGAGGACGACCTCCGCGCCCAGCTCCGCGAACCGCTCCGCCCGGTCCGCGTCGCGCACCAGGACCCGTACCCGATCCCCCGGCCGCGCCTGCGCCAGCAGCCTCGGCACGAAACGGCGGCCGACCTGTCCCGTCGTACCCGTCACCAATGTCAGCATGTTCTGCTCCTGTCGTCGGTTCGTCGGTGACCAGCCTTCGACGAAGTCACCGCGACCGGGAGAGACCTCCCGATCGGGGGACCGGCAGTCCCTGGATAAGCCGGGCGGGCTGCCCCACGCTGGAGAGGTGAACCGACCCGAACTCGCCGACTTCCTGCGCCGCGGCCGCGGCCGCCTCACCCCCTCGGACGTGGGGCTGGCGCCGGGCGCCCGCCGCCGTACGCCCGGCCTGCGCCGCGAGGAGGTGGCGCAGCTGGCGGGCATGTCGGTGGACTACTACACGCGCCTGGAACAGCGCCGTGGCCCGCGCCCGTCCCGGCAGATGCTGAGCGCGCTGGCCCGCGCCCTGCGCCTCACCGACGACGAGCGCGACCACCTGTTCCACCTGGCCGGCGAGGAGCCCCCGCGCCGTGAGACGGCGTCGGCGCACGTCCCGCCCGGCCTGATGCTGATCCTGGACCGACTGCACGACACCCCGGCGCAGGTGGTGACCGACTGCGGCGAGATCCTGGCGCAGAACGCGATGGGCAGGGCACTGACCCGCGACGTGATGTCCCGCCCCCGGCGTGAGCACAACGTGGTCCGCCTCTACTTCCTGGACCCGGACGCGCGCACCCTGTTCCCGGAGGAGGACCGGGCGGATCACGCCCGCGCCCACGTGGCCAACCTGCGCGCGGTCGCCGCCGCCCGCCCCGACGACCCCGAGCCGGCCGCGCTGGTCGCCGAACTCCTCGCGTCCAGCGAGGAGTTCGCCCGCCTGTGGGACGAGCACGAGGTGTCCCTGCGCAACCGGGCGACGAAGCGTTTCCTGCACCCCGTGGTGGGCCTGCTGGAGCTGGACTGCGAGGTGCTGCTCAGCCACGAGCACCACCAGCTCCTGGTCATCCACACGGCCCGCCCGGGCACGGAGTCGTACGAGCGGCTGGAGTTGCTGCGGGTGGTGGGGCTTCAGGATCTGTCTCCGGAGCCTTCCGGGACGCCGTACGAGTAGTCCGGAATTCACCCTTGCCGCCCCCTCTCCCCCGCGCATCAATGAAGCCATGGATCCGACGGACCGTCAGATTTTCAGCCGGTCGAGCAGCGTGCCCGCACCCACCCGCTCGCAGGCCGTCGGTCGACACTCACCCGCGAAGGGAGCCCCAAGCAGATGAGAGGCAAGCGAATCGGAACAGGTGCGGCAGTGGCGGTCGGGGTGCTCGCGCTCGGCGGGGTCGCGCTCGCCCCCGCGGCCGTCGCCGTCACCCCCCAGGCGGCGACGATCACCGCGGACTGCGGCATCTTCGGTGGCGGAGCCGCCACGCTCACGGCCACGCAGAACGGCACCGCCGCCACCCTCACCCTCACCTCCACCGCGATCAAGGCGCCGATCGCGCTGGCGAAGGACTCGATCACGTCCACCCTCACCCTGGTGAAGTCCGGGGGCGGCAGCAGGGTCTTCAGCGGCAAGGTGAACCCGGCGATGGCCGTCGGCGACCCCATCACCGTCGGCCCACTCCCGGGGACCGTGGCCTCCGGCGACAAGCTGGAGACCTACGGCGGCTCGCTCAAGATGGTCGTCCTGGGCATCACCATCACCTGTACGGCCAAGGCACCGCAGTCGCCCGGACCCTTCGTGTTCGACTGACCGAAGCCGAGCGAAGGCCGAGCGCAGGCTGAGCCCGCCGAGCACAGAGCAGGCGCGGCAGGGAAGGTGACGACCCGTCAGTTTTCCTGCCGCATCTCCATTGACTTCTCACACCGCCTCCACGTCAATGCCCCTTGTCGGCGCAGAAGAGCCGCTGCGCCCATCCCTCAGGAGGGGGCACCCATGGGTCAGACCACCCGAAGACGCCGCCTGGCGTCACTGCTCGGGGCGACCGCGCTCGCGGTCACCGCGGGCGGCGCACTGGCCGCGCCGGCCGGCGCCGTGTCCGCCCAGTCCGCCGACGTGGACTACATGACGCACTGCATCCCGCCGCCCATCGCGGGCATCCCGCCGATCGACGGCACCACCACCGGCCGTATCGCCGTCGACAACACCAGCCCCAAGGTCGGCGACACGGTCACCGTGACCTACACGGTGGTCAAGCCCGCCGCCAGCAACCCCACCGACCTCGCCCTGCCGGCCGACATCATGACCCCGACCGGCAAGGTCACCCTCGGCGGGGCGCAGACCGGCGACGTCACCGTCACGGGGCCGAAGAAGAACGACCCGGTGCCGGGGAAGGGCGCCTTCCCGTCCTTCTCGATGACCGGCACGTTCACGGTCACCAAGGCCGGCGCGATCACCCTCTCGCCCGGCGACTACAACATCCACACCAGCTACATCCTGGAGCTGGACACCCCCTGCACGGTCACCAGCCCGCCCGCGCCGGTCTCCGAGACCGTCACCGCGGTGGGCGACCCGCCCGCCAACACCCGAGCCATCACCCTGGGTTCGGCGTCCGGCAAGCCCGGTGACAGCGTCCACGTGACCGGCAGCGGCTTCACCGCGGGCGCGACCGTCACCCTCGCCGGGCGGTCCGGGAGCACCCAGACCGCGGACAAGGCGACGGTGACCGCGAGCGCCCAGGGCGCCATCAGCGGCGCGCTCGTCGTCAACGACAAGACGACGAGCGGGGTCGTGGCCTACGAGGGCACCGAGTGGAACGCGGCGAAGGGCGCCGGGCCGGTCGCGTACGTCGTCATCGACGACACGCCCGTCCCGGCCGGCAGCCAGAAGCTCACCACCACGGTGAAGGCGGGCACGCTGTCCATGTCCCAGGCCGGGGACGCCGTCCAGCTGTCGGGCGTCGACTTCGGCAAGGGCGGGGCCTCCAAGGGCGACCTGCGCACGGTGACCGTCAAGGACTTCCGCGGCGGACCCGCGGGCTGGTCCCTGACCGGCAAGGTCACCGACTTCACCGGCCCCGGCGCCAAGATCGACGCCGGGAAGCTGAGCTGGACGCCGGCCTGCGCGACCAAGGCGGGCAGCCCCAGCACCTGCCGGGCCGGTTCACCGGGCCCGGTCGGCGGTTCGGGGGCGACCCTGGCGTCCACGCCCGACGGCACGCTCACCGGCGGTGAGTTCACGGTCGACGCCGGGCTGTCGCTCGACGTACCGGCGTTCACGCCTCCGGGGTCGTACTCGGCGGTCCTCACCCTCACGCTCAGCTGATCACCGTACGGGCGCCCCGTCCCCACGGGTCCGCACCCGCCCGTCCGCCTCGTCCCCTTTCGCCTCGTCCCCTTTCGTCCCGTCCTCTTCCGTCCGGTCCGTGGGAGTCCGCACCCATGCGCAAGCCGTACGCCCTCCTCCTGCCCCTTCTGCTGTGTCTGCTGGTCGCCGCCCCCGCGCACGCCGCCGACAACGGCAGCTGGTCCGTGTACCCGGTCTCCTCCGGCGTCTCGGAGCGTCCGTACTTCTACCTCTCCGCCGACCCCGGGCAGACGATCACGGACAAGATCGTCGTCGCCAACAAGACCGCGAAACCGCTGACTTTCCGCCTGTACGCGGCCGACGCGTACAACACCGAACGCGACGGCGGGTTCGCCGTGCGGACGGAGAAGGAGCGGATGCGAGGGGTGGGCGCCTGGGGGAAGCCCGGCAGGTCCCGGATCACGGTGCCCGCCGACAAGTCGGTCACCGTGCCGTTCACGCTCCGCGTGCCCGAGGGCGCCGAGCCCGGTGACCATCCCGGTGCGCTGGTGGCCCTGGACGAGCGCGTCGACGCCGGTGACGGTTCGCTCGCCGTCGGGGTACGGCGGGCCGTCGGCGCCCGCGTCTACCTCCGGGTGAACGGGCCCACCCTGCCCGCGATCTCCGTCGAGGGCGTCCGCGTCTCCCACCACCAGCCCCTCGTCCCCGGCCTCGGCGACAGCACGGCGACCGTCTCCTACACCCTGCGCAACACCGGCAACGTCACCCTCAACCCGAGGGTGGAGCTGCGGGCCCAGGGCCTGTTCGGCCGTACGCTCCTCACCCGCGACCTGGCCGGGGTCCCCTCCGAACTGCTGCCCGGGCAGCAGGTGCGGCTCAGCGAGCCCTGGCGCGGGGCGCCCCAGCTCGACTGGGGCGACGTGACGCTCACGGCGAGCGCGAAGGACACCCGCGAGTCGGCCGGGGCGTCCTTCTTCGCGCTGCCGTGGCTGGTGGTGGCGGTGGCGTTCGCCGCCGGAGTGGTGGGCGGGGTGCTCCTCGTCAGAGCGCGTCGGGGCCGCGCTCGCCCGTCCGCACCCGTACGACCGTCTCGACGGGCAGTGCCCACACCTTTCCGTCCCCGATCTTCCCCGTCTGCGCGGCCTTGACGATCGCGTCGATGACGGCGTCGGAGTCGGCGTCCTCGACGACGACCTCGATACGGACCTTGGGGACGAGGTCGACCTGGTACTCGGCGCCGCGGTATACCTCGGTGTGGCCGCGCTGCCGGCCGTACCCGCTGGCCTCGGTCACGGTCAGGCCGTGCACGCCGAGCTCCTGGAGGGCGGTCTTGACCTCGTCGAGGCGGTACGGCTTGACGATCGCGGTGATGAGCTTCATGCCTGGGTCTTGGCCTTCTGCGCGGAGGAGAGGACGGACGCGGTGACCGGGGCGCCATGCCCCAGGACGCCGTGATCGTATGCGGTCTCGGCGTGCACCGTAAGGTCCAGGCCCTTGTACTCCTGCTCCTCGCTCGCGCGGAAGCCCATGACCTTGTCGATCAGCTTGCCGATGCCGTAGGTGACGAGAAAGGCGTACGCCCCGACGGCGACCACGGCCACCAGCTGCTTCCCGAGCTGCCCGAGCCCGCCCCCGTACAGCAGGCCCTCGGCGCCACCGGTCATGGTGTCGACGGCGAAGACGCCGATCAGCAGGGTGCCGATGATCCCGCCGACCAGGTGGACGCCGACGACGTCCAGGGAGTCGTCGTAGTTCAGCCTGAACTTCCAGCCCACGGCGTACGAGCAGACGACACCGGCGGCGAGGCCCACGACCAGCGCGCCGAGCAGGGACACCGACCCGCAGGACGGGGTGATGGCGACCAGGCCCGCGACCGCGCCGGAGGCGGCGCCCAGCGTCGTCGGGTGGCCGTCGCGCTTCTGCTCGACGAAGAGCCAGCCCAGCAGGCCGGTGCAGCCCGCGGCGAGGGTGTTGAGGAACGCGGCGGCGGCGAGACCGTTGGCCCCGAGGGCGGAGCCGGCGTTGAAGCCGAACCAGCCGAACCAGAGCAGACCGGCGCCCAGCACGACCATCGGCAGATTGTGCGGACGCATGGCGTCCTTCTTGAACCCGAGACGGGGACCGAGCACCAGGCAGAGAGCCAGACCGGAGGCACCGGAGGTGATCTCGACGGGCAGGCCGCCCGCGAAGTCGAGGGCGCCGAGACGGTCCAGGATCCAGCCACCCGGGCCCCACACCCAGTGGGCGACGGGAACGTATACGAGCAGCGCCCACACCGGCACGAAGACCAGCCACGCCCCGAATTTCGCCCGGTCGGCGACCGCACCGCTGATCAGCGCGGCCGTGATGATCGCGAAGGTGAGCTGGAAGGTGGCGAAGAGCACGGTGGGGACGGTGCCCTGCACGCTGTCGGGCCCGAGACCGGACATGCCGGCGTGTTCCAGGCCGCCGATCAGCCCGCCGCCGGCGTCGTCACCGAAGGCGAGGGAGTACCCGGCGGCCAGCCACACCACCGTGACCAGGGCGATCGACACGAAGCTCATCATCAGCATGTTGAGGACGCTCTTCGTGCGGACCATGCCGCCGTAGAACAGGGCCAGACCCGGGGTCATCAGCAGGACGAGGGCGGTCGCGGCGAGCAGCCAGGCGGTGTCGCCGGTGTCGATACGCCCTGCGGCGAGGTGGGCGGCGAGGATCACGGTCGTCTCCAACGGTGTCGGGGCTCGTCAGAGGGTCACCGGCGTGCGTTTCCGGTCGCGTACAGGTGTGTTTCCGTGACGTTTCGTTGCGTGGAGGTTTCCGGGAGCTCACGGGGTGGCCGGTGGGCTCCCGGTAGGCGGACGGTGGACGGACGGTGGACGGACGGATGTGCGGTGGGGCCTTGTGGATCAGGGAGAATGGTCGCCATGAGCGTTCGCAGCCAGTCATCCAAGCCGTCTGAATCGTCGGAGGCTCCCCACCGCGCAGGCTTCGCCTGCTTCGTGGGCCGCCCCAACGCGGGCAAGTCCACCCTCACGAACGCTCTGGTCGGCCAGAAGGTGGCGATCACCGCGAACCAGCCGCAGACCACGCGGCACACGGTGCGGGGCATCGTGCACCGGGAGGACGCCCAGCTGATCCTGGTCGACACCCCTGGGCTGCACAAACCGCGCACGCTGCTGGGCGAGCGGCTGAACGACGTCGTACGCACCACCTGGGCCGAGGTCGACGTGATCGGCTTCTGCCTGCCCGCGAACGAGAAGCTCGGCCCCGGCGACCGCTTCATCGCGAAGGAACTGGCGTCCATCAAGAAGACGCCCAAGATCGCGATCGTCACGAAGACCGACCTCGTCGACGGCAAGACGCTCGCCGAGCAGCTCATCGCGATCGACCAGCTCGGCCGGGAACTCGGCTTCGAGTGGGCGGAGATCGTGCCGGTGTCGGCGGTCGCCGACAAGCAGGTCGACCTGCTCGCCGACCTGCTCGTCCCCCTCCTGCCGGAGGGCCCGGCCCTCTACCCCGAGGGCGACCTGACGGACGAGCCCGAGCAGGTCATGATCGCCGAGCTGATCCGCGAGGCCGCGCTGGAGGGCGTACGCGACGAGCTCCCGCACTCCATCGCCGTCGTGGTGGAGGAGATGCTCCCCCGCGAGGACCGCCCCGCGGACAAGCCCCTCCTCGACATCCACGCCTTCGTCTACATCGAGCGCCCCAGCCAGAAGGGCATCATCATCGGCCCCAAGGGCAAGCGCCTCAAGGACGTCGGCATCAAGTCCCGCAAGCAGATCGAGGCGCTGCTGGGTACTCCGGTCTTCCTGGACCTGCACGTCAAGGTCGCGAAGGACTGGCAGCGCGACCCGCGGCAGCTGCGCAAGCTGGGCTTCTGACGGGTTCTGTCTGGCGGTTTCTGTCTGGCGGGTTGTTTCTGGTGCGGGCCGGCACAATCCAGCCCGTCCGGCGCTTGAGGACGAGGCCGTTCAGGCCGAACGGGGGTCTGGGGGCAGAGCCCCCAGGGACCTCAGCCCGCCGAGACAGTCAGCCGAACAACCCCGTCGGGCCCAGCCACCAACACCGGCGTCTCCGCACCCCCAAGGTCCCGCACAGCCGCCCGGTCCTCCGCGGACGCGGACTCCGCGTCCGTCACGACCGCCGCCGCCTCCAACGACTTCGCCCCGGACGCCACTGCCATCGCCACCGCCGTCCGCAGCGCACTCAACTGCAACGATTCCAGGGCTACGGTGCCTGCCACATACGTACGGCCGGTCTCGTCCCGCACGGCCGCGCCCTCCGGCACACCATTGCGGGCCCGGGCCGAACGGGCCAGGGTGACGATCTTGCGGTCCTCGGGGTCGAGCGCGTTGCTGTCGGTCATGCCCTGAGCATACGGACACGCACCGCCGCGCTCAGGGCCGGTCCAACCGCAGTCGCTCCGCGCGCGGCAGACCGGCCACGACCAGGTCGTACGAGTCCTCGATGAGCTCCCGGACCTGTTGATCGGGGAGTCCGCCGTCCACCGTCACCGTGTTCCAGTGGCGCTTGTTCATGTGGTAGCCGGGGATGATGAGGCCGGGATGGTCGGCGCGGAGCCTGATCGCGTCCTCGGGGTCGCACTTGAGGTTGATCGTCAAGGGCCGCGCGTCCAGGTTCGAAAGGGCGAAGAGCTTGCCCAGGACCTTGAAGACGGACGTTTCCGGGTTGAAGGGGAAGTCCTCGACCGCCGCGTTGAAGGACAGACAGAGGGCGCGCAGTTCCTGGGGGGTCACTCCGCTTTCGCCTCCTCCTGGTCCAGTGGCTCCACCTTGCCGTCCGGCTCCACGAGGACCGTCACGATCTTGTTGCGCCGGCCGGCCGCGGCCTCCGCGGTCAGCCGCAGTCGGCGCCCGTCGGGAAGGTCGACGTGCGAGGACGCCCCGGCGATGGGGACGCGGCCCAGCGCCTTGGCGAGGAGTCCGCCGACGGTTTCCACGTCCTCGTCGTCGAACTCCTCCAGGCCGTACAGCTCGCCGAGGTCGGTGATGTCGAGGCGGGCGGTGACGCGGTAGCGGTCCTCGCCGAGGTTCTCGACGGGCGGGAGCTCACGGTCGTACTCGTCGGTGATCTCGCCGACGATCTCCTCGAGGATGTCCTCGATGGTGACGATGCCGGCGGTGCCGCCGTACTCGTCGATGACGACGGCGACGTGGTTGCGCTGCTGCTGCATCTCGCGCAGCAGGTCACCCGCGTTCTTGGTGTCGGGCACGAACGCGGCGGGCCGCATGGCCGTGGAGACGAGTTCGCTCTCCGCGTCGCGGCTGATGTGCGTCTTGCGCACCAGGTCCTTCAGGTACACGATCCCGACGATGTCGTCCTCGCTCTCCCCGGTGACGGGAATGCGCGAGAAGCCGGAGCGCAGGGCGAGGGTGAGGGCCTGACGGATCGTCTTGTAGCGCTCGATGACGACGAGGTCGGTACGCGGGACCATGACCTCGCGGACGAGCGTGTCGCCCAGTTCGAAGACGGAGTGCACCATGCGGCGCTCCTCGTCCTCGATGAGGGACTCCTGCTCGGCGAGGTCGACCAGCGCCCGCAGCTCCGCCTCGGAGGCGAACGGGCCGCGGCGGAAGCCCTTGCCCGGGGTGAGCGCGTTGCCGATGAGGATCAGCAGCGGCGGGATGGGGCCCATGATCCTGGCGAGCGGCAGCAGGACGTACGCGGCCGCCGTCGCCGTGTTCAGCGGGTGCTGGCGGCCGATGGTGCGCGGGGAGACCCCGACGGCGACGTACGACACCAGGACCATGACGCCGATCGCGACGAGGAGGGCCTCGGCGGTGCCGTCGAACTCCCTCAGGCAGCCGTACGTGATGAGCGCGGCGGCCGCCATCTCGCAGGCCACGCGCACCAGCAGCGACACGTTGAGGTAGCGGGTGGGGTCGGCGGCGACCTGGATCAGCTTGGCGCTGCCGCGCCGCCCGGACTTCACGGCCTCTTCGGCGCGGAAGCTGGAGACGCGCGCGAGGCCCGCCTCCGCGCAGGCGGCGAGCCAGGCGACGACGACCAGGGCGATCGCGCCGGTGACGAGGGCGAGGCTCATGACACGGTGGGGGCCGGGGACGGGCCGGTCAGGCCCTTCTCCGCACGCCAGCCGTCCACGATGGCCGCCTGCAGGCCGAACATCTCGGCCTTCTCGTCGGGTTCCTCGTGGTCGTAGCCGAGCAGGTGCAGCACGCCGTGGACGGTGAGCAGCTGGAGCTCCTCGTCCATGGAGTGCTGGGTCTCCGCCTCGGCGCCCTGCTTGGCGGCCACCTCGGGACACAGCACGATGTCACCGAGGAGGCCCTGCGGGGGCTCGTCGTCGTCCTTCGACGGCGGACGCAGTTCGTCCATCGGGAAGGACATGACGTCCGTGGGCCCCGGCAGGTCCATCCACTGGATGTGCAGCTGCTCCATGGCGCCTTCGTCCACGACGATCACCGAGAGCTCGGAGAGCGGGTGGATGCGCATCCGTGCGAGCGCGTAGCGGGCGATGTCGAGGATCGCCTGCTCGTCGACCTCGGTTCCGGACTCGTTGTTGACGTCGATCGACATGGTGCGGTTTCTGTCTACTTCCCCTTGGGCCCGGACTGCCTGCCCCGGCCGCCCTTGTGGGTGCCGTTCTCGGTGCCGTGCTTGGTGTCGTACTTCTCGTACGCGTCGACGATACGGCCGACGAGCTTGTGCCGTACGACGTCGTGGGACGTGAGGCGTGAGAAGTGGACGTCGTCCAGGCCCTCCAGGATCTCCTGCACCTGGCGCAGACCGGACTTGGTGCCGGACGGCAGGTCGACCTGGGTCACGTCACCCGTGATCACGATCTTCGAGTCGAAGCCGAGGCGGGTGAGGAACATCTTCATCTGCTCAGGGGAGGTGTTCTGGGCCTCGTCGAGGATGATGAAAGCATCATTGAGGGTGCGACCACGCATGTACGCCAGCGGCGCGACCTCGATCGTTCCCGCCGCCATCAGCCGCGGGATCGAGTCCGGGTCGAGCATGTCGTGCAGCGCGTCGTACAGCGGGCGCAGGTAGGGGTCGATCTTCTCGTACAGCGTGCCGGGCAGGAAGCCGAGGCGCTCCCCCGCCTCCACCGCCGGGCGGGTCAGGATGATGCGGTTGACCTGCTTGGACTGCAGGGCCTGCACCGCCTTGGCCATGGCGAGGTAGGTCTTGCCGGTGCCGGCGGGGCCGATGCCGAAGACGATCGTGTGCTTGTCGATCGCGTCGACGTACCGCTTCTGGTTGAGGGTCTTGGGCCGGATGGTGCGGCCCCGCGAGGACAGGATGTTCTGCGTCAGCACCTCGGCCGGGGTCTCCTGGCCTTCGCTCTCCCCGTTCTCGCTCGCCCTGAGCATGGCGATCGAGCGTTCCACTGCGTCCTCCGTCATCGGCTGCCCGGTGCGGAGCACCAGCATCATCTCGTCGAACAGGCGCTGGATGAGGGCCACTTCAGCGGGGGCGCCGACCGCGCTGATCTCATTGCCCCGGACGTGGATGTCGGCCGCCGGGAAGGCCTTCTCGATCACGCGCAGAAGGGAGTCACCGGACCCCAGGACGGTCACCATGGGGTGCTGGGCGGGGACGGTGAACTGTGCTCTCGCCTGCCCCTGCGCGGGGGTGTGAGCTGTGGGTGTCTGAGTCATGGGCCGGCGCTGAAGGCCTGCGGTTCCTCCTCATCACGGCCGCGTAGCTGAGAGCGGCCTCGCGGTATCCAGAGTACGACGGTCCACTGACAACGCCGTAGGGCTTTTCGGTGCCGATACGGTCATCGCCGCGAGCCTCACGCCGACCTGCGGAACCCGATCGTCGGCACGGCCCTCCGCAGCGGCCACGGTCGTACCGCCCCCTCGGGGACGAGGTCCGCGAGGAACGCGTACCGGCGCAGGGCGGTCGGGTCCTGGCCCTCGACCGACTGGACCCTGCTCCACCAGGCGGCGATCTCCGCCCACCCCGGTGCCGAGAGGGACCCGCCGAACTCCTGGACCGACAGGGCGGCGGTCAGGCCGGCGAAGGCGAGGCGGTCGGCGAGCGGCCAGTCGGCGAGTGTGCCGGTGACGAAGCCGGCCACGAAGACGTCGCCGGCGCCGGTCGGGTCGAGTGCCTCGACGGCGATCGCGGGGACCTCGGCGCTCTCCCCGGTCCGCCGGTCCACCGCGTAGGCGCCCTCCGCGCCGAGGGTGACGACGGCGAGCGGCACGTGCTCGGTGAGGGCGTGCGCGGCGGCCCGCGGGCAGGTGGCGCCCGTGTAGCGCATGGCCTCCGCCGCGTTCGGCAGGAACGCCTCGCAGTGTTCGAGGTCGGCGAGGCCCGCCAGGTCCCACGCCCCGGTGTCGTCCCAGCCGACGTCGGCGAAGACGCGGGTGCCGTGGTGCGCGGCCTGGGCGATCCAGGGGGCCCGTTTGCCGGGGGTGAGGGAGGCGACGGCCGCGCGGGCGCGGGGCGGGTCCTCGGGGGCGGGCTCCTCGGGGGGCGGTTCGTGGCCGTGGGAGACCATGGTGCGCTCGCCCTCGTAGGCCATGGACACGGTGACCGGGGAGTGCCAGCCGGGGACCGTGCGGGACGGGGAGAGGTCGATGCCCTCGCCCTGTGCGAGCGCGTCCCAGCAGTAGTCGCCGTAGTGGTCGTCGCCGAAGGCGGCCGCGAGGGACGTGCGCAGGCCCAGACGGGCCAGGGCGGTGGCCATGTTGGCGACGCCACCGGGGCTCGACCCCATCCCGCGCGCCCAGGACTCGGTCCCGCGCACCGGGGCGGAGTCGAGCCCGGTGAAGATGATGTCGAGGAAGACGGTGCCGGTGAGATAGACGTCCCAGGGCGGGTCGCCCGGTGTACGCAGGGCGGCCAGGGGGTCGACCTGGGGCTGCTTGCGGGGGTCCTCTCCGACGGACGGGGTCACGATGCGCTCCCTGACGATGGTGCGGATCCAGCCAGTCTGCACCAGACCACCGACAGCGGGGCGGCAGTCCCGCCTCTACCGCCCCTCTCGTCAGGCGGCGGCCGGTCCCGGACGGGCCGTTCGCGCCGCACCCGGTGTCGCCCGGGGTTCCGGTGTCACCGGGGCCTTCGCCGGCTTCGTACGGACCCGGTCGTTGCGGCCGCCGCCGCGGACCAGCAGGACGCTGAGCGCGGCGAGGAAGCCGACGACGGTGAGGCCGACCAGGCCGCCCTTGGTGGAGCCGGTGGCGTCCTCGATGAGCCCGAAGGCGGTGGGGGCGACGAACCCGCCGAGGTTGCCGATGGAGTTGACGAGCGCGATGCCGGGGGCGGCGGCGCGGGCGTCGAGGTAGCTCTGCGGGATGGTCCAGAAGATCGGGGAGGCCGGTTTGAAGCCCATCGCGGCCAGGCACAGCGCGCCCAGGCCCGCCCACGGCGACACGAACACGGCGAGCAGCGTGCCGCAGCCGCCGAGGACCAGCAGGGCGATCAGGATCGGGCGGCGCTTGCCGATGCGGTCGGAGACGCGGCCGCTGACGTAGACCGAGGCGATCGCGCACAGCCAGGGCACCGAGGTGAGCAGGCCCACCTGGAAGGAACTGAGCCCGCCGATGTCGTCCACGATCGACGGCAGCCAGAAGGTGACCGCGTACAGGGCGACGTTGATCGCGAAGTAGATCCACAGGAAGAGCAGCATCTGGGGATCGGCGAGCAGCTTCCAGCGGGAGACGTGCGTGCCGGTGCCGCGTTCGGCGTCGCGGGCGTCCTGCTCGGCGTCGATGACCGCGACGAGGCCGGTCTTCTCCTCGTCGGTGAGCCACTTCGCCGTCTCGATGCCGGAGTCGAGGAAGCGGTAGACGACGAAGCCGAGGACGACGGAGAGGACGCCCTCGATGAAGAACATCCACTGCCAGCCCGAGTGGCCCCAGACGCCGTGCATTTCGAGGAGCGCGCCGGAGACGGGGCCGACGATCACGGTGGCGGTGCCGGAGCCCATCAGGAAGATCGAGGTGGCGCGGCCGCGGTGGGAGTCGGGGAGCCAGCGGCTGAAGTAGTAGATGACTGCGGGGAAGAATCCTGCCTCCGCGACGCCGAGCAGGAAGCGCAGGGCGTAGAACGTCTCCACGCTGTTGACGAAGGCCATCGCGGTGGCGACCACACCCCAGCTGATCATGATCCGGGTGAGCCACACCTTCGCGCCGAACCGCTCCATCAGGATGTTGGAGGGGACCTCGAAAAGGGCGTAAGCGATGAAGAAGATCCCGGCGCCGAGTCCGAACGCGGCGGCCGACAGCCCTACGTCGGCGCGGAGTTCGTCCTGGGCGAAGCCGAGGTTGACGCGGTCCATGTAGTTCGCGACGAACATCACGAAGAAGAGGGGGACCACACGGCGGAAGATCTTGCGGATGGCGGACTGGACGGCGGGCGGGTGTTCTACGGGGACAGCTGGTTTTACTGACACGAGCGGCTCCGATCGTGCTCAGGCGGAGGGGGGATTACCAGCGGGGAACGGCAGGGGTCACCCAGTCCGGGTCGGCGACCCGCATCGCGGCCGCGTCGTCGCGGTCCTTCAGACTGCCGTCGTCGTCGAGCCAGCGCCGGTGGAGGAACTCCAGTCGGTCACGGTCGAGTTCGACGCCGAGGCCGGGTGCGTCGGAGACGGTGACCTTGCCGTCTTCGAAGGTCAGCCGCTGGGTGAGGACGTCCTCCGACTGCCAGGGGTAGTGGGAGTCGCAGGCGTGGTGGAGGTTGGGGACGGTGGACGCCACATGGGTCATGGCGGCCAGGGAGATCCCCAGGTGGGTGTTGGAGTGCATGGAGACTCCGACGCCGAAGGTGCGGCAGATGGCGGCGAGTTGCTGGGTGTTGCGCAGGCCGCCCCAGTAGTGGTGGTCGGAGAGGACGACCTGGACTGCGTCCTTCTGGAACGCCTCCTTGATCTCGGCGAAGGTCGTCACGCACATGTTGGTGGCGAGGGGGACGTCGGTGTGCGCGGCGACCTCGGCCATGGCGGGGGTGCCGAGGGCGGGGTCCTCCAGGTACTCGAGGACGTCGCCGAGCTCCTTCGCCACGTGCAGTGAGGTCTCCACGGACCAGGCGCCGTTGGGGTCGAGGCGCAGGGGGTGGCCGGGGAATGCCTCGGCGAGGGCGCGGATCGCGGCGATCTCCTCGTCGGGCGGGAAGACGCCGCCCTTGAGCTTGAAGGAGGTGAAGCCGTAGCGCTCGGTGAACCTGCGGGCCTGCTCGACGACTCCGGCGGGGTCGACGGCGGCACCCCAGTCGTCCTTCTCGGACGTCACGCCCTCGGGGTGGTCGGCCCACTTGTAGAAGAGGTACGCGCTGTACTCGACGGCGTCGCGCACCTTGCCGCCGAGCAGGGCGTGCACGGGCAGGCCGAGGGCCTTGCCGAGGGCGTCGAGGCAGGCCACCTCGAAGGCGGAGATGACGGACAGCCGCAGCTTGTCGGCGGTCTGGACACCGCGCAGTCCGCCGACGTCGACCTGGCCGGAGACCCGGGAGTTGTCCACGGCCACTTCTTCGGCGACGACGAACAGCCCGTTGAGGTCGCTCACCGGGCGGCCGACCAGCTTGTTCGCGAACGGCCGGGCCAGCTCCAGGTACTTGGTGTCGCCGTAGGTCTCCCCCACGCCCGTCGTCCCGTCGGCCGTGACCACCTCCACGATGAGGCGGGGGGTGTACGGCTGGTGGACGCCCTGTGTGTTGAGCAGGGGCGGGTCGGCGACCAGGATCGGCGTCAGGCGGACCTCGGTGATGGTCAGGTCGCGGGTCACAGGGAGGCTCCTACGAGGTCGAGTCCGGTGGTGAGGACGGCCTTGAGGTCGGCCAGGTCGGCTGCCGACGGGTCGGTGAGCGGGGCGCGGACCGGGCCGACGGGACGGCCGCGCAGCCGGGCGGCGGCCTTGACGAGGGACACGGCGTAGCCGGGGACCCGGTCGCGGAGTTCGACGAGCGGGACGTAGAAGTCGCGCAGCAGCCGGTCGGTGGTCTTGTCGTCGCCCGCGTGCAGGGCGGTGAAGAACGCGTCGGCGATCTCGGGGGCGAAGGCGTGCACGGCGGAGGAGTAGGCGGGGACGCCGACGGTGGCGTAGGCGCGGGCCTGGATCTCGGCGGTGGCGGCGCCGTTGAAGAAGAGGAAGCCCTCGGGGGCGGCGAGGGTGAGGCGCTGGAGGCGGTCGAGGTCGCTGTGGCCGTCCTTGAGGCCGATGACGTTCGGGATCTCGGTGATTCGCCTGAAGGCCTTCACGCCGAAGGCGACCTGGCCGCGCTGGTAGGCGATGAGCGGCAGCCGGGTGCGGGCGGCGAGGTGCTCCAGCTGGGCGACGAGGCCGTCCTGCGGGGCGGCGACGAGGTAGTGCGGCAGCACGAGCAGGGCGTCGGCTCCGGCGTCCTCGGCGATGCGCGCGAAGCGGGAGGCCTGGGCCCAGCCGTAGCCGACGCCGGCGACCACGGGCACCCGGCCGGCCGACTCCTCGACGGCGATGGTGACGACCCGGCGGTACTCGTCCTCGTCGAGGGAGAAGAACTCGCCGGTGCCGCAGGCGGGGAAGACGGCGCCGGGGGCGGTGGCGATCTGGGCGGCGACATGGGTGCGGAAGCCGTCGGGGTCGAGTGAGCCGTCCGCGTGGAAGCTCGTCAGCGGGAACGACAGCACGCCGCCCGCCATGCCGTCCCGCAACCGCCGGGTCGTGTCCGGGTCGAGGGTCACCCTCGCTCATCTCCCTATGTAGACGTCATCTACGTATGAGGATGGAGGTTAGATACGCGAACACCGGCCGTCAATGGGCGCGCCCGCACCTTTACGATCGGCACATGTCGGAGACAGGGGGCGTCCGCGAGGTGAAGTCGGCGGCGCGCACGGTCGAGCTGCTGGAACTGCTCGCGGCGCGCGGCGACCGCCCGGCGCGGCTGCAGGAGCTGGCGGACGAGCTGGGCGTGCCGCGCAGCTCGATGTACGCGCTGCTGCAGACCCTGATCTCGCGCGGCTGGGTCCGCACGGACACCACCGGCTCCCTCTACGGCATCGGCATCCACGCCCTGCTGACCGGCACCAGCTACCTCGACTCCGACCCGCGTGTACGGCTGGTGCGGCCCTATCTCGACGAGGCGTCCCAGGCGCTGGGCGAGACCATCCACCTGGGGCGGCTCGACGGGCGGAACGTGACGTACCTGGCGACGCGCGAGTCGCACGAGTACCTGCGGACCATCAGCCGGGTGGGGCGCAGGCTGCCGGCCCACGCGGGCGCGCTGGGCAAGGCGCTGCTGGCGGAGCGCCCCGACGAGGAGCTGCCCGAGGGGCCGTACGAGGCGCTGACCCCGAACACCCACACCGCCCGCGCGCCCCTGGCGGCGGACCTCGCGGCCGTACGGACCCGTGGCCACTCCGTGGACCGCGAGGAGGGCGTCCTCGGCATCGTCGGCTTCGGGTTCGCGCTGCGCTACGACACTCCCGCGCAGGACGCCGTCAGCTGCTCGGTGCCGGTGGCCCGGATGACGCCGGAGCACGAGGAGCGGATCGTCGCGGTGATGCGGGAGATCCGGGCGAAGATCGAGGCGACGGCACCGGGCGCGGGCGGAGCCGTGAACTGGCGCTAGGGAGCGCCCAGTTCACGCCACGGGGGTCACCACTGCTACCCGGCCTCTCCGGCCCCAAACGTAAAGTGATCCACATCACCAGGCCCGCGTTTCTTTCCCGAACCATGTGCTTGATACAAATTGGCCGCGCGTTCCCGTCCGTCGACGGCCGTCGCCATCCCCCCTCTTCTTGAGCCGCTTTCGCATGCCCTGGGAACGCCCGTGTTCGCCCCCCGCACCACCCCCTGGCCCCTCGTCGCCCTTTTCACGGCCGGGTACCTCGCCCCGTATCTGCTGCCGACGGTCGTCGGCCGTCTTGACGCGGGACTTCCCCTGTCGGCCACCCAGGCCGGTGCCGTCGGCAGCGCGCTGCTGCTGAGTTCGGCCTCCGCCGGGTTCGCCCTGGCCTCCCGCGTCGAGCGGATCGGGGCCCGCACCCTCGCCCGCGTCGGACTGCTCCTCGCCGTCCTCGGCTACGGCGGGGCCGCCCTCACCGGCAGCGTCCCGGCCGTCGTCGCCGGTGCCATGGTCGGCGGCTTCGGGTCGGGTACGGCCACGACGGTCGCCGCGACCCGCATAGCCGCCGAGCGCGACCCGCACCGCGCCTCCTCGCTGGGGCTGCTCGCGGTGTCCGCGCTCGCCGGGGCCGTCTATCTGACGGTCCCCCACCTCGGGGCCGGTCACGGGCAGCCGCTCGCCGCGATCGCGCTCACCTCGGTCGCCGTCTGGCCGCTGACGGGCGGTCTCCCCGGCCGCACGGTCACGCCGCACGCCCGCCGGCAGCGTGAACGCCTCCCCCACCTGCGCTCCGGGCTGCTCCTGGCCGCCGCCATGCCGTGCTGGTCCCTCGCCCAGAACTCCCTGTGGGGCGTCAGCGGCCGGATAGGGCTCACGCAGGCCCACCTCACCGAGGCGACCGTCGGAGCCGTGTTCGCCGTGGCGCTCGGCGCCGGGCTGCTCGGCGTCCTCGGCGCGGGCGCGCTGGGAGCGCGGTTCGGGCGGGCGCTGCCCATCGGGGGCGGTACGACCCTCATCGCCGGGTGCATCGTCGCGAGCGCGTCCGCGACCGGCCTGGCGAGCTTCGCGGCGGGCGAGATCGCCTGGAACGCCCTCTACCCGGTCGTCCTGTCGTACCTCATCGGCCTCGCCGCCTCGCTCGACCCGCGCGGCCGCTGGGCGGTGCTCGTCGGCTCCGCGTCCTCGCTGGGCACGGCGGCGGGCCCGCTGACCGGGAGCGTGCTGTCGGCGCAGGCCGGCTTCCCGGCGATGGGCGCCGTCCTCGCCGTGGGCCTGCTGGTCGTCGCCGTGCCCATGACCGCCGTCGCCCTCCACACCGGCGGACGCCCGCTGCTGCCCGGCGCGGTCCGCCGTCGCGGCGGCACCCCGGCCGCCGTGGTCGCCGCGGCCCCCGGCACCCCCACGGGCGCGGTGCCGCGCGTCGGCGCGCCGGAGCAGCCGGTGGTGGCGATCCACGTCGAGCCGCCGGCCGTCGCGGCCCAGGGCGCCTACGACACGGCGGGACCCCGGCCGGCTGGTGCCGCGCCGGGGCCCGGGGGCGCGTAGCTCCGCGACGGCGTCACTGGAAGGCGTACGCCTCCACCTCGGCGAGGTAGCGCGCCCGCCGCTCCTCGTCGTGCTCCAGGAAGGAGGCGAGGAAGGAGTTGCGGGCCAGCTCGCGCAGCCGGTCCTCGCCCAGGCCCAGCGCCTGCCGTACGGCGTGGAAGTTGTCGTCGACGTAGCCACCGAAGTAGGCCGGGTCGTCGGAGTTGACCGTGCAGAGAAGGCCGGCGTCGAGCATGGCGGGCAGCGGGTGCTCGGCGAGGACGTCCACGGCCCGCAGCCGCACGTTGGACAGCGGGCACACGGTGAGCGGGATCCGCTCCCGCACCAGCCGCGCGACGAGCGCCGGGTCCTCCATGCAGCGCAGCCCGTGGTCGACGCGCTCGACGCCGAGCACGTCCAGAGCCTCCGTGATGTACTCCGGGGGCCCCTCCTCACCGGCGTGCGCCACGCGTCGCAGACCGAGGGCGGCGGCCGCCTCGTACACCTCGCGGAACTTCACCGGCGGGTGGCCGACCTCGGCCGAGTCCAGGCCGATGCCGGTGATCCGGTCGAGGTACGGGCGGGCGGCCTCCAAGGTCTCCAGGGCCGACGCGGCGGACTCGTCACGCAGGAAGCACAGGATGAGCTGGGTGGAGACCCCGTGGTTGGCCTCGCTCGCGCCCAGCGCCCGCCACAGCCCCTCGACGACGGTGCCCATCTCCACCCCTCGGGAGACGTGGGCCTGCGGGTCGAAGAAGATCTCCGCGTGCCGCACGCCCTGCGCGGCGGCACGGGCGAGGTAGGCGTTCGCGAGGTCCTCGAAGTCCCGCTCGGTGCGCAGGACCGCCATGAGCTCGTAGTACAGGTTCAGGAAGGACTGGAGGTCCTCGAACTGGTACGCCTTGCGCAGCTCTTCGGTGTCCGCGTACGGCAGCTCGACACCGTTGCGCGCGGCGAGCTCGAACGCCAGCTCGGGCTCCAGGGTGCCTTCGATGTGCAGGTGCAGTTCAGCTTTGGGGAGGGGCATCAAAGCATGGTACGGGTGATTTATCTGCGCTTCGGAACCGGCACCCGCAGCAGATCGTGTGCCACGGTCAGCTCCCCCTCGAAGCCCGCGGCCCGCGCCTGGCGTTCGAACTCGTCGGGCTCCGAGTAGCGCTGACTGAAGTGGGTCAGCACCAGATGCCGCACCCCGGCGTCCCGCGCCACGCGCGCCGCCTGACCGGCGGTCAGATGTCCGTGCTCGACGGCGAGTTCCTCGTCGTCGTCGAGGAAGGTGGACTCGATGACGAGCATGTCGCAGCCCTCGGCGAGCGCGTGCACACCGTCGCACAGCCGGGTGTCCATGACGAACGCGAACCGCTGCCCGCGCCGCACCTCGCTGACCTCTTCCAGCGTCACCCCGCCGACGGCGCCCTCCCGCTGGACACGGCCGACGTCCGGCCCCGTGATCCCGCGCGCGGCGAGCCGCTCGGGCAGCATGCGGCGGCCGTCGGGCTCGACGATCCGGTAGCCGTACGACTCCACGGGGTGGGACAGCTTGCGGGCCTCCAGCGTGTAGCTCTTGGTCACGGCCAGCACCCCGTCCTCGGCGACCGGCGCCTCGGCGAGCTCGACGGTCTCCCGGTAGGCGGTGGCGTACCGCAGCCGGTCGAAGAAGCGTTGGCCCGAGCGCGGGAAGTGGGCGGTGACCTGGTGCGGGACCTTGTCGAGGTTGATGCGCTGGATGACCCCGGCGAGGCCCAGCGAGTGGTCGCCGTGGAAGTGCGTGACGCAGATCCGGTTCAGGTCGTGCGCGGCGACACCGGCACGCAGCATCTGGCGCTGCGTGCCCTCGCCCGGGTCGAACAGGATGCCGTCGCCGTCCCAGCGCAGCAGGTAGCCGTTGTGGTTGCGGTGCCGGGTCGGGACCTGGCTCGCGGTGCCGAGGACGACCAGTTCACGTACCGACACGACGTCCTACCCGGGGGGCCATTGCAGGCCGCGCCCGCCCAGGACGTGCGCGTGCGCGTGGAAGACGGTCTGCCCGGCGCCGCTGCCCGTGTTGAAGACGATCCGGTAACTCTCCAGCTTCTCCTCGTCCGCGATCACCTGCGTCTCCCGCAGCACGTCCGCGGCGAGCTCCGGAGCGGCTGCGGCAAGCGCCGCGGCGTCCGTGTAGTGCGCCTTCGGGATCACCAGGATGTGCGTCGGCGCCTGCGGGTTGATGTCCCTGAACGCGACGGTCGTCCCGGTCTCCCGGACGATCGTCGCCGGGACGGCCCCCGCCACGACCTTGCAGAACAAGCAGTCGTCCTGCGGCTCCCCTGCCATGCGGCCTCCTCACACAGTTGATCGCTATGGGGGCATGTTATCCATCCGCCGAGCCGCGGGCAGTCGTGCCGCTGGGGCGGCTCCCGACCCACTGAAGGCGGCACCCCGCAAGCGCCGGGCTGCGCGCCCCACCCCCCGCCCAGCACCGACCCAGGGCTATGGCAAAGCGGGGGGAACCTTCGCCGGCGTCACCTCGAGCGCGGCCAACGCCAGCCTCACCGCCTCGTCCAGCTGTACATCCCTCCCGGCCGCCCAGTCCTGCGGGGCCTGCACCACCTCCACGTCCGGGTCCACCCCGTGGTTCTCCACCCCCCACCCGTAACCCTCCAGCCAGAACGCGTACTTCGGCTGCGTCACCAGCGTCCCGTCCACCAGGCGGTACCGGCTGTCGATCCCGACGACCCCGCCCCACGTCCGCGTCCCGACCACCGGTCCGATCCCCAGCGCCTTGATCGCCGCGTTCACGATGTCCCCGTCCGACCCGGAGAACTCGTTCGCCACGGCCACGACAGGTCCCCGCGGCGCGTCCCGCGGATAGCTCTCGGCCCGCATCCCGCGCGGCAGGTCCCACCCCACGATGCGCCGCGCCAGCTTCTCGATCACCAGCTGGGACGTGTGTCCGCCCCGGTTCTCACGGAGGTCGACGACGAGCCCCTCCCGCGCGACCTCCACCCGCAGGTCGCGGTGGATCTGCGCCCAGCCGGGCGCCTGCATGTCCGGGACGTGGAGATAACCGAGCCGCCCGCCGGACTTCTCGTGGACGTACGCCCGCCGGTCCGCGACCCACGCGTGGTACCGCAGTGATTCCTCGTCGGCGATCGGCACGACCACGGCGTGCCGCAGCTCGCCCCCGCCGGACGGTGACACCGTCAGCTCGACGGTCCGCCCGGCCGTGCCGACGAGCAGCGGTCCGGGCCCGGCCACCGGGTCCACCGGCACTCCGCCCACCGCGACGACCGCGTCCCCGGCCCGCACGGCGACGCCGGGTGCGGCGAGCGGGGAGCGGGCGTCGGGGTCGGAGGTCTCGGAGGGCAGGATGCGGTCGATGCGCCAGCTGCCGTCCTCGTGCCGGGAGATGTCGGCGCCGAGCAGGCCCTGGCGGGCCCCGTGGCCGTGTCCGCCGCGCGGAACGACGTACGCGTGCGAGGTGCCGAGTTCGCCCTGCACCTCCCAGAGCAGGTCCACCAGGTCGTCGTGGGTGGCGACGCGTTCGACGACGGGCCGGTAGCGGTCGAGGACCGCGGTCCAGTCGACGCCGTTCATGCCGGGGTGCCAGAAGTGGTCGCGCATGATGCGGCCGGTCTCGTCGAACATCTGCCGCCACTCGGCCGCCGGGTCGACGGTCTGCCGGACGCGGCCGAGGTCGACGGTGATGTTCGAGTCGCTGTCGTCGTCGCCGGAGGCCCGCCGGTCGCTGGGTACGACCTTCAGCTTGCCGTCGGTCCACAGCAACAACCGCTTGCCGTCCCCGCTGACCTCGAAGTGGTCGGCGTCGGCGGCGAGGTGCTCCAGGCGCTGCTGGGCGAGGTCGTAGCGCTCCAGCTCGGTGTCGGGGTCCGGGTCGTCCGGGGTGGCCCGGGAGGCGCCGAGGACGCCCCGCACCGGGTGGCGCAGCCACAGCACGCCGTCCTTCGCGGCCCGCAAGTTGGTGTAGCGGGCGGCCTCGACGGGGAACGGGACGATCCGGTCGGCGAGGCCGTCGAGGTCGATACGGGTGGCCGGGGTGCCCTCGCTGTCGGGCGTCTCGTCCTTGTCGGGCGCCTCGAAGGGCCGGCCGTGCCGCTGCGGCCCGAAGGGGGACGGCGTGGTCGCGGCGAGGGTGATCAGGTGCGGTCGGGTGCCGACGACGAACGCGAGGTCGAAGACGTGCTCGTCGTAGACGGGGTCGAAGGAGCGGCTCGACAGGAAGGCGAGGTGCTTGCCGTCGGGCGTGAACGCGGGGTCGTAGTCCTGGAAGCGCAGCGGGGTCGCCTCGGTGACCGACAGGTCGGTGGTGTTGGCGAGCTTGAGCTGGCTCAGGGGGCGGGACCCCGGGTGCGACCAGGCGAGCCAGGCCGAGTCGGGTGAGAACACCAGGCCGGAGACGTCCCCGTCCTCGCTGCGGTCGACCTCGCGGACCTCGCCGGTCTCCCGTTCGACGAGGAGGAGGCGTCCGTCGTGGGCGGCGACGGCGGCGCGGCTGCCGTCGGGTGCCATCGCGAGCTCCAGGACCCGGCCCAGGCGTCCGGCGGCCAGGCGGCGCGGGGTGGCGCCCGGCGCGAGACCGGTGGCGGGCGCGAACTCCAGGGCGTCCTCGCCCTCGGCGTCCGTCACCCACACCACCCACTCCTCGCCGTCCGCGCGGAAGGTGCGGGGCGAGCGGGCCCGGACGCCGGGCTCGGCGGCGAGCGTACGGGTGGGGCCGGAGCGGTGGGTGACCCAGTGCACGGCGCCGCGCACGGAGACCGCGCTGCCGCGCCCGGTGTGGTCGGGGGCGGCGGAGCCGAACCAGCGGGCGGCGTTCACCTGGAAGGGCCGCCGGTCGGTGCGCTGGCCGCCGAGCCGGATGTCGAGGCGGCGCGGCTCGGCGCCGTCGAGGTCGTCGAGGAGCCACAGCTCACCGGCGCTCGCGTACACCACCCTGGTGCCGTCGCTCGCCGCGTGCCGGGCATAGAAGCCGTCGAGAGGGGTGTGCCGGCGCAGGTCGGAGCCGTCGGCGAGGGAGGAGTACAGCGCGCCGGTGCCCTCGTGGTCGGAGAGGAAGGCGATACGGTCCCCCACCCACCCGGGGTATTCGAGGTTGCCGTCCAACTCCTCGTGCAGGCGCGTGAATGCGCCGGTGTTCTCCCGGTCGATCCACAGCTTTCCGGCCGTACCACCCCGGTAGCGCTTCCACGAGGCGGCCTCGCGGCCCATGAGCGCGGACAGCAGCACGGTGTGCGGGCCGTGGGCGACATCGCCGACGGGCCCGTACGGCAAGGTGGTGGCGGGTCCGCCGTCGAGCGGGAGGGCACGGGCCCAGGTGCGGCGCATGCTGGCCTCGCCGTGGGCGGTGACCGCGAGGACCCGTCCGTCCGGGGTCCAGCCGCGCACCTGTGTCCTCGCGTTGCCCCAGTACGTCAGCCGGGTCGTGGGCCCGCCGTCGACGGGGGCGATGTGCACCTCGGGGGCGCCGTCGCGGGTCGAGGTCCAGGCGACGGTGGTGCCGTCGGGTGAGATGCGCGGATGGGTGACCGGCATGTTGTCGGCGCTGACCCGCCAGGCGCGGCCGCCGTCGAGAGGCGCGAGCCAGACGTCGTCCTCGGCGGTGAAGGCCACCAACTCGCCGTGCGGGTGCGGAAAGCGGAGATAAGCCGATGAGGCGGCGAATGCCGTGGTCGCGGACTGTGTCACCCGATCACCCTATGCAGGGCGGATGCTCGGGGACAGGGCTTTGGATCACTTGGCCGTCAGGTTCTCTCGGTCACTTGCCCTGGACGGGACGACAGTTCGGATAGTCGTCGCACCAGATGGTGGTGGTGACGGTCACCGTGACCGTGGGGGCGGGCCCCCCGCCGTTCCCGGGGCCCGGGGCGACGGGCGAGGGCGTTCCGTCGCAGTTGCCGAGACCGCTGACGTGGAACCTGACCTTGCCGCCCACCTTGGCGGTGAGATCACCGCGCACACAGGCGCCGCTGACGGCACGCGTGACCTTGCCCGTGACGGTGATGTCCTTGCCGTCGCCGGTCTCGCCCTGACAGTCGACACGGGCGACGGTGTCCTCGCTCGCGGAGGGGGACGCCGAGCGGCTGCCCTTGTAGTCCGCCGTGCACGTCAGCCAGCGCACGTCGACCTTCTGCCGTTCGAGCTCCTTCGTCGCCGTCTCGTCGGTGGTGAACGCCACCGTCGCCGCGCTCAGCCCGCCCGGATCGCACGCCACCGCGCCACCCACGGCCATCAGCGCGAGGCCGGCCACCGCGGCCACCCGGCTCCCGCGCGGCCGTACCTGAATCCGCCTCAAAGCCCCCATGGTCGGACAGCGTGCCACTGTCCCGGCCGACACGGAAGGGCGCATACGGCCACTCCGGCACCGGCGCGCGGAGGTCAGCCGAGCAACAGCAGCCACTCCTGGAGTTCCACCAAGTTGCCCTCGGGGTCCTTGAGATGGGCGACCCGCAGACGGTCGGTCATGGGCGCGGGTCCGTGCACGAGGGTGGCGCCGCGGGCGGTGATCTGCTCGCAGTAGGTGTCCAGGTCGTCGACGCGCAGCACGACCAGGGAGCGGTGGCCGGTCGCCGTGTCGCCGAGTTCGTCGAGGACCTCGGCCATCATGGCCCGGTCCTGGAGCGCGATGCCCGCCGACCCGACGGCGGGGCTGAACTTCTCGTACGGCCCCTGGGTGGAGCCCGACTGCGGCTTGAGGCCGAGGACGTCGGCGTAGAAGCGGTAGCAGGCGGCGAAGTCGCTGACCAGCAGCCGTACTTGAGCCAGTTCCATCGTGGTGCCTTCCGGAGGCTTCTGAGGTGTGCCGGAGTCAGGACCAGCGGCCGGTGCGGCCGAGGAGCAGGGCCGCGGCGGCGGTGCCCGCGGTGGAGGTGCGCAGCACGGTCCGGCCGAGCCGGTAGGGCCGTGCGCCGGCCTCCTCGAAGAGCGCCAACTCCTCGGGGGAGACACCCCCTTCGGGCCCGACGACGAGCACGATCTCGCCCTGGGCGGGCAGTTCGGCCGTCGCGAGCGGGGTGTCGCCGCTCTCGTGGAGTACGGCGGCGAAGTCGGCGTCGGCGATCAGTGCCGCGACCTGCTTCGACGTCGCCGCGTCGGCGACCTCGGGGAAGCGGACCCGGCGGGACTGCTTGCCGGCCTCCCGGGCCGTCGCCCGCCACTTCGCGAGCGCCTTCAGCCCGCGCTCGCCCTTCCACTGCGTGATGCAGCGGGAGGCGGCCCACGGGACGATCGCGTCGACGCCGGTCTCGGTCATGGTCTCGACGGCCAGTTCCCCGCGGTCGCCCTTGGGCAAGGCCTGCACGACGGTGATCCGGGGCGCCTCGGCGGGCTCCTCGACGACGCCCTTCAGGCTCACGACCAGCCGGTCCTTGCCCTCGGCGGCGACCACCTCGCCCTCGGCCCAGCGCCCGGCGCCGTCGGTGAGGACGACGGCCTCACCGGGCCGCAGCCGCTTCACGGAGACGGCGTGCCGCCCCTCGGGGCCGTCCAGGACGAACTCCCCGGCACCGGCCGCACCGAAGTCCTCGACGACGAACACCGGGGCCGTCATCGGCCCGCGTCCTCACCCGGGCACACCGACAACGCTGTCCTGGCCGCGGCCAGTTCCTCGGCCAGCACCTCGACCAGGCGCCCGGCGGGCAGGTCGCGGGCCATCCGGTGGCCCTGCCCGGCCCACAGCGCCATGCCCTGCGCGTCCCCGGCCTTGGCGGCCGCCTTGCGCAGCGGGGAGGTGAGGTGATGGACCTCCGGGTAGGCGGCGGGCGCGTACGGGCCGTGCTCGCGCAGGAAACGGTTCACCAGGCCGCGCGCCGGGCGCCCCGAGAAGGCGCGGGTGAGTTCCGTCCGTACGAACAGCGGGTTGGTCAGCGCCTCCTTGTGCACGGCCTGCGCGCCGGACTCCGGTGTCGCGAGGAACGCCGTGCCGAGCTGCGCCGCGCTCGCGCCCGCGGCCAGCACGGCGGCGATCTGGCTGCCGCGCATGATGCCGCCGGCGGCGACGAGGGGAAGGCTCACGGCCTCCCGGACCTGGGCGAGCAGCGACAGCAGTCCCAGAGCGGAGCCGTCGGTCTCCGGGACGTCCCGGTGGGTGCCCTGGTGGCCGCCGGCCTCCACGCCCTGCACGATCACCGCGTCGGCGCCCGCCCGCTCCACCGCCACGGCCTCGTCGGGGGTGGTGGCGGTGACGAGGGTGAAGGTGCCGGCCCGGCGCAGCGACTGAAGCGCCTCGGGGGCCGGCACGCCGAAGTGGAAGGACACCACCGGCACCGGGTTGTCGAGGAGCACGGCCAGTTTGGCGTCGTACCCGTCGTCGCGGCCGCTGTCGGGGTCGCCGAGCTCCGTCTCGTACCAGGCGGCCTCGCCGGCGAGCTGGTGTGCGTAGACGTCGACGGCGCCGGTCTCGGCGTACTCCGGCTGCGGCATGAAGAGGTTCACGCCGAAGGGCCGGGAGGTCAGGCTCCGCAGCTGTTTGATCTCCTGGTACATCCCGTCGGCGGTCTTGTACCCGGCGGCGAGGAACCCGAGCCCGCCCGCCTCACAGACGGCGGCGGCGAGCTGCGGCACGGAGACACCGCCCGCCATGGGGGCCTGCACGATCGGCTGGGGGAAGAGATCGGTCAGCGCGGAGGACATGACGGCATGTTGTCACGTCCTCCGGGCGGGACCGAATCGGGCTGCCTTTCCGGCACAGGCCAGTACTTCTCGGCCGACCGAGTCGGGTGGTGGGCGGGCGAGGCGGGGGTCCAGGGGGCGGAGCCCCCTGGCGGGGTCGAAGGGGCGGAGCCCCTTCCGTCAGCGCCCGTTGAACGCGTCCTTCAGCCGCGAGAACAACCCCTGCTGCCCGGGCTGGAACTGGCCCTGGGGCCGTTCCTCGCCCCGCAGCTTGGAAAGCTCGCGCAGCAACCGCTCCTGCTCGGGATCCAGCTTCGTCGGCGTCGTGACCTCGACGTGGACGATGAGGTCGCCCCGGCCGCCACCGCGCAGGTGCGTGACACCCCGGCCGTGCAGCGGGATCGACTGGCCGGACTGGGTGCCGGGCCGGATGTCGACCTCCTCGAGGCCGTCCAGCGTCTCCAGCGGCACCTTCGTGCCGAGGGCCGCCGCCGTCATCGGGATGGTGACCGTGCAGTGCAGGTCGTCGCCGCGCCGCTGGAAGGTGGGGTGCGGCAGCTCGTGGATCTCGACGTACAGGTCACCGGCGGGACCGCCACCGGGACCGACCTCGCCCTCGCCCGCGAGCTGGATACGGGTGCCGTTGTCGACGCCGGCCGGGATCTTCACCGTGAGGGTGCGGCGCGAACGCACGCGGCCGTCACCGGCGCACTCCGGGCACGGCGTGGGAACCACGGTTCCGAAGCCCTGGCACTGCGGGCAGGGGCGGGACGTCATGACCTGGCCCAGGAAGGACCGCGTCACCTGCGACACCTCACCGCGGCCGCGGCACATGTCACACGTCTGGGCGGTCGTGCCCGGCGCCGCGCCCTCACCGCTACAGGTGGCGCAGACGATCGCGGTGTCGACCTGGATGTCCTTGGTCGTGCCGAAGGCCGCCTCGTCGAGCTCGATCTCCAGCCGGATCATCGCGTCCTGGCCGCGCCGCGTCCGCGAGCGGGGGCCGCGCTGGGACGCCGTACCGAAGAAGGCGTCCATGATGTCGGAGAAGTTGCCGAAACCACCGGCGCCGAAGCCGCCCGCGCCTCCGCCGCCCGCCTGCGAGAGCGGGTCGCCGCCGAGGTCGTAGACCTGCTTCTTCTGCGGGTCCGAGAGCACCTCGTAAGCGGCGTTGATCTCCTTGAACCGCTCCTGGGTCTTCGGATCCGGGTTGACGTCCGGGTGCAGCTCGCGAGCGAGCCGCCGGAAGGCCTTCTTGATCTCTTCCTGCGACGCGTCGCGGCGCACGCCGAGAACGGCGTAGTAGTCCGTGGCCACTTACGACTCCGCCAGGATCTGTCCGACGTACCGTGCCACTGCGCGTACCGCTCCCATCGTTCCCGGGTAATCCATGCGGGTCGGTCCGACCACGCCGAGCTTGGCGACTGCCTCGCCGCCCGAACCGTAACCGACCGACACCACGGAAGTGGAGTTGAGTCCCTCGTAGGCGTTCTCGTGACCGATGCGTACGGTCATGCCCGAATCCCCCGCCTCGCCCAGGAGTTTGAGGAGCACGACCTGCTCCTCCAGGGCCTCCAGGACGGGCCGGATGGTGAGGGGAAAGTCATGTCCGAAGCGGGTGAGATTGGCGGTACCGCCGATCATCAGCCGCTCCTCGTTCTCCTCGACAAGCGTCTCCAGCAGGGTGGAGAGCACCGTCGTGACCGTACCGCGGTCCTCGACGTCGAAGCCCTCCGGGAGGTCCTCGACGAGTCGCGGCACGTCGGTGAACCGGCGCCCCGCGACCCGGCTGTTCAGCCGCGCCCGCAGGTCCGCCAGGGACGCCTCACCGAAGGGCGCCGGGCAGTCCACCATGCGCTGCTCGACCCGGCCGGTGTCCGTGATCAGCACGAGCATCACGCGCGCGGGGGCGAGTGACAGCAGTTCCACGTGCCGCACGGTCGAACGGGTCAGCGAGGGGTACTGCACGACGGCCACCTGCCGCGTCAGCTGCGCGAGCAGCCGCACGGTACGGGCGACGACGTCGTCGAGGTCGACGGCGCCCTCGAGGAAGTTCTGGATGGCGCGCCGCTCGGGCCCGGTCATGGGCTTCACACCGGCCAGCTTGTCGACGAACAGCCGGTAGCCCTTGTCGGTGGGGATGCGCCCGGCACTGGTGTGCGGCTGGGCGATGTACCCCTCGTCCTCCAGGGCCGCCATGTCGTTGCGGACCGTCGCCGGGGAGACGCCGAGGTTGTGCCGCTCGGTGAGCGCCTTCGAGCCCACCGGCTCCTCGGTGCCGACATAGTCCTGGACGATGGCGCGCAGCACCTGGAGCCTGCGTTCACTCAGCATCGCGCGCACCTCCGAACTCGTCCCCTTGACATCCACCTGGCACTCTGCGCGTGCGAGTGCCAGCGTTCCCCGGCCCAGTGTACGGCCGGGGGGTACACCCGGGGCAAGGCTGGTACCCGGCACCGCACGCCGGAGTGTGCTCCCCGCTAGCGTCGCCGTATGACCGTGACTTGGGAAGAGCTGGGCTGGGAGCGGGTGGCGGCCGGGGTGGGGCGGTGTCGGCTGCCCGGGTGGGACTGCACGGCGGGGCTGGTCGTCGGGCCGGGCGCGGTCCTGGTGATCGACGCCGGGTCGAGCCTGGCGGAGGGGGCGCGGCTGCGGTACGCGGCGCAGGAGCTGGCCGGCCGGCGTGTGACTCATCTCGCTCTCACCCACCCCCACTTCGACCATGTCTTCGGGGCGGCGGCGTTCGCGGGCGCGGAGGTCTTCGGCGCGGTGGGCCTCGACACGGTGTTGGCGCGGGGGCGTGCGGAGCTGCACACGGACGCCCTGCGCAACGGGCTGGACCCGGCGGCGGCGGACGAGGCGGTGGAGACCCTGGTCCGACCCCACCACCATGTCTCCGGCGAGTGGACCCTCGACCTGGGCGACGGCCGCCAGGCGCTGCTCGCGAACGTGGGTCCCGGGCACACCGCCCACGATCTCGCGGTCCTCGTCCCCGGCGACCCGGAGGTCGTCTTCTGCGGCGACCTCGTCGAGGAGTCCGGCGAGCCCCAGGCCGGCCCCGACGCCGTACCGGCCCACTGGCCGGCCGCCCTCGACCGGCTCCTCGGCCTCGGCGGCGAGGACGCGCTGTACGTGCCGGGTCACGGAGCGGTGGTGGACGCGGCGTTCGTACGGGCCCAGCGGGACGCGTTGGCGGCGCGTTTCGGCGTGTCGCGGTGAGGGCACGGCGGGTTCTCCTATCGTCATCCGAATGCGCCAGTACTCCGCCGACCTGACCCCGCCGTGGAAGAAGCCCCAGCCCGTGCCCGAGGTACCGGCGGAGCCGGGCCTGGTGGTGGAGGAGCCCGGGACCGGTTTCTGCGGTGCGGTGATCCGCTGTGAGGCGGGCACGGTGACCCTGGAGGACCGCTTCGGCAAGCACCGGGTGTTCCCGCTGGAGCCGCGGGGGTTCCTGCTGGAGGGGCGGGTGGTGACCCTCGTACGGCCGTCGTCAGGGGGCCCGGTACGTCCCACCCGTACGGCATCCGGTTCGGTCGCCGTCCCCGGCGCACGCGCGCGCGTGGCTCGCGCCGGGCGGATCTACGTCGAGGGCCGGCACGACGCGGAACTCGTCGAGAAGGTCTGGGGTGACGACCTGCGCATCGAGGGCGTGGTCGTGGAGTACCTGGAGGGCGTGGACGACCTGCCCGCCGTCGTGGCCGAATTCGACCCGGGGCCGGACGCGCGGCTGGGGGTGCTGGTGGACCACCTGGTGCCGGGTTCGAAGGAGTGGCGCATCGCGGAGTCGGTGACGAGTGAGCACGCGTTGGTCGTGGGCCACCCGTACATCGACATCTGGGAGGCGGTGAAGCCGTCGTCGCTGGGCATCGAGGCGTGGCCGCGCGTGCCGCGCGGGCAGGACTGGAAGACGGGGGTGTGCCGGGCGCTGGGGTGGCCGGAAAACACCGGTGCGGCGTGGCAGGGGATTCTGGGGCGGGTGCGGTCTTACCGGGACCTGGAGCCGGCGTTGTTGGGGAGGGTGGAGGAGCTGATCGATTTCGTTACGGGTAGCGGTGGGGCCTGACGTTCGGATACGTGCCGAACCTCGTGGTGTCGAGTCCAATTCCGAGCGGCTCCAGGGGCGTGACGTCGCCGTACTTGGTGAGCCGCTGGCATCGGTAGTCTGCGTCTTCTCCCCGCCCCGTCGGCTCGGTGAGCAGTACGCAATGGGCCATGACGGGGTCGATGATCAAGTAGGCGGTAACCCTGGCTGCTGCATACGTCGAACGCTTGACACCGTAGTCGCGGTGGACGCTGATCCCGGAAACAACCTCCACCAGCATGGTCACAACCCCGGCGGGCATGAGCGCCCCACGGTCCGGGCCTGTGCCTCGCTCGTACACCACAAGGTCGGGCACGGGTGCACTGACTTCGTCGAGCATGTCGACGCACTGGGTCTGGAGCCGGGACCAACGCTCACTCGGAATCTGGTCCGCCATCTCCGTGACGTTCCTGTTGTGCACCAGATCAGGACTGCGTGACATCACGATCTCCCCGCGCAGGAGCTCGACCCGGATGCCCTCAGCAGGCTCGCACTCCGCAAAAAACTTGATCATGCCACGGTCGTCCACAGCGGCACCCTAGGAATCGGTGCAGCTGTCCTACCGGCGTTCCGCAGGGATTCACCCGCCGGAGTGATCAATCCACCAGGTCCCTGACCACCGCGTCCGCCAGCAACCGCCCCCGCAGCGTCAGCACGGCCCGTCCCTCCTCGTACGGACCGCCCTCCAGCAGCCCCTCCCCCAGCGCCCGCCGGGAAGCCGCCAGCCCCTCCTCCCGCAGCAGCGACAGCGGGACCCCCTCCCGCAGCCGCAGCTCCAGCAGGATCCGCTCCACCCGCCGGTCCTCCTCGGACAACAGCTCCCGCCCAGCCCCCGGAGAACGGCCGGAGGCCAGCGCCGCCGCGTACGCCCCCGGATGCTTCACGTTCCACCACCGCACCCCGCCCACGTGGGAGTGCGCTCCCGGCCCCGCGCCCCACCAGTCGGCGCCCCGCCAGTACAGCTCGTTGTGCAGGCAGCGGCCCGCCTCCGAGGTGGCCCAGTTGGACACCTCGTACCAGTCGAAGCCCGCCGCCGACATCATCTCCTCCGCGATCAGGTACCGGTCGGCGTGCACGTCGTCGTCGGTCATCGGGACCTCGCCACGGCGAATGCGCCGCGCGAGCTGGGTTCCCTCCTCGACGATCAACGCGTAGGCGCTGATGTGGTCCGGTCCCGCGCCGAGCGCCGCCTCCAGCGAGGCCCGCCAGTCGTCGTCGGACTCCCCCGGTGTGCCGTAGATCAGGTCGAGGTTGACGTGCTCGAAGCCCGCCGCGCGTGCCTCCGCCACGCACGCCTCCGGGCGGCCCGGCGTGTGCGTGCGGTCCAGCACCTTCAGGACGTGCTGCCGCGCGCTCTGCATCCCGAAGGAGACCCGGTTGAAGCCGCCCTCCCGCAGCCGTGTGAGGTACGCCGGGTCCACCGACTCCGGGTTCGCCTCCGTCGTGACCTCGGCGTCCGCCGCGAGGCCGAACTCGTCGCGGATCGCCCCCAGCATCCGTACGAGATCATCCGCGGCCAGCAGGGTCGGCGTACCGCCGCCGACGAAGACCGTACGGACCTCGCGCGGGTCGTCGCCGAGGACCTTGCGGGCCAGGCGGATCTCGTCGGTGAGGGTGTCCGCGTAGTTGTCGCGGGAGGCGAGGACGCCGCCGGTGCCGCGCAGCTCGGTGGCGGTGTAGGTGTTGAAGTCGCAGTAGCCGCAGCGGGTCGCGCAGTAGGGGACGTGCAGGTAGAACCCGAGGGGGCGCGCGGCGGCGCCGGTGAGCGCGTGCGCGGGGAGTGCGCCGTCGTCGGGGACGGGCTCGCCGTCGGGGAGTGCGGAAGGCATGCCTTCCATTGTCCAGCACCCACGGACCGTCCTACTCGGCCTGGAGCACCAGCAGCGCCAGGTCGTCCTCCGGCGGCTGCCCGCCGAACTCGTGCACCAGCCGCTTGATCCGCTCCGCGATCAGTTCCGCGTCCAGGCCCGCGCATCCGGCGAGCGCCTCGGCGAGGCCGTCACCGTCGTCGAACTGGCGGGAGCCGCAGCGCCGCTCGGTCACCCCGTCGGTGACGCACAGCAGACTGTCGCCGGGCCGCAGCTCGACGGTGTCGCAGGTGTACGTGACCTCCTCGATGACCCCGAGCAGGGTCTGCGGCTGAGCGACCGTACGGACGCCGCCGTCCGGTCCGAGGAGCAACGGCAGGGGGTGTCCGGCGGAGGCGAGGGTGCAGCGGACGCCGCCCTCGAAGGGGGCCAGCTCGCCGTAGAGGAGGGAGAGGAACCGGGTCTGCGGGCCGTCTCCGGGCACGGCGGGGCCGACGAGCGCGCGGGCCGCCGCGTCGGCGGCCTCCGTGGCGTCGTCGAGGAGGAGCTGGTTGAGGCGGTCGAGGACGTCGGCGACGCCGTAGCCCTCGCGGGCCAGCAGCCGCAGCCAGGGCCGGGCGAGGCCGATGACGACGGCCGCCTCGGGCCCCTTGCCCTGGACGTCGCCGACGGCGAAGCACCAGCGGCCGTCGCCGGCCGGGAACAGGTCGTAGAAGTCGCCGCTGGGGCCGCCCTTGTCACAGGGCTCGTAGACGAGGGCGCTGCGCACACCCGGTATCTCGGCAACGGCGCCGGGCAGCAGGCCGCGCTGGAGTACGGCGCTGATCATGGCCTGGCGGGCGTACTGGCGGGCCGCGCCGATGGCGAGCGCCACCCTGCGGCCGAGGTCCTCGACGAGACCGGTGACCTCGTCGGGGAAGCGCGGGGTCCCGGCCCGTCCGATGACCAGCGTGCCGAGCGGGCGGCCGCCCGCGACGAGGCGGTACGAGAGGGCCGCGCCGTCCTCTCCGGCCGCGCCGAGCGCCTCCCCGGGCCAGGGGAACGGCACGGGCCCGGACCGTAACGCGTCGGGCCGGCGCGGCGGGTCCTCTTCCAGGGCCCGGCGCAGTTCCTCGATGCGGTTCTCGCTGCCGTGCCAGACCCGGGCGAGGCGCGGCCCCGGGCCCCCGGCGCCGTCCCCCGTCCAGCCGCCGCGGCCGCTGAGCTCGTCCTCCAGCCACACCGCGCACCAGTCGGCGAGGCGCGGCACGATCAGCTGGGCGGTCAGCGCGGCCACGAGGTCCTCGTCGAGCTGCCCGGCGAGGAGGTCGGAGGCCTCGGCGAGGAAGGAGAGGGCGCCGCGGTTGAGCCAGTCGCACTCGGGGGCCCGGCGGGGCTCGAAGGCGTCCCGGCCCGCTGGGGTTCCGGCGGCATGGAGGGCAAGGGGTGCATGGGGTGCGTGGGGTGCATGGGGGGTCTCGAAGGCCTCGGTGAGTTCGAGGGCCTGTGGGACGTCGAAGGCCTGGTGGGCTTCGGGGGCGTGCACACCGGCGCTCCTCCAGGCGTACACCGGTGTGTGCGCGGCGCTGTACATCTCCATCGCACCGGTCATCTCCATCGCACCGGCGTACGCCCCGCTCAGCCCGCTCGCGCCCTCCCCCGCGTGCTCGGTGTGCGCCTCCCCCTCCGCCGGTATCCGCGCCCACACCGTCTTGGCGCCCCTGCGGAAGGTGACGCCCCAGGTCTCGGAGAGCGCGGAGACGAGCCGCAGGCCGCGCCCGTACTCCGGGGTGTCGTACGGCGTCTCGGGGGCGCCGTCGCGCGGGGCGCGCGAGGGGTGGTGGTCGGAGACCTCCACCACCACCGCGCCGGTCTCCTCCAGGCCGCACATCAGCTCGACGTCGGTGCCGGCGTGGACGACGGCGTTGGTGACGAGTTCGCTGACGACGAGCATCGCGTCCTCGGCCAGCCGTCCGCTGACGTACTCGGTTCCGGGCAGGCCGAGGTCGGTCCACTCCTCCAGCGCGGCGCGCAGCAGTGCGCGGGCGGATCCGGGCGCGAGGGAGCTTCCGGACAGGGCCGCGCGCGCCTGCGCACGCGGATGCGCGGGCACATCAGTGGCCGCGTCAGCGGCATGCGCAGGCGCATCTGAGGCAAGGGAAACGGTCTCCCGTTGCGTCGGAATGGCCCTCATGGACAGCTCCCCGAGCAGTTCGGACGAATACGCCTCGGTCGATGCGGACAGAGTGACAGACTGACCACGCCCATAAGCGCCGAGTTACCGAAGTGGGCCGTCATGAGTGAGAACAGTGCTACGCGTGTGCTCGAAGACGGACAGAAAGAGGACCGGATTCGAGCATCCGACCCGCGTCCACTGCTCACCGCGAAGGCGTGGCGCGTCAAGCGCGCTCCGACGCGGTACGACCGGCTGGACGAGGCGGACCATGAGTGAGCGGGAGGGCGACGACCGCCCCGGCATCCTCCTGGTCGACGACATGGAGGACAACCTGATCGCTCTGGAGGCGGTCCTGGCCTCCCTCGACGAGCCCCTCGTCCGCGCCCGTTCCGGCGAGGAGGCCCTGAAGGCACTCCTCCGCCGCCGCTTCGCCCTCGTCCTGCTCGACGTCCACATGCCCGGCATGGACGGCTTCGAGACCGCCGCCAACATCAAGCGCCTCGATCAGGCCAGGGACGTCCCGATCATCTTCCTCACCGGCGCCGACGACGACGCCGGTTACGCCTTCCGCGGCTACGCCACGGGAGCCGCCGACTTCGTGCGGAAGCCGTTCGACCCCTGGGTGCTGCGAGCGAAGGTGAGGGTGTTCCTGGAGCTGGCGGAGCTGCGCCACGAGGTGCGGGAGCTCCGCCGGCTCATAGGCCGGGGGCAAGGCAACTGACCAGCCCCTACGCCTCGCGCGCCCCCGCGTACATCTCGTCGATCAGGTGCTTGTACTCCCGCTCCACCACCGGCCGCTTCAACTTCAGACTCGGCGTGATCTCCCCGTGCTCCACATCCAGGTCCCGAGGCAGCAGCCGGAACTTCTTGATCGTCTGCCACTTCTGAAGCCCGGCGTTGAGCTCCTCGACGTACACCTGGACGAGGGCGACGGTCTCGGGCGCGGCGACCACCTCCGCGTACGACTTCCCTCCCAGCCCGTTCTCCTTGGCCCAGTCGAGGATCGCGACCTCGTCGAGGGCGATCAGCGCCGTGCAGAAGTTCCGGTCCGCCCCGTGCACGAGGATGTTGGAGACGTACGGGCACACCGCCTTGAACTGCCCCTCGACCTCCGCCGGCGAGATGTACTTGCCGCCGGACGTCTTGATGAGGTCCTTCTTGCGGTCGGTGATCCGCAGATAGCCGTCGGGCGAGAGCTCGCCGATGTCCCCGGTGTGGAACCAGCCGTCCGACTCCAGCACCTCGACGGTCTTCTCGGGCAGCTTGTGGTAGCCCTCCATGATGCCGGGGCTCCGCAGCAGGATCTCCCCGTCCTCCGCGATACGGACCTCCGTGCCGGGCAGCGGCTTGCCGACCGTGCCGGTGCGGTACGCCTCGCCGGGGTTGACGAAGGAGGCCGCCGACGACTCCGTGAGGCCGTATCCCTCGAGGATGTGGATGCCGGCGCCCGAGAAGAAGTAGGCGATCTCCGGTGCGAGGGCGGCCGAGCCCGAGATGCAGGCACGGAGCTTGCCGCCGAAGGCCTCGCGCAGCTTGGCGTAGACGAGCGCGTCGGCGACCTTGTGCTTCGCGCCCAGCCCGAACGGCACGGAGGCCGTCCCGGTGCGCCGGAAGTTGTCCTGTGCGGCCTTGGCGTACTCACGGGCGACCTCCGCCGCCCACTGGAAGATCTTGTACTTGGCGGCGCCGCCCGCGCGGGCCTTGGCGGCGACGCCGTTGTAGACCTTCTCGAAGATGCGCGGCACGGCCGCCATGTACGTCGGCTGGACGACCGGCAGATTCTCGATGATCTTGTCCACGCGGCCGTCGACGGCGGTGACGTGGCCGACCTCGATCTGGCCGGAGGTGAGCACCTTGCCGAAGACGTGCGCGAGCGGCAACCACAGGTACTGCACGTCCGCATCGCTGATCAGCCCGGTCGCGGCGATCGCCTTCGCCATGTACGACCAGTTGTCGTGCGGCAGGCGGACGCCCTTGGGACGGCCGGTGGTGCCGGAGGTGTAGATGAGGGTGGCGAGCTGGTCGGAGGCGATCGCGCCGACCCGCTCCTTGATCAGCTCGGGTTCCTTCTCCAGGCGGGCGGCGCCACGCTTCTCCAGCTCGTCGAGGGTGAGGATCCAGTCGGCGGTCTCGACACCGGCCGGGTCGATCACCACGACATGGGTGAGGTCGGGCAGCTCGGCGCGCTTCTCGACGGCCTTGGCGAGCTGGGCCGCGTTCTCGGCGATCAGCACCCGGCTCTCGGAGTCGGACAGGATGAACGCCGACTCCTCGGCGTTGGTCTGCGGGTACACGGTGGTGGTGGCGGCGCCGGCGCACATGATGCCGAGGTCCGCGAGGATCCACTCGAGGCGGGTCGAGGAGGCGAGGGCGATGCGCTGCTCCGGCTGGACGCCGAGCTCGATCAGGCCGGCCGCGATGGCGTAGACACGTTCGGCGGCCTGCGCCCAGGTCAGCGCCTTCCAGTCGTCCGGGCCCTGGCCCGAGGCGGGGGGTACGGGATACCGGTATGCCTCGGCGTCCGGTGTGGCTGTCACGCGGTCGAGGAAGAGGCACGCCACGGACGGCGGACGGTTCTCGATCAGTGTCTGTGTGTCGCTCACGACATCCTCCGGGGCCCGCGGCAGTGCGGCGGCTGGCTCAAATACGGCTGGTTTCACTCACGCGCTGACACATCCGCGCGCTCTTGTTTAACTCGCGAGTAACTATCGAGCAGGCATCAGGGTAAGGCTCGACCGGCCGGTGCGTAAGTCTCCGCACCCTGTCACTTTCTACAGAGAGCGACCGCCTCCACGCACAGGGGCCCGCCGCGTTTTCGCACGACGAGCCCCGTTTATGCCCATTTTGCCGGTGGCGTGAGGTGTAACGGTCGGTTACTTCTTGCCCTTGCCCGACCCCGCGCTGTCATCGCTGGAGAGCACGGCGATGAAGGCCTCCTGCGGAACTTCCACGGAACCCACCATCTTCATTCGCTTCTTGCCCTCCTTCTGCTTCTCCAGCAGCTTCCGCTTACGGGAGATGTCACCGCCGTAGCACTTGGCGAGGACGTCCTTGCGGATGGCTCGAATCGTCTCGCGGGCGATGACCCGGGAGCCGATGGCGGCCTGGATGGGCACCTCGAAGGCCTGCCGCGGGATGAGCTCGCGCAGCTTGGCGACGAGCCGCACCCCGTACGCGTACGCGGCGTCCTTGTGGGTGATCGCCGAGAAGGCGTCCACCTTGTCGCCGTGCAGCAGGATGTCGACCTTGACGAGTGAGCTGGTCTGCTCGCCGGTGGGCTCGTAGTCCAGGGAGGCGTAGCCGCGGGTCTTGGACTTCAGCTGGTCGAAGAAGTCGAAGACGATCTCGGCCAGCGGGAGGGTGTAGCGGATCTCGACCCGGTCCTCGGAGAGGTAGTCCATGCCGAGCAGGGTGCCGCGCCGGGTCTGGCACAGCTCCATGATCGAGCCGATGAACTCGGTCGGCGCCAGGATGGTGGCGCGCACGACCGGCTCGTACACCTCGTTGATCTTGCCCTCGGGGAACTCGCTCGGGTTGGTGACGGTGTGCTCCGTGCCGTCCTCCATGACCACGCGGTACACCACGTTCGGCGCGGTCGCGATCAGGTCGAGGCCGAACTCGCGCTCCAGGCGCTCGCGGATCACGTCGAGGTGCAGCAGGCCGAGGAAGCCGACGCGGAAGCCGAAGCCGAGGGCGGCGGAGGTCTCCGGCTCGTAGACGAGCGCGGCGTCGTTGAGCTGGAGCTTGTCGAGGGCCTCGCGCAGCTCGGGGTAGTCGGAGCCGTCCAGCGGATACAGGCCGGAGAAGACCATGGGCTTGGGGTCCTTGTATCCGCCCAGGGCCTCCGTGGCGCCCTTCTGCTGGCTGGTGACGGTGTCACCGACCTTGGACTGGCGGACGTCCTTCACACCGGTGATGAGGTAACCCACCTCACCGACACCGAGGCCGTCGGCGCCCAGCATCTCGGGCGAGTTCGTCCCGATCTCCAGCAGCTCGTGCGTGGCGCCCGTCGACATCATCTTGATGCGCTCACGCTTGTTGAGCTGGCCGTCGATGACACGGACGTACGTGACCACGCCCCGGTACGAGTCGTACACGGAGTCGAAGATCATGGCGCGCGCGGGGGCGTCCTTGACGCCGACCGGGGCCGGGATCTCCCGGACGACCTTGTCGAGCAGCGCGTCGACGCCCACGCCCGTCTTGGCGGAGACCTTGAGCACGTCCTCGGGGTCGCAGCCGATGAGGTTGGCGAGCTCCTCGGAGAACTTCTCCGGCTGGGCGGCCGGCAGGTCGATCTTGTTCAATACGGGGATGATCTTGAGGTCGTTCTCCATCGCCAGGTAGAGGTTGGCGAGGGTCTGGGCCTCGATGCCCTGGGCTGCGTCGACGAGGAGCACGGTCCCCTCGCAGGCGGCGAGCGACCGCGAGACCTCGTACGTGAAGTCGACGTGCCCCGGGGTGTCGATCATGTTGAGGATGTGCGTGTTGCCCTGGTCCGGGCCCGTCATAGGGGCCCAGGGCAGACGCACCGCCTGGGACTTGATCGTGATGCCGCGCTCACGCTCGATGTCCATGCGGTCGAGGTACTGAGCACGCATCTGCCGCTGCTCGACCACACCGGTCAGCTGGAGCATCCGGTCGGCGAGCGTGGACTTGCCGTGGTCGATGTGCGCGATGATGCAGAAGTTGCGGATCAGAGCCGGGTCGGTACGGCTCGGCTCGGGCACATTGTTAGGGGTCGCGGGCACGCAGGGTCCTGATTCTTGAGGTATCCGCAGGGTCAGCAGCGGCTCGGGTCGGATCGATACGTAGCCTCCATGGTCCCACGGGCGGGGACCGGCGACCGGTTTGGGCCACAGGACGGGCCGCTGGTAGCCTGGGTGGCTGTGCCTCATGCCCTCTCAGCGCGAGGCACTCCTCAAGAAAATCATCGGTACGGGACCCGTGCGGCCCCGTGCCTGAACCTGCAAAGGCTCATTCGTGGCGAACATCAAGTCCCAGATCAAGCGGATCAAGACCAACGAGAAGGCTCGGCTGCGCAACAAGGCCGTCAAGTCCTCCCTGAAGACCGCGATCCGCAAGGCCCGCGAGGCCGCTGCCGCGGGTGACGTCGAGAAGGCCACCGAGTACCAGCGCGCTGCCGCGCGTCAGCTCGACAAGGCCGTCTCCAAGGGCGTCATCCACAAGAACCAGGCCGCCAACAAGAAGTCGGCGCTTGCCACCAAGGTCGCGTCCCTCAAGGGCTGAACCCCTTTCTGATCTGACCGCCGGAAGGACCCAGAGCGGGCCCTCTCTCATCCGCTCCCGACCGGCACCCCAAGGAGCCGCGCGCGGCCTGCGTTCGCCACGCGGGCGCGGCTCCGGCAGCTTGTGAACGAAGGCCCCGGCGCCTCGCCCTTCCCCAGGGCGGACGCAGGGGCCTTCGTCATGCCGATGCGACCCGTCGGCCGTCATGGTCAGAAGGGGACCGTCCGCCGTCACGACCAGAATGCGTTGGTCCTGTCGATGTCCTCGACGCACTCGTCGAGGTCGGTGATCTTGTCTCCGACGATCCGGAAGACGATGCCGCCGTTCTCGTCGATGTGCTTGCCGCCCCGGTCGGCGGTGAACCGGTGTGTGGAGACGGCGTGCCCGCGGCCGTCGACGAACACGTTGAGCAGGGCGACGCGGAACGATCCGCCCGTCTCCGAGGAGAGTCGGCTGTAGTACCCGTCGATGATCGAGTCGATGCCCTTGAAGTCGCCCGAGAGCGGGTGGGAGCCGGGCACATGGTGGGTGCAGTCCCCGGTCATCAGACCGCGCAGGGTGTCCATGTCTCCGCGCTGGAAGGCGTCATAGCCCGTGCGGACGAGCGCTGCGTGCGGGTGTTCAGCCATGACGATCGCCACCTTTCCGTGTTCGGCGAGGTACGGCTGACACGCACGATTCTCCTCCCCGTGGCCCCTATCCGCGTCCTCGGGAACGCGCCGCCCGCGCGATCGTCACGACCGCCTTCTCCAGCGCGTACTCGGGGTCGTCGCCACCGCCCTTGACCCCCGCGTCCGCCTCGGCCACCGCGCGCAGGGCGACGGCGACCCCGTCCGGTGTCCATCCGCGCATCTGCTGGCGCACCCGGTCGATCTTCCACGGCGGCATCCCCAGCTCCCGGGCCAGGTCGGCCGGTCGGCCGCCCCGCGCCGAGGACAGCTTGCCGATCGCCCGCACGCCCTGTGCCAGCGCGCTGGTGATCAGCACGGGCGCCACTCCGGTCGCGAGCGACCAGCGCAGCGCCTCCAGTGCCTCCGCCGCCCGCCCCTCGACGGCACGGTCGGCGACCGTGAAGCTCGACGCCTCGGCCCGGCCCTTGTAGTACCGCCCGACGACGGCCTCGTCGATGGTCCCCTCGACGTCGGCGACCAGTTGGGACACGGCCGACGCCAGCTCCCGCAGATCGCTGCCGATGGCATCGACGAGCGCCTGGCAGGCCTCGGGCGTGGCGGACCGCCCGGTCACCCGGAATTCCTGTCTTACGAAGGCCAGCCGGTCGGCGGGCTTCGTCATCTTCGGGCAGGCCACCTCCCGCGCGCCCACCTTGCGGGCGGCGTCGAGCAGCCCCTTGCCCTTGGCTCCGCCCGCGTGCAGCAGCACGAGGGTGATCTCCTCGGCGGGCGCGCCCAGATACCCCTTCACGTCCTTGACCGTGTCGGCCGACAGGTCCTGCGCGTTGCGTACGACGACGACCTTGCGCTCGGAGAAGAGCGACGGGCTCGTCAGCTCGGCGAGCGTCCCGGGCTGCAACTGGTCCGGGGTCAGGTCGCGTACGTCCGTGTCGGCGTCGGCGGCCCTGGCGGCGGCCACCACCTCCTGCACGGCACGGTCGAGCAGGAGGTCCTCCTGGCCCACGGCGAGCGTCACGGGGGCGAGAGGGTCGTCATTCGCAGTGTTCCTGGCCATCGCGACAAGCATCCCACGGGCCACTGACAACGGGGCCCGCGTACCGGGTGCGCCGGGCCTACGGCTCCTCGCGCCAGCCGTCCCACTCCCCGGCGAACGCGTCCAGCTCGCCCGGGTCCAGCCGCTCCTCCTCGTCCCGCAGGACGACGAGCCACTGCGCGTCCTCGGCATCGTCCTCACCGGCCAGCGCGTCCCGCACCAGCCTGGGCTCCTCCGTGATGCCGAACCGCTCCCCGAGCGTCTCCGCCGCCTCCTGAGCGGCATCGCGGTCGGGCAGCACCAGCACATGTCTCACATCGCTCACCGGGCCATTGTCGGCCACCCCTCCCCCGCCGCCGTCATGCGGTCCGCACGACCGGTACGGAGGTCAGCTCGATCCCGAACCGGTCCCGGTACACCGTCAGCACCTCCCCGTCCGTGGTCAGCTCCCGCTCCTGCCTCCGGCCGTCGGCGGCCGTCTCCGTGAGCCTGCGCCCGCTCAGCGTGACCCTCCCGCCCTCCTCGGTGACCCGTGAGCAGACCAGCGACCGCACGAAGTGCGAGGTCGGGGAGGTTCTGTGCCACCAGGCCCCGACGGCGAAGTCGCCGAGCACCCGCGGCCGCACCTCCAGGCGGTACTCGGGCCTGCCGTCGCGGCTGACGTCCAGATCGGCCGCCCCGGTCGCCTGTGCCCCGGGCGCCCCGCCCCGCGCGCCCGCCGCGTCCGGACCCGCCTCGACGATCCGGAAGACACCGCCGGGGTCCGCCTGTTCGCCCCGCTCCTCGAAGGCCAGCGGGTAGTAGCTGTGCGCCCCGAAGCCGATGTCCGCCAGCCAGGCACCCGCGTCCACCGTCCGCACCCGCAACGCCATGTGGTCGTACGGGATCCCGAGCCGTCCCTCCTCCCCGTACACCCGCCCGGCGAGGAGCGTGACGTCGAAGCCCAGCGCGGTGAGCAGCGCGGCGAACGCCCCGTTCAGTTCGTAGCAGAACCCTCCCCTGCCCGTGCCCAGCACCTTGTCCAGCAGTCGCTTCTCCTCCAGCACGATCTCCTCGCCGAGATGGATCGACAGGTTCTCGAAGGGCACGGTCTGCAGGTGGCGCAGGTGGAGTTCGCGCAGGACGTCGATGGTGGGCCACGCCGGGTGGGCGACCCCGAGACGGCGGAGGTAGGCGTCGACCTGTGCGGAGTTCATGCCCTCAGTCTCGCGCCACCCGCAGCTCACCGCCCAGGGTGGCGACCGCCACCGCGCCGTCCTCGTCCGTGCGCAGCACGGTCGCACCCCCGGCGCGCAACGCGGCGACCGTGCTGGGCGCGGGATGCCCGTAGGGGTTGTCCTCGCCGCACGAGATGAGCGCGAGCCGGGGAGCCGCCGCGCGTATGAGGTCCGGGTCCTGGTAGGCGGAGCCGTGGTGGGCCACCTTGAGCACGTCGACACCGCCCAGCAGCCCGGCCGCCGGTGACCGCAACAGGGCCTGCTGGGCCGGGGGTTCGAGATCGCCGAGCAGCAGCAGGCGCAGCCCGGCCGTGCGGGCCAGCAGGGTGACACTGGCGTCGTTGGGGCCCTCCGGCTCCGGCACCGGGTGAGGTGGAGGCCACAGCACCTGCCAGGACAGGGCTCCGATCCGACGCTCTTCCCCGGCACCGGCCCGGGTGAGGGGAACGTGGTGTGCCGCCGCCTCCCGCCGTACGAACTCCGCCTGCTCGGCGGGCTCTTCGAAGCCCGTCGTCTCGATCGCGCCCACCGCGCGCCCCCGCAGTACGCCGGGCAGTCCGGCCACGTGGTCGGCGTGGAAGTGGGTCAGCACGACGAGGGGGACCCTGGTGATGCCGAGGTCGCGCAGGCACCGGTCGACCAGCGTCGGATCGGGCCCGGCGTCCACCACCACCCCGGTGCCCTCGCCCGCCGCGAGCACCGTCGCGTCGCCCTGGCCCACGTCGCACATCGCGAACCGCCAGCCGGGCGGCGGCCAGCCCGTGACCACCCGGGTCAGCGGCGGCGGCTGCACCACCACGAGCAGGAGCAGCACCCCGCACGCCCCGCACAGCCACGGATGCGCCGGCAACCGCCTGCCGACGAGCACGACGGCGGCCGTGGCGAGCGCCAGCAGCAGCGCCCCTGTCCAACTGCCCGGCCAGTCCACTCCCGCGCCAGGCAGCGCCGCCCCCGTCCGGGCCACGTCCGCGATCCAGCCGGCGGGCCAACTCGCGCCCCACGCCAACGCCTTGGCCACCGGCATCGCCACCGGCGCCACCGCCAGCGCCGCGAACCCCAGCACCGTGGCCGGTGCCACCGCGAACTCGGCCAGCAGGTTGCACGGCACCGCGACCAGGCTCACCCGAGCCGACAGCACCGCCACGACCGGCGCGCACAACGCCTGCGCGGCGCCCGCCGCGGCCAGCGCCTCCGCCAGCCGGGGCGGCACCCCGTGGCCCCGCAACGCGTTGCTCCAGCGGGGCGCGAGCGTCAGCAGGGCGCCGGTGGCCAGGACGGAGAGCAGGAAGCCGTAGCTGCGGGCCAGCCACGGGTCGTACAGCACCAGCAGCAGGACGGCCGTCGCCAGCGCAGGGACCAGCGAGCGGCGGCGGCCCGTCGCGAGGGCGAGCAGGACGACCGCACCGCAGGCCGCGGCCCGCAGGACACTCGGGTCGGGCCGGCACACCACGACGAAGCCGAGCGTGAGCGCTCCACCGAGCAGTGCGGTGGCCCGCAGGGGGATGCCGAGACGCGGGGCGAGTCCGCGGCGCTCGACGTGCTGGGCGACGCCGGGCGGCCCCAGCAGCAGGGCGAGGATGATCGTGAGGTTGCTGCCGGACACGGCCAGGGTGTGCGCGAGGTCGGTCTCCTTGAAGGCCTCGTCCAGCTCGGGCGTGATACGCGCGGTGTCCCCGACGACCAGCCCCGGCAACAACGCCCTGGCGTCCGCCGGCAGCCCGTCGGTGGCCTCCCGCAGACCGGCGCGCAGCCGGCCTGCGAGCCGTTGCGCACCGGACGGCTCGCCGACCACGTCCGGCGCCGACCCCTCTCCCGCTGTTTCCGCAGCCGACCGCTCCCTCGTCTCCGGCTTCGGCCTCTCCCGCACCTCCGGCTTAGGCCGCTCCCGCGCCCGGACCCGCAGCACCGCCGCGATCCGGTCACCGCCGACCAACGCCGGGGCGAGCCGCCCGCTCACCCGGACCCTCGTGGAGGGCAGCAGCGCGAGCCAGGCGGTACGCCGGGCATCGGTGGCCGCCTCGGCACCACCCCCGGCGCCGTCCGTGCCCACGTCGACGATCACCAGCACCGGCGCGCGCGTGGCCACGTCCCCGACTCGACGGACCTCCGCGCCGATCAGTACGGCGGGGCGAGCCGTGTGGTTGCCGGTGACACGGGGCCGACTGAGCCGCGGGTCCGCGGTGACCTCCACCTCCGCGGTCACCGTGGCGTACTGCCGGGCCAGCACCGGCACCGGTCCGCGCCGCAGGTCCGCCCCGTGCAGCCCGGCGGAGGCGGCCGCCGCGGCGACACAGAGCAGCACGGCGGCGACCGTCGTACGCGACCACGCGCCGCCCGGCCCGGGCTCCGTGGCACCGCCTCGTCCACGCCGCCGCACCGCCAGCAGTACGACAGCCAGCCCCAGGCACACCTCACCGACTCCGGCGACCACGCCCGGCGACGCGTCCAGCGCCAGGGCCGCCGTCACCCACGCGGCGAGCGCGGGCGGCACGAGCCGCAGATCCGTCGGCCCTTCCTGCCGGGGGTTCGCGGCCCCGAGCCGGTTCCCGGCGGCGGCGTGCACGGAGGGGCGGGCGGAGGGAGCGTCGCCGGGGTGGGGTGGCACGCCTCCCCCGAAGGGCACACCTCCGCCGGACGGCGCACCTCCGTCGAGTCGCACAACACGTCCCGCCCTCATGGCCGTACGAGGTTCCGCAAGTCGGCGAAGCGGCGTTCGCCGATGCCGTTGACCTCGCGCAGTTCGTCGATCGATCGGAAGCCGCCGTTCCGGGTGCGGTAGTCGACGATGTGCTGGGCCAGCACGGGTCCCACGCCCGGCAGGGTGTCGAGCTGGTCCACCGTGGCCGTGTTGAGGGACACCGGGGTCGCGGGTGCGGCTCCGCCCGGCGCACCTCCGGCCGGGCCGGCGCCTCCGGGGCCAGGAGCGACGCCCGGCGCGGCGGCGGAGCCGCCGACGAGTACCTGCTCCCCGTCCACGAGGAAGCGGGCGCGGTTGAGGCCGTCGGTGTTCGTGCCCGGCCGTACCCCGCCGGCCGCGCGCAACGCGTCGGCCACACGGGAGCCGGCCGGGAGGCGATGGATTCCGGGGTCACGGACCTTGCCGCTGACGTCCACGACGATCTCCGCACCTGCGGTGCCCGTCGCCGTTGCCGTGGGCGCACCGGCCGAGGCACCGTCGGGCTCGGCCTCGGCCCTGCCGGACTCCCGGGCCTCGTAAGGTGCCGCAGCCCGCACCACCTCGGGTGCCTGGACGGGCTGGGGCCGCCCGGTCCAGAAGTGCTGGACGGCGAAGGCCGCGGCGACGACGAGCAGTGCCGTGAGCGCCAGTACGCTCCGCAGCTCCAGCCCGCACCGCGCCTGCAGCCACACCGGCATCCGCTCCCGCAGCGCGAGCCCGACCCGCACCCTCGCCCGAGCACGCGGCGCCTCTGCCGAGTTCTCAGCGCCCCCCGGCCAACGGGACCCCGCATCCCGCGCCCCGGCGTCCGCAGCCCCGACCACTTCCGCCCGGTCCGACGGACCGTCAAAGCCCTCGCCCACCTCCGGACCGGCACCGGCACCGACATCCGTACCTGCACCGACGCCCGCAGCCGCACCCGCCCCCACAAGCACGCCACCTCGCCCCTCCCCCGGCGGCCCGCTCCCCGACTCCCCCCGCTGTCCCTCCCCTGGGGCGAACAGCATCTCCGCGCGCCGACGGAGTTCCTCCGCCGAAGAAGCATGCCGATGCCGGGCAGCGTCCTGTGGTGTGCGCGAGCGGCGGCGCAGGTGGCGGGTGCGGACGTCGGACGTGGCTCCACGGCCAGGTCCACTCGTCGCGGTCGCTGTGCGTGAGCGTGATCGAAGTGCCATGGGACGAGGGTCGACGAACACCGCCGACCCGCGATGATCTTGCTCAATTCCCGGGGACTACCCGCCGGTTGTGGACAACTCCGCCACCCGTACGAGTGACCGGCAGCGGCCTCTCACCGCGGCGAGACCACAACTCCCAGCAGACCGGGCCCCGTATGCGCCCCGATCACCGCGCCCACCTCGCTCACATGCAGGTCGGCCAGGCCGGGCACACGGGCGCGGAGGCGGTCGGCCAGGGCCGATGCGCGGTCGGGGGCGGCGAGGTGGTGGACGGCGATGTCGACGGCCGCGCTGCCGGCGCGCTCGGCGCCGAGTTCCTCGAGGCGGGCGATGGCCTTCGAGGCCGTCCGCACCTTCTCCAGGAGGTCGATGCGCCCGTCCGCGAGTTGGAGCAGCGGCTTCACCGCGAGTGCGGAGCCCAACAGGGCCTGGGCGGTGCCGATCCGGCCGCCGCGGCGCAGGTAGTCGAGCGTGTCGACGTAGAAGTAGGCGGAGGTGCTCGCGGCCCGTTTCTCGGCTGCCGTGACGGCCTCGTCCACCGTGCCGCCCGTCTCCGCGACCTCGCACGCGGCGAGCGCGCAGAAGCCGAGGGCCATCGCCACCATGCCGGTGTCCACCACCCGCACCGGCACCGGCGCCTCGCGGGCCGCGACGACCGCGGCGTCGTAGGTGCCGGAGAGCTCGGCGGACAGGTGGAGGGAGACGATGTCGGTGGCGCCGGACTCGGCGACCTTGCGGTAGGTCTCCGCGAACAGTTGGGGGCTGGGGCGCGAGGTGGTGACGGGGCGTCGCTTCTGGAGTGCCTGGGCCAGGGAGCGGGTCGAGATCTCGGTGCCCTCTTCCAGTGCCCGGTCGCCGAGGACCACGGTCAGGGGTACCGCGGTGATGCCGTGGCGCTCCATCGTCCACTGCGGCAGGTAGGCCGTTGAATCGGTGACGATCGCGACATGGCGGGACATGAGCTGGAGGTTACCTGGCGTACTGCCCCCTCGGCAGCCCGGCCCCTCTGACCTGGGACGGGTGTGGCGGGGTCAGGTGGTGCTCTCGGGGCGGGGCTTCTTCTGCCAGGGGTAGGTGGGTCGGGCTCCCGGCGGGGTGATCGCGGGCCGGGCCGGTTCCGACGCCTGACGCGGGCGCGGGTTGCCCTGCCAGGTCTGCTCGCCGGCGGCGTCGGCGGCGGGCGCCTCGGGCCACGAGGGCGGCGGGTCGGCGGTGCTCGGCGAGGTCGCGGTCTCCGACGTCGTCCAGTGGCGCAACGCGCCCGCCTCCACGTCGATCTGTGCGCTCAGGGTGTCGAGGTCGTCGCCGGCGAAGCGGTGGGCCCGGTCGCGGGCCGCCCAGCGCAGGGAGTCGGCGGAGCCGGTGATGCGCTCCGTGCGCTCGCGCAGCTCGGGGAGCCGCGCGGCGAGGGTCGCGCGGTCCGGCTCGGCCTCCAGGCGCTTGAGTTCGCCGTCCAGTTCGTGTCCGTGCGTGCTGAGCCGCTGGAAGAGGCCGAGGGACTCCCTGAGGGACTCGTCCTGGGTCACGCCCGCGTACAGCGCGTCCTGGGTGGCCCGCATCGAGGTGCGCAGCTTGAGGCGGAGCTGGGCGATCTCGGCCGCCGGGCCGGTCTGGGCGAAGGACTTGGCGCGCAGGGTGTGGTCCTCGACCGTGCGGCGGGCCTGGTGGATCGTGCGGTCCACGCCGCGCTTGGCGGCGCCGACGACCTTCACCGTGGCGTAGGCACCGAGCACCACGAAGAGCACGAAGAGCAGGACGATGACGGCGATCACTGCTTCCACGGCGCTCCTCCTCCGAACGGGCGCGGCACGTCTCGCGCCGCTCCTCCACGGTAAACGCAAAGGGCAGGTCCGGAGTTCCTCAAGAACCCCGAACCTGCCCGTAGGGGACTACCCCCAGCGCGAGATCACGCGGAGATCACGCGTCCCGCGACTACGCCGTGACGATGTTCACCAGCTTCGGCGCGCGCACGATGACCTTGCGGATGCCCGCCCCGTCCAGTGCCCCGACGACCTTCTCGTCGGACAGCGCGACCTTCTCCAGCTCCTCCTCGGAGATGGACGGCGAGACCTCCAGGCGGGCCTTGACCTTGCCCTTGATCTGCACGACGCAGGTCACGGTCTCGTCCACGACGTAGGCCGGGTCGGCCACGGGGAAGTCCTGGTGGACGACCGAGTCGGTGTGGCCCAGCCTGCGCCACAGCTCCTCGGCGATGTGCGGGGCCAGCGGCGCGACCATCAGCACCAGCGGCTCGGCGACGGAGCGCGGCACCGCCCCGCCCGCCTTGGTCAGGTGGTTGTTCAGCTCGGTGACCTTGGCGATGGCGGTGTTGAAGCGCAGGCCCTCCAGGTCCTGGCGGACGCCGTCGATCGCCTTGTGCAGGGCGCGCAGGGTGTCCTCGTCGGGCTCCGCGTCGACCACGGTCACCTCACCGGTGGCCTCGTCGACGACGTTGCGCCACAGCCGCTGCAGCAGCCGGAACTGGCCCACCACCGCGCGCGTGTCCCACGGCCGGGAGACGTCCAGGGGGCCCATCGCCATCTCGTACAGGCGCAGGGTGTCGGCGCCGTACTCCTCGCAGATCGACTCCGGGGTGACGGCGTTCTTCAGGGACTTGCCCATCTTGCCCAGCAGGCGGGAGACCTTCTCGCCCTGGTAGTAGTAGGCGCCGTCGCGCTCCTCCACCTCGGCGGCCGGTACCGCGAAGCCACGGCTGTCGCGGTAGACGAAGGCCTGGATCATGCCCTGGTTGAACAGCTTGTGGAACGGCTCGGCGGACGAGACGTGCCCCAGGTCGAACAGGACCTTGGACCAGAAGCGCGCGTACAGCAGGTGCAGCACGGCGTGCTCGGCGCCGCCGACGTACAGGTCGACGCCACCGTGCGGCTGCCCCTCGCGCGGGCCCATCCAGTACCGCTCGATCTCGGGATCGACCAGCTTCTCGCTGTTGTGCGGGTCCAGGTAGCGCAGCTCGTACCAGCAGGAGCCGGCCCAGTTCGGCATGGTGTTGGTCTCACGCCGGTACTTCTTCGGTCCGTCGCCCAGGTCCAGGGTGACGTTGACCCAGTCCGCGTTGCGCGACAGCGGCGTCTCGGGCTGGGTGTCGGCGTCGTCCGGGTCGAAGGTGCGCGGCGAGTAGTCCTCGACCTCGGGCAGCTCCAGCGGCAGCATCGACTCGGGCAGGGCGTGGGCGATGCCGTCCTCGTCGTAGACGATGGGGAAGGGCTCGCCCCAGTAGCGCTGGCGGCTGAACAGCCAGTCGCGCAGCCGGAAGTTGACGGTGCCCTGGCCGATGCCCTTGCTCTCCAGCCACTCGGTGATGCGGGCCTTGGCCGCGGCGACGTCCAGGCCGTCCAGGGAGATGTCGTCGTTGGACGAGTTGATGATCTTCGCGTCGTACGCCGCGAAGGCGTCCTCCCACGTGGTGGTGTCGGTGCCCCGGCCGTCCGTCGGCTCGACGATGCAGGGGATCGGCAGCTCGAAGGCGCGCGCGAACGCGAAGTCGCGCTGGTCGCCGGCCGGGACGGCCATGATCGCGCCGGTGCCGTAGCCCATCAGGACGTAGTCGGCGATGAAGACGGGGATCCGCTCGCCGTTGACCGGGTTGGTGGCGTACGCGCCGATGAAGACGCCGGTCTTGTCCTTGGCCTCGGCCTGGCGCTCCACGTCGGATTTGGAGGCGGCCTGGGCGCGGTAGGCGGCGACGGCCTCGGCGGGGGTGGCGTGGCCGCCGGTCCACACGTCGTGGGTGCCCTCCGGCCAGGCGGCCGGGGTGAACTTCCCGACCAGCGGGTGCTCGGGGGCCAGCACCATGTAGGACGCGCCGAACAGGGTGTCCGGGCGGGTGGTGAAGACGGTGATGCGCTCGCCGTCGATCGGGAAGTCGACGCGGGCGCCCTCGGAGCGGCCGATCCAGTTGCGCTGCTGCAGCTTGATCGCCTCGGGCCAGTCCAGCGCGTCCAGGTCCTCCAGCAGCCGGTCGGCGTAGGCCGTGATGCGCATGTTCCACTGGCGCAGCTTGGCCTTGAAGACGGGGAAGTTCCCGCGCTCGGAGCGGCCGTCGGCGGTGACCTCCTCGTTGGCCAGGACCGTGCCCAGGCCGGGACACCAGTTGACGGGCGCGTCGGAGGCGTAGGCCAGGCGGTACTCGCCCAGGACGTCGGCGCGCTCGGCCTCGGTCAGCTCGTCCCAGCCGCGGTCGCCGCGCACACCGCGCTCACCGGCCTCGAACTGCGCGACCAGCTCGGAGATCGGGCGGGCCTGCTTCGCCTCGTCGTCGTACCAGGAGTTGAAGATCTGCAGGAAGATCCACTGGGTCCACTTGTAGTAGTCCGGGTCGATCGTGGCGAACGAGCGGCGCTTGTCGTGGCCCAGGCCCAGCCGGCGCAGCTGGGACTTCATGTTGCTGATGGCGGCCTCGGTGGTGACCCGGGGGTGCTCGCCGGTGGCCACCGCGTGCTGCTCGGCGGGCAGGCCGAAGGCGTCGAAGCCCAGGGTGTGCAGGACGTTGTGGCCGGTCATGCGCTGGAACCTGGCGTATACATCGGTGGCGATGTAGCCCAGGGGGTGGCCGACGTGCAGGCCCGCACCGGAGGGGTACGGAAACATGTCCATGATGAACTTCTTGGGGCGGGCCACCACCGCGGGGTCGCCGGCCAGGTCGCCCCGGGGGTTCGGCGCCGCGTAGGTGCCCTCGGCGTCCCAGAAGTCCTGCCAGCGTGCCTCGATGTCGGCGGCCACGGAGGCCGTGTAGCGGTGCGGCGCGGCCACCTCGGCGGTGGCAGCGGGGTTCGTCTCGCTCATGATCCTCAAAGCTCCATCGATCGTCTCTGCCGGCGGCTGTCTCTCTCGGGAAACGAAAAATCCCCTCGCACAGGAGGGGACGCCGCGCCGATTCCGACCCGCTCTCACCGGGGGTCGGGACTGATCAGCGCGGCCCGCTAAGCAGAAGGCGTACGGCACGCATGGCGCTAGAGTACCGCAGCCCCTGAGCAAGCTGCGACGCGCTTACGTATGTCTCTGTGACACCGTAAGCACCCCGGCGAAAGCTGAACCAGGTTCAAAGATTACTTCGCGTAACAGTAACTAAGGGACATCACAACAGGCGCATTGTCCTTTGATAACAACGCAATAACTCAAACCTCGTACCCACCGGTATGGCGCCCGCTTAGAGTTCGGCATCGGGACCGCTTTCCCGAACTGCTCGGAGTTGCCCCCATGAACCCTCGTCGTAGTAACAGCTCGCTCCCCGCCACAGGCCGGTCGGCCTACGGCTTGGTGTCGGCTGTCGTCCTGCTCCTCATACCCGTGGTCGTGCTGGTCGGAGGTGACACGTTCCGCGACTTCCTGAACTTCGGCGCGGGCGTCCTCTCCCTCGTCTCGCTCAGCTGTTCGGTGATCTGGGGCCTGGTCGCCCAGGACCGGATCTTCCTCAACACGCGCCAGCGGATCGTCGGCCAGGCGGTGCACAGGACGACGGCGGTCGCCTCGATCGCGTTCCTGCTGCTGCACGTCACCACGAAGATCGCGTTGGACCACACCCAGCTGATCGCCGCGATCATCCCCTTCTCGCTCGGCGTCACCGGGATCGAGGGCCTGGTCGGTCTCGGCTCGCTGGCCGGCCTCCTGATGATCTTCGTGGGCATCACCGGGGCGCTGCGCAGCCGCTTCGCCTCCCCGGCCCCCGTCGCGGCACGCTGGCGCGCCATGCACATGCTGGCCTACCCGGCCTGGTGTGCCGCCCTGGTCCACGGACTCTACGCGGGTCGAGCCGTGAAGAGCCCGCTGTTCACGTACCTGTACATGGCGTCCCTGCTCGTGGTGATGGGCGCCCTGGCCCTGCGCGCGGCGCCGCGCCCGATCAAGCGCCAGGTCGCCGACCGGATCGCCATGCTCCTGGGGGTCGTGGAGCCGATGGGCCGCGACGCGCTGGAGGAGAGCCGGGCCCGCATGAGCGAGGGAAGCGGCCGTATGGGCGAGGGCGGCGGCCGTATGGGCGAGGGCGGCGGCCGTATGGGCGAGGGCGGCGGGCGCATGGGCGAGACCATGTCGTCCTCCCTACCGGGTTACGAGAACCGGGGCTCGTCGCGCGAGTCGCGCACCTCGTCGTTCGAGGCGCCCGCGCCGGAACCGGCGAACGGCTTCGCGGCCGCCTACCGGGCCGTCAACACGCCCCGCGGCCAGCAGTCCTACGGGGCCGCCGACCAGACCGCGCGCATGGACATGCCGTTCGACATGCAGGCCACGGAGGCGATGCCGCGCGTCGACAACGGCGGCAGCACCTCGGGCAGCTGGCCGATCCCGTCCCCGCCGCCGGTCGGCGAGGCACCCCCGTCGGCCTACGACCCGCTCCAGGACACCGGTTTCAACATCCCGCCCTACGGCAGCGGGGGCACCGGCCAGTACGGCGGGAGTGATGTGTACAACACCGGTGAGACGAACGCCCCCTTCGGTACGTACAACACCAACGACACGTACAACAGCGGTCCCGCCAATGAACCACGCCCCGGTGCTTCTTCCTACGACTTCGACGCACCGGGTTCGGGCGAACCTTGGAACACGCCTTCCGGAGGCTTTAAGTGAACGAGGCCCTGCCCGACGTCCCAGAAGTCCGCGTGGTCGGCCTTCCCCAGCTCACGTCGGGCTTCGACCTTGTCGAACGACTCGATCTGCCCATGCACCTGAAGGTGCATGGGCCGCTCGAACCCATGGGTGGAGAGCAGCTCGCGAAGCTCTCCGAGGCCATCAACCTCAAGGGCCGCGGCGGCGCGGGCTTCCCCTTCCACAAGAAGCTGCGCTCGGTCGCCGAAGCGGCGATCAAGCGCGGCGTACGGCCGGTCGTCGTCGTCAACGGCAGTGAGGACGAACCGGCCTGCCGCAAGGACACGGTGCTGATCAACCGTGCCCCTCACCTGATCCTGGACGGCGCGCTGCTCGTCGCCGAGGCTCTGGGTGCCCGCACGCTCGTGGTGGGGGTCACCCGGGAGTCCACCCAGCGCTCCATGGAGGCCGCGCTGTCCGAGCGCGGCCTGAGCAACAGCCGCAGGTCGGCGCTGCGTGCGTTCGTGCAGCGCAACCCGGTGCGCATGGTCACCGGCGCGGCCGCCTCCCTGATCCGCTCGATCGACGGCGGCCCGGCCGTCCCGCCCGGCCGCAAGGTCAGCGCCTCGCAGAACGGCGTGGGCGGCGCACCGACCCTGCTGTCCAACGCGGAGACGTTCGCGCAGCTCGCGATCGCCGCCCGCATCGGCCCGGAGCGCTACGGCAACACCGGTCTGTACGACGAGCCGGGCACCGTCATGCTGACGGTCTCCGGCGCGGTCGCCCGCCCGATGGTGATCGAGGTCCCCACGGGCGTGCCGCTGCGCTACGTCCTCCAGCTCGCCGGCGCCCCGCCGGTGCCGCAGGGTGTGCTGACCGGCGGCTACCACGGCAAGTGGATCGACGCGGCGACGGTCAACGAGGCAATCGTCTCGCGCAACTCCCTGGACGCGGTGGGCGGAGCGCTCGGCGCCGGCGCCATCCTGCCGATCACTCAGGAGACCTGCCCGCTGGGCGAGTCGCTGCGCGTGGCGCAGTGGCTGGCGGAGGAGAGCGCGGGCCAGTGCGGTCCCTGCTACCTCGGCCTGCCGGCCGCCGCGCGCGGCATGGAGGACATCCTCAACGGCGGCGGCCCGGCCGCTCTGGAGGCGCTCAAGCAGGTCGCCAAGAACGTCAAGCGGCGCGGCGCGTGCTCGCACCCGGACGGCTCCGCGATGTTCCTGGAGTCGACCATCAAGGCGTTCACGGACGACCTCGCCGCGCACGTCCTCGGCAACGGCTGCGGACGGCGCGTGGAGGGCGTCCTGCCACTGTTCGAGGGCGGCAGGGCGCCGACGGGCATCCCGGGCGCCGCGGCCGCGGAGGAGAGCGGCGGCAGCCGTCAGAAGATCTTCGTCGACTGGACGCTGTGCCGGGGCCACGGCCTGTGCGCGGACATCCTGCCGGAGGTCTTCCAGCTGGGCGCCGACGGCTTCCCGACCGTCGCCCAGGCGAAGGTGCCACAGTACGCCGAGGCGAAGGCGCTGCGGGCGGTGCGGCGCTGCCCGGCGCTCGCGCTGCGCATCGAGGAGGACACCCGCTCGCAGGCTCCGGCCCGCAACCTCCCGGTCGTGTCCCAGGGCCGCGGACGGCGTGCGCTGGGGCGCTGAGCGCCGACACTGCTGAGGGGCCGCCCGTTTGCGGGCGGCCCCTTCGCGCTGTCCCCGTCGGGGGAAAACAAAAAGATCCCGCCGGATCGAATCCGATCCGGCGGGATCTGCTGTGGAGCTAAGGAGAATTGAACTCCTGACCTCCTGCATGCCATGCAGGCGCTCTACCAACTGAGCTATAGCCCCGTGCTTTGGTCCGCCCGGTTTCCCTGGCGGCGACGCCAACATTACCGGTCCATCGCGTGCAGCACCAAATCGATTTCGTTCTGTCCGAATTGCTCGGAAATGCCAGTTATGCCGTGACGAACGAGTAGAACCGCTTGAGCGTGCAGTGCTCTTCGAGGAGGCGGCCGTAGATCGGCTCGCCCTCCAGCTCCCGGTACGTCTCGATCGGGTCGCCCTTTATGATCAGCGCCCGTGCGCATTCCTCGCACCAGTACTGGTAGTCGGGGTTGACCGGCTCCATGTCACGGACGATCGGCGTACCGCTGCCGCACCAATCGCACTTCCGCCTGTGTGCACCCATCGCTCAGCTCCAGCTGTGGCCGCAGGCCGTGCACACGTAGGAGATTCCGCCGTTGTCCCCGAGGACCTGGGCCACATGCGCGGAACCACAGGAAGGGCAGCCGAGGCGGGTCGTCCTGCTCCGTGTCATCGCCGCGTCGAAGAGGTGGTCGACCTCTCCGAGGATGCTCGCAGGCATCGCTACTCCCTCCCGTCGGGCCGCGCCCCCTTCCGGCCGTTTGATTCTGCCACGGCCGGACCAATACGGTCAGCGACGCCTCAGTACCAGTCCGGACACGGCCGCCGAGGTGACCGTGGCATACCCGCACGCCAAGAGCGCTTGCGCAGAGGTATACGCCTCCGGGGCCCCCGCTGACTCAAGTCCCCGATGACGTTCTTCAGAGCTTCTCCACCCCAGCGCTATCCGACACCGTGACTCTCCTTCCCACTACGGGCCGCATCTCACCCGCGGCCGCCGAACCGACGTGGGAGGAACCCGTGACCGCCGTGACGACCGCATCCGGTGTCCCCGCGCACCCGCCCGTCGTGGTGCTGCTGCCGGGGCAGGGCTCCCAGTACCCGGGCATGCTGCGCGGGCTGTACGGACACGAGCCGGTGTTCACGCGGGTGCTGGACGAGGTGTTCGACGGGCTCGGCGCGGAGGGCGCGCGGGTCAGGGACGACTGGCTGTCCGACGCGCCCGTGGTGCCCCTGGACGACGTACGCCGGGCACAGCCGCTGGTCTTCGGGCTCGATGTGGCGCTCGGCACGCTGCTCACCTCGTGGGGCGTGCGGCCCGTCGCGTACCTCGGGCACAGCGCCGGGGAGTACGCGGCCGCCGTGCTCGCCGGGATCATGAGCCTGGGCGACGCGGTGGACGTCCTGGGCGAGCGGGTGCGCTCCCTGGCCACGGCCCCGCGCGGAGGCATGGTCGCGGTGGCCGCGAACGCGGCACAGCTGGCCCGCTGGATCACCCCGCAGGTCGTCGTGGGCGCCGTCAACGCGCCTGACCAGATCATGCTGGCGGGGCCCGAGCCCGAGCTCGGCGAGGTCACCGGCCGGCTCACCGGGGCGGGGATCACCTGGATGCCCGCCCGGGCGACCGCCGGGTTCCACAGCCCGTCCGTGGCGGCCGCGTGCGCGGCGACCGTGCCCGCGTACCAGCGGATCTCCTACCGCGCGCCGCAGGTGACGGTGGTGTCCGGGTACACCGGACGGGCGCTGCGCGAGCCGCTGCTGAGCGACCCCCGGTTCTGGGCGATGCAGCCGTCCCGGCCCGTCCACTTCGGCGCCGCCCTGAGTCATCTCCTCGGCCCTCAGGGACCGGCCGGCCCGGGCCCCTTCCTGCTGGTGGAGGCCGGACCGGGGCAGGGGCTGTCAGCCGTCGCCCGCCGGCACCCGGCCGTCACCCGGGGCGGCGGCACGGTCGTACCGCTCTCCTCGGTACGGGCGGGCGCCGAGCGGGACCGTGCGCGCCTGGCCGAGGCGGCACGGCACCTCCGTCCCACCGCCGACGCCTCCGCCGACCCCGTCACCGACCCACCCACCACCTCCCCTGGAGAGGAACCGTCATGGACACCAGCCGGCGCCGCGCGGCCCTGATCACCGGAAGCACCAGCGGAATCGGTCTGGCCTGCGCCGAACTGCTGGCCGAGCAGGGACACGCGGTCTTCCTGTGCGCCCGTACCTGGGACGACGTGGACACGGTCGTGGAGAAGCTGCGCGCCGCCGGTCACGAAGCGTCCGGGGTGCGGGCCGACGTGACGTCCAAGCAGGACGTGAAGGACCTGGTGCGGGCCGCCGTGGACGCCTTCGGGCCGCTGCACGTCCTGGTGAACAACGCGGGCCGCGTCGGGGGCGGGGTCACCGCCGAACTGCCCGACGTGATCTGGGAGGACGTCGTCGAGACCAACCTCAACGCCGTCTTCCGCGTCACCCGTGAGGTGCTGACCACCGGGGGCATGCTGGAGCGCGGCGCCGGGCGCGTCATCAGCATCGCGTCGACCGGCGGGCGGCAGGGCGTGGCGCTGGCCGCGCCGTACGCGGCGTCGAAGCACGGTGTCGTCGGCTTCACCCGCGCCCTCGGCCTGGAACTGGCCCAGGCCCGCTCCGGGATCACCGTGAACGCGGTCTGCCCCGGGTACGTCGAGACGCCCATGGCGGGCCGGGTGCGGCGCAGTCACGCCGAGCACTGGGGCATCACCGAGGAGGAGGTGCTCCAGCGGTTCGAGGCGCGGATCCCGCTCGGCCGCTACGCCACGGCGGAGGAGGTCGCGGGCATGGTCGGATACCTGGCCTCGGACACCGCCGCGTCCGTCACGGCACAGGCGATCAACGTCTGCGGTGGGCTGAGCACGACCTGACATCCGTATCCCTCGCCGTCCCCTACCGGAAGGAGCCACCGCGTGCCAACGGTCCGTCACACGCGTCACGAAGTCCTCACCAGCGCCCCGCCGGAGCGCGTCTTCTCCCTGGTGGCCGATGTCACCGGCTGGCCGCAGGTGTTCGGCTCGACCGTGCACGCCGAGGCCACCGACGCCGCCAAGGAGGCGGACGGCGAACAGCTGCTGCGGGTGTGGGCGTACGTCAACGGTGAGGCCCGCTCCTGGTCCTCACGGCGGGTCCTGGACCGGGCCGCCGGCACGATCCGCTTCCGGCTGGTCGGCTCCTCGCCCCCGCTGGCGAGCCTGGGCGGCCAGTGGAGCGTGGAGCCCGACCGCGGCGGGGCCCACGTGGTGCTGCTGCACCACTACAGCGTGGCCGACGACGCACCGGGGGCGGCCGAGCGGGCGGCCGCTGTCCTGGACCACGACAGCGAGGCCGAGCTGGCCGCGTTACGGGGCTCGGCCGAGATCGCCGAGCAGTGGCCGGAGCTGACGTTCTCCTTCGGCGACAGCGAGGAGATCAGCGGCTCCGCCGAGGACGTGTACGGGTTCCTCGACCGCGCCGACGCCTGGCCCGAGCGGCTGCCGCACGTCGTCGCGGCCCGCTGCACCGGGGAACGCGGCGGTGTCCAGGTGCTCGACCTGGACACCAGGAGCCCCGACGGCTCGGTGCAGCACAGTCGTTCGGCGCGGGTCAGCTTCCCCGACCGCGGTCTGCTGGTGTACAAGCGGCTCACGATGCCCCCGCTCCTGGCGGGCCACACCGGCCGGTGGACGGTGGAGGAGCTGGGTGACAAGGTCACCGCCACCTCCTGGCACACCGTGACCCTGGACCCGGCCGGCGTACGGCAGGTGCTGGGCGAGGGGGCGAGCCCGGCCGAGGCGCGCACGCTGGTGCGGCACGCGCTCGGGACGAACAGCACGACGACCCTGCGGTACGCCAAGGAGTACGCCGAGGCCCGCCGCGCGTGACGACGGCGGGCCGGTCGTCCGCTTGCCTCAGCTCGCCCGCTGCCAGGACCCCGCGGGCGGGTTCACGGGTGTCCAGCGGGCCCGGCGGGCGCGCTGCCGCGCGAGCGTGGTCGGGGACGGGGGCGGCGGGGTGCGGCGGGGCAGCACCGCCAGGATGGCCGCGGTGACCGCCGCGATCTCGTCCGGGGTCGGATCGCCGCTGAAGACCAGCAGCGGCTTCGGCGGCTGCTCCACGGCACGGGCGTCGGTGTCGGCGACGCACGGGGGGACGGGGAAGGGGGCGAGGGCGGCGGGGGTCTTCTTCGGTGAGGTCATTGTGGCTGGTTCCCATGCTTTCGGGCCGGGCCCCCTCGGTGCTTGGCGCGCAGCATGGCCAGCGCGTCGATGAGCACCTTGCGGGTGTCGGCGGGGTCGATGACGTCGTCCACGAGTCCGCGTTCGGCGGCGTAGTAGGGGTGCATGAGTTCGGCGCGGTACTCCTCGATGAGCCGCGCCCGGGTCGCCTCCGGGTCGTCGGAGGCGGCGATCTGCTTGCGGAAGACCACGTTGGCGGCGCCCTCGGCGCCCATGACGGCGATCTCGTTGCTCGGCCAGGCGAAGGACAGGTCGCAGCCGATGGAGCGGGAGTCCATGACGATGTACGCGCCGCCGTACGCCTTGCGCAGGATCACCTGGATCCGGGGCACGGTCGCGTCGCAGTACGCGTACAGCAGCTTGGCGCCGTGCCGGATGATGCCGCCGTGCTCCTGGTCGACGCCCGGCAGGAACCCGGGTACGTCGACGAGGGTGACCAGCGGGATGTTGAAGGCGTCGCAGAACTGCACGAAGCGGGCCGCCTTCTGGGAGGCCTCGATGTCGAGGACCCCGGCGTACACGGACGGCTGGTTGGCGACGATGCCGACGCTCTGGCCGCCGAGGCGGGCCAGCGCGCACACCACGTTCGGCGCCCACAGCTCGTGCACCTCCGTGAAGTCGCCGTCGTCGACGATCTCGGCGATGACCGGGCGGACGTCGTAGCTGCGCCGGGCCTCGGCGGGCACCAGGTCGAGCAGGGCCTCGCAGCGCCGGTCGACGGGGTCCTCGGGTTCCAGTTCGGGCGCCATCTCGCGGTTGTTGGCGGGCAGCAGCGACAGCAGGTAGCGCACCTCGGCCAGGCAGGTCTCCTCGTCGTCGTGGACGAAGGCGGCGACCCCGGTACGGGCCGCGTGCACCTCGGCGCCGCCCAGTTCCTCGTGGGTGACCTGCTCCCCCGTGACCGCGCGCACCACGTCGGGGCCGGTCACGAACATCTGGGAGGTGGAGCGCACCATGAACACGAAGTCGGTGAGCGAGGGCGAGTAGGCGGCGCCGCCCGCGCACGGGCCGAGCATGACGCTGATCTGCGGGATCACGCCGGAGGAGCGCACGTTGCGCTGGAAGATGCCGCCGTATCCGGCGAGCGCGGAGATGCCCTCCTGGATGCGGGCGCCGGCGCCGTCGTTGAGCGACACCAGGGGCGCGCCGGCCGCCTCCGCGAGGTCCATCAGCTTGTGGATCTTCTGGGCGTGGGCCTCGCCGAGCGCGCCGCCGAAGATGCGGAAGTCATGGGCGTACGCGAAGACCCGACGGCCGTCGACCAGGCCCCAGCCGGTCACCACGCCGTCGGTGTACGGGCGTCGGTCCTCGAGGCCGAAGCCGGTGGCCCGGTGTCTGCGCAGGGTCTCGATCTCGGTGAAGGTGCCCTCGTCGAAGAGGAGTTGGAGGCGTTCGCGGACGGTGAGTTTGCCGCGCCGGTGCTGGGCGTCGGTGGCCGCTTCGCCGGGGCCGGCGGCGGCGAGGTCCCGCCGGGCGGCGAGCTCGACGGTCAACTCCCTTAGGTGGGTGGTGGATTCACCGACCGGTGCCTGGCTCGTCGGTCTGTCCACCTCGTAGACGCTCATACGCCCCGCTCGCTTTCCTGTTCCTGTGGGTGGTGTGCCGTGGTGAACTCCTCCAGCGCCTGGACGAGTCGGTGCGGTGGTGGCTGGGCCGCCAGATGGGTCCGGAGTCGTTCGGCGGCGGCGAGGGCCCGGCCGCCGTAGAGCAGTTCGGCCAGTCGTCGGCGCAGCCGGAGGGCGTCGGCGAGGTCCCGCGCGTCGTCGGTGTCCGCCGCGACGAGGCGGCGGCCCGCGCCGATACGGCCCAGGCGGTCGCCGGCCGGGCGGGTGTCGGCGATCACCAGTTGCGGGACGCCGTGGGCGGCGGCCGTCAGGGTGACGTCCGGGCCGCCTTCGTGGACGACGCCGGCGCAGGTGGCGAGGACCGGTCCCAGGAGTCGTGGTCCCGCGAACCGCACGCTGCGGTCGAAGGCGTCCTGGTAGGCGTGACGCATCGCGGGGGCGACCACGGCGACCAGCTCGGCGTCGAGACCGAGCACCGCGCGGGCGATCCGGCGTACCCGGTCCACGGGCCAGGGGCCGGTGCCGCTCTCGGGGCCCGGCCGCAGGCAGACCCGCAGCCGGCCGGGCGGCCGCTCCAGCCAGCGGGGCATCCGGACGGCGGGTACGTCCTCGTGACGTACCGTCAGCGCGCCGGACTCCGCGGCGGTGCGCAGATCAGGTGGGCAGGGGTCGACGCACAGTGGCCCGGAGCCGGCCGCCCGGTGCCCCAGGGGCGTCCAGCGCACGACCGGTCCGCCGGTCCAGGGGCCGGGTCCGTCACCGTGCTCGGCACGCACCACCAGGTGCGGGTGCCAGCCCGGCTCCGGCGGCAGGACGGGCAGTCCCCCGTACAGGGGTGGACCGCCCGCCCGCACCGGAGCCGCGATCCGCACCTCGTGACCGGCGGCCGCACACGCCAGAGCGGTCGGCACCATCGTGAACAGGTGCGGCAGGGAGCGCCGCGCGGCGAACAACACCCGCATCCTTCCCCCTCGCAGCCCGGGGTCGCACGCTCCCACCGCGCACGACCTCCGCATTCAGCAGACCGCCGCCTGGTGGAGCCGCATTAGGGGGACGCTGGAGAGGGGGCAGCGCCGGGGGCCAGGTGGGCACGACTGCCCGCGGCTACGCGGGCCAGGAGGTCAAGCGGGGGCCGTCGCCGCCCGCTCGCGGACCTCGCGTTCCAGGCGGCGCAGGTCCGGGGAGGGGAGGAGGCCGAAGTGTTCGTCGAGGCGGGTGCGGACGGATTCGTAGACGGCGAGGGCGCCCTCGGGGTGGCCGGAGCGGTCCAGGGCTGTCATGAAGAGGGCGTGGAGGGCCTCGTCGTGGGGGTGGTGGGTGGTGAGGTGGGCGAGTTCGGGCAGCAGGCGCTCATGGGCGCCCAGCCGTAGTTCCGTGGCCAGGCAGCGTTCCAGAACTCCCGCGCGGCTCTGCTCCAGGCGCATCGCCTCCAGACCGAGTACGGCGCCCGGGCGCAGCCCGTCGAAGGCCGGGCCGTTCCACAGGGCGAGCGCGGTGCGGAACAGGCGGGCCGCGCCGGGGTCGTCGCCCTGTTCCAGCGCGGTCTGCGCGTCGGCGCACAGGCGGTCGTAGACGTGGAGGTCGACGTCGTCGGGGCCGGTGAGGAGGGCGTAGCCGCCGGGGCGGGTGACCAGGACCTCGCGGGCGGCGGCCGGGGCGCCGAGCGCGCGGCCGAGGGCGGTGCGCAGTTGCAGGACGTACGTCTGCACCGTGATGTGCGCCTTCGGGGAGGCGGCGGCGCCCCAGACCTCCTCGATGACGGTGGCGACGGGGACGACCTGCCCGGCGTGGACGGCGAGCAGGGCGAGGATCTGGCGGGGCTTGGCGGCCGTCGGTGCGATCGGGGCACCGTCGGTCGTGGCGGAGAACGGTCCCAGCGCGGTGATCTTCATGGGTGTCCCTCCCTGGACGGTCGCTGCCGGCGGCCCCCGACGTACCGACCGTCGCACGCGCCGCGCCCCGGGCGACAGTGAGGGGGAAACGGATCGCGGGTGAATCCGTCACGGGCGGGACGTGAGGGATTCACGTACCCGGTTCAGGTGCGGGTTTCGGGCCCGCCGCCGTCACAGCCAGCCGGAGGAGCGGGCGATGCGGATCGCGTCGACGCGGTTGCGGGCGCCCAGCTTGTAGACGACGGTCGTGAGGTAGTTGCGCACGGTGCCCGCGGACAGGTGCAGGGTCCCGGCGATCTCGTCGACGTCGTCGCCGGACGCGGCCAGCCGCAGCACATCGGCCTCGCGGGGCGTCAGCGGGGACTCGACGTGGTCCAGGGCCGCGAGCGTGAGCTGCGGGTCGAAGACCCGCTCGCCCGCGGCGACCGCGCGGATGGCCTCGGCCAGCCGGTCGGGTCCGGCGTCCTTCAGCATGAACCCGCGCACGTTGGCGTTGAGCGCCCGGCGCAGATGGTTCGGCCGGCCCAGACTGGTGAGGATCAGCACCCGGGTGTCGAGGCCCCGGGTGTGCATCTCCTGGGCCGCCGACAGGCCGTCCAGGACGGGGAGCTCGATGTCCAGGACGGCCACGTCGGGCCGTACGCTCTCGGTGCGTTGCACGATGTCGCCGCCGGACTCGAGTTCCGCGACGACCTCGATGTCGGGCTGCATGGAGATCAGCTCGACGAGCGCACGTCTCAGCATGCGCATGTCCTCGGCGATCAGGATCCTGATCACGCCCCGTCCACCCCCTCCGGCCGTCCGCGCCACCGCACGGAGTTGGCCGGAATCCACAGTACGTGCCGGAATTCGCCGCAGGAGGTGTTCGCGACAGGCCCCGGCCCGTATTTCCCGGGATTTGAACAACCGCCGGACGTCAGAGGAACATCGGCACCGGATTGAGGCTTTCGTACGGTGTCGGCGCGGGCGTCCGGCCGAGCGCCACCGGTATGTCGTAGAGGCGGCCGGGGGCGAAGCGGGCCCAGAAGTGGCGCATCCCGGGGACGATCGTCTTGACCACCGGCAGTCCGATGTCGGGCCGGGTCTGGTCGAGGACGAGGAGTTCCATGCCGCGTTCCTCGACGGCCGAGCGGACGGCGGTCACGTCGTCGAGGAGATCGGCGCGGGGCGTGTACGGGAAGTCGGCGCGGGTGCGCGCGGGTGCGGCCGGGTCGGGCAGCAGGTAGGGGTGGCCCGCCACGGTGGCGGTGCGCCACCAGTCGGTGAGCCGCTCGTCGGGGCAGCCGTAGCCGGTGCCGTCGGGGCCCGCCTCGACGACGGCCGGCATCATCTGGTTCATCTCGGCCAGCGCGCGGCACAGCGCCACGGACGGGTCGAAGTGGGCACCGAAGCCGAACAGGACGTCCTCGGTGGGCCCTTGGGTGCGGCGGGTGAGCGCGGCGAAGGCGGGGATGCCGAAGTCGGAGGTGACGTCGAGCGCCCACACCTCGCGGCCCAGCGCGGCGTGCACGGCGCGGATCCGGCCGATCCAGGGCTCGTCGAAGGAGTCGAGGTCGACGCCGGGCTGGCGGGTGCGGTTGTACCACCACAGGGCGACCGCGTCCCGTTCGACCAGTTCCAGGAAGCCCTGCACGACGGCGTCCTCGACGCTGCTGCCGCCCGCGTTGCCGTTGGAGTCCGCCCGTACACAGCCCAGGCCGGGGGTGCGCGGGGCGTCGTAGTAGAGCAGCGCGGTGGGCAGCAGGCGGTGTTCGCCCCGGGTGAGGGACCATACGGGCGTCCAGTCGACGGGGGCGGTCTCGTCGAAGGGGGTGACGTTCTGGCGCGGGTCGTAGAGCTGGCAGGCGGCGGGGTGCACGGCGACGTCGGCGACCTCGCGCCAACTCGCCCGCACGGTGGGCTCGTCGCCCTGGTAGGTGCCGGAGTGGCGTTCCAGGGACTCGCACAACGCGCTGACGCGGGCGTCGAGTTCGGTCATGCCCTTGCCGCCGCTCTCGCTGCGCAGCCGGGAGGCCGGTCCGGTCAGGCCTCGCGCGCCGCGGGCGTGGTTGTGGCCGGCCCGGAAGGAGTTGAACTCCGCGGGGCCGCGGGTGTCGCGTTCGACCGCCTTGACCACGCCGGTGATGGGGCTGATCAGGTGCTCGTAGGTACGCAGGGTCCGCTCGGCGGTGACCGCGCGGTGGCCGTTGCCGGTGCGTTCGGCCTTCGGGCGTGAGCGCAGCGGCAGCGGGCGGGTGACCTGGCGGGCGATCAGCGTGGGGTCGCCGCACGCCGGGCACTGGGGGCGGGGCCGCAGCGCGTGCAGCCGGCTGCTGAAGCCGATGGTGTCGAAGGTCTGGACGCCGTCCTGGCCCGGGTAGCGGTGTCCGGCCAGCCACTTCATGCCCTCGGCGACGGCGAGTTGGTGGCCGAGCATCAGGCTGGCTGGGGTCTCGGCGGGCGGGAGGGGCACCGGGCGGCCGAGGCGGGCGCGCAGATGGGCCTCGGTGGAGCGGTGGCCGGCCATCCGGTGGGCCAGGCACTCCCAGCACGCCGACTCGCCGGGCCGGAAGACGGGACCGACCCAGGGGGTGGTGCCGTGCGGCTTGGCCAGCAGCCAGGGGCGGCCCGTGGCGCGCCCCTGGTCGTCGATCTCCCGCAGGGCGGGGTCGAGGTAGTCGTCGCACACGACCAGGGTCAGCGCGGCGGCCGTGTCGTCGTCGGTCACCGTCAGGCCCGAGGCCGCGCAGGCCTGGGCGGCGGCCCGCGCGTCGGCACCGCCGACGGCGCGCACCCGCACCACGAGCGAGGTCAGGGGGCCGGGGGCGCCGGCCAGTTCCCAGTAGGCGGCCGCCGCGCCGGCGACCGGGGCCGGAGTGCGGCCTCCTCGCGGCAACTCCCCTGCGGTTTCCTGTGGTTCGGGGCGGCTGCTGAGCAGGTCCGCCTCGCTGAGCCGGCCGATCGCCAGTGCCACGTCCAGCGCGGAGCACCGGGGTGCCGCCTCGGCGACCAGGGTCCTGAAATCCCTGGTGCCGTCCAGCAGCGGCGCGATCACCGCGACCGGGTTGTCCTCGAAGGCCACGATGCCCCGCTCGGACACGACGTACGTGCCCTCCCCCGGGACGACCTCGGCGCGCACATGTCTTCTGAACCCCACTCGCATCGCTTCTCCCCCTGTCGTCGTGTGGTCGTGTGGTTCAGCACGTTCAGTGGGCCGCGGCGACCAGTTCGACGGCCGGTCCGGCCTCGGCGTCGGCGATGCAGAGGGTCAGCAGGCAGACCCCGGCGGTGCCGAGACCGGTGAAGTCCTCGCGTACGACGCCGTCTTCGGCGAGCCGGGGAAGGGCCGGTGCGTGGTCGTCGCCGAGCGCGAGACCGAACTCGTCGAGGACGGCCGCGGGGGCGGTGGCGTAGCGTTCGGCGGTCGTCGGGTCGAGGTAGGCCTGGGCGATCAGCTCGGCGAACTTCAGCTCGTCCTCGGGGGTGTTGAGCACCGCGGCGGTCCGACGGCCGGTGAACGTGGACTGGTTCATGGTCACTCCCTGGGTGTCGTCCGGCGCGGGGCGGGGCGCCGGAGGTCGTCAGTGGTGCGAACAGAGTCGTGCGAACAGCGAGCGGACGGTCCGGAATGCGCGTCGTCGGGCACTCCGTGAACCTGGCGAACCGTGCGAAACAGCGTGCTCGGCCGTGGGCCGTGGACCGTGCGGGATGCCGTTGACCGCGGGGCGGACTGTCCTTGCGGTCGGTGCTGCCGTGGTGCGCCGCTGTGCTGCCGCAGAGTTAACGCAATCCGGCCAGATCCAGGCCAGTTATCGGCTCATGTCTGCCGATGTGAAATTTTCACTGCTCGGCATATACGCGATCCAACCGGACTCTTAACAAGGACCTTTGACGGTAAAGCGGGCATGTGTCACGAGCGGCGTCGATGCACCCTCCACAGGATGGTCACCTCCGTTATGATTCGGACGCCGGTTCGGGGGAATCCAGGAGACCTGGGGGTCTGGTGACGCGTAAGGCTGAAACCGAACGCAAAGTTCCGCCCAAGCGCACGAATCCGGCCGAGCCCGATCTGGCCGCCGTCAGCTCCGCGGCCCCCAGTCCGAGGATCGCTTCCGTCCTGGTCGTCGTGGTCTTCTCCGGCTATCTGCTCATGCAGCTGGTGAACGTCCTGGACTCCGCCCCCGGGGGCGTCGAGTTGGTGACGTGCGCGGCTGTTCCTCCCGTCCTCGCGGCGCTCCAGTACGTCCACTCCGCACCGCACCGGGCCGCCCTGCGCAGCCGGGTGCTGCCGTGGAGTCTGGTGCTGCAGGCAGTGCTGACGTTCACTCCGCTCGTGGCCTTCGGGTGGCACTGGGGCGGTATGGCGGGGTTCCTCGCCGGGTCGTTACTGCTGCTGTTGCCGTCGGTCGCGGGCTGGACGACGTTCGGTCTGACCGTGGCCGCGGTGGTGGTGGTCTCGGCGGTCCAGTCACTGGGCTTCGTGAACATCGCCTACATGGGCGTCTCGACAGCGCTGACCGGGCTCATCATCTTCGCGGTGGTCCGCCTCGCGGGACTGGCCACGGCGATCCACGAGTCCCGTGACGAGCTGGCGCGGATGGCGGTGGCCAGGGAGCGGCTCCGGTTCGCCCGCGACCTGCACGACCTGCTCGGGTACAGCCTCTCCTCCATCACCCTGAAGAACGAGCTGATCTCGCGGCTGATCGACAGCAATCCGCAGCGGGCGCGGGAGGAGGTCGCCGAGGTGCTGACCATCTCGCGGCAGGCTCTCGCCGACGTACGGGAAGTGGCGCGCGGCTACCGGGACATGTCGCTGCTGGTGGAGGCGGAGTCGGCGCGGTCCGTGCTCAAGGCGGCCGGCATCGACGCCCGGATCGACGTGTCCGTCACCGGGCTGTCCTCCACGGCCAACACGATCCTGGCGACGGTGCTGCGGGAGGGCGTGACCAACGTGCTGCGTCACAGCCAGCCCAGCAGCTGTTCCATCACCACCGCCCTCGACGTCGAGGAGTCCTTCGTCGAGCTGGAGATCGTCAACGACGGCGTCGGGGCCGGGAGCGCGGTCCCGGCCGGCACGGTGTCCAGCGGCACGGGCCTCGGCAACCTCGCTGCCCGGGTGGCGACGGTGGGGGGCGGCCTGCGGGTCGGCGCCGAGGAGACCGACGAACCGGGCGTGTTCCGCCTGGTCGTCCGGGTGCCGGTGCACGCGGCGCCGGGCGCGGAGGCGGCGGCGTCGGGTGCTCGGGAGAGGGCGCCGCGGCTGACGGTGTGAGGAGCCCTGCGCGTCAGCGCAGGTTCAGCTCCCGGCTCAGGCGTAGCTCCAGGGCCGTCAGGGGAATGTCGTCGCGCAGCCGCTCGGGGTGACCGGGCGGGGGCCCCGCCACCCGGCACGGACGCCGGGATCCGTCGCTCCGGTCCCCGAGGCCACCGTGCTCACCGCTGAGGATCAGCTTCATCTGATCGTCCGGCAACGCCACCCAGCACGCCCCGTACGCCACCAGCGCCCGGTACACCTCCAGCACCCCACGCACCAACGGGCCCCGTCTGCGCCCCATCCCTCCACCCTCCGTCCCTGTACGCCCGGCAAGTCCCCACAAACTCCGCCGCCCCGCTCACGTACGACTGGAAGCGCGCTCGAGCCCTCCAGAGGCGCGGGGAACTGCGCGAACGGCCCCGAACCCGCGGCCGACCACACGCCCCAACCCTTCAGCGCCGCTCAAGGCCCGCCGCGCAGACTCGTGCCGTTTCCCCCTGAGTCGGTGTGGGCCCTCGTGGCGTGGCGGGAGGAGTGCGGGATGAGCGGCACGGCTTCCGGCGTCGTGGCATGGGCGCCATGACCAGGGCGGAGCCGGTGTGGTGGAGCGGGGGGACGGACGGGCGGCGGGCGCGGCCGTTGGTCGTGGTCGTCGCGGGGGCGCTCGGTGACCCGCGGGAGCATCTGCCGCTGTTGGGCCGGCTCGTGCGGCGGGGCTACGCCGTCGTCGGCGTACGGACGCCCGCCGAGCCGCACCGGGCCGGGCGGTCCGAGCGGCTCGTCTCAGGAGTCGTCGACCGGTACGCGCACCTCGCCCTGACCGAGCGCACCTGCCTCATCGGCTTCGACTTCGGGGGGCGGCTCGCGCTCGGCGCCGCCCTGCGCGACGAGCGGATCAGCGTCGTACAGCTCGTCGGCGCGCCCGTGGCCCGCCTCTTCGACGAACCGGAGCTGCTGCTGTCGCTGCCCGGCGACGACCTCGACGCGCTCGTACGGATCACCGGAGCCGCCCGCCGCGAACTGCCCGAGGCGCTCGGCGGGCTGGCGCTGCGCCCGGAGGAGTTGTATTCGCTGAGCGGGCTGGTCCGCGTCGCCCACGCCCTCGACGACCCGCTCACCCCGCCGCAGGACCTTGCCCTGCTGAAACTCACCCTGGAGCGCAGCGAGTTCCGCGCCTTCCCGCCCGGAACCGGGACCACCCCGTCGGGGCGGGCGCTGCGGCGCTGGCTGGTGGACGGGGTGACGCGGCGGCCGCGCCCCTCCTCGCTCCGCGCGTTCCTCACGGCCCCGTGAATCCCCGAAGCCCCCGTAAAAACCTGCCAAAAAACTGTCCCTCGACTACCGGTCGAGGCCCTCTCCAGCCCGGAGGGGGACCGTGCCGGGGACTGTCCTTCGCGACCCCTCTTCACGCCCTGGGGTGACCATGTACGAACACGACGACATCATCGCCGCCGTCACCGGCCGCGACACACAATGGCAGCCCGACCGGCTGACCCGGGTGCGCTCACGGATCGCCGAGATCGAGGACGGCCTGGGCGACCCGTGGAACCCCGACAACCCGATGGGGTTCGACGCGGTCCTCGACTCGGACCGGACGGGACAGACCTCCGCGGTCGGCATCCGCCGCTTCCAGAGCCTCGGCATGCCCGCCGAACTGGTGCCCGAGTCGCTCGGCGGCCGAATGGCCGGCGCCGACCTGCTCGGCCTGGTGATGCGGCCCTTCTTCCGGCGCGACCCGGCGCTGGCCTTCAGCCACGGCTTCACCCCGTTCCTCGGGGCCCAGATGGTCTGGCTCAACGGCGACACCCGCCAGGCCGGCCGGATGGCCGGGGTCATCCTGCGCGGCGGCACGGTGGGGGTGGCCTGCCAGCGCTTCGAGCACGAGAGCGAGTTCCACGCCCAGGAGTACACCGCCGCCTGGAGCGACGACGGCATGCTGCGGCTCAACGGCCGCAAGAACGCCATCAACAACGCGCACACGGCGGAGCTCATCATCGGCTTCGTCAAGACCGGCGACGGCGAGACCGACTACTCGATCCTGATGTTCGACCCGGCGACGGTGCCGCCCGCGAGCGTGCGCGCGCTCGGCCGGCACCGTACGACCGGGGTACGCGGGGTGCAGGCGGCGGGCCTGGAGTTCGTCAACTGCCCGCTGCCCGGCGAGTCCCTCGTCGGCACGTGGGGCGACGGTGTCGCGCTGAGCCTGCGCGCCTACCCCGCCGTGCACGCCGTGTTCCCGTCGATGACCATCGGCCTCGCCGACACCGCGCTGCGGGCGGCCGTACGGGCCGCGCAGGAGCGGGAGTTCGGCGGGCCGGCCGGGGACGCCTCGGCGCGTTCGGCGATCGCGGGCACCTTCGCCGACCTGCTGATCGCGGACTGCCTGTCGCTGACGGCGAGCCGGTCCGTGCACCTGCTGCCGGACCAGTGCGACGTGCTGACGGCGGTCACGAAGTACATCGTGCCGAAGATCGTCGGCGAGGCGCTGTACGACCTGTCGGCGGTGATGGGGGACGCGTTCCACGCGGAGAAGGGCCACAACGCCGTCTTCCGCAAGCATCTGCGGGACCTGTCCACGATCACGTTCGGGCACGTCAGCAGCGCCATCTGCCAGTCGGTGATCGCCCCGTACCTCCCGGCGCTGGCGCCCGGCGCGCCCGCGGCGGCCCCGACGCCCGCCGACCTGTTCCGCCTGGAGGTGCCGCTGCCTGCGATGGACGGCGAGCGGCTCGCCCGGTTCGGCGGTGGCGACGGTCTGCTCGACTACCTCGACCAGGCCGCCGAGCGGCTGCCCGACGCGCTCACCGGGCAGGACCACGCCGGTCTGGTGCGTGAGCTGGTCGCGGGGCTGTGCGCCGAGGCCGCCGAGATCCGCCGGGAGGCCGGGCGGCTCAGCGGCTCCGACAGCGGGTTCCTGCTGGACACGCACAGCTTCCCGCTGAGCGAGCGGTACGCGCTGGTGCTGGCCGCGTCGGCCTGCGTCGGTGTGTGGCTGAACGCGGGCGCGGGTCCGGACGCCTTCCTCACCGACCCGGCGTGGCTTGCGCTCGCCCTGCACCGGCTGCTGCGCCGGGTGGGCCGTTCCGTGCCGGCGTTGCCCCGCGCGGTGGAGGGGCAGCTGTGCGACGAGGTGCTGGAGCGGGTGCGGCAGCCGCGCAGCCTGGACCTGCCGGGAACCGGGTGCGCGGGATGAGCACCACGACGTACGGCGGCCCCCGGCCGCCCCTGCCCCCGCCGAGCCGGGTCGACGGGCCCACCGGGCCGTGGGCCCGGCTCCTGCACGACCTGGACACCGTGGGCGTCGGGCTGGTGCACGCCTCGTTCGCCGCCTGGCGCCCGCTGCTGCCGCCGGAGGAGGAACGCCGGTTCCTGCTCGGCCGGGACTGGGCCCGCTACAGCAAGCTCTCCGGCGAGCAGATGCGCGACCGGTTCCTGGCCACCCGGCTGCTGATCCGGCACACCGCGGCGGTGGCGCTCGGCACCGAACCGAACTCGCTGGAGCTCAGCTACGGCCTCAACGGCCGCGTGCATCTGCGCGGTTACGACCAGATCGACGTGAGCCTCAGCCACACCGGCGACCTGCTGCTGTGCGGGATCACCTCCCTCGGTGTCATCGGCGTCGACACCGAGCCGCTGAAGCGGCGGCTGAGCGGGCGGGACGTGGAGACCCTGATGTGCACGGGCCCGGAGCGGCTGCGGCTCGCGGCGACGCCGGACGAGGAGCGCAACGGGCAGCTGCTGGCGCTGTGGACGCTGAAGGAGGCGTACAGCAAGGCGCTGGGGCAGGGGCTGCGGTTCCCGTTCACGGAGTTCGGGTTCCGGAAGGAGGCGGGGCCCGGGCCGGCGGGGCACGAGCCGACGGGGCCGGGGGCGGCGGGCGACGCGGAAACGATCCTTCTGGAGCGGTCCGACGGCACGCCCGTCGCCGACGACACCTGGCGCTTCGCCACGTTCCCGCTGTCCACGGGGCACCTCGTCGCGCTGGCGCTCCAGGACACGCGGCGCTCGGGGCAGCCCGACACCCGGGCCGGGACGGCGCTGAACCGGCAGATCCTCGCCGCCATCGGCTCCCTGGGCAGCTGACCCGCACGCCGGCCTCCGCCCCTTCCACCCCGGCTCGAGGTCATGTCAAGCCCGCACCGCCACTCTGAAGGTGCCGGGGAGACCGCTCCGGGATCTGGGGCGGGGCTCTTCGGAGGCGCCCGGGCCGGGACAGATGGGCCACAAGCCGGCTGTCCCGGCCCCTAGGGGGTGCCCTTCCTTTCGCACCGCCTGTCACTCGAACCGCCCAGGGCCGCAGGCCCTGTCGTCTCCATCCCGCCGTCCGCCGCGAGGGCGTCCCGGGACCGCGATCGAAGTCCCCCGGATCGCGCGTCCCCGACACCCGGCCGGGCCCCGCCCCGAGGCGGGCGGCGGGGCGGTGACGACACGACCTGACCGCGCCGATACGGACGAACCGCCGTTGGTGAAGGGGTAACTGACGATGGCACAACTCACCCTCCGGGATCTCGGCGAGATCATGCTGGAGTTCCACGACTCCGAGTCCCCGAGCCTCCTCGACACGCGCAACCTCGACGTCGTCTTCGAGGACCTGGACTGCGACTCGCTGATGCTGCTCCAGACCACCGGCCGGATCCAGCGCGAGTACGGCGTGGAGCTGGACCGCGAGCGCATCGCCGCCGCGGACACCCCGCGGGCCCTGCTCGACCTGGTCAACAGCGCCCTCGCGGAGGTGGCGGCATGAGGCTCAGCGGATTCAGCGAGGTGCTCCCGGGCGAGCCGGTCACCAACCGCGACATGGCCGAGCGCTTCGGACTGCACGAGAAGTGGCTCGACATGATGACGGGCAACCGCACCCGGTACTTCTGCCGGACGGACTCCCCGCCCTCGGTGCCGAAGAGCACCTCCGACCTGGCCGTCGCCGCGGCCACCGGCGCGCTCGCGGACGCCGGGGCCGACGTGGCGTCCCTGGACTTCCTGGTCCTGACCACCGCCTCCCCCGACCACCTGATGCCGGCCACGGTCAACCTGGTCGCCGACCGCATCGGCCTCAACGACGTGCCCACCTTCCAGCTGATGTCGGGCTGCGCGGGCGCGCTCACCGGCCTGTACACGGCCCGCGCGCTGCTGGCGTCCGGGCTGCGGCGCGGGCTGGTCATCGGCGCCGACACCTGCCTGAAGCTGTTCCCGTCCAGCGGCGAGATCGCGAACATGTCGCCGGCCGAGCTGATCAACTTCGCGCTGTTCGGCGACGGCGCCGGCGCGGTCGTCGTGGAGGCCGACCCGGACGGACCCGGGCTGCTGGTCGAGCACCTCTTCCTGCGCACCACCGGCATGGGCCGCAAGCCCGCGCAGATCGCCCGCTGGTTCGGCACCGAGGGCTCCACGGTGACCGAGGGCCCCGACGGGCCGGTGCGCGAGCCGTGGGGCGAGGAGGACTACAAGGCCATCGAGCACCATGTGCCGGAGCACGCCGAGACCATCTTCAAGGAGCTGGCCGCGGAGACCGGCTGGCGTCTGGACGAGGTCGAGCACGTGCTGCTGCCGCAGCTCAACGGCGTGATGACCGACGGCATCCGCAAGCGCCTCGGGGTGCGCCCCGAGCAGGCCGTCAACTGTGTCGCGGACACCGGCAACAACGGCAACGCGGTGCCCTTCGTGCAGCTCAACCGGGCGATGAAGCGCATCCGTTCGGGCCTGGGCGTCGGCGGCCGGATGCTGGTGGCCAACGTCGAGTCGTCCAAGTGGATCCTGTCCGGCCTGGCGCTGCGCCACCAGGGCGGAGCGACGCGATGACCACCGCACCCGCCCGCCCCGCCGCCGGAGACCTGGCGGAGCTGCGGGCCCTGAAGCGCTCCGGGGAGCTCTGCGGGGCCGCCGACCGGGTGCGTACGGTGCTCGGCGCGCTCGGCGACCCCGTGGACCGCGAGGCGGCCGGCGCGCTGCTCGGCGCCCGCGCCGCCCGGACCGCGCTGGCCGCGTCCGGCGCCTTCACTCCCGTACCGCTGGCCCTGCTCGCGTCCGCGACCGCCGATCCCGTACCGCCGCTGCTGACCACGGCGCTGCTGGCCGAGGGGGTGCAGCCGGACACGGCGACGACCGGGTTCAACCAGTGGCGGTTCGAGATCCTCACCGGCGCGCCCACGCTGCGGGAGCACGGGCCGGCCGTCACCGCCTGTCTGCTGGACGACAGCGCCGTCTTCGAGAAGGTCACCGACCCGCTGGACGCCGACGAGGTGGTGGCGCGCTGTGCCGCGTTCCCGGCCGAACTCGCCGCCTGGCTCGACGCGTACGACCGCCATGTGGGCACCCTCGCGGTGCTGAACACGGTGCCGCTCGGCGCCGCTCGGCGTGACCGGTGGGTCGACTACGCCACGAGGGCGCGGGTGGAGGCGGCCTGGCAGCGGATGAACGCGGCCGTGCTGGACCTCGCCGAGCGGCCGAACACCGTGGTGCTGTCGGTGGACGCCGTGGCCGAGCGGGGTGGCGCGCGGTGGGCGGCCACCGACCGGATGCGGCACATCGCCGCGCACGCGTACGGCCAGGAGTTCCTGGACGCCTACGCCCGCGAGGTCGCCCGTGTGGTCCTCGCCCGGCTGGGGCGCGCGAAGAAGTGCCTGGTCCTGGACCTGGACCACACCCTGTGGGGCGGGGTCGTCGGCGACGACGGCGTGGGCGCCCTGAAGATCGGCGGCGCCTTCCCCGGCTCGGCCCACCGCGAGCTGCAGAGCCTGGCCAAGGACCTGTCCCGGCAGGGCGTGCTGCTCACCGTCTGCTCCAAGAACGACGAGGCGGTGGCCCGCGAGGCGATCGACACGCACCCCGAGATGCTGCTGCGCACCGGGGACTTCACCGCGTTCCGCGCCAACTGGGACCCCAAGCCGGGCAACGCGGCGAGCATGGCGGCCGAGCTGAACATCGGCACGGACGCGATGGTGTTCGTCGACGACAACCCGGCCGAGCGGGGCCTGATGGCGCGGCAGCGGCCCGAGGTGACCGTCGTCGACCTGCCGGCCGACCCGGCCGGATACGCCTCCGCGGTCGCCTCGGCGGGCTTCTTCAACCAGCTGCGGCTGACGGACGAGGACCGCACGCGCGGGGAGATGTACCGGGCGCGCGCCGAGCGCGAGCGGCTGCGGGAGACCGTGACCGACGTCGAGGACTATCTGCGCGAGCTGGGCACCGAGATCACGGTCGAGGAGTACGGCCCGCTCAACGGTGCCCGGATCGCGCAGCTCTTCGGCAAGACCAACCAGTTCAACCTGACCGGCGTCCGCTACGGCGCCGACGAGCTGGCCCGGCGCGTCGACGAGGGCACGGCCGCCTTCTTCGGGGTCCGGGTCACCGACGCGTTCGGCGACAACGGGCTGGCCGGTGCTCTGGCGCTGGTCCGGGAGCCGGACGGGGCCTGGCTGATCGAGAACTTCGTGCTGTCGTGCCGGGTGTTCTCGCGCTCCGTGGAGGACGCGATCGTCGGGCTCGTCCTGCGGGCCGCGCGGGACGCGGGCGCCCCGGCCGTGCGCGGCCGCCATGTGCCGACGGCCAAGAACGGCCGGTTCGCGGACTTCTACCCCTCCCTCGGATTCGCCGGCGGACAAGGCCCGGACGGCGACTTCCGGCACGACCTCACTCAACTCGCCGAGCTGCCCGGATGGGTGCGCGTCGGCCCCGGCGAAGGAGCCTTCCATGCCCCCTGAGGGAACAGCATCCGCCCTGGACGCGGCCGAGCAGACCGTCGTCGAGGCCCTCGGCCAGCTGTTGGACGCCGACGAGGACGCCCTCGGCGCGGACACCCCGCTGTCCGCGATCGAGGGCTGGGACTCGGTCAACGCGCTGCGTGTCCTGGTGTTCCTGGAGCGCGAGCTGGGCTCCCCCGTCGACTACGAGCGGTTCGCCGCCGCCGGGTCGGTGGGCGATCTCGGCGCCCTCGTCGCCGACACCGCGGGCGGGGGGTCGTCGTGAGCGCACCGGTGACGACCCCGTTGCCGGCGGCGCGACGGGGGACGTACATCTTCCTGGAGGAGGCCCGGCGCACCGCGCACGTGTACCTGCTGGCGGAGGTCGACGCGAGCGCGCTGCGCGCCGTGCGCGCCGCCGCCGAGCGGCCCGCCTCCTACGTGAGTTACGTGGTGAAGGCGGCCGCCGACGTCCTGGAGAAGTACCCGGAGGCCCGTGCGGTGTTCCGGGGCGGCCGCGCGCCCCGGCTGAGCGTGCAGCCGTCCGTGCACGCGAAGGTGCTGTTCGACAAGACCGTCGACGGACAGCGCTGTGTGGCCTCCGGGACCGTGCCGGACGTCCAGGACAAGGACGTGGACGGCGTGCAGAGCGTCATCGACGTCTACAAGAAGGCCCGGATGGAGGACCCGGACGGGCCGTTCGCCAAGGTGCGGAAGCTCCAGCGGCTGCCGCTGCCGGTGTTCCGGCTGCTGTACCGCGTGATGACGCGTGATCCGGCGCGGCGGGCGCTGCTCCAGGGCACCTTCGCGGTCACGTCGATCGGTCACGAACCGGTCGGCGCGATCCTGCCGTTGATCTCCGGAACGCTCGGTTTCGGCGTCGGCAACATCGCCGACGCCCCCCGGGTGCGGGCGGGCGAAGTCGTCGTCGCGCCCGTGTTCACCCTCTCGCTCGTCTTCGACCACCGCGTCATCGACGGCGCGATGGCCGCCGAAATCCTCGCCGGCGTCAAGAACCGGCTGGAGAACTGGGAGCCGGCATGACCGACCACACCAACCCCACCCCGGCCGACAGCGCGCCGGCCGAGACCGAGGTCCTGATCGTCGGCGGCGGCCCGGCCGGCTCCCTGCTGGCCACGCTGCTGGCCCGGCGCGGCATCCGCAGCGTGCTGGTGGAGAAGCAGACCAACCTGGAGCGCAGCTTCCGCGGCGAGACGATCGCCGCGCCCTCCGTGACGTCGCTGAACCGGCTCGGCTTCGGCCCGGCGCTGCGCGCGCACGGCTTCCTGGAGACCACGTCGGTCACCACGATCGCCGAGCAGCGCGAGGTCCTGCACGTCGACTACCGCAGGTTCGCGGGCCAGCCGCTGCCGATCGACATCCCGCAGCCGTCCCTGATCCGCATCTTCAACCGCGCCGCCGAGGAACTCCAGGGCTACGTCTACCTGTCGGGCTGGGCCTTCTCCTCGCTCATCGAGGAGGACGGTGTCGTCCGGGGTGCCGTGCTGAGCCGCGGTCGCGGGGAGCGCGTCTCGGTGCGGGCGCGGATCGTCATCGGCGCCGACGGGCGTTTCTCCAAGGTGCGCAAGGCGTCCGGTCTGGCCGCCGACATCCAGCCGATGGCCCGTGACTTCCTGTCGTTCAAGCTGCCCAGGCCGCCGGAGTGGGGCAGCGCCGCGCAGCTCGTCATCGAGCGGGACAAGCACCTGGTGATCCTGCCGACGTTCCCGGACACCCTGCGCATCGGGCACAACCTGCCCAAGCGGGGTCTGGGTGAGCTGCGCGCGGCCGGGTTCGAGTCGTTCAAGCGGGGCATCATGGCGATCTCCCCGCAGCTCGCGCCGCTCGTCGACGAGCACCTGCGCTCCTGGGACGACACCGGCTTCCTGGAGATCTTCACCGCGGAGATGGAGCAGTGGGCGCGCGACGGCCTGCTGCTCATCGGGGACGCCTCGCACACCGCGACGCCGATCCTCGGGCAGGGCGTCAACCTCGCCATGCAGGACTCGATCACGCTGGTGCCGGTCCTCGCGGCGGCGCTCGGCCGGGGCGGTCCGGAACGGGTCCTCACCAAGGCGGAGTTCGACGACTTCGTGGCCACCCGGCGTGCGCACAAGCTGCACGTCACCGGTTTCCAGCGGATGCAGGAGGCCAACCTCGCGGTCGGTGACCCGCGCGGGGTGAAGCTGCGCCGGCTGAAGTTCCGGCTGCTCAACGCCTTCCCCGGCAAGTACCGGGTGTTCAACAAGGTCATCAACGCCCAGCACGCCATCGACGACGTCGACCTGGCCCTCGCCCGCACCGGCGGGCCGCGCGCCGTGGACGCCGCCGACCCGAGCCCGTACGAGGTGAGCGCGCATGAATGAGCAGGACGTGACGGCCGAGGAGGGGCGGCCGGCGATCGCCGTGGTCGGTATGGCGGGCCGCTTCCCGGGCGCGCCGAGCGTCGACGCGTACTGGCGGCTGCTGACCGCGGGCGAGGAGGCCGTACGGCCCGTGCCGCCGGAGCGCTGGGACACCTCCGCGCAGCTCGACCCGGTGAAGAAGATCCCCGGCGTGGCGGCCCTCCTGGACGACGTCGACCAGTTCGATCCGGGCTTCTTCGGCATCTCGCCCCGCGAGGCCGAGGACCTGGACCCGCAGCAGCGGCTGATGCTGGAGATCGGCTGGCTCACCCTGGAGCACGCCGGCATCCGGTCCGACGCCGTGCGCGGCAGCCGTACCGGCGTGTACGTCGGCGCGCTGTGGCACGACTACCAGTCCACCCGCAAGGAGCGCGGGGTCCCGACCACCCAGCACACGGCGGTCGGCAACGCGCTGGACATCATCGCGGCCCGCATCTCCTACTTCCTCGGCCTGCGTGGCCCCAGCCTGGTCGTGGAGACCGGCTGCTCCTCCGGTCTGGTCGCCCTCGACCTGGCGGCGGGCGCGCTGCGCTCCGGGGACATCGAGGGCGCGTTCGTCGGCGGGGTGAACCTGATCCTCGCCCCCGACAACTCCATCGGGCTGACCCACTTCGGCGGGCTGTCCCCCGACGGGCACTGCCGGGCGTTCTCGGCGCAGGCCAACGGGTTCGTGCGCGGCGAGGGCGCGGTCGGCGTCTGGCTCAAGCGCCTGGACCGGGCGATCGCCGACGGCGACCGCATCCACGGCGTCATCGTCGACAGCGCCGTCAACAACGACGGCGGCGGGCACAGCCTGGTCTCCCCCAACATCGACGCGCAGTCCGAACTCCTGCGCCAGGTCTACGACCGCGCCGGCGTCCCCCTCGACAAGCTCGCCTACGTCGAGGCGCACGGCACCGGCACCCTGCGCGGCGACCCCATCGAGACCGAGGCCCTGGGAAGCGCCCTGGGCCGGACCCGCCCCGCCGGGTCGGGGCCGCTGCTGATCGGCTCCGCGAAGTCCAACATCGGTCACCTGGAGGCGGCGGCCGGGCTCGCCGGGCTGGTCAAGACGGTGCTGGCGCTGCGCGAGCGGCACATCCCGCGCAGCCTGCACGCCGAGGAGCTCAACCCGAGGATCCCGTTCGGCGAGCACAACCTGAAGGTCGCGACGGAGCCGGTCGACCTGCCCGCCGACGGCACCGTCTACGCGGGCGTCAACTCCTTCGGCTGGGGCGGCACCAACGCCCACGTCGTGCTGCGCACCCCGCCGCCGCACGAGCCGCCCGCGGTCACCCCGCCCGGCGCCCTGCTGCTGCCGCTGACCGCGCACAACGACGCCGCGCTGCGCCGCCGCGCCGAGGACGTGCTGGCCGACCTGCCCGAGGACGCCGACGGCGTCGTACGCCTGGCCGGAACCCTCGGCAACGAGCGCGACCACTTCCCGGCGCGGGCCGCCGTCACCGCCGGTGACGTGGCCGAACTGCGGGAACGGCTGGAGCAGTTCACCCAGGACCCCGCCGCCGAGATCCCCGGCGTGGTCACCGGCCGGGCCAAGGAGCGCGGCCGGGTCGCGTTCGTGCTGCCCGGGCAGGGCTCGCAGTGGGCCGGCATGGGACGCCGGCTGTACGCCGAGTCACCGCTGTTCGCGCAGGTCGTCGGGCGCTGCGCGCAGGCGCTCCGGCCACACTTCGCGTGGGACCTGGAGGGCATCCTCTCCGGGACTGCGGGCGAGGAGTGGCTGGAGCACGTCGAGATCATCCAGCCCACCCTGTGGGCGATGTCCATCGGCATCGCCGAGCTGTGGCGGGCCGCGGGCGTCGAACCGGACGTGGTGGTCGGGCACAGCCAGGGCGAGGTGACCGCGGCGACCATCGCGGGGCACCTGTCGTACGAGGACGGGGCGCGGATCATCGCCCTGCGCAGCGCGCTCGCCAGGCGCACCGCCGGTCGCGGCCGGATGCTCGCCGTCGATCTCGGCGTGGAGGAGGCGCGCAAGGCGCTGGACGGCTTCGAGGACAGCGTCTCCCTCGCCGTCAACAACGGCCCGTCCTCCTGCGTGCTGTCCGGCGACACCGACGCGGTGCTGATGCTGCGCGAACTGCTGGAGGCGGACGGCACGTTCTGCCGTCTGGTCAACGTCGACTACGCCTCCCACTGCCACCACATGGACGAGCTGACGGACGAGCTCGTCGAGGTGCTGGCGCCGATCCGGCCGCGCGCGGGCGCGGTCCCGCTGATGTCCACGGTCGTCGGCCGGGAGGTCGGCGGCGAGGAGCTCGACCCCGCCTACTGGGCCGCCAACCTGCGCCGCCCGGTGATGTTCGCCGACGCCATGACCAAGCTCCTGGACGCCGGTGTCACCCACGTCGTCGAGATCAGCCCGCACCCGGTGCTGAGCCCGGCCGTGGAGCAGCTGGCCGCGACCCGGGAGACCCCCGTGGCCGTGCTGACCAGCCTGCGCCGTGAGGAGGGCGCCCTCACCGACTTCACCCGCGCCCTGGCCCGCGCCTACACCGAGGGCCTGGCCCCGTTCGCCGCGCTGCCCGCCCGGCCGGGTGCGAGCGTGCCGTCGTACCCCTGGCAGCGCTCCCGCTTCTGGCTGCCGGAGGGCGGGCGGCGCAGCGGCGGCCCGAGCGGACTCGGCTTCCAGTTCACCCCCGCCACCACCGAGCAGGACGTCCACGAGGGCCGCACCGAGCTGTCCCTGGCCGACCTGCCGTGGCTGCGCGACCACCAGGTGTACGACGCCGTCGTACTGCCCGGTGCCGCGATGCTCGCGCTGGCGGTCGCCGCCGCCCGTGCCCGCACCGGCGAGAACCCGGCCGCGCTGCACGCCGTACGGTTCCGCAGCGACCTCACTCTCACCGACGAGCCGGTCCGGCTGGGTGCGGTGTGGCGCGAGGACGGCACCGACTCGGCGGGCTTCACGCTGTCGTCGCTGCCGACGGGCGCGGACGGCTGGACCCGGCACGCGACCGCCCGGGTGGGCTCGGGCGCCGTGGAGATACCGGGGCCGTCCGGTCTGCCGGAGGGCGCGCGGGAGGTCGACCCCGAGTCGTTCTACGCCGACTGCGCCGCCCGCGGCCTCAACTACGGGCCCGCCTTCCGGGGCGTGACCGCCCTGCACGTCGGCGAGGACCAGGCCGTCGGCACCGTACGGCTGCCCGACTCCTGCCTGGCCGGGGTGCGCCCCGGCGAGCTGCACCCCGCGCTGTGGGACGCGGCGCTCCAGGTCACCCTCGCCCTGGTGCCGGGCGGCACCACGGTCGTGCCGACCGCCGTGGCACGGGTCGACTACGCCGTGGGCCGGGACGCGTCCGTGACGGCCGTGACCGCGCACGCCCACCGCACCGGCGACGGCACCTTCGACCTGGTCTGCCACGACGACGAGGGCCGCCCCGTGCTGCGCATGGCGGGCCTCGCCTTCCAGGCCATCGACACCGCCGACGAGGCCACGGTGGACCCGGCGCGCCTGCACCGCTTCGAGTTCCGGGCCGCCGACGAGGTCACCGCGACCTCCGGCGCCACGGGGCACTGGGTCGTGTACGACGGCGCCGGCACGGGCGGTGCCCTGGCCGCCGCGCTCACCGCCGAGGGCGCCTCGGTCACGCTGCTGACCGCCGCCGACCGGCTGCGCGAGGTGGCGGACCCGGACGCCCTGGTGTTCCTGGCGCCGGGCGCCGGGCGCGGGCTCGACGCCCAGCGGGCCGGGCTGCTCACGCTGGCCGAGGCGGTCCGGGCGGCCACCGCGCTGCCGGTGCCGCCGCGCACGGTGGTCGTCACCGACGGCGCCCAGAGCGTGGCCGCCGACGAGACGCCCGACCCGGGGGCCGCGCTGTACTGGGGCTTCGGGCGGGTGCTGCGCCGTGAGCACCCGGAACTCGCGGCGTCCCTCGTCGACGTGCGCACCGGGGCCGACGACTGGGCCGGTCCGCTGGCGCGGCTGCTGCTGTCCGCCGACCCCGAGGACCAGACCGTGCTGCGCGGCGCCGGGCGCCATGTGGGCCGGGTGGTGCGGGGCGAGGAGGAGGAAGCGGTCACCGCGTCGGTGCCCTGGGCCGGTCCCGCGCAGCCGTTCCGGTTGCGGCCCGACGGGTCGGGGCTGTGGGAGGGGCTGGCGTTCCGTCCGCTGGGACGCCGGGCGCCGGCCGCCGGAGAGGTCGAGGTGGCGGTCGAGGCCACCGCGATCAACTTCATCGACGTCATGAAGGCCATGGGCACCTACCCCGACCAGTCGGCCGGTGCCGGACTGCTCGGCGGCGAGTGCGCGGGCACCGTGACCGCCGTCGGCCCGGGCGTCACCGGGGTCACGGTCGGCGACCGGGTCGTGGCCTGCGGGTTCGGGGCGCTCGCCTCACACCTGACCGCCCGCGCCGAACACGTCAAGCCGCTCCCGGAGGACCTGACGGCCGCCCAGGGCGCCGCCCTGCCGCTGGTCACCGCGACCGCCTGGTACGCCCTGGCGGACACGGCACGCCTGGAGGCGGGCGAGACGGTACTGGTCCACTCCGCCGCGGGCGGCCTCGGTCTGGCCGCGATCGGCGTGGCCCGCGCCCTGGGCGCCCATGTCATCGCCAGCGCGGGCACCGAGGAGAAGCGGGCCCGGCTGCGGGAGATGGGCATCGAGCACGTCCTGAACTCCCGTGACCTGTCCTGGGCCGACGAGGTCGAGCGGATCACCGGCGGGCGGGGCGTGGACGTGGTCCTCAACTCGCTGGCGGGCGCGGCGATCGAGCGGGGCCTGGCGGTGCTGGCCGAGGACGGCCGGTTCGTCGAGGTCGGCAAGCGGGACATCTACGCCTCCCGCACCGTGAGCCTGCGCACCTTCGCCAAGGGCACCAGTTTCGCCGCCGTCGACGTGGCCGGGCTCATCACCCGGCGCCCGGCCCGCTTCGCGCGGATCCTGGACGCGGTGTGGCAGCGGGTCACGGACGGCACCCTGCCGCCGCTGCCGGTCACCGAGCACCCCTTCGCCGAGGCACCCGAGGTGCTGCGCTCCATGGCGCGCGGCGAGCACACCGGCAAGCTGGTGCTCACCGGACCGGCCGAGGTCACCTCCGTCACCCCGGAACCGCTGCCCGAGGGCCGCCTGCGTCCCGACGCGAGTTATCTCCTCACCGGCGGCCTGGGTGCCCTGGGCCTGTCCCTCGCGGAGTTCCTCGCCGACCGCGGCGCCCGCAGCCTGGTCCTGCTGGGCCGTTCGGCGCCGAGCACCGAGGCCGCGCGCCGCATCGAGGAGTTGCGGCACCGGGGGTGCGACGTCACCACGCTCCCCGTCGACGTCGCCGACCGTATGGAGCTGGCGGCGGCCCTGGACACCGTACGGGCCGAACTGCCGCCGCTGCGGGGCGTGTTCCACGCGGCCGGTGTGCTGGACGACGCCACCGTGGGCAATCTGACGGAGGCCCAGCTGGCGAAGGTGCTGACGCCCAAGGTCGACGGTGCCCGCAACCTGGACGAGTTGACGGCCGAGGACCCGCTCGACGCGTTCGTGCTGTTCTCCTCCGTCGCCGGGCTCGTCGGCAACCCCGGGCAGGCCGGGTACGCGGCGGGCAACGTGTTCATGGACGCGCTGGCCGAGGCCAGGCGCAGGCGCGGGCGGCCCGGACTCGCCGTCCAGTGGGGTCCGTTCGCCGACATCGGCCTCGCCGCCGACGAGGCGATCCGCGGTGAGCGCCTCGCCGACCACGGCATGTCCGGGTTCACCGCGGCGGAGGCCTGGGAGGCCCTCGCCCATCTGCTGGACGGCCCCGGCCGTGTGGTGTCGTACGTCCCGCTGGACGCCCGGCACTGGTTCGACGCCTACCCAGAGACGGCGGCCCAGCCCAGCTGGGGTGTCGTCGCCGAGCTCGCCAAGGACGGCGGGAGCGGCTCGGGCGGCGGCGAGGAGTTCCTGGGCCGGCTGCGGGAGGCGGGCGACACCGAGCGTCCCGAGCTGGTCGAGGGCAAGATCCGGGAGCTGGCCGGGCGGGTGCTGCGGCTCGAGGCCGATTCGATCGACCGTGAAGCCCCCTTCAAGTCCCTTGGGCTTGACTCGTTGATGAGCCTGGAGCTGCGCAACCGGCTGGAGGCGGCGTTCGGAATGAAGCTGTCGCCCACGCTCCTGTGGACCTACGGCAGTACCGCGGCCCTCGCCGGAATGCTCACCGGGCGCCTCACCGGCCCCGAGGATCCCGTACGGAACTGATCCCCGCGGGACTGAGACACCGGGCCGGGCGCCGCCGAACAGGGCGGCGCCCGGTTTCGCTCTCCCCGGCTCAGACGAAGCAACCACTGCCGATCGCGAGGGACTTCTTGTGACCAGCACACCGACCCATGAGACTCCGGCCGGCCGGCAGTCCGGCGCCGGGCGCAGCACCGCCACCCCGCTCAGCCGGGCGATGGACACGATCAAGAAGCTGCGCGCAGAGCTGGAGGAGGCGAAGGCCGGCTCGGCGGGCGGCCACGGCGGCCCGCTGGCCGTCGTCGGCGTCGGCCTGCGGCTGCCGGGCGGGATCGCCGACCTCGACGGCTACTGGACCGCCCTGTCCGAGGGTCGCGACCTGGTCCGCCCGATGCCCGCGCACCGCAAGGAACCCTTCGCCGCCGACTGGGAGTCGCTCCCGCACCGCGGCGGCCACCTCGACGACGTCCTCGGTTTCGACGCCGCCTTCTTCGGCATCAGCCCCCGCGAGGCCCGCAGCCTCGACCCGCAGCACCGGCTGCTCCTGGAGGTCGCCTGGGAGGCCCTGGAGGACGCCGCCCTGCCGCCCCGCGCGCTCGCCGAGGCGGGCCGGCGCACCGGGCTCTACGTGGGCGTCACCGGCCAGGACTACCGCGACTGGCAGCCCGCGGGCCAGGAGGACGCCTACTGGCTCACCGGCAACGGCCACTGCTTCGCCGCCGGCCGGCTCGCCTACACCATGGGCCTGATGGGCCCGGCGGTCGCCGTCGACACCGCCTGCTCCTCCTCCCTCACCGCGGTCCACCTCGCCGGGCAGGCCCTGCGCCGCGACGAGTGCGACGTGGCCCTCGCGGGCGGCGTCAACCTCATCCTGTCGCCGCGCTCCACCCGCCTCATCCAGCAGACCAACTCCCTCGCCCCCGACGGGCTGTGCAAGACCTTCGACGCCCGCGCCAACGGCTTCACCCGCGGCGAGGGCTGCGGTGTCGTCGTCCTCAAGCGGCTCGCCGACGCCCGGCGCGACGGCGACCGGATCCACGCCGTCATCCGCGGCAGCGCCCTCAACCAGGACGGCCGCTCCTCCGGCTTCACCGCGCCCAACGTCCGCGCCCAGATCTCCCTCATCCGTGCCGCCCTCGACGACGCGGGCCTCACCCCCGACGCCATCGGCGCCATCGAGGCCCACGGCACCGGCACGGCCCTCGGCGACCCGATCGAGGTCGAGGCGATCGTGACGGCCCTGGACCGCTCGGCGGGCGGCGCTCCCCTCCGCATCGGCTCCGTGAAGACCAGCCTGGGCCACCTGGAGGCCGCCTCCGGCATCGCGGGCCTGATCCGCGGTGTGCTGTCGGTCAAGCGGCGCGCGATCCCGCCGGTCGTCCACCTGCGCACGCTGAACCCCCGCATCGACCTCGACGGTACGGGCATCGAGATCCCCCGCGAGACGGTCACCTGGGACGCCGAGGAGACCGGCCCGGGCAGCTGCCTGGGCGTCAGCTCGTTCGGCATGAGCGGCACCAACGCCCACGTGGTGCTGGGCCCGCCGACGGCGGCGGAGCTCGCCGCTCCGCACGCTGTTTCGTCCGTCCCCGGCTTCGAGCTGTCGGCGCGGAGCGAGGGAGCGCTGCGCGCCTGGGCGGGCCGCCTGGCCGACGGCCTGGAGGGACTGCCCGGCGAGGAGTACGCCGCCTTCGCGTACACGGTGACCCACGGTCGCGCCCGCCACGACGTACGGGCCGTGGTCGACGCCGGGAACCCGGAGAGCGCGACGCGTGCGCTGCGCGAGCTGGCGGAGGGCGGTACGCCGGAGACGGTACGGCTCTCGCAGGGCGCCCCGGACGCTCCGGCCGACCCGACGACGGCGGAACTGCCGCGCGCGGTGGCCGACTTGCCGGCGTATCCGTGGGAGCGGGTGCGGTATGCGCCGGCGCATGTGGGAGAGGGGGCGGGTGCGACCGGCACCGACAGTGCCTCCTCCACCTCCGCGCAGGAGGCCGGCGCCGACGCCGTCTCGGCACAGGCGCCCCCCGCCGACACCCCCCTGCCCACCCTTCACCTCACCTGGGCCCCGCACACCCCGGCCCCCTCCCCCGAGGCCGACCCCGCGCGCCCGCTGCTCGTCGCGGGCGACGACCCCGCCCTCGTAGCACTCCTGGCGGACGCCGCGCGCTCCGCCGCCCGCCCAGTAGAAGTGCTGGACGCCCTCCCCGTCACCGACGCCGAGTGGGTCGCCGCCCGGGCGGCGCACCCCGGGGACCTGGTCCTCGCGCTCGCCGCCGCCCCGCTGCCCGCCGCCCTGGACGCCACCGCGCCCACCGCGCACGCGGCCGCACTCGCCGCCGCCGCGACGCGGGCCGTGCGGGCGCTGCCCGAGGGGCCCGGGCGGGTCCACCTCGTGACGGCCGGGGTCCGGCAGGTCACCGGTGGGGACGTGATCGTCTCGGGTGACCACGGTGTGCTGCACGGGCTCGCGCCGGTGCTGGCGCTGGAGTTCCCGCAGGTGTGGGGCGGAGTCGTGGACCTCCCGGCCGAGCCGGGCCCCGAGGACGCGGCGGCCGCGCTGGCCGCGGTCGCGGCCGGGGACGCCGAGGACCTGCTCGCCGTACGGGACGGACAGACGTACGCGGCACGGCTCGCGGCCGCCGAGGAGCCGTCAGGCCCGCTGCCGGTCCGCTCCGACGGAACGTATCTGCTGACCGGTGGCCTGGGCGCCATCGGCCGGGTCCTGGTCCGCGACCTGACCGCCCGGGGCGCCGGACACCTGGTCCTCCTCGGTCGTCGCCCGCAGGACGAACTGACCGCCGAGGCAGCCGAGTTGCTCGACAACGACCGGGTGACGTACGTCAGCGCCGACGTCGGCGACGGGCCCGCGCTGGCCGCCGCGCTCGGCGTGCTCGACGGGCTGCCCCCGGTGCGCGGCATCGTGCACACCGCCGGCGCCATCGAGCGGCTGCCGCTCGCCGAGGCCGACACCGACGCGTTCGCGACCGCGCTGCACGGCAAGTTCACCGGCGCCCACTGGCTCCAACTGCTCGCCGCCGACTGGCCGCTGGACTTCTCCGTCCATCTCTCCTCCGTCTCCGCCGTCTGGGGCACCAGCTGCTACGGCGCCTACGCGGCCGCCAACGGCGCGCTGGACGCCGTGGCGGAGCTGGCGGCGGCGGCCGGACGGCCCGCGAGCAGCATCGCGTTCGGCCCGTGGGACCTGGACGGCATGGCCGACACCGAGGCCCGCACCCAGCTCGCCCGCATGGGCGTGCACCCGGTCACCGCGACGCGAGGCAGCGCCGCCCTCACGGCCGCGGGCCCGCGGGGCGCCCACCTGGTCGCCTGTGAACTGGACGCCGAGCGGTTCACCTCGGTCATCAACGCCATACGCCCCCGGCCGCTGTTCGACCTGCTGACCGCGACGGAGGCGACGGCGGAGGACGCGGGTGCCACTCCCCGTGACGAGCTCCTCGCCGCCCCCGAACACCGCCGCCCCGCCCTGGTCGCCGCCCACGTCCGCGGTGTCCTCGCCGGGATCCTCGGCCACGACGACCCCGCCGCCGTGCCCGAGCGCACCGGCTTCCTCGACCTGGGCCTCGACTCGATCATGGCGGTCGACGCGGCCGCCCGGCTGACGGAGGTGCTCGGCCTGGCCGTCGGCATCGGCGACATCTTCGGCCACCCCACCCTGGAGCGGCTGACCACCGAACTCACCGGCCGCCTGTCGGGTCGTACGGCGCCCAAGGCCAAGCCGGCTCCCGCCCGCCGCCCGGCCGCGCGCCCCGCGCCCACCGCCACCCAGCGGCCCGCCTCCCCTGAGAACACCCCGGAAGCCGACCCCATCGCCATCGTCGGCATGGCCGGCCGCTTCCCCGGCGCCGACTCCGTCGAGGAGTTCTGGTCGCTGCTGGAGGAGGGCCGCGACGGAGTGGGCCCGGTGCCCGCCGACCGGTGGGACGCCGAGGCACTGAACTCCCCCGCGCAGGGCGGTTTCCTGAGCGACATCCGCCGTTTCGACGCCGCTTTCTTCGACATCCCGGCCCGTGAGGCGGAGAGCCTCGACCCGCAGCAGCGCCTGCTGCTGGAAGCCGCCTGGCACGCCCTGGAGGACGCGTCCTGCGCCCCCTCCGCGCTGGCGGGCAGCCGCACCGGGGTCTTCGTCGGCATCTCCAACTCGGACTACGCCCGGGTCATGGAGGGCGGCGGCCTCGACGCCCTGGACGCCTACTTCCCGACCGGCACCGCCCTGAACGCGGCCGCCGGACGCATCGCCTACTACCTGGGCCTGCACGGCCCCGCCCTCGCGGTGGACACCGCCTGCTCGTCCTCGCTGGTCGCCCTGCACCTGGCCGTGCGCTCGCTGCGCTCGGGCGAGAGCGACCGCGCGCTGGTCGGCGGCGTCAACGTGATCACCGCGCCGTCCTGCTCGGTCGCCGTCTCCCGCGCCCACATGCTGTCCCCGGACGGGCGCTGCAAGACCTTCGACGCCTCCGCCAACGGGTTCGTACGCGCCGAGGGCTGCGGGGTGCTGGTGCTGCGCCGGCTGAGCGACGCCGTGCGCGACGGGGACCGGGTCCTCGCGGTCGTGCACGGCAGCGCGGTCAACCAGGACGGCGCCTCCTCCGGCTTCACCGCCCCGAACGGCACCGCCCAGCGCCGGGTGATCGGCGACGCGCTCGCCGACGCCGGGGTCACGGGCGCCGACATCGACTACCTGGAGGCGCACGGCACGGGCACCTCGCTGGGCGACCCGATCGAGCTGGAGGCCGCCTGGGACGTGTTCGGCCCGGGCCGGCGCCCCGGTGAGCCGCTGCTGGTCGGCTCGGTGAAGAGCAACATCGGGCACTGCGAGTCGGCCTCGGGCATGGCCTCGGTGTTCAAGACGGTGCTGGCCCTGCGCCACGGCCGTATCCCGGCCGGGCTGCACTACGAGACGCCCAACCCGCACGTGCCGTGGCGGGACATGAACCTCCGGGTCGTCGACGGCCGTGTCCCCTGGACGCCCGGCGACCGGCCGCGCCTGGCCGGGGTCTCCGGCTTCGGGTTCTCCGGCACCAACGCCCACATCGTGCTCGGCGAGGCCCCCGTGACCGAGGCGGCCCCCGCCCCGGACCGCGAGGGACCGCTGCTGCTGCCGCTGTCCGCGTCCGACCCGGCGGGCCTGGAACGGCTGACCGCCGCCTGGGAGCAGGCACTGGAGAGCGCCGACGAGGAGCAGTTGCCCGGCCTCGCCGCGACCGCCGCCACCGGCCGCGCCCACCTGCCCGTACGGCGGGCCGTGCTGGGCGGCGACCGCGAGCAGCTCCTCGCGGCCCTGCGCTCCGCGGGCGCACCGGCCGACGCGGCCACACGCACCCCCCGGGTGGCGTTCCTGTTCTCCGGGCAGGGCGCCCAGTACTTCGGCATGGGGCGCGAACTGTACGAGACGGAGCCGGTGTTCGGCGCGGTCATCGACGACTGCGACCGCATTCTCGCCCCCTACCTCGGCGACTCGCTGCTCAACCTGGTCTTCTACGGCGAGGACCCCGACGCCGTGAACCAGACCCGTATCACCCAGCCCGCCCTGGTCGCGCTGGAGCTGGCCCTGGCCGCGCTGTGGGAGTCCTGGGGCGTGCGCGCCACCGCCGTGATGGGGCACAGCGTCGGCGAGGTCGCCGCCGCGGTCCACGCCGGGGTGCTCAGCCTCGAGGACGGCCTGGCGCTGATCGCGCACCGGGCCCGCCTGATGCAGTCCACCCGGCCCGGCGGGATGCTGTCGATCCCGGGCGACCCGGACACCGTGGCCGCCTGGGCCGAGGAGGCCGGCGTCGACGTGGCCGCGGTCAACGGGCCGCAGTCGGTGGTCGTCGCCGGGACGAAGAACCGCCTCGACGCGCTCGCCGAGCGGCTGACGGAACAGGGCGTGCGCACCCGGGCGCTCACCGTCTCGCACGCCTTCCACTCCCGGCTGATGGACCCGGTCCTCGACGAGTTCGGGGCCGCCATCGCCCCGCTCTCCTTCCAGCCACCGCGCATCCCGGTGATCGCCAACGTCACCGGCGCCGAGGCCGACGAGGACACCTACGGGCCGGACTACTTCGTCCGGCACATCCGCCAGGCGGTCCGCTTCCACGAGGGCGCCCAGGCACTCTCCGACCTCGGCGTCGACGTCCTGCTGGAGGTCGGCCCCGACCGGACCCTGGTCAACCTGGTACGGGCCGCCGGACTCACCCCGGCCGGCGGGGGCGTGCCCTCGCTGCGCCGCGGCGGCGCCGACCGCGCCCAGCTGCTCGGTGCCGCCAAGCACCTCTACGAGCAGGGCCAGGACCTGGACTTCACCCCGATCACCGGCCGCCCCGCGAAGAAAGCGGCCGCCCCTCGCTACCCCTTCGCGGACACCACGTACTGGACCCGGGCGACCGGCACCCCGACGACGGTCACCGCACCGCGCGGCCGCCACTGGGGCGCCGAGCTGAGGTCCCCGGCCCTGACCGGGCGCGCCTTCGCCTTCCCGCGCACCGCCGACTTCCCGGCGTACCTGACCGACCACCGCCTCTACGGCACGGTCGTCACCCCGGCCGCCTCGCACCTGGCCACCGTCCTGTCGGCCCTCGGCGGCGACGGCTCGCCCGTCCTCATCCGCGACCTGATCTGCCCGCGCGCCCTCGTCATCAAGGACGGCGAGGAGTACGAGGTCCAGATCACCGTCGACCGGCCGGGCACCGACGGCGAAGCGGAACTGTCCGTGCAGAGCCTCCTCGACGCCGAACGCGGCGTGTGGCAGAAGCACATCGGCGGCCGCTGTTCGGCCCCGGCCGTCGAGGACACGCACCGGCCGCGCCCCGCCGACCGCGCCGCCTTCATGGCCGCCGCCGACCGGCACCTGACCCGCGCCGAGTTCTACGACTACTTCCGCGCCCTCGGCTACACCCTCGGCCCGTCCTTCCAGTGGATCGACGAGGTGTGGATCCGCGGCGAGGAGGCCCTGGTCCGCTACCGGATGCCCGAACTGCCCGACGACCCGGCCGACTACGAGCTGTACCCCGGCCTGATCGACTCCTGCTTCCAGTCCATCGCCGTGTTCCTCGTCGACGACGGCGCGATCGAGGCGCCGTCCCTGGCGATCCCGTTCGCGGCGCACGAACTGTCCTTCCACGGGCGGCCGTTGGCCGAGGGCGAGCTGTGGGGTCAGGTGCGGGTGCTGCGCGCCGAGCCGCTCGCCAACGACCGGCTGCGGGTGGAGACGGCCGACCTGCACCTGTACGCGGTCGACCCGGCCACCGGTGCCGAGCACAGCGTGTTCCGCGCCGACGAGTTCCGTATCCGGCACGCCTCGCGCGCCGTCCTGGAGGCCAGCCTGCGCGGCGACGGCCTGGTCCGCACGGTGGACTGGCTCCCGCTGCCCGACGACGCGGCCGCCCCGCTCGCCGCCCCGCTGTCCATCGCGCTGCTGGGTGAGGCGAACGAACTCGCCCAGGCGCTGACGGCGGCGGGCCACACGGTGCACACCGACGGACTTCCGGACCACGCCGAACTGGTCGTGGACGCACGCTGGTTGGCCTACGACGAGATCGACGCCCGTACCACCCTGGACGCGGCCCGCACCCTCGCCGCCACCCTCCGGGAACTCCCGCAGGACCTGCCCTACGTCCTCCTCGCCGACGGGGACGCGGCGCAAGCCCCCCTGCGTGAGGCCCTGTTCGGGCTCATGACCTCCCTTGAGGCCGAGCAGGCCGACCGGCGGCTGACCCGGCTGCGGCTGGACGCCGGCTGGGTGGCCGAGGGCGTGGCCGCACTGCTCGGTGCCCTGCCGACGGAGACCCGGCTGGCGTACACCGACACCGGTGTCCGCGTGGCCCGGCTGGTCGACGTGCCGGCCCAGCCCGCCTCCCGCGGACATGCCGGGGGCGCGCTGATCACCGGCGGGCTCGGCGCGCTCGGCCTGGCCGTGGCCGGCGCGCACGCCGCCCGGGGCGGTGACCGCGTGACCCTGATGGCGCGGTCCGCGCCCGGCACCGTGGAGCAGCAGGTCATCGACTCCCTCACCGCGTCCGGGGTGCGGGTGTCGCTGGTACGCGGTGACGTCACCGACCCGGCCGACGTGGCCCGGGCCGTGGCCGCCGCGACCGCCGACGGGCCGCTCGGCACCGTCTACCACCTGGCCGGCGTCAACGCCGACGGCGCCTTCCCGTCGCTCACCGACGAGTCGTACGAGAAGGTCTTCCACGCCAAGGCGCTCGGCGCCGACGTCCTCGCCGACGCGATCGCGGAGCACGAACCGACCGGTGTGGTGCTGTTCTCGTCGGTGTCGGCCGTGCTCGGCTCCGCCGGACAGGCCAACTACGCGGCCGCCAACGGCTACCTGGACGGTCTGGCCGAGGCGCTGCGCGCCCGGGGTCTGACCGCGACCAGCGTCAACTGGGGTCCGTGGGTGCCGGAGGCCAAGGGCGGCATGGCCGCCGCCGCGGCCGTCGAACGGGCCGCGCAGCGGCTCGGCATCCGCTCCCTCACCGACGCCGACGCGGCGATGCCGCTGGCGGTGGCCGCCGACGGCGAGCGGGAGCGGCTGGTCGTGGTCGCCCTGGACCCGGCACGCTACGCCGAGCAGACCGCGGGACATCCGCGGGCCGCGCTGGTCGCCGCGTTGGCGGAGCCGGTGCGCAAGGCGGGCGGACCGCGTACCGAGGGCGAGCCGGCGGGCTGGCTGCGCGACCGGCTGCGGGCGGCCGACACGGGCGACGCCGGTGACACGGAGCATGTGCTGCGGGACGCCGTACGGGGTCTGGTCGCCAGGATGCTCGGCTCGCACGACGGGCTGCCCGAGGACGGCTCCGGTGACGCGGAGGGCTTCTCGCAGCTCGGCCTCGACTCGATCATGGCGATCGACCTGCGGGCCGCCCTGGCCCACGCGATGGGCCGGGACCTGCCCGCCACGGTCGCCATCGACCACCCGAGCGTCCTCGCGATGAGCGGCTTCCTGGCCGCCACCCAGGCCCCGGCGACCGCCCCCGCACTGGCGCCCGTGGCGGTGGCCGCGGCCACCGAACCGTCCCTCGACTCCCCCCACACCCCCCACTCCCTCGACTCCCTCGAAGACCTCTCCCTCGACGAACTGCTCCGGGCCGTCGACGACGACCTCGCCCAGGACCAGTGAGCAGGCGATGACCACCGAGCGCAGGAGCAGTGAGATGCCCGAAACTCCAGTGAACACAGAAGATCTGCGGCGGGTGATCGAGGACCAGCTCAAGCTGTCCCGCCGGCTCAAGGAGCGCCTCGCCGCGGCCGAGGCCCGCGCGCACGCCCCCGTCGCCGTGGTCGGCATGGCGATGCGGCTGCCCGGCGGGGTCGACAGCCCGCGCGCCTACCGCGACTTCCTCTACGCCGACGACCCCGACTTCCGAGCCCTGTCCCCCCTCCCCGAGGACCGCCCGTCGCTGCGGGCCGTCTACCACCCCGAGCGCGGCACCGCCGGTCACTCCTACGTCGACCGGGCCGGGTTCCTCGACGACATCGCCTCCTTCGACGCCTCCTTCTTCGGCATCTCGCAGCGCGAGGCCGAGATCATGGACCCCCAGCAGCGGCTGCTGCTCGAGGTGTCCTGGGAGGCGCTGGAACGGGCCGGTATCGCGGCGCGCCGCCAGGACCGGCTGCCGGTGGGCGTGTTCATCGGCGTGATGGCGTCCGAGTACGGGCAGCGGTTCGTCAGCGACGGCGACTACAGCCGCATCGACCCGTACCACAGCACCGGCAGCGGCCACTGCTTCCTGGCGGGCCGGGTGTCGTACGCGCTGGGCCTGTCGGGTCCGGCGCTGGGCGTCGACACCGCCTGCTCGTCCTCCCTGGTGGCGATCCACCAGGCGGTGCGGGCGCTGCGCGGCGGCGAGTGCCGGTACGCGCTGGCCGGCGGCGCCAACCTGATCCTCGGCTCGGACCTCATGGTGGCGCTGTGCCAGGGCGAGGCCCTCTCGCCGGGCGGCCGTTCGCGCACCTTCCTGGCGGACGCCGACGGGTACGGGCGCGGCGAGGGTGTCGGCGTGGTCGCGCTGATGCGGCTGGACGAGGCGGTCGCCCAGGGCCACCCGGTGCACGCCGTGATCCGCGGCACCGCCGTCAACCACGACGGCGCGTCCTCCGGCTTCACCGTGCCCAGCGGGCCCGCGCAGCAGGAGGTCATACGGGCCGCCCTCGCCGACGCCGGCACCGAGCCGTCCGCCGTCGGCTACGTCGAGGCGCACGGCACCGGCACCGCACTCGGCGACCCCATCGAGGTGGGCGCGCTGGACGCGGTGATCGGCACCGGGGCGGGGCAGCAGCGGGCCGAGCCGGTCGCACTCGGCAGTGTGAAGGCCCGTATCGGGCACCTGGAGGCGGCGGCCGGTATCGCGGGGCTGATGAAGCTGGTCGTCGTCCTGGGCGAGGAGTCCGTGCCGGCGGCGGTGCAGCGGGGCGACGGGCGGCTCAACTCCCTCATCCCGTGGGACCAGATCGCCATCGACGTACCGCGCAGAGCGACTCCGTGGCCCGCGCCGGCCGGAGCGCGGGTGGCCGGGATCAGCGCCTTCGGCCTGTCCGGCACCAACGCGCACGTCGTCCTCGCCGGTCCCGCCGGAGAGACCGGGAAGCAGGCGGCGCCCGAGGCGGGCCACCCGGAGCTGCTGACGCTGTCCGCGAAGGACCCGCAGGCGCTCGCCGAGCTGACCGAGCGGGTGCGCACCGCGCTGGCCGGCCTGGACACGGCCGGGGTCGCCGCGCTCGCGCACACCCTGCGGGCCGGGCGGGTGCACTTCGGGCACCGGCTCGCCGTGGTCGGCACCGACGCCCGGGAGCTGGCGGCGGCCCTGGGCAGCCGGCGGCGCGGCACGGGCGCCCCGGCCGTCGACCGGGTCACGCTGAGCGCATCCGGTTCCGACGAGGTGCTGGAGGGCGCCCTCGCCGTCCTGGCCCGCCGCTTCCCGCGGCTCGCCGCCGCCGCGCAGGGCTCGGCCGCTCCGGCGGGCCGCCTCGGCGGCGTGCTGGCCGCACTGGGCGTACGGACGTCGGCGGCCCCGGCCGGGGAGACGGGCAACGGTCCGGCGGCGTACCTGAAGGCCGCCGGGGAGACCCTGCCACTGGTCACCGACGACCCGGAGGCCACCCCGAGGCTGCTGGCCGCCGCGCTCGCCGCGCTCTACCACGGCGGGGCCGATCTGCGCCTGGACCGACTGGCCGCGCCCGGCGCCCGGTTCACCGAGGCGCCGACCTACCCCTTCCAGCGCAAGCGGTTCTGGGCCGACGAGCCCGAGCCGGGCAGCCGGGGCGCCGCCGAGATCCCGCTCCCGGCCGTTCAGGCGCAGCAGGCGCCCCGCGATCCGGCGGAGATCAGCTCCTACCTGGCCACCGAACTCGCCGCCGTCCTCAAGGCCGACGGTCTGCTGCCGCCCGCCACCCCGTTCTGCGAGGTCGGCGGCGACTCCTTCACCGCGATGCTGCTCACCAAGAGCGTCGAGCAGCGCTACGGGGTGGAACTGCCCACGCTCGACTGCCCGGTGGAGATGCCGGTCGGTGACCTCCTCGCGTACCTGGGCGACCAGGTGTCCGCCGCCATGGGATGGGAGAAATGAACAGCCACACCCGGACCTTCCACCGTCCGCGCCCCGTCGACTCGCCCGCGCTGCGCCTGATCGGCTTCCACCACGCGGGCGGCTCGGCGGCGGTGTACCACCCGTTCGCCCGGCACCTGCCCGACGACTGGGACCTGCTGCTGCTCGACCTGCCCGGACGCGGCCGCCGCGCCGGGCAGGCGCCCCTCGACGACATGACCGACGTCGTCGCCACCGCCGTCGCGGACGTCCTGCCCTGGGCCGGCGACACCCCGCTCGCCCTGTTCGGGCACAGCATGGGCGCGATCGTGGCCCTGGAGACGGCCCGCTCCCTGGAGGGCCTGGGCTGTGCCCCGCTGTGGACGGGGGTGTCGGGGCGCGTCGCCCCGCACTTCCGGCGTCCCGACGTCACCCCGCTCAGCGAACGCGACGACTGCGCCCTGCTGAAGGTCCTCTTCGAGCTGGGCGGGATGCCGGAACGGGTCGCGGAGGCCCCCGACTTCCTGGACCGCTTCCTGCGCACCGTGCGCGCCGACCTGACCGCCGTCGACAACTACCGCCCGGACCCGGCCCGTTCCCCGCTGAGCTCGCCGCTGACCGTGTTCGGCGGCACCCAGGACCCCTGGGCGCCGCCGTCGGCGATGCACCTGTGGCGGCGCGAGACCACCGCCCGCTTCGCCCAGAAGTTCTTCCCCGGCGGCCACTTCTACTTCATGGACGACCTCTTCCCCGCCCTCACCCACCAGCTGGTCCGGCAGATCGACAGCTGCCGCCACGACACCGCGCCCCAGGTGGCGTAGAAACAGGAGCACACCATGCGTTGGGACAACGTCTACGTCGCCGGTCTCGGGGCCTACCTGCCCGAGACGGTGGAGACGGCCGACCAGGCCGTGGCCGCGGGCCGCTACGACGCCGAGGAGGCCAAGGCCAACGGCATCCGCGCGGTGCGGGTGGCGAGCGCCGACGAGCCGGGCCCGGTGATGGCCGCGGCCGCCGGCAAGCAGGCCGTCGAACGGGCCGGGCTGCCCGCCGACCGCTACGGCGTGGTGCTGCACGCCTGCGTCGGACACCAGGGGCAGGACTTCTGGACGCCCGTCAACTATGTGCAGAACGAGGCGGTCGGCGGCAGCGGACTGACCATCGAGGTCCGCCAGGGCTCCAACGGCGGCCTCGCCGGCGTCGAACTCGCCGCCTCCCACCTCGCCGCCCGCCAGGACCCGCAGGCCGCCCTGGTCACCACCGGCGACGCCTTCCGGCTGCCGTACTTCGACCGCTGGGGCACCGACAGCCAGCAGGTCTACGGCGACGGCGCGGGCGCGATCGTGCTGTCCAACCGGGGCGGCTTCGCCCGGCTGCGCTCCACCGCGAGCTACTCCGACTCCTCCCTGGAGCCCATCTACCGCGGCACGGAGGGCTGGACCGACGGCCCGTTCCTCGACGGCAAGCCGGTCGACCTGCGCACCCGCAAGACGGACTACCTCCTGAAGGAGGAGGGCGCCTACGACCGGGTCATCCAGCAGATGACGAAGCACGCCTCCTCAGTCCTCCAGGAGGCGCTCGACGACGCCGACGCGAAGCTGTCGGACGCCCGGTTCTTCGTCCACGCGAACATCGCCGAGACGATCGCGGAGTTCTCCTTCTACTCCCTGCTCGGCGTCGACCGCGCCACCACCGTCTACGACTGGGGCCAGGACCTCGGCCACATGGGCGCCGGCGACCAGCTCATCGGCATCAACCACGTCGTCGAGGCCCGCGAGCCCAGGCCCGGCGACCTGCTGGTCACCATGGGCGTGGGCGTGGGCTTCATGTGGACGGTCGCGGTTCTGGAGTTCCTCGACACCCCCAAGTGGTGAGTCCCGCGCGGCGGCGTCACTGGTTCCACAGGAACCGCAGCGCCGCGTTGACCAGGTAGACACCGACGAACGTCGCCGCCCAGCCCTGCCTCCCGGAGGCGGCCAGGGCGGCGGCGCCGGCGCCGAACCACAGCGCCTCCAGCACCACCCGGCCGCCCCCGTGCACCGCGTAGGGCGCACGGGGCGCGCCGAACATCGCCCACACCGCGATCATCGCCACCGGCGCGCCGACGCCGAGGAGCACCTTCACCGGCCACTTGTCGCTGGCGGTGAACCCCCACAGGGCGACCGCTACGTACACGGCGAGTTCCAGCAGGAACATCACCAGCAGGTTGAGGGCCTTGAGGGACGAGAGCATGACGGACTCCTTGCGCGTCGGCATGGGGGTGTGCGTGGGGGAGCTCGAGCTGAGGGTGTTTCAGACGGTGAGGTCGCTGCGGGGCGTGAACCGGTCGAGCTGGGGGTCGGAGACGAGGATCGCCCGCTGGAGTTCCTGGAGCCGCGGTGACGGCGTCACCCCGAGCTCCTCGACGAGGCACTCGCGCAGCGCGGTGAAGGCCTCCAGGGCCCGCCACTGCTGCCCGGAGCGGTAGAGCGCGACCATGTACTGGGCGCACAGGCTCTCGTGCATGGGGTGCCGGGCGGTCAGCACCGCGAGCTCGCTGAGCAGCGCGTGGTGCCGGCCCAGCGCCAGATCGGCGTCGACCCGGGACTCGACGGCCATCAGCCGGCTCTCCTCCAGCCGGGTGACCTCCACACTGAGCCGCATGCCGGTGTACACGTCGACCAGGGCCCGGCCGCGCCACACCGCCAGCGCCGACCTCAGCAGCCGCGACGCGGTCTCCCGGTCCCCGAGGTCCAGCGCGCGCCGGCCGGCCGCCGTCATCCGCTCGAAGGCGTACACGTCGACCTCCTCGGGCGTGATGTCCAGCAGATACCCGCCGTAGCGGGTCGTGAGCACGTCCTTCGCGGTGCGCGGCCCGTCCTCGGGCAGCGCGGCGGCCAGTCTCTTGCGCAGCTGCAGGATGTACGTCTGCAGCGTCGTCTGTGCGCTGCGGGGCGGTTCCGTGCCCCACAACTCCTCCATCAGCGTGGAAACGGGAACCACCTGACCGGCCTGAAGGGCCAGCAGGGCCAGGACCTGACGCGGCTTTCCCGCGGTCGGCAGCAGCGCGACCCCGTTCTCCGTCGCCTCGAAGGACCCCAGGATCTTGACGTCCATGTCGGACTCCTCCCCCACTCATCACCGGGTCGCTTGATGTCCTCCATGGTTCGCCCGACCAGGGCTCCAGCGGCAGTGCACGGATCATCGACCGCCCATGAATCCCCACCGCCCCGAAGCATGAAAAACACATGCGCCTCCACGTGGCCCCCGGCGAACGGCGGGTGCAGGGACGTGCGAGTGGCGCTCAAGTGCGGTCGATCAGCCTGGCCTTGGGCGGCGCGAGTGCCCGTGGCCCAGCCGATCGCGGCGTACGTGAGGAGAGAGCATTGACCACGGTATCCAGCCCGGCCACGCCGGAAACCCAGCAGACGCCACTCCAGGCGCTGCGCGCCCTGCGCAAGGACGGCCGACTCGCCGAGCGGTACCCGGAGATCGCGCCGCTCCTCGCGGAACTGGCGTCCACCGGCGCCGACGCCGACCTCAGGCGTGCCGGATCCGTCCTCGCCCAGATCGACCGCGAGCAGGTCCTCGACGCCTGGCCGGGGACCGAGACCGCGGTGGTCGCCGTCACCGGCCACTCCACGCTGGGCGGCCTCGGCGCCCCGCTGGCCGCCGAGTTCGGCCGGCACGGCGTGCTGGTGGAGACCCGGCTGAGCGACTTCGACGCCTACCAGCGCGACCTGCGCGACACCGACAGCACCCTGTACGCCGCCGACGTCGACCTCACCCTGTGCGTCCTCGACCCGCAGCTGCTCCTCGACGAACTGGGCTCGCCCTGGCAGGTCGAGGACCTCGCGAAGGCCACCCGGCGCAAGCTCGCCGAACTGGAGCGGCTGGCCGGCACGTTCACCGCGCACTCCACGGCCGTCCTCGTCCTGAACACGGTGCCGCTGCCCCGCACGGTCACCCACCAGCTCGTCGACCACGAGTCGCGCGCCCACGCCGGTGTGGCGTGGCGCGACTTCAACAGCGGCCTGCTGCGCCTGGCGCTCGCCAACCCGCGCGTCCACGTCGTGGACCTCGACCCGCTCGTCGCCGCCGGGACCCCCCTCAACGACCCGCGCATGGCCGCGTACGCGAAGGCCGCCCTCGGCGACGACCTGCTCGCCCGCTACGCCCGCGAGGTCGCCCACCTGGCCAGGATGCTGCGCGGCCGCACCAAGAAGGTCCTGGTCGTCGACGCGGACAACACCCTGTGGGACGGCGTCCTCGGCGACGACGGCCCGGACGGCATCGCCGCCGCGACCACCTTCCGCGGCGAGGCGTTCGGCACCTTCCAGCGCCTGGTCCGCCAGATCGGCTCGCAGGGCGTCCTGCTCGCCGTCAGCAGCAAGAACGACCACGACAACCTGATCCAGGTCGTGCGCGAGCACCCCGACATGGTGCTGCGGGAGGCCGACTTCGCCCGCATCAACGCCAACTGGCAGCCCAAGGACGCCAACCTCCAGGACATCGCGAGCAAACTCAACCTCGGCGTCGACAGCTTCGTCTTCGTCGACGACTCGCCCTTCGAGTGCGGCCTCGTCGCCGGCAGCCTGCCCCAGGTCGCCGTGGTCCGCCTGGACGACGAACCGGCCCTGCACGTCGAGAAGCTGCTCGCCGACGGCTGGTTCGACACCGCCCGCCTCACCGCGGAGGACCGCGCCCGCGCCGCCCTCTACCGCACCGAGTCCGAGCGCGCCGACCTGCTGGAGAGCGCCGGCTCCCAGGAGGAGTACCTCGCCCGCCTCGGCGTCCGGGTCACCCTCACCGAGGCCGCGCCCGGCGACATCGACCGGGTCGCCCAACTGTCGCTGCGCACCAACCAGTTCAACCTGACGACGGTGCGCCTCCAGGCCGCCGACGTCACCGAGCGGACCACCGCCGACGACCACCTCGTCCTGGTGATCCGCACGGCCGACCGCTTCGGCGACAACGGCGTCGTCGGCGCGGTGTTCGCGCAGCGCGACGGCGACACGCTGCGGGTCGACAACATGCTCCTGTCCTGCCGGGTCTTCGCCCGCGGCATCGAGCAGACCGCCGTCGCCGCCCTTCTCGCCCACGCCCGGGCGACCGGTGCCGCGGAGGTCACCGCGAGCTACCGGCCCACCAAGAAGAACAAGAACGTGCGGGAGTTCTGGCCCTCCCTGGGCTTCGCCACCACGCACACCGCGGACGACGAACTCCGCTTCCGGCACGACCTGGAGGACCTTCCGGCCGTGCCGTCCCACATCCAGCTCGACTCCGCCCTGGAAGGGTCACCCCGATGACCAAAGAGGAATTCATCCACCTCGTACGCGACGAACTCGACCTCCCGCTCGGTATCGACGACCTCGACGCCGACTTCGACCACGTCGTCAGCTGGGACTCGATGCACATGATCCGCCTCGTCGCCGCCGTGGAGCGCGAGACCGGCAGCCGTGTCCCCGTGGGCAAGCTGCTCGCCGACCGCAGCCTGTCCGCCATCTACGCCCGCGTCGCCGAAGCCGCCTGAGGAAGAAAGGAGAGCACCCCTCATGAGCATCGACGCCCACGACACGGCCCGCACCGGGCCCGCACCGGCGCCCGCGAAGTCGCCGACGAAGGCGCCCACCCTCCAGCAGCCGACCGCTCCGGCGGTTCCGGCCACCGTGAAGCGCGGCCTGGTCCTCTTCCTGGTCGCCACCGCCCAGCTGATCTGCGTCCTCGACGCGACGATCGCCAACGTGATGCTCCCGCAACTGCGGGCCGACATCGGGCTGAGCGCCACGAACCTGCAGTGGGTCATGAACATCTACGTGGTGCTGTTCGGCGGCCTGATGCTGCTCGGCGGCCGCCTCACCGACGTGTTCGCCCGCCGCAACGTCCTGGCCGTCGGCCTCGTGCTGTTCACGGCCGGCTCACTGCTGTGCACCGTCGCCGACGGCAGCGGCCTGCTGCTGAGCGGCCGCGCCCTCCAGGGCATCGGCGCCGCCGCGCTGTCCCCGGCCGCGCTGTCCATCCTGGTCACCACGTACCCCGAGCCCGACCAGCGCGCCAAGGCGCTCGGCATCTGGGGCACCGTCATGGGTGTCGGCGCCAGCCTCGGCACGCTCCTCGGCGGCGCCATCACCGACGTCGACTGGCGACTGGCGTTCCTGATCAACGTCCCGATCGGCGCCGTGCTGCTGTTCGCCTGCCTCGTCTACATCCCGCGCAGCGCCCCGACCGGCCCCCGTCCCGCGGCCGACGTGGCGGGCGGTGTGACCGGCACCCTCGGCCTGCTGTCCCTGGTCTTCGGCATCGTCCAGGCCGGCACGAAGGGCTGGGGCGACACCACCGCCCTCACCGCGCTGGCCGCCGCGGTGGTCCTGCTCGCCGTGTTCGTACGGGTGGAGAGCACCGCGAAGGCCCCGCTGCTGCCGTTGTCGCTCCTGCGCCGCAAGTCCGTCGCCACCGGCACGGTCGCCCAGCTCGTCTCGGCCGGCCTGATGCTGCCCTCCTTCTTCATGCTGCCGCAGTACATGCAGATGGTGCTGCACTACAGCCCCCTGGAGGTCGGCCTCGCCTACATCCCGACCAGCCTCGCCATGCTCGGCGTCTCCGGAGCCGTCCCGGTCCTGATCGCCAAGTACGGCCCCCGAGTCCCGTACGCCATCGGCACGGTCCTCCTGGCCGGCGTCCTGGTCCTGATGTCCAACGCCCCGTCGGACGCGGGCTACTGGTCCCTGCTGCTCCCGGTGACCGCCCTGCTGGGCGTCGGCCTGGTCCTCTGCCTGATGACCACCCCGGTGGTCGGCACGCGCGACGCCACGGAAGAGGACGCCGGCACCACCTCGGCCGTCCTCAACGCCGCCGGCGAGATCGGCGGCGCCCTCGGCCTCGCCGTCACCGCCACCGTGGTCGCCTCCCGCCTCTCCGACGGCGCCTCCCTCACCGACGCCCTCCAGCGCGGCTTCCTGGTCCTCTTCATCTGGGTGGCCGTCAACCTGGCCATCGGTTTGTTCGGCTTCGGGGGCCGTCCGAAGGAAACCCCCGGGAAGTCGTAGCCCCACCAGCCTCCCCAGCGGCACGTCCCACCCAGCTGCGGGCGCCGTGCCGCTGGGGCGGCCACCGGATCCGCCCAGCTGCGGGCAGTCGTACCGCTGGGGCGGCGCCCGTCCCACAGAGAGCGGCACCCCGCAAGCGCGGGTGAGCGAAATCCACCCCACCCCGCCCCCGGAGAAGCCGTATGACAACCGACCTGGTCCAGTTGCTGACGCCCGTCGGCGAGCGCGTCGAGAATGCCGAGTTCGACAAGTACGTCGACGCCGTACCCCCCGAACAGCTCCGCGCCCTGTACCGCGACATGGTCAGAGCCCGCCGCGTGGACGCCGAGGCGACCACCCTGCAACGCCAGGGCGAGCTGGGCCTGTGGCCCTCCCTGCTCGGCCAGGAGGCCGCCCAGGTCGGCTCCGCGCACGCCCTCGCCGACGGCGACCACGTCTTCCCCAGCTACCGCGAACACGGCGTCGCCCTGTGCCGTTCCGTCGACCCCCTGCACCTCCTCGCGATGTTCCGCGGCGCGAACAACGGCGGCTGGGACCCCGCCGACCATGCCTTCCACCTCTACACCCTGGTCATCGGCTCCCAGACGCTGCACGCGACGGGCTACGCGATGGGCGTGGCCCAGGACGGCGGCGACTCCGCGGTGATGGTGTACTTCGGCGACGGCGCCACCAGCCAGGGCGACGTCGGCGAGGCCTTCAACTTCGCGGCCGTCTACAACGCCCCCCTGGTGTTCTTCTGCCAGAACAACCAGTGGGCCATCTCCGAACCCAACGAACGCCAGACCCGCGTCCCGCTCTACCAACGCGCCCAGGGCTTCGGCTTCCCCGGCGTCCGCGTCGACGGCAACGACGTCCTGGCCTGCCTCGCCGTGACCCGCTGGGCCCTGGAGCGGGCCCGCGCCGGTGAGGGACCCACCCTGATCGAGGCGTACACGTACCGCATGGGCGCCCACACCACCTCCGACGACCCCACCCGCTACCGCCACGACGAGGAGGTGCGGGAGTGGGCGGCCAAGGACCCCATCAGCCGCCTCAAGACCCACCTGGGCCGGTCGGGTTGGGCGGACGAGGACTTCCTGGCCGACGTGGACCGCGAGTCCGACGCCCTGGCCGCCCGCCTCCGCGACCGGGTCCGCTCGATGCAGGCCCCCGCGCCCACGGCCATGTTCGAGCACGTGTACGCCGACGGGCACGCGCTCGTCGACGAGGAGCGTGCGCAGTTCGCCGCCTACCAGGCTTCGTTCGCGGACGCGGAAGGGATCAAGTGAGATGCCCGAGAAGCTGGCTCTGGCCAAGGCGATCAACGAGTCGCTGCGCCGCGCCCTGGAGACCGACCCCAAGGTTCTCGTCATGGGCGAGGACGTCGGCAAGCTCGGCGGTGTC
>NZ_JBICUX010000023.1:0-97106 GCF_043198595.1 Streptomyces sp. NPDC048751
GTACTGCAGGGGGGACCCTGTGGGAGAGTAGGACGCCGCCGAACAATTATTGGGAAAACCCCCGCACCTCACGGTGCGGGGGTTTTCTGCGTTTACGCGTCCCTTTCGGGACGGCCCCTTCACAGCCGACCCGCCGCCTTGAGTGCCAGATACGCATCCGCCAGCGCCGGCGCCAGTTCCTCCGGGGTCGCGTCCACGACCGTGACGCCGTGTCGACGGAGCTGCTCGGCCGTGCGGTGGCGTTCGGATTGGGACTGGGCCGCGGCCGCGGCCTCGTAGATGGCCTCCGCGTCACCGCGTGCCGTTGCCATGCGGGCGATGCGAGGGTCTGCCACCGACGCCACCAGCACCGTGTGGCGCTGGGTGAGCTGCGGAAGCACCGGGAGCAGTCCTTCCTCGACCGGGGCTGTGTCGAGCGTCGTGAGGAGGACGATCAGGGAGCGACGGGGTGCCGTGCGGATGGCGGTGGCCGTGAGACCTCGGGCGTCCGTTTCGACCAGTTCGGGTTCGAGTGTGGCCATCGCGTTGACGAGGGACGGTAGGACATCGCGGGCGGCTCGGCCCTGGACGAGGGCTCGTACCCGGCGGTCGTAGGCGAGCAGGTCGACACGGTCACCCGCGCGGGACGCCAGCGCGGCGAGAAGGAGGGCCGCGTCCATGGAGGCATCGAGGCGTGGGGCGTCGCCGACGCGGCCCGCAGAGGTGCGGCCGGTGTCGAGGACCAGGACGATGTGGCGGTCTCTTTCGGGGCGCCAGGTGCGTACGGCGACCGAGGACTGGCGGGCTGTGGCACGCCAGTCGATGGAGCGGGTGTCGTCACCGGGAACGTACTCGCGCAGGCTGTCGAATTCCGTGCCCTCGCCGCGGGTGAGCACGCTGGTGCGGCCGTCGAGTTCGCGCAGACGGGCGAGTTTCGAGGGCAGGTGCTTGCGGCTGTTGAACGGGGGCAGGGCGCGTACCGTCCAGGGGACCTTGTGGGTGCCTTGGCGGGTGAAGAGGCCGAGGGGGCCGTACGAGCGGATCGTCACGCGGTCGGCCTGGCGGTCCCCGCGGCGGGTCGGTCGTAGACGTGTGGTGACGCGGCGGCGTTCTCCGGGGGGAACCGTCAGGTCGTGGCGGGAGGCTGTCGTCTCCGTGCCGGGCTGCCAGGCGCTGGGGGGCCAGGCGTCACGGAGCTGGGCGCGCAGGGGGCGGCGGCTCGGGTTGGTGACCGTGAGGGTGACGTCGGCGGATTCGCCCAGGCGTACGGAGGTGTCGCCGGAGCGGGTCAGGCCGAGGTGTCGTACAGGCGCGGCGAGGGCGAAGTCGCAGGCGCAGGCGACGGCCAGGGGGGCGTTGATCGCGAGGATGCCCGTCCAGCTGGGTTCCCAGATGCCGACGGGGAGTGAGCCGAGGGCCGCGAGGAGCGCGGTGCGTCCGGTGAGTGCCATCAGCGGGGGACGGGGACGTGGGCGAGGACCGCGTTGATGACGGAGTCGGCGGTCACGCCTTCCATCTCGGCTTCCGCGCGCAGCTGTACGCGGTGGCGGAGGGTGGGCAGGGCGAGGGCTTTGACGTCGTCGGGGATGACGTAGTCACGGCCTGTCAGCCAGGCCCACGCGCGTGCCGTGGCGAGGAGGGCGGTGGCGCCGCGCGGGGAGACACCGAGGGTGAGGGACGGGGACTCGCGTGTGGCGCGGCAGATGTCGACCACGTAGGCGGTGATCTCGGGGGAGACCGTCGTCTTGCCGACTGCGGCGCGGGCGGCTTCCAGCTGGGCTTGGCCCGCCACGGGGCGTACGCCGGCGGCGCGCAGGTCGCGTGGGTTGAAGCCCGCGGCGTGGCGGGTGAGGACGTCGATCTCGTCCTGGCGGGAGGGGAGTGGGATCGTGAGCTTGAGGAGGAACCGGTCCAGCTGGGCTTCCGGGAGGGGGTACGTGCCCTCGTACTCCACGGGGTTCTGGGTCGCGACGACGAGGAACGGGTCGGGGAGGGGGCGAGGGGTCCCGTCGACCGTGACCTGGCGTTCCTCCATGGCTTCCAGGAGGGACGACTGGGTCTTCGGGGGCGTGCGGTTGATCTCGTCGGCGAGGAGGAGGTTGGTGAAGACCGGGCCGGGCTGGAAGGAGAACTCGGCGACGCGGGTGTCGTAGACCAGGGAGCCGGTGACGTCGCTCGGCATCAGGTCGGGGGTGAACTGGACACGCTTGGTGTCGAGTTCCAGTGCGGACGCGAGCGCGCGGACGAGCAACGTTTTGGCGACTCCGGGGACTCCTTCAAGGAGAACGTGTCCGCGGCAGAGGAGGGCGACGACGAGGCCGGTCACGGCGGGGTCCTGGCCGACCACGGCCTTGGCGATCTCGGCGCGCAGTGCCTCCAGGGAGGTGCGGGCGCTGCCGGGGTCCCCGGTGGGCCCGGCGTTGTCAGTGGTCGGGGCCATCATGGACGGCGTACCTCTCTTTCGAGGGCGTCGAGTTGGTCGGTGAGTGCGATCAGGGCCGCGTCGTCGCTGGGTGGCGGGCCGAAGAGGAGGGAGTGCAGGGACTGTCCGTCGCCGTGGAGGTGTGCGGACAGGGCGGGGAGCAGGGCCTCGGGCGTGTGGGCCTGGGAGGCGGGGATGCCTACGAGGGGGGCGAGGCGGGTGCGGGTGGTGGAGCGAAGAGCGGCGGCCGCACGGTCGCGGGCGTTGGCCTTGCGGTAGAGGCGGGCGCGACCTTCGACGGTTTCGGAGGCGCGGATCGCCACGGGGAGTTGTTCGGGTACGAGGGGGCCGAGTCGGCGTGCCCGCCAGAGGGCGGCCAGGGCTGCGGCGACGAAGAGTTGCAGGGTGCCCCAGAGCCAGCCGGAGGGGAGCAGGTCGAAGAAGCCGCGTTCGTCGTCGGGTTCGGTGGCCGAGGTGTCGGAGAGTGAGGGGAGGTACCAGACCAGATGGGGGCGGGAGCCGAGGAGTTGGAGGGCGAGCGAGGCGTTGCCCTGTTCGTCGAGGCGATCGTTGAAGAGGATGTCGGGCGCGCCGAGGGCGACGGTGTCACCGTTCCCGGTCTTGTCCGGGACGCGGACCAGGGTGGCGAGACGCTCGCTGGGGTAGCACTTGTCGGCGTCGAGGTGGGTGGTGGTGTAGCGGACGCCGCCCGTGTCGGCGGTGCCCGCGCGCTGGGCGGCAGGCAGGCCGCAGTGGGGGGAGAGCGTCGAGTCGAGGCTGGTGGCCGGGTCCGCGACGACGCCGGGAGCGAGCCTTCCGACGGACGGGCTGCCGGCGGCGACGAGGACGGTACGACCGCCGGAGTTGGCCGTGGACGAGTGCAGTCGGCTTTGTTGACGGTGTGTCAACAGGTCGGGGACAGCCACCAGAAGGGTGGTGTCCGGGCCGACCGCGGCGCGCGCCTCGTCCAGCGTGGTGACCACGCGCGTGTCCACGCCGCGTTCGGAGAGGAGTGCAGCGACGGCGCGGCTGCCGTAGGGGTCGACGGAGCGCGGGTCGAGGGAGCCGTGTCGGGTGTCGGAGCGGACCACGGCGATCGCGATGGCCCCCGCGAGGAGGAGGACGAGGGCCAGGGCGATGCCTCGGGTGCGCGTCCACACCTGACGGGCGGTGGGGGAGGCCGAGGTGGAGGGGAGCGTGGCCTCGGTGGTCATTCGGCGGCTCCCTGGCGGGCGTTGTGGGCCGTGCTGGGGGTGCTGCTGGTGAGCTGTGGCCGGGTGCGCTCCACGTCGCGGTCGAGTTCGGCGATGCGGTGGTACGCCGGCTCGCTCGCGCTGCGGCCGCCGTATGTGACGTCGTCGAACTCCTCGGCGGCGGCGCGCAGTCGGTCCTTGTGGGCGGGCAGGGCGCGGCCGGCCTCGGCGGCTGCCTCGTCGGCGGTGCGGCCCGGGCGGATGTCGAGGAGGGCGCGTTCCTCGAGGGCGCGGACGACGGCTCGCATGCGTTCCTGGACGGCCTGGTTCCAGTGGCCCTGGGCGGCGTGCGCCTCGGCGGCCGCGCGGTGTTCGGCGGCGCTGCGGGGGCGGTCGTCGAACAGGGCGGGGGCAGAGGTGGGTTGGCGGCGTGGGGTGCCGAGGCGCCACCAGAGTGCGCCCAGGACCGCGAGGACGGCGAGGACGATGACGACGAGGCCTACCGTTCCGCCGGGTGTCGCTCCCGCGGCGGCGTTGAACAGCCCGTCGATCCAGTCCCAGAAGGCGTTGAGGGCGCGTTGGAGCAGGCTGGGGTCGTTCTCGTGGTACATGCGCTTGGACAGCTCGCGTCGGGCCGCCTCCCGCGCGGGGTCACGCGGGATCGTCAGCGGCGGCTCCTCGTCGGAGGCCGCCGAGGTGAGCACGGCTGTGTCGCCGGCGCGCAGCAGGGACCGTACGGCCGTTTCGGCGGCGCGTGGCAGTGCTGCCGGCAGTGTGGTGAGAACTCCCCCCGCCAGACTCACTCCTTCAACTCCCCAGGGTGGTGCCGGGGGTGGTGGAGCCGTGGGACTGGACACCGGCGGCGCGGGCCAGGTCGAGGTCGAGGGCCTCGCGTCGGATGCGTTGGTCGATGTAGAGGAGCACGGCGACGCCCGCCGAGATCGGGAAGGTGATCATGGAGCCGATCACCGCGCCGATGCCGCTGATGACGAGGTAGGTCCAGCCGAGGCCGGTGCCGCCGGTGGTGACGAAGCCGTTGATGCCGGAGTCGCTCAGGGCGGCGCCGAGGAAGGTGAAGGGGAGGACGATGATCGCCGCCAGGATGTAGGCGATGATCATGGCGAGCAGCTCGATGCCGAAGATGCGCCACCAGGAGCCGCGGACCAGCTTCGCGGAGCGGCTCATCGACTTCAGGACGCCCTGCTTCTCGAGCATCAGCGCGGGCGAGGCGAGGGAGAAGCGGATCATCAGCCAGAGTGCGACGACGGTGGTGCCGAGCGTGCCGAGGACGGCGAGCGCGGCGCCCGCGTCACCGTTTCCGGCGATGCCCACGAGGATGCCGGGCACGGCTCCTGCGAGACCGACGCCGAGCGCGATGAGCACCAGCAGGAAGATCAGTCCGAACAGTTTCGGCACGCGGGGGCGGGCATCGCGCCAGGCCTCGCCGATGGTGACCGACTTGCCGAGCACCGCGCGGCTGGTGACCGTGGTGAGCAGGGCGGTCGCCGTGATGGTGCCGATGAGGGTGACCACGAAGAGGACGGCGGAGCTCAGCATGGCCGAGCCCATGGCGCTGGTCAGTTCGCTGAGGGTGGCGCTGGGGTCGTTGAGGGCTTCGGTGTCGACGCGGTTGTCGAGGACCAGGCCGCGGAGCAGTACGACGAGGACCTGCGTGACGACGGCGACGGTCAGCGAGATGCCCAGCACCGTGCGCCAGTGGGTGCGCATGGTGGACACCGCTCCGTCGAGGATCTCGCCCACGCCGAGCGGGCGGAGCGGGATGACGCCGGGCTTGGCCGCGGGGGGCGGGCCGCCCCAGCCGGTGCCCCAGCCCGGGTAGCCGGCGGGGCCGGGGGCGCCGTAGCCGCCGCCGTAGCCGCCGTAGCCCGCGCCGGGGCCTGCGGGAGGCTGAGGGCCCCATGCCGGGCCGGGAGGGGGCGGTGGGGGAGCCTGGCCGGGGCTCGGAGGGCCGGTCGGGGCGGACCACTGGCTGGGGGGCGGCTGGTCCGAGGACCACTTCGCGCCGCTGGGCTGTTGGCCCGCGCCCTGCTGCTGGGGGCCCTGCTGATGTGCGCCCGGTTCGCCTGCGGGCGGGGTGGAGCCGGGGCGGTCGGCGGGCTCGGCAGGGCCGGACGCGCCGGGTTCCTGCCCGCCGGACGGGGCGGATCCGGGCGAGGCCCAGCCCGGAGTGTCGTTCATCGTCGCTCCTTCACGGTGCCCGTCCGCGGTCGCGGCGGCAGGTTGGCAGCCATCGTGCCATGGGGTGGTCGTGGGGGTACCGGCCGAGGTAGGGGCTGCGCACCTTCAATTGTCCGCCGGATTACGGGCAGACTGATCGCATGGCTGATCAGTACGCGCAATCCGGTGAGGACACGAAGCCGACCGAGATACAGGCGATCCGCTGGGAAGAGCCGCCCGAAGGGCCCGTGGTGGTCCTTCTCGACCAGACAAGGCTGCCGACCGAGGAGGTCGACCTGGTCTGTACGGACCCGTCGGCGCTGGTGGAGGCGATCCGTTCGCTCGCCGTGCGCGGGGCACCGTTGCTCGGCATCGCGGGGGCCTACGGGGTCGCGCTCGCCGCCGCGCGCGGCTTCGAGGTGGAGGAGGCCGCGGCGGCTCTTGCGGGTGCCCGGCCCACCGCGGTGAACCTCTCCGTCGGTGTGCGCAGGGCCCAGTCCGCCTATCAGGCAGAGATCGCCAGGAGCGGCGATCCGGGGCAGGCCGCCCTGGCCACGCTGGAGGCGGCGCGAGCGCTGCACCGGGAGGACGCCGAGGCCAGTGCCCGGATGGCCCAGCACGGGCTGGCACTGTTGGACGAGTTGGTGCCCGGTGGCGGCCAGCGGATCCTGACGCACTGCAACACCGGTTCGCTGGTGTCGGGCGGCGAGGGGACGGCGTTCGCCGTGGCGCTCGCGGCGCACCGGGCGGGGCGGCTGCGGCGGCTGTGGGTCGACGAAACGCGTCCGCTGCTGCAGGGTGCTCGTCTGACGGCGTACGAGGCGGCTCGCAGTGGCATGGCGTACACCTTGCTCACGGACAACGCGGCGGGCTCGCTGTTCGCGGCCGGTGAGGTGGACGCGGTCCTGATCGGGGCGGACCGCATCACGGCCGACGGTTCGGTGGCGAACAAGGTGGGGAGCTATCCCCTCGCGGTGCTTGCGCGGTACCACCACGTGCCGTTCATCGTGGTGGCGCCGGTGACGACGGTGGATCCGGACACCCCGGACGGGGCGTCCATCGAGGTCGAGCAGCGCCCCGGCTTCGAGGTCACGGAGGTCACGGCGCCCCAGGTGCAGGTGGCGGGAGCGGGCGGCGGAATTCCGGTGGCCCCGTTGGGGACCCAGGCGTACAACCCGGCGTTCGATGTGACGCCGCCCGAGTTGGTGACGGCGATCGTCACCGAAGAGGGTGCCATTTCGCCCGTGACCACCGAGGCGCTTGCCGAGCTGTGCAGCAGGTCACGCCAGGCAGCGACGGGCTGAGTGACGAGGGCGGCCCTTTCCCCACGGTATGCCGCGGGGAAAGGGCCCGCGAAGGTCACCTGCGGGCGGTCAGCAGCGGAGCGGTCCGTGCCGCTGGTGACTATGGCCCGGCGTGCTCATTCCTCGTCCGTGCCCTTCTCGGGCTTCGTGCGGCCGACCTCCGCCGGGACGCCTTCCTGAGCACGAATGTGCAGGACGTCGCCGATGAACAGGTCGTAGACCAGGACTCCGATCACTCCGCCGATCAGCGGCCCGACGATGGGAATCCAGAAGTAGCTGCTGAATGCGCCGGACAAGTTGCCTGGCATCGCCAGATCCCGCCAGCCTGCGGCCCAGGTGAACAGGCGCGGGCCCAGGTCGCGGGCCGGGTTGATGGCGTAGCCGGCGTTCGCTCCGTACGACATGCCGATCGCGGCCACGGCGAATCCGACGATCAAGGGGCCGAGGTTGGCTTTGACGGCGGTGTTGCGCAGGTCGACGATCGCCACGATCAGCAGCACCAGGAACATGGTGCCGACGATTTGGTCGATCAGGGGCCCCCAGATACCGCCATGGAAGTACGGCGCGGGGAAGGTGGCGAAGATGGAGAACGACGCGAGGGTGTGACCGTTGGTCTTCGGGCCCTTCACGGCGTCGTCGAAGGTGTCGATCGCGTTGTGGTAGACGGCATAGACCAGCGCGGCGCCGGCGAACGCACCGGCCAGCTGCGACACCCAGAACGGAACGACCTTGATCCAGGCGAACTTGCGGCGCACCGCGAACGCCAGGGTCACGGCCGGGTTGAGGTGGGCGCCGCTGACTCCTCCGGCTACGTACACCCCCATGACGACGGCCAATCCCCAGCCCCAGGTGATCAGCAGCCAGTCCCCGGCTCCCAGGAAGAACGTGGTGGGTCCCGATGTGCGACCGGACCCCGGCAGGGCCGCGACCGCCATGGCGACCACACCGACTCCGAAAGAGATGAGGACGAACGTCCCCAGGAACTCTGACAGGCATTCGCCCCACAGTCCGCCTCGGCGCCTGAGCCGAGAAGGTTTGATGAGAGGCGGTATTTCTACGGCCATGGGTCCTCCCAGACTCTCGTCCGGTCGCGCCGTAGCGCATTTGATCCCCTTACACAGAGCTTACGCCCGGTTTGTGATCTCGGCTCGGGGAAACAGGGCACGCCTGTGTGGTGCAGTGGGACGGCAGCGGTGATCGTCCCGCTGCGTCCAAGTGGTGCCAGGGTGACATCAGTGCTGACATCGGCGGCGCTGGGCATGGGCAGACAGTGACGGCCCCATACGACTATCGTCACAGGCCAGTGACCTCTCTCACCAGCGCCCCGGTCACTGTTACGAGAATGGGATGATGTCGTTTATGAAGGGACGAGTCCTTGTCGTCGACGACGACACCGCACTGGCCGAGATGCTCGGCATCGTGCTGCGTGGTGAAGGTTTTGAGCCGTCTTTCGTAGCTGACGGCGACAAGGCGCTGGCCGCTTTCCGGGAGGCGAAGCCGGATCTGGTGTTGCTGGATCTGATGCTGCCCGGGCGGGACGGTATCGAGGTGTGCCGTCTGATCAGGGCGGAGTCGGGCGTGCCGATCGTGATGCTCACGGCCAAGAGCGACACCGTGGATGTCGTCGTGGGCCTGGAGTCGGGTGCCGACGACTACATCGTGAAGCCGTTCAAGCCGAAGGAGCTCGTGGCCCGTATCCGGGCGCGGCTGCGGAGGTCGGAGGAGCCGGCGCCCGAGCAGCTCGCCATCGGGGACCTGGTCATCGATGTGGCCGGTCACTCGGTGAAGCGCGAGGGGCAGTCGATCGCGCTGACGCCGTTGGAGTTCGATCTGCTGGTCGCGCTCGCGCGCAAGCCGTGGCAGGTGTTCACGCGTGAGGTGCTGCTCGAGCAGGTGTGGGGCTACCGGCACGCCGCGGACACCCGTCTGGTGAACGTGCATGTGCAGCGGCTGCGTTCCAAGGTCGAGAAGGACCCGGAGCGGCCGGAGATCGTGGTGACCGTGCGTGGTGTCGGATACAAGGCAGGACCGAGCTGACATGTCAGGAGACAGTGCCGCTTCGGCCCCCGGCCGGTCCGGGGCCCGTCCGGAGCGGCCTGTCGGCCGTAAGGCGGCGGGTTCGCGCTGGGATCGCTTCTTGGCGGGCGGGCTGCTGCAGGGCGGAGTCCAGGGCAGCCCGGTTCTCCGCCTCTTCATGCGCTGGGTGCGCAGGCCGCTGCTGCCCGTCATGCGGTTGTGGCGGCGCAACATCCAGCTCAAGGTCGTCGTCACGACGCTGCTGATGTCGTTGGGCGTCGTTCTGCTGCTGGGCTTCGTCGTCATCGGGCAGGTGCGCAACGGGCTGTTGGACGCCAAGGTGAAGGCATCGCAGAGTCAGGCCACCGGCGGGTTCGCGGTGGCCAAGCAGAAGGCCGACGAGGCCGCCGCCGGGACGGACGGCGACGCCTCGACGGTGGACGGACGGCCCTCGCCGAACCTCACCGAGTGGATGAGCAACCTCGTGTCGTCGCTCTCCAGCGGTGGTCAGGGCGCCTTCGACGTGGTGACCCTGCCCTCCGGTGACGACAGCGGCGGCGGACCCGGGCCGCGTGCGTCGGGTTACGTGGACCCCAACAAGAGCGTGCCGGAAGCCCTGCGCGAGCGGATCAACGACAACACCACGGCCGCCCAGAGCTACACCCGGATCATCTACAGCAACCAGAAGGAGTCCCAGCCGGCGCTCGTCATCGGCAAGCAGGTCAACGACCCCAACAGTGATCCGTACGAGCTGTACTACCTTTTCCCGCTCACGCAGGAGGAGAAGTCGCTCAGTCTGGTCAAGGGCACCTTGGCGACAGCCGGGCTCTTCGTGGTCGTGCTGCTGGGGGCCATCGCATGGCTGGTGGTGCGTCAGGTCGTCACGCCGGTGCGGATGGCCGCGGGGATCGCCGAGCGGCTCTCCGCGGGTCGTCTGCAGGAACGGATGAAGGTCACCGGCGAGGACGACATCGCGCGGCTCGGCGAGGCGTTCAACAAGATGGCGCAGAACCTGCAGCTGAAGATCCAGCAGCTGGAGGACCTGTCGAGGATGCAGCGGCGGTTCGTGTCGGACGTGTCGCACGAGTTGCGGACGCCGTTGACGACCGTGCGGATGGCCGCCGACGTCATTCATGACGCGCGCGAGGACTTCGATCCGGTGACCGCGCGGTCGGCGGAACTGCTCGCCGACCAGCTCGACCGGTTCGAGTCGCTGCTCGCGGACCTGCTGGAGATCAGCCGCTTCGACGCGGGAGCCGCGGCGCTGGAGGCCGAGCCGATAGACCTCAGGGAGGTCGTCCGCAGGGTCGTCAGCGGCGCCGAGCCGCTCGCCGACCGCAAGGGGACGACGATACGGGTCCTGGGCGACCAGCAGCCCGTCGTCGCCGAGGCCGACGCCCGGCGCGTGGAGCGTGTGCTGCGCAATCTCGTCGTCAACGCCGTGGAGCACGGCGAGGGCAGGGACGTCGTCGTCAAGCTCGCCTCTGCGGGCGGGGCGGTCGCGGTCGCCGTGCGTGACTACGGCGTCGGGCTCAAGCCCGGCGAGGCCACCCGGGTCTTCAGCCGCTTCTGGCGGGCCGACCCGGCACGCGCGCGTACCACCGGCGGCACGGGACTCGGACTGTCGATCGCCCTGGAGGACGCGCGGCTGCACGGAGGCTGGCTGCAGGCCTGGGGTGAGCCGGGCGGGGGCTCGCAGTTCCGGCTGACGCTGCCTCGGACCGCGGACGAGCCGCTGCGGGGCTCGCCCATACCGCTGGAGCCCAAGGACTCGCGGCGTAACCGCGGACTCGACGACGCCGGTCTGCCGCGCGGGGGCGGCGAGAAGTCGGCCACCGTGCCGGCGCAGTCGGCGGGCGACAAGTCTTCGCCGATCACCTCGCGGGACCCGATCGCGCCGCGGCTGGCCACCGTCACACCGACGGCGGACCCGACTGCGCTGCCCGGCAACGGCGCACGCGTGGTGCCGCGGCCCGGCGGAGGCACACGACGGCAGGACGACCGGTCCGCCACGGACACCGAACGCGGCGCGAACCCGGGCCGCGCGGACACCGGGCCGGAGGGCTCGAACCAGCATGGGGAGGCATTTCGTGGGCGCTGACCGCGAGGGGGGCTCCCGGCGTACGCCGGGGCGCGCGCTGGCGTACGCGGCCTGCGGGGTCGTACTGCTGGCAGGGTGTGCCTCGATGCCCGACAGCGGGGATCTGCGGGACGTCGAGTCCACGCCGCGGCAGGACACCCAACTGCGGGTCTTCGCGATGCCACCCTCGAAGGACGCGCCTCCCTCAGCGATCGTCCAGGGCTTCCTCGAGGCGCTGACCAGCGACGATCCGACGTATGCGACGGCCCGCCAGTATCTGACCGGGCAGGCCGCGAAGGTCTGGCGACCGGAGCAGTCGACGACCGTGCTCGCGGACGGGCCCGGCACCGAGGCCGACCGTTCGGGGGGCCGGGAGGACGGCAACGAATACTCGTTCACGCTGACCGGCACCAAGGTGGCCGCGGTCGACGCCCAGCAGGCGTACGCGCCCGCCTCCGGGCCCTACAACCAGCCGGTGCACCTCACCAAGGACAAGAAGACCAGGCAGTGGCGCATCGACGCCCTGCCCCCGGGCGTGGTCATGGGCAAGTCGGACTTCCAGCGGAACTACGTGTCCGTGAACAAGTACTACTTCGCCTCGAACACCACGGTCGCGTCCTCCGCGGAGCCGACGGCCGTCGCCGATCCGGTCTTCGTACGGCGTCGTGTCGACCCCATGACCCAGGCCGTGGCCTCCCTGATCAAGGGGCCCACCAGCTGGCTCAGGCACGTCGTCCGGTCGAGCTTCCCCACCGGGACGCAGCTGAAGAAGGGCGCCTCGCTGACGCCCGACGACCAGGGCAAGCTGACCGTGCCGCTGAACGGGAAGGCCGCCGGGATCGGCGAGGGCCAGTGCAACGAGATGGCCGCCCAGCTCCTGTTCACGCTGCAGAACCTCACCCCGGCCGTGGACGACGTGGCGCTGCGGGCCGGCGACAAGCAGCTGTGCTCCCTCGCCGAGGGCCAGGCCGCGGACTTCGCCGCGCGCGGGTCGGCGCAACGCCCGGTGTACCTGTACTTCCTCGACGGTGAGCACCGCTTCGTGCGGATCGCGAGCGCCAGCAGCGGCACGAAGGCGGAACGGGTGCCGGGCGCGCTGGGCGAGGGCGACAAGGCGCTGCGGTCGGTGGCGGTGTCGCGGGACGAGCAGTCCGCCGCCGGGGTCGGACTCGACGGCAAGGCGCTGTACGTGGGCGCGACGGTGTCGGGTGGTTCCTCGGACGAGGAGCCGGTGCTGCGCAGCCAGGGCAGGACCGAGGCCGACCGGCTGACGGCGCCCAGCTGGGACGCGCAGGGCGATCTGTGGGTGGCCGACCGGGACCCCGAGCACCCGCGGCTGGTGGTGCTGCGCCACGGCGCCGGTGAACCACTGGAGGTGCGCACTCCTGGGCTGGACGGGCGGATCAAGGCCGTGCGGCTGGCCGCGGACGGGGTGCGGATCGCGCTCGTCGTGGAGAAGGGCGCCAAGCAGTCCCTGCTCATCGGGCGGATCGAGCGCGACGACAAGGACACGGAGCGACCGGTGATCTCGGTCCTCGAACTGAGGTCGGTCGCGCCGGAGTTGGAAGAGGTCACGACCATGTCGTGGGCCGGTGACAGCCAGCTCGTGGTGGTCGGGCAGGAGCAGGGGGGCGTGCAGCAGATGCGGTACGTCCAGGTCGACGGCTCCACACCGGAGGGGCCGGCGCCCGCCGCGCTGACCGGGGTGCGCGAGATCGCCGCGTCCGACGACGCCCGGGTGCCGCTGGTGGCGTACTCGCTGGACGGGATCGTACGGCTGCCGTCCGGGGAGCAGTGGCAGAAGGTCGTCAAGGCGGGGTCGGGGCCGGTCTATCCGGGGTGAGTGCCGAGGAGTGCCGAGGAGACGGCCGTTTCTGTCCGGGGGTTTGGGCGGAGGCGGCCGTTTTTTTGTGCGTCGCACTCGTGTGGGTGAGCGTTGGGTGGGCAATACGTGGAGTTTTCCACAAGGGGTTTTCCACAGGGGTGGCCGGTGGGCGCGGGCGTTGGCACAGTGGAGGGCATGCGGCGGTTGTGGCAGGACCTCACCGACCTGGTGCTGCCGGCCGAGTGCGGGGGCTGCGGAAGGCCTCGCACGGTGCTCTGCCCTGAGTGCCGTGCAGCCCTGAGCGGGGCCGCACCGCGCCGGGTGCGACCGGCGCCGGAGCCGCCCGGGCTGCCGGTGGTGCACGCGGCCGCCCGGTACGGGGACGCGGTGCGGGCCGTGCTGCTGGCTCACAAGGAACGGGGTGCGCTGTCGCTCGCGGGGCCGCTCGGCACGGCGCTGGCGGGAGCGGTGCGGGCCGGGCTCGCGGAGGCGCGGGCGCTGACGGCACCGGGAGCGGGAGTGCTGCTCGTGCCCGTTCCGTCCGCGCGTGCGGCGGTGCGGGCCCGGGGGCAGGATGCGGCACGGCGGATCGCGCTCGCGGCGGCGGGCGAGTTGCGACGGGGCGGGACACCGGCCCGGGTGCTGGCGGTGTTGCGACAGCGGCGGGTCGTGGCCGACCAGTCGGGGCTCAACTCGCGGCAGCGGCTGGACAATCTCGCGGGCGCGCTGGCCGTGGTGCCCGGTGGGGCCCGGTTGCTCTCCGGTGGTCGGGTCGTGCTCGTCGACGACCTGATGACGACGGGGGCTTCGCTGACGGAGGCGGCGCGTGCCGTGCGGGCGGCAACGGTTCGAAGCCGTGCTGAGACGGGGCCGCGGCCGAGAGCGTATGGACGGGAGGCGAACTCGGCCGGTCTTGATGGGGTGAGGCCTGTGTATGCGGGTGTGGCTTGGGAAAGCAGAAGGGAACAGATGGCGGAAGTCGCGGAAGGGAGCAAGGACCGGGCGGGTGCCGAGCCCGGAATGGCAGGAGTGAACGGCGGTGATGAGGTGATCCGTGCTGCTGTGGTCGCGGCCATGTCAGATTCCTTCGAAATGAACCGGAACTGACTGCGAACTTGCATCGTTGCAGGTAATGAGAAGGCCAATTCACCTGAACGGAGGTACGCCGCAGTAGAGGGTGACGACATCCGTCCGGGCGAGATATGTTCGGTTGAGAGGGAAAGCCGCAGGCCACACCTCTTCTATCCGAATGCCGTGCTGGGGTTTTCCGTAACCCGCCCACAGCACATGGGGTGGAGATCTTGCCCATGGGGGAGCAGGAGGTGTACGTCACCGAGTCCTGAGGTTCCGGGGATCACCGGAGCCTGGTGCAAAAGGGAGATGCTCCGTCAACGAAGCGGAGCGATCCGGGAACGGAGTTCTGCGTGGACATCGTCGTCAAGGGCCGCAAGACCGAGGTGCCCGAGCGGTTCCGCAAGCACGTGGCCGAGAAGCTGAAGCTGGAGAAGATCCAGAGGCTTGATGCCAAGGTGATCAGCCTCGATGTCGAGGTGTCCAAGGAGCCGAACCCCCGACAGGCCGACCGTTGCGACCGAGTGGAGATCACGCTCCGCTCCCGCGGTCCGGTGATCCGGGCGGAGGCGGCAGCCAGCGATCCCTACGCGGCACTCGACCTGGCGGCGGAGAAACTGGACGCCCGGCTGCGCAAGCAGCACGACAAGCGTTACACGCGCAGGGGGGCACGCCGGCTCACGGCGGCAGAGGTCGCCGACCATGTTCCGGGAGTGGCGACGCTCAACGGCAACGGCCACCCCGTCCCGGCGGAAGAGACGGAAAGTGTGCCGACGAAGAAGATCGGCTCGCTCGAAGTGCAGGGCGACGGACCCCTCGTGGTGCGCGAGAAGACCCACGTCGCCGCGCCGATGACCCTCGACCAGGCTCTCTACGAGATGGAGCTGGTCGGGCACGACTTCTACCTGTTCGTCGACTCCGAGACGAAGGAACCCGCTGTCGTCTACCGGCGGCACGCGTACGACTACGGCGTGATCCATCTGAGGACGGACACGATGGTCACCCACGCACACTCGCCCGAGGCGGGCGGCGCGCTGGGTGGCTGACCTTCCTGATGACAGCTGAGGCGGTGCCCCTGGAGCGCGTGTGCGCCCCCAGGGGCACCCGTGTGCGCCCGTTACGCGTACCGCTTGTCACCGTGTTGTCGTCCGGGCATGGAATCATGGCCGCATCGACTCAACGGGTGGGTCGTTGCCTTGGGTTGGCGATGGCACAGCACCACGGCCACAGCCTCAGGGGGAGGAACGATGGCGGACAGCTTCGGACCGATGCGTGACGGAGATACCGACGAGGGTGTCGTCGGCATGGGCCCGGACGCGGGCACTCCACGCAAGGAGCCGATCAGAGTCCTGGTGGTGGACGACCATGCTCTGTTCCGCCGTGGCCTGGAGATCGTGCTCGCGGCCGAGGAGGACATCCAGGTCGTCGGGGAGGCGGGCGACGGCGCCGAGGCCGTCGACAAGGCCGCCGACCTGCTGCCCGACATCATCCTGATGGACGTACGGATGCCGAAGCGCGGCGGTATCGAGGCGTGCACCTCCATCAAGGAGGTGGCTCCCAGCGCGAAGATCATCATGTTGACGATCAGCGACGAGGAAGCCGACCTCTACGACGCGATCAAGGCCGGTGCGACCGGCTATCTCCTCAAGGAGATCTCCACGGACGAGGTGGCCACCGCCATTCGCGCGGTGGCCGACGGACAGTCGCAGATCAGCCCCTCCATGGCGTCGAAGCTGCTCACCGAGTTCAAGTCGATGATCCAGCGGACGGACGAGCGCCGACTGGTGCCCGCGCCGCGACTGACGGACCGTGAGCTGGAGGTCCTCAAGCTCGTGGCCACCGGAATGAACAACCGGGACATCGCCAAGGAGTTGTTCATCTCCGAGAACACCGTGAAGAACCATGTGCGCAACATCCTGGAGAAGCTGCAGCTGCACTCCAGGATGGAGGCGGTGGTCTACGCGATGCGGGAGAAGATCCTCGAGATCCGGTGAGCCTGCGAGCTCAGGCTGAAGCTGAGGCTCAGGCTCAGGCGAGTATGCGGGTGAGCTCCCTGGTGAGGGGCTCGCGCAGCTCGGGGGCGGCCACGCGTTCCACGCGTACGTCCGTGCAGTCCACCCAGCTCGCCGCCTCGGCCAGGGCCTGCGCCACCGCCGGGACCGTGTTCGGGCCGTCCAGGGTGATCTGCTTGGCGACCAGGGTGCGGCCCTCGCGGGCCGGGTCCACGCGGCCGACGAGGTGGCCGCCGGCGAGGACCGGCATCGCGAAGTAGCCGTGGACACGCTTCGGCTTGGGGACGTAGGCCTCCAGACGGTGGGTGAAGCCGAAGAGGCGTTCCGTGCGGGCCCGTTCCCAGATCAGGGAGTCGAACGGGGACAGCAGTGTGGTGCGGTGCCGGCCGCGCGGGGGTGTCTCCAGGGCCGCAGGGTCGGCCCAGGCGGGCTTGCCCCAGCCTTCGACCGTCACCGGGACCAGACCCGAGTCGGCGATCACCTGGTCGACCTGGTCGCCCTTGAGGCGGTGGTAGTCGGCGATGTCCGCGCGGGTGCCGACGCCGAGGGACTGGCCGGCGAGGCGCACCAGGCGGCGCAGGCACTCGGTGTCGTCCAGCTCGTCGTGCAGCAGGGCTTCGGGGACGGCGCGCTCGGCGAGGTCGTAGACGCGCTTCCAGCCACGGCGTTCGACGCAGACCACTTCGCCGTACATCAGGGCGCGTTCGACGGCGACCTTCGTGCCCGACCAGTCCCACCACTCGCTGGTCTTCTTCGCACCGCCCAACTCCGTGGCGGTGAGGGGGCCTTCGGAGCGGAGCTGCTTGACGACCTGGTCGTAGGTGCCGTCGGGGAGCTCGTGGTTCCAGTGCGGGCGGTTGCGGTAGGCGCGGCGGCGGAAGGCGAAGTGGGGCCACTCCTCGATGGGGAGGATGCAGGCGGCGTGCGACCAGTACTCGAAGGCGTGTGGTCGTGCCGGAGGCGCGCCGTCCGGCTGGGGCTGCCAGTAGGCGTTCTCGACTGTGCTGCGGCCCACCGCGCCCAGGCGGGCGTAGGGGATGAGTTCATGGGAGCGGGCGAGGACGGAGATGGTGTCCAGCTGGACCGCGCCCAGATGGCGGAGGACGCCGCGGACGCCGGAGCGGCGGTCGGGGGCGCCGAGGAAGCCTTGGGCTCTCAGGGCGATGCGGCGGGCCTCGTCCGCCGAGAGGGTGGTTGTGGGGCGCGGGGTCGTCATGAGTCGCACGATAGGGGGTGGGTCTGACAGTGGGGGGGGCGCGAGGTGTTCCCGGGCCGGACTGTGCGGGCACCCGGTACCGGGCCGGGCGGGGGTGGGTCAGGGGGATGAGCGGGCCGGCAGGTAGGGGGCCGTTGAGGGGAGGTTCAGGTCCGAGGGGAGGAGGGAGCCCACCCAGCAGTCCCGGCGGACGCCCTTGTTGCTGACGGCGGAGCGGAGGGTGCCCTCGATGGTGAAGCCGGTGTGTTCGGCCACCGCGCGGGAGGCGGTGTTGCCGACTTCGGCACGCCATTCGACGCGGTCCACGGCGAGCTGTGTGAAGGCCCAGCGGGAGGCGGTGAGAGCGGCCTCGGTGGTGTAGCCGTTGCCGCGGTGCTCCTTGGCGGCCCAGAAGCCGATCTCGGCGGAGCCCAGGGAACGCATGGTGAGGCTGAGCATGCCCACCAGCTCCCCTTCGGGGAGGAAGACGCCGAACGTGAACATCGAGGAGTCGGCCCAGCCGTCCGGGACCAGTTGTTCCGTGAAGCTCTCGGCGTGTTCACGGTGGTACGGGGAGGGAAGGGTGGTCCACCGCTGGATGTCGGGGTCCTGGGCGGCGGCGTACACGGCGTCGGTGTCCTGGGGACCGACCGTGCGCAGGAGGAGACGGTCGGTGGTGAGCGTCACGGGTTCCATCGGCCGATTCTGCTCGGGGGTGCGCCGCGCCGCCATCTTTTTGCGCTGGGTGAGCGTGCGATCACAGTTCGTGTGATTCGTCGGCGGTGCGCGGCACCATCCGCGGGCCCCGGCCGTTGTGCCCTTTGAAGCGGATGTGCGGGCCTCCCGGCGCGGTGGGGTCCTCGCATACGATGGCCGTTGCTCAGTAAGTCAAATGGAAACCGACCGTCCCAGGCCCGACCGGCAAGGAGACCAACCCCCGTGTCCGTCCTCTCGAAGATCATGCGTGCAGGCGAAGGCAAGATCCTGCGCAAGCTGCACCGCATCGCGGACCAGGTCAACTCCATCGAAGAGGACTTCGTCGACCTCTCCGACGCCGAGCTGCGAGCCCTCACCGATGAGTACAAGCAGCGGTACGCCGACGGAGAGAGCCTCGACGACCTGCTCCCCGAGGCCTTCGCCACGGTCCGCGAGGCCGCCAAGCGCGTCCTCGGCCAGCGGCACTACGACGTCCAGATGATGGGCGGCGCCGCCCTGCACATGGGCTACGTGGCCGAGATGAAGACCGGTGAGGGCAAGACCCTGGTCGGCACGCTGCCCGCGTATCTGAACGCCCTCTCCGGAGACGGCGTCCACCTCATCACGGTCAACGACTACCTGGCAGAGCGCGACTCCGAGATGATGGGCCGCGTCCACCGGTTCCTCGGCCTCACGGTCGGCTGCATCCTCTCCAACATGACGCCGGCCCAGCGCCGTGAGCAGTACAACTGCGACATCACCTACGGCACGAACAACGAGTTCGGCTTCGACTACCTCCGCGACAACATGGCGTGGTCCAAGGACGAGCTCGTCCAGCGCGGCCACAACTTCGCCATCGTCGACGAGGTCGACTCCATCCTGGTCGACGAGGCCCGTACGCCGCTGATCATCTCCGGTCCGGCCGACCAGGCCACCAAGTGGTACGGCGACTTCGCCAAGCTGGTCACGCGCCTGAAGAAGGGCGAGGCGGGCAACCCCCTCAAGGGCCTCGAGGAGACCGGCGACTACGACGTCGACGAGAAGAAGCGCACGGTCGCCATCCACGAGGCGGGTGTCAGCAAGGTCGAAGACTGGCTGGGCATCGACAACCTCTACGAGTCGGTGAACACCCCGCTCGTGGGTTACCTGAACAACGCCATCAAGGCCAAGGAACTCTTCAAGAAGGACAAGGACTACGTCGTCATCGACGGCGAAGTCATGATCGTCGACGAGCACACCGGACGTATCCTCGCCGGCCGCCGCTACAACGAGGGCATGCACCAGGCGATCGAGGCGAAGGAAGGGGTGGACATCAAGGACGAGAACCAGACGCTCGCCACGATCACCCTGCAGAACTTCTTCCGCCTCTACAGCAAGCTCTCCGGCATGACCGGTACGGCGATGACCGAGGCCGCCGAGTTCCATCAGATCTACAAGCTCGGTGTGGTCCCGATCCCGACGAACAAGCCGATGGTCCGCAAGGACCAGTCGGACCTCATCTACCGCACCGAGGTCGCGAAGTTCGAGGCGGTCGTCGACGACATCGCCGAGAAGCACGAGAAGGGCCAGCCGATCCTCGTCGGTACGACGTCGGTCGAGAAGTCCGAGTATCTCTCTCAGCAGCTCAGCAAGCGCGGCATCCAGCACGAGGTGCTGAACGCCAAGCACCACGAGCGTGAGGCGTCGATCGTCGCCCAGGCCGGCCGCAAGGGCGCCGTGACCGTGGCCACCAACATGGCCGGTCGTGGTACGGACATCAAGCTCGGCGGCAACCCCGAGGACCTCGCCGAGGCGGAGCTGCGCCAGCGCGGCCTCGACCCCGAGGAGCACATCGAGGAGTGGGCGCACGCCCTGCCCGCGGCCCTGGAGAAGGCCGAGCAGGCCGTCAAGGCCGAGAAGGAAGAGGTCGAGGAGCTCGGCGGTCTCTACGTGCTGGGCACCGAGCGGCACGAGTCGCGTCGTATCGACAACCAGCTGCGCGGTCGTTCCGGCCGTCAGGGCGACCCCGGCGAGTCCCGCTTCTACCTGTCGCTCGGCGACGACCTGATGCGTCTGTTCAAGGCGCAGATGGTCGAGCGCGTGATGTCGATGGCGAACGTCCCGGACGACGTGCCGATCGAGAACAAGATGGTCACGCGCGCGATCGCGTCCGCGCAGTCGCAGGTCGAGCAGCAGAACTTCGAGACCCGTAAGAACGTCCTCAAGTACGACGAGGTCCTCAACCGTCAGCGCGAGGTCATCTACGGCGAGCGGCGCCGTGTCCTGGAGGGCGAGGACCTCCAGGAGCAGGTCCACCACTTCATGGACGACACGATCGACGCGTACGTCGCCGCCGAGACGGCCGAGGGCTTCGCCGAGGAGTGGGACCTGGACCGGCTGTGGGGCGCCTTCAAGCAGCTCTACCCGGTGAAGGTCACCGTCGAGGAGCTGGAGGACGCGGCCGGCGACCGGGCCGGGCTGACGGCCGAGTTCATCAGCGAGTCCATCAAGGACGACATCCGCCAGCAGTACGACGCGCGTGAGGCGCAGCTGGGCTCCGAGATCATGCGTGAGCTGGAGCGCCGGGTCGTGCTGTCGGTCCTGGACCGCAAGTGGCGCGAGCACCTCTACGAGATGGACTACCTCCAGGAGGGCATCGGCCTGCGCGCGATGGCCCAGAAGGACCCGCTGGTCGAGTACCAGCGCGAGGGCTTCGACATGTTCTCCGCGATGATGGACGGCATCAAGGAGGAGTCCGTCGGCTACCTGTTCAACCTGGAGGTCCAGGTCGAGCAGCAGGTCGAGGAAGTTCCGGTCGAGGATGCCAAGCCGGCGGCCGAGGGGCCGAAGGACGCGGTTCCGGCGCAGGCGGGTTCCCGTCCCGAGATCCGTGCGAAGGGCCTCGACGCCCCGCAGCGGCGGGAGCTGCACTTCTCGGCGCCGACCGTGGACGGTGAGGGCGGTGTCGTCGAAGGTGACTTCGCCGACGACGAGGAGCCGGTGCGCTCCGAGGCCGATGGCCTCACGCGCGCGGAGCGGCGCAAGCAGGCCAAGGGCGGGCGTCGCCGCAAGAAGTGACGGTGCGGCCGCTGGGCCGTAGCTGTTGAAGGGCCGGGTCACCTGAGGGTGCCCGGCCCTTCGGCGTCAGCCGTCACCCGTCACCCGTCACCAGGTCACCAGTCACCGGGTCAGCCGTCAGCCTTTCGCCGTCAGTCGTCGTCCGGGCTGGGCCTGCGTGGGCCGCCCAGTTCCACTGCCGTGCAGCGCCAGCGGCGGTCCCGGCCCAGTTCCAGGCGGAAGGCCATGGCACGCAGCCGGTCGCCTGCGCCGATGCGGGCGAAGGCCTCGATGGCGCCGGGGCGGGGGCTCTCGTAGCCGATGTCCCGGATGACGGGGCGGGAGCCTCGGGTGGTGCGCAGCGGGCCGCGTTCGGCGAGCCAGGCGAGTTCGTCGTAGGCGCGGCCCGCGGTGAGGCCGAGCATGTAGTGGACGGGGCGCTGGCCGCTGAGGACGGCGAGGAGGCGGTCGGCGAAGACGTCGGTGGGGCGGAGCTGGGTGAGGGGCCGGCGGGGGGAGGGGGCGGGGACGCGCGGTCCGGTGTCGGCGGCAGGGCCGTACTGGTCGGCGTCGGCCGTGGTGGCAGCGATGGTGCCTGCGGCGTTCACGGTCCTTCCGGCGTTCACGGCCGTTTTGGCGGTCGCCGCGCTTCGGCCCGGGCCGGAGGCGGGGCGGGTGTCCGCGGGGCGCGTACGGGCGCGGCCGGCCGCCTTCGAGGGGCCTGGTGGGCGGCCACCGCCGGGTGCCGTGCGGGGCCTGCCGCCGCCCGGGGTGCGGGGAGGGACGGCGGCGGGGGTTGAGGTGGCGCTCGGGGTGCGGGGCGCGGTGGTGCCCGGTGCGCGGGGCGCTGTGGTGTCGGGGGTGCTCGCCCGGGGGTGTTGTGCCCTGGTCATGACCTTGTTCATGGGGGATCCCGTTCGGTGGGCCCGGGATGTACCGGGCAGTAACTTGCTGGTGGGGATCTTGTTACGGGGCCGGACGGGGCGGCGGCAAGGAAGCAAGGGCGTGGCGCGGGGGGCCGGGAAGTTCACCTATCAGGGTGATCGCGGTGGCCGGAAGCCTGTCGTGGCGGGGGCGGGGCGGGTGAGTTCCGGGGTGCGGAGTGGACGCCTGGGAGGGGGTGGGCTGGAACTCGAAAGGGGACGTCCGCACGTATCCTGAAGGCCCTCCGGGAGGCGTCCGCCGATCTCCCAGGGGCCTGAAGCGGAGCCCTCGACCACGAAAGCGGCAGCCATGCGTGTCTACGTCCCCCTGACCCTTCCCGGTCTCGCCGAGGCGTACAAGACGGGTGAGCTGGGGGCCGCGCCGCTCGTGGCGTACGCCGTCACGCCGGCGCTGCGCGAGTGGTACGTCTCCGACGACCTGGAGGAGCTCGAGTACGCGGCACTGAACCGGGCCGCGCTGGCCTCGCTGCGGCTGCTCGCCGCGGACCCGGCGGCGGCCCGTCGGCGTGTCGTCGTCGCCGTCGACGTACCCGACCGCGCCGCCACCTCCGACCCCGACCGGGCGCTGGACCCGGCCGCGCTCGGCGAGGTACGGGTCGCCGGGGCCGTGCCACTGGCGAAGGCTGCCGCCGTGCACGTGGACGCGGGGGACGCGGAAACGGACGTCGCCGCGGCGGCGCGGGCGCTGGAAGCGGCGGACGGCGGTGACGACGACGCACAGTTCGTCGTGGACGGAGCCGAGGACCACGAACTGCTCTGGTACGCGACGCAGGAGATCCCGAACCTGGTGGGACTGGGGGACTGAGCCGACCGTTGTGGGGGTGAGCCCGGAGGCCATGGGCTGAGTGGAGCGGTGGTGGAGGTCGGCCGCGCCCACCGCGAAGGTCGAGCCCGCCGGTTGTGGGGCTCGAGCCTCGTCGCGTGCAGAGGCCGGTCGCGGAGGTTGAGCCGTCGGGTGTCGAGGCCGAGCCTCCTCGGGTGCCGAGGCCGCACCCGCCGGGTGCCCAGGTCGAGCTCCGCCGGATGTCGAGGCCGAGCCGAGCCCCCGCGGCGTGCTCCGCTGTGCCCCGGTGAGCCCCTGGGAATGCGCCCCGGTGTACCCCGGGTGTCGCAGCTCGCATCCGTGGTGTGACGTTGCGTCCTCCTGGTTGTCAGTGGTGGGGGGTACGTTTTTGGGCATGGGGAAGCACGGAGCGGCACACATTGTCTGGGACTGGAACGGGACGCTGTTCCACGACAACGAGGCGATCATCGGCGCGACGAACGCCGCGTTCGCCGAGCTGGGCATCGAGCCCATCACGCTGGAGCAGTACCGGGCGCTGTACTGCGTACCGGTGCCGAAGTTCTACGAGCGGCTGATCGGGCGACTGCCGACCGACGCCGAGTGGGAGGCCATGGACGACGTCTTCCACCGGTACTACGCCGAGCACCGGGTGGCGTGCTCGCTCGCCACCGGCGCGGTGGAGCTGCTCATGGGGTGGCGGTCGGCCGGCCGGAGTCAGTCGATCCTCAGCATGTACGTGCACGACGAGCTCGTCCCGTTGGTGCGGGGGTTCGGGATCGAGCAGCACTTCATACGGGTCGACGGACGGACCGGGCCGTCCGGGGGCAGCAAGGCCGAGCACATGGTGCGCCACCTCGGGTCCCTCACGGGGGTGGAGGCGAGACGCACGGTGGTGATCGGGGACGCCGCCGACGACGCGGTCGCCGCACGCCACGCAGGGGCGCAGGCCGTGCTGTACACCGGGGGCTCGCACAGCCGGGCCAGCCTCGAAGGGGTGGGCGCCCCCGTCGTGGACACACTGGAGGAAGCCGTGGCGGAGGCCGAGCGACTGGCGGCGTGAGCATGCGCGCAGCGAGGCGCCGGCGGCGCGAGGGCGTCTCGGGTCAGTTCACCGGCGCCTTCACCCGTAGCACCTTCAGGAACTCGCGCATCCAGCCGGGATGGTCCGGCCAGGCGCGGGAGGAGACGAGGGTGCCGTCGACGACCGCCTCCGCGTCCTGGAAGGTGGCGCCGGCGGTCTGCATGTCGAGTTCGAGCGCGGGGTACGCCGTGACGCGGCGCCCGCTGAGGCTGTCGATCGCGGCGGTGAGGAGGGGGCCGTGGCAGATCTGGGCGACCGGCTTGTCCGCGTCGAAGAAGGACTTGAGGATCTTGCGGAGCTCGGGATCGTTGCGGAGGTACTCGGGGGCGCGGCCCCCGGGGACGACGACGGCCGCGTACTGACCGGGGTCCACCTCGGAGAAGGCGAGGTCGGCGGGCCAGGTGTAGCCGGGCTTCTCGGTGTACGTGTCGAAGCCGGGTTCGAAGTCGTGGACCACGAACTGGAGCTTCTTGCGGGCGGGGGCTGCGATGTGGACGTCGTAGCCTTCTTCGCGGAGGCGCTGGTAGGGGTACAGGACTTCCAGGGATTCCGCCGCGTCGCCGGTGACGATGAGGATTTTCGCTGTCATGTCGGTGCGCTCCCCTCAGGACCGTGGCCTGCCGACAACGTGCCTCTCGGGGGCGACCCTGCCAAGAGGCCCGGTCACTTTCAGGGTGCCCCGGCGCGGACACCGGCGTCGAGTTTTCACACCCCCTGCACGAGGGCACCGGCCCCGTCCCTGTGCAGAACGTCAAACTTCCACCCCTGCTTTTGTACACATACGGCTCATGACGGGCCCCCCGTGAGGAGCGATAGCCTGGGTGGCGTGATCAGCGCGATAGCTCGCGGGGGCGCTGTTGCCCCTGCCCTGCGCCCGGTGAGCACGGATCATCTCCGTGACCGGGTGGCGGTCGCTGGTCGTCGCGGGCGGGACGGGGCCTCGAGAGCTCCCAGGACGCCGAGCGCCCCAGGGGACGATGCGTCGCAGAGAGCAGCGTCACACTCGTGGGGCAGCTCAAAAATGGCTCATATCTCCCCGCTCATCTCCCCTTGCGGCATAGCGTCGAAGCAGACCGGACACCCCGCGTCGCGGCGGTACGTCGGAAGGGCGGAGACCGTACTTCCTTCTACGTCACGCAACGGCGCGCGACAGGAGCCAGAGGACAATGCAGACCAAGCTGGACGAAGCCAAGGCCGAGTTGCTGGAGAGGGCTGCTCGGGTCGCTGAGAACAGCCCGGTCGGGGGGCACTTTCCCACCGGGACCACGGACGAGGGCACCCCGGACCGGGACACCGCGCTCGCGTTCCTCCGGCGTTACTACCTGCACACCGCCCCGGAGGACCTGGGCGACCGCGACCCGGTCGACGTCTTCGGAGCCGCTTTCTCGCACTACCGGCTGGCCGAGAACCGCCCGCAGGGCACCGCCAACGTCCGGGTCCACACCCCGACCGTCGAGGAGAACGGCTGGACGTGCAGCCACTCCGTCGTCGAGGTCGTCACCGACGACATGCCCTTCCTCGTGGACTCGGTGACGAACGAGCTGACCCGCCAGGGCCGCGGCATCCACGTCGTCATCCACCCGCAGATCGTGGTCCGCCGCGACGTCACCGGCAGGCTCATCGAGGTGCTCGGCGCATCGCGCGAGGAGGACCTCCCGCACGACGTGCACATCGAGTCCTGGATCCACGTGGAGATCGACCGGGAGACCGACCGCGGCGACCTCAAGCAGATCACCGCCGATCTGCTGCGTGTCCTGTCCGACGTCCGTGAGGCCGTCGAGGACTGGGACAAGATGCGGGACGCGGCGCTGCGCATGGCCGACGAGCTGCCGAAGGAGCCCGTCGCCTCCGACCTGCGCGAGCTGGAGATCGAGGAGGCCCGTGAGCTGCTGCGCTGGCTGGCCGCCGACCACTTCACGTTCCTCGGCTACCGCGAGTATCAGCTGCGCGACGACGACTCCCTCGCCGCCGTGCCCGGCACCGGCCTCGGCATCCTGCGCTCCGACCCGCACCACTCCGGCGACGAGAGCCACCCGGTCAGCCCGTCCTTCGAGCGGCTGCCCGCGGACGCCCGCGCCAAGGCCCGCGAGCACAACCTGCTCGTCCTGACCAAGGCGAACAGCCGTGCCACCGTGCACCGGCCGTCGTATCTGGACTACATCGGCGTCAAGAAGTTCGACGATCAGGGCAACGTCGTCGGTGAGCGCCGCTTCCTCGGCCTGTTCTCCTCCGCCGCGTACACCGAGTCCGTGCGCCGGGTCCCGGTGATCCGGCGCAAGGTCGACGAGGTGCTGGAGCGCGCCGGGTTCTCGCCCAACAGCCACGACGGGCGCGACCTGCTGCAGATCCTGGAGACGTACCCGCGCGACGAGCTCTTCCAGACCCCGGTCGACGAGCTGCAGGCCATCGTCACCTCCGTGCTCTACCTCCAGGAGCGCCGGCGCCTCAGGCTCTACCTCCGCCAGGACGAGTACGGGCGCTACTACTCCGCCCTCGTCTACCTCCCCCGCGACCGCTACACCACCGGTGTCCGGCTGCGGATCATCGACATCCTCAAGGAGGAGCTCGGCGGCATCAGCGTCGACTTCACCGCCTGGAACACCGAGTCGATCCTCTCCCGGCTGCACTTCGTCGTCCGCGTCCCGCAGGGCACCGAACTGGAGCAGCTCAGCGACGCCGACAAGGACCGCATCGAGGCGCGGCTCGTCGAGGCCGCCCGCTCCTGGGTCGACGGGTTCTCGGACGCGCTGAACGCCGAACTCGGCGAGGAGCGCGCCGCCGAACTGCTGCGCAGCTACAACAACGCCTTCCCCGAGGGCTACAAGGCCGACCACTCACCGCGCGCGGCCGTCGCCGACCTGTGCAACCTGGAACGGCTCAGCGAGGAGGAGGGCAACGACTTCGCCCTCAGCCTGTACGAGCCGGTCGGCGCCGCACCCGACGAGCGCCGGTTCAAGATCTACCGCAAGGGTGAGTCGGTCTCCCTGTCCGCGGTGCTGCCGGTCCTCAACCGGCTCGGCGTCGAGGTGATGGACGAGCGGCCCTACGAACTGCGCTGCTCGGACCGGAGCGTCGCCTGGATCTACGACTTCGGTCTGCGCATCCCCAAGGCGCTGGCCGGCGGCAACGGCGACTACCTCGGCGACGACGGCCGCGAGCGTTTCCAGGAGGCCTTCGCCGCCACCTGGACCGGCCAGGCGGAGAACGACGGCTTCAACGCCCTCGTGCTGGGTGCCGGGCTGACCTGGCGGCAGGCGATGGTGCTGCGGGCGTACGCCAAGTACCTGCGGCAGGCCGGGTCGACGTTCAGCCAGGACTACATGGAGGACACCCTCCGCACCAACGTCCACACCACCCGCCTGCTGGTCTCCCTCTTCGAGGCGCGGATGTCCCCCGAGCGCCAGCGCGCCGGGATGGAGATCGTCGACGCGCTCCTGGAGGAGCTGGACGCCGCCCTCGACCAGGTGGCGAGCCTCGACGAGGACAGGATCCTGCGGTCCTTCCTCACCGTGATCAAGGCGACGCTGCGCACCAACTTCTTCCAGGAGGCGGCGGGCGGCAAGCCGCACGCGTACGTCTCCATGAAGTTCGACCCGCAGGCCATCCCGGACCTGCCGGCCCCGCGCCCGGCGTTCGAGATCTGGGTGTACTCGCCGCGTGTCGAGGGCGTGCACCTCAGGTTCGGGAAGGTCGCGCGCGGTGGTCTGCGCTGGTCCGACCGGCGCGAGGACTTCCGGACCGAGATCCTGGGCCTGGTCAAGGCGCAGATGGTGAAGAACACCGTCATCGTGCCCGTCGGCGCCAAGGGCGGCTTCGTCGCCAAGCAGCTGCCGGACCCGAGCGTCGACCGGGACGCCTGGCTGGCCGAGGGCATCGCCAGCTACAAGACGTTCATCTCGGCCCTGCTCGACATCACCGACAACATGGTCGCCGGCGAGGTCGTCCCGCCGCCGGACGTCGTCCGCCACGACGAGGACGACACGTACCTCGTGGTCGCGGCCGACAAGGGCACGGCGACGTTCTCCGACATCGCCAACGAGGTCGCCGAGTCGTACAACTTCTGGCTCGGGGACGCCTTCGCCTCCGGCGGCTCGGCCGGCTACGACCACAAGGGCATGGGCATCACCGCCCGCGGCGCCTGGGAGTCCGTCAAGCGGCACTTCCGCGAGCTGGGCGTGAACACGCAGGCCGAGGACTTCACGGTCGTCGGCATCGGCGACATGTCCGGTGACGTGTTCGGCAACGGCATGCTGCTCTCCGAGCACATCCGCCTGGTCGCCGCCTTCGACCACCGGCACATCTTCATCGACCCGCACCCGGTCGCGGACACCTCCTACGCCGAGCGCCGTCGCCTGTTCGAGCTGCCCCGCTCCAGCTGGGCCGACTACAACACCGAGCTGCTGTCGGCCGGCGGCGGGATCTTCCCCCGTACGGCGAAGTCGATCCCCGTCAACGCGCACATCCGCGAGGCCCTCGGCATCGAGGAGCGCGTCACCAAGATGACGCCGGCCGACCTGATGAGGGCCATCCTCAAGGCGCCGGTGGACCTGCTGTGGAACGGCGGCATCGGTACGTACGTCAAGGCGTCCACCGAGACCCACGCGGACGTCGGCGACAAGGCCAACGACCCGATCCGCGTCGACGGCGGGGACCTGCGGGTCCAGGTCGTCGGCGAGGGCGGCAACCTGGGGCTCACCCAGCTCGGCCGGATCGAGTTCGCGCTGCGCGGCGGCAGGATCAACACGGACGCCATCGACAACAGCGCGGGCGTGGACACCTCCGACCACGAGGTGAACATCAAGATCCTGCTGAACGGCCTGGTCACGGACGGCGACATGACCGTCAAGCAGCGCAACAAGCTGCTCGCCGAGATGACCGACGAGGTCGGCGCGCTGGTCCTGCGCAACAACTACGCGCAGAACACCGCGATCGCCAACGCCCTCGCCCAGTCCAAGGACATGCTCCACGCCCAGCAGCGCTTCATCCGCCACCTGGTGCGCGAGGGCCACCTCGACCGGGCCCTGGAGTTCCTGCCGACCGACCGTCAGATCCGCGAGCGCCTCGGCCAGGGCCAGGGCCTGACCGGCCCGGAGACCGCCGTCCTGCTGGCGTACACGAAGATCACGGTCGCCGAGGAACTGCTGCACACCTCGCTGCCGGACGACCCCTACCTGAGCGGTCTGCTGCACTGCTACTTCCCGACCGCGCTGCGCGAGCAGTTCGCCGAGCGGGTCGAGGGCCACCCGCTGCGCCGTGAGATCACCACGACCGTGCTGGTCAACGACACGGTCAACACGGGTGGTACGACCTACCTGCACCGCCTGCGCGAGGAGACCGGTGCCTCCCTGGAGGAGATCGTCAGGGCGCAGACCGTGGCCCGCGAGACCTTCCGCTCCTCCGAGGTGTGGGACGCGGTCGAGGCGCTCGACAACAAGGTCGAGGCCGACGTCCAGACCCGCATCCGTCTGCACTCGCGCCGACTGGTGGAGCGCGGCACGCGCTGGCTGCTCAACAACCGGCCGCAGCCGCTTCAGCTCGCCGAGACCGTCGACTTCTTCGCCGAGCGCGTCGAGCAGGTGTGGTCGCAGCTGCCGAAGCTGCTGCGTGGCGCGGACCAGGAGTGGTGGCAGAAGATCCACGACGAGCTGACGGGCGCCGGCGTCCCGGACGAACTGGCCACCCGCGTGGCCGGGTTCTCCTCCGCCTTCCCGGCGCTCGACATCGTGTCGGTGGCCGACCGTATGGGCCGGGAGCCGCTGGACGTCGCCGAGGTGTACTACGACCTCGCCGACCGGCTGCACATCACCCAGCTCATGGACCGCATCATCGAGCTGCCCCGCGCCGACCGCTGGCAGTCCATGGCCCGCGCCTCCATCCGCGAGGACCTGTACGCGGCCCACGCGGCGCTGACGGCGGAGGTTCTGGCCGTCGGCAACGGCACGTCAACTCCCGAGCAGCGCTTCACGGCGTGGCAGGAGAAGAACGCGGCGCTCCTCGGCCGGGCGCGGACGACTCTGGACGAGATCCAGAGCTCGGACTCGTTCGATCTGGCCAACCTGTCGGTGGCGATGCGGACGATGCGGACGCTGCTGCGGTCGCATTCGTAGGGGATACGTCGGTGAGGGCGCCCCGGGCCGGGAGGCTCGGGGCGCCCTGTGTTTCTGGCCGCCCGCTCCCGGTGGGGCATTTCGGGCTTATGTGGGCATGCATTATAAAGTGACCGCGTGACTCCGAGCGGGATGCGCGTCATGGTGCCCAGGGCGGCCGTCGCCCTCGTTCTCGTTCTGATGCTGCTGGTCGTCGTCCGGCTTCCCTGGGCCGGTGACCTCGGCATGCACGCGGCGACCGTCGAACGGCTGCGGCACAGCCTCACCGACCCCGGGAACCCGCTGGTCGACGCGGACACGCCGAGCCCCTACTACTCGCCGTGGACGCTGCTGCTCGGGTGCCTCGCACGGGTGACCGGGCTCTCGGCGTTCGTGGTGCTGCGGGTGGGGGCGCTCGTGGGGCTGGGGCTGCTGGTGACGGGCGTGTGGCGGTACGTCCGGACGCTGAGCGCGCACCGTGCGGCGCCCGCGCTCGCATTGCTGTGCGTGCTGTTCCTGTGGGGGACGGAGCTGTTCAACTGGAGCGGGTTCCTCGGGCTGAACTCCCTGGCGCTGACGGTGTCCTACCCGAGCGTGCTGGCGCTGGGGCTCGCCTTTCATTTCTGGGCATGGCTCAGCCGGGCGGTGGGGCGGGCGGAGCGGGGGTGGGGGGTGTGGTGCGGGCTGGGGGTGCTGTGGGCGGTGATCCTGCTGTGCCACCAGTTCTCCGGGGTCGTCGCGTCGTTGGGTGCGGTCGCCACGGTGGTCGCGGCGCGGCCCGGGAGGGTGGTGTGGGGGCGGCTGGGGGTGGGTGTGCTGGTGGGGGTGGCGGTGCTGTGGGTGTGGCCGTACTACGACTTCTTCGCGTTGTTCGGGGCGGCGGGGGACGGGCTGGAGGCGCTGCACCGGGTGCTGTACGAGGACCTGGTCGGCAGGTTCGGGCTGGTGTCGGTGGGGGTGGTGGCGCTGGGGGTGCGGTGGTGGCGGGATCGGTTCGATCCGTTGGTGCTGTTCTTCGCGATGGGGGTGGTGGTGGTCGGGGCGGGGTGGGCGAGTGGGCACTACGCGTGGGGGCGGGCCCTGCCCGCGGTGTTGATTCCGGCGCAGGTCGCGGTGGCGCTGGAGGTGGTGGGGGTGGGGCGGAGAGGGGTGCGGGTGGCGTGGGCGTGTGTGCTGGCCGGGGCGTTGGCGGTGGGGGCTTGGACGCAGGTCGGGACGCTGGGGTATGTCGTGCGGCGGGGGTGGCTGCCGGAGGCGGTCGCGGAGAAGTACCGGGAGCCGTGGGCGGGGTACCACTGGATCACGCCGTGGGTGCGGTACGGGGATGTGGTGATGGCGCGGGGCGGGCGGCCGGAGCGGCAGATTCCGGCGTACGGGGCGTACACCGTGGCGCCTGGGTATCCCGCCTTCTTCCTGCCGGACGAGGGGAGGAGGGCGGCGGTGGTGCGGAGGTATTTCGCGGCGGGGACGTCGGAGGGGGAGCGGAGGGAGATCGTGCGGGCTTATGGGGTGCGGTGGGTTGTCGATCGGGGGGTGGGGAGAGGGGATCCGGGGTTGCGGGTGGTGGCCCGGGGGCCCGGGGGGCAGGTGCTCTACGCGGTGGTGCGGTGAGGTGTTGTACGCCCCCGCCGCCCCTTCCCGTCCCATCCCGGGGGCTGCCGCCCCCGGGCCCCCGCTTCGGCCCTGAACGGGCCTCGTCCTCACGCCGGACGGGCTGATCCCGAACCCGGTGATCGGGGTCCGCGGCATCCACGAGCAGATCGTGAACGCCTTCGGGCAGCCCCCGGCCCACCTGGGCTCGCGGCTGACCGTCCGGACCGGCAGGGCCTGCTGTCCGAACGCGAGGAGGCGGACGCACTCCCGTCCTGGTCGTGGTCGAGGCCCACCTGATGTCCTACGAACAGCTGGAATCCATCCGGATGCTGGTGGTCGGCGACTGACTCCACCGCCGCGACACTCGTGGGATGCTCGCCCATGCCGAAAGCAGTTCCCGCCAGGCCAGAAGGGACGATCTCATGCCGGTCCAGGGTGTGCTTTTCGACGTGGACGACACCCTGTTCGACTACTCGACCTCAGAGGAAGCCGGAGTGCTCGCCCACTTGCAGGCGCAACGGCTGCTCGACAAGTTCCCCGACCCCGCCACGGCACTCGCACTCTGGCGGAAGATCATGGAGACACAGTACGCACGCTTCCTCGACGGAGAGCTCACCTTCACTGAGCAGCGGCGCGAACGCACCCGCCAATTCCTCTCCCACATCGGACAGGACACCTCCGCCATGGCGGACCACGAAGCCTCCGCCTGGTTCGCCGCATACGAGGTCCACCGCAACGCCGCCTGGGCAGCCTTCCCCGACGCCGAGCCCGTCATCAGAGAACTCGCACCCGACTACCGCCTCGGGATCGTCTCCAACTCATCCACCGACCACCAACGCGACAAACTCCACGCCATCGGCCTGCTGCCATACTTCGACAACACGCTGATCTGCTCCGACCAGCACGGCGCAGCAAAGCCCGCACCGAGCATCTTCCTCGCAGGCTGCACATCCCTCGGCCTTCCACCACACGAAGTGGCCTACGTCGGAGACAAGTACGCACTCGACGCCGTGGGGGCCCACGACGCAGGGCTGCACGCCTACTGGCTCGACCGGGCGAACGCCGGCTCCGGCAAAGCCACCAACCACGGCATCCGCGTCATCCACTCCCTCGACGAACTCCCAGACGCCCTCGCCCACTGAACTCCACCGGCGGCCGGACTGGCATTCACCTCAGCACGCTCGACACCAGCCGCACCGCGCGTCTCACCCTGGGGCGGGCCGCCCTGCGTACCAACGGGCGGATCAGGGCCGTCAGGCCGATGGGCTGCCAGCGGATCTGGAGGCGGCCGGGGCCTCGGGGTTCGGGTTCGACGGTGAGGCGGTGGGGAGCCGCGCCGTTGCGGTAGTCGACGCGGGCGGTGAACGCCGGGAAGGTCAGGGGGGCCAGGAGGAGGGCGGTGTGGGACAGGCCCTGGTGGTGGACGCGTACGACGGGGTGGCGGGTGCCGTGGAAGCCGTGCAAGGGCAAGGGGGCCGCTGCCAGGTCGAGGTGGACGTGGCCCTCGAAGAGGCCGGGGCGGACCGGTGAGAGGCAGAAGGGGACGGTGAGGCGGCGCCGGCCGGGGGAGAGGAGGAGGGAGGCGCGCTGCGGGCCCACGGGGAGGCGCAGGGCGGGGTCGTAGGTGCGGATGGTGAGGTCGACCGAGGCGCCCGGGCCGCGGGTGATGTCGGTGATCTCGTGGCGGAAGCGGGTCCGGGGGAAGGGGCAGGTGTACAGGGCCAGGTCGGACAGGTCGAGCTCGCGGCGGGACCAGTCGGACTCCGGGACGCGGTCGCCCCAGTACGCGTGGCCCTCGGCGTCGGTCGTGATCTGCCTCGGGGCCGCGCCGTGGGCGATACCGCGGGCCGCCAGGCGGGCCTCGGACAGACGGTTGTCGCGGACCAGTTGGAGGACGACGCGTTCCGCGCGCGGCAGGCGGGCGTACGCGCCCGGAGCGAGTGTCGCCAGATACGGGGTCACGATCTCGGCGAACGCGGCCAGCCACTCCTCGTCGCGGTGCGGCAGGTCCCCCGCGTACATGCGGAAGTCGTGCTTGAGGAACTTGTAGTCCTTGTCCTCGCGCAGCGACTCGTGCCCGCTCTCGGCGAGGAAGGCGTCGATGAGCCGTTGCACGTGGACACGGTCGCGGACGTTCGTCAGCTTGTGGCGCGAGTTGGAGATGGACGTCGCTTCGGAGGCCGCGTACGGGGTGGTGTACCAGCGGTACACCGGCTCCGGGACGATCGTGAACGACTTCGCCAGGCAGTACGCCCGCGCGCTGAACAGCTGGTCCTCGTAGTGGATGTCCTCGGGAAAGCGCAGGTCGTGGCGGTCGAGGAAGGCGCGTGTGTACATCTTGCTCGTCGCCAGGTGCTCGAAGAGCAGGCGGGGGTCGGCCTCGATGCCGTCGAGGGTGCGGCGCTCGGCGACCAGGTGGGGCATCCAGGTCGAGCGGTTGCCGGTGTCCTCGCGGATGTGCTGCACCGCGCCCATCGCGAAGTCGATCTCCCGCTCGCGGTGGGCGGCCAGCAGTAACTCCACCGCGTTGTCCGTCAGTTCGTCGTCGCTGTCGAGGAACATCAGGTACGGCGCCCGGGCGGACTCCAGCGCGCGGTTGCGCGGGGCGCCGCAGCCGCCGCTGTTGTGCGGCAGGCGGAGGTGGCGGACACGGGGGTCCTGGGCCGCCAACCGCCGTGCCACCAGCGGGGTGTCGTCGGTCGAGTGGTCGTCGCTGATGATGATCTCGATGTTGCGGTGCGTCTGGCGGCGCACGGAGGCGACGGCCCTCGGGAGGCGCTCGGCGTCGTTGTAGGCGATCACCGTGACCGTCACGTCGGGCTTCGTGCCGGGAGTCGTGTCGGGAGTGTTCATGCGCCGCTCGCCCCTTCCGCCTCCTCCGGGCTGGGTGCCGGGGTGCGCTCGTCGAGGGGGAGCACCGGGGGCAGTGACTCCTCGGGCGTGCCGAGGAAGACCCGGCGCACGACCCGTTCGGCGGCGCGTCCGTCGTCGTACTCGCAGAAGCGCCGGCGGAACGCCGCCCGCGCCTTGCCCGCGCTCTCGTCCCGCCAGGCGCCGGAGGTGAGGATCTCCGTCAGCTCCTCCTGGGTGCGGGCGACCTGGCCCGGCGGTTCGGCCGGGAGGTCGAAGTAGACGCCGCGGGTGGTGGCGTACGTCTCCCAGTCGTCGGCGTAGACGACGATCGGGCGGTCGAGGTTGGCGTAGTCGAACATGATGGACGAGTAGTCCGTGATCAGCGCGTCCGCGGCGAGGGCGAGCTCCTCGACCGGCGTGTACGACGACACGTCGACGACCCGGCCGGTGCGGCGCAGGCCGGCGAGGGGGGAGGCGGTGGCGCCGTAGAAGTAGTGGCCGCGGACCAGGAGGACCGTGTCCTCGCCCAGGCGGTCGGCGAGTGCGGCGAGGTCGAGGCGTGGGGTCCAGCCGGCCTCGTAGTCGCGGTGGGTGGGCGCGTAGAGGAGGGCGCGGCGGCCCGGGGGGATGCCCAGGCGGGCGCGGACCGCGAGGACGTCGGCGGCGGTCGCGGTGTAGTAGGCGTCGTTGCGCGGATAGCCGTGGTCGAGGGAGACGAACCGGGACGGGTAGGCGCGCTCCCACATGCGGGTGGAGTGGCTGTTGGCGGAGACGCTGTAGTCCCACTTGTCGATGCGTGCCAGCAGGGCGTCGAAGTCCAGGCCCTGGGCGGCGGCCGGGAAGTGCATCTGGTCCAGGCCCATGCGCTTGAGCGGGGTGCCGTGGTGGGTCTGGACGTGGACGGCGTCCGGGCGTTTCACCACGGCGTTGGCGAAGTTGACGTTGTTGACCAGGTACTTCGCGGTGGCCAGGACCTCCCAGTAGCGGCGCGTGCCGGGGACGACATGGTCCGTGCCGGGCGGCAGGAGCGCCGCGTTCTGCGAGGTCACCACCCACACCGGGTGGATCCACGGGGCCAGTTCGGTGAGCTTGTCGGCGATCGCGGCCGGGTTGCAGGCGACTCCGCGGTTCCAGTAGGCGGCGAAGACCGCCAGGTGCGGGTTGACCGGGCGGTCGAGCGCCCTGCGGTACTGGTGCGCGCGGACCTTCGTGCGGACCTGCCGCTTACGGGTCCGTACGGCGGCCCGGGCGGCGCGGCGGGTGCGGTTGGCGGCCTGGAAGGCCCGGTACTTGGTGTAGGCGTCCTCTTCCAGCAGTGCACGCCGTACGCCCTCCAGGCCGGCCGGGCGGCGGTGGTTCTCCGGGCGGTGGCGCAGGGCCGCCACGGACGACCGGCGGAAGAACTCCCGCGCCACCGTCTCGGGCAGCGGTGTGCGGGCGAAGGTGCGCAGGCAGTCCTGGACCATCACGTCGTAGAGGACGCCGTGGGCGGCGGGGCGGTCCTTGGCCAGGGGGAGCAGGGTCTCGTAGCGGTCGACGAGGGCGTAGTGGTCCTCGGGGGCGGCCGGGGGGAGGCTCTCGGGGCGCAGCCGGCGGTGTTCGTGGGCGACCTGGTCGAGGCAGCCGATCCGGTCGGCGCGCAGGAGGACGGCGTGGGCGGCGAACGCCTCGTCGTCCGTGCTGAGTTCCTCCTGGTGGGCCCGCCAGAACTCGGCGCGTACGGCCCGGTTGCCGAGGAGCGGGGTCAGGCGGAGCAGGTGCGGGGTGTCGGCGAGAGTGCGGTCGGTGCGGCCCGCGCGGGCGAGGAGACGGCCGTCGGGGGAGGGGGCCGCGGTGGTCTCCCAGGTGGAGCGGACGTGGTCGAACAGCAGGACGTCCACGGTGTCCGGGAGTTCCGCGGCACGTTCGGCGACCGCGTGCGGGGCGCCCGCGGGCAGTCCGTCCTTGGAGTGGACGAAGTGCAGCCAGCGGCCGGTCGCGCGCGCGGCGCCCGCCGCCCGGGACTCGGCCGCGGTCGTGCCGTCCGGCAGGGGCAGCACCAGCATCTCGGGGGTGTGCCGCTGCGCGGTCTCCCGCGCCCAGTCGCCGACCGCGGCCACGATCACCTCGACGCCCGGGAGGGGCTGGGCGGCCAGCGAGTCGAGCAGACCGGTCAGATGCCCCTGGGTGTTGGGTCCGTGGACGATGACGCTGAGCTCGGGCATCGTGGGGGACTCCTTCGCCTCGTGGCCGCCGGGGCATCCTGGGGTGCGATCTTTCGAGCGCACCCTTCTGGACATGGTGGCATCAAGGGGGCGAAACGGATAAGTATGGTTGGGCCGGCCGGGCTGCGTGTCGCCTTACGCCGTGTTCCGGGCCCTACGCCGCCTTCGGCCTCTTGTCCGTGGCCCCCGTGAACGCCTCGTACTCCTCCAGGACGTCCTCCGTCGGCCCGTCCATGCGCAGCTCGCCGCGTTCCAGCCACAGGACGCGGTCGCAGGTGTCGCGGATCGACTTGTTGTTGTGGCTCACCAGGAACACCGTGCCCGCGTGCTGGCGCAGCTCGCGGATGCGTTCCTCCGAGCGCTTCTGGAAGGAGCGGTCGCCGGTGGCCAGGGCCTCGTCGATGAGCAGGACGTCGTGGTCCTTGGCGGCGGCGATGGAGAAGCGCAGGCGGGCGGCCATGCCGGAGGAGTACGTCCGCATCGGCAGCGTGATGAAGTCGCCCTTCTCGTTGATGCCGGAGAAGTCGACGATGCCCTGGTAGCGCTCCTTGACCTGCTCGCGGGACATCCCCATGGCCAGGCCGCCGAGGTAGACGTTGCGCTCGCCGGTCAGGTCGCTCATCAGGGCGGCGTTCACGCCGAGGAGGGAGGGCTGGCCGTCGGTGTAGATCCTGCCGTTCTCCACGGGGAGCAGCCCGGCGACCGCCTTCAGCAGGGTCGACTTGCCGGAGCCGTTGGTGCCGATCAGGCCGATGGCCTCGCCCCTGTACGCGACGAAGGAGACGTTCTTGACGGCGTGCACCTTGCGCACGCCCGCCGCCTTCTCCGCTTTCTCGCGGCGCAGCATGCGGTTGAGGGCGGCGGTCGCGGAGCCGCGCCCCGCGCCGGTGCCGTTGACCCGGTAGACGATGTCGACGCCGTCCACGACGACGGTGGGGACGGTGGAGCTTGCGATGTCAGCCACGGCCGTACGTCTCCTCAGCCTTCCAGAAGTAGATGAAGCCGCCGACGCCGGCGAGCAGCGCCCAGCCGGTCGCGACCGGCCACACGTGGGGCGGCAGCTGGCTCGCGTGGAAGCTGTCGATGAGCGAGAAGCGCATCAGGTCGATGTAGACGGCGGCCGGGTTGGCCGACAGCAGGACCGACACCACGTGCGGCAGGTGGTCCTTGGCGGTCAGCTTGTCGATGCTCCACATGACGCCCGACACGTACATCCAGGTGCGCAGGACGAACGGCATCAGCTGGGCGATGTCGGGGGTCTTCGCACCCCAGCGCGCCATGATCATCGAGACGCCCGCGTTGAAGGTGAACTGCAGCACCAGCGCGGGCAGCGCCAGCACCCAGGACACACTCACCGGCACGCCGAAGCAGAGCAGGATGACGATCAGGGCGGCCATCGAGAACAGCAGCTGCTGGAGCTGCTGGAGGCAGAAGGAGATCGGCAGTGCGGCCCGGGGGAAGTGCAGCGCCCGGACCAGGCCCAGGTTGCCGGAGATGGCGCGGGTGCCCGCCATGATCGAGCTCTGCGTGAACGTCCAGATGAACACGCCCGTCACCAGGAACGGGATGTAGTCCGGCACCCCGTGCTTGGTGCCCAGCAGCACGCCGAAGATGAAGTAGTACACGGCCGCGTTCAGCAGGGGGGTCATCACCTGCCAGACCTGGCCCAGCTTCGCCTGGCTGTACTGGGCGGTGAGCTTGGCGGTGGCGAACGCGCCGATGAAGTGGCGCCGGGCCCACAGCTGGCGGACGTACTCGCGCAGGGAGGGGCGGGCGCCGCTGACCGTCAGGCCGTGGCGGGCGGCCAGGGCCGAGAGGTCGCCGGCCGGGGGCGGTGTCAGGGGCGGTGTGTCGAGAACCTGGCTCACATCCGCTGCTTTCGCTCGGGGGGAGGGGTGCGGGGGCGGTCGCCCGGCGTTTTCTTACGCTTCTCTTTACGTTTTCTTACGTCGGGACGGGACCGTATCGTCGCAACGTGAGCGTAGGCCGATCGGGCGTCGGAACGCAACCGTTTCGTCGTGACGTGCACCACGAAGCGACGGGTCCGTATCGTCGCAACGCTCTATGCTGGTGCGCATGACGACGAACGCCGACGGGCCCCAGACGCGTCCCCGCCGCCGGGCCCCCGCCGGGGCGGCCGTCCTGCGCGAGGACGTGACGGAAGCCATCCGCGCGGCCGTCTTCGAGGAGCTCGCGGCCGTCGGCTACGCCCGGATGTCCATCGAGGGCATCGCCCGCCGCGCCGGCGTCGGCAAGACCGCGGTGTACCGGCGCTGGCGCTCCAAGCTGCACCTCGTCCTCGACGTCGTCTCGGCGCTCGCCGTGCAGGGGCTGCCCGCGCCGGACACGGGCTCGCTGGAGGGCGACCTGCGGCTGCTGTACGAGGTGACGTCACGCGCGCTGCGCCATCCGGTGGCGTCGCAGATCCTCCCCGACCTCCAGGCCGAGGCGGCCCGCAACCCCGAGATCCACGAGGCCGTGCAGAAGGCTCTGCGGCAGGGGCAGGACGGTGTCGCGAGCAGCATCGTGGTGGCGGCGGAGCAGCGGGGCGAGGTCCGCGCGGGCCTCGACCGGGAGCTGGCCCTCGACCTGATCTCGGGGCCGCTCTACTGGCGGTCGGTGGTGATCCGCAGCCCGAAGCTGCCGAAGGAGTACCTGGGCGCGCTGGCGCGGGCGACGGCGGGGGCGATCAAGGCGCTGTGAGCCGTGCCCGTGAGCCGGGCTCGGGGTGCCGTGAGACGGTTGGGCCGCGTCCGCCGCGCGGCAGTGGCGTGAGCATGGTGACCGGAGTCGAGGTGGCAGCGTCGTGAGAGTTGTGATCGCCGAGGACAACGCCCTGCTCAGAGAGGGCCTGGTCCTGCTGCTGACATCGGCGGGGCACCAGGTCGTGGCCGCCGCCGGCAGCGGCCCCGAGATCCTCCCCGCGCTTGTGGAGCACCGGCCCGACGCCGCCGTGCTCGACGTACGGATGCCACCGGGCTTCCGCGACGAGGGACTGCGTGCCGCACTCGCCGCACGCGAGCGGCTGCCGGGGCTGCCGGTGCTCGTGCTCTCGCAGTACGTGGAGGAGTCGTACGCCGCGGAGCTGCTCGGCGGCGGGGCGAGCGGAGTCGGCTACCTGCTCAAGGACCGCGTCGGCCGGGTCGACGAGTTCCTCGACGCCCTGGACCGGGTCGCCTCCGGCGGCACCGCCCTCGACCCGGAGGTCGTCACCGAGCTGATGACGCGCCGCCGCGACTCACCACTGGACTCGCTGACCCCGCGCGAGCGGGAGGTGCTGGCGCTGATGGCCGAGGGCCACGACAACACCACCATCGCCAAGGCCCTCGTCGTCACCGAACGCGCCGTCAGCAAACACATCGGCAACATCTTCCTGAAACTGGGACTGCCCCCCGGCGACACCGGCCACCGCCGTGTGCTCGCCGTGCTGGCGTACCTGAGCAACACGTAGCCACTCCCGTCCCGGCGCGAGCCAGGCGAACCTGTCTCAGCCGTTCAACTGCTCGGCCAGCCCGACCAGCTCCGCCACCCGCAACACCCGCCCGCCGAAACCGGGCAACGGCACGTGCAGGGGGTCGGTCCAGCGCGGCGGTAGGGCGTCGATGCCATGTACGGCGCCGGCGAGGGCGCCGGTGACGGCGGCGACGGTGTCGGTGTCGCCGCCGAGGTCGACGGCGGCGCGGACGGCGTCCTCGTAGGTGGACGTGGTGCGTACGGCCCAGACGGCGGAGCCGAGGCAGGGCCAGATCGCGCCGTTGAACTCCGTCGCCAGGTCGGGGTGCCAGTCGGGGGCGAGGACGACCGCGTACCGTTCCCGGTGGCCGGGGTGGACCTCGGCCAGCGTCTCCTGGACCGCGGTCAGCGGGTCGACGCCGTCCAGGGCGACGCGCACCAGTTCGTGGAGGACCGCGGTGCCCTCCCAGGCCGCCCGGTCCCCGTGCGTCAGCGCGGCGATACGGCGGGCCGCGTCCATCGTGACCTCCCGCCCCCGGCGCGCGAAATACACGGCGGAGGTCGCGGCCCGCATCAACGACCCGTTGCCCGCCGCCCGCCCGCTGGTCTGGAAATGCAGGGACGCGGCCATGTCCCACGGGTCCCCGCTGCCCAGCACCGCCTCCGTCTGCAGGCCGATGTCCTTCGGGTCGGCGGCGGCCCAGCGTCGGAACCGGCGGAACACGTCCGGCGGTACCAGGCCGTCGCACGCCAGCAGGGACTCTCCCACGAGTACGGCCATCTGCGTGTCGTCGGTCGCCTCACCCGGGTCCCAGCCGCCGCCCCCGCACATCTCGTCGCCGTGGCCGGGGTGCGGGAAGCGGGCCGAGAAGGCGCCCTCGGGACCGAACTCGAAGGGCGCGCCCAGAGCGTCGCCCACGGCGGAGCCGACGACGGTGCCGATGGCGCGTGAGAGGCGGGAGGGGGCGGTCACCTCCGCAGCCTACGAGAGGGACCTACGACCGCGCCGCCTCCGGATGCAGTCGTACCCAGCCCTCCCACGCCGAGGTGATCATGTCCTGGACGTCGTGTCTGGGTTTCCAGTCGAGGTGGGTGGTGATGCGGTCGGCGGAGGCGACCACGCGGGGCGGGTCGCCGGGGCGGCGTGGGGTGATGGTCGGGGGGAGGTCGTAGCCGGTGATGGCGTTGATGAGGTCGAGCATCTCGCGGACCGAGACGCCCTCCCCGCGGCCGATGTTGAGGGTGAGGTCCTGGCCGGGGGAGGTCCGGAGGGCGCGGGCGGTGGCCACGTGGGCCTCGGCCAGGTCGACGACGTGGATGTAGTCGCGGACGCAGGTGCCGTCGGGGGTGGGGTAGTCGTCGCCGAAGATGCGCGGGGGAGTGTCCTGGGTCAGCCGCTCGAAGATCATGGGAATGAGGTTGTAGACGCCGGTGTCCGCCAGCTCCGGCGTCGCCGCGCCCGCCACGTTGAAGTAGCGCAGGCAGGCCGTGGACAGGCCGGTGGCCCGTCCGGTCGCCCGGACCAGCCATTCACCGGCCAGCTTGGTCTCGCCGTAGGGCGACATCGGCTCGCACGGTGTCTCCTCCGTGACGAGGTCGACGTCCGGCATGCCGTAGACCGCCGCGGACGAGGAGAACACGAAGGACGGGACCCCGGCCGCCGTGACCGCGTCGAGCAGGACGCGCAGGCCCTCCACGTTCTCCCGGTAGTAGTGCAGGGGCCGTTCCACCGACTCCCCGACCTGCTTCTTCGCCGCCAGATGGACGACGCCGGTGACGGTGTGCGCGGCGAGCGCGCCGGCCACTCGCTCCCCGTCGAGCGTCGAGCCCACCACCAGCGGCACGCCCTCCGGCACCCGCTCGGCGACCCCCGTCGACAGGTCGTCGTACACCACCACCCGCTCGCCCGCCTCGGTCATCGCGCGGACGACATGCGCCCCGATGTATCCGGCGCCGCCGGTGATGAGCCAGGTCATGTGCGACCGTCCCCTCGTCGGTTCGCCCGCGAATGTGCGGGTTGAGTCACCAGTGAAGCAGGCGGTCACCGATCGCCCGGGTAACTACGAGCAGCCGGGTGTCTCCTCCAGTGCCGCCGAGTCCAGGGCCCCCGTGAGCTGGTCGAGCCGCTCGCGCAGTTCGCGGATCTCGTCGAACTCGAAGCCGGTCGCGGCGAGGATGCGGCGCGGTACCTGGAGCGCGCGCTCGCGCAGGGCGGCGCCCTCCTCGGTCAGCCGTACCTCCACGGAGCGCTCGTCGCGGGCGCTGCGCTCGCGGCGTACGAGGCCGGCCGCCTCCAGGCGCTTGAGCAGCGGGGAGAGCGTGCCGGAGTCGAGGCGCAGATGTTCGCCGAGCTTCTTGACGGGCAGGTTGTCCTGCTCCCAGAGGACGAGCATCACGAGGTACTGCGGATAGGTCAGCCCGAGGTCCTTGAGGATCACCCGGTAGACACCGTTGAAGGCGCGCGAGGCGGCGTGCAGGGAGAAGCAGATCTGGCGGTCGAGTCGGAGCCAGTTCTCCTCGGCGGTGGGTGTCGGTGTCGTCGATGTCATGCCTCCAGGATAGCTCCAGTGGGCCATTTAGTTGTACCCAATTGAATTGTGTGCTCTACTTGTCGTCGTGCGGCGGCCGGACCGGGCCGCCGGAACGTGACCTGAGAGGGATGGTTTTCCATGGACGCGCTCTACACCGCTGTCGCCACCGCCACCCACGGCCGTGAGGGCCGTGCCGTTTCCTCCGACGGCAAGATCGACCTCGCGCTGGCCATGCCGGTGGAGCTCGGCGGCAACGGGCAGGGCACCAACCCGGAGCAGCTGTTCGCCGCCGGTTACGCCGCCTGTTTCGGCAGCGCCCTCGGCCTCGTCGGCCGTCAGGCCAAGGTCGACGTCAGCGACGCCGCCGTCACCGCCGAGGTCGGCATAGGCAAGCAGGGCGAGGGCTTCGGCCTCAAGGTCACCCTCCGCGTCGAGCTGCCCGACACCCTGGACCAGGAGACCGGCCGCAAGCTGGTCGAGCAGGCCCACCAGGTCTGCCCCTACTCCAACGCCACCCGCGGCAACATCGAGGTCGACCTCGTCGTCGAGTAACCCCAGAAGCGAAACCCGGTCGACCCCAGGAACGATCACCGGTCGACCCCAGGGGCGATCACCAGTCAGCCCCAGGGACGATCACCGGTCTTCACCCGACCCGCGCCAGCACCTCCCCCGTCCGTCCGCTCCACGCCACCACCACCGCCTCCTCGGGCACCGGATGCCAGCGCGTCAGCAACAGCCAGCGCACGTGGTAGCGGCGGGCGACGGCCGTGCGCTCGGCGCGGGTCGACTCCGGGGAGAGGTAGGCGCGGACGTCCTTGAGGCGTCGTAGCCGCTCCCGCTCGTCCAGGGCCGGGTCGGGCCAGGCGGGCGCGGCGAGGTCGATGCCGTGGCCCGCGATCGCGTGGACGGCGTAGTAGCCGTCGGTGATCACGGCCTCGCCGGGCCCGATGTACCGCGCGGCCCAGTCGTACGTCGGCCAGCGCGGCGGCTGCTCGAAGCCGACGGGATCGAGTGAACGCGGTACGACCGCCCCCGCCTGCACGGTGAGGAAGCCCAGGCAGGCCCCCGCCGCCGCGACCGCGCACAGGGCCTTCCGGCCCAGCCCCCAGGGGCGGGGCGCCGCCAGCTCCACGGCCAGCGCGAACTGCGGCGGCACCAGGGTCAGTCCGAGGATCCTGCCGTAGGTGTAGTGGCCGCTGACCCAGCCGTACCCCACGACCAGGCAGTCCAGGGTGAACATCAGCACCAGTGGGTCGCGGGACGCGCGGCGCCACCGCAGCCACAGCGCCGGCAGGCCGAGCAGCGCCAGCCAGAAGTGCCCGGCGAGGTCCCGGTACAGCCGCCGGTGCATCGCGTCGACGCTGCCGTCCCCGGCGAGTTCGAACACGTCGAAGTACGGCCAGCTCCACGCGACCGCCAGCGCCGCCGCCCCCGCCAGCGCCCACCGGCCCACCAGTGCCGGGCACCACCCCCGCTGCCATCCGGCGACGAAGGCCGCACCGCCCAGCGCCGCCGCCACCGCCGTGATCGGGTGGATCAGCAGCACCACCCCGTACAGGCCGCCCAGCACCCCGTACCCGGTGAGACCACGCAGGCCGCTCGGTCCCACGTACCGCACCCGGCGCGTGTCCCGCGCCCGGGACCCCGTCAGTGCCCAGGCCCAGAAGGCGAGTCCGATCGCGAAGGTCGACGGGTAGGCGAGGTTGCCGGTCATCGACATCAGCCCGAGGTAGCCGCTCCACCAGGCCCGCTCGGTGCCCCACAGCAGCGTCATCGCGGCCAGTGCGAGGACGGGCGCCCACGGCCGGGGCGTCAGCACCCGCACGAAACGGTTGACGCCGGTCAGCAGCACCAGCAGGTTGCAAGGACCGGAGAGCCGCACCACCTCCCAGCCCGACAGACCGGTCAGCCGGGCGAACGCGCCCTGCGCGACGGCGTACGGCGAGTAGTACGGGCTGCCCGCGCCCGGCAGGTCGGCCATCGGATGGCGCGGACGGAGCAGATGCGCCTTGAGGCGCTCCACGACCGCCGCGTGCTGGCCGGCGTCGCAGCACAGCGGCACCCGCCAGTACGCCAGCGACAGCACCAGCCAGAACAGGAAACCGGCGATCTGGTACGGGGTCGGACGCCAGACACGCCCGCCGCGCAGCGCCGTGGCACCGCGCACCGGCCGTGGGGTCAGGACGCCGGTGCTCATCGGAGGAGCACAGAAGCGCGCGTAGGGGGCATTGGCCGTATATCCCCTCGGGGTCAACGGCTCTGTCGCGCATCACCTCATCGAGTGAGCCCGCCCGGAGTCCTGCGACGGCAGCGGCACCCGCCCGCCCACCGCCGGCTCCAGCAGCAGCGGCACCCCCAGCACCGGCAGCAGCCACGCCAGCACGATCAGCCGCCCGCCCCAGATGTTGATGTCGGGGTGCCCGGCCTGGGTGAGGATCCCCGTGAACGCCGCCGCGAGCAGGAACGCGCCGAACGCCCGCCGCCTGAGCGCCCCCCAGCCCCCCGCCGCCAGCAGGGCGGCGAACAGCGGCTCCCACGCCTGCCGCCGCAGCCACTCCACCCAGAAGTCGGCCTGGAGGTGCAGGAACTCAGGCCACGGCCGGGATCGGTCCGGGCGGGCGAAGTGGGCGGTGAGCAGGTCCTGGAGGCTCTCCGACTCGGACGGGTAGTGCAGCGCCCTCGCCAGGAGCAGCGTCCCGAGGACGCCGCAGCACCCCGAGACCGCGACCGCGACCGCTCCGGGGCAGGCAGCGGACCGCCGCCTCCGGTGGACGGCGACCGCCGCGCCCGCCACCGCCAGGCACGCCCCGAGGAACAGCGCCTGCGAGTGCTTGACGGTGAACAGCGCCGCCAGCGAGCCGCCCACCAGCCAGACCCCCACCCGCACCCGGCCGTCCAGGGCCAGCGCACAGCCCCACACCGCCGCCAGGGTCAGCGTCAGCAGCAGGCCCTCGGTCATCGGGCGCATGGCGGTCGTCCCGCACGGCAGGACGTAGAACAGGGCCTGCCCGGTCAGCGCCAGGGGCAGCGGTGCCCGCAGGGTGCGCAGCACCAGGAACGCCAGCACCCCGCCCGCGACCGTGACCACCACGCTCGCCGCCCACACCCCCCACGTCACACCGAACATGGTGACGAACGGCACGAGGAACACCGGATAGCCCGGCCGCGCCTCGAAGATCCGCATGAACCGCTCCGACATGAACGGCACGGTGTGCCCGCCGGTCTGCCCGGCCCGCAGCCGCGCCTGCACGTTCCGCCACTCCGCGGCCCGGCACTCCGCCATGACCCGCTCGGTGGGGTCGGGACGGTGGAAACGCACCACGTCCACTGTCTGGTTGCGGGCCGCGATCGCCGCCTTGCCCGCGCAGGCGTAGTCGATGGTGGCGGCGGCCGCCTCCCGCTTGCTCTCGCCGCGCAGGCTGAGGGCGTACGACAGGTAGTTCTTGGTGTCGGGAGTGTCCCGGCCGGTGACGTTCGCGAGCTGGAGCAGCGCGAACACACCGGCCAGGACGAGCACCCAGGCGCGGGGTCTCACGACGAGCGTGTGAGCACGTCGTGACCGGTGGCGGGGCCGGGCACCCTCACCACGGGCGCCGGCGACGGCATGGACTCGCCCAGCATCAGCGTCCGTACGACCCGCTCGGCGGCCCGGCCGTCGTCGAACTCGCAGAACCGCGTCCGGAAGGAGGCCCGCAGCCGCGTCGACTCCTCGTCACACCAGCTCCCGGAGGCCAGCAGCCACGCCAGCTCCCGGTAGGAGCGGGAGACATGGCCGGGCGGCTCGGCGGTGACGTCGAAGTAGGCGCCCCGGCTCGCCGTGTACGCCGGCCAGTCGTCGGCGTGGACCACGATCGGCCGGTCCAGGTTGGCGTAGTCGAACATCAGGGCCGAGTAGTCGGTGACCAGCACGTCGGAGGCGAGCATGACGTCCTCGACGTGCAGTTCGTCCGTCGCGTCGACCAGCACCCCGCGCCGGTGCAGATCGGCGAGCCCGAGGCCGCGCGCCGGGCCGGTGGCGAGCGAGGGGTGCAGACGCACGACGAGGGTGTGGTCCTCGCCGAGGTCCGCCGCGAACCGGGCCAGGTCGACGCGGTCGACATGACCGCCGCGCCGGTACTCACGGCGGGTCGGCGCGTACAGCACGACCGTGTGGTCCGCCGGGATGCCGTGCCGCTCCCGGAACGCGGCGCCGTCCTCCGGGCGGGCGCCCACCAGGACGTCGTTGCGGGGGCTGCCGGTCCGCGCGGACGTGAAGTGGCACGGGTAGGCCCGCTCCCACACCAGCTCGGAGTGGCGGTTGGCGACCAGGCTGTAGTCCCAGCGGTCGGCGCGGCGCAGCATCTGCGGCACGTCGACACCGTGCCGGGCGCCGGGCTTGGCCAGCAGGTCGGCCGCCATGTACTTCAGCGGGGTGCCCTGGTGGGTGTGGATGTGGACACTGCCGGGGCGCTTGACCAGGGTGCCCGGCCAGTTGACGTTGTTGACGAAGAACGTGGCCCGCGCGGTGACCCGGCGGTAGGGCAGCGAGTCGAGGAGCACGTATTCGACCCCGTCGGGCAGCTCGGCCGCCTCCTCCTCGCTCCGGACCACCCACACCCCGCGGAGGTGCGGCGCGATCTCCCGCGCCTTGCGGTAGACGGCCGCGGGATCGCCGAGCACTCCGCGGTGCGAGAACGCCGAGTACACGGCGAGGTCCGGGTCGAGGGAGCGGCGGGCGTGCGCGGCCGCGTAGCCGCGCTTGACCCGTCCGGCCGCCGCCTTGCGCACCAGCAGCGCCCGGCGCTCCGCCTCCCCGGCGGCCCGTCCGGCCTGCCGCCTCAGCACATAGGCCGGGTAACCGCCCTCCAACAGTCGCAGTTCGCCGTCCACGGTCGCGTCGGCCGGCTTGTGGGTGCGGAACATCTCGGCCGTACGGCGGAAGAACTCGCCCTTGTCCTTCGGGGGCAGCCGGTCCGGCTTGGCGAGGATGTCGAGACAGTGCTCGCCCATCTTGCGGTGCAGGTAGGGCCGCCAGCTCGCCAGCTCCGGGCGGGAGTCGACGAACGCGAAGACCCGCTCGTACTGGTCGTGGATGTCGAAGTGCTTGCGGCTGGTGGTGGACAGGATGTTGCCCTGGCGGCGCTGCCGGTAGTTCAGGCAGATCCGGTCCAGGGCCGCGATCCGCCCGGCACTGAGCATGACCGGGAACGTCCAGGGCGTGTCCTCGTAGTAGCCCGGCGGGAACTCGAAGCCGCCCTCCCGCACGAACTCGCGGCGGTAGACCTTGTTCCACACCACCATCAGCAGGTCGAGGATCTCGGGGTGCTCGTCCACCGTGAAGGTGCCGTCCCCGGCCTGGGCCAGCACGTGTGCGAGCACGTTGCGCCGGGTGCCGCCCCACCAGTAGGTGCGCGCGTAGTCGAAGACCAGCACGTCCGGGTCCGAGGTCTCGTCGAGACGGTCGGCCATCGCGCGCAGCGCGCCCGGCGTGAGGGTGTCGTCGCTGTCGAGGAAGAAGAGGTAGTCGCCGGTCGCGTGCGGCATCCCGGCGTTGCGGGCGCGGCCGAGGCCGGCGTTCTCCGGCAGGTGCAGCGCCTTCACGCGCGGGTCGCGGGCCGCGTACTCGTCGAGGATCGCGCCGCAGCCGTCCGGCGAGCAGTCGTCGACGGCGATCACCTCGATGTCCCGGTACGACTGCTCCAGGACCGAGTCGAGGCACTCGGCCAGGAAGCCCTGGACCTTGAAACAGGGGACGATGATGCTGAAGCGGGGCACTGCGGACGTCAGCTCCTTACGAGGGGACAGGCGGCGGGGGCCGGGACGCGCTCCGCGAGCGGGAGCACGGGCTCGATCGCCTCGGGCGGCTCGCCGAGCAGCACCCGGCGCACGACGCGCTCGGCGGCCCGGCCGTCGTCGAACTGGCAGAACCGCTCACGGAACGCGGCCCGCAGGCATGCCGACTCCGGCCCCGCGTACGAGCCGTCGCGGAACACCCGGGCCAGCTCCTGGGGCGTGCGGGCCACCGGGCCCGGCGGTGCCTGGAGGAGGTCGAAGTAGACGCCCCGGGTCTCCTGGTAGACCTCCCAGTCGTCGGCGTACACGACGATCGGCCGGTCGAGGTTGGCGTAGTCGAACATGATCGACGAGTAGTCGGTGACCAGCGCGTCGGCGGCCAGGCAGACGTCCTCCGACGAGCGGTGCCCGGTGACGTCGATGACCCGGCCGCTGCTCGTGCTGCCGCCCCGGTCGTAGAAGTAGTGGGCGCGCAGCAGGACGACGACGTCCTCGCCGGCCGCCTCGCAGAACGCCTCCAGGTCGAGGCCGGAGTCGAAGCCGGTGAGGTGGTCGCGGTGGGTGGGCGCGTACAGGACGGCGGTCTTGCCCTCGGGGACGCCCAGCTCCTCGCGGACGCGGGCCACGTCGTCGGCGGTCGCCGTGTAGTAGACGTCGTTGCGTGGATAGCCGTACTCCAGCTGCTCGTAGGAGCCGGGGAAGGCGCGCTCCCACATGCGGGAGGAGTGGCTGTTGGAGGAGAGGTTGTAGTCCCAGCGGTCCACCCGGCCGAGCAGCTTGGCGAAGCTGCCGGTCGCGGCCGCCACCACCGGGTACGTCGACTGGTCGACGCCCATCTTCTTCAACGGGGTGCCGTGCTGGGTCTGCACATGGACGCTGCCCTCGCGCTTGACCACGCCCTCCGCGAAGTTGGCGTTGTTCACCAGGTACGTGGCGCGGGCCAGGACCTCCCAGTAGCGGCGGCTGCCGATCACCGCGTGGTCGACGTCCTTCGGCACGGTGTGCGCCTGGTCGGGCTCGACCAGGAACACCGAGCGGATGTGCGGGGCGAGTTCGCGGGCCTTGGCGTGGATCGCGGCCGGGTTGCAGGCGTAGCCGCGGCCCCAGTAGGCGCAGTACACGGCGAGGTTCGCGTCGAGGCGGCGGCCGAGGTGGCGCCGGTAGTGCAGACGGGTGCGCAGCAGATGGGGTCGGGGCACCCGCTCGACAGCCAGCGTCGCCGCCTGGTTGGCGCCGCGCAGCGCGCGGAACGCCGCGTACGCCCCCGTCGACAGCAGCTGGTGCTGCACCCGCAGGCTGCCGCCGGGCGCCCGGAAACCGGCGGGGCGGTGACGCCGGTACAGCTTGCCCGCCCGGCGGAAGAAGGCGCGGCGGTGGCGCGGCGGCAGCCGCCGGGGGTGGGCGGCCGTCTTGAGCACGGCGGCGAACAGCTGCTCGAACAGCGGGCCGAGGCGCTCCACCGACAGCCCCTCCTCGGCGGCGCTGGTGAGCACCAGCTCGATCTGGTCGAGCAGTTCCGCGTGGTGCTCGCCGGGCAGGTTCAGCCGACTGCCCTGCCTGCGCAGCAGATGCCGTACGACGACCCGGCGCAGCACCGCCACCCGCTCGGCCGCGACGGTGACCAGGCCGCCGAAGCCGACGTCCGTGAAGTGCCCGTCGGGGAAGACCAGTCCGCGCTCGGCGAGGAACGTCCTGCGGTAGGCCGCGCTCCAGGCCGGGAGCCGCACGCCGGTGATCTGCGGGGCCCGGTCGGGGGCGAAGGCGTCCTTCGGCGCCTTGGCCAGCAGGGGTGCGGCCGGGTTGGTGGGGTCGCCCTCCCACCAGGGGGTGCGCTCGTGCTCGAAGTACAGGACGTCCACGCCGTCGGTCTCTCTCAGCCGTGCGTCCAGCGCCGCGAGCGCGCCCGGCGCGAGGACGTCGTCGCCGTCGAGGAACAGCAGGTACGCACCGGTCGCCGCCCGCATCCCGGTGTTGCGCGCCCCGGCGAGACCGGCCGACGGCGGTGAGTGCACCGGCGCCACCCGTGAGTCCCGCTCCGCGCACCCGGAGGCGACGCCGGCCGCGGGGGAGTCGGGCGCGTCGCACACCGGGATCAGCTCGAAGTCGCCGAAGGACTGGGCGAGGACGGAGTCCAGCGCCAGGGACAGCCGACCTGCCACCCCGTGGGACGGGACGATGATGCTGAAGCGGGGCATTCTGCTCTTTCTGTTGTCGGCCCGGTGTCGCCCGGGCCGGGTGCGGTGCTCTCAGGCCGGTGGGGGTGCACACCCGGAAGGCCGTGAGGGGTGAACTCCCCCGAGGGAGAACGGCGTTCAGCGGCGGTCGGTGACGGGCACGGAGCCCGCGGGTTGCGGCACGGCGGCGGGCCGGGAGGCGGCAGCGGCCGCCGCCGACGGCACCGGGTGGCGCTCGGCGAGCGGCACGACGGGCAGCACCTCCGTCTCGCCCAGCACGACACGCCGTACGACCCGCTCGGCGGCGCGTCCGTCGTCGTACGGGCAGAACCGCTCCCGGAACGCGGCCCGCAGCTGGGCCGAGCGGGAGCCGCGCCAGTGACCGGTGGCGAAGATGTCGATCAGCTCGTCCTCGCTGCGCGCGATCGCGCCCGGCGGGAAGGAGCGCGGGTCGAAGTAGGTGCCGCGGGCCGCGTCGTACGCCTCCCAGTCCTCGGTGTGCAGGACGATCGGCCGGTCGAGGTTGGCGTAGTCGAACATGATCGACGAGTAGTCGGTGACCAGGGCGTCCGAGGCCAGGCAGAGCGACTCGACGCTCGGGTGGTCGGTGACGTCGATGACGCGGTCGCTCGGGCCGAGGGGGCCGCCGTGCCAGTAGTGGGCGCGGGCCAGGATCACGAAGCGCGGGCCGAGGCGGCGCAGGATCCGCTCCGGGTCGAGGGGGCTGCGCTGGGTGCGGCGGTAGTCGCGGTGGGTCGGCGCGTACAGGATCGCGATCGCGTCCGGCGGGATGCCGAGCGACGCGCGCAGCCGGGTCACGTCCGCAGAGGTGGCCCGCTGGAAGACGTCGTTGCGCGGGCAGCCGTAGGGGAGCGTGGTGTAGCCGCCGGGATAGACGCGCTCCCAGGTCAGGGTGGTGTGGCGGTTGGCGGACAGGACGTAGTCCCACTTGTCGACGCCCCGCAGCAGCTCCGCGAAGTCCATGTCACGGGCGGCCGCCGGGTGTTCGCGCAGGTCCAGACCCATGTGCTTGAGGGGTGTGCCGTGCTGGGTCTGGACGAAGACCTGGCCGGGGCGCTTGACCAGCCTGCGGTCGAAGTTGACGTTGTTCACCAGGTACTTGGAGCGGGCGAGCGCCGTCCAATACGCGGCCGAGCCCGGGGTCAGCCGGCGGGTGCCCTCGGGGACCGTGTCCTGGTACTCGGGACGCGCGATCCACGCCGTGCGCACCTGCGGGGCGTGGATGCGCAGTGCCTGCTCCAGGGCGCCCGGGTTGCAGCCGTGGCCGCGGCCCCAGTAGGCGGCGAAGACGGCGCGGTCGGCGCGCACGGGAAGGCGGAGCTGGAGTCGGTAGTGGAGCTGGAGGAGGGCCGCCTTCAGGGACCGGGCGAGCCCGGCGGCGCGCCGGCGGGTGCGGCGGCGCAGCGCAAGGGCCAGTTGCAGGGCGCGGTACGTGCGGTGCAGGCCCAGGCGGACCAGGGTGTGGCGCAGCCGGGCGCGCAGGGGGACGGGGGCGCCCGGGACGCGGTAACGGCGGTAGTGGGCGCGGGCCTTGCGCAGGAACTCGGCGCGGGTGCCGCGCGGGAGCCGGTCCCGCCGGGTGAAGATCGTCGTGAAGTGGTCGACCATCCGGCGGAACAGCACCGGCCGCCAGCGGGCGAGTTCGGGGCGCTCGGCGACGAACGCGAAGACCCGGTCGTACTGCTCGAACACGTCGAAGTGCCGACGGCTGGTGGTGCCGAGGATGTTGCCCTGCCGGCGCTGGCGGTAGTGCACGCAGACCCGGTCCAGGGTGGCGAGGGACTCCGCGGCCATCAGGGCCGGGTACGTCCAGGGCGTGTCCTCGTAGTAGCCGGGCGGGAAGGTGAGGCCCTCGCGCTCGACGAAGTCCCGCCGGTACGCCTTGTTCCAGGCCACCATCAGCACCCGCAGCAGACCCGGGCGGTCCTCCAGACGGAACGGGGCCGGACCCTCCTCGGTGAGCTGCCGGGCGACCTTGTTGCGGACCGTCTCGCCGGAGCAATACGTGCGCGCGTAGTCGAAGAGCAGGACGTCCGGTTCGCCGGTCTCCTTCAGCCGGTCGGAGATGGCGAACAGCGCGTCGGGGGTGAGGGTGTCGTCGGAGTCCAGGAAGAGCAGGTAGTCGCCCCTCGCCTGCTCCATCCCGGCGTTGCGGGCACGGCCCAGGCCCCGGTTCTCCGGCAGGTGCAGCGCCTTCACCCGCGGGTCGCGGGCGGCGAACTCGTCGATGATCTCGCCGCAGGCGTCCGGCGAGCAGTCGTCGACCGCGATCAGTTCCAGATCGGGGAACGACTGGGAGAGCACCGATTCGAGGCACTCGTGCAGGTACGCCTGAACCTTGTACGCGGGGACGATGACACTGAACCTGGGCAAGGGACATCCATGGGTCGGCGCGGGCGTTCTGCCCGGGAACGGCCAATGGAGTGAATTGGTTACGGTTCGGTACGGCATACGGGGGACCGTGGGTGAACGCGAAGGGGCGGGCCGATGGCGGCCCGCCCCTGGGAAACGCCCTGTGTGCGGCTACTTGACAGCGCCCGCCATCACACCGGACACGAACTGCCGCTGGAAGGCGAAGAACACGGCCAGCGGGATCACCATCGAGATGAACGCGCCGGGCGCCAGGACGTCGATGTTGTTGCCGAACTGCCGTACCTGCGTCTGCAGGGCGACCGTGATCGGCTGGCTGCCGGAGTCGGTGAACACCAGCGCGACCAGCATGTCGTTCCACACCCACAGGAACTGGAAGATGCCCAGGCTCGCGATCGCGGGCCCGCCGAGCGGCATCACCACGCGCGCGAACAGACGCAGTTCACCGGCGCCGTCCAGGCGGGCCGCCTCCAGCAGCTCCTTCGGGATCTCCGCGAAGAAGTTCCGCAGCAGGAACACCGCGAAGGGCAGACCGAAGCCCACATGGAAGAGGACCACCCCGAGGACGGAACCGAACAGACCGATCTTGCCGAACAGTTCGGCGATCGGGATCAGCGCCACCTGCACCGGCACCACCAGCAGTCCCACCACGCCCAGGAACCACCAGTCCCGGCCCGGGAACTCCATCCACGCGAACGCGTAGCCGGCGAGCGAGCCGATCACCACGACCAGGACCGTCGCCGGGACCGTGATCAGCATGGTGTTGACCAGGGAGTCGGTGATGTCGCTGTTCTGCAGGAGCTTGTCGTAGGCGTCGAAGGTGAGCTGGGACGGCTTGGAGAAGACCGTCCACCAGCCGCTCGCCGCCATGTCCTGCGGGGTGCGCAGCGACGACAGCAGCAGACCGAAGGTCGGCACGAGCCAGAACAGGCCGACGAGGAGCAGGAAGACGCGCACCAGGCCACCGTTGACCTTCTGCACGAGCCACTTCGTCATCGCCGCACCTCCCGCCTGAGCCGCCGGACGTTGAACCACATCACCGGGATCACGAGCAGCAGCAGGAACACCGCGATGGCGCTCGCAATGCCCGGCTGGTCCTCGGAGAAGCCCTTCCGGTACAGCTCCAGGGCGAGCACGTTCGCGTCGTCCTGCGAGGAGCCCGGCGCGATGATGAAGACCAGGTCGAAGACCTTCAGCACGTTGATCATCAGGGTGACGGTGACGACCGCGAGGACCGGCGCCAGGAGCGGCACGGTGACCCTGCGGAACACCTGCCACTCGCTCGCTCCGTCGACCCGGGCCGCCTCCAGCAGCTCCCGCGGCATCCCCGCGAGCCCCGCCGCGATCAGCACCATCGCGAAGCCCGCCCACATCCAGATGTACGACCCGATGATCGCCGGGGTGACCAGCGACGGGCCGAGCCAGTCCAGTCCGTTGTACGGCTCCTCGAAGTTGCTCGCGGGCAGCCGCAGCTGAGCCCCGTCGGCCGTGTCCGGAAGGGTGAAGGTGCCGTCGTCGGATGCCTTCGTCGACGCGACCACCTTGCCGTCCTTGACGGCCTCGATCCGCATTCCCGCATAGCCCAGTTCCGCGGGGTCGGGCTTGCCGAGGGTGCCGACGCCCTTGCCGCGGGTGAAGTCCTGCCAGGTCGTTCCGGTGATCTTCCCCGGCTCGGCCTTCGGCGCCACGGCCTTCTTCGCGCTGTCGGGCATCTGGTCGGGGGCGACGCCGACCAGGGGGAGCAGGACCGTGTCACCGGCGCGGACGGGGGCCTTGGTGAGGAATCCGCCGCTCCGCGCCTGCAGCGGCGAGTCCCGCCCGGGGTGCGCCTTCGGGAACGCCGACGACTGGGCGAAGGTGTCGTGCACACCCACCCAGACGGCGTTGGCGACGCCCTTGTCCGGGTCCTGGTCGTAGACGAGACGGAAGATGATGCCGGCCGCCAGCATCGAGATCGCCATCGGCATGAAGACGACCAGCTTGAACGCCGTGCCCCAGCGCACCCGTTCGGTCAGCACCGCGAAGATCAGACCGAGGGCGGTCGCGACGGTCGGCGCGAACACCACCCAGATGATGTTGTTCTTCAGCGCGGTGCGGATGCCGTCGTCGGTGAACAGGGCCTCGTAGTTGTCGAAACCGGCGAAGCCGTCGCCGGACTGGTCGTAGAAGCTGCGGACGACCGAGTACCCGATCGGGTAGACCACGAGCGCGCCCAGCAGCACCAGGGCGGGCAGCAGGAACAGGGCTGCCACGGTCCTGCGGGTGCCGGTCACGCTCTTGCGACTGCGTGGAGCGGCAGGGGCCGTGGTGACCCCTGCCGCCGGTGGCGATGTCATCGCCGGATCAGCTTCCGTACGCCTGTGCCGCGTCCTGCTCCAGCTTCTTCTGCGTGCCCGCGACATCCGTCGGGTTCTTCAGGAAGTCCTGGAGATCCTTCCACTCGCCCTTGCCGGGCGTGCCACCGAAGGCCTGCGGCGCCTGGTCGGACATGTCGAAGCGGAAGTCGTCACCGGCCGCGATCAGCGCCTCGGCCATCTTCTTCTGCACCTCGTTCGGGTACGAGGACGGGTCGACGCTCTTGTTGGGTGAGAGATAGCCGCCCAGCTTGGCCTGGATGGTGGCCGCGTCCGGCGACGCCAGGAAGGTGGCCAGGGCCTGGGCGCCCTTGGAGTCCTTCAGGATGACGGCCGCGTCACCACCGGACACCACCGGCGCGGAGTCGCCCACCGCCGGGAACGGGAACACCTTGGCGTCCGTGCCCACCTTGGCCTTGGTCTCACCGATGTTGACCTGCACGAAGTCGCCCTCGAAGACCATGCCCGCCTTCGGCTGGTCGCCGCCGGTGAAGGTCTGCGTCACCGAGGCCGGGAACTCCGTCTGCAGCGCGCCCTTCGCGCCGCCCGCGATGAAGTCCTTCTTGCCCCAGATCTGCGCCAGCGTGGTCAGCGCCTCCTTCACGGAGGGGTCCGTCCACTTGATCTTGTGCTGGGCGAGCTGGTCGTACTTCTCAGGACCGGCCTGCGAGAGGTAGACGTTCTCGAACCAGTCGGTGAGCGTCCAGCCGTCCGCGCCGCCTATGGAGAACGGCGTCACACCCGAGTCGTAGACGCTCTGCGCGGTGCTGACGAGGTCCTTCCACGTCTTGGGCTCGCTCGCCCCCGCGTTCTCGAAGACCTTGGCGTTGTACCAGATCAGCGACTTGTTGGCGGCCTTGTAGTAGACGCCGTACTGCTTGCCGCCGACCTTGCCGATGTCCTGCCAGCCCTGCGAATAGTTCTTGGCGAGCTCGGCCTGCGCCTCGGCGCCGAGCGGCTTGGCCCAGTTCTTGTCCACGGCCTGCTTGATGGCGCCGGGCTGCGGAAGCATCGCGATGTCCGGCGGCTTACCGCCCGCGATCTTCGAGCCGAGGAAGTTGATGATCGGGTCCTGCGCGGGCACAAAGGTGATCTTCGCGCCGGTGCGTTTCTCGAACTCGGCGAGGACCGCCTTGAAGTTCTTCTGCTCCGCTCCGGTCCACACGGCGGCGACCTCCAGGGTCGTGCCGTCCAGCTTGGGGAGGGAGAGGGAGGTGCCGGGTTCCTTGCTGGTGCTGCCCGAGGGTTTGTCGCTGCTCTTGTCGTCGTCGCTGCCGCCGCACGCGGTGAGCGAGAGCGCGAGGGCTCCCGCGAGGAGCGCGGCTGCCGTCTTCGCGGCCCTGCGTGTCCGGTGAGTGCTGCTCCTGCTGACCATCACTGCCCCGTTCTTCGTCCTCGTCGAACGTTCGAGCGTGTCCCGTGGCACTGGTCTACGCCGGGAGCCAGGGGTCGGCAAGAGCGCCTACCTTGTCAACCGGGGGATCGTGACCGCCTCGTGACTGTGTTTCGGGCGGTTCCCACGGTTCGGCCGACGACGGACGGTTCGTCAGGTCCGGTCAGAGCAGCGACGGCACCTCCGCCGCCGAGACCTGCCGGGCCGCCCGCTCCAACGCGCTGGCCAGCAGGGCGAGGTCGGTGGGGCCGTTGCCCAGTTCCCGCACGGGCCGCCGGGTCGGCGGGTCTCCCATGCGCTGCCAGTCCAGGGGCACCACGGTGGGGCGCAGGGTCGCCGTGCGCGGGATGCGTCCCGTGACACGACCGCCCTGGAACGGTGTGAGCCCCCCGTCCCCGTGGGCCAGGCGCCCGCGACCCGCTGACGGATCGTCAGGGCCCGCCCCGGGCGCGTCGAGGGTGATCCGCAGCGAGGCCCGCCGGGCGGTCTCCGACTCGGTCGTACGGCCTCCCAGCGCGGCCGCCGCCACCAGGTGCACGCCGAGCCGCTCGCCGTCCCGGGCCACCGACTCCAACGCCCGCACCACGGACCCGGCCGCGGGCCGCCCGGGCGATCCGAGCGGAGGCGAGACCAGCGCGTCCAGGTCGTCGACGACCACCACCAGCCGGGGCAGCGGCGGCGCAGCCTCCGCCTGCCGGCGCGCGGCCGCGGAGGGGCGCAGCCGCAGCGTGGAACTCGGCGGGGTGTCGAGATCCCCGGCACCGGACCCCGCCGGGGCTGTGCCGCGCGCGGCGCCGCGTTGGGCGACGATCCGGCCCGACACCTCACGGTGGGTGTGCCACTCGGCGAAGTCGGACCGCCCGAGCAACTCGGCCCGCCGCTTCAGCTCGGCGCTCAGCGACTGCGCGAACTCCCGCATGCGGACCGGGTCGTTCGCGGTGAGATGCGTGGTGACGTGCGGTACGTCCGTACAGACGCGCAAGCCCTCGCCGTGACCGGTGCCGCCCGTGCTCACGGTGTCCCGGCCGTCGACGAGGACGATGCCGAGCCGGTCGGGGCGTTCGGCGGCGGCGAGCGAGGCGACGACGGCCCGCAGCAGTTCCGTACGCCCGCTGCCCGTCGGGCCCTCGATCAGCAGGTGCGGGCCGTCGGCGACGAGGTCCACCCCGACCGGGCCGCGCGGACCCGCGCCGAGCACGGCCCGGGCCCGTCCGCCCAGCGCCTCGGCGTCGTCGGCCGCGTCCGCCCAGCGCGCCATCAGGGACGCCGGAGTGGCCCGGGCGAGACCCAGCTCGTCCAGCAGCCGTGCCGCCTGGGGCAGCGGGGCCGACACACGCGCGTGGCCCTCGCCGCCGGTGCCGTCCGTGCGCAGCGGTGCCAGCGCCCGCGCGAACCGTTCCGCCCAGGCGGGGGAGACGGCGTCCACGACGGCCACCGTGCCGTGGCCGACGGGACCGGAGCGCCGGTTCGGGTGTCCGTCCGCACGATCCTGCTCGGTCGGGGTCCGCGCTATCCGCAACAGCCGCAGGGCCGTCGCCACGTCCCCGCTCAGCAGCGCCACCGCCCCGCACTCCCGGAACGTCGGCGACGCCGTGCAGGCCGCCTCGTACGTCTCCGTCACCGGCGACGCGGGCGAGGCGGGCGCCGTCTCGGCCAGACACACGACGTGTATCCCGGCCCGCGGGCCCTCCACCGTCAGCCGTGCCACCGCCTCGCGCAGATCGGCGCCACCGGGATCACCGTCGACGACCACCACGGTGTACGGCCCCGGGTGGGCGGTGTCCTTGTCGTCGGCGCCCTGGGCCCAGGAGGGGCGACGGCGGGGCTGATCGGCGGGGGCGGGGTCGTGGGTGCCGTGGCCGGCTGCCGGTGCCGTGCCGGTGTCCGACAGCTGGTCCTCCAGCCGGCGCAGGAGTTCGCCGGTGCGGGCGGCGGCCTGTTCGCGGTCGTGGGCGAGGAGGAGGCGGCAGTCCTGGCCGTGGCCCGGGCGCAGGTGGGGGAGCCAGCCCAGCCATGACCACTCGGCGACCCGTTCCTCCTGCGGGCGGGAGCGGTCCGTGCTGATCAGGACTATCTCCAGCGCGTCGGGGGAGTGCAGCGCGGCCAGCTGGGCCAGCACCGCGCGGGCCAGCCCGGACAGCCGGGTGCGGGGCCCTGCCAGGCCCAGGGACCCGGCCTCGCGCAGGTCCGCAGTCACCGGCACCGCGGGCAGCAGGCCCGAGCCGTCGGGTGCGGCCCGGTCGGCCGTGCCCAGCCGTACCGTCAGCGCCTCCGGGTGACCCGGTCCGCGCTCCCACAGTCGCGGACCGGGGCCCAGTGCAGTCAGCAGCAGCGCGGCCGGGTCCGGCCAGGTCTCCGGTATCCCGGGCGCGACGAACGCCGGCTCGGGAACCGCGCCGGTCTCCTCCTCGTCGTCGTACGCCTCGCTCCCGGCCGCCTCCTGAGGGCCGCGTCCGCCCTTCAGCCGGCGCGCCCACGCGGACAGGCCTCCGCGCCTGCGGACGCCCTGCGGGACGTCGGTGCCGCGGAGGGGGGTGCCTTTGCGGCGGGCGGTCTCACGGGGGTCGGGGTCTGTGGGTGCGGGGGCAGGCGGTTGGCCGGTGCCGGAGGGTGCGGGAGCGGACCGTTGGCCGGTGCCGGAGGGCGCGGGGGCGGCTCCGTCGGTGCCGGGCGCACCGAAGACGAACCCGCCGCCATGGGTGTCCCCGCCGTCGCCGGGGGCGCCGTGGGAGTCGGTGCCGGGGGCGGTGCCGGGTGAGGGAGCGCCGCCGGTGTGGGTGTCCCCGCCGTGGCCGGGGGTGTCGCGCGGGGAGGTGCGGGGGGCGGTGCCCCGGGATGCCGTACCGCTGACGCGGGACCGCGTGCGGTGCGGGGCGTCGTGGGTCTCGATGCGTGGCGCCCCGCCCTGGCCCGGCACCACGGGCGGTTCCGCCGGGTCGCGGGGCCGGGCGCCCGGGGGCGTCGCGGTGGCGGCCCAGTCGACGGCGCCGTAGGCGTGCCGGGTCCCCCCGGACGGTTCGCTCCGGTCGGTCGCGTCGGCCGCCGCACGGGCCGTCCGGTCCGTCGCCGGGGAGTCCGCCGAGACCGCGCCCTCGCTCCCGGGGGCCGGCACGCGCGCGTGGACCGTGAACGGGCGCCGGGCCGCCGCCGCTGTCGTGCCGCCGGAGTCCCCGGTGTCCGTCCGGGCGGCTCCGCCGCACGACACGCGCACGTGCCCCTCGCCGTCGGGCGTCGTCGGGACGCGCGCGCCGGGGCCTCCGGCGGGGGCCAGCCGCAGGGCCGACTCGCCTATGCGTAGCAGGGCGCCCGGTGCCAGACGGACCGGGCGGGCGCCCACGCGGATGCCCTCCAGCGTGGTGCCGTTGGTGGAGCCGAGGTCGGCGACCGTGACGCGGCCGTCGGAGGAGAGGGTGACCGCGCAGTGCAGACGGGAGACGTCGGGGTCGTCGAGCGGGACGTCGGCGTCGGCGGAGCGGCCGACGTGGATCTGCCCGCCGTGCAGCAGGTGGACCCCGCCGGCGTCGGGCCCCGCGACCACGTGCAGCTGCGCCGGGGCGTCGTCGACCTCGGGATGGGGCTCGGGGTCGGCGGGGGCGCCCAGGGACAGCACGGCTCCGTCGATCAGCGGGGGCTCGCCGAGGGTGCAGCGCTGGGCATCCAGCCGCTCCGCGCCGCAGTACAGCACCACGGTGGCGCCGGTGTGCTCCCGGCCGCGCGACGCGGGACCTCCGCCCTGCTCGCGTCCGCGCTCGGCGGGAGCGGCGCCCCCGTCTCCGGAGACCGCCGAGGCCAGGGCCGACGCCACCGCCGCGAGGGCCGTGCCGGCGGGCGCCGTCACCAGCACGTCGCAGCTCGCGGCACGGGCCCGCGTCTCGGAGGGCGGGCCCAGCGGGTCTACGACGGTCAGCCGGATCTGCATCGCCGTCAGCGGTCCCTTCCAGCGCGTCGGCCAGTAACTGGCAGCATCCTCGCACCTGCCACTGACACCGCGCCCCCGCCTCGGCGTCAAGTGATCTTGATTGGTCGGCTCTGCCCGCAAAAGTGCCTGACCACGACATCGACATTGATCACTTGAGATCGGTCACGTCCGGCTCCGGCAACCAGTGGACCGAGGCGAGCGTCTTTCCTTCGAACATGTACGGGAACGCGTACGTACGACCGGGAGAAGCCCCCGGGGAGCCTCGGGGAAATCCCCGGGAAAGTCGACAACCCGGTGCCGGGTGGGGCGGCACTACAGTGGGTCGGAACATTCGCAAGCAACAGGGAGCGCATGACGTGCGGCCGGTAGGCAGCAAGTACCTCCTCGAGGAGCCGCTCGGACGCGGCGCCACGGGGACCGTCTGGCGAGCCCGCCAGCGCGAGACCGCGGGCGCCGAGGCGGCCGTGCCCGGCCAGCCCGGAGAGACCGTCGCGATCAAGGTCCTCAAGGAGGAGCTCGCGAACGACGCGGACATCGTGATGCGGTTCCTGCGGGAGCGGTCCGTCCTGCTCCGCCTGACCCATCCCAACATCGTCCGGGTACGCGACCTGGTCGTCGAGGGCGACCTCCTCGCCCTGGTCATGGACCTCGTCGACGGCCCCGACCTGCACCGCTACCTGCGCGAGAACGGCCCCTTCACACCCGTCGGCGCCGCCCTGCTCACCGCCCAGATCGCCGACGCGCTCGCCGCCAGCCACGCCGACGGCGTCGTGCACCGCGACCTGAAGCCCGCCAACGTCCTGCTCCAGCAGAACGGCGGCCAGATGCACCCGATGCTCACCGACTTCGGCATCGCCCGGCTCGCCGACTCACCCGGCCTCACCCGCACGCACGAGTTCGTCGGCACGCCCGCGTACGTCGCGCCCGAGTCCGCCGAGGGCCGCCCGCAGACGTCCGCCGTCGACATCTACGGCGCCGGCATCCTGCTGTACGAACTGGTCACCGGCCGTCCGCCGTTCTCCGGCGGCTCCGCCCTCGAGGTCCTGCACCAGCACCTGAGCGCCGAGCCGCGCCGCCCCTCCACGGTCCCGGACCCGCTGTGGACGGTCATAGAGCGCTGCCTGCGCAAGAACCCCGACGAACGGCCCAGCGCCGAGAACCTGGCGCGCGGCCTGCGTGTCGTCGCCGAGGGCATCGGGGTGCACGCGAACTCCGCGCAGATCGCCGCCGCGGAGAGCGTCGGCGCGCTGCTCGCACCCGACCCGACGCCCGCGCCCGTCCCCGGCTCGGCCGACCCGACCCAGGTCTTCCAGAACGGCGCCGGCGGCTACGACCCGAACGCCGCGACCAGCGTGCTGCCCCACACCGGCGGCCCCGCGGGCGCCGCGGACCCCACCGCCGTCCTGCCCAACACCGGGGCCGCCGACCCGACGGCCGTCATGCCGCCGGTGCCGCAGAACCAGCCCGGCGGGCAGTCGCCGGAGCAGCCCCACCCCTGGCAGAACCAGCTGCGGGCCGCCCGCGACCGCAACGAGCAGACCCAGGTCCAGCAGTACCTGGACCCGGGCGAGGACCCGCTGCGCCGCCGCCCCCAGCGGCAGGTCGCGCGCCCGCAGCAGCAGCCGCGGCCCGCACCGCAGCAACGCCCCCAGCAGCGGCCGCAGCCCGGCTACGGCCATCCGCAGCAGCAACAGCCGCAGCGGTACGCCACGCCACAGCCCCAGCAGCCCCCGCAGCCCCAGCGGTACGCCCCGCCGCCCGCGCCGCCGCAGCGGCAGCGGCCCGAGCGGGAGCCCCGGGCGCCGCGGCAGCGCAGCGCCAACCCGATGAAGATCCCGGGTCTGGGCTGCCTGAAGGGGTGCCTGTTCACGATCGTCGTCCTGTTCGTCGCGGGGTGGCTGGTCTGGGAGCTGAGCCCGCTGCAGGAGTGGATCGGCACCGGCAAGGGCTACTGGGCACAGCTCTCCGACTGGTTCAACACCGTGACCGGGTGGATCGGGGAACTGGGCGGGACTTCCAGCTAGCAGGACGTGACTCTGTGGATTTGTCGACACCTGGCGGGTGATTTCTGTCTCCGCGGTGAAGGTTGGCTCGCCGGACGCGTACTTTTAACGGCAACACGCGTCTGTAGGAGCAGCCTTGGCACGGAAGATCGGCAGCCGGTACACCGCCCACCAGATCCTGGGGCGGGGCAGCGCCGGCACGGTGTGGCTGGGTGAGGGGCCGGACGGCCCCGTCGCCATCAAGCTGCTGCGCGAGGACCTCGCGTCCGACCAGGAACTCGTCGGACGCTTCGTCCAGGAGCGCACCGCGCTGCTCGGCCTGGAGCACCCGCACGTCGTGTCCGTCCGCGACCTGGTGGTCGACGGCAACGACCTCGCCCTGGTCATGGACCTCGTCCGGGGTACGGACCTGCGCACCCGCCTGGTCCGTGAGCGCCGCCTCGCGCCCGAGGCGGCGGTGGCGATCGTGGCGGACATCGCGGAGGGCCTCGCGGCGGCGCACGCGGCCGGGGTCGTACACCGGGACGTGAAGCCGGAGAACGTGCTGCTGGACATGCAGGGCCCCCTCGGCCCCGGCGGCTCGCACCGGGCGCTGCTGACGGACTTCGGTGTGGCCAAGCTCATCGACACACCGCGTCGGACCCGGGCCACGAAGATCATCGGAACGCCGGACTACCTCGCCCCGGAGATCGTCGAGGGCCTGCCCCCGAGAGCGTCCGTGGACATCTACGCCCTGGCCACCGTGCTGTACGAGCTGCTCGCCGGCTTCACCCCGTTCGGCGGGGGACACCCGGGCGCGGTGCTGCGGCGGCACGTCACGGAGACGGTGGTGCCGCTGCCGGGCATCCCCGACGAGCTGTGGCAGCTGATCGTGCAGTGCCTGGCGAAGGCGCCGGCCTCGCGACTGCGGGCCTCGGAGCTCGCCGCGCGGCTGCGGGAGCAGCTGCCGACGCTGACGGGGATGCCGCCGCTGGACGTGGACGAGCCGGACTCGGAGGCGGAGGAGGAGTCCGTACGGGAGGCTCCGCCGGAGGAGCCGGTCCGTTCGGCGCCGGTGCGGCGCGGGGCCGTGCCGCTCGTGCCGGGGGCGAAACCGGCGGACTCCAACCGCGACACCCATACGTCGATGCGGGTCCCCGCGCCCGACGAGCTGGCGGGGGGTGCGCGCGGGACCGCCCGGGCGCCGCGGGCCTCCGGCGCGCCCCGGCCGGGCTCCGCGCGGCACCGGGCGGCCACTCGCCGGCGCCGGCTGGCGCTGGGGGTGGGTGCGGTCGTGTTGGCGACCGCGGTGGGCGTCGGTACGTGGGTGGCGACGTCCGGCGATGACGCGGGGGCGCCCCCGCAGGGGCCGGGCACGTCGGCACCTGCGGCGCCCTGAGACGCAGGAGCTCCACCCCCGCAACCCCGCCAGGGGCTCCGCCCGTGGACCCCGCCTGTGCCCACCCACCACCCGACTCGGTGAGACAGAAAGTGATCCTGGCCCCGGGTGGTGCACCTCTCGTCCTGCCGAGTCGGGTGGTGGGTGGGCAAAGGTCCGGGGGCTGGGGGCGGAGCCCCCAGGAGCGGTGCACCGGTGCCGGGTGCCCAACCGTCGGCCAGGGTCACCTTGCACAGCCCGCTTGGCGGAGCCGTTACGCTGGGGGGCGTGGCAGTCGTCGATGTATCCGAAGAGCTCAAGTCCCTCTCCTCGACCATGGAGTCGATCGAGGCCGTTCTGGACCTCGACAAGCTGAGGGCAGACATCGCCGTGCTCGAGGAGCAGGCGGCCGCGCCGTCCCTGTGGGACAACCCGGACGAGGCGCAGAAGATCACCAGCAAGCTGTCCCACCTCCAGGCCGAGGTCAGGAAGGCGGAGGCACTGCGCGGCCGGATCGACGATCTCGCCGTGCTCTTCGAGATGGCCGAGGAGGAGGACGACCCGGACACCCGCGCCGAGGCCGAGTCCGAGCTCACCGCCGTCAGGAAAGCACTGGACGAGATGGAGGTCCGTACGCTCCTCAGCGGTGAGTACGACTCCCGCGAGGCCCTCGTGAACATCCGCGCCGAGGCCGGTGGCGTCGACGCCGCCGACTTCGCCGAGAAGCTTCAGCGGATGTACCTGCGTTGGGCGGAGCAGAAGGGCTACAAGACCGAGGTGTACGAGACCTCGTACGCGGAGGAGGCGGGCATCAAGTCCACCACCTTCGCCGTGCAGGTCCCCTACGCCTACGGCACCCTCTCCGTCGAGCAGGGCACGCACCGCCTCGTGCGCATCTCGCCCTTCGACAACCAGGGCCGCCGCCAGACCTCCTTCGCCGGCGTCGAGATCCTCCCCGTGGTCGAGCAGACCGACCACATCGAGATCGACGAGACCGAACTGCGGGTGGACGTGTACCGGTCGTCCGGCCCCGGCGGCCAGGGCGTGAACACCACCGACTCGGCGGTGCGCCTCACCCACATCCCCACCGGCATCGTCGTCTCCTGCCAGAACGAGCGGTCGCAGATCCAGAACAAGGCGACCGCGATGAACGTCCTCCAGGCCAAGCTGCTGGAGCGGCGCCGGCAGGAGGAGCAGGCCAAGATGGACGCCCTCAAGGGCGACGGCGGCAACTCCTGGGGCAACCAGATGCGTTCCTACGTGCTGCACCCGTACCAGATGGTCAAGGACCTGCGCACCGAGCACGAGGTCGGCAACCCCGAGGCCGTGTTCAACGGTGAGATCGACGGGTTCCTGGAGGCCGGAATTCGCTGGCGCAAGCAGCAAGAGAAGTAACTTTGTCGACTTGAACACCGCTTCACAACTGCCGCCCCGAGGGCGGCAGTTGTTGTTTGTCGGGGTTTTACATCTCACTCACAGGTTCCAATCCCCAGTAAACGAGGCGGATATGGACATTGCGCCCGCAACGGCCTTGACGTTGCTTTGAAAAATGGGAAGGGTGAGGCGCGGCATGCGTATCTCTGGGGCGCATGTGAACCGGGGGACTTCGCACTTTCCTTCTCCGTTGATCACGGCCCCGAACGCCGCCTCATAGACGATGAGCTACTGGGGGTAGCAACCACATGACGAAGAAGACGCGGATACGTGTCGCGCGGATCGCCGCAGGGGCCGTGATCGCGGCCGGCGCCTCGCTGACCGCCGCAGGTGCCGCTTCGGCACTCGACATCGGCGTCGGCCTGAGCGTCGACGAGAAGGGCGTGGGTGTCGGGGTCGACGTCGACACCGACCCGACCGGCATCCCGACCGAGCCCGGCGACAACGGTGGCACCGGGGACAACGGCGGTACGGGCGACAACGGCGGTACGGGCGACAACGGTGGCACCGGGGACAACGGTGGCACGGGCGACAACGGCGGTACCGGGGACAACGGCGGTACGGGCGACAACGGCGGTACCGGGGACACCGGCGGTACGGGCGACAACGGCGGTACCGGGGACACCGGCGGTACGGGCGACAACGGCGGCACGGGCGACAACGGCGGTACCGGGGACAACGGCGGTACGGGCGACAACGGCGGCACGGGCGACAACGGCGGCACGGGCGACAACGGCGGCACGGGCGACAACGGCGGTACCGGGGACACCGGCGGCACGGGCGACAATGGCGGTACCGGGGACACCGGCGGCTCCGGTGACAACGGCGGCACCGGCAACACCGGCGGCACCGGCACCACCCCCGACGGTGGCTCCAACGACTCCGCTCAGGAGGCCGGCTCCTCGTCGCTGACCGACACCGGCTCGGACAGCACCGGCTCCGGCGCCTCCGGATCCAACGCGCAGGCCCAGGGCAACGGTCAGGAGCTCGCCGAGACCGGTGCCGCGCAGACCACCTTCCTGGTGATCGGCGCCGCGACGATGATCGTCGGCGGTGTCGGCTTCCGTGTCCTGCCCCGCCTGGTGGGCGGCCGCGGCGGCGCCGCTGCCTGACGGTAGCCGCTGCCGTACGGAACGTACGGACGTGTGCACAGGCAAGGGGCCCGGAGCGCATCGCTCCGGGCCCCTCGCGCGTCTTCAGCGGGCCGCTGCGGCCCTTACGCGGTCTGGTGCGCCAGCAGCGCCACCGCGGCGATCAGCACCGCCAGCAGCGCGATGAGCGCCATCGGGTTCAGCCCCGCCAAGAAGTTCTCCTGCTGCAGCCGCTCGCGGTTGGCGCGGCACACGGGGCACCGGCCCTCGCTCACGGGCGCCGCGCAGTTAGCGCACACCAGCCGGTCGTACGTCATGCGCTCGCCCTCCTCGCACAGGTTCCACGTAGACAACGCTCTCGGAAACGAGAACGTTCCCCCTCCACTGTGCCAGGTTCCGGCAAATTCAGCGCGGCCCTCTTGACGGAAGGCCCCGCGGAAGGCTCGACGAAGGGTGCGCGGCTCCCACTCGGTACAAAAGCGCACAACAGTGGCGCAACCCAGTCCGGCGCCTGCGCTCGCGTACCCGCTTCGCGTATGGTCACGCTCATCTACCCCCGGCGACCCGTGGTGCACCCGTGATCCGATTCGACAACGTCTCCAAGGTCTACCCCAAGCAGAGCCACCCTGCCCTCAGGGATGTGTCCCTCGAGGTCGAGAAGGGCGAGTTCGTCTTCCTCGTGGGGTCCTCGGGCTCCGGAAAGTCAACCTTCCTGCGGCTGATCCTCCGCGAGGAGCGGTGCAGCCAGGGCCAGGTGCATGTTCTGGGCAAGGACCTCGCGCGTCTCTCCAACTGGAAGGTGCCGCAGATGCGGCGCCAGCTGGGGACCGTCTTCCAGGACTTCCGCCTGCTGCCGAACAAGACGGTCGCCGAGAACGTGGCCTTCGCCCAGGAGGTCATCGGCAAGTCGCGCGGTGAGATCCGCAAGTCCGTGCCGCAGGTGCTCGACCTCGTCGGGCTCGGCGGCAAGGAGGACCGGATGCCCGGTGAGTTGTCCGGTGGTGAACAGCAGCGCGTGGCCATCGCGCGCGCCTTCGTCAACCGCCCCAAGCTCCTCATCGCCGACGAGCCCACCGGCAACCTCGACCCGCAGACCTCCGTCGGCATCATGAAACTGCTCGACCGCATCAACCGGACGGGCACGACCGTGGTGATGGCGACGCACGACCAGAACATCGTGGACCAGATGCGCAAGCGCGTCATCGAGCTGGAGAAGGGCCGCCTCGTCCGCGACCAGGCACGCGGCGTCTACGGCTACCAGCACTGACGATCCACGGAAAGGCTTAACCAGACGCCATGCGCGCCCAGTTCGTACTCTCCGAGATCGGTGTCGGTCTCCGTCGCAACCTGACGATGACCTTCGCGGTCATCGTCTCCGTCGCCCTGTCCCTGGCCCTGTTCGGCGGTTCGCTGCTGATGAGCGACCAGGTGACCACCATGAAGGGCTACTGGTACGACAAGGTCAACGTCTCGATCTTCCTCTGCAACAAGAGCGACGCCGAGTCCGACCCCAACTGCGCCAAGGGCGCCGTCACCGACGACCAGAAGAAGGCGATCGTCGCCGACCTCGACAAGATGTCGGTCGTCGAGAAGGTGACGTACGAGTCGCAGGACGACGCCTACAAGCACTACAAGGAGCAGTTCGGCGACTCCCCGCTGGCCAGCTCCCTCACGCCGGACCAGATGCAGGAGTCGTACCGCATCAAGCTGAAGGACCCGGAGAAGTACCAGGTCATCGCGACCGCCTTCGACGGGCGGGACGGCGTGCAGTCCGTACAGGACCAAAAGGGCATCCTGGACAACCTCTTCGGACTGCTCAACGGCATGAACTGGGCCGCCCGCGCGGTGATGGCGCTGATGCTCGTCGTCGCGCTGATGCTGATCGTCAACACCGTGCGCGTCTCGGCGTTCAGCCGTCGGCGCGAGACCGGGATCATGCGCCTGGTCGGTGCCTCCGGCTTCTACATCCAGGCGCCGTTCATCGCGGAGGCCGCGGTCGCCGGGCTCATCGGCGGCACCGTCGCGTGCGGATTCCTGGTCATCGCGCGGTACTTCATCATCGACCACGGACTCGCCCTGTCGGAGAAGCTGAACCTGATCAACTTCATCGGCTGGGACGCCGTCCTGACGAAGCTCCCGCTCATCCTCGCGACGAGCCTGCTGATGCCCGCGTTGGCGGCGTTCTTCGCGTTGCGCAAGTACCTCAAGGTGTGACGCATGCCAAGGGGGCCGTACGGACAACCGTCCGTACGGCCCTTCCGCTTGTCCTAGACTCACCGCCATGTCAGGTCGTGACCTGTTCTGTCAGCCCCGCCGCTACGGCCGCGGGGCCGCCCTGACATTGGTGTTCGCGAGCGTGCTCGTCGCCGGTGCCGCCACGGGCTCCCTCCCGGTCGGCGAGCGCGGGGCCGCACCCGGGGAATCCTTCCGGGCCGCCCCCGTCGGCGGCCACGAGGCGGTCGCCCGGGCCGCCGCCGAGGCCATGGCCGACGGCAAGTCCCCCACGGAGGCCGCCGAACGCGCGGTCAGCCGCAGCGGGGACCGCTGGGCCGCCGTCTACTCCCAGGGCGAGTACGAGGAGTTCGAGGACTCCCTCGACGGCGAGTACACCGGCGTCGGCCTGTGGGCGCGCCAGGAGCGCGACGGCCGCATAGAGGTCACGAAGGTGGCGTCCGAGTCGCCCGCCGCGTCCGCCGGGATCCGCGAGGGCGACCTGCTGCGCCGCGTCGACGGCAAGAGCGTCGACGGGCGCCCGGTCACCGAGGTCGTCTCCTTACTGCGCGGTGACGCCACGGAAGCGCCCGCCGGCACCACCGTCCGCGTCGACCTCCAGCGCGGTACCCGCGCGTGGAGCGAGACGCTGCGCCGGGCCCGCCTGTCCACGGACTCGGTCACCGTCCGCCACCTCGCCGACGGGGTCACCGTCATCCGCATCGCCTCGTTCACCAAGGGCTCCGGCGACACCGTGCGCACCGCCGTACGGCAGGCCCCGGCCGACGCCAAGATCGTCCTCGACCTGCGTGGCAACCCCGGTGGCCTGGTCACCGAGGCCGTCACCGCCGCCTCCGCCTTCCTCGACGGCGGCCTGGTCGCCACGTACGACGTGGACGGCGAACAGCAGGTCCTGCACGCCGACGCCGGCGGCGACACCACCCGGCCCCTGGTCGCCCTCGTCGACGGCGGCACCATGAGCGCGGCGGAACTGCTCACCGGCGCCCTGAAGGACCGCGGCCGCGCGGTCGTGGTCGGCTCGCGCACCTTCGGCAAGGGCTCCGTCCAGATGCCCAGCCGGCTGCCCGACGGCTCCGTCGCCGAGCTCACCGTCGGCCACTACCGCACCCCCTCCGGGCGCGGCGTCGACGGCACCGGCATCACACCGGACCTGGAGGCGGACGGGGACGTCCTGCAGCGGGCGCAGACGGTGCTCAGCGGGCTGGGCCAGTAGGCCGCCCCGCTAATCGGCTTTCCCTCCGCCCCCCTCGAAGTGCGAAAATGGCCGCACTATGAGCAAGGGAATGTACGTACCCAAGGAGTCCCAGCAGAAGCAGGGGACGGCCGCCAAGTCCCGGGACGGGGAGAAGGGCGGCAAGCGCAAGATCGTCGCGCAGAACAAGAAGGCCCGCCACGACTACGCGATCATCGACACCTACGAGGCCGGGATCGTGCTCACCGGCACCGAGGTCAAGTCGCTGCGCCAGGGGCGGACCTCGCTGGCCGACGGCTTCGTCCAGATCGACAGGGGCGAGGCGTGGCTGCACAACGCCCACATCCCCGAGTACAGCCAGGGCAGCTGGACCAACCACTCCGCGCGCCGCAAGCGCAAGCTGCTGCTGCACCGCGAGGAGATCGACAAGCTGGCGGCGAAGGCCGAGGAGACCGGTCACACGATCGTCCCCCTCGCCCTGTACTTCAGGGACGGCCGGGCGAAGGCCGAGATCGCGCTGGCGCGCGGCAAGAAGGAGTACGACAAGCGGCAGACACTGCGGGAGAAGCAGGACCGGCGGGAGACCGACCGCGCGATCGCGGCGGCGAAGCGGCGGCAGCGCGGCGCGTAGGGAATACGGTGGCACCGGTCTGCGTTGGTCACGTACGATGGTGACTGCACCCCACAGCGGGTGCGCACCCCTCTCCGGAGGGATTGTCAACACAACATGGGGATGATCGGTTTCGACAGCGGCTGTCGAAGCAGGGGAAGCGTGTCGAGGAAGCGGCAATGATCTCGTAAACCATATGTCGCAAAAAATAATCGCCACTACCAAGCGCGATTCCCAGGCCTTCACCCTCGCTGCCTGATAGGCAGTGAGCGGAGGCCCCTTAATGGGTGTCAGCCCGGGAGTGTTCCCGGCCCGGATCCTGGCATAATTTAGGGAACTAAACCATCGAGCCCGGTCACGGGGCTCGCTGGGAAACCAAACAGTGACTGGGCCCGTCGGCGACTTGTTCGCGTGATCGCCGGGGCCGAGAAAATCACAGCGAACTGCACACGGAGAAGCCCTGATTCTGCACCGTTGGACGCGGGTTCGATTCCCGCCATCTCCACGATCGGGAAGGTCCTCGGACCTCCCACCCATGTGGCTGAAGCCCCGCTGCTCGCGAGCAGCGGGGCTTTTGCTGTGAGGAGGGGGTGGTGAACATGAAAGGCGAGCCGGCCTGCGCTTCCACGCCCGGATCCTGGACGAGCGGGAGACATCGTGAACCACTCCGACCCCCGGCCGCTCCTGGTCCGCGCGCAGGACGACGCCTGGGCCCTGGACGATTTCGTGGAGCTCCCCGACGCCCTCACCGACCGCCTGCACTCCTGGTCCCAGGCCCGCCCCCGAGGCGGCTTCACCTCCCGCCCGGCGCTGCGGCGGCACGTCGCCGAGGGCCTGGACGTGGCCCGTGCGCTGGCGAAACACCTCGGCCCGGACTGGGCCGTCCGCTACTGGGACGAGCAGCACCGGACCGAGAAGTTCGTCTGCTGGGGATGCGGACGCACCAACCTCACCCCCGACGCGCACGGCACCCCGCCGCACCCCGTCCACATCATCGTCCAGGCCGAGTACCAGTGGGGTCCGCTGCGTGCCGACGGGTTCGGGGACTTCGCCCCCGACGACCCCGCCGCCGCGCTCGACCTCTCCGACGACCTGGTGGCCGACCTCAACGCCTGGTCGCAGGGCCACAAGGCCGCCATCGACGGCTGGCTGGACGACCGCGACGACGCCCGGGAGCAGGCGGCCATGGAACGACTGTGGCGAGAGGGCGAACTCCTCACCGAACGCGTCGCCCGCGCACTGCACCCGGGCCGGACCGTCTCCTACGGAGGCGTCTGACGGCGCCCGGTCGACCCACCTCCGGTCAGCCCACGGCCGTCACCGCAGACTGAACGTCGACAGCCGCATCCCCTCACCCCGCACGACCAGGTACACGTCCGTACGCCCCTTCGCCGCCCCCGACAGCTCGGCCGTCACCGTCTCGTACGTGTACGGCGACGAGGTCCCGGCGAAGCGGGCCGTACCGAGCACCCGGCCGGTGGGGGAGCCCTGCCGGACCTCCACCGTGGCGGACGACCCGGCGACGCGGGCGCTGAACGTCGAGGCACCGGCGCACAGTCGGGTGTCCGCGAACCTCAGCCACGCCCGGTCGGCCGCCGAACCCACCGCCGTGCCGCGTGCCTTGGACTCGTCGACGAGCCGGATGCCGCTGTAGTCGTCGAAGTTCTCCGCGCGCGTGACCGCCGACAGGTCCCGGGGCGGGATCGTCTCGCCCTTCACCTGCCAGGTCGTACGGGAGCGGAGGTCTTCCGAGGACGCCCCGGCCAGGACGTCGTACGTGCCGGTCTCCACCACCCACTTCGAGCGGGTGACGTCCCAGTGGGCCAGGTCGCGGGCGGCCAGATTCAGGCGGACCGTCCTCGACTGGCCCGGCTTCAGCGAGACCCGCTCGAACGCCTTCAGCTGCTTCAGCGGCTGCTTGTCGCGGGACGTGCGCTGGTGGACGTACAGCTGCACCACCTCGTCACCGGCCCGCTTGCCGGTGTTGGTGACCTGCACCTCGTAGCCGCCGTGCACGCGCCTCAACTCGCCGAAGCGGAAGGACGTGTACGACAGGCCGTACCCGAAGGGGTAGAGCGGGCGGCCCCGGAAGTACTGGTAGGTGCGGTCGGACTTGATGATGTCGTAGTCGAGAATCGACGGCAGGTCGGACGCCGAGCGGTACCAGGTCTGGGTGAGGCGCCCGGAGGGGTTGGCGTCGCCGTAGAGGAGGTCGGCGAGCGCGTTGCCGGTCTCCTGGCCCGCGTGGGAGGTCCACAGCAGCGCCGGGATGTCCTTCTGCAAGGCGCCGAGCGTGGTCGGATAGCTGTTCTGGACGATCACGACCGTGTGCGGGTTGGCCTTGCGGACGGCTCTGACCAGGGCTTCCTGGGAGGGGGCGAGGCTCATGTCGGTGCGGTCGTGAGCCTCGCGGCCGTTGATCGACGGGTTGGAGCCCACCACGACCACGGCGGTGTCCCTGCCCCGGACCGCGGCCACGGCCTCCTTCAGGCCGTCACGGACGACGCCCTTCGTGTAGTGCGCGGCCCGTTCCTTCGGGACCAGGCCCAGGGTGCCGTCCTCGCCGGTCGGGCCGAGGTAGACCGGGTTCGACCACCAGGACTCCTCGGTCTCGTACCCGGCGTACCGCAGCAGGGAGGAGCCGTCGTTCTGCGGCTCCATCCGGAACTGCTGCTGGGCGAACCAACCACCCGGCTGCACCTGGTCGTTGACGAAGTTCGACCAGTTGTAGCCGACATAGCGGCCGTTGGCCGCCGAGCGGAGGGTGACGATGCCCTGACCCCAGTCGAACACGTCGAACTGGGTCTCCGGGGTCGGTGCGGAGGCGCTCTCCTTCAGAGTCGCGCCCGCCGTGCCCGTCCCCGCCGTGACGTACGTGCCGGTCGCCGTGTCCTTCAGGGTGATCCGGTCGACGCCCTCGCTGCCCGTGACGGGCGTGCCCAGCTTGGCAGCGATGCCGTCGGCGGGGGTGACCGCGTACGGCAGGGTGCCGGAGTACCAGTCCGTGAACACCGAGTCGGAGAGGGGGCCGACGACGGCCACGTTCTTCCGGGACGCCTTCAGGGGCAGGGTGTTCGCCTGGTTCTTCAGCAGGACCGCGCCCTCGGTCGCCGCCTCGCGGGCCAGTTTCCGGTGGGCCGGGCTGTCGATCACGGACTTGTCGATGGCGCCGTACTTGCCGCCGCCCGGGTCGAACTCGCCGAGGCGGACCCGGACGGAGAGGATGTGGGAGGCGGCCGTGTCGATGTCGGACGCGTCCAGCAGGCCCTGCCGCAGGGCCGACTTGACCGCGTCGACCGTGGGCCCGGAGTCCGCGTTGTTGTCCGTGAAGCTGTCGACGCCCGCCTTCAGGGCGACCGCGTCGCCCTCGGCGAGGGTGGGGAAGTAGCCCTGGTCGCCGGGGAGGTTGGCCGGGGCGAAGGCGTCGGTGACGTTGAACAGGTCGCGGTCGGTCCAGGAGCGCACGACGTCGTTCAGGTCCGGGTTCACCGTGTTGGGGCGGCCGTTGACCAGGTTGTAGGAGGACATCACGCCGGTCGCCGCGTCCGCCTCGATCGCCGGCTTGAACGCGGCCTCGTCGTACTCCTTCGCCACGCGTGGGCGCAGGTCGGAGGAGGTGGTCGTGCGGTGCCACTCGTTGTTGTTGGCCAGGTAGTGCTTCAGGGTGGGCGCCGTCTTGAGGTGGTCCGGGTCGCCACCCGTCAGGCCCTCGCCGTACGCCGTCGACAGGGCGCCGGTCAGCTTCGGGTCCTCGCTGTAGCCCTCCTCGTTGCGGCCCCAGCGCGGGTTGCGCAGCAGGTTCACCACGGGCGCCCACAGATTGAGGCCCCAGCCGTCGGGCCGCTCCTGCTGGAAGCCGCGCGTCTCGTCGCCGACCGCCGAACCGACCCGCCGCATCAGCTCCGGGTTCCAGGCCGAGGCCAGCCCGATGGCCTGGGGAAACACGGTGGCCTCGCCGAGCCAGGAGACACCGTGCAGGGCCTCGGTGCCGGTGCGGAACGACGGGATGCCGAGGCGGGGGATCGCGGGTTGGTACTGGTGGAGGAGGGAGACCTTCTCGTCGAGGGTGAGGCGGCCGAGCAGGTCGTCGACACGCTGCTCCACCGGCAGCTTCGGATCGCGGAAGGGGTACGTCTGTTCGGCCTGGGCCGGGACCGTGGCGCCGAGGCCCGCGATCAGGGCGAGGGCCACCACCAGTGTCGTTCTGTGTCTTCTTCGCTTGCCTCTCATGAACGCGGCTCCTTCGAGTAGGGCCTGCAAGTCGGCCTGCAAGTTGGGCCTGGCATACAAGGGTTCAGGCGTCGCGGGGTGCCGTGCTCGCGCGTTCCGTCAGCCGAGGCGGCAGCAGCGTCGCCTCCGGTACGTCGTCGCCGCCCAGCTTGCGCATCAGCAGCTCCACCGCCCGCTCGCCCACCTCGGCCGACGGCAGGGCGACGGAGGTGACGGGCACCCGGACGCTCTCGGCGAGCTCGTCCGGGCAGATCGCGGTGACGGACAGATCGCCGGGCACCCGCAGCCCGAGCTGCTCGAACGCCTCGACCAGCGGCTCCAGCACCGGCTCGTTGTGCACGACGACCCCGGTCAGCGCGGGCTGCTCACGCAGCAACTGCTCGGCGACCCGGCGGGCGGCTGCCGGGTTCGCCTCGCACGGGTGGACGGCGGAGGCCAGCCCGCCGCGGTCGGCGGCGGCGGTGAACCCCTGCACCACGCGCTGCGCGAACGCCGTTCCGCGCACGTACACCTCCGGCGGCGACCCGACCAGGGCCACCACCCGGTGCCCGAGCCGCGCCAGATGGTCCACGCACGCCTCGCCGGCCGCCCGGAAGTCGAGGTCGATGCAGGTCAGCCCGGCAGCGTCGGAGGGGAAGCCGATCATCACGGAAGGTCTCTCCAGCGAGCGCAGCAGCGGCAGCCGGGGGTCGTCGAGCTGGACGTCCATCACGATCAGCGCGTCCACCAGAGCGGTGTCCGCGACCCGGCGCAGCCCCTCCTCGCCCTCCTCCTGGGTGAGCAGGAGGACATCGTGGTCGTGCCGGCGCGCGGTGGTCACCACGGAGACCGCGAACTGCATGACGACCGGCACATGGATCCCCGCCCGCAGCGGTACGACCAACGCCAGCACGTTCGACTTGCTGCTCGCCAGCGCCCGGGCCCCCGCGTGCGGCCGGTAGCCCAGCTCGCGGATGGCCACCTCGACGCGCTGCCGGGTCTCCTCGGAGATCGGGCGCTTGCCGCTCAGCGCGTACGACACCGTGCTGGGTGAGACCCCGGCGTGCTTCGCCACATCGGTGATCTTGACCATCAGCCCAGCTCCAGGGTGAGGAAGCCGGTGCCCGCCTGCGCCCGCGCGATCCGCTCGCCCACCGCCAGCGCCCACGGCGCCGAGGGATCACTGGAGGACGCCCGCAGCGTGTCCCCCTCCCGTACGACGGTGAAGGTGACGTCCCCGACCGGCACGGTCACCTGGTCGCCCCGCCCCAGCCCGTACGCCCGCAGGGTGACCCCGTCGGCGTGCGGATAGTCGGGCCGGTCGTCCACCGCGCCCACCGGGATCACCGCCCCCGGCCGCACCAGCAGCGGCACACCGAGGAAGTCGTGCCGCTCGCGCACCCAGCGCGGCCCGGTCACCGTCTCGCCGGTCACGAAGTGGGTCCAGGTGCCTTCGGGAACGTAGTAGGTAACGTCCCCCTCGTCGGAGAACACGGGCGCGACCAGCAGGTCCGGGCCCAGCATGTACTGCCGCTCCAGATGCGCGCACCCGGGGTCGTCCGGGAACTCCAGCACCATCGCCCGCATCATCGGCAGGCCGTCGGTGTGGGCGGTGCGGGCGGCCTCGTACAGGTACGGCATCAGGCGCAGCTTCAGCCGCGTGAAGTGCCGCAGGACGTCCACCGACTCCTCGTCGAACAGCCACGGCACGCGGTAGGAGGAGGAGCCGTGCAGGCGGCTGTGCGAGGAGAGCAGGCCGAAGGCCAGCCAGCGTTTGAAGAGGGCCGGGGTCGGCGTGCCCTCGAAGCCGCCGATGTCGTGGCTCCAGAAGCCGAAGCCGGACAGGCCGAGGGAGAGCCCGCCGCGCAGCGACTCCGCCATCGACTCGTACGTCGCCTCGCAGTCGCCACCCCAGTGCACGGGGAACTTCTGACTCCCGCTCGTCGCCGACCGGGCGAAGAGGACCGCCTCGCTCTCGCCCCGGTGCTTGCGCAGCACCTCGAAAACAGTGCGGTTGTACAGGTACGTGTAGTAGTTGTGCATCCGCTCCGGGTCGGAGCCGTCCGACCAGGCCACGTCGAGCGGGACGCGCTCGCCGAAGTCGGTCTTGAAGCAGTCGACGCCCTGCGCGAGCAGCGCCTCCAGCTTCGACGCGTACCAGTCACGCGCGGCCGGGCTGGTGAAGTCGACCAGCGCCATACCGGGCTGCCACATGTCCCACTGCCAGACGCTCCCGTCCGGCCGCCTCAGCAGATGCCCGAGCGCCTTGCCCTCCGCGAACAACGGCGACCGCTGCGCGATGTACGGGTTGATCCACACGCTGATCCGCAGCCCGCGCTCCTTCAGCCGCGCCAGCATGCCCTCCGGGTCCGGGAAGACCCGTGGATCCCACTGGAAGTCGCACCAGTTGAACTCGCGCATCCAGAAGCAGTCGAAGTGGAACACGGACAGCGGCAGTTCGCGCTCCCGCATGCCCTCGATGAAGGAGGTGACGGTCTCCTCGTCGTACGACGTGGTGAACGACGTCGACAGCCACAGCCCGAACGACCAGGCGGGCGGCAGCGCCGGGCGGCCGGTGAGGGCCGTGTACTTGCGCAGGATGTCCTTCGGGGTCGGCCCGTAGATGACGTAGTACGTCAACTCCTGCGTCTCCGCGCTGAACTGCGCCCGGGACACCACCTCCGAGGCCACCTCGAAGGACACCTTGCCCGGGTGGTCGACGAAGACGCCGTAGCCCGCGTCCGTCAGATAGAAGGGGACGTTCTTGTACGCCTGTTCGCTGCAGGTGCCGCCGTCGGACTGCCAGACGTCGACGACCTGGCCGTTCCTGACCAGCGGGCCGAAGCGTTCACCGAGGCCGTAGACACTGGTCCCCACGCCCAGGTTGAGCTGCTCGCGCAGGTAGTGCCCGCCGCTCGCGTCCCGCATGATGCCCATGCTCTTGTGGCCGCTGGAGGTGAGGACCCGGCCGTGGGCGAGGAACTCGACGTGCCAGGGGCCGCCCCGGGCGACCTTCACGGACAGCGCGCCGGAGGTCAGGGTCGCGTGCTCGTCGTCGTAGGAGACCTGTGGGGTGGTCTCGCTCCCGGTGAGCTCGAACTCGGGGCCGCGCTGCTCCTCGCCCGTGAAGTGGGTCAGGGTGAGGCCGATGACGTCGGGCATGGGGGTGTGCGCGTTGATCGTCATGACGGGTCCCGTCATCAGGTCGCCGCGGGAGCGGATGGGCCTGGTCGGCGCGTGGATCTCCAGCGTGCCGGCCGACGCGGTGACGTCGTACGCCTCGGCCGGGTAGGACGCGGTGACGCCCTCCCGCAGCAGCCAGTAACCGTCGGTGAACTTCATGGGTGGGGGGTTCCTTACTTCACGGCTCCCACCGCGATGCCGCGGGTGAGCGTTCGCTGGAAGACGAGGAAGAACACGAGGGCGGGCAGGACGCCGAGCAGGGCCGCCGCGTTGGTCATCGTGGCGTCCATCAGGCGCTGGCCCTGGAGGACACCCAGGGCCACCGACACGGTCTGGTTGTCGTTGGAGATCAGCATGACCAGGGGGAGCAGGAACTCGTTCCAGGTCCAGATGAAGAAGAACACCATCAGCACTCCCAGGGTGGGCCGGCTGACGGGGACGACGATCCGCCACAGGACCTGCCACTTGTTCGCGCCGTCGATACGGGCGGCCTCGATGATCTCCCGGGGGAACTGGCCGAGCACGGAGGACAGCAGGTACGTGCCGAAGGCCGCCTGGATCACCGTGAAGACGATGATCACGCTGAGCCTGGTGTCGTACAGGCCGACCTGCTTGCTCAGGTAGTACACCGGGTAGACCAGCGCCTCCTGCGGCAGCATGTTCGCCAGCACGAAGAAGGCCAGGACCCAGGTGCGGCCCTTGATACGTCCGATGCCGATCGCGTAGGCGTTGAGGACCGAGAGCACCACCGCGAGGATCGCCACCGAGCCGCTGATCAGCACCGAGTTGATCAGCTTCTGGCTGTAGTCCACCCGCTCCCAGAAATCCTTCAGACCGTCCAGGTGGAGACCGTCGGGCAGGCTCAGCGGGCCGCTCCGGGAGTACTCCGCCGGGGACTTGACCGCGTTGACCGCCACGATCAGGAACGGCACGACCATGAAGAGGGCGGCGAGACAGAGGGCGATCAGGACCGGGTAACGGCGTAGGGCCCTCGTCATGTGCGCACCCCTTCCTCGGCGTCCTCCGCGCGGGTCTGGAGCTTCAGCCCGACCAGCGAGAGGGCGAGGATGATCACGGTCAGGACGGTGGAGATAGCGGCGCCGTAGCCGACCTGGGTCTTCTCGAAGAACGTGGTGAAGGAGAAGTAGGACGGGACGTTCGTGGCGCCGCCGGGTCCGCCCTTGGTCAGGACGTACACCGCACCGAACACCTTCAGCGCGGCGATCGAGCACCAGGTCAGGACGACATACGTCTCCGGGCGGATCTGCGGCAGCGTGATGTGCCAGAAGCGGCGCCACCAGCCGGCGCCGTCCAGCTCGGCCGCCTCGTACAGCTGCGGGTCGACGCGCTGCAGGCCGGCCATGAACACGACCAGCGGGAAGCCGAGCTGCACCCACACCATCACGCCCATCACGCTGTACAGCGCGAGGTCGGGGTCGCCGAGCCAATCCTGCTGCCAGGACTCCAGGCCGATCGCCTTGAGGAGCTCGTTGAGCGAGCCGTTGTCGGGGGCCAGGATCCAGCTCCAGACGATGCCGGCGACGGCGATCGGCAGGACCTGGGGGAGGTAGAAGCAGGCGCGCAGTACGGCCGCTGTCTTCGCCCCGAAGTGCTTGCCGACGTAGTCGAACAGGGCGGCGGCCAGGACCAGTCCGAGGACCGTGGGGATCGCCGCCATGGCGACGACCATGAACAGGCTGTGCCGGAAGGACTCCCAGAACTCCGAGTCGTCCAGCAGCTCGCGGTAGTTGGCGAGCCCGGCCCACTTCGGGCTGCCCACGCCCTGCCAGTCGGTGAAGCTCACGCCCGTGTTCATCAGGAACGGGACGACGATCACCGCGGCGAAGGCGAGGGCGCCCGGGAGCAGGAACAGCGCGTACGAGGAGCCGGGGCGGCGCGGGGGCCGGGGGCCGTGGCCCTTGCCGACCACCCGCGCGTCCCGTTCGACGGTCACCGTCATTGCTTCGGCGCGCCCTTGTCGTACGCCTCCTGGAGGGCGTCGAGGTAGTCGTCCGGTTTCCCGCTGCCGGTGATCAGCTTCTGGGTCTCGGAGACGAGGACGTCGTAGAAGCCGGGGACCGGCCAGTCGGGGTAGAAGGCCAGACCGTCCCGCCGGCTCAGCGTGTTGAAGTTGGCGATGAGGCTCTTGGCCTTGGGGTCCGTGACGGCGTTCGCGTCGGCCGCGACCGGGACGCCGCCCTTGTTGCCGAGGAGGTCCTGGATCTTCTTCGACATGGTGATGTCGATGAAGTCGTAGGCGAGGTCCTTGTTCTTGGCGTTCTTCGGGACGACCCACAGGTTGCCGCCGGAGCCCAGGGTCAGGTTCGAGTCGGGCCACAGGAAGGTGCCCCAGTCGAACTTGGCCTCGTCCTGGAAGCGGCCGTACCACCAGCTGCCGGAGAACAGGATCGGCGCCTTGCCCTGGATGAAGGAGACGCCGGCCTCCTCGGCCTTGGTGCTGGTGGAGTTCTTGCCGATGTACCCCTTCTTCACCCAGTCGGCGAAGGTCTCGGCGGCGTACGTCCAGGCCTGGTCGTGGAAGTCCGTCCTGCCCTTGTACAGCTCGTAGGAGTCGACCCAGGAGCGGTCGGCCTTGGAGAGGGCCAGTTGGTAGAGGTACTGCTGGGCGATGTACTCGGCGCCCGCGTTGGCGAGTGGGGTGACGCCCTTCTTGACGAAGGTGTCCATCGCTGCGGTCAGCTCGGCGAACGTCTTCGGCTCTGCGATCCTGTACTTGGCGAAGAGGTCCTTGTTGTAGAACACCATCGTGTACTCGGCGTAGTTGGGCACGCCGTACCACTTGCCGGAGCCCATCACGCCGTTGGCGTCGTACACGCTGGTCGTGCGCACGCCCGCGCCGATCTTCTTGTCCCAGCCGCGCTTGGTCGCCTCGGTGCTCAGGTCGGTGAGGAGTCCCTGCTTGGAGAGCAGGCCCGCCGTCGCGTTGCCCTTGTTGTACTCCATGAGGTCCGGCGCGTCGGAGGAGTTCAGGACCATCGGGGCGGTCTTCTGGATCTGCTCGAAGCTCTTTTCCTCGTACTTCACCTTCACGCCCGGGTGCGTGGCCTCGAACTCCTTGATGGCCTCGTTCCAGGCGATGCCCATCGCGCTGTTCGGGGCCTCGTAGTGCCACAGCCGCAGGGTCTTGCCGTCGGAGGAGCCGCCGTCGTCCGATCCGCCGCAGGAGGTCGTCAGCAGGGATCCCGCGAGGATCACCGCACTCGCCACCACACGCCTTCGTGCCGTCAACATCCAGGGTCTCCAGGGGGGTCGGAGTCGGATGGGTCTCGGGTCGTCACGCAGCGCTCATCGAATCGATTCGATGCGTGACGTCGAAGCGCTTCGACGGGCGAAGGTATGTGGCGGCTGTGAGTGGCGTCAATGGGGTGTGCATGAATTTGCGGTGCGGTGCGGTGTGCTGTCGCGCGTCTGTGAGTGGGTGGGTCGGGGCCGTGGCGGTGCGTCGAGCCCGTCGCGGGTCGCGCCCCACTGGTGCTGCCACGGTTGAGCGGCGTTGGGATCTGCTAAGCGACGGGCTGCGACGCACCGCCACGGCCCGCTCCCGTCGTCCTGCGGCTGCCGGCCCGCCGCTGGGTGAGTGTGGTCAGTCGGGCGGCGGCGGGTGATCCCGTCCTCGTAGTGGTGAATTTTTTGGCCATGGTCGAGTGGTGCTGCGGGCGCTTGTTGATCCCGTTCCGGTGTCCCGGGTGTCACTCGTGTGGCGAAAGGGCCTGGTGCGTCCGGGATTCGATGCGCTTCGACGGGGTGCGGACCTTTCGAGCGGCCCGTGGGTGGATGGATTCCGGCCATCGACGTGGACATGCTAAAAACAGGCAATTGACGCGTTGGCGCACTTACCGGTCGTCGCTGCGCTAGATTCAGGGCCCCCGAGCGCCCTGTGTCAAGGGGGCGCGCAAAATCCGGTGGGGGCCGGGTTCCATCGACGTGCGCTCGGGTCGTTACGCGCACCCGGAATCGTCCCGTGGGGGGAACAGCGCACGTGAAGAAATGGCGGGAAGACGCTCAACTGGAGTGGCCCGAAGCGGCATCCGCGACTCGAGGCACACCGGTGACGGGCGTCAACACACAGGAGTTCCCGGAAACCGGAGGCAGTGACGGTCTGGCCGGGCTGCCCGGCGCCGAGATCCGCGATCCCTGGCAGGAGCAGCCCGGCGACAGTGGAGCCGCGGTCAACGACCCGCGGGAAGTGACCGTCCAGCTCGACTCCGTACGGCCCGGTGACGCCGTGCCGCAGGGCGCGGGTGAGGCGGACGGCGCCCAGGAAGCGTCGGAGGGACCGGTGTTCGTCGACGAGACCGGCCGCCGCAGGCTCCGGATCCGCCGCCTCGGCATCTGCGTGGGCGTCGCCTGCGCCTCCTACGCCGCCGTCATCGTCGGCACGCTCCTGTCGGGCAACTCCGACGCGCCGTGGCTGCCGGTGCCGGTCCAGGACGACGACAAACCCGCGTCCAAGGTCGAGGCCGACAGCCCGCCCGAGCCCAGCACGACGACCGCTCCGGTCCTGCCGCCGATCGGCCCCCTCCTGCCGGGCCCGGTCGGCCCCTTCCTGCCCGGTGTGGTCGTCAAGCCCTCCGTGGGCGGCGTGGCCCTCAAGCCGGGCAGCACTCCGCGGCCCAGTGCCTCCGTCGGCGTGCCCGGACCGAGCCCGTCAGCCAAGCCCGGGCCCGCGACCAGTGCTCCCGTCCAGCCGACCCCGGGCGTCACCACGCCCGCCCCGGGCCCCGGTTCGAGCGCACCGGTCCTGCCGCCACCGCCGCCGTCCTCCCCGCAGCCCTCCCCGACGAGCGACAGCCCCTCGCCCGCCGCCTCCCCGTCCCCGGCCCCGGCCCCGGCCGGTGACGGCACCGGCACCATGGCCGAGGGAACGCCTTCGCCGGTGCCCACCGCGTCCGAGGGGCCCTCGTCGCCGGCGCCGGAGCCGTCGAGCCCCACCTCCCCGTCCCCGGAGAACGTCGTCTGATGGCATCCCGCACCAACCGTCGATCAACCAGGAAGACAGGCGGTTCGACGGCCGCTCGACGACGCCCGCTTCCGATGCGGCAACTGCTGCCCCTGCTCCTCCTGCTCGCCCTGGCGGCGATGCTCATGCTGCGCGGCTACGTGCACAGCGAGATCCTCGCCGACCACCGCATCCGGCCCGAGGCCGCGGCCGACCGGGTGCCCGAGAAGATCCTCGAGGGCGGCCCGGTCATCGACACCCGCGGCCGCACCGCCACCACCCTCGACGTGCCGGACCACCGGATCGTCCTCACCTTCGACGACGGACCCGACCCGACCTGGACGCCCAAGGTGCTCGACGTGCTGAAGAAGCACCACGCGCACGGCGTCTTCTTCATCACCGGCACCATGGCCTCCCGTTACCCCGACCTGGTCCGGCGCATGGCGGCCGAGGGCCACGAGATCGGCCTGCACACCTTCAACCACCCCGACCTCTCCCTGCAGACCAGGAAGCGCATCGACTGGGAGCTGTCTCAGAACCAGATGGCACTCGCCGGAGCGGTCGGCATCCGCTCCTCGCTGTTCCGGCCGCCGTACTCCTCCACCGCCTCCGCGATGGACGACGCGACCTGGCCGGTCACCCAGTACGTCGGCAGCCACGGCTACATCACCGTCCTGACCACCGACGACAGCGAGGACTGGCGCAGGCCCGGCGTCGCGGAGATCGTCCGCAACTCCACGCCGAAGGACGGCAAGGGCGCGATCGTCCTGATGCACGACTCCGGCGGTGACCGCCATCAGACCGTCCAGGCCCTCGACCGGCTGCTGCCCGAACTCAAGCAGCGCGGCTACCGCTTCCAGAACCTCACCGAGGCTCTGAACGCCCCCTCCGCGCACACCGAGGTCACCGGCCTCGACCTGTGGAAGGGCAAGGCGTGGGTCTTCCTGGTGGGGGCCTCCGACACCATCACCGACGTCCTCGTCGTCGGCCTCGCGGTGATCGGCTTCCTGGTCCTCGCCCGTTTCGGTCTGATGCTGCTGCTGTCCGGCATCCACGTCCGCCGCACCCGCCGCAAGGGCTTCACCTGGGGCCCGGACGCGCCGGTCACCGAACCGGTCTCGGTGCTGGTCCCGGCGTACAACGAGGCCAAGTGCATCGAGAACACCGTGCGTTCCCTGATGCGCAGCGAGCACCCCGTCGAGGTCCTCGTCATCGACGACGGCTCCGCCGACGGCACGGCCCGCATCGTGGAGGACCTGGACCTGCCGAACGTACGCGTCGTCAGACAGCTCAACGCGGGCAAGCCCGCCGCCCTCAACCGGGGTATCGCCAACGCCAGTCACGACCTGATCGTGATGATGGACGGCGACACGGTCTTCGAACCGGCCACCGTCCGCGAACTCGTCCAGCCCTTCGCCGACCCACGCGTCGGCGCCGTCGCCGGCAACGCCAAGGTCGGCAACAAGGACACCCTCATCGGTGCCTGGCAGCACATCGAGTACGTGATGGGCTTCAACCTCGACCGCCGTATGTACGACGTCCTGCGGTGCATGCCCACCATCCCCGGCGCCGTCGGCGCCTTCCGCCGCACGGCCCTCGACCGGGTCGGCGGCATGAGCGACGACACCCTCGCCGAGGACACCGACATCACCATGGCCATCCACCGCGACGGCTGGCACGTGGTCTACGCGGAGAAGGCCCGCGCCTGGACGGAGGCCCCCGAGTCGGTCCAGCAGCTGTGGTCGCAGCGCTACCGCTGGTCGTACGGCACCATGCAGGCGATCTGGAAGCACCGCCGCGCGCTCGTCGAACGGGGCCCCTCGGGCCGCTTCGGCCGCGTGGGCCTGCCCCTGGTGGCGCTGTTCATGATCGTCGCCCCGCTGCTGGCGCCCCTGTTCGACGTGTTCCTCTTCTACGGGCTGTTCTTCGGGCCCACCGGCAAGACGATCGCCGCCTGGTTCGGCGTACTGGCCATCCAGGCCGCCTGCGCCGCGTACGCCTTCGTCCTCGACCGCGAACGCCTCACCCCGCTGATCTCGCTGCCCCTGCAGCAGATCCTCTACCGCCAGCTCATGTACGTCGTCCTGCTGCAGTCCTGGGTCACCGCCCTGACCGGCGGCCGGCTGCGCTGGCAGAAACTCCGGCGCAAGGGCCAGGTGGCCGCGCCGCCCGGCGAGACGGCGGCCAGCCGGCAGGCCGTGGACGCTCGGGACCAGGAGGCGGTCCGATGACCACGACTCCCGCTCTGCCCACCGACACCCAGGACGAGCCGGCGCCGGTCGAACCGGTGCGCACACCACCCGCCCGCGACCGCTACTTCGACCTGCTGCGCGCGATCGCCCTGTTCCGCGTCGTCTTCTACCACCTGATGGGCTGGGCCTGGCTGCCCGTGGTGTTCCCGTCGATGGGCGTGATGTTCGCCCTCGCCGGCAACCTCATGGCCCGCTCCCTCAAGCGGCCCGCCCCGCAGGTCGTACGCGGCCGACTGCGCCGACTGCTGCCGCCGCTGTGGCTGCTCGGCGCGATCGGCGTGACCGGCATGCTGCTCCAGGGCTGGGGACCGGACTCCGAGGGGCACCCGCTCTGGTGGTGGTTCCACCTCGCCTACTGGATCCTGCCGCTGAGCGAACCGTCGGCCCCCGAGACCCTCCCCGGCGTCCACGGCTTTCTCACCGAGGACTGGGCGGCCCAAGTCGCCGTCCCGCTCTGGTACGTGCGCGCCTACCTCTGGTACGTCGTGCTCTCCCCGTTCCTGCTCAAGGCCCTGCGGGCGTTGCCGTGGCCGACGATCCTCGCCCCGATCGCCCTCACCGGCGCCCTCACCTGGGGCTGGGTCAACATCCCCAGCACACGGATCGACTCCGCCGTCGCCGACTTCGCCACCTTCGGCGCCTGCTGGCTCCTCGGCATGGCCCACCAGGAAGGCATCCTGAAACGCCTGCCCCGCTACGTCGTCCCGTCCGTGGCACCCGCCGTCGCCGCCGTGGGCCTCTGGTACGCCCTCACCCACGGCTTCCGGCCCGGCAACGACCTCGACGACATCCCCTTCGGCCAGGCCCTGTGGTCCTTCGCCACGGTCCTGCTGCTCCTGCACCTCAGCCCGACCTGGACGGAGTGGCCGCGCCGGCTGCGCCGCTGGGACCGCCTGATCACGCTCCTCAACTCCCGGGCGGTGACGATCTACCTCTGGCACAACGTCTGCATCGTCGTCGCGGCGGCACTGTGGGACCGGCTCTGGGGCTTCGAGGCCCTGGAGGTGCACTTCTCCTGGCTCCTGGAGAGCTCCTGGCCGGTTCTCGTCCTCGTCTGGATCCTCGTCGCCGGCTGCGTGGTCTGCTTCGGCTGGGCGGAGGACCTGGCCGCGCGGCGCAGGCCCCGGCTGTGGCCGGACGGGTCGCAACGCCCCACGCGGGAGGGAACTCACCGGGCCTGAGGACGGGCCCCGCCGTCGACACGTAGGGTGCGACGGGGTGGGACGGTCGACGCAAAGACCTCTCACCCCGTTTTCCTCGGCGGTGAGAGCAAAGTTCCTTTCCGGTCACCCACAGCCACAGACAGGAAACGCGCCCTCCCTACCTTCGGAACTCATCACCGCTCAATCCCCCCGCACCACCCGAGCACCCGAGCCCCGAAGCCCCGTGGAGGCGTCATGACAGCCCCTAGCACAGCCCCCGCTCGAAACAGGGGAGGTCGCTGGATCGAGCACTGGGATCCGGAGGACGAGACCTTCTGGCAGCAGAGCGGCGAGAAGATCGCCCGCCGCAACCTGTTCTTCTCCGTCCTCTCCGAGCACATCGGGTTCTCGATCTGGACCATGTGGTCGGTGCTGGTGCTCTTCATGGGCCCGGAGTACGGCCTGACACCGGCGGACAAGTTCCTGCTGACGTCGATGGTCACCCTGGTCGGCGCGGTCGTCCGCGTCCCCTACACCTTCGCCGTCGCCATCTTCGGCGGCCGGAACTGGACGATCATCTCCGCCGGTCTCCTGCTCATCCCCACGGTCGCCGCGTTCTCGGTGATGGAACCGGGCACCTCCTTCAACACCTTCCTGCTCGTCGGTCTCCTCGCCGGCATCGGCGGCGGCAACTTCGCCTCCTCCATGACCAACATCAACGCCTTCTTCCCGCTGCGGAAGAAGGGCTGGGCGCTCGGTCTGAACGCGGGCGGCGGCAACATCGGCGTGCCGGTGCTCCAGCTCGTCGCGCTCGCGGTCATCGGCGCCAGCGGCGGACCGCGCGTGCTGCTGGGCATCTACATCCCGCTGATCCTGGTCGCCGCCGTCCTCGCCGCCCTGTTCATGGACAACCTCACGTCCGTGAAGAACGACACCGGCGCCGCCAAGGACGCCGCGAAGGACGCCCACACCTGGATCATGTCCTTCCTCTACGTCGGCACGTTCGGCTCGTTCATCGGCTACAGCTTCGCCTTCGGCCAGGTCCTGACGAACCAGTTCGGCCGCACCCCGCTGGAGGCGGCGTACGTCACCTTCATCGGTCCGCTGCTCGGCTCGCTGATCCGGCCCCTGGGCGGCTGGATGGCCGACCGTTACGGCGGCGCGAGGATCACCCTGTGGAACTACGTCGGGATGGCCGCGGCGACCGCCGTCCTCATCGCCGCCAGCATGGAGAAGTCGCTGACCCTCTTCACCGTCGCGTTCGTGGTGCTGTTCGTCCTCAGCGGCCTCGGCAACGGCTCGACGTACAAGATGATCCCCGGCATCTTCCAGGCCAAGGCCGTCGCCAAGGGGCTCCAGGGCGAGGAGGCCGCGAGCTACGGGCGGCGACTGTCCGGGGCCTCGATGGGTCTCATCGGGGCGGTGGGCGCGCTCGGTGGCGTGGGCATCAACCTCGCCTTCCGGCAGTCCTTCCTCTCCTACGGCTCCGGCACCGGCGCCTTCGTCGCCTTCCTCGCCTTCTACGGCGTGTGTTTCGTGGTCACTTGGGCCGTATACCTTCGCCGGTCGGCCGACCGCATCACGGCCACGGGCGGCGCTTCGGAGGCGAAGCCGCAGCTCAGCTACGCCGAGGTGTGAGCTGTGCCACCGGTGAAACACGTGCCGGGGGCGTGACGTAACACCAGCGACATGTAGCCGAACCGAGCCTGTCACGGACCGTTGACAGGCTCGCTCGGCATGTAGGTGCGACGAACTCGAGCGGGACGAGTGTGATGTACGAGCAACAGCAGCGACCGGAACACGGGCCCCTCGCGGGGTTCACAGTAGGAGTCACGGCCGCGCGCCGGGCCGACGAGCTCGGAGCGCTGCTCCAGCGGCGCGGCGCGGCGGTTCTGCATGCACCCGCCCTGCGCATCGTGCAGCTCTCCGACGACGGTGAGCTGCTCGCCGCCACCAAGGACCTCATCGACCAGGCGCCGGACGTCGTGGTGGCCACCACCGCCATCGGCTTCCGGGGCTGGGTCGAGGCCGCCGAGGGCTGGGGGCTCGGCGAGTCGCTGCTGGAGCGGCTGCGCGGGGTGGAACTGCTCGCCCGCGGGCCCAAGGTCAAGGGGTCCGTCCGGGCCGCCGGGCTGACCGAGGACTGGTCGCCGTCGAGCGAGTCCATGGCCGAGGTGCTCGACCGGCTCCTCGAGGAGGGCGTCGACGGCCGTCGGGTCGCCGTCCAACTGCACGGCGAGCCGCTGCCCGGGTTCGTCGAGGCGTTGCGGGAGGCGGGAGCGGAGGTCGTCGGCGTGCCGGTCTACCGGTGGATGCCGCCCGAGGACCTCTCGCCCGTGGACCGCCTCCTCGACGCCACCGTCTCGCGCGGCCTCGACGCGGTCACCTTCACCAGCGCGCCGGCCGCCGTGTCCCTGCTCGCCCGGGCCGAGGAACGCGGGCTGCTGCCCGAGGTGCTGGCCGCCCTCAACCACGATGTGCTCCCGGCCTGCGTCGGCCCGGTCACCGCGCTGCCGTTGCAGGCCCGGGGCATCGACACGGTGCAGCCCGAGCGCTTCCGGCTCGGCCCCCTCGTCCAACTGCTGTGCCAGGAACTGCCCGGCCGGGCGCGGACGCTGCCGGTCGCGGGGCACCGGGTGGAGATCCGCGGCCACGCGGTCCTGGTGGACGGTGAGTTGAAGCCCGTACCGCCGGCCGGGATGTCGCTGCTGCGTGCACTGTCCCGGCGGCCGGGCTGGGTCGTCCCCCGCGCGGACCTGCTGCGCGCGCTGCCGGGCGCGGGCCGCGACGAACACGCCGTGGAGACGGCGATGGCTCGGCTCCGTACGGCCCTGGGGGCGCCGAAGTTGATCCAGACGGTGGTGAAGCGGGGGTATCGGTTGGCTCTGGACCCGGCGGCGGACGCGAAGTACGCGGACGCGTGAGTTCTGGTGCCCGGCGTTTTGAGGCACCGTGCGCTGGTGCCGGCCTCGCTGGGGGCTGCCGCCCCCAGGCCCCCGCTTTCGGCCTGAACGGCCTCGTCCTCAAGCGCCGGACGGGCTGAGATGACTGGACCCGCGCCGAGAAGGAGCGCCGCGCCGGTGCACAGGGGACGGCGCCGGGCGGGCTGGAAGGGTCGACCGGTGTCACGAGGGGTTCCGGGCGCGCCAGCGGGAAGGCACTGTAAGAAGGCAACGGTTCTTCCCGCCCTTCTCACTGGTCCCTTCCCCCGGGGCAACCCCTAGGCGGTGACAGGCACATGGCACTGGGTACGGCCACGGCCTCGTACGAGCTGCGGTTCGACGCCGGGCGGATCTGTCTGGATCTGCTCGCCACCACCCACCCCTTCGAACACCTCGACTCCCTTCCGCCCCTGTGCGCCTGGATCACCGGCTCCGGACTCGTCCCGGCCGGCACCCCGCTGGCGCACGCCGACCCCTCCTGGGTCGTGGGATTCCGGGAACTGCGCCGGGCCGTCGGCCTGTTGGTGCACGGCCGGCTCGCCGCGTCCGAGATGCGCGCGGCGGCGTACGGCCCCGCGCTGGCCCGGGTCAACGACCTCGCCCGCGCCGCGCCCCCGGCCCCCCTCGCCGTACCGGGTGAGGACGGGGCACTCGTACGGAAGTTGGCCGGACCGCCCGCCTGCGCCGCGCTGCTCGCCGCCGTCGCCCGGGACGCCGTGGAGTTGCTCACCGACCCCGCCGCGCACGCCGGACTGCGTCAGTGCGAAGGGGACAACTGCCCCATCGTGTACGTCGACACCTCCCGCGGACGCAGACGCCGTTGGTGCTCCAGTGAGGTCTGCGGGAACCGCGAAAGAGTGGCCCGGCACCGCCGTCGAGTGGCCCTCACACGCGCTTGAAAGACCCCAACTACGGGTATGTGCACGGCCGTACGCCTTCCTGTGTGCCCGGTATGCGGCTTCTGTGGAGTGGTCGTCGAAGTGATTTCGACAACACTCCGTTTGGTTGCGGCGGCGTAGGGGCAGCGCCCCCCAACTTGCCAGCGTGGCGGAAATGTAAAGAAGAAGCGGGGAGTATGTGCACCCATGTCCCCCTCGTCACGTCACCCCGAAGAAAAGTGTCGCGTCACTTTGAACACGCGAAGCTCCCCGCGCGTACCCCGTGTTGAGCGACCGGCAGGGGGAACCCCCGGACATCGGAGGTGGGCGTGCGCAAAGATTCCGTCGTGGCCAATGAACATGGAACGAGGGCCCGACATCGCATGTCCCAGCCCTCGGAACCAGATGAGGAGCTGATGCGTGCCCTCTACAGAGAGCACGCGGGACCGCTGCTCGCCTATGTCCTCCGCCTGGTTGCCGGAGACCGGCAGCGCGCCGAGGACGTCGTGCAGGAAACCCTCATCCGTGCCTGGAAGAACGCCGGTCAGCTCAATCGGGCGACCGGATCGGTACGCCCCTGGCTGGTGACGGTCGCTCGCCGCATCGTCATCGACGGCCACCGCAGCCGGCAGGCCCGGCCGCAGGAGGTCGACCCGTCGCCGCTGGAGGTCATCCCCGCGGAGGACGAGATCGACAAGGCGCTGTGGCTGATGACTCTGTCGGACGCACTCGACGACCTGACCCCGGCTCACCGGGAGGTGCTCGTCGAGACGTACTTCAAGGGGCGTACCGTCAATGAGGCGGCGCAGACCCTGGGGATACCCAGCGGCACTGTGCGCTCGCGGGTCTTCTATGCACTGAGGTCGATGAAGCTTGCTCTGGAAGAGCGGGGGGTGACGGCGTGATGAGCATGTACGGGGGATTCGGAACAGGTGGTTCGGGTATGTCTGGGCCCATGCAGGGATCTCAGGCTCCGAACGAGCACGAGACCGTCGGCGCCTACGCCCTCGGGATCCTCGACGACGCGGAGGCGACCGCCTTCGAAGCACACCTCGCCACCTGCGAGTGGTGCGCCCAGCAGCTCGACGAGCTCGCCGGGATGGAACCGATGCTGGCCGCCCTCGCGGACCTGCCCGGCTCCGGCACGCCCACCATCGGCGACTCGCTGTCCGCCAAGCCCGCCCCGCGGATGGCGGAGAAGCTCGTCGACGAGGTCGTCGTCCAGCGCGCGCAGAAGCGCCGGCGCAGCTTCTTCATGCTCGCGGCATCGGTCGCGCTGATCATCGCCGGCCCGCTCGCGGCCATGGCGGCGACCGGTGGCGACAGCGGCGGCGGCGCGAAGGTCGAGGCGGGCGCCAGCCCCGCCCAGTCGGTCTTCGACAAGCTTCCCCAGAAGGTCTCCGGCACCGACGCCGCCACCAAGGTCACGGCGACCGTCGGCATGGAGAAGAAGGCCTGGGGCACCGAGGCCGTGGTCAAGCTGAACAACGTGGCCGGCCCGAACAAGTGCTCGCTCATCGCCGTCGGCAAGAACGGCGAGCGCGAGACCATCTCCTCCTGGTCCGTCCCGGAGTGGGGCTACGGCCTCCCCGGAGCCAAGACGGAACAGGCCAAGAACCCGCTCTACGTCCAGGGTGGCGCCGCCTTCACGCCGGACGAGATCGACCACTTCGAGGTCATGACCTTCGACGGCAAGAAGCTCGTCCAGATCGACGCGTAGGGCCTGCCCCCGCAAGCCCCTCGCCTCCACAGGCCCCCTTCGCGTACGGTTGACGGCTGCCCAGCACGTCAGAAGGGGGCCCGGTGGCCGCTCAGGCTCAGCAGGAAGCCGCGCTCGACCCGGTTCACGACTCCGTTCGTGACCGGGAGATCAGCGTCGAACAGGAACACCTCGACCGGGTGTACCAGCGCCTCGAGGAGAAGATCCACGAGGCCGAGTTCCTCATGCACGACGCGGCCAAACGCGGCCAGGTCGGTACGCCCGGCGCGCTCGCCGAGCGGGACGCCCAGGTCTTCCGGGCGGGTGTCCACCTGAACCGGCTCAACAACGAGTTCGAGGACTTCCTCTTCGGCCGGATCGACCTGCTCCTCGGCAAGGACGGCAAGAAGGGGCCCGACGGCGCCTACACCGCCGTGGAACCGGCCGAGGGCGCGGTCCGCCCGGACAACACCGCCGACATCGCCGAGACCCTGCACATCGGCCGCATCGGCGTCCTCGACGCCGACTACACACCGCTGGTGATCGACTGGCGGGCCCCGGCGGCCGCCCCCTTCTACCGCTCCACCCCGGTCGACCCCGGCCGGGTCGTGCGCCGGCGCGTCATCCGCTCCAAGGGCCGCAAGGTCCTCGGCGTCGAGGACGACCTCATGCGCCCCGAGCTGAAGGCCCACCTCGACGGCGGCGAACTGCCCGTCATCGGCGACGGCGCCCTCATGGCCGCCCTCGGCCAGGCCCGCAGCCACACCATGCGCGACATCGTCGCCTCCATCCAGGCCGAGCAGGACCTGGTCATCCGCGCCCCCGCCGCCTCCGTGACGTACGTCGAGGGCGGCCCCGGCACCGGCAAGACCGCCGTCGCCCTGCACCGCGCGGCCTACCTCCTCTACCAGGACCGGCGCCGCTACGCCGGCGGCATCCTGATCGTCTCCCCGACCCCGCTCCTCGTCGCCTACACCGAGGGCGTGCTGCCCTCCCTCGGCGAGGAGGGCCAGGTCGCCATCCGCGCCATCGGCTCCCTCGTCGACGGCATGGAAGCCACCCTGTACGACTCCCCGGCGGTGGCCCGCGCGAAGGGCTCGTACCGGATGCTGAGAGTGCTCCGCAAGGCGGCACGGGGAGCGCTGGAATTCGGCCCCGCAGCCCCGGTCGGCCACCGCTCTTCCGACGCCGCCGAGGACGGAGCCCCTCCGAACGGGCACGCCGGCTCGGGTGCGCCCGGCGGTCAGCTCGCCTTCGACGTGCCCGGGGACACCGCCCCCGCCGGTCCTCCCACCCGTCTGCGGGTCGTCGCGTTCGGGCGGCGCCTGGAGCTGGAGGCCGACGAGCTCGCCCGGGTGCGACAGACGGCGCTCGGCGGCACCGCGCCGGTGAACCTGTTGCGTCCCCGTGCCCGCAAGCTGCTCCTGGACGCCCTGTGGGAGCGCTCCGGTGCAGCCGGCCGGCACACCGACCCCGAGCTCGCCGCCGAGCTGCGGTCCTCCTTCGACGAGGACGTCACCTCCGAGGACAGCTTCATCACGTTCCTCGACGCCTGGTGGCCCGAGCTGACCCCCAGATCCGTCCTGGAGGCCATGGCGGACGAGCGGCGCCTCGGCCGCTGGGCCCGCCGCATCCTGAACCCCGGCGAGGTGCGCAGGGTCGCCCGCTCCCTGAAGCGCCAGGGCCACTCCGTGCACGACATCGCCCTGCTCGACGAGCTCCAGGCGATCCTCGGCGCCCCGGCCCGCCCGAAGAGGCGGCGCGAGTACGACCCGCTCGACCAGCTCACCGGTTTGGAGGAGCTGATGCCCGTACGCGAGGAGTCGCAGCGCGAACGGGCCGAGCGCCTGGCGCAGGAGCGCACCGAGTACGCGCACGTCATCGTCGACGAGGCCCAGGACCTCACGCCGATGCAGTGGCGCATGGTCGGCCGCCGCGGCCGGCACGCCACCTGGACGGTCGTCGGCGACCCGGCCCAGTCCTCCTGGTCCGACCCCGACGAGGCGGCCGAGGCCCGCGACGAGGCCCTCGGCACCCGTCCGCGCCGCCGCTTCCAGCTGACCGTGAACTACCGCAACCCGGCCGAGATCGCCGAACTCGCGGCGAAGGTCCTGGCCCTGGCCATGCCCGGCGCCGAGTCGCCCTCCGCGGTCCGCTCCACCGGTGTCGTACCGCGCTTCACCGCGGTGGAGGACTCCCTCGCCGCCACCGTGCGCGCGGAGGCCCAGCGTCTGCTGGAGCGCGTCGACGGCACCGTCGGCGTCGTCGTCGCCATGAACCGCCGCGAGGAGGCCCGACGTTGGCTCGCCGATCTCGGCGACCGCGTGGTGGCCCTGGGCAGCCTGGAGGCCAAGGGTCTGGAGTACGACGCCACCGTGGTCGTCTCCCCGGCCGAGATCGCCGACGAGTCCCCGGCGGGCCTCCGGGTCCTCTACGTCGCCCTGACCCGCGCCACGCAGCAGCTCACGGTCGTCTCGGGGGAGCGGGACGAACCCGACGCCGCCGGGGTGCCGGACCTGCTGAGGGACTGATTGAGATGAACTCCGCGCACGGGAATGGCCTTACGGGATCTGTTTGTTAGCCTGGATGTGGCACCGGCCCGATCCAAGCCCCCGGGCCCAACCTTCGTCGCTACGAGCGACCACTTGCCGCGAGGCGAGCATGGCGGGTCGGTGCCACTGAGCATGAGGAGAGGCCCACGTCACCATGTGATGTGGGCCTCTTTGCGTTGAGAACAGCCGAGAACAAAACGTTCTCAATCCGAGGCGGCTACCGCGTACTCGACAGTAGGTGCGACGATCGGACCGCACATCCAGCGTCACAGGTGAAAGCAGAGGAAGTCGGCCATGGCAACGGCGCCCAGCGTCTCCTACTCGATGACGGTCCGGTTGGAGGTGCCCGCGAGCGGAACCGCCGTCTCGCAGCTCACCACCGCCGTGGAGTCCTCCGGAGGCTCGGTCACCGGCCTCGACGTCACCGCCTCCGGACACGAGAAGCTCCGGATCGACGTCACCATCGCGGCCACCTCGACCGGGCACGCCGACGAGATCGTCGAGAAGCTGCGCGGTATCGAGGGCGTCACGCTGGGCAAGGTCTCCGACCGTACGTTCCTCATGCACCTCGGCGGCAAGATCGAGATGGCGTCGAAGCACCCCATCCGCAACCGTGACGACCTCTCCATGGTCTACACGCCGGGTGTGGCGCGCGTCTGCATGGCGATCGCCGAGAACCCCGAGGACGCCCGCCGCCTCACCATCAAGCGCAACTCCGTTGCGGTCGTGACGGACGGCTCCGCCGTGCTGGGCCTGGGCAACATCGGCCCCAAGGCCGCTCTGCCGGTCATGGAGGGCAAGGCGGCCCTCTTCAAGCGCTTCGCCGGCATCGACGCCTGGCCGATCTGCCTGGACACCCAGGACACCGACGCGATCGTCGAGATCGTCAAGGCCATCGCCCCCGGGTTCGCCGGCATCAACCTCGAGGACATCTCCGCACCCCGCTGCTTCGAGATCGAGGCCCGGCTGCGCGAGGCCCTCGACATCCCCGTCTTCCACGACGACCAGCACGGCACGGCGATCGTCGTCCTCGCCGCCCTCACCAACGCACTTCGCGTCGCGGGCAAGGCAATTGAGAACATCCGCGTCGTCATGTCCGGCGCCGGCGCGGCCGGCACGGCCATCCTCAAGCTGCTGATCGCCGCGGGCGTGAAGAACGCCGTCGTCGCCGACATCCACGGCGTCGTGCACTCCGGCCGCGAGGACCTCGTCGACGCCGCTCCGGGCTCGGCGCTGCGCTGGATCGCCGACAACACCAACCCGGAGAACCTCACTGGCACGCTGAAGGAGGCCGTGCGCGACGCGGACGTCTTCATCGGCGTCTCCGCCCCGAACGTCCTCGACGGCGACGACGTGGCCGCCATGGCCGACGGCGCGATCGTGTTCGCGCTCGCGAACCCCGACCCCGAGGTCGACCCGGCGATCGCCCGCCAGACCGCCGCGGTCGTGGCCACCGGCCGCTCCGACTTCCCGAACCAGATCAACAACGTGCTGGTCTTCCCGGGCGTCTTCCGCGGTCTGCTGGACGCGCAGTCCCGCACCGTCAACACCGAGATGATGCTCGCGGCCGCGAAGGCGCTGGCGGACGTGGTGACCGAGGACGAGCTGAACCCGAACTACATCATTCCGAGCGTCTTCAACGACAAGGTCGCCGGTGCGGTCGCCGGCGCGGTGCGGGAGGCCGCGAAGGCCGTCGGAGCGGCGGCGCCGACGGCGTCGTAGGCTCGGCCGTAGGGTCATTCGCGCAGTTGTGAGGATCGCCACGACTGGCCGGGCACCGGCGCGTCGTGGAACCAGGGGCCTTCGGCCGCCCTCTATCGTGGCGGCCAGGCTCAGGTCCTCAGGGCCTTGCGGTCCGCTGCCGGGAGGAACCGGAGCGTCACCACACCGAGGCAGTGGCGCTTTTCGTGTGACTCCCAAGGGTGTTCTGGCGACTCCTGCGGGTGCCGGATTGGCTTTCCCGCCGCAGGTAGGGGCAGGATGCGTCCCTGGGCGCGAGGGTCTGACGACGGACCCGGCTCCGGGGACTGTCAGAGGACCCTGGCAGCATCGGCTTCGCTGTGCCCACCATGCGGCTCCGCCGCGTGGCACGCCTCATTGGCAAGTAGAACACGGGAGTAACAACATGAACCGCAGTGAGCTGGTGGCCGCGCTGGCCGACCGCGCCGAGGTGACCCGTAAGGACGCCGACGCCGTGCTGGCCGCGTTCGCCGAGGTCGTCGGCGACATCGTCTCCAAGGGCGACGAGAAGGTCACCATCCCCGGCTTCCTGACCTTCGAGCGCACCCACCGTGCCGCTCGCACCGCGCGCAACCCGCAGACCGGCGACCCGATCCAGATCCCGGCCGGCTACAGCGTGAAGGTCTCCGCGGGCTCGAAGCTCAAGGAAGCGGCCAAGGGTAAGTAAGCCCCCCGTCAGCGCCGTGTCGCTTGGCGCCGTGGGCGACTGCGGGCCCGCCTGTGGCTGGCCGCGCAGTTCCCCGCGCCCCTCAGGGCGCTGCAGTGAACGCCGATGGGGCGGTCACCCGAATCCGGGTGACCGCCCCATCGGCGTATACACGAGCCATCTGATGCCCCCCGGGCCCCCAGCCGGAGGGCCGGGGGATGACCCCCGGGCCCCCAGCCGGGGCGTGTGGCCCTGAGCCGGGGGTGTGTGGCTGGGGTCAGCCGAGTGCCTTGCCGGGGAGTTCGACCTTCGCGCCCAGCTCCACGAGCTTCTCCATGCTGTGTCTGTCCGGGGGATGACCCCCGGGCCCCCAGCCGGGGCGTGTGGCCCTGAGCCGGGGGTGTGTGGCTGGGGTCAGCCGAGTGCCTTGCCGGGGAGTTCGACC
>NZ_JBICUX010000023.1:97198-115498 GCF_043198595.1 Streptomyces sp. NPDC048751
GTTCGACCTTCGCGCCCAGCTCGACGAGCTTCTCCATGAAGTTCTCGTAGCCGCGGTTGATCAGGTCGATGCCGTGGACGCGGGACGTGCCCTGGGCGGCGAGGGCGGCGATGAGGTAGGAGAAGCCGCCGCGGAGGTCGGGGATGACCAGGTCGGCGCCCTGGAGCTTGGTGGGTCCTGAGACGACCGCGGAGTGCAGGAAGTTGCGCTGGCCGAAGCGGCAGTCGGAGCCGCCGAGGCACTCGCGGTAGAGCTGGATGTGGGCGCCCATCTGGTTCAGCGCGGAGGTGAAGCCCAGCCGGGACTCGTAGACCGTCTCGTGGATGATCGACAGACCCGTGGCCTGGGTGAGCGCCACGACCAGCGGCTGCTGCCAGTCCGTCTGGAAACCGGGGTGCACGTCCGTTTCGAGGGCGATCGACTTCAACTGCCCGCCGGGGTGCCAGAAACGGATGCCCTCGTCGTCGATCTCGAAGGCACCGCCCACCTTCCGGTAGGTGTTCAGGAACGTCATCATCGAGCGCTGCTGCGCGCCGCGGACGTAGATGTTGCCCTCGGTCGCCAGCGCCGCGGACGCCCACGAGGCCGCCTCCAGGCGGTCCGGGAGGGCGCGGTGGTTGTAGCCGCCCAGCTCGTCCACACCGGTGATGCGGATCGTGCGGTCGGTGTCCATCGCGATGATGGCGCCCATCTTCTGAAGGACGCAGATCAGGTCCTCGATCTCGGGCTCCACCGCCGCGTTGGAGAGCTCGGTGACACCCTCCGCGAGGACCGCCGTCAGCAGAACCTGCTCGGTCGCGCCGACGGACGGGTACGGCAGCCGGATCTTCGTACCGCGCAGCCGCTGCGGCGCCTCCAGGTACTGTCCGTCCGCCCGCTTCTCGATCCGCGCGCCGAACTGGCGCAGCACCTCGAAGTGGAAGTCGATCGGCCGGCCGCCGATGTCGCAGCCGCCGAGACCCGGGATGAAGGCGTGCCCGAGCCGGTGCAGCAGCGGACCGCAGAACAGGATCGGGATACGGCTCGAACCGGCGTGCGCGTCGATGTCGGCGACGTCCGCGCTCTCCACGTTCGACGGGTCCATCACCAACTCGCCCGGCTCCTCACCCGGACGGACCGTCACACCGTGCAGCTGCAGCAGACCTCGTACGACACGCACGTCACGGATGTCCGGAACGTTGCGCAGTCGACTTGGCGTATTGCCCAGCAGCGCGGCGACCATCGCCTTCGGTACGAGGTTCTTCGCACCGCGGACACGGATCTCGCCCTCCAGCGGGGTTCCGCCGTGGACAAGCAGGACATCGTCGTTGACGGTCATGTATCTCGCGTTCCGATGAGTGGGGCAGGGGCCAGGAGGGAAAGGGTAATCGCCGTGGGCCCCCCTTCCGTAAGCCCAAGGAGTACCCAGGTACGTCATAGCTGTGTCACAACACGAACCGTTTCTCCACGGGCACATGGGGTCACCACCGCCCGCCGTGCGCTCCGCACACGTCCGTGTGCCCTGAGCTGCGTTCACTCGTGAACGCCGATTGCCTCCCCACTCCAGGGGAAGATGCGGGATCATGTCTGGCATGACCGAGGTGTCCTCGCTCACAGGGCGGCTGCTCGTGGCCACGCCCGCCCTGGCGGACCCGAACTTCGACCGTGCGGTGGTGCTCCTTCTCGACCACGACGAGGAGGGCTCCCTCGGCGTCGTCCTCAACCGTCCCACCCCTGTGGACGTGGGCGACATCCTGGAGGGCTGGGCCGACCTCACCGGTGAGCCCGGCGTCGTCTTCCAGGGCGGCCCGGTCTCCCTCGACTCCGCCCTCGGCGTCGCCGTCATCCCCGGCGGCACGACCGTCGACGGGGCCCCGCTGGGCTGGCGCCGCGTCCACGGCGCCATCGGCCTGGTCGACCTGGAGGCCCCGCCCGAACTGCTCGCCTCCGCCGTGGGCTCCCTCAGGATCTTCGCCGGATACGCCGGCTGGGGCCCCGGCCAACTCGAGGACGAGCTCGTCGAGGGCGCCTGGTACGTCGTCGAGTCCGAGCCCGGCGACGTCTCCTCCCCGTCCCCCGAGAGACTCTGGCGCGAGGTCCTGCGCCGCCAGCGCAGCGAGCTGGCGATGGTGGCGACGTACCCGGACGACCCTTCGCTCAACTGATGCCTCCGAGCTTCAGTACCCTTGGCGATATGAGCACTCTTGAGCCCGAGCGCGGGACTGGTACGGGGACCCTCGTAGAGCCGACGCCGCAGGTGTCCCACGGCGACGGCGACCACGAGCGCTTCGCCCACTACGTCCAGAAGGACAAGATCATGGCGAGCGCCCTCGACGGGACTCCCGTCGTGGCGCTGTGCGGCAAGGTGTGGGTGCCGGGCCGCGACCCGAAGAAGTACCCCGTGTGCCCGATGTGCAAGGAGATCTACGACTCCATGGGCGCCGGCGGCGACGAGGGCAAGGGTGGCGACAAGTAAGTAGGCGGTGGCCGCCCGCCCGGGCAGACCTCGTGAAGGCCCCCGGAGCGCGTTTCGACGCGCTCCGGGGGCCTTCGTGTCACAGAGTGGTCGAGACCTCTTGTGGGTGCGTTCGGGCAGTCCCTAAGCTCCCGACTGTTGTGCACGGCGAAACCAGCATTGCGCATGTTGCAACGCCTCGGAGAGAGGGACTCCATGCTTCCGGCGCGTGTTCGAACAGCAGGAATTCGGCCGGTACTTCTTCGACATCCTGATCACGGCGCGCGCTCTCGTGATCATCTCGGCGTTGATCGCGTTTCTCGCGGCGACCGCCCCGACACGATTCCGCTTCGGCTTCCGAACCCCTTTGCCGATCATGTTTCTGGTGGCCCGGACGGCGCCCCCGGCCGAAATCGACGGGGCGAGCCGGGCGCCATTCCCTGGACAACGACGACTCGTCTCCGGCCTCGGCGGAGCGGTGAAGGACTGACGGCATGAGCGATTACGGCAACTCCCTGATCCCCGCCCCCGGCCGGCTGTCCGCCTCGCTTCCCGGTGGCGGCACCGGATACGTCATCGACGAGGAGACCGAGATCGAGGCGCGACCCGGAACCGAGCGGGTCGCGCGCTGGCTGCGCTCGACCGTCGGCGCGGCCACCGGACTTCCGCTGCCGCCGTACACCGACCACGGGAACCGGATACTGCTGCGGATCGTCCCCGAGCTGGCGGAGGAACTCGGCGGGCCGGAGTCGTACCGCCTCAGTGCCGACGGACACGTCGTCGCGATCGACGGAGCGAGCGAGGCGGGCCTGTTCTGGGGCGCCCAGACCCTCCGTCAGCTGCTCGGCCCGGACGCCTTCCGGCGTGCCCCCGTCTCCGGCGACCGGGAATGGGAGGTGCCCGCGGTCACCCTGCACGACAGCCCGCGCTTCCGCTGGCGCGGACTCATGCTCGACGTGGCCCGGCACTTCCTGCCCAAGGAAAGCGTTCTGCGCTACCTGGACCTGATGGCCGCCCACAAACTCAACGTCCTCCACTTCCATCTGACGGACGACCAGGGCTGGCGCGTGGAGATCAAGCGCTACCCGAAGCTCACCGAGATCGGCTCTTGGCGCAGTCGCACGAAAATCGGCCATGGTGCCTCACGGCTGTGGGAGGAGAAGCCGCACGGCGGCTACTACACCCAGGACGACATCCGGGAGATCGTCGCCTACGCCGCCGAGCGGCATATCACCGTGGTCCCCGAAATCGACGTACCCGGCCACTCGCAGGCCGCCATCGCCGCGTATCCGGAACTCGGCAACACCGATGTCATCGACACCACTTCCCTGACCGTCTGGGACAACTGGGGGATCTCTCCGAACGTACTCGCCCCCACTGACAACACCCTGCGCTTCTACGAGGGCGTGTTCGAAGAACTCCTGGAGTTGTTCCCCGCCCGGTTCGTTCACGTCGGGGGTGACGAATGCCTCAAGGACCAGTGGCGGGAGTCGCCGACCGCCCAGGCGCGGATGAAGGAGCTGGGCCTCGCCGACGAGGACGCGCTCCAGGCGTGGTTCATCGGCCACTTCGACGGGTGGCTCACCGCGCGCGGGCGCAGGCTCATCGGCTGGGACGAGATCCTGGAGGGCGGGCTGGCCGAGGGGGCCGCGGTGTCGTCCTGGCGCGGGTACGCGGGCGGGATCGCCGCCGCGCGGGCCGGGCACGACGTCGTGATGTGCCCCGAGCAGCACGTGTACCTCGACTACCGGCAGGACGCCGGCCCTGACGAGCCCGTACCGATCGCCTACGTGCGCACCCTGGAGGACGTCTACCGCTTCGAGCCGGTCCCGCCGCAGCTCGGCGAGGAGGAGGCCCGCCATGTGCTGGGCACGCAGGCCAACGTGTGGACCGAGGTGATGGAGGACCAGGCGCGCGTGGACTACCAGACGTTCCCGAGGCTCGCGGCCTTCGCCGAGGTGGCGTGGAGTTCGCTGCCCACGCCGGGGGAGCGGGACTTCGCGGACTTCGAGCGCCGGATGGCCGTCCACTACCGGCGACTTGACGCCCTGGGGGTCGGCTACCGGCCACCCTCCGGGCCGAAGCCGTGGCAACGGCGGCCGGGCGTGCTGGGACGGCCGATCGACGGCCCGCCACCGGACAAGTAGGACAAGCGGGATAAGCAGAACAATCAGAGTGTGTAGAACAAGTAGCGGAAAAATTCCGGCAGTATCACCGAAGAGTGGCAATTCCCGCGCACCGGCGATGTCGCCCCAAAGCGGACCATCCCGCTGGTGAGGCGTGCGAATGCCTCCCAGCGGACCCCCGTCCTCGGGTGTTGCGAAGATGTGCCAGAGTTGCCACGTCCGCCCTGTCAGCACGTACCGTACGGCAACACAGGTGGGACCAGGTGGGGCAGCGGGAAGGGGCAGCCGGTTTTGAGCACGCACGCACCGCAGGCGGCGCAGGCCGTCACGCTGCCCACAACGCTGGACGAGGCAGTGGCGGCGCTCACAGCCATGCCCGCCGCCGTGCCCGTCGCGGGCGGCACCGACCTGATGGCCGCCGTCAACTCCGGGCAGCTCAGGCCCACCGGACTGGTCGGCCTCGGACGGATCAGCGAGATCCGCGGCTGGCAGTACCTGGACGGCCACGCCCTGCTCGGCGCCGGCCTCACGCACGCGCGTATGGGCCGCCCCGACTTCGCCGCCCTCATCCCGGCGCTCGCGGCCTCCGCGCGCGCCGCGGGACCGCCGCAGATCCGCAACGCGGGCACCCTGGGCGGCAACATCGCCTCGGCCGCCCCCACCGGGGACGCGCTGCCGGTCCTGGCCGCGCTGGAAGCGACACTGATCATCGCGGGCCCGGGCGGAGCCCGCCGGGAGATCCCGGTGTCGCACCTGCTGGCCGGAGTGGAGATGCTGCGCGGCGGTGAACTCATCGGCTACGTGCGCGTGCCGCTGCTGCACGCGCCGCAGGTCTTCCTGAAGGCGACCGGCCGCACCGGCCCGGGCCGCGCGCTCGCCTCCGTCGCCCTGGTCCTCGACCCGGCGCGCCGGGGCGTGAGATGTGCCGTGGGAGCCATAGCGCCGATGCCGCTGCGGCCCCTGGAGGCCGAGCAGTGGGTCGCCCAGCTGATCGACTGGGACAACAACCGCGCGATCGTCCCGGAGGCCCTCCACGCCTTCGGCGAGTACGTCGCCGCGGCCTGCATCCCCGACCCGGTACCGGCCGAGGACGGGTCCGTACAACCGCTTCCGCCCGCCGTACTGCACCTGCGGCGCACCGTCGCCGCGCTGGCCCGACGAGCACTGGGGAGGGCGCTGTCGTGACCGACGACCAGCACGGAGAGGGCACGCCCCAGGACGGCGGTCGCTGGGACCCGCTGCCCCAGGGTGACTACGACGACGGCGCCACCGCCTTCGTGCAACTCCCCGAGGGCGGCATCGACGCGCTCCTTTCGGGCGACAGTCCGCTCGCCGCGCCGGGCCACGGTTACGTGCCCCCGCAGATAACGGCGACGCCCCCGGCGCACGACGGAACCGACCCGGCGGCGGGTGCGTGGGGAGCCCCGGCCGGCGGCACCGGGTGGCCCGACCCGAACGCCGTACCGGCCCAGGAGCCGGGCGCGGGCGACCGGTTCACGTACAACCCCGGTGCCACGGGCCAGTGGAACTTCGGCGACGCCAACGGGCCCGAACCGGCCCCGGGTCCCGGTCACGACGTCACCGGCCAGTGGTCCATCCCCGTGGCCGGCGGTGACCTTCCCGACGAGTCGGGCGAGTACTCGACCTCGGCCCTGCTGGAGCAGTGGGGCGGCACGCCCCCGGCCACGCTGCCGGGCGGCGCGCCCGCGCCCTGGGCGACGGGGCCGGGCGGCGCCGGCGGCGAGCCGTGGGGACAGACGGCACCGGGTGCCGATCCGTACGCGCAGCCGCCGGGGCCGTACGACTCCGGCGCACCGGGCCTGCCCGGCGGGGACGCCCACGGCGGGCCCTCCCCGGCCGCGGGCGCGGCGGAGGCCGAGCGGTACGCCTCCGCGGCCGACGCGGCGCTCGACGAGGCCCACATGGCCGCCGAGGCGTCCTCGACCGCCGCGGTGTACGAGACGTTCACCGACTCTCCCGCGCTGCCCGGCGCGACGGACACCCACGCCGGACACGGGCCGGGCTACGCCCGGCAGAGCGAGTCGACCTTCGGGCAGGGCGTCGAGTTCGCCTTCGGCGAGTCCGGCGCGGAGCAGCCGCCGCGGGCATCCGGCGCCGGGACGGCTTACGACACGGCGCCGGGTTCCGCGTACGACTCGCCCTCCGGGCCACCGGAAGAGGCGAGCAGCGGGTTCCCGGACGCGCCGACGGACGGCTTCCCGGACACCCCGGCGGGTCCCACGGGGCAGACGGAAGCGCAGCAGCAGGAACCCGGTACCCCGCACGGCTCGGTCTCCGGGGTCGCGGACGCGACACCGGGTGCCACGGACGGGTCGACTTCCGGGCCCGAGGGTGACGCGCCCTCCGGCTTCCCGGGCGAGTCGGCACTCGGTGCCGAGCGCCCCGAGGAAGGCGCGCCATCGGGTGCCGCCGACGGCTCGGACTCCGGTGCCGAGGCCGTCGTGACCGCGGACTTCCCGGACGGGCGGGCACCCGGCGACGGGGACGGCACGCCGGAAGGCCTCCCGGACGGAGCGGCCTCCGACGCCTCGCCCCCACTGCCCCCGGAGCGCCCCGCCTCAGCGGAGGACACCGGGGCGAACGAAGAAGCCCAGGAATCCCAGGAAGCCCTGGAATCCCCGGCATCCTCGGCGTCCCCCGACCGCGAGACCGACGCGACCGACATGGCGGACGGAGCGGACCCCGCCCCCGGCGACGGAACGGACCCCGCCCCCGCCGCCGTCCCCGCACCGGACGCCGCCACCCCGCACGATGCCCCCGCGCCGCCCCAGGAGGAGCACCCGCTCGCCTCGTACGTCCTGCGCGTCAACGGCGTGGACCGGCCCGTCACCGACGCGTGGATCGGTGAGTCGCTGCTGTACGTGCTGCGGGAGCGCCTCGGGCTCGCCGGGGCCAAGGACGGCTGCTCGCAGGGCGAGTGCGGGGCCTGCAACGTGCAGGTCGACGGACGGCTCGTGGCGTCCTGCCTGGTGCCCTCCGTCACCGCCGCCGGCAGCGAGGTGCGCACCGTCGAGGGACTGGCCGTCGACGGCCAGCCCTCGGACGTGCAGCGCGCGCTCGCCCGGTGCGGCGCGGTGCAGTGCGGTTTCTGCGTGCCGGGCATGGCGATGACCGTGCACGACCTGCTGGAGGGCAACCCGGCGCCGACCGAGCTGGAGACCCGCCAGGCCCTGTGCGGCAACCTGTGCCGCTGCTCCGGCTACCGGGGCGTCCTGGAGGCCGTCAATGAGGTCGTCGCCGAACGCGAGGCGCACACCGCGGCCGACGGTGAGACGGACACTGGCGAGGCACGTATTCCGCACCAGGCGGGCCCGGGCGCCGGTGGCGTCCACCCGTCGGCGTTCGACTCCCCGGGGTTCCCGAGCGCCAACGGGCCCAACGGCCCACAGGGACACACGGGTTCATCCGGACCGCATGACCAGGCGTACGGCCAGGACGGAGGCCAGGCGTGAGCAACGAAGCCGCCACCGCGACCACCGCCGCGGAGGCAGCCCCCGCCCCCGATGCGATCCCGCACGGCCTCGGCGCCTCCCTGCCGCCCGCCGACGCCCGCGCCAAGACGGAGGGCACGTTCCCCTACGCGGCCGACCTGTGGGCCGAGGGCCTGCTGTGGGCCGCCGTGCTGCGCTCACCGCACCCGCACGCGCGCATCGTGTCCATCGACACCTCCCACGCGCGCGACATGCCCGGCGTACGGGCCGTCGTCACCCACGAGGACGTCCCCGGCCGCCCGGTGCACGGCAGGGGCACGGCCGACCGTCCGGTGTTCGCCTCCGACGTCGTACGCCACCACGGCGAGCCCATCGCGGCCGTCGCCGCCGACCATCCGGACACCGCGCGGATGGCCGCCGCGGCCGTCATCGTCGAGTACGAGGTGCTCGACCCGGTGCTCGACCCGGAGCAGGCCTTCGAGGCCGAGCCCCTGCACCCCGAGGGCAACCTGATCCGGCACATCCCGCTGCGCCACGGCGACCCGGACGCGGCCGGCGAGGTCGTCGTCGAGGGCCTGTACCGCATCGGCCGCGCCGACCCGGCCCCCATCGGCGCCGAGGCCGGGCTCGCCGTGCCCCGCCCCGACGGCGGCGTGGAGCTCTACCTGGCCTCCACCGACCCGCACACCGACCGCGACACCGCCGCCGCCTGCTACGGCCTCGACACCGACCGCGTGAAGATCGTCGTCACCGGCGTCCCCGGCGCCACGGCCGACCGCGAGGACCAGGGCTTCCAACTCCCCCTCGGGCTGCTCGCGCTGAAGACCGGCCGCCCGGTGAAGCTCACGGCGACCCGCGAGGAGTCCTTCCTCGGCCACTCCCACAGACACCCCACCCTGCTGCGCTACCGCCACCACGCCGACACCGAGGGCAGGCTGGTGAAGGTCGAGGCGCAGATCCTCCTGGACGCCGGCCCGTACGCGGACACCTCCTCGGAGGCCCTGGCCGCCGCCGTCTCCTTCGCCTGCGGCCCGTACGTCGTCCCGAACGCCTTCATCGAGGGCTGGGCCGTACGCACCAACAACCCGCCCTCCGGCCATGTGCGCGGAGAGGGCGCCATGCAGGTGTGCGCCGCCTACGAGGCGCAGATGGACAAGCTCGCGAAGAAGCTCGGCGTCGACCCGGCCGAACTGCGCCTGAGCAACGCCCTGGCCACCGGTGACGTACTCCCGACGGGCCAGACCGTGACGTGTCCGGCGCCGGTCGCGGAGCTGTTGCAGGCCGTCCAGGACTTCCCGCTGCCGGCCCTGCCCAAGGACGCCCCCGAGGAGGAGTGGCTGCTGCCCGGAGGCCCCGAGGGCGCGGGCGAGCCGGGCGCGGTGCGCCGGGGCGTGGGCTACGGCCTGGGCATGGTGCACATGCTCGGCGCGGAGGGCGCGGACGAGGTCTCCACGGCGACCGTGAAGGTCCACGACGGCGTCGCCACCGTGCTGTGCGCGGCCGTCGAGACCGGCCAGGGCTTCACCACCCTGGCCCGGCAGATCGTCCAGGAGACACTCGGCGTCGACGAGGTGCACGTGGCGCCCGTGGACACCGACCAGCCGCCCGCCGGCCCGGGCTGCCGCGGCCGCCACACCTGGGTGTCGGGCGGCGCGGTGGAGCGCGCGGCGAAGATGGTCCGCACGCAGCTGCTCCAGCCCCTGGCGCACAAGTTCGGCATGTCCACCGAGCTGCTCCAGATCACCGACGGCAAGATCACCTCGTACGACGGTGTCCTCTCCACCACCGTCACCGAGGCCCTGGAGGGCAAGGAGCTGTGGGCGACCGCGCAGTGCCGCCCGCACCCCACCGAGCCGCTGGACGGCGCCGGGCAGGGCGACGCCTTCGTCGGCCTCGCCTTCTGCGCGATCCGCGCGGTCGTCGACGTCGACATCGAACTGGGCTCCGTACGGGTGGTGGAGCTCGCGGTCGCGCAGGACGTGGGCCGGGTGCTCAACCCCACCCAGCTCGCCGCGCGCATCGAGGCGGGCGTCACCCAGGGCGTCGGCATCGCCCTTACGGAGAACCTCCGCACCCCCCGGGGCCTGATCCGCCACCCCGACCTCACCGGCTACGCCCTGCCCACCGCCCTCGACGCACCCGACATCCACATCGTCAAACTCGTCGAGGAACGTGACGTGGTCGCCCCCTTCGGCGCGAAGGCGGCCAGCGCGGTCCCGGTGGTGACCTCCCCGGCGGCCATCGCCTCCGCCGTGCGAGCCGCCACGGGCCGCCCGGTGAACCGGCTCCCCATAAGGCCGCAGGCTGCGGTGGTGACAGCGCAGTGACCGAGGAACCGCGGTACGAACCGCCGCCCAGCGTCGGCAAGGTGCTGACGTGGGTGCTGGTCTTCGTGCTCGCCGCGGTGGTCGTGGTCCTGGGGGGCGTGTACCTCACGTGAGGGCCTGATGGAGGGCGTGGTCCTGATCACCGGCGTCATGGCGGCCGGCAAGTCCACGGTCGCGCAGGCGCTGGCGGAGAGGCTGCCGCGCGCGGCGCACGTCCGCGGGGACGTCTTCCGGCGGATGGTCGTCTCGGGGCGTGCGGAGTACGTGCCCGGCTCCCCGGCAGGCGGCGAGGCGGAGGCCCAACTCCGGCTGCGACACCGGCTCTCGGCGGCGACCGCGGACACCTACGCGGCGGCGGGCTTCACGGCGGTCGTGCAGGACGTCGTCCTCGGCCCGGACCTGGCGGCCTACGTCGAACTCGTACGCACCCGCCCGCTGTACGTGGTCGTCCTGGCCCCGCCGCCCGAGACCGTCGCGGCCCGCGAGAAGGGGCGTACGAAGACCGGCTACGGGGCCTGGACCGTCGAGGAGCTGGACGCGGGCCTGCGCGCCCGGACGCCGCGCATCGGGCTGTGGCTCGACACGTCGGAGCTCACCGTCGCGGAAACGGTGGAGGCGATTGTGGCGGGCAGGGAACGCGCGAGGGGTTGTGAACTGCTGTGGCATGACAGCGAATGAGTGTGTTCTGGCACGTATGAGTGAGTGTCCGTGGGTGGCAGCAGGTGCGGCACTCCGGGATGGGACAGGGGTTTGCCTGTCGAATGTGTGACCTTTGTGGGTGGTGGTCGTTGGGTGGGGTGACGGGTGCTTCGGCTGAGCGGGCGGGGGGTGCGGGGAGTGGGGTTGCGGGAGCTGGCGGCGCCGTTCGTGGTTCCCGGCCCCTCGGGCGTGGCGGTCCGTGACCGGCTCAAGCAGCTGACGGCCGGGGACGAGAAGGTGCTGCATCTGGTCGGTGATCATCTGGGGGCGCTGGCTGCCCGGGATCTCAAAGCGCGGTGCGGGGCCGGGCTGGAGCACGACAGCGATCAGTGGGCCGCACGCAAGCGCGCCCTCACCCCGGAGTCGTCTTCTCGGTGGGCGGGCAGTATCACGAAGGCCACGCATGATCAGTGGGCGCTCACCCGGCGCGGCCAGCTCGCGCACATCCAGAGCCTGGAAGCGGGCGTCAGGACGATCGCGCACCGGCTGTCCCTGCCGGTGGGGGAGAAGGGCAGCCGGAAGGTTCCGGGCGGCTACCGCAGCAAGCGGGAGTGGCATGCCAAGGCCCGCCGCCTGCACGTGCTCGCCGACCGGCTGGAGGTGGCACGCGCCGAGCGTGAGGCTGGGCGCGTGCGCGTCGTGCGGGGCGGGAAGCGGCTGCTGAACACCCGCCATCACCTGGACACCGCGCAGCTCACCGAGGAGCGGTGGCGGGAGCGGTGGCAGGCCGAACGCCGGTTCCTGCAGGCCGACGGCGAGTCCGGCAAGCGGTACGGCAACGAGACCATCCGCGTCAGCCCCGACGGTGAGGTCTCCATCAAGCTCCCCGCGCCGTTGGCGCACCTGGCCAACGCCCCGCACGGCCGGTATGTGCTCGCCGCCCGGGTGTGCTTCGCGCACCGGGGCGAGCAGTGGCGCGACCGTGTCACCGCCCACCGCGCCGTCGCCTACCGCATCCACGAAGACACCGCCCGTGGCCGCTGGTACCTCACCGCCTCGTGGACCATCCCCCCGGTCAAGACCGTCCCCCTGTCTGCAGCCCGCGCCCACGGAGTGGTCGGGGTGGACACCAATGCCGACCACCTGGCCGCCTGGCGCCTGGACGCACACGGCAACCCCGTCGGCGCACCCCGGCGCTTCGACTACGACCTGACCGGCACCGCCGAACACCGCGACGCCCAGGTCCGCCACGCGCTGATCCGCCTGCTGCACTGGGCCAAGCGCCACAGTCTTGCCATTGCGGTGGAAGACCTGGACTTCACCGCGGAGACCACCCGCGAGAAGCACGGCCGCAACAAGCGCTTCCGCAAGCTGATCTCCGGCATGCCCGTGGCCCGACTCCGGGCCCGGCTCGTGGCCATGGCCGCCGAACTCGGCATCACCGTCATCGCCGTCGACCCCGCCTACACCAGCCGCTGGGGCGCCCAGCACTGGCAGCAGCCCCTCACCACCACAACCAGGAAGACCACCCGCCACGACGCAGCCGCCGTGGCGATCGGAAGACGCGCCCTGGGACACCCGATCCGGCGACGGACGGCACCGCCCCCTGCTCACCGGAGCGATGAGCAGGGGCATCGGACCGTCCAGGCCCGACCGGGCACCCCGGGGCGTGAGGGAAACCGCCCCCGTATCCCCGGACCACGGACACGATCCGTGTTGCCCGGACGCGGAGCGAACGCGGTCAACCAGAACGCCCAACACCGTTCGGGGCGTCCGGCTGAGCACGAGCCCTGGCAACAGGACTCACTCCCACTCAGCCCCTAGGAACGGTCTTCTGACGTCTTCCGTCACGGACCCCGCTCCTTGCCGAGGGCCGTTGTCAGTGGTGCGGCGTAATGTTCTGGGCAGTGGGGAGGCCGGCGTGCCGCGGATCACCGCGCACCGCCGACCGCCGTGCCCCGCCTGGGGACGAGGACATCGCACGCTCGGGGGAAGAACAATGAGCACGACCGGCACCGCGGACACCGCGGACACCGCGGGCGCCTTCCGCACCGCGATGATCGTCCTGACCGAGGCCGAGCTGCGCGGGTACGTCACCCACGCGCCGACGCGCCGCTGGCTGACGGGCCCCGGACTTCCGGGTGTCGGCGGCCTGCTGACGTTCGAGACGCTGCGCCGCGACGGCCTGCGCACGGTCGCGGACTCCACCGGCGACCCGGACAGCCGCCTGTCGCCCGAGCTGCGGGACCAGCTGGTCATCGGGGGCCTGCTGGGCGCCCAGGGCCCGGAGACGGAATCGGTCCTGCTCGACGGGTCGACGGGCGAGGTCTCGACGACGTACTTCCTCCACGACCGTCCCGACCTGATGGACCGCCGCCCCTTCGCGCCGTCCCTGGAGAAGCTGGTCCGCTTCGCCACGGCGGCCGACGAACTCGCGGCCCTGCGCGGCCAGTTCGCGGCGTACGCGGGCCGCTTCGGCCCGCAGGCGGTGGCGGAGGCGTCACGCCAGCTGCTGGCTCTGTACGAGGAGGGCACGGGAGGCGACGTCGCCCCCTTCTGGAAGATGGTGGCGGTGATCCGCCCCCTGGCCCTGGTGGCCGGCCGCGGCACGGTCTCCGAACTCGCCCTGGACCTCCCGCCCCGTCTCCTGGACGACGAGTTCGGCTCCGGCGCGATCGTCCGCTTCGAGGACGTCGACTTCCCGCCCACCCTCACCCACGAGCCGACCCGCCGCTTCCTGCGCGAGGTGGGTCTCCCGGAGGAGGTCGTCTGGTTCACCCTGGACCCGGACATGCCCCTCCGGACGCTCACCGAGTGCGTCGAGGAATCCGGCGCCGACTCCCCCGAGGGCGCGGACCACCTGATCCGCCTCGGCCACCTCCTGGAGGACACCAGCCTGGTCGTCGACGGCACGACCGGCGCGGTCCTGTGCTGGAGCGAGGCGGACGCGGCGTTGCGCCCCCTCAACGCCGACATCTCCACCCTGGGCTTCACGCTGTGGCTCATCCACCGCGAACAGTCCCTGGACGCCGAACACGACCTCACCGAGGCCTACGAACAACTCGCCGACACCATGACCCGCACCCTCGCCGCCATCGACCCCATCGCCTGCACCACCGTCCCGGCGACCTCGCAGGACGACGGCTGGCGTTACTGGCCGGGCGTGTTCGAGGACCAGGCGGGTGGGGGGCTGTACGCGTAGGCGGGCTGCACGGGAGGGCCGCACCTCGTACGGATGTCGTGGCGGTCTCGGCCGTCGTCACCGACGAAGAGCGACGGATCCTGCTCCAAAAGCGCAGGTGTTCCTGGGGCACCAGGGCGTTGAGACGAGCTCAGCCCCTGACCTCAGGTCGGTGACCCACGCCACACCCGGCTGCTGTCAGCAATCGGGACGCAGTCTCGTTCAAGGGGCACGCGAACGAGACAGGAGCATCGCCATGAAGCACCGCATCGTCGTACTCGGCGCCGGATACGCCGGGGCCTTCGCCGCAGGAAACCTGGCCCGTCGGCTGTCCCCCGCCGAGACAGAGATCACCGTCGTCAACGCCGTGCCCGACTTCGTTGAGCGGATGCGGCTCCACCAGCTCGCGATCGGCCAGGACCTCGCGTTCCGCAAGCTCGCCGACATCTTCGAGGGCACCGGGGTGCGGCTGCGCGTGGCGCGCGTCACCGATGTCGACCCCCAGTGCAGGACCGTGGCCGTGACCGGCGAGGACGGCGACGGAGAACTCGCGTATGACACGCTTCTCTATACTCTCGGCAGCTCCGTAGCCCACCATGGCGTCCCCGGCGTGGCCGAGTACGCGTTCGATGTGACCGGCCTGTCCTCGGCGTTGCGACTGCGCGAGCGCCTGGCCCGACTGGGCGAGGGCGGCACCGTGCTGATCGTCGGTGAGGGGCTGACCGGCATCGAGACCGCCACCGAGTTCGCCGAGTCCCGGCCCGACCTCTCGGTCGCACTTGCCGCCCGCGGCGAGCTGGGCGCCTGGCTCTCCCCGAAAGCCCGCCGTCACCTGCGCCAGGCCTTCGACCGGCTCGGCATCACCGTCCACGAGCACGCCAGCATCGAAGCCGTCGAGCCGACCCGGGCCATCGCCGCCGACGGTACGTCAATTCCGGCAGACGTGACCCTGTGGTCGGCCGGGTTCGCCGTACAGCCCATCGCGGCCGCCGGCGGCTTGGAAGTCGCCGAGACCGGCCAGATCGTTGTCGACCGCACCATGCGCTCCGTCTCGCACCCGGACGTCTACGCCGCCGGGGACAGCGTCTACGCGATCGGCGAGAACGGCCGACCGCTGCCCATGTCCTGCGCCTCGGCCGGCTACACCAACATGCAGGCGACGGCCGCGATCATCGCGCGCCTGACGGGCAGCAAGGTCCCGACCATTGGGTTGAAATACCACGGCAACCACATCAGCCTCGGACGGCGGGACGCGATCTTCCAGATGGTGGATGAGGACGTCCGGTCGAAGTCCTGGTACCTGGGCGGCCGGATGGCCGCGCGGCTCAAGTCGGGCGTGCTCAAGGGGGCCGGGTGGGGCATCGCCCACCCGACCTTCGGCATGCCGAAGCGCAAGCGTCACATGGCCACCGCGCCCGACCGGGCCGGCGCAAGGGCCGCCGCCTAGGCTCCTGCGCATGGACAGCGCAGCCATCGATCGATTCGAGGCCAGCCGGGGCCGGCTGGCCTCGCTCGCGTACCGTCTGCTCGGCTCGGCCGCCGACGCCGAGGACGCCGTGCAGGACACGTTCCTGCGCTGGCAGGCCACGGACCGGGAACGCATCGGGGTGCCGGAAGCGTGGCTGACCAAGGTCGTCACCAATCTCTGCCTCGACCGGCTCCGCTCGGCGCAGGCACGCCACGAGCGCGCTGTCGGAGCCTGGCTGCCCGAGCCCCTCCTCGAAGGCGACCCGATGCTCGGCCCTGCCGATACCTTCGAGCAGCGCGAATCGGTGTCTCTGGCCGTACTGACCCTCATGGAGCGCCTCTCGCCGGTCGAGCGGGCCGCTTACGTCCTGCGCGAGGCCTTCTCGTACACCCACGCCGAGATCGCCGGGATACTCGACATCACCGAGTCCGCGAGCCAACAGCATGTCCACCGGGCTCGACGCCGGGTCACCGCCGAGCGCCGCGGCGGCGAGGTGGACCCCGCGTCCGCGCGCCGGATCGTCGAGGAGTTCCTCGCCGCGGCCATGTCGGGGCGCACCGAACGGCTGGTGGCGATGCTCACCGCCGACGCGACCGCGGTCTCGGACGGCGCCGGACTGGCCAGGCGGCTGCTGCGGTACAGGACGCGCGAGCGCATCGCGTCCTATGTGCGGGCCGGATTCAAGCCCACTCCGGCGAAGCGGCGGCTGGTCGGCGGCTCCCTCGCGATGCACATCGCGCTGGTCAACGGCTCTCCGGCCGTCCTCGCCGTGGTCGACGACCGGGTCGTGGGCGTCGTGGCGTTCGAAGTCAGTGACGGCAACGTCGCGTCCCTGCACGGCATCGCCGCCGCGGACCGACTCGCGCGCCTGAATGAGGCCTGGCAGCAGCACGAACCCCACGCGCCGGTCATCAACGCATGGTGACCCGAGCCACCGGGATCCGGGGGCGCCTGGTCAAGGCACTTGAGGCCGTGGCGGGAATCGAACCCATGATCTGCAAGGCAGCACCTTCACGGCTGCAAGGGCTCCTTTTCAGGACACCCCACGGCTAGAAAGCGCTTGTTCCGCAGGAGGTGACCACGGAAAAATACATCGCTGATCTCGGCAGGGAGGGAATTGTGCGGCGTTCCACGCAGAGGGCTGTCGAAGATCCAAAAATCGGCGCAACCCATCCGAAGTCGGTCCTGGCACGCAACCGCCCATTCCTTCTCCTGTGGTCCGGGGAGTCGATCAGCCTTCTGGGCAGTGAGATCAGCGTCGTGGCGCTACCGTCGCTGGCGGTCCTCGCCCTGGGCACCGGCGCCGTCGGGGTCGGCGCGCTCATGGCCCTGCAGTGGCTGCCTTTCGTACTGCTCGCGCCGATCATGGGCGTCTTCACCGACCGACTGCGCCGACGGCCGCTGATGCAACTCGCCAACGTCGCCCGCTGCGTCATCCTCGGCTCGCTGCCGCTGGCCGCCGTCCTAGGCCACCTCACTCTGGCGCACCTGTATGTTGCCGCATTACTCAAGGGCGTCTTCGATGTGGTCTTCCAACTGGCATATCAGGCATACATCCCGCAGGTCCTCGACCGTGCCGACCTCGTCGAGGGCAACGTCAAGACCCAACTGAGCAAGTCCATAGCGATGACAGTGGGCAGGTCGGCCGGTGGCGGCCTGGTGAGCCTGATCGGCGCTGCCCGCGCTGTCGCAGCCGATGCGGTGTCCTACTTCCTCGCCGCCCTTCTGCTGCTGTTCATCCGCGAGAAGGAGCCTCGGCCGGCGCCCGCCGAGCGTGGCCTGGGCGCCACGCTCCGGGACATCCGGGGCAGCATCACACTGACCCTCGGCAACCGCGTCCTGCGGTCCCTCACGCTGACGCTGACCTTCGGCAACATGGCGGTCTCGTCTACGCTCGCGATAATCATCGTGTACGCCTACCAGGATCTGCACTTCTCCGCTGGGCAGCTCGGCCTGGCGTTGAGCCTGGGCAGCGTCCCGGTCCTCATCGGCGCAGCACTGTCCCAAAGAATCAGCGGGCGGCTGGGAATGGGGCGCACACTCGTACTGACGCACGCGCTGCTCGGCCTCGCGTTCGCGCTGCTGCCGGCCGCCATGCTGGGCGGCAAGGAGCTCGCGTTCGCGGTCGTCGTGGTGTCGCAGGGCATCTCCAGCTTCACCGGACCGCTGACGAACGTGGCCATCATCACGCTCATCCAGAAGGCAACGCCCGTGGAGGCGATGGGACGCGTCAATGGTGTCGCGCTGCCGTTCATCTGGGGAGCCAACGCGCTCGGCCCTGTCGTTGGCGGCGCCGTCGCCGCCATGACGGGCAATGCGGTCGCTTTCATCCTCGCGGCCGTGCTGGCATGGGCGGCCATCGGATGGATCTTCAGGGGTGCTGTCCAGCAGCTCGTCGACGACGTGCCGGACCACCTCCGGGTAGCCGTATGACCGAGATGATGTGCGGACCGCTGCCCAGGGCCGGCCAAAGGCCCTCGTGGCTGTCACGACGGGCAGGCGACAGCAGGGCCTGCCGGCGCGGCTGAACGGACTCGGGCCCCGTTCCTAATTGCCGACACGATCTACAGCTGGAGTACTAGTGACCTGAGTCGGAGATTCGTCGGCAGTAGGCGGCGACTTTGTCGAGGATCTCGTCGGCGGTTTTCGTCCAGACGAACGGCCGCGGGTGCT
>NZ_JBICUX010000024.1:0-86544 GCF_043198595.1 Streptomyces sp. NPDC048751
GTACTGCAGGGGGGACCCTGTGGGAGAGTAGGACGCCGCCGAACAATTATTGGGAAAACCCCCGCACCTCACGGTGCGGGGGTTTTCTGCGTTTAGGCTCTGGATATGCGCTACGACTTGGTGATCTTCGACAATGACGGTGTCCTCGTGGACAGCGAGCCGATCTCCAACCGGCTGCTGGCCGCCTATCTGACGGAGCTCGGGCACCCGACCTCGTACGAGGACTCCATCCGTGACTACATGGGCTCCGCGATGCATCGGATCCACGACCTGGTCCTGGAGCGTACGGGGGAGCGGCTGCCGGTGGAGTTCGACGACGTCTTCCACAGACGGGTGTTCGAGGCGTTCGAGCGGGAACTGCGGCCCGTGGCCGGCGCCGTGGACGTACTGGAGAAGCTGGCCGCGGACGAGGTGCCGTACTGCGTGGCGTCTTCGGGAAGTCATGAGCGGATTCGGGTGGGGCATCGGACGACCGGACTGGACCGGTGGTTCGAGGAGTCGCGGATCTTCAGTTCGCAGGACGTCGGGAAGGGGAAGCCGGCTCCCGACCTGTTCCTGCACGCGGCCGAGCGGATGGGGGTCGTGCCGGGCCGCTGTGTCGTCGTGGAGGACTCCCCGCTGGGCGTGCAGGCGGCCGTTGCGGCCGGGATGGACGTGTACGGGTTCACCAGGATGACGCCTGCCGCCAAGCTGGCGGGAGCCACCCAACTCTTCTCCGACATGGGGGAGTTGCCGGCTCTGCTCAGCTGACATTTGTCATGCGGAGCACCGGACGATCGTTTCTACTGCCCGACCCCCGCCGGGGGCGAAGCTAAGGGCATGACGACGAACTCGGTTTCCCAGGGGCAGGACATGAAGAAGAACTTCGCGCCGCTGATCGTGGACGTGGCGGTGCCGCTCGGTTCGTACTACCTGTTCAAGGACGGCTTCGGGATGAGCACCTTCGCGGCGCTCGCCTGGAGCAGCGTGGTGCCGGCTCTGCGGACCGTCTGGAGCGCGGTCAAGGAGCGCAGGACCAACGCGCTGGCGGGGCTGATCCTCGTCGTCAACATCGTGTCGCTGCTGCTCAGCTTCGTCTCCGGCGACCCGCGGCTGATGCTCGCCAAGGACAGCGCGGTCAGCAGCACCGTCGGGATCGGGATCCTGGTGTCCTTGGCGCTCGGGCGGCCGATGATGACCGAGGGGATGAAGCCCTTCCTGGTGAAGGGGAACGCGGCCAGGCAGGCCGCCTGGGAGCGGCTGGAGTCGGGTGTCACGGCCCGCGCGGTGGACTTCCGGCGCAGGGAGCGGGTCTTCTCGCTCGTCTGGGGTGTGGTGCTGCTCGCCGAGTGTGTCGCGCGGATCGTGGGCGCGTACACCATCCCCGTGGACACCATGGTGTGGCTCGGCGGGGTCGTCATGGCCGTCTCGATCCTGATCGGTGTCCTGGTCAGCGGGCGCCTGGCGGCCGGGCCGATGGAGGCCATGGTCACCGAGGAAGCCAAGGACGAACAGGCGAAGGTGACCGGGATTCAGGAACTGGAGCTCGCCATCTAGCTCCACCGGGCAAAGCTGAGGAGAACTCATCTTTGGCTGGATCTACCCACGAGTACGTCGGGGCCCTACGCTCGCCGCCATGACAGATGTGCTGCGGCGCGGTAGGGCCTCTTTGGCGTTGAGCTTCTTCGTACAGGGCGTCGCCTTTGCTCTGCTGGTGACCCGGATCCCGGCCATCCAGGACCGGTACGGCGTCTCCGACGCGCTGTTGCCCGCGTTCCTCGCCGCGGTGCCGGTCCTCGCCGGCGTCGGCAGTGTGACGACCGAGAAGCTGGTGCGGCGCGTGCGGCCCAGCCGGGTGCTGCGCTGGGTCCAGCCCGTCGTGCTCCTGGCGCTGCTCGGCGTCGGCGCGGGGGAGAACATGGCCGAGCTGGGCATCGCCCTCGCGGCCTTCGGGCTCGCCGTGGGTGGGCTGGACGCCTCGATGAACATGCTCGGGGTGAGTCTGCAGCGGACGTACGGGCGCAGCATCATGCTGAGTTTCCACGCGGCGTACAGCCTGGGCGGGATCGTGGGGGCCTCGCTGGCGTGGGTGGGGGCGCACTGGGACCTGGCGCTGTTCGTGTCGTATCTGCCGGTCGTGGTGGTGCTGTTGCCGGCGGCCTTCGTGGGGAGCCGGTGGTACGTCGACGCGGGGAGCGCGCCGGTCGAGGTGAAGGACGAGGCGGAGGGCGGGCCCGTCGTCTTCAAGGTGCTGTTGCCGCTGTGTCTGGTGATGACGATCGCGTACATCGGCGACTCGACGGTGTCCAACTGGAGCGCGAAGTACCTGCAGGACGTGCTGGGGAGTTCCGAGCAGATGGCGACGGTGCCGTACAACGTGTACATGGTCACCACGCTGCTCGGGCGGGTCATCGGGGACTTCGGGGTGCGGCGGTTCGGGGCCGTGGCGGTGGTGCGGGGTGGGGCGGTGGTTGCGGCGCTCGGGTTCGCGGTGGTGGCCGGGGCACCGGGAGCCTGGGTCGGGATGCTCGGGTTCACGCTGCTGGGGGTGGGGCTGTGTGTGCTGGTGCCGCAGACGTTCGCGGCGGCGGGGCGACTCTTCCCGGGGGCGTCGGATGCTGCCGTGGCGCGGCTCAATGTCTTCAACTACGTGGGGTTCCTGATCGGCTCGCCGTTGGTGGGGGCGCTGGGGGACGCGTGGACGTATCGGGGGGCGATGCTGGTGCCGATGGTGTTGGTGCTGGTGACGTTGGTGTATGCCAGGTCGTTCGCGGCTCAACCGGACCGATACGGTGGCGGGCATGAGCGGCCGAGCACAGCTGATGTGGGACGAGGCGGTAACGGGCTATGACTTCGGCCCGGAGCATCCGATGGATCCGGTCCGGCTCGCCCTGACGCGGCGACTGGTCGACGCCTTCGGGCTCGACCGGGAGGTGGACGTCGTGGCGGCGAAACCGGCGGGGGAGTCGACCTTGCGGCTCGTCCACCGGGAGGACTACATCGAGGCCGTGAAGCGGGCGTCCGCGGATCCGAGGTCGGCGGACGGGGCGTACGGGCTGGGGACGATGGATGATCCCGCCTTCGCCGGGATGCACGAGGTGTCGGCTCTCATCGCCGGGCAGTCGGTGGGGGCGGCGGAGGCGGTGTGGCGGGGGGACGCGCTGCACGCGGTGAACTTCGCGGGTGGGCTGCATCATGCGATGCCCGGGGGCGCGTCGGGGTTCTGCATCTACAACGACGCCTCGCTGGCGATCGCCCGGCTGCTGGAGCTGGGGGCCGAGCGGGTCGCCTACGTGGATGTCGACGTGCATCACGGGGACGGGGTGCAGGCGGCGTTCTGGGAGGACCCGCGCGTGCTGACGATCTCCCTGCACGAGCATCCGCGGACGTTGTTCCCGCAGACGGGGTGGCCGGAGGAGACCGGGGCGGATTCGGCCGAGGGCAGTGCGGTGAATGTGGCGCTGCCGGCGGGGACGGGGGACGCGGGGTGGTTGCGGGCGTTCCACGCGGTGGTGCCGGAGCTGATCGCCGATTTCCGGCCGCAGGTGTTGGTGACGCAGCACGGGGCCGATACGCACTTCGAGGATCCGTTGGCGCATCTGGCCGTGTCGCTGGACGCGCAGCGGGCCGTGCAGGTGGCGTGTCATGAGTTGGCGCACGAGTACGCCGGGGGGAAATGGGTCGCGTTGGGGGGTGGGGGATACGCCGTGGTGGAGGTTGTGCCGCGCTCGTGGACGCATCTGGTGGGAGTCGCCGCGGGGCGGCCCGTGGAGCCGACGGCGGTGATTCCTGAGGGGTGGCGGCAGGAGGTGTTCGCCCGGACCCGGCAGTTGGGCCCCGGGCGGATGACGGACGGGCGGTGGCCGGTGTCGTGGGCCGGGTGGGAAGCGGGGTACGACCCTGCGGATCGGCTGGACCAGGCGGTGCTGGCCACGCGGCGGGCGGTGTTTCCGTTGCGGGGGTTGTTGGCGTAGGCGTGCGGCTGAGCGAGCCGGCAGTACGCCAACCGTGCGGTGTTTCCCGGGTTCCCGGGGTGGCTCCTGCTGCCTTCCGTCAGCATCGGTCTCGTGTTGAGTGCTGGGGCTTTACGCGCGCATCTGCTGGCCGCTCGACTGGCTGGGCCCGTGGCGACCTCTCGGGAGGTGAGTCTGCGGAGTTATCGGCTGTTCGCTGCTCGGGATCCTCGGGCGTTGATCGGGATTGATCCGGAGTGGTCGTGGGGGGAACGGGATCTGCTTGAGTTGATGGCGGACAAGTGTGGGGTTTCGGCCGATCCTGAGTACAGGACCGGCCATGATGTGATTGACCCGGAGCGGACGCTGGCCGCTCTGGACGCCTTCGCGGAGCGGCTCTCCGCGGCTGCCCGGCGTGGTGCGAACGTGCTTCTCGGGACCGGGCACCCGCACCGGCTGCTCGGTTTCTACGCCGCCTTGGCGGACGCCTTGTCGTCAGTCGGATGTACCGTCCTCACACCGGCGCAGGGTCGCTGTGTCGACATAACGACCCGGTTCGGCCTACGCACGTACAACCTTGATTACGTACGAGGTGTCGCCTTCGTACGAGACCCCGCGGCGCAGCGCCCCGGTTGTGAGACCGGCGCACACACCCACTCGCCCCTCCCGGTTCGGACCGCGCTGGCTGCGGCCGCGGAGGCCGGCGGGCCGTTGCCCGAGCTGGTGATCGGGGACCACGGCTGGGCCTGCGGAGCAGGTCAGCTGGGGTTCGAGGCCATCGGGCTCGCCGACACGGACGACCCCGCGCTGTTCGTCGGGGAGGCGGAGGGGGCCGTATCCGTGGTCGTTCCACTTGATGACGCTGTGCGGTCTCCTTACTACCGTCCGCTGACCCGCTACGTACTCAATCGAGCGTGTCTGTCACAGTAGGCCGCCGATGGGTGCACCTCTTCCCCACTCGCATCACCCGCCCCTACATTGGGGAGTGAGCACGCAGCGACGAAGAGTCACCGGAAGGGGAAGCCGGTGGCCGACGAGTCGAGTGCGGAAGGTTCAGGTGTGACATGGCTGCAGGCGAGAGGCCTCTGAACGAGGTTCAGTTCCTTACCGTGGCGGAAGTCGCCTCGGTGATGCGAGTGTCGAAGATGACCGTGTACCGGTTGGTGCACAGCGGTCATCTGCCCGCGATCCGGGTCGGGAGGTCTTTCCGCGTCCCGGAGCAAGCGGTTCACGAGTACCTTCGCGAGAGCTACGTGGGGGTGGAAACCGCCTGAGCGGCGTCGCTGGGGGGATCCGCACCGGCAGTACAGGGCACCTCGGGATCCCCTCGGCAACCCTCGATTCGGCCCTCAGCGCTCGGACGGGTAGGCTAGCCCCTCGTAGGTCGTATGGGCCCATGGCGCCCAGCACCGAGTGATGAGAAGTGAGCGAGGGTAGTCGTGGGCTCTGTTATCAAGAAGCGGCGCAAGCGGATGGCCAAGAAGAAGCACCGCAAGCTGCTCAAGCGCACGCGCGTCCAGCGTCGTAACAAGAAGTAAGTTACGCACGCGACGCAGCGAGAGCGTGTTGTGGCCCCCCACCGGTTCCAGGTGGGGGGCCACTCGTACGTACGGGGGTTCCCGCCGCCCCGTGCGTCAGGCGGTCATCACAGCGCAACACCGAACCGCTAAGTTGGCCCGCAGACGGGGAACTCGGCAGCGTGTGCGCAGCTGAAGGACGACGGCGGAAGGAAGGCGCTGATCTTGGGCAAGGTCGTGCTCGTGACCGGAGTGGCCCGTCAGTTGGGTGGCCGTTTCGTACGACGGATCCAGCGTGACCCTCAGGTGGACCGGGTCATCGCCGTGGACGCGGTCCCGCCCGAGCATCATCTGGGCGGCGCGGACTTCATCCAGGCCGACATCCGGCAGCCCACCATCGCGCGCGTGCTCGCCGAGACGGGCGCCGACACGGTCGTCCACCTCGACGTCACCGGGACCGCGCTGGGCGGCGGCAGCCGGGCCACGGTCAAGGAGACCAACGTCATCGGCACCATGCAGCTGCTGGGTGCCTGTCAGAAGTCCCCGAACGTGAAGCGGCTGGTCGTGAAGTCCAGTACGAACGTGTACGGGTCCGCGCCCCGCGATCCGGCGGTGTTCACCGAGACGACCCCGCCGAAGTCGCTGCCGAGCGGCGGCTTCGCCAAGGACACCTGCGAGGTCGAGGGCTATGTGCGCGGGTTCGCGCGGCGGCGGCCCGACGTGGCCGTGTGCGTGCTGCGGTTCGCGAACATCCTGGGGCCGACCGCGGAGACACCGCTCGCCGCGTACTTCTCGCTGCCGGTCCTGCCGACGGTGTTGGGCTACGACCCGCGGTTGCAGTTCGTCCACGAGGACGACGTCATCGAGGTGCTGCGGATCGCCTCGCACGAGCCGGTGCGGGGCACGCTCAACAGTGGCACGTTCAACATCGCCGGCGACGGTGTCCTGCTGCTCTCCCAGTGTTCCCGGCGGCTGGGCCGTCCCACCGTGCCGCTGCTGCTGCCCGCGGTCACGTGGACGGGGTCCCTGGTGCGTACGCTGGGGATGACGGACTTCTCGCCCGAGCAGATCCGGCTGCTGACCCACGGCAGGGTCGTGTCCACGGACCAGATGCGCGAGACGCTGGGGTTCAGGCCGAAGTACACGACCGCAGAAACGTTCGCGGACTTCGCGCGCAGCCGTGGGCCCGGACTGTTGCCGCCGGAGGCCCTCGCGGGGGCCGTCGACCGGATCGCCGGGCTGCCCGTGCCGGGCAACGGCCACCTCCCGACGCAGAGCGCCAACTGAGGAGCGCATCAACGATGGCGGACGCCAAGGTCATTCCGTTCGACGACGACCGGTCCCGTGGGGCTGCCGTGCAGCGGCCGTCGCGGCGCCGGAGCGGGGGGAACAGGCGCAAGGGTGGCGAGCAGCCCGCGGTGGTCCGCGAGGTCCAGCCCCTGCCCAGCAGGCCTTCCGCGCAGGATGATGTTCCTGTGACACGTGAGGAACAGCCGCAGGAGCCGCGGACGGACACCGGTGGTGGTCTGGAGCGGCGGGTCGCGAGCGGCCTCGCGTTCCTGCGGCGCCGGCTCACCGGTGACTACGAGGTCGACGACTTCGGCTACGACGAGGAGCTGACCGACCAGGTCCTGATGTCGCTGCTGCGCCCGGTGTACGAGAAGTACTTCCGGGTCGAGGTGAAGGGCGTCGAGAACATCCCGGCCGACGGGGGCGCGCTGATCGTCGCGAACCACTCCGGGACGCTGCCGCTGGACGGGCTGATGATGCAGGTCGCCGTCCACGACCAGCACCCCGCGGGCCGGCATCTGCGGCTGCTCGCCGCCGACCTGGTCTTCGTGCTGCCCGTGGTCAACGAGCTGGCCCGGAAGCTGGGGCACACCCTGGCCTGTGCGGAGGACGCCGAGCGGCTGCTCAGTGAGGGTGAGCTGGTGGGGGTGATGCCGGAGGGCTTCAAGGGCATCGGCAAGCCCTTCAGCGAGCGTTACAAGCTCCAGCGGTTCGGCCGCGGCGGGTTCGTCTCCACGGCTCTGCGGCAGGGGACGCCGATCATCCCGTGCTCGATCGTCGGCGCGGAGGAGATCTACCCGATGATCGGCAACGCCAAGACCCTCGCGCGGGTGCTGGGCTTCCCCTACTTCCCGCTGACCCCGACCTTCCCCTGGCTCGGCCCCCTGGGCGCGATTCCCCTGCCCACCAAGTGGACCATCCAGTTCGGCGAGCCGATCCCCACGGACGGCTATCCGCCGGAGGCGGCGGAGGACCCGATGCTGATGTTCAACCTCACGGACCAGGTGAGGGAACAGATCCAGCACACGCTCTACAAGTTGTTGGTGCAGCGGCGGTCGGTGTTCTTCTAGACTCCAGCGGGCCCCTTTGGGTACGGCGATGGGGGCGCCCCTCCCGCAAGGGGCGCCCCCATCGCCGTTCTGCTACTCGGTGTCCTCGCCGTCGATGCCCAGGCCGGGCAGGAGGCCCGGGAGGAGGGGTGGGAGGGTGACGTCGGGTGCGGGGGTGGGGGTCCTGCTCTCGGACGGGGAGGCGGTGTCGGGGGACTGGGTCGGGTCGAGCAGGCCGCCCGTGTTGCCGCCGATGAGGCTGTCGGCCTCGCCGCTGGAGGGGGTCGACTTGCCGGGGCTGCCGGCGCGGCCGCTGTCGGACGCGCTGCTGCCGGTGCTGGGTGCCGCGGGCCGGCCGGAGTCCGACGTACCGGAGGAGGCGGGCTGGGAGCCCTGGCGCCTGCCGGTGCTGCCGGGCTGGGCCGTGGGCTGCGGGAGCAGGGACTGCAGCGGGGCGACCTCTTCGTCTATGGCGTCGAACACCGACGACACCTGATCACTGACGTCCCCGAGCTGTACGGGCAGCCTCTCGCGCAGCGCGCCCCACGCCTCGCGGTGCGAGCGGGAGAAGGCGGAGAGGGCCCGCATGGGGCCCAGGGAGCCGGGGTCGCGCTCGTACGCCTCGTGCAGCAGGCGATGGCCCTCGGAGGCGTCGTGCTGCATGCCCGACAGCGCGCGGCGGATCTCGCCGAGGGACTCGTGGTCCAGATGGCCGCCGCGGTCGCGTTCCATCAGCCTGCGGGCCTCGCTGAGCCGGGTCGAGGCCTGGTCGAGGTAGGCCTCCCCCCGTTCGCTGTCGCCCTCGGCCAGGTACTGGAGTTTGAAGTCCTCGATGCCGCGCTTGAGGCCGTAGAGCGAGTCGCCGGGCAGCGCGTCCGAGCTTGCCGCTGCGACTCCGCCGAAGGCGCCCGCGGCGACTCCGACGCTGAGCCCGCCCGCGGTGAGCCCCTTGGCCAGGCGTGAGCGCGGACGCAACTTGCCCAGTCCGGTCGCCCGGTGCGCACCCCGGCTCCGATGGGAACGCTGCTCGGGTACCGAAGGGTCTGCCGCCTCGCCTCGCGCGGTGCCCTCCTGCAGCATGGCCTCGAACGCGGCCACGAGCTGGGCCCGCTGAACGACCTTGACCTCGGGGTCCAGCTCCGGTTTGGGCAGCTCGCCGAGACCGGTGGTGAGGGCCAGAAGGCGGCCCTGCTCGGTCCGTTCGGCGGCGCCGGGTGCCGGTGCCGGTGCCTCGGGCTGCGCGGCCGCCGTGTCCCGGTCGGACTGCTCCTCCAGGGCCTGGGCGAAGGCGTTCGCCCGCCGGTGCGCCGATACGTTCGCGATCACTGGCGGCACCTCCTCTCGTCATGACGGTCGACTCCCCAGGGGGTCCTGAGGGTTGCACGCCCTGACCGCAACCACACGAATGAGTGATTGAACTCGGCCAGGGAGTGACCACAGGGAGTCTGCATCCCGCACAACGAGCGGCTTGGCACTTGGGTTACGGACGGCGGATGATCCGACCGCGAATCCAACCCACTTTCACCGAGGGTGAGTTGGAGAGCGCGGAGCGTGCGCCTTCGGCGGACGCCCTCAGCGGGCGTCGTCCGGCAGGAGCCGGGCGAGGGTGCGCACGGCGCGGTACTGGAGGGTCTTGATGGCGCCCTCGTTCTTGCCCATCACGCGGGCGGTCTCGGCGACGGAGAGGCCCTGGAGGAAGCGGAGCGTCACGCACTCCTGCTGCTGGGGGTTGAGCCGTCGTACGGCGTCGAGGAGGGCGGCGTTGGAGAGGGACTCCAGGACGGAGTCCTCGGGGGAGCGCTCGACCTCGTTGGCGTCGAGCATCTCGCCGGTGGTCACCTCGAGCCGGAAGCGGCTCGACTTGAAGTGGTCGGCGACCAGGTTGCGGGCGATGGTGACGAGCCAGGCGCCGAAGTCGCGGCCCTGCCAGGTGAAGGTGCCGATGCGGCGCAGGGCGCGCAGGAACGTCTCACTGGTGAGGTCCTCGGCGGTCGCCTTGCCGCCGACGCGGTAGTAGATGTAGCGGTAGACGGTGTCGCTGTACTGGTCGTAGAGCCGGCCGAAGGCGTCGGCCTCGCCGGCCTGGGCGCGCTCGACGAGGTCCATCATGCGGGCGCTGTCGCTGTCGGCGGCCGGTCGGCGGGCGGTGGCCGCGCCGGTGGAACGCCCTCGTCTGCCGCCCGCCCGCCCGTCACCCGACCGCCGCCCCTCACTGACGGCGCTGCGCGCCGACACCTCCTCGATGCCGTCGGCGAGTGCGTAGCACGGGCCGACGGGCGCGGCGGTGGCGAAGGCGGGGGCGGCGTACGCGGTGGGGACGAATCCGCGCAACAGGCCTTGGACCGTAGCGACCGTTGCGCGCAGCGTAGCCAGGCCCGAGGCGTCAACCCCGACGTGTGGGTACACGGGACTCCCAGAGGCAGAGCTTGCATCACGTGCAGTGCGGAACCATTCACCCGTCGTAGCGACGGAGGGGTACCGGTTTGCGTCTGAGGAGAATAACGCTTCGTACAGGCCTTGCTACGCCCAGTTGCTCAAATCATCGATTACGTCGCTTCTGTAACCGATTGACGCCCGATCAACTACCGGAGAGTGATCGGTTGTTGATCGGAAAGGTTCGGATTCCGGGTGGGTCCGGGGCGTGTTGTGGCGGTGTCCGGACAACAGGACTGGCCGGAGGGGTGCGGGGGTACAACCGTTGGAATTGTTATCGGCGTCGGCGGTGCAGGGCGATCGCCGCGGCCGTGCCGCCGGCCACCGCGCCGACGCCCGCCGCCGCGGGGATGCCGACCTTCGCGGCCTTGCGGCCGGTGCGGTAGTCCCGCAGGCGCCAGTCCAGCTCGCGGGCGTGCCTGCGCAGCTTGGTGTCCGGGTTGATCGCGTAGGGGTGGCCCACCAGCGACAGCATCGGGATGTCGTTGTGCGAGTCGCTGTAGGCCGCGCAGCGGGAGAGGTCCAGGCCCTCCGCCGCCGCCAGGGCGCGCACCGCCTCCGCCTTCGCCGGGCCGTGCAGGGGCTCGCCGACCAGCTTGCCCGTGTAGACGCCGTCCACCGACTCGGCGACCGTGCCCAGGGCGCCGGTCAGGCCCAGGCGGCGGGCGATCACCTGGGCGATCTCGACCGGCGCGGCTGTGACCAACCACACCTTCTGGCCGGCGTCCAGGTGGGCCTGGGCGAGGGCACGGGTGCCGGGCCAGATGCGCTCGGCCATGTACTCGTCGTAGATCTCCTCGCCGATCGACTGCAGCTCGGAGACGCGGTGGCCCTTGACGATGGACAGCGCAGAGTCGCGGGCGTCCTGCATGTGCTCGGGGTCCTCGATCCCGGCCAGCCGGAACCACGCCTGCTGCCAGGCGAACTTCACCAGGTCGCGGGTCTCGAAGAACTTCCGCTTGTACAGGCCCCGGCCGAAGTGGAACAGGGCGGCGCCCTGCATCACGGTGTTGTCCAGGTCGAAGAAGGCGGCGGCCCGGTCGTCGCCGAGGACCGGGAACTCCGGTTCCTGGTCGGCGCGGTCCGGCCCGACGTCCAGTGCGTCCTGCGAGGACTTGCGGGCGGCCTCCGCCGAGGCTTCGCCAGCCAACACGCTCCGCGCCGTGGCGGAGCGCCTACGGGGAGTGAGCCATCCGAGAGCGGCCATGAGCGTGAGCATAGCCAGTTTGTTCGGTGGTTCCGGAGTCGAGAGGTTTGAAGCCTGTGAACTCTCCGGGGCCGGGCCGTTAAGGAAGCGCGAGAATGGCGGCATGAGTCCCCTTTTTCGTCGTAGCGCCCCCAGGGAGCGCCTCGTCACCCTCATTCGGAAGCCCGGTTGCCATCTGTGTGATGACGCACAGGTCGTGGTCGAGAAGGTGTGCGGTGATCTTGGGGTCCCCTGGGAGGGCAAGGACATCACTCAGGACGCCCGACTCCATGACCAATACTGGGAGCAGATCCCGGTCGTGCTCGTCGACGGAAAGCAGCACACCTTCTGGCGCGTGAACGAGGAACGGCTCAGGAAGGCACTGACCGACTAGTCCAACTGGTCGGCAAACTCGCTTAGGATCGATGGCGGCTTGGTCTCGGGGGCGGGATTCGTGAGGAGAGTGTGCGGTTTTGCCCCCAGGAGAAGAGGAGCGGTGGCGCCCGTGCGCCGGTTCCGTGCGAGTGCGCCGGGGGCGCGTGACCCCGGTCACGTTGGCCGGGCAAATCGGACACCATCTTTGTGCACGCGTTCACAAAGACATAGCCTGCATTCGACGGGGCGGTCATGGCACGTCTGACCGCCTGCAGCCCCGCTCTACCCGCAGGAGCACCGTGGCAACTGGCCGAACTCACCGACCGGCGACCCGTAGCCGAGGGATTCCCGAGGCCACCGTCGCCAGGCTTCCGCTGTACCTCCGCGCCCTGACCGCACTGTCGGAGCGCTCGGTACCCACGGTCTCCTCCGAGGAGCTCGCGGCCGCCGCGGGGGTCAACTCCGCGAAGCTGCGCAAGGACTTCTCCTACCTGGGCTCCTACGGCACCCGAGGTGTCGGCTACGACGTCGAGTACCTCGTCTACCAGATCTCCCGCGAGCTGGGCCTCACCCAGGACTGGCCCGTCGTGATCGTCGGTATCGGTAACCTCGGCGCCGCCCTCGCCAACTACGGCGGGTTCGCCTCCCGTGGCTTCCGGGTCGCCGCCCTCATCGACGCCGACCCCGTGATGGCCGGCAAGCCCGTCGCCGGGATCCCCGTGCAGCACACCGACGACCTGGAGAAGATCATCCAGGACAACGGCGTCTCGATCGGAGTGATCGCGACCCCCGCCGGCGCCGCCCAGCAGGTCTGCGACCGGCTCGTGGCCGCCGGGGTCACCTCCATCCTGAACTTCGCGCCGACCGTGCTGTCCGTCCCGGACGGCGTCGACGTGCGCAAGGTCGACCTCTCCATCGAGCTGCAGATCCTCGCCTTCCACGAGCAGCGCAAGGCCGTCGAGGAGGCCGCCGCGTCGACCGACGGCGCCGGCCCGGTCGCCGCCGCCCGCAAGGAGTCCGCCGACAAGGGGCCCGACGGGGACGTCCCCGCCGTGATGCCGGCATGAGTCTCCTCGTCGTCGGACTGAGCCACCGCAGCGCCCCCGTCAGCGTCCTGGAGAGGGCCTCCCTCAGCACGGACGCCCAGCTCAAGCTGCTCCAGGACACGGTCGCCGCCGAACCGGCCACCGAGGCCGCGGTGCTCGCCACCTGCAACCGCATCGAGCTCTACGCCGACGTGGACAAGTTCCACGCCGGTGTCGCCGAGCTGTCCACGCTGCTCGCCCAGCACAGCGGGGTCGGCCTGGAGGAGCTCACTCCCTATCTCTACGTGCACTACGAGGACCGGGCCGTCCACCACCTGTTCTCGGTGGCCTGCGGCCTGGACTCCATGGTCGTCGGCGAGGGCCAGATCCTCGGCCAGATAAAGGACTCCCTCGCCCGCGCCCAGGAGCTGCACAGCGCCGGACGCCTGCTGAACGACCTGTTCCAGCAGGCCCTCAGGGTCGGCAAGCGCGCCCACTCCGAGACCGGCATCGACCGCGCCGGACAGTCCCTGGTCACCTTCGGCCTGGAGCAGCTGGCCGCGGGCGCCGATGTGCAGGGCTGGGCCCACGGCAAGAAGGCCCTGGTCATCGGCGCCGGCTCCATGTCCTCCCTGGCCGCCGCGACCCTCGCACGCGTCGGGGTCGCCGAGATCGTCGTCGCCAACCGCACCCAGGACCGCGCCGAACGCCTCGCCCAGATACTGGCCGAGGGGGACGACACGGACGTGCTGGCCCGCGCGGTACCGATCGAGTCGGTGCCGGTCGAGCTGACACGTGCCGACATCGCCGTCTCCTGCACCGGCGCGACGGGACTAGTCCTCACCGCCGGGGCGGTCGCGCAGGCGGTCGAGGGCCGCACCGGTGAGCCCGTCGCGGACACCGGCGAGGACCCGCGTACCCACCTCGACGGCGACGACCGTCGTACGACCTCCCCCCGCGCGGACGTACGGGACACCCCGCTGCCGCCCGCCACGGTCGGGGCCGACGAGAACTGCCCGCTCGACCTCGGCGCCGTGCAGCCGGGCTTCTCCGTGATGGGGGAGGCCGCCGTGGCCGGGATGGACGCGGCGACGCTGGAGCAGCACGCCGCCTGGGCCGCCGGTACCTCCGTGGACCGTCGCGAGGCCGCCCGCCGCAGCCCCGAGGCCGACGCCGAGCTGATCACCGCGCTCGCCGCGACCGCGGCCACCCTTGGCCGCATCCCCGAGCGTCGCAGGCCCGAGCCGGTCGTCGAGGCCCCGCGCCCCGAGCCCGTCCTCTTCCTCCTCGACCTCGCGATGCCCCGCGACATCGACGCGGCCGCGCACCGCCTCGCCGGGGTGCGCCTGGTCGACCTCGAGTCGCTCGCCGAGGCGTCCGCGGACGCTCCGATGGCTGCCGACGTCGACCAGGTCAGGCGTATCGTCTCCGACGAGGTCGCGGCCTTCGGGGCGGCGCAGCGGGCGGCGCACATCACGCCGACCGTGGTCGCCCTGCGCACCATGGCCGCGGACGTCGTCGCAGGCGAGATCGCCCGACTGGAGGGGCGGCTGCCCGGCCTCGACGACAAGCACCGCGCGGAGATCACCCAGACCGTGCGACGCGTCGTCGACAAGCTGCTGCACGCGCCGACCGTACGGGTCAAGCAGCTCGCGGCCGAGCCCGGCGGCGCCGGGTACGCGGACGCGCTGCGCACCCTGTTCGACCTCGACCAGGAGACGGTCGCCGCCGTGTCCCGGGCCGAGGACAGCACCGAGAAGAACCGAGGGCCGGCATGAGTACCAGGGCGCTGAGGCTCGGGACCAGGCGGAGCAAACTCGCCATGGCCCAGTCCCGGCAGGTGGCGGACGCCGTGAGCCGGGTGACCGGACGGCCCGCCGAGCTCGTCGAGATCACCACCTACGGCGACACCTCCCGCGAACACCTCGCGCAGATCGGCGGCACGGGTGTCTTCGTGACCGCGCTGCGCGACGCGCTGCTCAGGGGTGAGGTCGACTTCGCGGTTCACTCGCTGAAGGACCTCCCGACCACGCAGCCCGAGGAGCTGGTGCTGGCCGCCGTCCCGGTGCGCGAGGACCCGCGTGACGTCATCGTCGCCCGGGACGCCCTGAAGTTCACCGACCTGCCCCGCGGGGCACGCATCGGCACCGGTTCACCGCGCCGGATGGCGCAGCTGAACGCGTACGCACGCGGCCACGGGCTGGACATAGAGGCGGTCCCGATACGTGGCAACGTCGACACGCGCATCGGATACGTCCACAACGGCGAGCTGGACGCCGTGGTGCTGGCCGCCGCCGGACTGAACCGGATCGGCCGGAGCGACGAGGTGACCGACTTCCTGTCGGTCGACACGGTTCTGCCCGCCCCCGGCCAGGGGGCTCTGGCGATCGAATGCGCCGCCGACCAGGCGGAACTGATCGCCGCGCTCGCCGAGCTCGACGACCCGTTCACACGGGCCGCCGTAACGGCCGAGCGGTCACTGCTCGCCGCCCTGGAGGCCGGCTGCAGCGCCCCTGTGGGCGCGCTGGCCGACCTTCTGGCCGACGGGCAGATTGTCAAGGAAATGCGCCTGCGCGGCGTCGTCGGGACCACCGACGGCACTCGCATGGTGCAGCTGTCCACCACCGGTCCCGTGCCCGAGACGCACGACCGGGCAACGGCGCTCGGTCGCGAACTCGCAACCGAGATGCTCGCCCAGGGCGCGGCCGGTCTGATGGGGGAGCGAGCACATTGAGCCCCACCACCCTTCCCGCCGGTCCGGAACACGGGCACGTCACCTTCCTCGGTGCCGGACCCGGGGATCCGGGACTACTGACTCTGCGCGCCGTGGAGGCGCTGGCCAACGCGGACGTCCTGGTCGCCGAGCACGAGGTGCTCGACGTCGTACGCGTCCATGCCAGGCCGGGCGTCTCCGTGGTGAACACGGAGGCGGATCCGTCATCGGACCCGGTTCCGGGCACAGGCGCGCCTCAGCTGACGGTCGTTGACGGCTCGTCAACAACCGTTCCGATCCCCGTGGTGCGGGATGCCGCACATCTTGTCATGGAGGCCGCGCGGGGCGGCAGGCGGGTCGTCCGTGCGGTGTCCGGGGACCCCGGACTCGACACGTACGCCGCCGAGGAGATGCTCGCCTGCGCCGCCGCGGGCGTGCCCTTCGAGGTCGTACCCGGTGTCGCCGCGGCCGTCGGCGTGCCCGCGTACGCCGGTGTCCCGCTGCGGGACGCGCAGGGCACCGACGTGCGGTTCGTGGACGCCCGTACCGCCTCCGACCGGTGCTGGACCGAGGTCGGGGCGTCGGACGGGACCGTCGTCGTCTCCACGACGCTGGACTCCGTGGCCGCCGCGGCGGGTGAGCTGGTGGCCGCGGGCCGCAAGCCCGACACCCCGATGACGGTGACCGTCGCCGGTACGACCACCCGGCAGCGGACCTGGACCGCGACCCTCGGCACCATCGCGCAGACGCTGAAGCAGGCGAAGGTGCTGCCGTCGCCCGAGGGCGGCCGGCCGGTGATAGCCGTGGTCGGTGAGCGTTCCTCCCCCGCCCAGCGCGACCAGCTGGCGTGGTTCGAGTCCAAGCCGCTGTTCGGCTGGAAGGTGCTCGTGCCGCGCACGAAGGAGCAGTCGGCGGCGCTCTCCGACCAGCTGCGGTCCTACGGCGCCGTGCCGCATGAGGTCCCGACGATCGCCGTCGAGCCGCCGCGCACGCCCCAGCAGATGGAGCGCGCCGTCAAGGGCCTGGTGACGGGCCGCTACGAGTGGATCGCCTTCACCTCGGTCAACGCCGTCAAGGCCGTGCGGGAGAAGTTCGAGGAGTACGGGCTCGACGCGCGCGCCTTCGCCGGGATCAAGGTCGCCGCGGTCGGGGAGCAGACCGCCAAGGCGCTCGTCGCGTTCGGTGTGAAGCCCGACCTGGTGCCCAGCGGCGAGCAGTCGGCGGCGGGGCTGCTGGAGGACTGGCCTCCCTACGACCCGGTGTTCGACCCGATCGACCGCGTCTTCCTGCCGCGTGCCGACATCGCCACGGAGACGCTGGTCGCCGGGCTCATCGAGCTCGGGTGGGAGGTCGACGACGTCACCGCCTACCGGACCGTGCGGGCGTCGCCGCCCCCTGCCGACACACGGGAGGCGATCAAGGGCGGTGGCTTCGACGCCGTTCTCTTCACGTCGTCCTCCACCGTGCGCAACCTCGTCGGCATCGCCGGCAAGCCGCACAACGTGACCGTGATCGCCTGCATCGGCCCGGCCACCGCGAAGACCGCCGAGGAGCACGGCCTCCGGGTGGACGTGATGGCTCCCGAGCCGTCCGTGCACAAGCTCGCGGAGGCGCTGGCGGACTTCGGGATGCGGCGCAGAGCCGCCGCGCTGGAGGCCGGGGACCCGGTGACGCGGCCGAGCGAGCGCAGGCCGGGGGCTCGGCGGCGGCGCAGCACGTGAGGGTGTGACCGCTCGCGGTCAGGCCACGGTCGGTGTGACCGTGTGGCCGTAGCGCAGCAGGTTGCCTGGGTCGTACGTCGTCTTCGTGCGGCCCAGGCGGGCGTAGACCTCCGGGGTCCAGGCGCGGGCGCGGTCGCGTTCGTCGCCGGGGGTGCCGTGGATGTTGACCATGGTGAGGCCGGTGCCGTGCGGGGCCATCGCGTGGTTCAGGGAGAGGGTGGCCGTCTCCACCGCCGCCGCGGCCTCCGGTGAGACGAGGACGCCGACCGTTTCCAGGAAGTAGCTGGCGTCGCGGGCGCAGATCGCGTCCTCGACGCGGGCGGGGCGGGCGAGTTCGCCGCCCAGGTGGCGCAGCTCCACCAGGAGCAGGGGGTAGTCGGTCATGGCCGGCCCGGCCTCGGACAGGAACGTGTCCACCGCGTCGGGGGTCAGATCGCGCAGCAGGGCGCAGGACTCGCGCGCGGGAAGGGGATCCTGCGGCTCCATGTAGATGCGGTCCACGTCCGTGCAGTCCATCTCCTCCACCGTGTCGACCGTGACCGGCGCCGCCTCACGGATCGGCGCCAGCCGTGCCTGCCCCTCCGCCACGTCGCCGGTCCAGGCCACCGCCACGCGCGCCCAGAAGCCGCCGCGCAGGGGCTCGGGGATCGCGGGCAGCGGGGGCAGGCGCAGCAGCGAGAACGCCGAGTTCATCTCGACGGGCAGCGTGGGCGTCCAGTTCGCCCAGGTGCGCAGCAGGGCCTCCGCGTGCTCGCCGGGGCAGTAGATGCCGCCGCCGAGGACGCGGGACAGCGGGAGCAGGTCGAAGGTCATCTCCGTCACGATGCCCACGTTGCCCTTGCCGCCGCGCAGCGCCCAGAACAGGTCGGGATCGTGGCCCGCGTCGACCTCGTGCAGCGTCCCGTCGGGCGTGACGAGCCGCAGCGAACGGACCAGGTCGGCCGCGTAGCCGTAGGTCCGGCCCAGGAGCGGGAGGCCGCCGCCCAGCGTGTAGCCGACCACGCCCGCGTCCGTGGACGTGCCGCACAGCGCGGCGAGCCCGTGCGGGGCCGCCGCCTCCAGGACATGGCTCCACCTGGCGCCGGCGGCCACCGTCGCCGTGCGCTCGCGCGGATCGATCCGTACGTCCGTCATGCGGGCGGTGGTGATCAGCAGGCCCCGGTCGATGGGGTAGTTCGCGCCGTGACCGGTGGCCTGGACCGCCACGGGGGTGGCGGTGGCGGTGGCCCAGCGCAGCGCGCCCACGACGTCGTCGGCGCAGGTCGCGCCCACGACGACGTCCGGGGTGTGGGCGGCCGCCAGGTTGAAGCCGGTCACTTCGGCGACGTAGCCGTCCTCCCCGGGGCGCAGCACCGGGCCGCGCACGCCGGAGAGGGCGAACAGGTCGGACGGGGTGTGGTGGGTCGCGGTCATCGCGGGCTCCGTGGGGCGGCTACGGACGTACGGCGGATCCCCCGAGCTGGTGAGACGGGCACTTCCAGCATGGACCCGGGGGGTGGCCCGCGCATGTGCGGCGGCCGCGTCCCCGGCCGGCCCTTGTCCCCGACGGGCGGTCGGCAAATGTGCCCTTCGGGCGGGCGTAGCGTAGACGCATGACGAAGTACGGATCCTTCCCCGGCACGCGTCCCCGTCGGCTGCGCACCACGCCCGTCATGCGGCGCATGGTCGCCGAGACCCGGCTGCACCCCGCTGACTTCATCCTGCCCGCGTTCGTGCGGGAGGGCGTCAGCGAGCCGGTGCCGATCGCCGCGATGCCCGGCGTCGTGCAGCACACCCGCGACAGCCTGAAGAAGGCCGCGCTGGAGGCGGTGGAGGCCGGGATCTCCGGGATCATGCTCTTCGGGGTGCCGGAGGAGTCGAAGAAGGACGCGCAGGGCACGCCGGGGACCGACCCGGACGGGATCCTCCAGGTCGCCCTCCGCGACGTGCGTGCCGAGGTCGGCGACGACCTGCTCGTCATGTCCGACGTGTGCCTCGACGAGACGATCGACCACGGGCACTGCGGGGTCCTGGACGCCCAGGGCCGGGTCGACAACGACGCGACCCTCGAGCGGTACGCCGAGATGGCCCAGGTCCAGGCCGACGCCGGCGCGCACGTCGTCGGGCCCAGCGGGATGATGGACGGCCAGATCGGCGTGATCCGCGACGCCCTGGACCAGATCGGGCGCGAGGACGTGGCGATCCTTGCCTACACCGCCAAGTACGCCTCCGCCTTCTACGGCCCCTTCCGGGAGGCCGTCGGCTCGTCCCTGAAGGGCGACCGCAAGACGTACCAGCAGGACCCGGCCAACGCACGGGAGGCCCTGCGCGAGCTGGCGCTCGACCTGGAGGAGGGCGCCGACATGGTCATGGTCAAGCCGGCCGGCCCCTACCTGGACATCCTCGCGCGCGTCGCCGACTCCGTGGACGTCCCGGTCGCCGCCTACCAGATCTCCGGCGAGTACTCGATGGTCGAGGCCGCCGCCGAGAAGGGCTGGATCGACCGCGACCGGGCGATCCTGGAGACGCTGACCGGCATCAAGCGGGCCGGTGCGCAGAACATCCTGACCTACTGGGCCGTCGAGGCGGCCCGGCAGCTGACCGCTCAGTAGGACAGCGCCTCGTCCATGTCCCGCAGCCAGTACGTGACCGCCAGGGAGCTGTCGTAGTACACGCCCTTGGCGGGCAGGGCCGGGGTCGCGGACGCGCCGCCGCTGCTGTTGGGGGTGCGGCCCTGGAAGGCGACCGTGAGCTTCTTGGCGGTCGTGCCGCCGTCGCCGCTTCCGTCGGCGGCGGAGAGCAGGGCACCGGCGTAGCCGGACTCACCGGGCGCGAGGGTCGTCACCGCCTGCGGATGCGACTCCTCGATCGGCTGCGGCACCCACTGCATCTCGTCGAACCGGAGCACCGGGAAGTACGTCAGGTCGCAGACCTTGGAGCCCGTGTTCTTCACCGTGATCAGCATGTGGTTCAGGGGACGCGGCACCGGCTGGGCGGTGACCCGGGTGTTGGAGCCGTTGCACATGACGCGGTTCTCCGGGGCGTACGGGTCGGACGTGCGGGACGTGCCGGACGAGTCCTTGGAGGCCGGCGTCTTCGCGGCGGGCGTCCTCGTGTCCGAGACCTGCGTCCCGCCTTGCGTCCCGCCCAGCGTGTCGCCCTGCGTGTCGGTGGCTCCGCCGGAGGTGGTCGCCGTCACGGGAGCCGTGGGCTGCGCGGCGCCCTCGTCCTTCGTGCCCGTGCCGTTCCCGCACGCGGTGAGTGCGATGGCGGCGAGAGCGGCACCGGTGGCGGCGAGCAGGCTGACACGGCGTGTACGCATGGCAATTCCTCTTCCGAAACAGGATGGTTGAAGCAGGCCGCTCGACCGGGGTCCGGGAGTGGCGTGCTTGGATGGCAACAGCCTGTGGGGTGATCCGTCCCGCCCGCCACGACCAGCGGACGATCGGGGAAGATGGAACGCCCGCACCGGCTTTGAACTGGTGAAATGCCCCTTCCCTGGAACGTGGGAATGGGACATGGGGAGGGAAAGAACAGTGTCTGACGGGGCTGCCGCGAGCGAGTTCGCGGAATTGCTGGTGGAACTGAAGGAACGCTCCGGGCTGAGCTACGGGACGCTCGCCAGACGGCTCCACATGAGTACGTCGACGCTGCACCGGTACTGCAAGGGGGATGCCGTACCGGCGGAGTACGCGCCCGTGGAGCGGTTGGCGCGGTTGTGCAAGGCGTCGCCGGACGAGCTCGTCGAACTGCATCGGCGGTGGGTGCGGGCGGATGCGTTTCGGGGGCGGAAGGGGCCTGAGGCCGGCCCGGCTGCGGCTGCTTCTACTGCTGCTGCGCCCGCGCCGGCGCTTGTGTCGGAGCCCGAGCCCGAGCCCGTGCCGGATCCGCAGCAGGAGCAGGAGCAGGAGCAGGAGCAGGACCCCGAGCCCGAGTCGCCCCGCGTGGTCCCTTCAGGTCGCAGGCGCACCCGTACCGCGCTTGTCGCCGGTGTCGCCGTCGCCGCCGTACTGGGGGCCGTCACGCTGGCGGTGAGCCTGCCGTCGGGGGATTCGGACGACGGGCGGCGCGGTGCCGCAGGGGCCGTTTCGGCGCAGGGGCGGGAGGCGGGGAGCGCGGGCGCGTCGGAGGGCGCGGCCAAGGCTTCCCGGTCGGTGTCGCCGTCCACGTCCACGAGTGCGTCCGCGTCCGCGTCGGGCTCCCGCTCGCCGTCCGCCTCCCCCTCCGTGTCGCCCTCGCGTGAGGGTGGGAAGAAGGGCGGCCCCGGTGCGGGTGCCGCGAGTGACGCCAAGAAGGGCACCAAGGCCGGCCCGGCGCCGCTGACCGTGGCCGTCCGGCCGTACGCCTGGGACACCCCCTGCTCCCAGCACTACCTGATCGACCGGGCACCGGAGCGGGTCTCGCCGCCGCCCCTCGAGCAGGACGCGCCCGCCTGGGCGGCCGCGCACGGTGCCGTCGCGTCGGGGGAGCAGTTCGTCGCGCTCACCGTGCAGGGCACCGGCGAGGAGACCGTGGTCATCAACGACCTGACGGTCCGTATGGTCGGCAAGCGCACGCCTCTCGCGTGGAACGACTACGCCATGGGCTACCCGGGTGTCGGCTGCGGCGGCGGCGTGCCGGCCCGCTTCTTCACCGTCGCCCTCGACGCGATGCGGCCGTCGGTCGAGCCCGCGGAGGGGAACCGGGACTTCCCGTACAAGGTGAGCGAGTCGGACCCGGAGGTCTACTACATCCTGGCGGACGCCTCCGCGTACGACGTGAGTTGGTACCTGGAGCTGGCCTGGTCCAGCGGTTCGCGGCACGGCACGCTCGTCGTCGACGACAAGGGCAGGCCGTTCCGTGTGAGCGGCGACAACGGGCGGCCCGCCTATGAGTTCCCGCTCGGCGGCGCCGCGTGGGTCAAGGCCGGGACCACCTCGTAGGCGGCGGACGGCGGCTGGGACAGCCCCGCGTGCGACGGTCCCTCGTCGCGCAGTCCCTCGCCGTCCCGGCAGCCCGTGAGGGCGAGCGCGGCGAGGGCGGTCAGGGCGGCGGCGAGCAGACGGGGGCGGGCGGCGCGGCGTGCGGGCATGACGGCCTTCCGGACGAGGAGCGCGTGGGACGGTCACAGGATGCGTCGTGCGCCGGGCCGGAGGCCACGGTCTCGGCGCGATTCGGGACGCTGGAACCCCGCTCACCTCCCTGACCTGCGGAGATCATGGCGCCCTGGGACGCCGGACGGGACGCCGGTCGCGGTGGGCGTGGCCGGTGTCCGGATGGCGGAAATGCCGGTGTAGGCAGCATGCATCTCCGTAGGCTGCGGGCACGCGAGGTACCCGCAGCCGAAGGAGCCGTGTCATGACCGTCGCCCCCACGCCCCCGACCGCTTCACTCCCGCCCCTCGCGGCACGCACCCGGGCGATCGGCGGCTCGCCCGTACGGGACATCCTCGCGGTCACCGCACGCCCCGAGGTGATCAACTTCGCGGGCGGGCTGCCCGCGCCCGAACTCTTCGACCGGGAGGGCATGGCCGCGGCCTTCCGCGAGGTGTTCGAACGGACACCGGAACGGGCCCTGCAGTACTCCACGACCGAGGGCGAGCCGGCGCTGAGAGAGCGGCTCGCGGCGCGGAACACCGCACGCGGGCTGCCGACCGCCGCCGACGACCTCATCGTCACCACCGGCTCCCAGCAGGCACTGTCCCTCCTCGCCGCCGCGCTGATCGACCCCGGCGACACCGTCCTCGTCGAGGACCCCTGCTACCTGGCGGCCCTCCAGGTCTTCGGCCTCGCGGGGGCCCGCGTGGTCGCGGTTCCCACGGACGCCGACGGCGTCGACCCGGACGCGCTCGCCGCGGCGGTGCAGCGGGAGCGGCCCAAGCTCCTCTACACCGTGCCGACCTTCCAGAACCCCACCGGCCGCACCATGCCGGTCGAACGCCGGGCCGCGGTCGCCTCCGTCGCCGCGCGGCACGGCCTGTGGATCGTCGAGGACGACCCGTACGGTGAGCTGCGCTACGACGGCGAGCGCGTCCCGTGGATCGCCGCCCACGACGACGCCCGCGACCGCACCGTCCTCCTCGGCTCCTTCTCCAAGGTCATGGCACCCGGCCTGCGCCTCGGCTGGCTGCGCGCGCCGGCGGAGCTGCGCCGGGCCTGCGTGGTCGCCAAGCAGGCGGCCGACCTGCACACCCCGACCCTCAACCAGCTGGCCGCGGCACAGTACCTGTCCGAGGGCGACCTCGACGGGCATGTGGCCCGCGTGGCCGGTGTGTACGGCGAACGACGGGACGCGATGCTCGCCGGGCTCGCGGAGGCGCTCCCGGCGGGCTCGACCTGGTACCGCCCCGAGGGCGGCATGTTCCTCTGGGCCCGGCTTCCGGACTCGTACGACACGACGGCCCTGCTCGCCGAGGTCGTACGGCACGACGTGGCCTACGTGCCGGGCGCGCCCTTCTACGCGGGCGAACCCGACCGCTCCACCCTCCGGCTCTGCTTCGTGACGCAGACGCCGGAGGAGATCGGGGAGGGGCTGCGCAGGCTGGGGAAGGGACTCAGGGGATAGGCCGGTGCGCCGCTCTCAGTCCCACCAGAAGGTCCAGGTGGTGCGCTCGTCGAGCAACTGACGGGCGTACGCGGCGAAGGTGCCGTCGTGCTGCTGGAGGACGTTGTCCGGGCACAGGGCGAAGTGCTCGGCGGCGACGGCCTCCGCCTCGGCGCGGGAAGTGGGCGGAGCGGCGACGGAGAGGACCAGCCGGTCGAAGCCGATGCCCACGACGCGTATGCCGAAGCGGTCCTCCCAGGAGCGGAGCACAGCGCAGAGCTGGGCGACGTCGTCCACGTAGTTGAGGGGACCGGTCCAGCCGAGGGCGGCGGGGATGTCGGCGGAGCGGCGGGCGGGAACCAGGGCGAGATGCGGTTCCTTGAACCAGGCACGGCCCCCGGCGAGGGTGTCGGCGACCTCGGCGGCGCGGGTGTCCGGATCGGCGGCGAGGGCGGCACCCCCGGTCAGCCCGGGCCACTCGTCGTCCTCGGCCGCGTACTCCTCCCACAGCTCGGTGAGGACCTCCTCCGCGTCGTGGTCCCCCGGATACGACACGCCGTCCGGCATCAACTCCCACTCCTCGGGGCCACCCTGGCTGCCCCCGAGGTCGACCAGCACGGGCAGCAGCCCGGCCCGCCCGGCGGGCACACCCAGCGCCGTCCAGTTGCCGGAGGACGCGGACTGCTCGGCGTGCCACAGCAACGGCTCGTGCCACGGCCCCCCGTCCGTCGCGTCGATCAGTCTTCCGAGGGGAAGCCGAAGCCCGAGCCCACGTCCACTCGGATCAGCCGCCAGCTTGGGCAGCGGGTTGGGAAGAGTCGCCATACCGGTGACTGTAGGGGTGCCCACTGACACCCCCACGGTCACTTGGTGGCGTGCGTGAGGAAAGCGGCCCAGGCGGAGGGGGCGACGTGGAGGGTCGGGCCGCTGTTCTCCGGGTTCTTGGAGTCGCGGATGTGGATGGTGTGGGGGCAGGCGGCGACTTCGAGGCACTGGCCGCCCTCATCGCCGCTGTAGCTCGACTTCCGCCAGACGTACGCGACTTCGAGGCATTGGCCGCCTTCGCTGCCGCTGTAGGTCGACTTGAACCACTGAAGCGCTTCGCTGCTCATCGCTCTCCTAGCAGGCGGTCGAGTAGACCCGCGGAGTCCTGGGTTGTCAGGGCCTGCGTCCGCAGCATCGCATACTTGCGGGCCAGGATGGACACCTCATCCGGGTCGGAAACCCACTGGCTACCGCGCTGCGACTCGGTGTACGCGAGGTGCTGATGGTCCGGCGTTTCCAGGAGTGTGAAGGGGCCGTTCAACCCAGCGTGGTGCGGACTGTTCAGCGGCAGGAACTGGAGAGCCAGGCCCGGAAGTTCGGCCAGCTCACGCAGGTGGCGAAGTTGCCTGCTCCGTACCTCCGGTGTGCCGATCTCCTGCCGAAGTACCGGTTCCCACACCACGAAGCTGAGCGTGGGCGGGTTCTTGCGGTGCAGGATCTCCTGACGCTTGACGCGGGCCGCAGTCCGGGTCTCGACCTCGTCCTCGTCGTACGCCGGGACGCGTTCCCGCAGGACGGTGCGGGCGTACTCCTCGGTCTGCAGGATGCCCGGCATCACCGCGGTGTCGAACCACGACAGGGCGATCGCCTCCCGCTCGTGCTCGATGTACAGCTCCGCCCACATCGGAAACTGATCGATCTCGGGCAGGTTGGCGACCCCCGCCGCCAACAGCCCCCGTGTCCCCAGAATCTCGTCCACCAGCTCCGCCAGATCCGGCTTCAGTGGTCGTCTGCCTTGTTCGATCGACGCGACCGTCTCCTCGTCGACCATCAGCCGCTCGGCGAGTTCACGCTGGGTGAGGTTCGCGGCGCGGCGGGCCGTGCCGAGTTGGACGCCCAGCATCTTCAGGGCCGAGAGGTTCTTCTTGTGCGCAGGCTTCCGGGAGTTCATGCCCGTCCAACTCCCCGTGCCTGCCGTACGTGACTCCGTGGCAACCCGTACAAAACATCCGTACGGCCCGTTGCCGGACCGTACGGATGGTGAGTTCCCCGGGGTCAGAGACGCTCGGGCGTCCTGATGCCCAGCAGGCCCATGCCCTTGTGCAGCGTGCGGGCCGTCAGGTCGACGAGGAACAGGCGGTTCTCCACCTGCTCCGGCGTCTCGGCCTTCAGGACCGGGCACTGGTCGTAGAACGTCGTCAGGTGCGTGGCCAGCTGGTACAGGTACGCGGCCAGCTTGTGCGGCTCGTACGCCGACGCCACCTCCAGCACCGTCTCGCCGAACCGGTCCAGGTGCAGGCCCAGTGCCCGCTCCGCCGGGGCAAGCGCGAGCTCCGGGTGGGCCGCGGGACGTGCCTCGCCCGCCTTGCGCAGGATCGACTGGATACGGGCGTACGCGTACTGGAGGTACACGGAGGTGTCGCCGTTCAGCGAGACCATCTGGTCCAGGTCGAACTTGTAGTCCCGCACGGCGGAGGTCGACAGGTCGGCGTACTTCACGGCGCCGATGCCGACGTACCGGCCGTTCTCCTCGATCTCCTGCTCGGACAGGCCCACCTTCTCGGCCTTCTCGCCGACCACGGCCGTGGCACGCTCGACCGCCTCGTCGAGGAGGTCGACCAGCCTGACCGTCTCGCCCTCACGGGTCTTGAACGGCTTGCCGTCCTTGCCGAGGACCGTGCCGAAGGCGAGCTGGACGGCCGTGACGTCGTCGTTCAGCCAGCCGGCGCGGCGGGCGGTCTCGAAGACCATCCGGAAGTGCAGGGACTGGCGGGCGTCCACGACGTAGAGAAGGGTGTCGGCCTTCAGGTTGAAGACACGGTCGCGGATCGCGGACAGGTCGGTCGCCGCGTAGCCGTAGCCACCGTCCGACTTCTGCACGATCAGCGGGACCGGATTGCCTTCCGGGCCCTTGATGTCGTCGAAGAACACGCACAGGGCGCCCTCCGAGCGGACCGCGACACCCGACTCCTCCAGGAGGCGGCAGGTCTCGTCGAGCATGTCGTTGTAGCCCGACTCGCCGACGATGTCCGGGTCCCGGATCTCCATGTCCAGCTTCTCGAAGACGGAGAAGAAGTAGATCTTCGACTCGTCGACGAACTTCTGCCAGGTGGCGAGCGTGTGCGGGTCACCGGCCTGGAGGTCCACCACCCGGCGGCGCGCCCGCGTCTTGAACTCCTCGTCGGAGTCGAAGAACTTGCGCGCGGCCTTGTAGAGGCGGTCGAGGTTCGACATCGCCTCCTCACCGGTCACCTCGGAGGCCTTGTGGTCCAGCTCGTGCGGGTGCTCGTCCAGGTACTGGATGAGCATGCCGAACTGGGTGCCCCAGTCGCCGATGTGGTGCCGCCGGACGACGGTCTCGCCCGCGAACTCCATCAGATGGACCAGCGCGTCGCCGATCACCGCGGACCGCAGGTGACCGACGTGCATCTCCTTCGCCACGTTCGGCTGGGCGTAGTCGATGACCGTCGTGCCGGTCCGCTCCGGGAGGGACACGCCGAGGCGGTCCGTGTCGGCGTACCGCGCGGCGAGGGTCTCGGTGATCGCCCTGTCGCCGATGGTGATGTTCAGGAAGCCGGGTCCGGAGACCTCGACGTCCTCGATCAGTTCACCGGTGACGACGTGGGAGACGACCTGCGTCGCCAGCTCCCGCGGGTTCGCCTTCGCCTTCTTGGCCAGCGCGAGGATGCCGTTGGCCTGGAAGTCGGCCCGGTCGCTTCGTCGCAGCAGCGGGTCCGCGGAGGCCTCCGGCAGGGCGGCGGAGATGGCGGAGGTGAGCTGCTGCTGGACGGAGTCGCTGAGGGACGTGACCGGGGCCATATGAGTGGGTGCCGTTCTCCTCGTGGGGTCGATGGGCACAGCCAGTATCCCACGGTGCGTAAAGCGGTTTTCCTGGGCGCGACGCCGTCTGGGAGAATGGGCCCACCATCAAGCCTTCAGCCATCAGCTCTCAGTAAAAGAGGACGTGCCGATCGTGGCTCAGAGCACCGAGACCACCGACTGGGTCTCCCGTTTCGCGGATGAGGTCATCGAGGAGTCGGAGCGTCGGGCCCCGGGCAAACCGGTCGTCGTCGCGTCCGGCCTCTCACCCTCCGGCCCCATCCACCTCGGCAACCTGCGCGAGGTCATGACCCCCCACCTCGTCGCCGACGAGGTCCGCCGTCGGGGCCACCAGGTCCGTCACCTCATCTCCTGGGACGACTACGACCGCTACCGCAAGGTGCCCGCGGGCATCGCCGGGGTCGACGACTCCTGGCAGGAGCACATCGGCAAGCCGCTGACCTCCGTCCCGGCCCCCAAGGGCTCCGCCCACCCCAACTGGGCCGAGCACTTCAAGGCCGCGATGATCGAGTCGCTGGCCGAGCTGGGTGTCGAGTTCGACGGGATCAGCCAGACCGAGCAGTACACCTCCGGCGTGTACCGCGAGCAGATCCTGCACGCCATGCGGCACCGGGGCGACATCGACGCGATCCTCGACCAGTACCGCACGAAGAAGGCCCCGGCGAAGAAGCAGCAGCAGAAGCCGGTCGACGAGGCCGAGCTGGAGGCCGCCGAGGGCTCCGGCGCGGCGGGCGAGGACGACGGCAGCTCCGGCTCCGCCGGGTACTTCCCGTACAAGCCGTACTGCGGCAACTGCGAGAAGGACCTCACCACCGTCATCGCCTACGACGACGACAGCACCGAGCTGACGTACACCTGCACCGCGTGCGGCTTCTCCGAGACCGTCCGGCTGAACGAGTTCAACCGCGGCAAGCTGGTCTGGAAGGTCGACTGGCCCATGCGCTGGGCGTACGAGGGTGTCGTCTTCGAGCCGAGCGGTGTCGACCACTCGTCCCCCGGGTCGAGCTTCCAGGTCGGTGGGCAGATCGTCGGGATCTTCGGCGGGAAGCAGCCGATCGGGCCGATGTACGCGTTCGTCGGCATCTCCGGGATGGCGAAGATGTCGTCCTCCCGGGGTGGCGTCCCGACCCCCGCCGACGCGCTGAAGATCATGGAGCCGCAGCTGCTGCGCTGGCTGTACGCCCGCCGCCGGCCCAACCAGTCCTTCAAGATCGCCTTCGACCAGGAGATCCAGCGGCTCTACGACGAGTGGGACAAGCTGGACGGCAAGGTCGCCGACGGTTCCGCGCTGCCGGCGGACGTCGCCGCCCACGCGCGTGCGGTGCGTACGGCCGGCGGTGAGCTGCCGCGTACGCCGCGGCCGCTGCCGTACCGGACGCTGGCCTCCGTCGCCGACATCACCGCCGGGCACCAGGACCAGGCGCTGCGCATCCTGTCCGACCTCGACCCGCAGAACCCGCTCGGGTCGCTGGAGGAGGCGCGGCCGCGCTACGACAAGGCCGAGGCGTGGATCAACACGCACGTTCCCGCCGACCAGCGGACCATCGTGCGGGACGAACCCGACGCCGAGCTGCTGAAGTCCCTCGACGAGGCGTCCCAGCAGTCGGTGCGGCTGCTGCTGGACGGGCTGGACTCGCACTGGTCGCTGGACGGGCTGACGCACCTTGTGTACGGCGTGCCCAAGGTGCAGGCCGGGTTCGCCGCGGACGCCACGCCCAAGGAGCTGCCGCCGGAGATCAAGACCGCTCAGCGGTCGTTCTTCGCGCTGCTGTACCACCTGCTCGTGGGGCGGGACACGGGACCGCGGCTGCCTACGCTGCTGTTGGCTGTGGGGCAGGAGCGGGTGCGGGCGCTGCTCGGGGAGTAGCCAGAGGCTGAGAAAGGGGGCCCTCCACAAGGAGGGTCCCCTTTTTTTTACGCGATGTGGTCTTCTTCGAGTTGCGCGTTGTGGCGGTCGGTGAAGCGGCTGACCATGCGCTTCGCGTCCTCTGCGGGGAGAGTGAGGCGGAACTCGGCTTCCACGTTGTCGATGAACTCACGCGGGGTCGGGTAGCCGCTGCCGCTGATCGACTGCTTGAAGACCTGGTAGTACGACTCCTCGTCCGGCTCCATGGGCGGGGTGCCGCCGCCTTCGCCCAGCTCGCGAGTGCGGCCCGGGGTGACCGGGATGGGGAAGCTGCCGGTGTCCTCCGGGGAGGGGGGTGCGGCGTACTGGGCCTGGGGGTCCGGGGGCTGCTGCTCCTCGTACCACTGCTCGTACTGTTCGTCGGGGTCGTACGAGGGGTCGTAGCCGCCCTGGTACTGGATCTCGGCGGGGGGCTTGAACCACGGGTTCTCTTCCGGAGCGGGCTCGTAGTCGAGTTGCCCGGGGTTCTGGGGGCCGGAGGGGGACTCGAGGCGCTGCTCGCCGGGAGGTGCCGCCTTCTGTGGGACGGGCGCCGCCCCAGCGGCACGATTGCCCGCAGCTGCGGCGGTGTCTGCGGCGATCTCGCGGTTGCCCGGAGCCGGAGCGTACTGGGCGGGGGCGTCGGCCGTGGTCAGCTCGGGGTGCGGGGCCGGTGGGATCAGTGCCGGTTCGATGCCCGCCGCTGCCAGGCCCGCCGGAGCTGTTTCCGCCAGGGGTACGCCGTACCTGGCCAGGCGCAGGGGCATCAAGGACTCCACCGGGGCCTTCCGCCGCCAGGCTCGGCCGAAGCGGGAGCGGAGGCGGGCCTGGTAGACGAGGCGTTCCTGTTCGAGCTTGATGACCTGGTCGTAGGAGCGGAGCTCCCAGAGCTTCATGCGGCGCCAGAGGAGGAACGTGGGAACGGGGGAGAGGAGCCAGCGGGTGAGGCGGACGCCCTCCATGTGCTTGTCGGCCGTGATGTCGGCGATGCGGCCGATGGCGTGCCGGGCCGCTTCCACCGCCACCACGAACAGGACCGGGATCACCGCGTGCATGCCGACGCCCAGCGGGTCCGGCCAGGCCGCCGCGCCGTTGAACGCGATCGTGGCCGCGGTGAGCAGCCACGCCGTCTGGCGCAGGAGCGGGAAGGGGATGCGGATCCAGGTCAGGAGGAGGTCGAGGGCGAGCAGGACGCAGATGCCCGCGTCGATGCCGATCGGGAAGACGTAGCTGAAGTTCCCGAAGCCCTTCTTGAGGGCCAGCTCGCGAACGGCCGCGTACGAACCCGCGAAGCCGATCCCGGCGATGATCACTGCGCCGAACACGACCACGCCGATGAGAACGCGGTGCATCCGAGTGAGCTGCATGGGCGCGGCCACCCGTACTCCCCTCCCCTTGCGTGTTGTTGCGCGGAACAGGGTGGCACATGTGTCCGGGGAACGCGTGGTCGGTACGGGCGGAGCCCGGCCCCCGAGGGGGGCCGGGCTCCGTCAAACAGCCGCTCCGAGCAGGGAGTTGACCGCCAGGTGTGACAGTCAGCTCTTCTTTGCCGCTGACTTGGAAGGGGAGGCGCTCGCGGACTTCGACGGGCTCGCCGACGGATCCTTGGACGCCGACTTCGACGGCGTCGGGCTCGCCGTGCCCGCACCCGAACCGGAGCCCGAACCGGAGCCTGCGCCCGAACCGGATCCGGAGCCGCCCTCGCCGTTCGCCGACGAGACCGCCGCCACGGCCTCCTTGGCCGCCTTCTCCGCCGCCTTCGTCAGGTCCTCGGCGCTCGGCGCCTTGTCGCCGGCCAGGCCCGCACCGTTGTAGTCGACGGTGACGACGACGTTCTCGACGCGCGACACGACCGTCTGCTGCTTGAAGCTGCCTTCCTTCTTCTTCAGGTCGTAGCGCACCAGCGTCGCCTCGTCGCCCGTACCGGCGACCGGCTGCGTCTTGCTGTCCTTCGCACCCGGCACCGCCTGGGCGTCCTTGATCTGCGACGCGTAGTACTCCTGCGCCAGCTTGTCGCCCGCGCCGCGCGTGGCGTCCGAGTCGAAACGCAGCATCGACACGTTCAGCCAGCGGAACTGGGAGCCCTTCACACCGTTGTTGGCGAGGCTGCTCCAGGAGCAGCTGCCCCGGGTCGAGGCGTCGCTCGACTTGCCCTCCTTGCCCGACTTGGCCTCGGGCACCAGGTCTTCGAGGGTCTTCTTCGCCAACGCCTTGCACGAGTCGGGCAGCGTCCGGTAGGCGGCCGCCTGCACGGTCGGAGACGCGCTCGGGGACACGCTCACCTCACTTCCGGCCCCCTGCGTCGCGGCGTCGGCGGCGCCGGAGTCGCTGCCGGAGTCGGAGGAGCAGCCGGCGGCCACCAGCATCACGGGGACGGCGGCCGCACTGACAAGGACGCGGTTCAGACGCCTGGCTCGCTTCGCTGGCTGGTCTCGCTGGGCTCGTCGCTGCATGGTTCCTTCACTCATGACGCTCGTGGTTCCTGCGGTCGGATCGGGTCCGAGGGGCCACGGTACGCGGTGAAGGAGCTGTGTGTTCTCTCTTTGTGACCTTCGCGGCAGTTGACGGGGTCGCGGTGAAGGGGCGTCAGCTCGACAGCGACTCGGCCAGCTGGGCGGCCAGTTTCCGCGCGTTGTCCTGCATTTCCTCGCTGTCCGGGACGACGCCCACCGTCGTCGGCTGCTCCATGTACTCGATCGTCACGATCACGTTCGACGTGCGGAACGCCACAGTTACCGTGCGCTGCTTGGCCGTCGAACCGGAGCTGCTCAGCTCGTCGTCGAGGAACGCCTCGTCGCCGAGGTCCGTGAGGACGCGGGGCTGGAGGTCGGTCGCGGTGGCCGTGTCGGTGGCGGAGGGGCCGGAGGAAGGGGCGGTGGAGCCCGAGGGCGAGGGGGAGGCGGGGGACGTGGACGCCGAGGGGGACGGCGAGGCGCCGGCGCCGGTGGAGGGGGACGCCGTGTCGTCGCTGCCGCCGGAGGCGGAGACGGTCGGCTCCGGGAGGTCGGCCGCGGTCTGCTTCGCCGCGAAGAGCTGCTCGGCCTGGTTGTCGTCGCTGACCGCGTTGTCGTAGGACACCACGCGCTCGAAGTCGACGAGCAGATGGTCGGTGGCGTCCGTGGCCTGTACCTTCCAGCCGCAGCCGACCTTGCGGTCCGTGTTGTACGTCAGGGTCGCCTCCCCCTCGTACGCCTTGTCCCGCTGGTCGGGGTCGGTGATCTGCTTGAGGCCGGGCAGCATCGCGTCGAGGGTGTTGTGGCCGACCGCGCCGCACGGTTCGGGGAGCGAGGTGTACTTGCCGGGCTGTGCCGCGGGGGAGGCCGTACCGGCGTCGCCGGGGTTGGAGTCGTCCGTCGTGCCGCCGTCGTCCGAGCTGCCCGTGCAGCCGGCGAGGAGCGCCGCGAGGAGCGCGACGACGCCGGATACGTACGCCTTCCGCTGCACGGTCAGGCTCCTCTCGACGGTGTGTCCGCACGTGTCTCTGCCAGTGTCCCCGCTGGTTATTCGCTTGCCGCGCGGGGGCTGCGCCTGCAGACAATGTGTATCGCACGCAGAGCTGTGGACGCCGGTCCGTTGTCCTTTTTCCATGACCTTGGCGCTGGTTTTGCGACTTGATACTTCTGCTTGTTTTCCGGGGGAATGAGGACGATATGTCGTACGTGGAGATGCCGGGCGCGAAGGTTCCGATCCGCATGTGGACCGACCCGGCGACCGTCGAGGAGGGCGCGCTCCAGCAGCTGCGCAACGTGGCGACCCTCCCGTGGATCAAGGGCCTGGCCGTCATGCCGGACGTCCACTACGGCAAGGGGGCGACCGTCGGGTCCGTCATCGCCATGCGGGGGGCCGTGTGCCCGGCCGCGGTGGGCGTGGACATCGGCTGCGGGATGTCGGCGGTGAGGACGTCGCTCACGGCGAACGATCTGCCGGGGGATCTGTCCCGCCTGCGGTCGAAGATCGAGCAGGCCATTCCGGTGGGGCGGGGGATGCATGACGACGCCGTGGATCCCGGGGGCCTGCACGGGTTCGCGACCGGCGGGTGGGACGACTTCTGGGGGCGGTTCGACGGGGTCGCTGATGCGGTCAAGTTCCGTCAGGAGCGCGCCACGAAGCAGATGGGGACGCTTGGATCCGGCAACCATTTCGTCGAAGTCTGCACGGATGTGACCGGTTCTGTTTGGCTCATGCTTCACTCCGGTTCCCGGAACATCGGCAAGGAACTGGCCGAGCACCACATCGGAGTTGCTCAGAAGCTGCCGCAGAACCAGGACCTGGTCGACCGCGACCTCGCCGTCTTCATCGCGGACACCCCGCAGATGGCGGCGTACCGCAACGACCTGTTCTGGGCGCAGGAGTACGCGAAGTACAACCGCTCGATCATGATGGCGCTCCTCAAGGACGTGATCCGCAAGGAGTTCAAGAAGGCGAAGCCGACCTTCGAGCCGGAGATCAGCGCGCACCACAACTACGTGGCCGAGGAGCGCTACGACGGCATGGACCTGCTCGTCACCCGCAAGGGCGCGATCCGGGCCGGCTCCGGTGAGTACGGGATCATCCCCGGCTCCATGGGCACGGGTTCGTACATCGTGAAGGGCCTCGGCAACGAGAAGGCCTTCAACTCGGCGTCGCACGGCGCGGGCCGTCGCATGAGCCGCAACGCGGCCAAGCGCCGCTTCTCGACGAAGGACCTGGAGGAGCAGACGCGGGGTGTGGAGTGCCGCAAGGACTCCGGTGTCGTGGACGAGATCCCGGGCGCGTACAAGCCGATCGAGCAGGTCATCGACCAGCAGCGCGACCTCGTGGAGGTCGTGGCGAAGCTGAAGCAGGTCGTCTGCGTGAAGGGCTGAACGTTCGCTCCCGCGACGGGCCCGGGCCGATCCTCGGCCCGGGCCCCTAGGCCGTGTCTGACAATTCCCGTCTGCCTCGCGACGCCATGCACGCACTCTCGGCGCACCGGGCGCAGACCCGAGTACGCCCAGTACGAGGGTCTACGCCCGGCACGCCGAGAGCACGCACCTGACGCCGCGAGGCCGCCCTCCGGGCGACGACGGGAATTGTCAGACACGGCCTAGATGATTGATGCGCTTTTACGCGCTGGTCAGCTGGGTTGGGTGGTCGTAGTGGATCAGCGACCGTTTCCTCTCGGCACCGCAGGCCCAGTTGTGCCAGATCGCAGCGTTGAGGGCCAGGAGACGCTGGAGCACCCTGGCCCACAGGCCCGAGAGAACCCGGCCACCGTGGGCCTCCAGGCCGAGCTGGCCCTTGAGGGTCCAGTTCACCGACTCGATGCGCTGGCGGAGCCACTGCGGAAAGATCCCCGGGTCCGTCTCGTCCTTGCGGGCAGGGCGCACCACGGTGATCCCCAGGGCGGCCATGTCGGCTGCGAAGTCGGCTCCGGCGAAGCCCTTGTCGCACACGCCGGTGACGCCCGGTTCGGGCCGGTTCTTCTCCAGCGCGAACATCATCCGCACCCCGTCGCGCTCCTTGACCAGTTTCGGGTTAACCAGAATGAAGCCGGTGACCAGGCCGTCCGGGGCACACACGAGCAGCAGCTCGGCGCCCCAGTAGAAGCGGTGGTGGGACTTGTCCATGCCGTAGCCAGCCCATCCGGCCAGGTCGGAGCGTTTCGCGGTCTCCCGCGAGGCGCCGCAGGGCACCGGGGTGCCGTCCCACAGCCGGACCATGTCAGCGCTCGACGGGGTCCGGGCCGCCAGCCAGCGCAGGGCCGTCTCCATCAGGTCGCCCGCTGTACGCACGCGCCGGTTGTACTCGCTTTGCGACAGCAGCCGCGGAAAGAGGTGCCCGACCAGGGCAGGGGCGGAGCGCAGCCAGTGCCGTTCGTCGTTGAACCGCAGCATCACCTGGGCGACGGCCAGGCCACCAGTTCCGCGTCGTTCACCTTCAGCGGATGGCCGGGGCCGAACCGCGGCCCGTGCGAGGGGATGATGCAGTCATCCAGCTCGACGTACAGTGCGGTGAGGAGAGTGTTTAGGTCGGTGTTCACGGCGACGCTCACGCCGCGGCGGCGCGGTGCAGCGTGAACCAGAACGTCGGGACCGGGTTCGTGCCGGGCGTCACGTCGGCCAGCTGCCACCCAGCGAACCTGGCGCGGAGTTCGTCCGCAGTGACGCCGGACCACGAGTCGTCAAACGCCCCGGGCCCGTACCCGAACATCAGCAATCGTGCGCCGGGGGCGGCGCGCTTGGTGAGGCCGGCGGCGTAGGCGTCGCGGCGGTGCGGTGGAATCCCGCAGTAGCAGCTCAGGTCGAAGAACAGATCGTACGGGCCGGGCACGCCCACCTCGTCGAGCCGGGTGGCGTCCCCGCACAGCACCGTGACGTCCGCTCCGGCCGCGGCGGCCTTCTCCCTCGCCTGCCGGACCGCGCGGTCGACCAGGTCGACGGCCGTCACCCGCCAGCCGTGCCGGGCCAGGTACACCGCGTTGGTCCCGGTGCCGCAGCCGAGTTCGAGGACCTGGCCTGGCATCAGCGCGCCGGGCCCCTCTATCAGGGCCACCAGCTCGGGCGGCGTGACGCCGCTGTCCCACGGTGGCTTGCCGTCCCGATAGAAGTCCTCCAACACGCGGCGCACGGCCGCCTCTTGGTCGAGCTCCGCAGCCGTCCGAGTCTCACTCATCGCCACCCCTCCAAGAAGTTAGAGTCTCACTCTAGTGAGTGACTCTAGAGATAGACTCCCGGCATGGATGCGGTCAAGGGATCCGACAAGCAAAACGTCAAGCGCCCCGACAAGCGGGCCGAGCGCTCGCGGCGCACCCGCGAAAAGATCGTCGCGGCGGCGCGGGACCTGTTCATCGCGCAGGGGTACGGAGCGACAAGCCTTCAGGAGGTTGCGGACCGCGCAGGCGTGGCTGTTCAGACCGTGTACTTCGTGTTCCGCAACAAGCGCGCGTTGTTCAAGGACGTCGTCGACATGTCCATCGCGGGCGACGCTGAACCGGTCGCCACGATGGACCGCGACTGGTTCCGCGCCGCGTGCGCCGAGCCCACCGCGGCCGGGCAACTGCGCGCCCACGTGCGGGGCGTGCGCGACATCCTCGGCCGAGTCGCCCCGATCATGCCGCTGATCGCGGCCGCCGCGGCCACCGACCCGGAGATCGCCGCGCAGTGGCCCGCCGGCCCCGACCCGCGCTACACCGTCCAGCACGCTGCAGCGGAGGCACTGACCTCCAAACCCGACGCCCGCCCCGACGTCGACACCGCCCGTGCCGCAGACCTGCTGTACGGGCTGCTCAGCCCGGACCTATACCTGATCTTTGTCCGTAACCGGGGCTGGTCCCCCGACGCCTGGGAGGAGTGGGCCTGCACGGCCCTGACTGCCCACCTCTGCACTGACCACGAGTAGGACTCAATAGACCGGAAAGCACATCAATCATCTAGCCGTCATCCCAGCCGTTTCTCCAGCAGCGTCACCGCGTACGGGCTGCCCGTGCCGCCGTCCTTCGCGCGTTGTTCACCGACGACCGTGTAGCCGGCCGACTCGTAGTACGTGCGCAGGCGGGGGTTGGCGGAGAGGCAGTCGAGGCGGGCGTAGGGGCGGCCGGTGGCCGCGATGCGGGACTCCGCCCGGGCCAGCAGCCGGCGGCCGGTGCCGGGCGGGGCCGTGTGCGGGGTCGTCATCAGGCGGTGGACGTAGCCCGCGTCGGGTGGGCGGGGGCCCCAGGCAGCGGGGTCGGTCCACCACAGTTCCCAGCCGCCGACCAGGTGGTCGCCGGCGTACGCCAGCCAGACCTCGCCGTCCCGCATGACCTCGAGGAAGTGGGCCTCGTCCTTCTCACCGGGCTGCCACTGGACGATGCCCCGGGCGATCTGCCACAGGGCCGCCGTGTCCCGGAGACGGACGAGGGTGGCGGCGTCGGACGGGGTCGCCCTGCGGTACGTCAATGCCGGCCAGGCGGTGGGGAGCGGCTCCAGGAGCTTGGCGCGGAGGGTCTCGGAGAGGGCCTGCGCGTTCAGTCCCAGGGCCTGGGACACGTACGCCTCCGGGGAGCCGTAACGGGCCCTGAACGCCTCCAGGTACAGGCGCATCGCCCGCTCGGGAGCGCGGCCGAAGCCCGGCCAGTCAGGGGTGCGGCCGGCGTTGCGGGCGCGCCAGTCGGCGAGGAGGGCCCGGGTGGCCAGTTCCGTGAGGCTGAAGTCCTCGGTGATCGTCGGCTCGGGGACGCCCAGGAGGCCCAGGACCAGGGCCGCCAGCTGGCCCGTGCGGTCCTTGCCCGAGGCGCAGTGGAAGACGAGGGGCTCGTCCGTCTCCGCCACGAGTTCCAGGGCCGCGCGGATCTCCTTCGTGCCGTCCTCGGCGACCTCCAGGTAGCGCTCGGCCAGGTAGGGGCCGGGGTCGACGTCGGGGGTCTGGGCCGCCTGGTCGTAGGGCCGGTGCTCGATGCTGAGGTTGTGGTAGGTGAAGGACGCGTCCGCCGGTACACGGCCCCACCGGTCCGCCTCCCACGGGTGGCGCAGGTCCACCACGGTACGGACGCCCAGCGAGAGGAAGCGGTCCCAGTCCTCGGTGCCGGGGCTCAGCTTGCCGAGGGAGTCCGAGCGGAAGAGGCGGCCGGGGCGGACGCGGAGGCCGTCGGCGGTCCGGTAGCCGCCCAGGTCGCGGAAGTTGTGCAGCGACTCGAAGGGTATGTGTCTGTCCACACGCACCGACCCTAGAAGATCAACGCTCTTCTGATCCGGCGTCAGAGTTCCCTGTGGACCTTCGTGTTGGACGCCTGGGCGCGAGGACGGAGGACCAGCAGGTCGACGTTGACGTGGCTGGGGCGGGTCACGGCCCAGGTGATCGTGTCCGCGACGTCGTCCGCCGTGAGCGGCTCGGCGACGCCCTCGTAGACCTTCTCCGCCTTCTCCTGGTCGCCGCTGAAGCGGGTCAGCGCGAACTCGTCGGTCTTGACCATGCCGGGGGCGACCTCGATGACCCGGACCGGTTGGCCGACGATCTCCAGGCGCAGGGTCTCGGCGAGGACGTGGGCGCCGTGCTTGGCGGCGACGTAGCCCGCGCCGCCCTCGTACGTGCCGTGGCCCGCGGTGGAGGAGACCACGACGACCGTGCCGTCGCCGCTCGCGACCAGCTTGGGCAGGAGGGCCTGGGTGAGGTTCAGGGTGCCGATGACGTTGGTCTCGTACATCGTGCGCCAGTCGGCCGGGTCGCCGGTCGCGACCGGATCGGCGCCCAGCGCGCCGCCCGCGTTGTTGACCAGGACGCCGATCGTCTTGAAGGCGGTGGCGAACTCGTCGACCGCCGCCCGGTCGGTGACGTCCAGCTGGTACGCCGTCGCCGAGCCGCCGGCCGCGTTGATCTCCTCGGCGAGCCGCTCGATGCGGTCCTTGCGGCGCGCGGTCAGGACCACGCGGTAGCCGGCCTCGGCGAGCTGTCGGGCGGTGGCGGCGCCGATCCCGCTGCTCGCACCGGTGACGACGGCGATGCGGGAGGCGGCGGACGGTGCGGCGGTGGCCATGGGGGTGCTCCTCGGGTCCTCGGGCGTGCGTACGAGCGGCTTTCGGCGCCCAGGATAGGTGGCGGGGGCATACGTACGGTCGCGTGAGAAAATCTGAGTGGGTGATCCCCTGACGCATGGAGGTGGATCATGGGTGAAGCACGTGAGGTCATGGACCGGCTCACCGAGGCGCTCACCACGGAGGCGGACCCCAAGCTCATCGCGGAGCTGTACGCCCCGGACGCGGTCGCCGTCACCCCTGACGGCGGGGAGCTGCACGGGCGCGAGAACATCGCCGACTACTGGCGTCAGATGACCGAGATGATCACCGACGCCCGCTACGAGCCGGTGTTCTCGTACGAGGTCGGCGACACCGCGATCGACGAGGGGTTCTTCCACGGCAGGAACACGGGACCGATTCCGCTGCCGTCGGGGGAGTCGGTGCCCGCCACCCAGAGGGAGCTCAGGATCCGCGGGGTCGACTTCGCGAAGGTGGCGGACGGCCGGATCGTCAGTTACCGGCTGTACTTCGACCAGATGGAGCTCCTGGGGCAGCTGGGGCTGCTGCCCGAAGAACTGCTGTGAGGCCGTCCTTCAGTCTCCTCGCGGTGCCCACATGATCACGGCCATGCCCGCGAGGCAGATCAGTGCGCCCGCGATGTCCCAGCGGTCGGGGCGATAGCCGTCGGCGACCGCGCCCCACAGGAGCGAACCGGCGACGAAGACGCCACCGTACGCGGCGAGGACGCGGCCGAAGTGGGCGTCCGGCTGGAAGGTGGCGACGAAGCCGTACGCACCGAGGGCGATCACCCCGCCCGTCATCCACAGCCAGCCGCGATGCTCGCGCACGCCCTGCCAGACCAGCCAGGCGCCGCCGATCTCGAAGAGCGCGGCGAGGACGAACAGGGCGGCGGAGCGGAGGACGAGCATGCGTGCAGCCTCCCACGGCGCTCGGGCGGGGTTCTACGTCACCTGATGGAGGGCGCCTGTGGGCCGTCTCGCGGGGGATACGTCGCCCGCCTCCCACTTCCGACTACGATCACCGCACGGCGCGAACAAAGGGGTGCAGGCCATGTCCGGGAACGCGCGGTCGCGACTGCTGGACGAGCTGTCCACCGTCTCGCGCCGCTACATGGCCTCGTACGCCCTCTTCAACCAGGCCGTCGCCGACCACATCGGGCTGCACCCGACGGATCTGCAGTGCCTGAACCTGCTCACGCTGGAACGCGAGCCGGTGACGACGGGCCGGGTCGCCGAGCTGACGGGGCTGACCACCGGGTCGGCCACGCGGCTGGTGGACCGGCTGGAGAAGGCCGGGTACGTCGTGCGGGAGCGGGACGCGGAGGACCGGCGGCGCGTGCTCGTGGCGACCGTGCCCGAGAAGATCGCGGAGTTCGGCCGCGTCTGGGACCGGCTGGGCGGCAACTGGGTCGCCCTCTTCGGTGACCTCGACGACACCGAACTCGCCCTGATCATCGGGCACATGCGGCGGACGGTGGAGTTCAGCGGAGAACAGATCGCCCGGCTCCGGGAGGGGCGCGTCTAGGGCGGGACTTTCGCAACCCGCCCCAGGGCCTTCCGAGGCACCGGCAGCGACAGGCCCTAGTGGTGCTGCTCCCGCGGTGCCCTGCGCGGCAGCAGTCGTACGAGGGGCAGGCACACGGCGATCGCGGTGGCGACCACGGTGAGGCTCAGGTTCATGGCGTGGGCCTCACCGGCGGCGGTGGCGTGGAAGTAGACGGTGGTCACGGCGGCCGCGCCGGTCGCGTTGGCGAGTTGCTGGACCGCGCCGAGGGAGCCGCTGGCGCTGCCCGCCTCGTCGGGGGCGATGTCGCCGATGGTGACGTCGTAGACCGTGCCGAAGCAGGTGCCCATGCCGAGGCCGATGACGAGCAGGGGTGGGATCAGGGCCCAACCGCCCGTCCAGTCGGCGGTGTTCATGGCGAGGAGGCAGCCGCACCCGGCCAGGATGATCAGGAGTCCGATGAGGACGAGGCGGCGCCCGAGGGTGTGGATGAGCCGGTAGCAGGCGATGGAGGCGACGACGATGCCGGCGGACAGCGGGATCAGGCCGAGCGCGGTGCCCGCGGGGGTGCGGCCGAGGCCGCGCTGGAGGTAGAGGGAGACGGCGTAGAGGAGGCCGGCGACCGCGGCGTTGACGACGATGCCGAGGAGCAGGCCGGAGGTGAAGCCGCGGTTGCGCAACAGGGTCGGCTGGATCAGCGGATGGGCGGCGGTGCGCTGGCGCTGACCGAAGCCGGCGAACAGGGCGAGGCCCAGCAGGAGCAGGGTGAGCGGGCGGGCGGTCCAGCCGTGTGCGGAGCCGTCGATGAGGCCGCCGAGGAGGCCGAGCATCGCGCCGCCGAGCAGGGCGGAGCCCGGTGCGTCGATGACGGTGGCCGGTGCCCCGCTGTCGCGGGGGAGCAGGCGGAGCGCGGCGAACAGGGCGCCGCCGCCGAGAAGCAGGTTGATCAGGAACATCGGGCGCCAGCCGAGGCCGCCGAGGTCGGCGTCGACGAGGAATCCGGCGAGGATCGGGCCGCCGACGGCGGACAGGCCCATCACCGGTGCGAAGAAGCTGAAGGCCTTGCCGATCTGGTCGCGGGGCCAGGTGGCGGCGAGGATGCCGAAGCCCTGCGGGATGACGAGGGCCCCGAAGGCGCCCTGGACGAGCCGGGCGGCGACGAGTTGCTCCGGGTTCCGGGCGAGGCCGCAGGCCAGGGAGGCGACGACGAACCCGGCGAGTCCGGTCAGGAACAGGCGCCGGCGTCCGTACTTGTCGCCGAGCCGTCCGCCGGGCACGAGCAGCACGCCGAGCGCGAGGGCGTAGCCGGCGCCGAGCCACTGGACGAGGGCGGGGCCGCCGCCGAGGTCGGCGGTGATGGTCGGGGCGGCGATGTTGGTGATCGTGGCGTCGAGCAGGTCGAGGACGTCGGCGGCGAGGACGACGGCGAGGATCGCCCAGCGGGTGTGGGCGGAGAGGGACGGTCTTTCTTTTTCGTCATGCAGTATCTGCGTCACGCAGATAAATATGGTCGAGGGGGCCGGGTGGGTCAACCGGAATAACGGGGCGAGGGCGATCGTTCAGCGGTATAGTTGAACGGTCAACAACTTTGGAGGTTGAGCGACCATGCAGTTCGGGATCTTCAGCGTCGGCGACGTCACGCCGGACCCCACCACGGGCCGCACCCCGAGCGAGCGCGAGCGCATCAAGGCCATGGTCGCCATCGCGCTGAAGGCGGAGGAGGTCGGCCTCGACGTCTTCGCCACCGGCGAGCACCACAACCCGCCGTTCGTGCCGTCGTCCCCGACGACCATGCTCGGATACGTCGCGGCCCGCACCGAGAAGCTGATCCTCTCCACCTCGACCACCCTCATCACCACCAACGACCCGGTGAAGATCGCCGAGGACTTCGCGATGCTCCAGCACCTGGCCGACGGGCGCGTGGACCTGATGATGGGCCGTGGCAACACCGGCCCGGTCTACCCGTGGTTCGGACAGGACATCCGGCAGGGCATCAACCTCGCCGTCGAGAACTACGCCCTGCTGCGCCGGCTGTGGCGCGAGGACGTCGTCGACTGGGAGGGGAAGTTCCGCAGCCCGCTGCAGGGCTTCACCTCCACGCCCCGCCCGCTGGACGGCGTCCCGCCGTTCGTCTGGCACGGCTCGATCCGCTCACCGGAGATCGCCGAGCAGGCCGCGTACTACGGCGACGGCTTCTTCCACAACAACATCTTCTGGCCGGCCGACCACACCAAGCGGATGGTCGAGCTGTACCGGTCCCGGTACGCCCACTACGGGCACGGCACGGCCGAGCAGGCGATCGTCGGCCTCGGCGGCCAGGTGTTCATGCGGAAGAACTCCCAGGACGCGGTGCGCGAGTTCCGGCCCTACTTCGACGTCGCGCCGGTCTACGGGCACGGGCCCTCCCTCGAGGAGTTCACCGACCAGACCCCGCTGACCGTGGGCTCCCCGGAGCAGGTCATCGAGAAGACGCTGAGCTTCCGGGAGTACGCCGGTGACTACCAGCGTCAGCTGTTCCTCGTCGACCACGCCGGGCTCCCGCTGAAGACCGTCCTGGAGCAGATCGACATGCTCGGTGAGGAGGTCGTGCCGGTGCTGCGCGAGGAGTTCGCCAAGCGGCGGCCGGCGGGCGTGCCCGAGGCGCCGACCCACCAGTCCCTGCTCACCGCCGCGCAGAAGGAGACCGTCGCATGAAGCTCGTCGTCGTCTCGGCGGGGCTGAGCGTCCCGTCCTCGACCCGGCTGCTGGCCGACCGGCTGGCGTCGGCCACCGCGGGCCGGACCTCGGCCGAGGTCCGGGTGGTGGAGCTGCGCGACCTCGCCGTGGAGATCGCGCACCACTTCACCAACGGGTTTCCCGGGAAGAAGCTGGCCCAGGCGCTCGACGCGGTGAGCGGGGCCGACGGGCTGATCGTCGTCACCCCGGTGTTCTCGGCGTCGTACAGCGGGCTGTTCAAGTCCTTCTTCGACGTCATCGACCCGGACGCGCTCAGCGGGAAGCCGGTGCTGATCGCCGCGACCGGCGGCAGCGCCCGCCACTCCCTCGTCCTGGAGCACGCCCTGCGGCCGCTCTTCTCCTACCTGCGGGCCGTCGTCGTACCGACGGCGGTGTACGCGGCCTCGGAGGACTGGGGCGCGGAGGGGCTGCCCGAGCGGATCGAGCGGGCGGCCGGGGAACTGGCGGGGCTGATGACGGGGCTGTCCGCGGCCCGGCCCGCCAAGGGCGCCGCCGACCTGGAGGTCGTACCGTTCGCCGAGCAGCTCGCCGCGCTGCGGCCCACGGGGTGAGAAGACGGTAGGGGGGCCGGATCGGGTTGGCTTCCGGACGGTGAGAGGCCGGTAAAAAGGGTGGTCGCAGTAGCCCTCGCCCCGGCCGTACCGTCGCAGGCCGGGGCACACTGGGGGCGTGCCCCAGACAGTGCTCCTCGCCGAAGACGACCGCGCCATCCGTCACGCCCTGGAACGGGCCCTGACGCTGGAGGGCTACCGGGTCACCGCGGTCGCCGACGGCGTGGAGGCGCTGGCGCACGCCCACAAGACCCCGCCGGACGTGCTCGTCCTCGACGTGATGATGCCCGGCATCGACGGCCTCCAGGTCTGCCGGGTGCTGCGCGCCGAGGGCGACCGCACGCCGATCCTCATGCTCACGGCACTGGTGGAGACCGCGGACCGTATCGCCGGTCTGGACGCGGGCGCCGACGACTACGTGGTCAAGCCGTTCGACGTGGAGGAGGTGTTCGCCCGCCTGCGCGCCCTGCTGCGCCGTACCAGCCCGGTCGGCTCCGGCAGCGCCACGAACTCGGTCGGCGTCGGCGGCTCCGCCGGTGAGGCCGTCACCCCCGAGGCCCACAGGGAGCCTCTCCCGGCCGGCCGTCACGTCGAGGCCGCCGGGCTGCGCATGGACCCGCAGGCGCGGCGGGCCTGGCGCGGTGGCCGTGAGCTGGAGCTGACCCGCACGGAGTTCGAGCTCCTGGAACTGCTGGTCCGCAACGCGGGCATCGTCCTCGACCACTCCACCATCTACGACCGGATCTGGGGTTACGACTTCGGCCCCGGCTCCAAGAACCTCGCCGTGTACGTCGGCTACCTGCGCCGCAAGCTCGACCAGCCCGGCGCACCGCAGCTGATCCACACCGTGCGGGGCGTGGGTTACGTGCTGCGGGAGGACTGAGTGGGCCGCCTCGGGCGGCTGTCGGCGAGACGGCGGGCCCACCTCGTCTCCCTGCGCACCACCTTCGCGGTGTCCTTCGCGGCCGTCACCGCCGCCGTCACCGTCCTCGTCGGCATCCTGTCCTACAGCGCGGCCGCCCGGCTGGTGCGCGTGGACCAGCAGTCCGTCTTCGACGAGGTCGTGCAGGATCTGCGGGACGAGGTGCGCCAGCACCGGATGACCTCCGACGACTTCTCCTCCTCCGCCCCGGGCCACGACCTCGTCCGCCCGGCCCGCACCGACGTGCAGGTGCTGGGCCCCGACGGCGGGGTGGTCGACCCGGGCAGCCCGGGGCTGCCCGTGACCGTCGACGACCGGAGGATCGCGGCCGACACGAGCGCGGGGCGGCTGGCCGAGCACAAGGACGTCGACGTCGGCAGCGACATCTACCGGGTCGCGACCGTCTCGCTCGGCGGGGGGCGGGGCGCGGTGCAGGTGGCGCAGGAGTTCAGCGACACCGAGGACCTGCTGCGGGCGCTCCAGCAGCGGACCCTGGTGCTGATGATCGCGGTGGTGGTCGCCGCGGGCCTGGTCGGCTGGTGGCTGGCCCGGCGCATCACCCGGCGCCTGATCGTCCTGACCTCGGCCGCCGAGGACGTGGCGCGCACCCGTCGGCTCGGTATCGACGTCCCCGTCACCGGCTACGACGAGGTGGGCCGCCTCGGCCGGGCCTTCGACCACATGCTCGGCCGCCTCGCCCAGTCGGAGGAGGACCAGCGCCGCCTGGTGCAGGACGCGGGACACGAGCTGCGGACGCCGCTGACCTCGCTGCGGACGAACATCTCGCTGCTGCGGCGCATCGACGAGCTGCCCCCGGAGACCCGTGAGGACCTGGTCGCCGACCTCACCCAGGAGGCCCGCGAGCTGACCGACCTGGTCAACGAGCTCGTCGACCTCGCGGCCGGGCAGTCCGACACGGAGGTGCCGCGGCGGGTCGACCTCGCCGACATCGCCGAGGAGGTCGCGGGCCTCGCCCGCCGCCGTACCGGGCGGGAGATCGTGCTCCGCACGAGCGGCGACACCACGACGGACGGACGGCCGGCGATGCTGACGCGGGCGGTGTCGAACCTGGTGGAGAACGCGTCGAAGTTCGACCGCGAGGGTACGTTTCCCGTCGAGATCGCGGTGACCGGTCTCGACGCCCCCGGGGCCGCGGTCCGTGTCGAGGTCCTGGACCGCGGGCCCGGCATCGCGGAGTCCGACCTGGTCCGCGTCTTCGACCGCTTCTACCGCGCCGCCGACGCCCGCTCCCTGCCCGGCTCCGGCCTCGGCCTGTCCATCGTGCGGGAGGTGGCGCTGGCCCATGGGGGAGCGCCGTTCGCCTTCCGGCGGGAGGGCGGCGGGACGGTGATCGGGTTCACGGTGGGCGGGGAGCCGGGGGCGCGCGGTTAGGGCGGAACTCCCGGTCCTCGGTGAGCGGGCCGGCGGGCCGGGCGTGGAGAATGGGGGCTACACCGTTGCACTGGCTGCCGAGGAGGTCGCCGTGGCAGACGAACACCCCGTGCGGGCCGGGACGGGGGCGGTGAGGATCGCCGAGGTCGACGGAGGGCACGCGGTTCTGGCCTTCACCGGTGTCCTGGACGCACACACGCTGTCCGAGCTGGAAATACTGCTTCTCGACCGGCGACTGGAACAGGCCGATGCCTGGACGCTGGACATGAGCGGTCTGGAACGGCTCGACCTCTCGTGCGCCTTCGCCCTGATGCGTGCGGCGACCCGTGCGCCGGAACCGGCCGCGCTCACGGTGCGCGGCGCCCGCCGCCCCGTCCAGCGGACGCTGCGGCAGGCGGGCGTCGAATCGGTGGCGACGATCGAGGAGTAGCCGCGAGGAGCGGCCGCCCGGCTCAAGGACCCCTCAGGCCGCTTCGGCCGTGACCCGGCCCGTCTCGATCGCGTCGAGCAGTGCCTGGTGGTCCTTCTCGTTCTGGTCCGCGTACAGCTCGGCGAACGTCACCAGGGCACGGTCGAAGACGTCGCCGGAGCCCAGGTAGGCGGCGATCGCGATCCGGTCGCCGGACCGGGCGTGGGCGCGGGCCAGGGTGGCGCCGCACAGTTCGGCGAAGAGCGCCATCCGCCTCGGTGACATGCTCTCGGGCACCGCGATGCCCTTCCAGTCCCGCAACTGCCGTACGTAGAAGTCCCGGAGGCGACCGTCGATGCCGTGGACGCGTTCCCAGCCCAGGAAGATGTCGCTGGTGGCCTGCATCAGCCGCTGGCCCGCGACGACACGCTCGCCCTGAGTGGTGAAGGTGCTCGCGCCGGCGTAGGGCGCCAGTACCGAGTCGTCGGCCTCCTTGGCCTGGAGGAAGAGCGGGTCCGCGTCGTCCCTGCCCAGCAGCAGCACGATCCAGCAGCGGGTCCCCACGCTGCCCACCCCGACGACCTTGCGTGCGACGTCGGCGATCCGGTAGCTCTCCAGCAGGAAGCGCCGGTCGGACGGCAGGGTCCGGCCGTACCCCGCGATCAGCCGGCTGATCTCCTTCTCCAGCGTGCCCGCCTCGGCGCCGGGGAGCAGGTCCGCGAGCCGTACCAGGAGCGGCGGGTCGGGGGTGATCAGGCGCTGTCCGTCGGCGACGTGGGTGAGTTTGTCGAAGGCCTGGAGGGTGTCGTGCGCGCGGGCCCGTTCCCGGGCCTGGTCCCAGCGGTCGCGGTCCCCGGCGTGGAGGGTCGGCGCGAACTGCTTCTGGAGCTCGTCCGCGTCGAAGCGGGTGTACCAGACGGCGAGATTGCCCATCCCGGCGAACGTCCGCATGCGCTCGCGGTACGACCGTACGGCCGCCCGCACCACGGAGGTCCGTTCCTTGCCGCTGAAGCCGTTCGCCCGGCCCGCGATGACCAGGCTCGCCGACAGTCGCTTGACGTCCCACTCCCACGGGCCCGGCAGCGTCTCGTCGAAGTCGTTGATGTCGAACATCAGACGGCGTTCGGGAGAGGCCAGCAGCCGGAAGTTCAGCATGTGGGCGTCGCCGCACAACTGGACGCGAATACCGCTGCGAGGAGTGTCGGCGAGGTCCGCGGCCATGATGGCGGCGGCTCCGCGATAGAAGCGGAACGGCGACTCGCTCATCCTGCCGTAGCGAATCGGGACGAGTTCCGGTACCCGTTTCGCCGACTGCGTCTCGATGACGTCCACGGGATCGGTGCGTTTCGGCGGCGGGGTGTACTCGGCATGCCCGGAGCGCGGGGCCGTCGACCGGGCGGCCTTGCCGAAGGCGGCTCGTTCCTCCGGGGTGCGGTGCGGTACGAGGGGGCCGGTCGGATGGGATTCGCTCATCGTGGGATTCCGCCTTCGGAGGTTCCGTATGCGGGGGTTCCGTATGCGGGGGTTCCATCGTCGACACGAAAGGACATTTCATCGTATGTCCGGCTTGTTTTGCCCGGCTACTCAGGGCCCGGGTGCGCCCTTCCGGGTCCGGTGCTGCAATGGAATCCGGGGGACCCACGAGCACAAGAGGTGAGTCGTGAGCCAGCAGAGCGACTACATGGGACTCGTCGACACGGGACCCATCGACTACATCGTGGTGGAGTTTCCCGGCAACCGGATGACAGGCGAGGGGTTCCCGCTGCTGGTCGATCTCGTGGACCGCGGCCTCATCCGGATCCTCGACCTGGTGTTCATCAGGAAGGAGGAGGACGGTTCGGTGACCGCCCTGGAGATCGCCGATCTCACCGGCGACGGCAATCTCGATCTCGCGGTCTTCGAAGGCGTCCACTCCGGCCTGCTCGGCCAGGACGACCTGGAGGAGGCGGCCGCCGCCGTGGAGCCCGGCAACTCCGCCGGCCTCCTGATCTACGAGAACGTGTGGGCCGCCCCCTTCGCCGCCGCACTGCGCCGCGGCGGCGCCGAACTGGTCGCTTCGGGGCGGCTTCCCGTGCAGGCGGTCATCGCCTCGCTCGAGGCGGCGGAGTCCGCCTCCTGAGACGTGATCGGGCCGAGCGGCCGAGGCAGTGCTCAACAACCCGGCCGAGGCAGTGCTCAACAACCCAGGCACGAACGGAGATGCATCCATGGCCACCACCGCCACACCGCACCGCGGGACGGCAGGCACCCATGCCGGTGCCACCGGTCTCACGCTGTTCGCCGCCGTCATGCTGTTCGTCGCCGGGATCCTCGACCTCTTCCGGGGCATCATGGCGATCGCCGACGACGACGTCTTCGTGAGCACCCCCAACTACGTCTTCAAGTTCGACCTGACGAGCTGGGGCTGGATCCAGCTGGTTCTCGGCGTCATCGCGCTCCTCGTGAGCTTCGGCCTGTTCGCGGTGGCCACCTGGGCACGGGTCGCCGGAGTCGGGATCGCGGCGCTGCTGATCATCGCCAACTTCCTGTCCATCCCCTACTACCCGGTCTGGTCCATCACCCTGATCGCCCTGTACGGGTTCGTCATCTGGGCGCTGTGCGTGGTCAGGCGGGACTGACCTGCCAGCAGGGGGGCACCGGACGACCGTAACCAGTAACCGGCCGGGTGTGAGCACCCGGCCGGCGTCCGTTCCCGAGGATGGCTCAACGGGTGGCCTGGAAGGAGCGCAGGCGCAGGGAGTTGCCGACGACGAAGACCGACGAGAAGGCCATGGCCGCCCCGGCGATCATCGGGTTGAGCAGGCCGGCCGCCGCGAGCGGGAGCGCGGCCACGTTGTAGGCGAAGGCCCAGAACAGGTTGGAACGGATCGTGCCGAGAGTCCTGCGGGCGAGCCGGATGGCGTCGGCCGCGGCGCGCAGGTCACCTCGTACGAGGGTCAGGTCCCCGGCCTCGATGGCCGCGTCCGTGCCCGTGCCCATGGCCAGTCCCAGGTCCGCCTGGGCGAGGGCGGCCGCGTCGTTGACGCCGTCGCCGACCATCGCGACCGAACGGCCCTCGTCCTGGAGGCGCTTGACGACGTCGACCTTGTCCTGCGGCAGTACCTGGGCGATGACGTCCTCGGGCGCGATGCCCACCTGGCGGGCGACGGACGCGGCCACGGCCTCGTTGTCGCCGGTCAGCAGGATCGGCCTCAGGCCCAGCGCGCGCAGCCGGGTGATGGCCTCGGCGCTGGTCTCCTTCACCGCGTCGGCCACTTCCAGGACCGCCCGCGCCTCACCGTCCCAGGCGACCGCGATGGCCGTACGACCGGCTGCCTCGGCTTCCGTCCTGGCCTGCGCCAGCCGCTCCGGCAGTTCCATGGCCCAGTCGGCGAGCAGCCGCTCCCGGCCGACGAGGACGGCGTGGCCGTCGACGATGCCCTGCACGCCGAGGCCGGGGACGTTCGCGAAGTCCTCGGGCGTGGGCAGCGAGCCCAGCTTCGCCAGGGCCCCGTCGGCCACCGCGCGGGCGATCGGATGCTCGGAGGAGTGCTCCAACGCGCCGGCCAGCCGCAGGACGTCGCCCTCGTCGGTGCCTTCCGCGGGGTGGACCGCCAGCAGGGTCATACGGCCCGTGGTGACGGTGCCGGTCTTGTCGAGGACGATGGTGTCGACCTTGCGGGTGGACTCCAGGACCTCAGGGCCCTTGATGAGGATGCCGAGCTGGGCGCCGCGTCCGGTGCCGACCAGGAGCGCGGTGGGCGTCGCCAGGCCGAGGGCGCACGGGCAGGCGATGATCAGTACGGCGACCGCGGCGGTGAAGGCGGCCGTCAGCCCCGCGCCGTTGCCCAGCCAGAAGCCCAGGGTGCCCAGCGCGAGGGCGATCACGATCGGCACGAAGACGGCGGAGATCCGGTCCGCGAGCCGCTGCGCCGCGGCCTTGCCGTTCTGCGCGTCCTCGACCAGCTTGGCCATGCGGGCCAGTTGGGTGTCGGACCCGACCCGGGTGGCCGCGACGACGAGACGGCCGCCGGCGTTGATCGTGGCACCGGTGACCGAGTCGCCGGGCGCCACCTCGACGGGGACGGACTCGCCGGTGAGCATGGAGGCGTCCACCGCGGAGGAGCCCTCGACGACCGTCCCGTCGGTGGCGATCTTCTCGCCGGGGCGTACGAGGAAGCGGTCGCCGACCTTCAGTGCGGCGATGGCTACGGTCTGTTCGCCGCCGTCGGAGCGCAGCAGGGTGACGTCCTTCGCGCCCAGCTCCAGCAGCGCCTTCAGGGCCGCGCCCGCCTTCCGCTTGGAGCGCGCCTCGAAGTACCGCCCGGCCAGGATGAAGGCGGTCACACCGGCGGCGGCCTCCAGGTAGATGTTCCCGGCACCGTCGCCCCGGCTGATGGTCAGCTCGAACGGGTGGGTCATGCCGGGCATGCCCGCGGTCCCGAGGAACAGTGCCCACAGCGACCACAGGAACGCGGCCGAGGTGCCGACCGAGATCAGCGTGTCCATGGTGGCCGCGCCGTGCCGCGCGTTGGTGAAGGCCGCCTTGTGGAAGGGCCAGGCCGCGTACGTCACCACGGGGGCCGCGAGCGTCAGGGACAGCCACTGCCAGTACTCGAACTGGAGCGCCGGGACCATCGCCATCGCGACGACCGGCACCGCCAGCACCACCGCCGTGACCAACCGCTCCCGCAGTGGCCGCAGTTCGTCGTCCGCGGCCGACGGTTCGTCGCCGCTCTCGGGCCGGGCGCGTTCGGGGGCGGGCTCCTGCGCGGTGTACCCCGTGGCCTCGACGGTGGCGATCAGGTCCCCGACGGAGATGTCGCCCTCGTAGCTGACCTTGGCCTTCTCGGTGGCGTAGTTGACGGTGGCGGTGACCCCGTCCATGCGGTTGAGCTTCTTCTCGATACGCGCCGCGCACGAGGCGCAGGTCATGCCGCCGATGGTGAGTTCTACTTCGGCGCCGGTTGTCGTACTGGTCATGGCTGCTGCTCCTCGTACGGGTGGGCCACCGGGACCGGGCGGGTCCCGGTGGCATCGGGGGAGTGCGGGTCAGGCCCGGCCGGTCAGCTCGTAGCCGGCCTCGTCGACGACCTCGGCGATCATCGTGTCGTCCGGCTCGGCGGCGCTCGTGACGGTGACCCGGCCGGTGTCGAGGTCGACGTCGACACCGGTCACGCCGTCCAGTTCGCCGATGACCTTGGTGAGCGTGGCCTTGCAGTGGCCGCAGGTCATGCCGGAGACGGCGTAGGTGGTGGTGACGGTGGTGGAGCAGCAAGACGAAGGCATGGGTTTCCTCCCGGTCGGTCCTGACAACGGTCACGGTCTCTGGCGTGGATACGGGGTGGGGGTATCCGCGCCGTGACTCATGTATACCCCCCTGGGGTATGAGTGGCAAGTAGCCGGACCTGCTTGACTACATACCCCATGGGGGTATGGTGAAGTGCGTCGAAGCCCTCCGCCCAAGCCTTGAGGGCCCGTTCCCCGGGAGGCACCCATGCGTGCTGGAGTGAAGATCACCGCGTTCGCCGCCGCGCTCGCCGCGACGTTCGGCACCGCCTACGGCGTGGGCCAGGGGTTCGACCCCGTCACCGCCAAGGAGGCGCCCGCGGGCCATGGAGGCCACACAGAGAAATCACCGACCGCGGAGGGAGGTGGGGGCGACGCGGGGCGCGCGTCGACTCCGGCGGTCGGCGGACTGGGGATCTCCGAGGGCGGCTACAGCCTCGACCTCAAGACCACGAGGGCCGCAGCGGGGCGGCAGACCGATCTGCGCTTCGCCGTCCGGGACGGGAACGGCCAGCCCGTCACCGAATACCGGCGCGAGCACGACAAGGAACTCCACCTCATCCTGGCCTCACGCGACCTGAATACCTACCGCCACCTGCACCCCACCCGCGCCGCCGACGGAACCTGGAGCACCCCCGTCAACCTGCCCCGCGCGGGCGGCTACCGGGTCTTCGCCGACTTCACCCCGGCACGGAAAGGCGCCGAGAACCTCGTCCTCGGCGCGGACCTGGAGGCTTCGGGTCCGTACGAGCCGAAAGGCCTGCCCGCGGCCGGCACCACGGCCAAGACCGACGGCTACGAGGTCGAACTGGCCGGCAAGCTGCGCCCGGGCGCGGCCGGCGAACTGAAGCTCACGGTCTCCCGCGACGGCAGGCCGGTCACCGACCTCCAGCCCTACCTCGGCGCCTACGGCCACCTCGTCGCCCTGCGCTCCGGTGACCTCGCCTACCTCCACGTCCACCCGGGCGGCGAACCCGGCGACGGCGCGACCAGGCCCGGCCCGGACATCCCGTTCATGGCCACGGCACCCAGCAGCGGCACCTACCGCCTCTTCCTCGACTTCAAGCACGAGGGACGCGTCCACACCGCCGCGTTCACGGTCCGCTCCGACGGGCCGACGGCCACGGGGGAGACCGGCGAGGGGCATGAGCACTGAGCCCGTGTCGGTGTGGGCGCTTCCCCCGAGGGATCGTGCGGCCGGCGGATGACAGGTGTGGGTGGATGGTGATGCGTGCTCAGCGGTCCTCGTGGCGGGACGGCAAGTAATGGTTGACGAGTTCGGCTGCCGTCCGGGCGTCATCGACGGTGATGACGAAGCGGGTCCCACGGGTGAGTTCCAACCACAGCGCATCGCCCGCCCGCAGAGACACGGCCCGCATACCCGGCTTCCACCGGTAGCCCCAGCCGCCGATCTCCATCGGCCGGGTCCAGCGCGCCGACGCACGCTCGATCCGGCCCAACGGGATGTGGCGGCGCAGGAAGGGCACGAGGGCCGAGGCGACCGTGACGCCTTCGGAGGAGACGGTCACCTTGATGCCTCCCGTCACGAGGAACGCCGCCGCCACCATCAGCAGGACGAGGCTGACATCCCGGTACTCCTCGACGAACACCGCGGACCCGACGAGCACGACCGCCAGGACCACCCCGACAGCGAGCATCCAACCGCTGAACTGCGACCCGTACCAGACCGTTCGCCCGCTGTCGCCTTGCTGCGACTCCATCCCCGCCTCCGTGACAGCCACCGCCGCCGAGCACGGTCACGGCCGCGCCGCGATCCCGCCGACTTCTTGACGGGCGTGCGCTTCAACGTAGAACAAGACGCACGAGATCCGGGAGGTGTGATCCGGACTCTCGCCCCGGCGATCAGGTGGCAGTGGCAGGGCGTGAAGTGCCGTGGAAGACCTGGCGGTTGTGCCAGTCGCGGTGGGCGTCCGCGACCGGCCGCGTGCCCGGCTGCGGGCCGACGAGTGGCCGGCCGGCGAGTGCTTTGACGTGCTCGCGGGCCGCGGGGCTGTGACCCACGAACCGCTGCGAGACCAGGATCCGATGGCCGACGCCGACGCCGAGGACACCCTTGTCGAAAAGCTTGTGGTGAAGCGAGCGCAGGCACAGCCCGTTGTCGATGTCGTCGGGGCCGCCGAACGCCCACCAGCGCACGTGCGCGGCCTCCAGCCCGACCGGAACGGCGCCTAGCTACCACGCGGCCCGCACCGCCGGTGTGACCCGCGGCGACAGCGTCACCGTCGTCGGCGACGGCGCGGTGGGTCTGGCCGCCGTGCTCTCGGCCAAGCTGCTGGGCGCCGAGCAGATCATCCTCATGGGCCGCCATCAGGTGCGCACCGACCTGGGCCGCGACCTCGGAGCCACGGACGTGGTCGCCGAACGCGGCGAGGAGGGCATCGCCCGGGTGCGGGAGCAGACCGGCGGCGAGGGCACCCGCAAGGTTCTGGAGTGCGTGGGCCTGAAGGACGCGATTGTGCAGAGCTTCGGCGTGGTCCGCGACGGCGGCACGGTCAGCCGCGTAGGCGCCCCGCAGTTCACCGACGTGCCGTTCGGGTTCGGCGACTTCCTGCGCAACATCACCCTCACCGGAGGCGTCGCCCCCGCCCGCGCCTACATCGAGGAGCTGATGCCGCACATCCTCGACGGCGGGATCCGGCCCGGCCGCGTCTTCGACCGCACGCTCGCCCTGGAGGACATCGCCGACGGCTACCGGGCGATGAACGACCGCGAGGCCCTGAGGGTGCTGGTGCGTCCGTGACCTTCCGCAAGCCCAGCGGGGTCACTCCCAGCACATGACAAGGGCGGGGCCCGAAAACCCCGCCCGCTACCCGAAAAACCCAGCTCAGGGCCAAACCAGGCAATAAGGCTGATGCCCCGCCTCATGCAGCCGATGTGAGAAGTCCTGCCACTCGTGCAGCAGCTGGTACACGTTGAACGCGTCCCGGGGCCCGCCCCGGTCCGGCACCGTCGACCAGATGAACGCCGCCGCGCCCACCGCCTCCTCGCCGATGTCGCGGAGTGGGTCGACCACGGTCATGGGGAGTTTGACGACGGCGTAGTCGGGGTGCAGGACGACCAGTTCGAGGGGTGGCACCTTGTGCAGGGGCACGCCTTCGATGCCGGTCAGCACCATCGCCGCCATCGTCTCCGGCTTGATCTTGGTGAACATGCCGTTCATGCCCAGCTCGTCGCCGCCGAGTTCCTCGGGGCGCATCGAGATCGGGACGCGGGCCGCGGTCGCGCCGTCGGGCGCGCCGAAGTACTTGTACGTCACCCCCACCCGACCACCATTCCTGCTCCCCGCTCCCAGCTGGTCGACCCGTCGGTCGAGCCGCTCGGACTCACTCGGTACACCGTGTGCCTGACGTGCTTCGGTCGTGTCCTCCGCGTCGCGTCGGTGCCTTCCCCGCCGGGCACGTCGAGGACCCAGATCGTCAGTCCCCTCGCCCAGTCCGCCACCGCGATGCATATCTCCACCCGACTGCTTTTTTAGGACGCGTGGCCCCCGCCGCGCAACCCGATCATCGTGTCAGTGACCTCCCCCACGGTCGCCCGCCGAAACGTGCGTTGAAACACCTGTCCGCAGGATCTTTGCAGCCCTGAACGCGCCATGGTGCAAGGTTCTGTACACCAGGGCCCGGTTGAGCTGCGTGTATCAGGTCTCAGTCTCGCAGATCATGGCGGGCCCCGGGTCGCGCACCACGTTATGCGGACTGTGCGCCGGTTCAGCAAGGACCGCCGGGGGGCTCGGCGGTGCCTCCCGGCGGCCCCGGGCCCGCGCCCCCCTGCCCGCCGCGCCCCCTGGCCTACCCTGAGGTAGTCACATGGCAACCGGAGTCCGAGAGGTCGGAGAAGTCGCAGGTCATGAGCGAACTGCCTTATTCATACGATGCGCCTGTCTCGCAGGCACTGTTCGACCGTGCGGCCGCCGTCACGCCGGGTGGCGTGAACTCCCCGGTGCGGGCCTTCCGCGCCGTGGGCGGAACACCCCGGTTCATGGTGTCCGGTACCGGTCCGTACCTGACGGACGCGGACGGTCGTGAGTACGTCGATCTCGTCTGCTCGTGGGGGCCCATGATCCTCGGGCACTCGCACCCCGACGTGATCGCCGCCGTGCAGGACGCCGTCTCCCGCGGCACCTCGTTCGGTACGCCCGGTGAGGGCGAGGTCGCGCTCGCCGAGGAGATCGTCGCGCGGGTGGGGCCCGTGGAGCAGGTGCGGCTCGTCTCCAGCGGGACCGAGGCCACCATGTCGGCGATCCGGCTCGCCCGCGGGTTCACCCGGCGGTCCAAGGTGATCAAGTTCGCCGGTTGCTACCACGGCCACGTCGACTCGCTCCTCGCCGCCGCGGGCAGCGGTGTCGCCACCTTCGCGCTTCCCGACACCCCGGGCGTCACCGGCGCCCAGGCCGGCGACACCATCGTGCTGCCGTACAACGACCTGGAGGCCGTGCAGGAGGCCTTCCACCGGCACCCCGGTGAGATCGCCTGCGTGATCACCGAGGCCTCGCCCGGCAACATGGGCGTCGTACCGCCGCTGCCCGGATTCAACCAGGGACTCAAGGACGCCTGCCGGGCCAACGGCGCGCTCTTCATCTCCGACGAGGTCATGACCGGGTTCCGCACCAGCCGCGCCGGCTGGTACGGGATCGACGGGGTCGAGCCCGACCTGATGACCTTCGGCAAGGTCATGGGCGGCGGCTTCCCCGCGGCCGCCTTCGGCGGTCGTGCCGACGTGATGGCGCACCTCGCGCCCGCCGGGCCCGTCTACCAGGCAGGCACCCTCTCCGGGAACCCGATCGCCACCGCCGCCGGGCTCGCCCAGCTGCGCCTCCTCGACGACGCCGCGTACGCCAAGGTCAACGCCGTGTCGGAGCAGATCCAGGCGCTGGTGTCCGAGGCGCTCACCAAGGAGAGCGTCGCGCACACCGTGCAGAGCGCCTCCAACATGTTCTCCGTCTTCTTCACGGACCGCGCGGTGCGCACGTACGAGGACGCCAAGGCGCAGGAGTCGTTCCGCTTCACCGCCTTCTTCCACTCGCTGCTGGCGAACGGCGTCTACCTGCCGCCGTCGTCCTTCGAGTCCTGGTTCGTTTCCACGGCCCACGACGAACGGGCCATCCAGCGGATCGCCGACGCCCTCCCGGCGGCGGCCCGAGCGGCTGCGGAGGCCACAGCAGCATGACCAGCAACGAGGACATCACCGTCGTCCACCTCATGCGCCACGGCGAGGTGGCCAACCCCGACGGGATCCTGTACGGCCGGCTCGCCGGGTACCACCTCTCCGAGCTCGGACGGCAGATGGCCGACCGGGTCGCCGAGCACCTCTCCTCCCGCGATGTGACCTACGTCGTCGCCTCCCCGCTGGAGCGCGCCCAGGAGACCGCGACGCCGATCGCCAAGGCGCACGGCCTGGACCTCGCCACGGACGAGCGGCTCCTGGAGGCCGAGAACGTCTTCCAGGGCAAGACGTTCGGCGTCGGGGACGGCGCGCTGCGCAATCCCGGCAACTGGAAGCACCTCGTGAACCCCTTCAAGCCGTCGTGGGGCGAGCCGTACGTCGACCAGGTCGTCCGTATGAAGGGGGCGCTGGACGCGGCGAAGGACGCGGCCCGCGGGCACGAGGCGGTGCTGGTCAGCCATCAGCTCCCGATCTGGATCGTGCGGTCGTACGTCGAGCGGCGCCGGCTGTGGCACGACCCGCGCAAGCGGCAGTGCACGCTGGCCTCGCTGACGACGTTCACGTACCAGGGTGACAAGATCGTGTCCGTGGGTTACACCGAGCCCGCCCGCGACCTCGTCCCCGCCCACCTCCTCGCCGGCGCCAAGCCGGTCAAGGGGCAGGGCAAGGCCTTCGGGGCGTGACCGGAGTGACTCCCTCGGCTCTATGACACGTTCGTGACAAATATTGCGAACTTGGGGTGATCGCGGGGAACCTCCCCCTTCGTCACGTCCTCTGAGTGGGTGACCACCAGAGGACGTACGAATTGGGGAAGCAATGCGCGCTCTCACCCGCAGGGGGATGCTCGGACTCGGCGCGGGCGCCGCGGCCGCCGCCGGACTCGCGGGGTGCGGCGGCCTCACGTCGTCAGACGGTTCGTCGCACGGTGCCGGTTCCGGGAAGGACCGTTCCGGCAAGCCTTCCGGGAGCCCGAAGCCCACCGCCCGCCCCATCGGCGACGGCTCCACCTCCTTCACCGGCAAGCAGCCCCACCAGCCCGACAAGCCGGTGCCGCTGGAGCCCGGTCAGGAGCCCCCGCAGTTCGTCATCTTCTCCTGGGACGGCGCGGGCGAGGTCGGCAACGGTCTCTTCCCGCGCTTCCTGGACCTCGCCAAGGAGCACGGCGCGAGCATGACCTTCTTCCTCTCCGGGCTGTACCTGCTGCCCGAGTCGAAGAAGCGGCTCTACGACCCGCCGAACAACCCGCGCGGCGCCTCCGACATCGGCTACCTCACCGACGAGCACGTGAAGATGACGCTGACCAACATCCGCCGGGCCTGGCTCGAAGGGCACGAGATAGGCACGCACTTCAACGGGCACTTCTGTTCCGGGAGCGGGACCGTCGGCAACTGGACGCCGAAGCAGTGGCGCAGCGAGATCGACCAGGCGAAGTCCTTCGTCAAGGAGTGGCGCACCAACACCGGCTGGACCGACATGCCGTCCCTGCCCTTCGACTACGACAAGGAACTCGTCGGCGCCCGCACGCCCTGCCTCCTCGGCCAGAGCAACCTGCTGCCCACCGCCAAGGCCCTCGGCTGGCGCTACGACGCCTCCTCCTCCGGCGGCACCCAGGTCTGGCCGCAGAAGAAGCAGGGGATCTGGGACCTGCCGTTGCAGCAGATACCTTTCCCCGGACGCGGTTTCGAGGTCCTCTCGATGGACTACAACATGCTCGCCAACCAGTCGATCAACTCGACGAAGGCGCCGCCCGCCAACTACCCGGGCTGGCGCAAGCAGTCGGCCCAGGCGTACATATCAGGCTTCAAGCGGGCATATGAGACAAACCGTGCACCCTTCTTCGTCGGCAACCACTTCGAACAGTGGAACGGCGGCATCTACATGGACGCCGTCGAGGAGGCCTTCAAGCACATCGCGCGCGAGAAGGAGAAGGGCGCGGACGTACGGATGGTCTCCTTCCGGCAGTTCGTGGACTGGATCGATGTGCAGAAGCCCGAGGTGCTGGACAAGCTGCGCACGCTCGGGGTCGGGCAGCAGCCGGCCGGGGGCTGGAAGACGTTCCTCCAGGAGACCCCGAAGACCCCCGCGACAGGCTCCTCGAACGCCGCCTGAAATGCGGGTTTCCGCCCGCAAGGGGGGTGCGCAAGATCCCCAGAACGGGCATGCGAAACTTTTCACATGAGTGCCGCCAGCCGCGCCCCCCTGAGCTCGACCAGTTGGATCCGCTCGCGCCGCGCCGCCCTGCTCGGGGCGGGTGCCGCGGTCACCGCGCTGACCCTTTCCGCGTGCAGTTCGGGCGGTACGTCCGGCGGAGGCGGGGACACCAACTTCGTCATGGGCAAGGACGGCATCTCCACCGCCAAGAAGGGGGAACGGGCCCAGGCCCCGGACCTGTCCGGCAAGACCATCGCGGGCGGACAGCTCGACGTCGCCTCCTTCAAGGGCAAGGTCGTCGTCCTGAACGTGTGGGGCTCCTGGTGCTCCCCGTGCCGCGCCGAGGCGCCCAACTTCGAGAAGGTCTACAAGGACCTCAAGGACAAGGGCGTCCAGTTCGTCGGCATCAACACCCGTGACACCAAGACCAGCAACGCCCTCGCCTTCGAGAAGCAGCAGGGCGTCACCTACCCCAGCCTGTACGACCCCACCGGCAAGCTGATGCTCCGCTTCAAGAAGGGCACGCTCAACCCGCAGGCGATTCCCTCCACGCTCGTCCTGGACCGCGAGGGGAAGATCGCGGCCCGCTCGCTGGCCGCGCTCAGCGAGGACAAGCTGCGCTCGATGATCGACCCGGTCCTCGCGGAGAAGTGACGTGAGCTCGCTCACCACGCTCGCCGCGGACGGCTACAACGACACGGTGCTCAACGGCGCCCTGCTCGTGGCCCTCCCCATCGCGCTGCTCGGCGGCCTCGTCTCCTTCTTCTCCCCGTGTGTCCTGCCCCTGGTCCCCGGCTACCTGTCGTACGTGACCGGCGTCACCGGCACCGACCTGGCCGAGGCCCGGCGCGGCCGGATGGTGGCGGGCGCCTCCCTGTTCGTCCTCGGCTTCACCGCCGTGTTCGTCTCCAGTGGCGCTCTGTTCGGCTTCTTCGGGGACACCCTCCAGGACAACAAGGGCATCCTGTCCAAGGTGCTGGGCGTGCTCATGATCCTCATGGGCGTCTTCTTCATGGGCCTGATGCCCTGGATGACCCAGCGTGAGTTCCGCTTCCACAACAAGCCGACCGTCGGCCTGGTCGGAGCCCCTCTCCTGGGCGCGCTGTTCGGCATCGGCTGGACCCCGTGCATCGGCCCGACCCTCGCTTCCGTACTGGCCCTCTCCGCGCAGCAGTCGAGCGCGGGCCGCGGCGCCCTGCTCACCGTCGCCTACTGCCTGGGCCTCGGCCTGCCCTTCGTGCTCGCCGCGGTCGCCTTCCGCAAGGCGCTCGGTGCCTTCGGCTGGATCAAGCGCCACTATGTCTGGGTGATGCGCGTCGGCGGCACGATGATGATCGTGACCGGTCTGCTGTTGCTGACCGGCGCGTGGGACGCCCTCGTACAGGACATGCAGTCCTGGTCCAACGGCTTCACTGTGGGGATCTGATCCATGAGCAAGACGACCACCGGCGAGCAGACCCCGGCCGCCCCCGACGACCAGGACCTCGGCGCCGCCGGCTCCCAGCTGTCCACCGCGCCCGTCGAGAGCCTGGCCAACGTGCCGGGCCTCGGTGTCATCGGCTGGGCCCGCTGGTTCTGGCGCCAGCTCACCTCCATGCGGGTCGCCCTGCTGCTCCTGCTGCTGCTCGCGCTCGGCGCGATCCCCGGCTCGCTGATCCCGCAGACCGGCCAGGACGCCACCAAGGTCGCCGACTTCGAGAAGAGCCACTCCACCCTCGCGCCGATCTACGACAAGCTCGGCCTCTTCAACGTCTACGGCTCGGTGTGGTTCTCCGCGATCTACATCCTGCTGTTCGTCTCCCTCATCGGCTGCATCGTGCCCCGCACCTGGCAGTTCGTGGGCCAGCTGCGCAGCCGTCCGCCGGGCGCGCCCAAGCGTCTGACCCGGCTGCCCGCGTACACGACCTGGCGCACCGAGGCCGAGCCGGAGCAGGTCCGCGAGGCCGCGCTCACCCTGCTGAAGAAGCGCCGCTTCCGCGCGCACCTCGCCGGTGACGCCGTCGCCGGCGAGAAGGGCTACCTGCGCGAGGTCGGCAACCTCGCCTTCCACATCGCGCTGATCGTGATGCTGGTCGCCTTCGCCTGGGGCCAGCTGTACAAGTCCGAGGGCAACAAGCTGGTCGTCGAGGGCGACGGCGACGGCTTCTCCAACACCCTCATCTCCTACGACGACTTCAAGTCCGGCAACCTCTTCAGCAGCGACGACCTGGTGCCGTTCAGCTTCAACCTGAACAAGTTCACCGGCACCTACGAGACCTCCGGCCCCAACAAGGGCACCCCGCGCACCTACCAGGCCGCCATCACGTACAGCGAGGGCGCCTACGGCAAGGACCGGAAGACCCTCGTCAAGGTCAACCACCCGCTGGAGATCGGCGACGCGAAAATCTATCTGACCGCCCACGGCTACGCCCCCGAGGTCACCGTCCGCGACGGCAAGGGCAGGGTCGTGTACAGCGACGCCGTGCCACTGCTCCCGCTCGACTCCAACGTCACCTCCTCCGGCGTCATCAAGGTCCTCGACGGCTACAAGAACGCCAAGGGCGTCAGCGAACAGCTCGCCTTCCAGGCCTTCTTCCTGCCGACCTACGTCAAGGGCAACGAGGTCGCCTCGCAGTTCCCGGCCCTGCTGAACCCGGTGATGAACCTGCAGCCGTACCACGGCGACCTGGGCGTCGACTCGGGCATCCCGCAGAGCGTGTACCAGCTCGACAAGACGCACATGAAGACCTTCAAGGACGCCAAGGGCGCCACCCTCAGGGACAACCTGACGCCCGGCGAGACCATGAAGCTCCCGAACGGCGCCGGCTCGATCACCTACGACGGCACCAAGGAGTGGGCGAACTTCCAGATCGTCCAGGAACCCGGCAGCGGCTGGGCCCTCGCAGGGGCCCTCACCGCGATCTTCGGCCTCGCCGCCTCCCTGTTCATCCAGCGCCGCCGGGTGTGGGTGCGCGCGGTGAAGGGCGCCGACGGCGTCACCGTCGTCGAGATGGCCGGGCTCGGCCGCAGCGAGTCCGCCAAGGTGCCCGAGGAGCTCGGCGACCTCGCCGGGATCCTGTACGACCAGGCGGCGCCCGGGGCAGCCGACCCCGACGACTCCGCAGATCCTTCAGATTCCCCCGACCCCCAAGTCGTACCTGCCGAAGGGGCTGAGCAGCAGTGACTCTCGCCGCCGCAACCGATCTGGCCGCCGCCACCAACGAGAACCTCGCGAACATCAGCAACACGCTGATCTACTCGTCGATGGCCGTCTACACCCTGGCCTTCTTCGCGTACATGGCCGAATGGGTCTTCGGCAGCCGCAGCAAGGTCGGCCGTACGGCCGCCGCGCTCACCGCCGACGCGAAGACCAAGGCGAAGGCGCCCGCCGTCACCGTGCAGAACAACGGCGGCACCGCCGTCCTCGAGCGGCCGAAGGTCGTCGTCCGGTCCGCGGCCGGCGCGCGTGACGTGCCCGACGGTCCGGGCGCGCACGGCGGCGACGAGCAGGGCGACCTCTACGGCCGGATCGCCATCTCCCTCACCGTGCTCGCCTTCCTGATCGAGCTGGGCGGCGTGATCGCCCGCGCGGCCTCGGTGGAACGGGCGCCGTGGGGCAACATGTACGAGTTCAACATCACGTTCTCCACGGTCGCCGTCGGCGTGTATCTCGGCCTGCTGGCGCTGAAGAAGAACATCCGCTGGCTCGGCCTGTTCCTGATCACCACGGTCCTGCTCGACCTCGGCCTCGCCGTCACCGTCCTGTACACGGCGAGCGACCAGCTGGTCCCGGCCCTGCACTCGTACTGGCTGTACATCCACGTCTCCACCGCGATCTTCTGCGGCGCGGTGTTCTACGTCGGCGCGGTCGCCACGATCCTGTACCTCTTCAAGGACAGCTACGAGAACAAGCTCGCGACCGGCGGCAAGCCCGGCACGTTCGCCAACTCGGTCCTGGACCGGCTGCCGTCCTCCGCCTCCCTGGACAAGTTCGCCTACCGCGTCAACGCGGCCGTCTTCCCGCTGTGGACGTTCACGATCATCGCGGGCGCCATCTGGGCGGGCGACGCCTGGGGCCGCTACTGGAACTGGGACCCCAAGGAGACCTGGTCCTTCATCACCTGGGTCGCCTACGCCTGCTACCTGCACGCCCGCGCCACCGCCGGCTGGAAGGGCCGCAAGGCCGCCTACCTCGCGATGATCGCCTTCGGCTGCTGGCTGTTCAACTACTACGGCGTCAACATCTTCGTGAGCGGCAAGCACTCGTACGCCGGCGTGTAGCGCGGCGCGGGACCCGTCAGGACGGCGGCAGGCACTCCTTCGCCGGGGGCCTGCCCTCCGGCCAGGCGATGCGGACGAAGCGGGAGCCGCCCTCGGCGGTTAGTTCGACGACCGGGACGGCCTTGTCGTACGGATTGCCGTGCACGTCCAGGCAGATCCAGCCGCTCACGCCGTTCACCCGCAGTGAGCCCTTGACCTGCGGCCACTGCAGGCCGACGTCCGCGAGCGGCGCGACCACCTTGCCGTCGGGGGTGGCCTCGCGGATGCCGTGGACCGCGAGCATCGTGGCGTCGTACCCGATGATCAGCTGCCCGTCGTCCAGACCGACCGCGCCGAGCGGCCCGACCGGCTCACGCTCGGCACGCGCCAGCAGCGCGGTCAGGGCCCGCGTGTCCGTCGCCGAGCCGCCGGTCCTCGCCCTGTCCTTCAGCCAGGCGTCCGGATGTGCGAGAGAGGTGTAGCGGACGGAGAGGTTGCGCTTGAGGGCACCGCGGTCCAGGTCCTTCTCATGGGTCAGGTACGAACCCTCGTCCCCCGTGAGCAGCGTGAACCTCCGCTCCTGGCAGCCACGCTGCCCCAGCGCGTTGATGAACTGCCGCAACTGGGTGTGCCGGCCCGCGAACAGGATCGTGTCGGTCTCCGGGGACGTGTCGCACACCAGGTGGGTGATCTGCCGGAACGTGTTCGCCGTCGTCCCCTCCTGACTGCGGTCGTCCGGCGGCGTGAACGGCTGCGGCTCGTACGGCGAGCCCTCGATCAGCTTCGCGAACGACGTCTGCAGCGTCCGCGTGTACGGGTCGCCCGGCTTGTCGTACACGAGCAGTGCCCTGCCCGCCGACACCTTCGCGAAGGAGGCGAGCGCGCGGGCCTGGTCGGTGTTGGTGGGGGAGACCCGGGCGAGCCCGGGGAACGGGTCCGTGCCCCGGTGGCCGTTGGCGAGGTCGTCGGCGGTGATGGAGCTGCCGACCACCGGGATCCCGCGCCGGGTCAGCTCCCGCACGGCCGCCTTGTTGTTGTCGGTGCTCATGCCGACCCCCACGACCGCGCGCAGCCGGTCGGCGCCCTTCGCCATCCGCTCCAGCTGGTCCACCGTGTGCTGCCAGTGCTCGCCGGTCGCCCCCGGATTGGCGAGCACCAGCCGGATCGCCGGTGCCTGCCCGTTGGAGTCGTGGTTGGCCTGCCACTGCGCGAGATACGCGCCCTGCGCCTCGTGCAGGATGTCGCTCACCGTGGACGGGTTGGTCGCGGTGTACGGCAGCATCACCGCGACCGTCACATAACTGCCGGGCCGGAGCCGGTCGTTCTCCCGGCCGATCGCCCGCACCACGTCCCGCAGGCGGCCCTGCCCGAAGTCGTACGCCCCCGTCGCGACGCCCACGCACTCGGTGCCGCCCTCCGGCCGTTCCACCCCGGCGCCGCACGAGCGGTCCTCCCGGGCGAGCGCCCTGACGCCGAAGAACCCGCCCGCCACCAGCGCGGCCGCCACGAGCAACGCGGCATAGCGGTAGAGGCGGATCTGCCACACGTCGCGCAGCCACCGCACAGCACGGCTTCCCATCACGCCTCCCCGTCCCGGTCGTCGGACTCGTCCTCATCCGGCGTGCGCAACGGCCGCCCGGCGCGGGCGTCCCGCGGCCAGGTCCGTGACGCCGTGAACAGCAGTGCCCCGCCCGCGGGCCGCAGGTCGGACAGTTGCAGCAGCTCGAACCGCAGCCGGTCGCACACCTTCGGATCGGGCGGCACCAGCGGGTCGGCCACCTGCCAGACGGCGTGCAGCAGTCGCCGTATCCGCAGGTGGAAGAGGGCGTCGACGCCGGCCGGTGGTTGTTGGCCGGCGTCCGTGCGCCCCAGTGCGATCGCCGCCCGCCGGTCGTCGTGGCCGGCGAAGTCCCGGCCCTCGGCGTCGTGCGCGTGGAAGTAGGGCGCCGAGGCGAGGAAGCGCAGGGTGTCCAGCCAGGTGCGGGTGTCCACGCCGTGGAAGGTGTCGCGCAGATGGGCCACCGCGCCCGCCGTGTCGCCCAGGGCGAGCTCGTGGTGGAGGCGGTAGCGGGCACGGGCCGACCCGCCGTCGCCGTCCTCCCCGTCGTCCGTGTAGTGCCGGATCAGCGTCTCGTGCACCTCGCGCCACTTGGCGTGGTCCGCGTTGCGGTGGTGCAGCCGGAGCAGCAGCAGGGCGCGCACGAAGGGGTCGCCCACGAAGTGGCCCGGCTCGGCGGGCAGCCCCTCCGCGGCGAGCCGCACCCGCAGCGACCGTACGCCCGAGGAGCCGAAGTCGTCCGGGAGTTGGGCGGTGGCCAGCGCGACCGCCGAGTCGTGGTCGTGGGCCGCGGCCAGCACCGTCAGCTCGTCGAGCCGGTCGGCCGGGACCAGCCGGTCCAGCAGTTCGCCGTAGGCGGGACGGCCCTCGTCCTGGTCCTCCTCCACCGTGATCCGCGCGGTGAGCAGCCTGCCCAGGGAGGCGGCCCGGCCCGGGTACTGCTTCGCGGCGGTCGCGACCAGCACGATGCCGAGCGGGTTGCCGCCGGTCAGCCGGTGGATCGCGTGGGGGAGCTGCGGCGGCACCTCGACGTCGTCGCACACCGCGCCCACGATGTGCAGGGTGTCGTCCGGCGACAGCGGCGGCAGCGGTACCAGCAGCGCTCGCGAGGACGGCGAGGCGCCCGGCTCCCACTCCGTGGTCCGCGCCACCGCGGGCAGCTCCCGCCGTACGGCGTCCCGCAGGACCGCGAGTTCCGTGCCGCGTACGGTCGCGATGAACACCACCTGGTCCGCGCCCCCCTCGGACCGGTCCCGCAGCACCGCGTCCAGCAGCCCGGGACCCGGCCCGCCCCGCACGTTGTCCAGCAGCACCAGCGGCCGGCCCAGCCGCGTGAGGTGCGAGCCCAGGCCCGTGTACCCCTCGGCCAGGTCGGCGAGCAGCGCCCGCACCAGCCACCGCTCGGCGTGTTCCCGCGAGGTGCCGCCGGCCCGGAAGTTCCCGGCGAGCAGCAGCAGACCGCGCTTGGCGTTGCCGCCCGCGTTCGGATACGTGCGGTACCAGGTGGACGGCCGCTGCTCCCGGCGCCCGGTGACGCCCTCGGACAGCGCCTCCAGGGTGGCCTCGACGGTCGCCGCGACGAACGGGCCGCCTCCGCTCGCGGCGGCGATCACCTTCGCGGCGACCTTCGCCGCCCACCGCCCGGCCATGCCGAAGCGCGAACCCCGCTCGTTCAGCAGCAGGATCCGCACCAGCTCACGCCGGATGCGATCGGAGTCCGTACGACCGCTCCAGTCGCTCGCCCGCACCGCCACCAGGCCCGCCGTCAGCCGAGGGAACGTGAGCTGCCCGGCCGCCTTCACCGGCTCGGTCAACTGCTCGGCGATCACCAGCAGCGCCTGCCACACCGGCGACCAGGACTCGGGGCTCTCCTCGTGCGGAGGCTCGGCGAACTGCTCGTCCTCGCAGTCGATCAGCGCGACCGGCGTGCGCTTGCGCGTCTCCCCCTTGCGGGTCCGCTCCGTGTACGCGTCCCACAGCTCGGCCAGCACCGCGCTCTTGCCGAGGCCCCGGCCGCCCGCGAGCACCAGCAGCGGTAACTCGCGGGGATGGTCGACCTTCGCGGCGAGGTGTTCGTACGGGCGCAGCCCGACCAGCCTGGGGACCAGCCCCGGCGGCTCACCGTCGAACAGCGCTCCCCGCCCGTGTAACGGTCTGTGCACCGCACCTCCCCCTGGAACGGCCTACAACGTCAGGGTAAGGAGCGGGAGTTGATTCGCACTAGATCGCGTGATGTCCGTTGGGTCACGAATTTTCCGATCTTGTGCTTCTCGGTGAGCATGTCAGTGTACGGGCTTTGGGAATGCAACGGTTGCCAGTAGCAAAACCGCGTGCACCTCTTCTGGGTACTGTCGAGCTTTCCGGGACCCGCCGATACCCCTGGTCGCCCGTCGCGGCCTTGTCGGACGAAGATTTCCGTGAAAGTTGTGAAGATTGTTTTCGGCCGTGAGGGCGCACCTCCGGAGAGTGCCGTCGAGGACTGTCGCTGAACCGCCGCCCTCCGGTTCGCGCTCGCTCGGGTGCCGAAGGGGCACCCAAGTCATGGCCAAAGCTCGGATGCTGATGGCTCAACAGGCCGAATGGTTGATCGTTGCGAGATAAGTCACAGATCTTGAATCGGTCTCAGGGCTTCCACTTTTCGCCAGTCTGTTGAACTCTTGACAGTGTGAATGAGGGGGAGTTGTGAAGATCGATGTGCGCGTCTTGCGCACGTTCAGGCAGGGGGCCTGAACCGGTCGTCGAGCCGGCGGTGAATTAGCGGGACGTCTGCTGCAACCCGACGGGGGGTGGCAGCAAAGGTTCGGGCCCGTACCGCAAACCCATGCAGCACCCGACGCCGCGGTGGCCTGCTTCAAACAAGCCACCGCACTTCAGGGGCGCCGTTTACCGGTCCGCGCAGTTCGCGGGCCGTCTCAGGTTGAGGGGAACCACCATGCACGTCAGCGTTCTCGGGCAGGGCTATGTCGGCCTGCCCTTGGCTCTTCGGGCCGCCGAGGCAGGGCACAGCGTCACCGGTTACGAACCGGACCAGAAGCGCTGTGAGAGTCTGGCCGCCGGCTCGTCCTACATCGAGGACATTTCCTCCGCCCGGCTTGAGCAGGCGCTCAGGGCAGGCTCCTATCAGCCCAGCAGTGATCCGGACGATCTGAAGGGCTTCGATCTTGCGGTCATAACCGTTCCGACGCCGTTGACCGATCGTGTCCCGGATCTGAGCTTCGTGCGCGACGCGGGCCGAGTGCTGGCCGAGAGGCTGGAGCCGGGCGCCACCGTGGTGCTGGAGTCCACCACACATCCCGGCACCACCCGTGACGTGCTCATTCCGTTGCTCGAGGAAGGATCTGGCTTGAAGGCCGGTCGCGACTTCCATGTCGGGTTCAGTCCGGAGCGCATCGATCCGGGCAACGCAGCCTGGAAGTTGGAGAACACCCCCAAGATCGTCGCTGGCCTCACCGGCACGTGTCTGGAGCGGGTCAAGGCCTTCTACGACTCTCTTGTCGAGGTGACCGTGCCGGCTTCTGGCCTCGAAGAGGCCGAGCTGGCCAAGGTGTTCGAGAACACCTTCCGCCACGTCAACATCGCCCTGGTCAACGAACTGGCCAAACTCGGGCACCTGCTCAACATCGACGTCGGCAACGCGCTGGACTGCGCCGCGACCAAGCCGTTCGGGTTCATGCGATTCACGCCCGGCCCCGGCGTCGGAGGCCACTGCCTGCCCATCGATCCGGTCTATCTCTCCCATCATGTGCGCCAGCACCTCGGAGAAACGTTTCGCTTCGTGGAGCTGGCCCAGGAAGTGAATGAGCGCCAGCCTGCTTACGTTGTCGAACGACTGCAGAGCTCTCTGAACAAGCGCTCGAAGTGCCTCAAGGACGCCCGCATCATCGTCCTCGGTCTGGCCTACAAGCCGGGGACCGCCGACACCCGCGAGTCGCCCGCCCGTCAGGTGGTTGAACTCCTGGCACGTAAGGACGCAGCCTGCACGATCGTCGACCCTCATGTCACCGGTGAGGTCGGCATGCGTCACCTCACTGAGGTCACGCCCGACGAACTAGCTGCTGCAGACGCCGTGTTGGTGCTCACCGATCACCCGGAGTTCGACTTCGACCGTGTCCGAGCCCATGCCAACTTCGTCCTCGACACGCGGCGGGCCGTCGCAGCCGCTCCGCACGTCGAGTACCTGTGACCTGCGCTTTCCAAGCCAATCTCATAGATCGCCTGCAAGGGGACATCATGTCTGAGAACTCGCAGCTTGCCCGTACCGGCTCTGCCGCCGGTGCCATCGTCGTCGGCGGAACGGTCATCACAGGCTGGTGGCTGCTGGGTATAGCCGCCGCCATCGTCTGCATGGGTGCTGTACTGATTCGCGTCGGCTTCCGCCCCAATCGCTCTGCCGGACAGTTGTGATCAAGCCCCGTACGCTTACGGCACATCCGCACCACTCCGGTGCCGTACTGGCCGGAGCCGTCGCCCTCAGCGCCGCCGCAGCCTGGGCGGCTCAGCACGCCATCGCCGCCACTCACTATGGCGATGCTGCGCGTGGCCGACTGGGCGCGGTGTGGGGCATCACCTTCGTACTGCTGATGGCGCAGACGGTGATGTACCACTTCGACCGGCCCTACAAGGCAAACACCCGGATCCGCCGTCGGCTCTCCGAGCTGCATGTCGCAGTGCTCGTCCCTGCTTACAACGAAGACGAGGGCTATCTCCGCATGGGCCTGCAATCCCTGCTGGACCAAACACGGTGTCCCGACAGTGTCCACGTCGTCGACGACGGCTCCACGAACACCGATTACGCCTCCGTGAAGCAGTGGTGGCTCGGTGCAGCGGACACCGCTGGGATACGCACGACCTGGAAGCGCGTCCCCAACGGTGGCAAGCGGCACGCCCAAGGCCACGGCGTCCTCGCGAGTCCCGAGGCAGACGTGTACGTCACCCTCGACAGCGACAGCTGCCTGGCACCCAACGCCCTCGAAGAGGTACTGCTTCCGTTCGGTAATCCTTCGGTGCAGAGCGTCGCCGGCATCGTCCTGGCAACCAACCATCGAGCCAACTTCCTGGCCCGCATCACTGATCTGTGGCTGCTGACGGGACAACTCGTCGACCGTTCAGCTCTCTCTACCGTCGGCGCCGTCCTGGTGAACTCCGGGCCGCTCGCCGCCTACCGTGCTCCGGTCATTCGCGACAACCTCGCCGCCTACCTCGGCGAAACCTTCCGTGGCCGACCGGTCACGCTGTCGGACGACAGCCTGCTCACTCTCTACGCGCTGTTGCGCGGTAAGACTGTGCAGCAGCCCACCGCTGTCGTCTTCTCCGCCATGCCGGAAAAGTTCGGCCATCTGTGCCGGATGTACCTACGGTGGATGCGCGGATCGACCATTCGCTCGCTGTGGCGTATGCGCTACCTACCCCTGAACAGCATCGCCTACTGGATCCACTTCTTGCGGTGGTTCCAGGTCATCCTGTCGACAACCGTGCTGGGATGGCTCCTGCTGGTGGAACCGTTCAAGTACCACAACGGGCCAAGCGCATCATTCCTGCTGCTGCCCTTCCTCATCGGCTGGGCCCAAGGGCTGCGCTACCTGAGCATCGTCCGCTCCGATGAACGCATTCGCTCAAGAGTCGTCACCTGGCTGCTGATGCCCTGCGCCGTCGTCTTCGCCTGGACGGTACTACGAGTCATGCGCTGGTACGGAGCGATCACCTGCGCGAACACTGGTTGGGGCACACGCCAGGCCGGTGCCGAGGTCTCTCTCGCCGCGAAGCTGTCGCACGCTCCTGCAGAGGCCGGTTCCTCCGGATGACGGTGGGCCGCCCGGAGGCTCCTCCGGGCGGCAGGCACTCAACGTCAAGTCGCCATGATCGGGATGGGGTCTGAGCGTAAGCCGTTGCAGGAGGGCGGGCGGGAGTTGATTCGCACTTGTCAGTCGACCGTGATCGAATCCAGCTTCTCCCGCAGGTAGACATGTGAGTCGACCGGCGGATACGCCACCCGTCCCACTGGAGCCGGGACCGACTCCACCAGCGTGCCCGGAGTGCACTCCCCGAAGTACACCAGGGACATCAGCTCCTCGGCGGGCGCGTCGGCCGGCGGGGGCAGGACCCGGTGCCGCCCCGAGCGCCACCGGTCACCGGTCCAACGGGCCATCAGGTCACCGATGTTGATGGTGAACGCCGCCGGGTCGCGGGGCGCGTCCTCCCAGCCGCCGTCGTCCGTGTAAACCTGCAAGCCGCCCTTGCCGGCCTGCCGGTCGAGGATGGTCACGGTGCCGAAGTCGGTGTGGGGGCCGATGCGGAACTGGCCCGGCTGGGGTTCGCCGATGACGTCGGTCCCGGGGTACCAGTTGATGTTGAAGCCGTACGTGGGGTGGTCCATGTGCCGGGTGAAGAAGTCGGGTTCGAGCCCGAGGGCCTCCCCGAGCAGGGCGAGGAGGTGGTTCTCCAGCTCGCCCATCCTCGCCAGGTACTCCTCGCACAGCACCTGGAGTTCGGGGACCTCGGTGGGCCACACGTTGGGGGCGTACCACTCCGCGTTGACGACGGGGTCGTCGAACGGCTCGTGCGTGGCGAAGGTGAGCGACTCCTTCAGGTCCGGCGGGGTCTCGGTCCCCTCGGAGTAGCCGTTGGCCTCCGCGCCGGGCCCGAGCCAGCCGCGGCCGCCGACCTGCGCCGCGTAGGTCTCCTTGACCGAGGCCGGGAGGGTGAAGAAGGAGCGGGCGGCCGTCCGGATGGCCGTACGGAGCGCCGGGTCCACACCGTGCCCGGTGACCAGCAGGAACCCGGCGGTCTGGAGCGCCTCGTCGACGGTGCGGGCGGTGCGGGCCCGTGTCTCCGGCTCCCCGTCCAGCCAGGGCCGCAGGTCGACGGTCGGGATGCGCGGGGTCCGTGGGGAGAGGGGCTCACTCACCGATGTCCTCATTCCAGAGAGCCGGGTTCCTGTCGATGAAGTCGCGCATCATCGCGACGCACTCCGGGTCGTCGAGCAGCACGATCTCCACGCCGTGCTCCGCCAGCCAGTCGTGCCCGCCGTGGAAGGTGACGGCCTCGCCGATCACCACCCGGGAGATCCCGAACTGGCGGACCAGGCCGCTGCAGTACCAGCAGGGCGAGAGGGTCGTCACCATCGTCGTACCCCGGTACGACCGCTGCCGCCCCGCCGCACGGAAAGCGGCCGTCTCGGCGTGCATGGAGGGGTCGTCGTCCTGGACGCGGCGGTTGTGGCCGCGGCCCAGCACGGTGCCGTCGGCGCCGTAGAGCGCGCCGCCGATCGGGATGCCGCCCTCGGCCAGGCCCCTGCGGGCCTCCTCGACGGCGGTGGCGAGCCAGGCGCGTGCCTGTGACTGGTCCATACGCCCACTCTGCGCTCCGTGTCGCCCGGAGAGGAAGATTTCCGGCGGACGCGAACCCGGAGGGGTGAGACGCGGGGTCAGCCGCTCTCCCGGGCCGACCGTCCCGCCCGCTGCATGAGGATCGTCGGGCGCTGGCGCTGCTCCCAGTAGTGGCTCAGGTTGGGAGCCGGCACCCGCGGATACAGGCGGCCGTAGCGGGCGTAGTTGTTGCGGACCGTGATCAGACCGTTCTCGGTGGGGGTGGCGTACGTCTGGTCGCCGCGCAGCAGGACGGTGGCGTACTGGCGGATCTGGAGGACCGTGAGGTCCTCCGGGGAGGCGTAGCGCGAGGTGCTGGCGTACGCGATGCCGCTGAGCCCGGCGTTGGCCAGCGCGACCATCAGGCGCCACTGCCGGACGTTCATCGCCTCCGACAGGAACCTGCTGAGGTTCTTCGCGGCGGCCGGGGCCGCGCCGTCGATCAGGGTCTCCAGATGGGTGCGGCGGTTGCGGGCGCGGGTGGCGGCGGAGGTGGTCTGTGCGAAGTCCTCGTCGACCTTCATGCGCGCGTGTTCGCGCAACAGCTCGCGGAGGGCGTCGAGTTCGGCGTTCACGAGACGGCAGGCGACCCTCGCGGGGCGTTGCAGGAGTGGAGCGATCTGCTGGAGGAGGGGGTCCGCCACGTCGATCACGGCCGGGCTGTGCTTGTGGTGGGCCCGCTCGAAGACGACCCGCAGCCGTTCGGCCAGTTCGTCCTGGCGGGCGACCGCGGCGGGGTGGCGCCACAGCGCGCGGTCGATGACGGCGGGGCTCACGCCGAAGGCACGGGCGAGGTTCATCCGGACCGTGCCGTCGTCCCGTACGGGCAGCAGGGCGTGCCGTTCGATGTTGGCGTAGCCGCTGCGGCTGATGCCGACCAGGGCGGCCGCCTCGGCCGCGGTCAGGCCGCTCTGGCAGCGCAGGCCGTGGATGTCGGCGAGGGCGCGCTTGGTGCGCAGTTCCCTGGCCGGGATGTCGAACAGGGCGCTGATCTGCGCGATGCGCTTGGGGTCCGGCTTGGAGGTGTTGTTCTCGTAGGCGAGGACGCGGCTCTTGGAGGTGCCGAGGCGTTGCGCGACGGCTTCGGCGCTGAGGAGCCGGCCGTCGACCGGGCGGGTCAGGCGTGCGGTGCGCAGGGCCTCACCGTCGAAGTTCGCCGTGCCACGAGCCACTGACGCGCACTCCTCTCGTCAGATCTTCAACTACCGCTGCGGGCGTCACGGTACCGTTCAGGCCACCGTTCGCGTAGCCGAATTCGTCCCGGGGGGTGGGTTGGTCGCTTTTGGTAGGTCGACCCCCGTGCCACGGTACCGTTCAGGACCACTTCGGGTTACAAAAGTCCGGCGCACGCGCGAGGATGAGTCCGCTGACGGGGGCGGCTTTCTCGGGGGATCTACAGTGGGCTGCCCTCGGAGCGCGCTGCTCCACGACGACTTGCCGAACCGACCGTGAGCCCGTGTCCTGGCGGGAACCTGAGCACGGGCCCACGTACCGGCTATTCGGTAACTGACGGCGGATGAGGTCCCAACCTCATCCGCCGTTGTCGTACAGGTCGAGCATCAGCCGGACGAGCCAGTACAGGCACTCTCCGACCACGCGTACCCGACTGCTGCGCGGCGCGTTACCGCAGTCCGGCTCCGGGATGCCGCGCGGGGAAGCGGCGCTGTCCCGCTCCGCGGTGTCCGGGACCGGTGGGTCCGGGTCCCGCGGTTCTGGGGGTACGGCGTCGTCCCGGTCGCTTGGCTGGTCAGAGCTAGCCACGGACCTGCTCCTCTCTGTAGGTGGCCGGGCCTGATGAACCCGATCGGCGCCCACGGGCACCGGCACAGAGAAGAGCTAGGGAGGAGACTACCGGGTGTCGGGGCCGGAACTCGTGTCACTCATGTGGGTCAACTGGGCTGCTGTGCAAGGCCGGAGGCCTCGCTGTGCGGGGGCGTGGCCGGTGTTCGAATAGATGAGTCGACATTCGTGTGCGCCCTCGTGCCCGGACCTTGCATGTGAAGGAGGTGTTCGAGTAACTCCCTTGCGAATGAAGGGAGTTGTTACCGTTCAGTAGACCGAAAAAAGTTGTGCAACTTCCTCGGGGAAACAGCCCTTGTCCGGTCGCGCAGCGTGTCCGATGTATCATCTCCGGCTCATTCGGAGCGACTTCGGCGAGACTTCGGCGCGACTTCGGCGCGGCTTGGAGGCGTCAGCTGTCCTTCGGGTCCTCGCCGTTCTCCTTGCGGCGCAGCTCCTCCTCGCGGCGGCGGAGGTCGGCCTCCCAGTCCTTCAGGAGGGACTCGTCCTTCGCGCTTGAGGAAGACGCAGCCTCTTCCTTGAGCGACTTCAGGAACTCGGGGTTGTCGTCGGGCGCGACGAACCGGGTGCGCTGGTTGCGGTGCCACTCGGAGGGCGTGGAGCCTCCCGCCGGGGTCGTACGGACCTTGCCCGCCACGAGCCACGCGATCGGACCGACCAGCACCTCGCCGAAGAGCAGGATGATGATCACCCAGATCACCTTCGGCAGACCCCGCACCTGCTCCTCGGGGGTGTTCAGGCAGTCGATGAAGGCGTAGATCCACAGCGCCAGGACCAGCAGGAAGGGCAGATACCGGAGCATGGTGGGCGTTCCCCCAGGAGACGGTGACGGGGGCGTGGAACAGCCCCGGTGACGGGGTCAGGGTAGCCGGTGGCAGATACTTGTTCCCATGGCTTACGACGATCTTCGTTCCCTGCTCAGGGCACTGGAACGCGAAGGCGACCTCAAGCGCGTCAAGGCGGAGGTCGATCCGTATCTGGAGGTCGGGGAGATCGTCGACCGGGTGCAGAAGTCCGGCGGTCCCGCGCTGCTCTTCGAGAACGTGAAGGGCTCCGACATGCCCCTCGCGATGAACGTCTTCGGCACCGACCGCCGCCTGCTCAAGGCGCTGGGTCTGAAGTCCTACGGCGAGATCTCCGAGAAGATCGGCGGTCTGCTGCGTCCCGAGCTGCCCCACGGGTTCGTCGGCGTGCGCGAGGCGTTCGGCAAGCTCGGCGCGATGACCCACGTACCGCCGAAGAAGGTGAAGTCCGGGGACGCGCCCGTGCAGGAGGTCGTCCTGCGCGGCGACGACGTCGACCTCGACCGGCTCCCGGCCCTGTTCACCTGGCCCAAGGACGGCGGCTCCTTCTTCAACCTGGGCCTGACCCACACCAAGGACCCCGAGAGCGGCATCCGCAACCTCGGCCTGTACCGCCTCCAGCGCCACGACAAGCGCACCATCGGCATGCACTGGCAGATCCACAAGGACAGCCGCAACCACTACCAGGTCGCGGCGCGCCGGGGCGAGCGCCTCCCGGTCGCCATCGCCTTCGGCTGCCCGCCCGCCGTCACCTACGCCTCCACGGCACCGCTCCCCGGTGACATCGACGAGTACCTCTTCGCCGGGTTCATCGCCGGCAAGCGGATCGAGATGGTCGACTGCAAGACCGTCCCGCTCCAGGTGCCGGCGCAGGCGGAGGTCGTCATCGAGGGCTGGCTGGAGCCCGGCGAGATGCTGCCCGAGGGCCCCTTCGGCGACCACACCGGCTTCTACACCCCGCAGGAACCTTTCCCGGCGCTGACCATCGACTGCGTGACGATGCGGAAGCGGCCGCTGCTCCAGTCGATCGTGGTCGGCCGGCCCCCGACGGAGGACGGCCCGCTCGGCCGCGCGACGGAGCGCTTCTTCCTCCCGCTCCTGAAGATCATCATCCCGGACATCGTGGACTACCACCTGCCCGAGTCCGGCGGCTTCCACAACTGCGCGATCGTCTCGATCGACAAGAAGTACCCCAAGCACGCCCAGAAGACGATGCACGCGATCTGGGGCGCCCACATGATGTCCCTGACCAAGCTGATCGTGGTCGTCGACTCCGACTGCGACGTCCACGACCTCCACGAGGTCGCCTGGCGCGCCCTCGGCAACACCGACTACGCCCGCGACCTCACCGTCGTCGAGGGTCCCGTCGACCACCTCGACCACGCGTCCTACCAGCAGTTCTGGGGCGGCAAGGCGGGCATCGACGCGACGAGGAAGTGGCCCGAGGAGGGGTACACGCGGGACGGGGGGTGGCCGGACATGGTGGAGTCCGACCCGGAGACGGCGGCGAAGGTCGACCGCCGGTGGAAGGAGTACGGGCTGTGACCAGCGCGTCTGCCGCTCTCCCGCAACCGGGACGCACCAAGGCGTTCCTGCGCCTGGTGATGATCGAGCACTCCGTCTTCGCCCTGCCCTTCGCCTACATCGCCGCGCTCACCGCGATGTTCCAGTGGGACAGGAACATCCACTGGGGCCGGCTGCTGCTGGTGACGGTCTGCATGGTGGGCCTGCGCACCTTCGCGATGGCGGTCAACCGGATCATCGACCGGGAGATCGACGCCCGTAACCCCCGCACGGCGCACCGCGAACTGGTGACCGGCGCGGTGTCGGTGAAGCACGCCTGGACCGGCGCGCTGATCGCCGTCGTGGTCTTCCTGGGCTCGGCGGCCCTGCTCAACCCGCTCTGCCTGGCCCTCGCCCCCGTCGCCGTGATCCCGATGGTGGTGTACCCGTACGGGAAACGCTTCACGAACTTCCCCCAGGCCATCCTCGGCCTCGCCCAGGCGATGGGCCCGGTGGGCGGCTGGCTGGCGATCTCCGGCGAGTGGTCCTGGGACGCGGTGATCCTCGGCCTCGCGGTCGGCGTCTGGATCGGCGGCTTCGACCTCATCTACGCCTGCCAGGACGTCGAGACCGACCGCGAGATCGGCGTCATGTCGGTCCCGGCCCGCTTCGGCATCCCCGTGGCGGTCTGGGGAGCCCGCGTCTGCCACGCCGTGACGACGGCCCTGTTCGTCTGGTACGCCCTCGCCACCGACGCGGGCGGCTTCTTCTGGCTGGGCCTGCTGATCGTCGCGGGCGCCTTCGTCTACGAGCACTCGATCGTGCGGCCGCACGACCTGTCCCGCGTGAACCGGGCGTTCTTCTCCGTCAACGGCTTCATCGGCATTGCCCTGTTCGTGTGCGCGCTGCTTGATCTCTTGGTCCGGGGTCTGACCGTGTGACCGCGGTCCGCGTCAGGCGTCCGGCCGGTCCTGAACACCTCCCGCCCCACGGGTACGCTCAAGGTGTGAACGCAGGAGAAACGCAGCGTGTGCCTTGGATCGTGGGGGTGTCCGGAGCGTCTGGGACGCCATACGCCGCCGCCGTGCTGCGTGCGCTTCTGGACGCGGGCGAGAGTGTCGACCTTGTCGTCAGCCGGGCCTCCCGGCTGACCCTGCTGGACGAGACGGGGGTCTCCTTCCGGGACGCCCACTGGCAGGACGACCTGCGGGAATGGCTGGCCCGGGGGGCCGACGGCAAGCCCGGCACGTTCGACGTCGACGTCGACCGCGTACGGCACTGGAGCGCCGGGGACCTCGCCGCCGGGCCGTCCTCGGGGTCGTACGCCGTGAAGGGCATGCTGATCGTGCCCGCCTCCACGGCATGCGTCGCCGGAGTCGCCCTCGGCCTCTCCAAGGACCTGCTGCAGCGCGCCGCGAGCGTGACCCTCAAGGAGCGGCGCCCGCTGGTCGTGGCCGTGCGGGAGACCCCGCTGAACGGGCAGACCCTCAGGCATCTGGTGACACTGGACGACGCGGGCGCGAGCGTCGTGCCGGCCTCGCCCGCCTTCTACGCGGGCGCCACCCACATCCAGGACCTGGTGGACTTCGTGGCCGGCCGGGTCCTCGACGCGGCGGGCGTCCCGCACGACCTGTACCGCCGCTGGACGGGCGAGCTGGGCGGCGGCAACGCAACCCGTCCGACGTGAGTGCCGTCTGAGTAAGTCGCAGCACCTCTCATCACCCAAGAACTTTCAAGAACTTCAGCGGAAGGCTTCGATCGCATGGACGCGGTGGACAGGCAGCTCATCCAGGCCCTGAGGGAGAACGGCCGGGCCTCCTACGCGGAGCTGGGACGCCTCGTCGGTCTGTCGGGACCCAGCGTCACCGACCGCATCAACCGGCTGGAGGCGGCCGGTGTCATCACCGGCTACCGCGCCACCGTCAACGCCGCCTCGCTGGGCCTCGGCGTCATCGCCCTGATCGGCATCTCGCTCTCCGACGCCGCCGACCACGAGGACGTCGCGGCCCGTCTGAAGGACCTCAGCGAGATCGAGGACTGCTGGTTCATCGCCGGCGACGACTCGTTCATGCTCAAGGTGCGGGCGACCGACGTGGACGGCCTGGAGAAGATCATCCGGCGGCTGTCCGGGACCAAGGGCGTCTCCAGGACCCGTACGACGATCGTGCTCTCCACGAAGTGGGAGAACCGGGTCGGGGAGCTTCCCGAAGAGGTCTAGGGATACCGTTGGTCGGGCTGTCGTAGAAAGGTGTTGGCATGGACGTCGGGCTCAAGCGCGAGCTGGAGGAGAAGGTCCGCTCCGGTGAGCGGCTGTCCCGTGAGGACGGCATCGCGCTCTACGAGTCGGACGACCTGGCGTGGCTCGGCGGCCTCGCGCACGAGGTGCGGACGCGGAAGAACGGCGACGTCGTCCACTTCAACGTCAACCGCCACCTCAACATGACGAACGTGTGCACGGCGTCCTGCGCCTACTGCTCGTTCCAGCGCAAGCCGGGCGAGAAGGACGCGTACACGATGCGCATCGAGGAGGCCGTCAAGCTCGCCAAGGCGATGGAGTCGGAGAACCTCACCGAACTGCACATCGTCAACGGCCTCCACCCGAACCTGCCGTGGCGCTACTACCCGCGCTCGCTGCGGGAGCTGAAGGCCGCCCTCCCGCACGTGTCCCTGAAGGCGTTCACGGCCACGGAGATCCACCACTTCGAGACCATCTCGGGCCTGTCCGCGTCGGAGATCCTCGACGAGCTGATCGACGCGGGCCTGGAGTCCCTCACCGGCGGTGGCGCGGAGATCTTCGACTGGGAGGTCCGCCAGCACATCGTCGACCACCGCACCCACTGGGAGGACTGGTCGCGCATCCACCGGCTGGCGCACGAGAAGGGTCTGAAGACCCCGAGCACCATGCTCTACGGCCACATCGAGGAGCCCCGCCACCGCGTCGACCACGTCCTGCGCCTGCGTGAGCTCCAGGACGAGACCGGCGGCTTCCAGGTCTTCATCCCGCTGCGCTACCAGCACGACTTCGTCGACATGAAGGACGGCAAGGTCCGCAACCGCCTCCAGGCCCGCACGCAGATGGCGACCGGCGCCGAGGCCCTGAAGACCTTCGCGGTCTCCCGCCTGCTCTTCGACAACGTCCCGCACGTCAAGGTCTTCTGGGTCATGCACGGCGTCCAGACCGCCCAGCTCGCCCTCCAGCACGGCGCCGACGACATGGACGGCTCGGTGGTCGAGTACAAGATCACCCACGACGCCGACAACTACGGCACGCCGAACAAGCTGACCCGCGAGGACCTGCTGGACCTCATCCGGGACGCGGGCTTCCGCCCGGTGGAGCGCAACACGCGCTACGAGATCATCAAGGAGTACGAGGGCCCGGACCCGGCGCGCAGGGAGAGCCCGCAGCCGATGCGGGTGTGACGTCGGCCGCGTCTGCTGGGTACTCGGGCTCCGTGACCACCACACCCGAGGACGCCTACACCGCCGAGCCCTTCGTTCCCGAGCACGGCGGACTGACGGCCCTGCGCGAGGCGGCGGCCGACTGCCGTGGTTGCCCCCTGCACAGGGACGCCACCCAGACGGTCTTCGGCGCCGGCGCCGCACACGCGCGTGTGATGCTCGTGGGCGAACAGCCCGGTGACCAGGAGGACCGTCAGGGCAAGCCGTTCGTCGGCCCGGCAGGGAAACTGCTCGACCGGGCGCTGGCGGAGGCCGGCATCGACCCGGGCGAGGCCTACGTGACCAACGCGGTGAAGCACTTCAAGTTCACCCGGGCAGAACCCCGCAAGCGCCGCATCCACAAGGCGCCTAGTCTGCGCGAGATGACCGCCTGCGGTCCCTGGCTGGCCGCCGAGCTGGCCGTCGTGGAGCCGGGGCTGATCGTGGTGCTCGGGGCGACGGCGGGGAAGGCGCTGCTGGGGTCGTCGTTCCGGGTCACGCAGGTGCGGGGGACGGTGCTGGAGGAGGAGATCCACGGTCGGCGGGAGCGGCTGGTGCCGACCGTGCACCCGTCGTCGGTGCTGCGGTCGGACGACCGGGAGGCGGCGTACCAGGGGCTGGTGTCGGACCTGAAAGTGGCGGCGCGGGCACTGTCGTGAGGTCCGTAAGGGATAGCATGCCCGCATGCCCCTTACCTTCACCTTGGATCCGGCCGTCACCCCCGCCCTGCGGGACGGACTGCTGGACCTCTGGACCGACGTCAGCAACGCCGACGGGGCCGTCGGATTCGTACCGCCGGTCACGCGTGAGCAGATACGCCCGGAGCTGGTGAAGCACTTCGCCGCGATGAGCGAGGGCCGGGCCCGGCTGCTCGTCGGGCACGACGAGCGGGGGCAGGTGGCGGCGACGGCGTTCCTGACCTTCAACACGCACCGGCTGATGACCCACTGGCTGTGGCTGTACACGGTGATGGTGCACCCGCGGCACCAGGGCCAGGGGTACGGCCGCGACCTGCTGGCCGCCGCCGCGGACGCGGCCCGCACCCTCGACGGCATCGAGGCGATACGCCTCACCTGCCGGGGCGGACTCGGCCTGGAGCGCTTCTACGCGTCCTGCGGGTACAAGGAGGTCGGCCGTATCCCCGGCGCGATCCGCGTCGCTCCCGACGACGACCGCGACGACGTCATCATGCTGCTGCCGCTGCACTGAGCCCCCCACCACCCCCCTGCAAGATCGGAAGCCCGCCGTGCTTCACTGGACGGTGCCCCTTTGTGCCAGAAACGGAAGAGTGGATTGAGATGCTCCGCTACACGCTGATGCGCCTCGGGATTTTCGTGGGCTGCTTCGTGGTCGTCTGGGGCCTCGTCTACTCCGGTGTCGTCCCGCGTGGCCTCGGCCAGTCCAACGGCATGTGGGTCGTCCTGCTGTCGCTGGTGATCTCCGCCCCGATCAGCTTCGTCGTGCTGCGCAAGGAGCGCGACCGCGCGTCGCTCCAGGTCGTGCAGAAGGTGGACCGCGTCAAGGCGAACCTGGAGGCGAACCGCAGCCAGGAGGACGTGGCCGACGACAGCGCCCGCGCCCAGGGCCAGGCGCAGGGCCACGCCTCGTAGGGGTTCACCCGCCGCGGCCCCAACTAGGCTTCCCCCATGGGTGCCGTGAAGAGTGCCGTGAAGAGCAAGCGGATGCCGCGTGCCGTCCGTGAGCAGCAGATGCTGGACGCCGCCGTGCGGACCTTCGGGCAGCGGGGCTACATGGCCGCCTCGATGGACGACATCGCCGAACTCGCGGGTGTGTCCAAGCCGTTGGTGTACCTGTACCTGAACTCCAAGGAAGACCTCTTCACGGCCTGCATCCGGCGTGAGGCGAAGGCCCTCACCGAGGCGGTCCGGGCCGGTGTCCACCCCGAGCTGCCCGCCGACCGTCAGCTCTGGGACGGCCTGCTGGCGTTCTTCACGCACACCGCGCACCACCCGGACGCCTGGTCGGTACTGCACCTCCAGGCCCGCACCCACGGCGAGCCGTTCGCCGCCGAGGTCGCCGCGATGCGCGAGGAGATCGTCGCCTTCGTGACCCAGCTGATCGCGGTCGCGGCCCGGGAGGCGCACCGGGACCCCGACCTGAAGGAGCGCGAGGTCGCCGGTCTCGCCGAGGCGCTGGTGGGCGCCGCCGAGTCGCTCGCGGCCTGGGCCAACGCCACGGAGGGCGTCACGGCCCGGCAGACGGCGACGACGCTGATGAACTTCGCGTGGGCGGGCCTGGGCAGCCTGATGGCGGGACGGCCCTGGACACCTCCGTCGGCACCGGCGTAGCCGGCCGCTCACGCCGGCGGCTGAACGCTCCCGGCCACGTGCACCTTCTCCCCGCCCCTCAGCTCGAACCGTCCCCCGTCCGCCGCGTACTCCACCGTCCCCGGCAGCAGCACCGGCGCCCGGAACTCCGCCCGCACCCGGGCGGCCCGCGGGGTGCCGTGGACGGCGAGGCAGCGGGCGACGGTCCACATGCCGTGGGCGATGGCCCGGGGGAAGCCGAAGAGGCGGGCGGTGAGCGGGTACAGGTGGATGGGGTTGCGGTCGCCGGACGCGGCCCCGTAGCGCCGCCCGACGTCGGCGCCGAGCCGCCACTCGGCGACCTGCGGAAGCGGCTTCCACTCCCTGACGGGCACCTCGGCGGGGGTGCGCCCGTCCGTGCGGTGCCGTGCCAGGTACGTGCTCCGCGACTCCCACACCACGTCCGCCCCGGTCCGCAGCTCGGTGACGACGGCGGCCTCCGTGCCGCGCCGGTGCGGCGCCAGCCCCTCCAGGTGGACGGTGAGGTCGTAGGAGGCCGTCGCCGCGAGGGCGGTGTGCCGGGTGATGTCGATGGACGTGTGGACCAGGCCGAGCAGGGGGAGCGGGAAGTCCCGGCCGCTCATCAGGCTCATCGCCAGCGGGAAGCCGAGGACGTGCGGATAGGTGATCGGCAGGGCGTCCTCGCCGGTGGCGAAGCCGCACACCCGCTCGTAGGCGGCCAGGCGCGCGAGATCGACGCGCACGCCGGGCAGGACGAGCGGAGTGCGCGGGAAGTCGGCGTCCGGGTGGGGGTGCTTGAAGGGGGACAGGAGGGCACCGCGGGCGAGCAGCGGGGCGAGGGCGGGGGAGCGGGTGAGGAGGGTCATCAGGCCCCCAGCAGGCTCTGCCCGCAGACCCGTACGACCTGTCCGTTGACCGCGCCCGACGCCGGATGCGCGAGCCAGGCGGTCGTCTCGGCGACGTCGACCGGCAGCCCGCCCTGCGCGAGGGAGTTCATACGGCGGCCGGCCTCACGGATGAACAGGGGGACCGCCGCGGTCATCCGGGTCTCGATGAAGCCGGGCGCGACCGCGTTCACGGTCACCCCGCGCTCGGCGAGGGCGCGGGGCGCGAGGGAGCGGACCAGGCCGACGACGCCCGCCTTGCTCGCGCCGTAGTTGGTCTGCCCCGCGTTGCCCGCGATCCCGGCGATGGAGGCGGTGGCGACGATCCGCCCGCCGGGGCGCAGGACGCCCTGGGAGAGCAGCGCGTCCGTGGTCCGCAGCACGCTCGCCAGGTTGACGTCGAGCACGGAACTCCACCGGTCCCCGGGCATGTTGACCAGCCGTCGGTCACGGGTGATGCCCGCGTTGTGGACCAGCACGTCCAGCCCGTCGGTGAGGGCGGCCGCGAGGCGTTCGCCCGCGTCGGCGGCGGTGATGTCGAGGGCGAGGGCGGTGCCGCCGAGCCGTTCGGCGACGCGCCGGGCGTCCTCCTCGGCCCGCGGTACGTCGAGTACGACGACCCGGGCACCGTCCCTGGCCAGCGTCTCGGCGACCGCCTCGCCGATGCCTCGGGCGGCGCCGGTGACGAGCGCGGTGCGGCCGGCGAGGGGGCGGTCCCAGCCGTCGGGGGCGGTGACCGCGCCGCCGTTCACGGTGCTTTCCACGCCGACGACCTGACCGCTGACGTAGGCGGAGCGGGGGGAGAGCAGGAAGCGCAGGGTGGACTCGGCGGCGGCCGCGTCGGTCAGTCGTAGCAGGTTCACGGTTCTGCCCCGGCCGATCTCCTTGCCGAGGGAGCGCGTGAAGCCCTCCAACGCCTGCTGGACGGCGGCCTGGTGGTGGTCCTCGGGGTCGAGCGGCGCGCCGAGCAGCACGACCCGCCCGCTCGTGGCGACCGACCGTACGACGGGGTGCAGGAGGGCGTGCACCTCGGCGAGCGTGTCCACGTCCCGGACACCGGTGGCGTCGAGGACGACGGCGGCGGGCCGGTGCTCTCCGGCCGTGAGGCCCGTACGGGCCAGGACGGGGGCGAGGTCGAGGTCGGACTTCCCGGCGGTCAGGTGCAGCAAGTCACCCGCGAGTGAGGGCTGTTCGGCCGTCCAGCGTCTGAGCGGCGCCGGCTGTGGAAGGCCGAGCCGCCGGGTCAGGAAGCGGCCGGGCGCGGTGCCGGTGAAGCTCAGATAGCGGTCGGCCATGTCGATCTCCCCAGGGCTCGGTGCTCGGGCGCGCTCCATTTACTTACTCAGGAGTCAGGTTACCCTGGGTAAGTCTAGGTCAGGGCGGCTTGGGGTGTACGTGAGGGTCACTCACATAACCCCCGAGGTTGCACAGGCCTGGCCCCGGATCATCGCCGTATCCGCACAAACGGACCACAGCAGACCCGTACGATCCCCTTCCTAACCGTCGGTAACTCCTTCCTGTCGCCACCGTCGGTGAACGCCTCGCCACTTGGGGCACGTACGTATTTGCAGCAAGCAGTTCATCGCTGCACGCCCAGGGAGCCGCCCCGTGTCCACGCCGTACTCCACCACCGCCAGCTACGACGACGCTCCCCCCACCCTCGTCGCCCCCGAGACCCGCCGACTCGACGGAGTCGTTCGCGAGGCCTCGATGCCCCCGTTCGCCCTGCCCGTCACCCACGGCTCGCTCGCCGACCTGCCCTTCGACAACGCGGCCGCCGCCCCCGACGCGGTCGTCATCAGCCGCAAGACCCAGGACGACACCTGGGTGGACGTCACGGCCGCCGAGTTCGCCGCACAGGTGCACGCGGTCGCCAAGGGCCTGATCGCCGAGGGCCTGGTGCCGGGCGACCGCGTCGCCATCATGGCGCGGACGCGATACGAGTGGACGCTCCTCGACTTCGCCGCGTGGGCCGCAGGCCTGGTGACCGTCCCCGTGTACCCGACCTCCTCCGTCTTCCAGACCCGCTGGATCCTCCAGGACTCCGGCGCGGTCGCCCTGGTCACCGAGACCGTCGGCCAGGCCGCCGCCATCGGCCCCGAGCGTGACCGGCTGCCCGACCTCCAGCACATGTGGGTCATCGAGAAGGGCCACCTGGACCGACTGATGGAGACGGGCGCGCATCTGCCGGACCAGGAAGTCGCCGTACGGCGCGGCATGCTGGTCCCGGACACCCTCGCCACCCTCATCTACACCTCCGGCACCACCGGCCGCCCCAAGGGCTGCGTCCTCACCCACGGCAATTTCTTCGCCGAGATCGACAACGCGATCGAACTCCTCTACCCGATCTTCAAGGCGCGGTCGAACGACGAGGTGTCGGTGCTGTTGTTCCTGCCGATGTCCCACGTGTTCGGCAGGATGGTGGCGATCGCCTGCATACGCGCACGAGTGAGACTGGGCCACGCCCCCAGCCTGAAGGCGGAGGATCTCCTCCCCGACCTCGCCGCCTTCCGCCCGACCTGTCTCCTGGCCATCCCGTACATGCTGGAGAAGATCTACAACACCGCCCGCGCCCGCGCGGAGTCCGGCGGCCGCCTCTCCTCCTTCGACCGCGCGGTGTCGGTCGCCCGCCGCTACGGCGAAGCGGTCGAGGCCCAGAAGACGGGCACCGGCTCCGGCCCCTCCACGGCCCTGAGAGCCGCCCGCACCTTCTACGACCCGCTGGTCTACCGCCGCATCCGCAACGCCATGGGCGGGCGCGTCCGCCACGCCATCTGTGGAGGCTCCCCGTTGGGCCGCCGCCTCTCCGCGTTCTACCTCGGGGCGGGCATCGAGATCTACGAGGGGTACGGCCTGACGGAGGTGACGGGGGCGTCGACGGTGACACCTCCGCTGAAACCGCGCCTGGGCACGGTGGGCTGGCCGCTTCCCGGGACGCGTGTCCGCATCGCGGCGGACGGTGAGATCCTCCTCGGCGGCGACCACGTCCTGCGCGGCTACTGGGACCCGGCGGCGGGCGGAGTGGTCCCCGCGGCCCCCGACGGCTGGCTCCCGACGGGCGACATCGGCGAACTGGACGACGAGGGCTACCTCACGATCACCGGCCGCAAGAAGGAAATGCTCATAACGGCAGGCGGCAAGAGCGTGGCCCCCGCCCCCCTGGAGAACTGGCTGCGCTCCCACCCCCTGATCTCCCAGTGCATCGTCCTGGGAGACGGCCGCCCCTACGTCTCCGCGCTGATCACCCTCGACCCCGACGGCATCACCCACTGGCGCCAGATGAACGGCAAGCATCCGGTCCCGGCCGAACTCCTCATCGGCGACGAGGACCTCAACGCGGTCCTGCAACGCGCGGTGGACGAGGCCAACAAGCTGGTCTCCCGCCCCGAGTCCATCCGCCGCTTCGCCGTCCTCCCCGTCGACTTCACGGAGAGCACCGGCCACCTGACCCCGTCGATGAAGCTGCGCCGCGAGGCGATCATGCGGGACTTCGCGGCGCAGGTGGAGGGGCTGTACGAGAAGTAGGGGGTACTAGGGCCTGTCGTTTGGATCAGGCCGGCCGTAAGGCTCGGTGCCTTGCAGCCGACCCGAGCGGGGTCTGGTGCGTGCAGCTGCAAGGCGGAGGA
>NZ_JBICUX010000025.1:0-84639 GCF_043198595.1 Streptomyces sp. NPDC048751
CGCATACTGGATGTATGCGGACGTTCCGACAACGCGGCGAGGTGCCGTAGCTGTCGTCGCGCGCCCGCCAGGGATTACGGGACAGCCCTTAGGCGGGCGGCGCCTGCGGATCATCAGCTCCAGGTGCGAATCGACGAGATCGAGTCGTTGTACGGGTAATTGAGGACGTTCCAGGTGAAGTTGTTCTGGAACACTCCCTGAATCCCCTTGAAGTCGTTGTCATTCCACGTGTACAGAGTCCTGGCGCCGGAGATCTGGATCGAGGAGATCGTGTCCTGCATGCGCTGGTCGCCGGAGCTCGAACCCACTAACTTGCCGAGGTCGGCCGAGTAGGGGGCGTTGTCGACTGTCCAGTAGTCGCACTTGTTGAGGTAGTTGTCCACGCACAGCGACCAGCCATTGGCCGACGGCGCGGCCGACGCCGGTGTGGCGAGGGCGATCGCGGCCAAGCTCACGGCCGAGGTGATCACGGCCGTGGCGGCCAGGGACTTGGCTCGGTTCAGGTAACGCATGTTTGACTCCGATCGATGCATTGGTTGCGGTTTCTCGCCCGCGCACTACTCGTCGGCAGACGCGTCACGCCATGCTTCGGACAGCGCGATCCTCTTGAGCTGATCGACACCTAGCGCGGGTGTGCGACGTGTTCCCGGGAGCTTGTACGCCTTGGCATTGAGTTCGATCACGGCGATGCGCAGTCCGTCAGGCCGCCAGGTGTCGACCGACCATTCGACGGCTCCCTCACCCCCTTTCTCGGGGTGGCTCCGTGTGCTCTTCACACGCGTCCCGTCCGGGTTTCTGACGGCGCCCTCGAAGAGGCTCTCCAGGGCCGGGTCGTCCGGCTTCCACCGTTGGACCGTCACTGCGACCAGGCATTTCCCCGCTCCGTCGTCCACGGTGAGGTGGCCGTATCCCGGTGCTCCGCCTCTGTCGGCCGTGCGCAGGCCATGAGGTATCGACCGGCTGACGACTTCCGTGACCTTCTCGGCGGGCAGCGACTGGAAGGCGGCTGCCGGGGAGGGATCTCGCGGAGGTGCCGGCAGGGCGGCCACCACGGGCTTCCAGGCCGCCGAAACGGCGATGTCGGTGAGCTGCCGCTCGTCGAGAGGAGGAGTCGGCCGACTGGAAGCAGCATCCTTGTTGTTCCTGGTGTTGGACGCCGACACGGCGATCTGACTGCCGTCCTGATCGGTGCGTACCGCCGTCCACCGCTGACCCGCGGACGGTTGGGCCTCGTCGACAGGGGACGTGTCGAGGATGAGTGTGGCACCGTTCTCGAGGTGTGTCAGAGAGCAACGGCTGTAAGGGTGTTCAGAGGGGTCCGGACACCCTGACAAGTGCTCCGGGACGGGCACCGGCAACCGACCGACCGAGGCGGACACCAGACCGACACCTTTGGCGTCCTTGTAGGTGAGGATCACCGGAGCCAGTGGTTCGTTCTTCTCGACGCCGGTAGCACTGAACGTGCCCGCATCCCCCTGGGGGAGCAGTGTCCGCAGCGTGCGCGTCACCGAGTGCCCGTCTTCCCCGGCGGCGGACGATGAGGCACAACCCGCGGTGCAGGCGATTCCGGCCAGCGCCGTCGCCAGTGCCACATACGTCAGTGCCGCATGCCTGAAGGTACGCCGTAACGGCGGGTCATCGACCCGTCCGGCGGACACGCTCATGGAAGTCCCCTTCCGGAGTCGGGAGGCAGGCCTACAGACCGAGGTCGAGGGCCAGGCAGGAGTAGTACTTCCACGAGCCTTCGGGGGTGTACGCGGCGTTCGCCCCGACGCTCGGCGCGGCCTCCGTCTCTTCGGTCATGTCCTCGAAACCGATGCGCTCGGGGAGCTTGCCGAACCGTGTGTGCCGTGCCGCCGCGGCGGCATCCATCGTGAGTTCCTTGTCCATGACCAGTCTCCACTTCGTGGATCGCGTCCCGTTGTCGCCTTGGACGAGTATCAGAATGCATCCCCGATCGTCACCTGTCAAACCGGTGACGCAACACATGTGGGTCACCCCATGGCGTCGACCTCGAGGATCGCGTCGGTGAACGCCCCGGGCTTCTCCTGGGGGAGGTTGTGGCCGGCCCCCGGGACGACGTGGTGGGTCCAGGGGCCGGAGAAGTGCACCCCGTAGGAGCTTCCGTCGGTCGGCGGGGTGACACCGTCGGCCTGTCCGTCCAGGGTGACGGTGGGGACGCCGATCTTCGGTCGGCCCAACAGCCTCCGCTCCAGTGCGGCGTAACGCGGGTCGCCGGGGGCGGCGGCCAGGCGGTGACGGTAGCTGTGGATCACCACGTCGACGTAGTCCGGGTTGGTCCACAGCTCCGCCGCCTGCGCGAACTCGGCCTCGGTGAACTGCCATTCGGGCGAGTTGCGGTGCCAGACGACGCGCGCCAGCTCCTCCCGGTTGCGCTGGAGCCCCCGCCGTCCGCGCTCGGTGAGGAAGTAGAAGAAGTACCAGTAGCCCGACTCGACGGCGGGGGCCAGCGGCTCCTGGGCCACGGCGAGGTCCTGGACGAGGTAGCCGTTCACGGAGACCAGGCCGGTGCAGCGCTCCGGCCACAGCGCCGCGGCGACGTCACCGGCCCGTCCGCCCCAGTCGTATCCGGCGAACAGGGCCCGGGGAATGCGCAGTGCGTCCAGGAAGGCGACCAAGTCCGCGCCCAGCGCCGCCTGTTGACCGGAGCGGAAGGTGTCCGCATGGAGGAACCGGGTCTCTCCGTGCCCGCGCAGACAGGGGATGTAGCAGCGGTACCCGTGTCGGGCGAGTGCGGGTGCCACCTCGGCGTAGGAGCCGACCGGGCTGAAGGGCCAGCCGTGCAGGAGGAGCACCGGTTTGCCGTGGGCCGGACCCACGTCGTGGTAGGCGATCTCCAGCACGTCGGTGCGGATCCGGCGCAGCGGTCCCAGCTCGTGCGCGGGCCGGCCGGACGGGGTCTCGGCGGCCGCCGTCCCCGGGAGCGCCGACGCCGTGCCGGCCCCGGTGAGTCCGGCCGTTCCGACGACCGCTGTCGCGGTCATGGCCTGGGCCAGTCTCCGTCTGCTGATCATGTCGTTACCCCGCACTCAAACATGGATGCGTGTGACACATGTGCACACACCCGCCTCACACGGTGATGGTCTTGTACTCGGTGTAGGTGCCGAGGCCGACCGCTCCGTACTCGCGGCCGACGCCGCTGGCCTTGAAGCCGCCGAACGGGCCGTCGAAGGCGACGTAGGCGCCGTTGACAGTGACCGTGCCGGTGCGGATGCGACGGGCGACCGCCAGGGCGTGGGCCTCGTCGGAGGACCAGACGCCCCCGGAGAGGCCGTACTCGGAGTCGTTGGCGATGCGGACGGCGTCGTCCTCGTCGTCGTAGGCGATGACGACCAGGACCGGGCCGAAGATCTCCTCCTGTGCGATCCGCATGGAGTTGTCGACGTCGGCGAACACGGTGGGCGTGACGTAGTTGCCCTTCTCCAGGCCCTCGGGGATGTGTGGACCGCCGGTGACCAGGCGGGCCCCCTCCTCGATACCGAGCTGAATGTAATGGCGCACCCGCTCCTGCTGGTCGGGGCGGATCATCGGGCCGATGAAGGTGCCGGGGGCGCCCGGGTCACCCACCTTCAGTGACTCGACCAGCACCTTCAGCGCGGTCACGACCTCCTCGTACCGGCTGCGCGGTGCCAGGATCCTGGTCTGGGCGATGCATGACTCGCCGTTGTTGAGCAGGGAGCCGAACTTCAGGCCCGCCACCGCCTTCTCGAGGTCGGCGTCCGGCAGGATGACGGCGGCGGACTTGCCGCCCAGCTCCAGACTGACCCGCTTGAGCTGTTCGCCCGCGATCGAGGCGATGCGGCGGCCGGCGCGCGTCGAGCCGGTGAAGGCGATCTTGTCGACCTCCTTGTGGGAGACGAGGTACTCACTGGTCCCCCGGTCCGCCGGCAGGACGCTGATCACACCTTCGAGCAGGCCCACCTGCTCCAGCAGCCCGGCCAGGAACCCCATGCTCAGCGAGTTCTCCGGTGACACCTTGAGGACCACGGAGTTGCCGGCGAGCAGGGCGGGGACGATCTTCGCGGTGGCCGAGGAGAACGGCGAGTTCCAAGGGATGACCGCGGCCACGACGCCGACCGCCTCGCGACGCACCACGCTGCGCACCGGGGACGCCGGGTCGGAGGGCACCAGGGTCTCCTCCCAGCCGAACTCCTCCGCCGCCTTCAGGTAGGCGTTCGCCTGTCGGGTCAGGCCCTGCTGTCCGGCCCGGGTGAACCATTCCGCCGAGCCGTTCTCCAGCGTGATCAGACGCGCGACGTTCTCCGCGTTCTCCTCGCGCAGCGCGTTGAACCGCCTGAGGGCCGCGATCCGCTCCGCGGGCGGGGTCGTACGCCACACACCTGACTCGAACGACGCTCGCGCCGCCGCCACCGCGCGGTCGATGTCCGCCGGCTGCGCCTGTGCCGCACGGCCGATCACCGACCGGTCGTGCGGCGAGGCGATGTCGAGGAGCTCCCTGTCGCTCGGCTCCACCCAGGAGCCTCCGACGAAGAGCCGGTCGTAGATGATCATGCGATGTCCCTCTCCCGATGCTGTCGCCCCTACGATCCCGGCCCATGAGCAGCGTCGCTTCGGTTGAATGACTTAGGAGCGCCGCCCTGCCGCTCCCACCGTCATGTGACTGATGTGTCCGGATTCGCCGCGGGCGAGAGTATGTGCCGCCGGCCCGGGGCCGGTCACCGAAGACACATGACGGAGGCTCATATGATCAACAGGCGTACCTTCGGCAAGGCCGTCGGCCTCGGCACCGGGGCGGCCGCGGTCTCGCTGTCCGGCCTGCCGGGCAACGCGTCCGCGGCGACCGCCTCACCCGAGCGGAGCGGCACACCCGTTCCGACCGTCACCCCCGGCACCCACACCGGCTTCCGCACGCTCAAGCATGTCAGGGCGGGCGTCCTGGACATCGGCTACGCCGAGACCGGACCCGCCCACGGCCCGGTCGTCATCTGCCTGCACGGCTGGCCCTACGACATCCACAGCTACGTCGACGTGGCCCCGCTCCTCGCCGACCTGGGCTACCGCGTCATCGTCCCCTACCTGCGCGGCCACGGCAGCACACGTTTCCTGTCCCGCCACACACCCCGCACCGCCGAGCAGTCCGCCATCGCGCTCGACATCATCGCCCTGATGGACTCCCTCAAGATCCACGAGGCCGTTCTCGCCGGCTTCGACTGGGGCTCGCGCACCGCCGACATCATCGCCGCCCTGTGGCCCGAGCGCGTCAAGGCCCTCGTCTCCACCAGCGGCTACCTCATCACCGACCGCGAGGCCCAACTGGAGCCCGCCGCCCCGGTCGTCGAGCACAACTGGTGGTACCAGTGGTACTTCGCCACGGAGCGCGGCAAGAAGGCCATGGAGAACGTCGACGACCGCATCGCCCTGTGCCGCTACGTGTGGACCCTCGTCTCCCCCAACTGGACCTTCGACGACGCCACCTTCCAGCGCACCGCCGAGGCCTTCAAGAACCCCGACTACGCCGCCATCGTCCTCTACAACTACCGCTGGCGCATCGGCCTGATCGAGGGCGACCAACGCTACGACCGCTACGAGAGGCAGCTCGCCGCCCAGCCCCCCATCCACGTGCCCACCATCACCCTCGACGCCGCCCTCGACCCCTTCACCCCGCCCGGCGACGGCTCCACCTACCGCGATCACTTCACCGGCCCCTACCAGCACCGCACGATCGCGGACATCGGCCACAACCTGCCGCAGGAGGCGCCCACCCTCTTCACCCAGGCGGTCGCCGACGCCCACCACCTCGGAGGCCGGTGAACCACCCCGCCCCACGCGTCACCTCCTTGACAGGTGACGGACTTTGATGACAAGTTCATCACCAGTCAGGGCGGTGACGAGGCCGACGAGGCCGGGCCGCCCATCAACGCCTGAAAGGGGTTTGTCGTGGTGCGCATCAAGGGTGGACGCAAGCGGCTCGTGACGGGTGTGGTCTCGACGGTCACGGCGGGTCTCGCGGTCGGCGCGTTCGCCCTCGGCGGCACGGCCAACGGCGCGGCCGACACCGCCGAGGCCACCGGAACCGACCGACACGCCAAGCCGACCGTCGTCCTGGAACACGGCGCCTTCGCCGACGGCTCCAGCTGGAACGGCGTCATCGCCGACCTGCGCGCCGACGGCTACCCCGTCGTCGCCGCCGCCAACCCGCTGCGCGGGCCCGCCTCCGACGCCGCCGCACTGCGCACCGTGCTCGACCACGTCAAGGGCCCCAAGATCCTCGTCGGGCACTCCTACGGCGGCAACGTGATCAGCCAGGCCGGTACCGACGACCCCCAGGTCAAGGCCCTGGTCTACGTCGCCGCCTTCCTGCCTGCGCCCGGAGAGAGCGCCCTGGAGCTCACCGCCAAGTACCCGGGCTCCACCCTCCCCGACGCCCTCGACCCCGTCACCTACCGGCAGGCCGACGGCACCACCGCCACCGACCTGTACATCCAGCAGGACCAGTTCCACCACCAGTTCGCCGCCGACGTGCCCGCGCAGCAGGCCGCCCTGATGGCCGCCGAACAACGCCCCATCGCCCAGGCCGCCCTGGAGGAGAAGGCCGTCACCGCCGCCTGGAAGACGAAGCCCAGCTGGGACATCGTGACCACCCGGGACCTCAACATTCCCGCCGCCGTCCAGCGCTTCATGGCCGAGCGCGCCCACGCCCACACCACCGAGGTCGCCGCCTCCCACTCGGTCGCCGTCTCCCACCCCCGTCTCGTGGCCGACGTCATCGAGCGAGCCGCCCGCGCCACCGCCCGCTGAAACCCCGGAGACGGCGGGACCACCGTCCCGCCGTCTCGGCGACGCCCTGAATCGCCGGCCCCCTTCACACGTGTGCGGTTCACATGTCTACAGCGCCCGATGGTCCTGATCTCCGACGAACAGTCAGCCCGCCAACCCGTAGAAGCGCATCGGTGAGTTCGGCACGAAGCCGATCCGCGGGTACACGGGTGCCCCGGCGGCGGTGGCGTGCAGAGTGGCTCGGGTCAGTCCGGTGGCTCGGGCGCCCTCGTACAGCGCCTTGCGCGTCACCGTCTCGCCGTACCCTCGACGCTGCGCGCCCGGATCGGTGGCGACGAGCACGACGAACAGGCGGCCCGCCGCCTCGACCGTCGCGGCGCAGGCGACCGGGACACCGTCCCGCAGGGCCAGGTAGGCGTACAGCTCCTTCTTCCACAGCGTGGAGCCGACGATCCCGTCGCGGCCCTCCTCCAAGGGAAAGCCGTAGGCACGCGAGTTGAGGTCCGCGTATGCCCGCAGCTGTTCGTCGGTGGTCACCCGCTCGAACGTCAGGTCCGGATGGTGCGGCTCGGGGATCGGCAGCAGGTCGCCGGCCATGCCGGTGCCGGGGAAGGCGTAGGCCAGACCCGCGCGCTGCGCCGCCTCGTCCAGGGCCGTGCGCGCGTCGTCCGCGAGCAGGTCCTCGAAGAGCCACAGGAAGCCCGGCTGCTTCTTGGACCGCATGATGTCCGCCGCTTGGCCGAGCCGCTGTTCGAGGAGTGCCGCGTCCGCGCCGACGTCGGTCAGCGTCACCGCGTTCCAGAAGGCGAAACGGCAGTCCGCCCAGCGGACGACGACACCTGGAAGCTCCCGAATGTCCGCGTCCTTGTCCCGGTCGAGCACCATGGTGCGCCAGACCGTGGAGAGCTGTTCCACCGATTCGACCGCGGCCGCCAGATCCGTCACCGCGAACCCCCTCGTTTCGTCGTGTGCGCGCTGTCCCGCGCCGGATACAACGATGCCCTCCTGTGACGCCGTACCTGCCGCCCTTCACACGTATGGCGTGATCTCGTGGTCCAACCCAGGGAACTGCAGCGCGACTTGGACGTCCTTTACACTCCAGTGCCAGGTCGGCGCCGGTAGCGGGCCTCCTGACGCCGGACGTGGAGGCAGCCCGATGAACGACCTGGACCCGACCGTCTGTCCGGCCTCGACGCGACTGGTCGGACGCGACGAGGACCTCGCGTTCATTCGCTCCTTCCTCGGCAACTCCGAGGTGCAGGGAGCGGCCCTGCTGCTCTCGGGCGAGGCAGGCGTGGGCAAGACCGCGGTGCTCGACGCCGTGGCGACGGGCTCCGTGCGGGACGGCGTCCGGGTCCTGCGCGCGGCCGGGGTGCAGTACGAGGCGGACATCAGTTACGCCGGTCTCAACCAGCTCCTCGTACCGCTCTTCGACGACTTCGGCGTTCTGGACGCCGGCCACCGCGACGCCCTGCGGGTCGCGGTCGGCATCGGCGGCGGACCGGCTCCCGACCGACTCCTGACCTCCACCGCGGTTCTCCTGCTGCTGCGGCTGTTGTCCGTCGACACGCCCCTCCTGCTCGTCGTCGACGACCTGCCGTGGCTGGACCGGGCGACCAACGCCGTGCTCGGTTTCGTGGCCCGGCGGCTCGTCGGCAGCCGCATCGGCTTCCTCGCGGCGTCCCGTACGGGCTCCGACAGCTTCGTCGAGGCCGAAGGCCTGACCGAGCACCGGCTTCAGCCGCTGGACGACGCGTCGTCGGCCCGGTTGCTCGCCCTCGCTCATCCCGACGTCTCCCCCGCGGTACGGCGCCGTATCGCGGCCGAGGCGCGCGGCAACCCGCTCGCGCTGGTGGAGTTACCGGTCGCGCTCTCCGCCGAGCAGCGCACGACCCTGGCGGCGGTGCCCACGGTGCTGCCGCTGAGCGAGCGCCTCCAGGCCATGTTCGCCTCCCGTGTGGCCGGTCTGCCCGAACGCAGCCGGGACCTGCTGCTGATCGCCGCTCTCGACGGAACCGGTGACCTGGCCTCCGTCCTGGCGGCCGCGGCCGGTCGGGCCACCGTCGACGATCTCGCCCCCGCGGAGCGGAACCGGCTGGTGACGGTGTCGGCCGACAACCGACGGCTGTCCTTCCGGCATCCGCTGATCGGCTCCGCGGTGGTGGAGCCGGCGACCTCGGCGGAGCGCAGAGGAGCCCATCAGGCGCTCGCCGACGTGCTCGGCGACCAACTGGAGCGCCGTGCCTGGCATCTGGGAGAGGCAGCCGTGGGCCCGGACGAGACGGTCGCGGCCCTTCTGGAGGAGGCCGCGCGCCGCCGGCTGCGGCGCGGTGACGCGCTCGGCGCGGTGACGGCGCTGACCCGTGCCGCCGGGCTCAGCCCCTCGGCGGCCGACGAGAGCCGCCGGCTGGCCGAGGCGGCCTACGTCGGCGTGGACTCCGGCGGGGAACTGGAGGACGCCTCACGACTGCTCGCGGGGGCCCGGCTCGTCCATCCCACGACCGGGCAACAGTCGCTGCACGCGGCGGCCGCGTCCGCGTTCCTGCTGATCAACAGGGACGGCGACGTCGACACCGCGTACCGGCTGCTGGTCGGGGCGATCGAGGCGGGGGAGCACGGCTACGACGCCTCGGACGACGCCCTGGTGGAGGCCCTGCACCTGCTGGTGCTGCTGTGCTGGTACCGCGGTGAACCCGAGCTGTGGCAGCCGCTGTTCACGTTCGTGGACCGGCTGACCCCCGAACCGCCCGAGCTGCTGTGGGTGATCACGCGGACCTTCGCCGACCCGGCGCGCACCGGCCCCGCGGCGCTGCCCCGCCTGGCGGAGCTGATCGCCACCGTGGGGGACGATCCCACCCGAGTGATCCGCGTCGGCACCGCCTCGGTCTTCGCGGACCGGCTCGCGGACTTCCGGTGGGCTTCGCACCGGCTGGCCGAGCAGGGCCGCGCGGGCACCGCGCCCGCCCGCCGGCACCTTGGCGTGCTGATGCACCTGGGCCTGGACTACTACCACGCGGGCCGTTGGGAGGACGCCGAGGAGATGGCGGCCGAGGGGCTCACCCTGTGCGAGGACCACGACTACCGGTTCTTCGCCTGGTACTTCCACTACGTACGGGCGGTCGTGGCCGCGGCGCGTGGCGACGCGGAGACCAGTGACGCGCTGACCGAGGAGATCGTCCGGTGGGCGACACCCCGCGGAGTCCACGGCGCACGGTCCTTCGCCTGCCACGCCAGGGCTCTGGCCGCCCTCGGCAGGGGCGACTACACGACCGCCTACCGGCACGCCTGCGCGCTGAGCCCGGCCGGGACCGTGGCACCCTACGTCCCGATCGCCATGTGGGGCACGATGGACCTGGTCGAGGCGGCCGTACGGACCGGCCGGGACGAGGAGGCCGCCGCCCACGCGGCGGCGATGCGGGCGTCCGCGATGGCGCGGCTGTCGCCCCGGCTGGAGCTGCTGGTCCTGGCCTGCGAGGCGCTGACCACCCCCGGCGAGGGAGCCCTCGCCCTCTTCGAGCGGGCGCTGTCCCTGCCGGGGCCGGAGCACCGGCCCTTCGACGTCGCGCGGGTGCGCCTCTTTCATGGCGAACGCCTGCGGCGTCTGCGTGCCACGACGGCGGCCCGGGAACAGCTGGCGCAGGCGCTGGAGGCCTTCCAGCGGCTGGGCGCCAAGCCCTGGGCGACACGTGCGGCGGCGGAGCTGCGGGCGAGCGGCCGGGCCGCGCCGTCGCCGGCCGGGGCCGGGCCCGGGCCCGGCGCACTGACCGCTCAGGAACTGCGGATCGCCACGCTCGCGGCGACCGGACTGACCAACAAGCAGATCGCTGAACGGCTGTCCTTGTCTCATCGGACCATCGGCACGCACCTCTACCAGCTGTATCCCAAGCTGGGCATCACCTCGCGCGCCGCGCTGCGGGACGCCCTCTCCGGTCTCGACGGGAGTGCCGACGACTGACGAGACCCCGACGACGAACCCACGCCTTCGTCGCTCGCTCAGTCATCTGACCTATGCCTGCTCCTGAGTCCCCGCGCACAGTGGAGGCGGGATCACCATGCAGCGACACGAGAGGGGAACCGGATGCCCGGTGCATCAGACGGTCATCCGGACATCCACTGGCCGTCCGGTTTCTCGCCCGAACACGCCCACGGCTTCTGCCAGTCACAGGCCGTCGTGCACGCTCCGCCCGTCACGGCCTTCGCCCTGCTCGTCGACGTGACCCGGTGGCCGGAGTGGGTTCCGGGCGTCACCGAAGTGGTGGCCGGGCCGCTCGCCCGGACCTTCGAGGTGCGGTTCCACGGGCAGCGGTTCGAGATCTTCCTGGGGGAACATGTGCCGCCCCGCCGGCTCGGCTGGTCGGGCGTCGGCGCCGGTGTGCAGCTGTACCAGGCCTGGCTGCTCACCGCGGTCGACGACGGCACACATGTGGTGTGCGAGAACGTCGTGCGCAGTCCCGTGTCCCTGGGCGCGTCGTCCCCCCTGTGGGCGCGGCGCCTGAACACCCTGGGGACGACACAGCTCAGGAGGCTTTCGGAGAGCGCCCCGGGGGGCAGACCCTGCCGCGCGGCCTCGCCAGGTCCTGACACGAACGGCTGACGGAACGACAACATACCCTCGTCTTGGTGCAGTTCAGGGGGGTGGAGGGAGTGCGGGCAGGTGGAGTCGATCGTCGGGACCATGGTCGGTCGGGAGCGCGAGCGGGAGGTGCTGTCCGCCTTCGTGACGGCCTCGGGGGGCCGGGCTCTCGTCCTGCGGGGCCACACGGGTGTGGGCAAGAGCGCTCTGCTGGACCACGTCGCCGACCTCGCGACGGGCGAGCACCACAGGGTGATCAGGGCGGCAGGGGTCGAGGCCGAGTCGGAGCTCCCGTACGCCGGCCTGCACCAGTTCCTGTACCCGCTGCTGTCCTGCATCGACCGGCTGGACGACAGCCACCGAGCAGTGTTCGACGCAGTCTTCGGCAGGAGCGAGGGCACACCTCCCTCGGTCATGACCCTCGGCATCGCCGTCCTCGACCTGCTCTCGCTCGCGACGTCGCAGAACCCCCTCCTGCTGGTGCTGGACGACGGCCAGTGGCTGGACGCCTCCAGCACCGAGGTGTGCGGGTTCGTGGGGCGCCGGCTCACCGGCAGCTCGGTGAAGTTCGTCGTCGTGCTGCGCTCCGACGTCCCGTCGGGCTTCGACACCGCGGCACTGCCCGAACTGCCCGTGACGACACTGTCGGAGAAGGCCTCCGAGCAGCTCCTGGACCTGCACCATCCCGGGCTGGAACCCCGGATCCGCCGTCTCGTCCTGGACGAGGCCGAGGGCAATCCGCTGGCCCTGCTGGAACTGCCGCCCTATGTGCGTGGCAACCGGGCGAGACGCAACACCGAGGACTTGTTCGGATACACCGGCGTCCCGCTGCCGCAGCGTCTGCAGCAGGTGTACGGCGCCCGTATCGAGGCCCTCGGCAAGGCCGTACGCGCGGAGCTGCTGCGCGGCGCACTGGACGGCGTAGGGGCGGGTACGGCGGCCGACCGGCCGGGGGGTACGCGCTACCGCATGAGGGGCGCCGACGAGGCCGCGGCCTGCGGTCTGTTGGACATCGATCCGCTCAGCGGTGACTTCGTCTTCCGGCACCCCCTGGTGCGTTCGACCGTCGTGCAGATGGCGACCCCCAACGAGCGGCGCGCGGCGCACGCCGTGCTCGCGCAGGCACACGGCGAGGACCTGGAGCGGCGCGCCACGCACCTGGCGGCTGCGACGGTCGACCCCGACGAGCAGGTCGCGGCCACGCTGGAGGCGGCCGCGGACTCCGCCACCCGGCGGGGCGGCGCGCGAGCGGCCGTGGCCTGGCTGACGCGTGCCGCGGAGCTGAGCGAGAGCCCCGCGGAACGGTCCCGGCGGCTGGGCAGTGCGGCGTTCATCGCCGGGCACACCGGCCAGCTGGACCAGGCCCAGCAGTTGGTCCGCTCCGACAGCGGACACGGAAAGAGCGAGACTCCGGCGTCGGTGGTCACTTCGGGCTATGTCGCGCTGTACGAGGACGGAGACGTGCGGTCCTCGCAGCGTCAGGTCCGGATGGCGATCGAGAGCCTGCGCGACGGCGATGCACACGAGCCGGACGAGGTGCTCACACGACTGGTCAACCTGCTGCTGGCCATCAACCAGTACGCGAGCGACGAGGCATCGTGGGCAAGGACGCACGCGCTTCTCGGTTCCCTGGGCGACCTGCTGCCGTCCGCGTCGCGCATCTACCAGGACGCCTGGAGCGACGTGGTGCGCCACGGTGCGGGAGTGCACGAACGGGTGGAGCGCGCGTTCGCCGGCCTCCGCGACCTCGAGCCCTGGGACGTCACCCGGCTGGGAGTCGCCGCCTACCACGTCGACACGCTCAGCCGGTACCGGCCTCATCTCCAGCGCATCGTGGACCGCGAGGTGGAGACCGGGGCCATGGGGTCCGGCATGACCATGCTGCACCTGATCATGCTCGACCAGATGGCGGTCGGTGAGTGGGACGAGGCCGAACGCACCGGACAGCGTGGTCTGGAGCTGACGACATCCCGGTACAACTCCCTTTTCGCCCACCACACTCGGGCATATCTGGGCCTGCTGGCCGCGATGCGGGGCCAGGCCGACCGGGCGCGGGAACTGCAGGCCGTCGTCGACGCCTGGGCCCGTCCGCGCGGCCTCGGCTTCCTCACCCAGATCACCGACGCCATAGGCACCGCCGCCGCCCTCAGCGAAGGCGACTACGAAGCCGCCTACCTCCACGCCATCGGCATCACACCCCCCGGCACCTTCCAGCCCTACGCCCACCAGGCCTCCCGCACCCTCCTGGACCTCGTCGAAGCAGCCCTCCACACCGGCCGCACCGAACAGGCCCGCCAACACGCCCTCGCCGCACAGCGAACCGGCCTCCCCGACGTCTCCCCCCGCCTCGCCCTCATCACCTACGGCGCCCTCGCCATGACCACCACCGACCCGCAAGAGGCCCACGCCCTGTACGGCCGCGCCGAAAACCACCCCGCCGGCGCCGACTTCCCGTTCGAACTCGCCCGCATCCGTCTCGCCCACGGCGTCCACCTCCGCCACACCCAGGGCAGGAAGGCGGCACGGCTGCCGCTGACGTCGGCCGCGGAGACGTTCGAGCGGCTCGGCGCACCCACCTGGGCCGAGCGGGCCCGGGCCGAGCTCAGGGCCACCGGCGCGTCCACCCTTGCCTCCTCGGCGCATCTCGCGGCGCTGACCTGGCAGGAACGGCGCATCGCCGATCTCGCCGCCGGCGGCCTGACCAACAAGGAGATCGGTGAACGCATGCACCTGTCACCGCGCACGGTCAGCTCCCACCTCTACCGGGTGTTCCCGAAGCTGGGCATCACCTCACGCGCAGCGCTGCGCGACGCGCTGGGCAGGATCCCCGGTGATCAGAAGGTGTGACCACGGTGTGCTCAGCTCTCCAACGGGTGGGCGCGGATGCCGTGTTCGTCGAGCCAGCCGAGAACGTAGTCGGCGACGAATCGCCATCCGTTGTCGATGACCAGCGAATGGGCGCGGTCCGCGAACTGCTTCAGGTCGGTCACGGCCGTCGAGTCGCCGTACAGCTTGTAGACCGCGCGGGTGGCGGAGTCGGGCACCAGTCGGTCCTCCTGCCCGGAGATCAGCAGGAGCGGGCCACGCCCCGCATGGGCGACGTCCGCCACGGCGCGCGGGCTGCGCACCGCACCGGCGTGTCCGAGGTCGGCGAACAGACGGCGCGCCGTGGGCACTCCGTAGCGCTCGAAGAGCCGGTCGGACTCCTCCGCTTCGACGGTGTTGGCGAAGACGTCGTGGAACTGCTCCCGTGACAGGGACACCAACGGGTCGGCGCCATCGGTCTGGTCGGGGGTCCACAGCCGGGCCGAGGAGGCGGGCAGGGGCACGTCGTTGATGGGGGCTGGTGCGATGGCCACCGCCGCTCGGCCGACATTGGCGCCGATGAGATGCTGCGCGATGAGCCCGCCGACCGAGTGGCCGACGATCACCGGCGCGGTGTCGAACGAGCGGACGATCCCCGCGTAGTGGTCCGTCAGCGCGTCCAGCCCGATCCCGGCGAGTGTCTCGGGGGACTCGCGCACATCCCGCGCGGCGGCGGCCTCCCCCGGCCACCCGGGCGTGAAGGCGAGGAACCCACGGCCGGCGAAGCGCTCCGCCCACGACTCCCAGGACAGCGCGTGCAGCCACGCGCCACGGATGAAGACGACGGGAGTACGGTTCACGGCTGGTTCCTCCGAGCAGGGCGACCACCCGGCACCGGCACGCGGGCGACTGATCCAGGATCGTTCAGGCACCGGTCGCGGGCGACAGTCGAATGACTTAATGTCGGCGGCCCACGGCGCGCGCGGGACCGGGACCCGCGCCGGTCGGCAGAGTGACGTAGTCCTGGTCGATGCCGCGAGAACTCTTGACGTACGGCCTCTGGCTGCGTAGACATGACCGCGCGGTCTGACCGCGCGGTCAGACCGCGTGGTCATACAGTTGACCTCATTCGATGCAGGCGTACGGTCGGCAGGAGACTTTCATGGCACCAGTGGTGGGGCGGAGCGAGGGCTCCTCTGTGCCGCGCAGCGCGGACGTGGCCCGGGTCGCCGGGGTGTCCCGCAAGACGGTCTCCCGGGTCCTCAACAACGAGCCGTATGTCTCCGAGGAGGCCCGCAACAAGGTTCTCGCAGCCGCCGAGGAACTCGGCTACCGGCTGAACCAGGCAGCCAGGACACTGGCTTCCGGTCGTACCGGCTCCATCGGCGTGGTCGCCCTGGGAACCGCCGGATACGGGACCGCCTCACTGCTCGTGCACATCGAGCGGGCGGTGCGGGACGCGGGTTTCGCGCTCCGCGTGGTCAACACGCCGGACGGCGACCCGGTGGGTATCGCCGGCGCCGTGGAGTCCCTGCTCGAGCAAGGTGTGGACGGCGTCGTGGTCTCCGAACCCATCGTGGAGGGAGAGGTCGGCGTCCGTGTCGACGTGCCGGTCCTCTTCCTGGGGGCGCCGCCGGTGTTCGCCGCCGCCCGGACCATGACCATGGGGGTGGGCGCCCACGCACTGGCCCGGACGGCCACCGAGCATCTGCTGGACCTGGGGCACGCGACCGTCCATCACCTCGCCGGACCACGCCGGTGGTACGCCACCAAGGACCGCATCGAGGGATGGCGCGCGGCGCTCGCGGCGCGGGGGGCGCACGAGCCGCCGCTGCTCAACGGTGACTGGTCGGCCGCCTCCGGATACGCCGTCGGCCGGTCGCTGGCCGCGAACCGTTCCGTGACCGCGATCTTCGCCGCGGGCGACGAGATGGCCATCGGCCTCATCCACGCACTGCGGGAAGCGGGGCGTCGCGTGCCGGAGGACATCAGTGTCGTCGGGTTCGACGGCAATCCGGTCTTCGCCTACGTCTCTCCTCCCCTGACCACCGTGCGCCAGCCCTTCGAGGCCGCGGCCCGGGAAGGCATCCGCCTTCTCGTGCACGCGATCGAGAAGCCCGACACCGACCTGCCGCAGGCGAGCGACCCACCGGTCGAACTCGTCGTCCGCGGCTCGACCGCGCCTCCGCCGTCCCACCCCGACACACCGGAACAGCGCACCACCTGAGAGCACCCCGGCAGCAGCAGGGAGTACCCCCGAACGCCCGGGCATCGCTGTGCCACTCACCGGCTTGTCCCACGACGAGGACGGCCGGTCGCGATCCGCGCCGCCACGTCACCGAAGTCTCGTGCGCGGTGGCCGCGCCCGCCGGGCTCGCCGCTTCCCACCCGTATCCGTACCGGGGCGGCGCGCACCGAGCACCCTTTCCCTTCCCTGTCCTGAGAGCCGCACATGTCCCCTGCACTGTTGGGCGCCAGACCCGGCGCCGCCCGGCGTTCCCGCCCCACCACTCTCCTGCTCCTGTTCCTGGCCCTGATCGTCGCCGCGGCGACGGTGATGCTGCCCGCCGCGGAGCGGGCGCAGGCCCTCTCCCGTCCCTCGCAGACGATGTACACCCCGCCCTCGGGTGCGCCGTCGCCCGGTTCGCTGTATCCGCGGGCACTGCGTCTGCAGCACAACGGATCGGCCAACGGCACCATCCTCGCCACCTTCGAGCAGTACACCTCCGGCACACCCGTCTTCCCGATCTACCGCAGCACCGACAACGGCAACTCCTGGAGCAAGCTCTCCGACATCGCCGACACCCAGAACGGCTGGGGCATGCGCTGGGAGCCCGAGCTGTTCGAACTGCCCGCGGCGGTGGGCGGCTTCCCGGCGGGCACCATCATGGCGGCCGGCGCCTCCGTTCCCGCCGACCGCTCCGCCATCAAGATCGATGTCTATGCCAGCACGGACCGCGGACAGACCTGGTCGTTCGTCAGCAACATCGCCACCGGCGGCGCCGCCTTCGACACGAACGGGAACACCCCCGTCTGGGAGCCGTTCTTCCTGTACGCCAACGGCAAGCTGATCGTCTACTACTCCGACCAGCGCGACCCCGTACACGGCCAGAAGGTCGTGCACCAGGTCTCCACGGACGCCCGTACCTGGGGCCCGGTCGTCGACGACGTGGCGATGCCCACCTACAGCGACCGTCCGGGCATGCCGACCGTCGCGAAGCTGCCGAACGGCAAGTACGTCCTGTCGTACGAGTACGGCGGTGCTCCTGAGGGCAACTTCTCCGTCTACTACAAGATCTCTTCCGACCCGGAGGCGTTCGGCTCGGTCACCGGCATCCCGCTGCGGACGACGGACGGCGTGGTGCCCCAGAGCGCTCCCTACCTGACCTGGCTGCCCACCGGAGGTGCCAACGGCACCCTCGTCCTCAGCGCCAACAGCGCCGACGACCTGTTCGTCAACACGCAGAACGGCGCCGCCAACACCTGGACGCGCATCAACGCCAACGTGGCCGGCGGCTACAGCCGCGGTATGACGTCCCTGCCCGACGGGCACAGCCTGCTGGTGCTCAGCGGCGGACGCGGAGGCAGCAACCTGTCCAACCCGGTCACCTACAGCACGATCGACCTGGGCGGCGGCATCTCCGACGGCGCCACCTACACCGCCGCCAACGCGGGCAGCGGCTTGATGCTCACCATCGCGGGCGGCTCCACCACCAACGGCACCTACGCCACCCAGCAGAACACCGACAACGCCAACGACCAGAAGTGGCGGTTCGTCCAGCAGCCCTCCGGCTACTTCAAGATCGTCAACGTGGCGAGCGGCAAGGTCCTGGGCGTGGAGAACCAGTCCACCGCCAACGGCGCCAAGGTCCTCCAGTGGGACGACAACGGCACCCCCGACCACGAGTGGGCCGTAGCGCCCAACCCGGCGGGCGGTTTCACCGCGACCAACCGGATCAGCGGCAAGCTTCTGGAGATCCCCAGCGCCTCCACCACCGTCGGCACCACCGCCGGGCAGTGGGACACCACCAGCTGCGCCTGCCAGCGCTGGAACCTCGCCCAGACCGACCTGCCGAACCTGGCAACCGGCCAGTACGTGCTCGTCAACAAGAACAGCGGCAAGTACCTGGAGATCCCCGCCTCGTCCACCACTCCGGGGCGGGCGGCCGACCAGTGGCAGAACTCCGCCTGCGACTGCCAGCTGTGGACGTTCCAGGCCCAGAGCGGCGGCGCGTGGACCCTGCAGAACGTCCACAGCGGCCTGAGACTCGACGTCAGCAACTCCTCCACGTCCGCGGGCGCGAGCGTCGTCCAGAACACCTCATCGAGCAGCAGCTCCCAGAAATGGACCCTGAGCAGCGCGGGCGGCGGCTACTACAAACTCGTCAACGTGGGCAGCGGCCTGCTGGCCGCCGTGGCCCAGTCGTCCACCGCCAACGGCGCATCCGTCGTGCAGTGGAACGACGCCGGCATCGACGACCAACTGTGGAACATCGTCCGCGTCAACTGAGCTCGGCCCACACAGCCGGCTGACCATGGCGCCCGCTCCCCCGGCCTCGACCTGAGGGTCCACGGCCGGGGGAGCGGGCGTTCCGGGTTGCAAGACAGCACTCTCTTCGTCATCCGCCGTTTCCGGGCGCGCCGGATGAGGAAAAGCACGAAAATGACACCCTTCAGCAACGCAAGTCCTGCGCCCCATAATCTGCCGGGCTTTGTAGTACCAAAAAACACTACAAAAGAAAAAACAGTCGAAACGGGGCGCCCCTGCAAGAACACCCGGGAACCACGGAGATGAGGCATATGTCGAGTCTTTTACCGGCTCAGCAGTGGACCGCATTTCGGATACCGGCCTCCGACACCATGTCCCGGGGCCGTCTGACCGAGCAGTTCGCCCATTGCTCGTTGGGCCTGGTGATCGCCCCGCCCGGCTTCGGCAAGACCGCGCTGCTGGCGCAGGCGGCCAGGGCGCATACGGGCCCGGTGACGTGGTACCAGGCCCAACCCGGCACCGAACCGCGGGAGTTGCTGACCACACTCGGGTACCCGGCGGACGCGCTGGCAGGGTCCGCCGGACCGCCCGGCGCGACCCAGCAGGTGTCGCGGCTCCGGGACGCCAGGGACGGCGAAGCGGTCGGGCGACTGGTCGTCGTGGATGACATGCACCTGCTCTCAGTGGCCGCACGGGCGCTCGTGGTCCGGCTCGGCCAGCTCGCTCCGCCACACCCACGGATGCTGATCGGGACGCGCCCCGCCGCCGGGTTGTCGGTGGCCGCGCTGGAGGCGTCGAGCGCGACGGTGGTGACCGCCGACGCGCTGCGTTTCCGCTCCTGGGAGGTCGAGCACCTGTTCCCGCATCTCTACGACACGGCGCTGCGCCCCGGCATCGCGCTGCCCCTGGTCCGGGCCACCGGCGGCAGGGCCGCGACGCTGAGGCTGTTCGCCAGAGCCGTGGCGGCCCGCCCCGACACCGGTCAGGAACGGATCCTGGCCGACGGGATGTTCGGCCGCGAGTACCTGGAGCGGGAGGTACTCGCCCCGCTCCCCGACCGTCTCCGGCGTTTCCTGACGGAGACCTGCCTGCTGAGCCGGGTCACCGCCGACGCCTGCCACGCACTGACCGGCCGCGCCGACAGCGCCGAGATGCTGTGGTCCCTGGCCCATGAGCACGGGGTCCTGCGCGCCGACCCGGACGGACGGACGTACGTCGCCGAGCCACTGCTCCGCGAGTGCCTGCGCGCGCGGCTCACCCGCACGCTGACCGACACCGAACTGGCGCGGCTGCGCGGCCGGGCCGCCGCCTGCGCCGCCGCAGGCGATCACCAGGACCCGCCACCTCCGACGGTCCGCCGCCGCCTCGGCTCCGCCGACTGGCCCGGCCCCCTGCGCGCCGCCGTCGCAGGCACCCCGGACACGCGCCTCGGCCGCTCCGCCGGGCGGGTCGCCGAGGGCGGTTCCGACGGCTCCGCCGCCCTCCTCGTCCAGGGCATCGCCGCCGCCCTGACCGGTGACAGGACGGCCGGCACCACCGTGCGCCGGGCCTTGGCGGAGACAACGGACGACGCCCTGGTCGCGCTGTCCGGGCAGCTGGTCCGGGTGGCGCTGGCCGTGCTGGCCGGGGGCCCGGCCGGGCCGGTCCCGTACCCGGAACTCCAGCGGATCGCGTACGACGCCGAACGGCTGGACCTGCTGTGGCTGAGCCGGGCCGCCCGGTGCCTGCTGGGCTTGGGGCCGCACCCCGAGGACGCCGGGCAGCCGGGCGTCGTGCTGGACGAGTGCACCCGGCTCGGCGACGCCGAAGGGGCGGCGCTCGCGGCGTTGGCCGTATGCCTGCGCTCGGTACGCACGGGGCGTCCCGGCATCGGCGAGCTGGAGGACGTCGTACGGCGGTTCCGGGCGCTGGGCTGGGGCATGCTGGAGGCGTGGGGCCGGGCCGCCCTCGCCGTGGTGGAGGCCGCACACGACCTGCCGGACGCGGGGCAGCGCGCCTCGCAGGCGGAGGCGTTCGCCCGGTCGGCGGGTGTACCGGGCGCGCGTGCGCTGGCCATGGGCGCGATGGCCCTGGCCGCGCCCGACGCGGCGAGCCGGGCCGAGTTGCAGGAGGCCACCTGGTCGACGGCCCGCTCCGCGGGGCTGCCGGTGACCGGGCTGCGCTCCTGGCTCACCGCGCTCGCGGCCCCCGTCGGCCCGGTCGGGGACGGCGGAGCGGCAGCGGGCAGGACCAGGGCCGGCGGGCACCACACCACCGCGTCCGGACGCGTCCTCGGAGCACCGCAGGTGCCGGGCCTGACGGTGCGTTGCCTCGGTGGTTTCGAGTTCACCCTGGCCGGGCGCGAGCACGACTGGGCGAAGCTGCGCCCCAGGGCACAGGCGGTGCTGCGGCTCCTCGCGGTACGCGCGGGCCAGGCGGTCCACCGTGACCATCTGCTGCTCGCGTTCTGGGACGGCGTGCGGACCCCGTCCACCCTGCACAACCTCCAGGTGACGGTCTCCAGTCTGCGTTCCTTCCTGGAACCCGAGCGTCCCAGGGGCGGTTCGGGGGTCATCGCGCGGCAGGGCGACTCCTACCGGCTGGTGCTGGCGCCCGGTGACGTGAGCGACGTCGCGGCGTTCGAGCGTGCGGTGCGCGAAGGCCGACGCACCCGGGCGCAGCAGCGGCTGGAGGAGGCGGCGGACGCGTTCCGCGTCGCTCTGGACCACTACGCCGGTGAGCTGCTGCCCGCCGACGGGCACGCCGAGTGGGTGGTCGCCGACCGGGAACGGCTGCGCCGGGAAGCGGCCAACGCGGCCGTGGCCCTGGCGGAGATACGTCTCGCGCAGAGCCGGCCCGTGGAGGCGGTGGAGGCGGCCGAACGCTGTCTGGAGGTCGACGGGCACCGCGACGCCGCGTGGCGGGTCCTGATCCGGGCGTGCGACGCCGCGGGGCTCGCGGCCGACAGTGCGCGGGCCCGGAGTGGCTACTCGGCGATGCTGGCCTCCCTGGGAATCCCGCCGTCCGGCGGGCTCTCCCACCCGATGTAGGGCCTGTCCGGCGGACCATGCCGGACGGGCCCCACCAGGGAGGACACTCTGGCGCCGGGCGTCTTGAGCCGGCGTCATCGCAATCCGAAGAACTCGATTTCCAGGATCGCCGTGTGCCGGTTCTTCCCCTCGGCCGCGTAACTGGACCGGACGATGAACCGCACCGAGCCGACGTTCTTCCCTTGGAGGTCCAGCGTCTGCGGCCCCGGCTTGTCCTCCAGCTTGAGCCGCTTCTTCTGGACCTCGCCGCCCGGTTCGCCCAGCTCGACGTCGAGGACGGACGGCCTGGCCTGCTTGAGGAACTCGTCCTTGTTGACCGAGATCCCGGTGTGGATGATGAGTTTCTCGAGCGTGACGGGCTGTTCGAAGCGCGCCTCCAGATTTTCCCCCGCCCCCGCGCCAGCCGGCGCCGACGCCCAGTAGGTGTTGTTCGCCCCGTCGAAGGCCAGGTTCGGCCCGTGGTTCTTGAGGTGGCCGGACGCCTCCGCGAACTTCGGGTTGACGGGGGTGGGTTCGGCCGTGCGGTTGCGGAGGTTGTCGATGAGGTCGCCGATGTGGGGCCGGGCGAAGTATCCACCGCCGAGCAGGACGGCCAGCGTGATCGGGATCGCGAGGCTCGGCCGTCGCCATGCCCGGGCCGGAGGACGCTGCCCGGCCGCGAGCCGACGCGGTGGGCGGCGGCGGATCCGCCGCCACAGTCGCGCCCACCACGAGAGCCGCTCCTCCGCCACCACGGGCGCGGTGAGAACGGCGCCGCAGCGCGAACACAGGGTGCGCGTACGGGCGTTGGCCTGTGCGCATGCCGGACAGACCAGGTCGTCGACCGGCGTGCGGGGGCGGGGCGCGGTCGCGGTGGTGTCCGCCGTGTCCGGCGACGCGGGCAGGTCGTCCGGGTCCGCCGGCCGCTCACCGGGCCGCCGCACGGTGCCGGAGGACCCGGGTTCCGTCGGCGTCCGGGGCCGCACCGGTCCGGTCGGCGCGGCGGGGACGGACGGGCCCGCCGAAGTCGGGGCAGCCTGCTCCGGCGTGGAACCGGGCGGCTGTGCCCGGGGCCGCGTCGGAGCGGGTGCCGGAGTCTCCGGGCGGGGTGGGACGGGAGCGGTCCGGGTGGTCGCCGGCTCGGGCGCGGGACCGGCGGCCGCGGCTCCCCGGACCGACGGCCCGGAACCGGACGCGTCCGGTGTCACGGGGTCCGGCGCCACGGGACCCGGCACCGCGGGGCCGGAGACGGTGGCGCCCGCGACGGCCGCGCGGGTCGCCGTTCCCGTGCCCTGGCCACCGTTCGCGGAGCCCGCGCCGCTCTGCTCCCACTCCAGGAAGGCGCTGCAGGACGCGCAGAACGCCGCGTCCGGCGCGTTTCGGTGGCCGCAGTCCGGGCAGACCGCCCCGTCGGGGCCGCTCATGACGCGTCCTCGAGGGGCAGCAGTTCCGTGTCGTACCCGACGTGCGCCGGCACCTCACCGGCCACCAGCCGCCGCAGCCTCTCCGCGCCCGCCGCGTCCGGGTCGGCCACCCGCACCCGTACGGTGACGCGGGGCGGAGTACCGGCCGGCCCGGGCAGGGGGCTGTGTGCCGTCTCCGACCACGACGTGCCGCCCGTCTCCTCGATCTCCGCCTCCGTGCCGAACTCCAGCCGCACGGCTTCGGCGAGTCCGCCTCTCGTTCCCCGTCTGCGGTGCCGTTTCACCGCCCCGAGGACCGCGGCCCGGCGCTGTTCGACCGGCTGACCGGCGGTCGGGCCCGCGGCCACCCACTCGCCCATCCACGCCACGAAGTCCTCCGGGGCGGTTCTCGGGTCGAGGTGGGCGGGGAGGTTGTCGATGGTCAGCAGCACCGGCGCCAGTACCTCGTCCAGCGCCCCGAGGAACCGGTGGATGAAGTCCTCTCCCAGATACACGGCGGGGAGCTGGTAGACGAGTGGATGGGGCGTGGGCAGTCCCGCGACTGTTCCGCGCATTCAGGCCTCCCGCATTCGGAGTTGGTGCTCGTAGGAAAAGACCAGGGCGTGCGGGTCGAGCACGATCCTGGTGGCCGGTTCGGCGCGCTTTCCGGTCACCGGGTCGGCCGGGAAGAGCCTGACGTCCTCGACGAGGTCGACGCCCGGCACCCGTTGGAGGACGGCGTAGACCTCACCGGCGTGGATCGGCCGCCCGAACGGCCAACCCTGCCCGCTCGGGCCTCCGGTGATCGGGTTGAAGTACCCGTACAGGGCGGCCAGGGCGGCGGTGCGGACCGGTTCGGCGGCCGTACCGCGGGCCGCCAGGACGGACGCCACGACGGTGACACCCTGGTAGTAGGGCGGCTCGACCACCAGCCGGGTGCCGATGGGACGGCGCTGGTCCAGGTAGTCGGCGAGGCCCCGCAGCGTCTCCGGGGGCGGCACCAGGTCGTCGAAGCGCAGCCGCCCCCGGTCGTCGCCGCGCACGGCCGGCACCAGAAGCAGCCGCACGCCGCCCTCCTCGCCCTCCCCCGCGGGTACGCAGGCGACCCGCGCCGCGTCCGGGGCGACCTCCCGGGCCAGTACCTCGTAGTCGCGCGGGACGACCGCCCGGTACAGGGTGCTCAGCGTCATGGGGCCGCGGACCTTGGCGCTCTCCACGGTCTCCCCGTCGACCCCGCCGACGGCGGCCCGCACGTTCTCGGCCCGCGCGACGAACGGCAGCGAGGTGCGCAGCACCCGCAGCGTCCCCTTGGCGACGTTGCCGTGGCTGCCGCCTCCGGTCCGGTAGGCGCGGATCCGCACCGGGGCGCCCTTGGCCGGCACGGCGCCGTAGTAGCGGATCGTGCCGTCCGGCTCGCGAACGGCCGGGCCGAAGTCGATCCGGCCCGAGTTCGGATCCAGCGTCAGGTGCCGGTCGTCGGGGCCCGAGTGGGCGAAGTCGTCGACGCGGTGCCACTGCGACCAGTCCGAGCCGTCCGCCACCTCCACGACGAACGGCTCGTCGCCGGGGACGACGGGTGGCCGGGCGACGTGGAAGGACTGGCCGGGCAGGCCCTCGGACAGCCCCAGGACCTCGTCCGTCACCGTTTCGGCGTGTACGGCCTCCACCGTCGCGCCGATCGTGAAGGCCTCGGCCTCGCGGATGGTCGGTGACTGCAGGTAGGTGGGCTGGTCCGGCTCGGCGGCGACCAGGCGGCAGCGCACCCATCCCGCCGCTTGGCGCGCGATCGTGGATTCCGTGTGGCTGCCCGGCAGGTGCAGAACCACCTGGCCGGGGCGGTTGAAGCCGCCGGTCGTGTCCTCCTCGACGGCGCAGCGCGCCCACGCCGTGCCGTCCCACGCCTCCCAGCGCAGCGGCGGGCGCCGCGGGTCGACGCCGACGCCGTCGACCCGGCAGTCCAGACGCAGTACGACGACCCCGGCGGGGACGGGGTTGGTCAGGCCGACGTACAGGGCGTCGCCCGGGGCGGGCTCCGTGTCGAAGCAGGGCACGTCGCGGCCGAGGGCGAGTTCCTGCGTACGGTCGGTGGCTCCGCCTCCGGCGGGGCAGGTCGCCAGCCGGGCCAGCCCGCACGGCACGATCGGCAGGTCTCGGACGGTGGTGAACACCACCGCCTCCTCGGTCTCGGTGCGCACGCTGGCGACCTCGGCGCCGGCCTTGACCCGGACGGTCTCGGGCTGCGGCGCCGACAGCCAGAACGTGACGTCCGTACGGGCGGCGGTTGGCGGGTGCAGTCGGACGCCGATCAGGTCGAGGAAGGCCAGGTAGTTCTTCTCGGGCACGCGGTTGAGGCGGTAGAGGAGCTGGTCGACCATCGTGGCGAACGCCTCGATCAGGGTCACGCCCGGATCGGAGACGTTGTGGTCGGTCCACTCGGGGCAACGCTGCTGGACGAACCTCTTGGCGTCGTCGACGAGTCCCTGGAACCTGCGGTCGTCGAGATGGGGGCTGGGCAGCGTCACGGACCCGTTCCTTCCTCGTGCTCGGGGATCACATAGAACGGAAACACGAGGTTGCGGGGGTCGTTCGTGCCGCGCACGGTGTAGCTGATGTCGATGTACAGCACGCCGTCCTCCACCGCGTCGAACCGGACGTCGATCCCCACGACCTCGATCCGCGGCTCCCAGCGGTCCAGGGCGAGCCGGATCTCGTAGGCGACCTGGCCGGCGGTGCCGGCGTCGGCGGGGGCGAACACGTAGTCGTGGATGGCGCAGCCGAACTCCGGCCGCATGGGGCGCTCTCCCGGGGAGGTGGCGAGCACGAGCCGGATCGATTCCTCGATCTCCCGCTCGCCGCGCACCAGCGCGATGCTCCCGGTGGCGTCGGTGCGCGGCGGGAACGCCCAGCCCGCGCCGACGAACTGCTGTCCCATCAGCCGGTCACCCGCCGATCAGGACGGTCGGACAGCCCGCGATGATCGGCGCCCCGCAGGCGGCGGTGTCGCCCATCCGGGCGGCGGGCCTGCCGTTGATCAGGACGGTGGGGCACCCCGGCGGAATGATCACGGACGGCGGGTGCACGGCGGGCGGCGGGAAGGCGCAGGCGTGGGTGGTGCCGACGGTGGCGGCGGGCATGCCGCCGATGAGCACGGTGGGCGCGCCGGGCGGGCCGACCGTTCCCGGGTGGCCGGTGGGATCGCCGACGCGGGCGGCGGGTGGCATGGAGGTGGCTCCTTCTCGTCGGCTGTTCGTCCTGTCGGGGCTGGTCGTACGTCAGTTGATCCGGACCAGGCCCGCGTTGATCGTGCAGGTCGCCCCGCCCTTGATCTCCGTGCGCGCGGTGCCGTTGACCGCGACCTGGCTGCCCTTCACCTCCACTCCCCCGCTCGTCCTGAGCCCTACCTGACCGCTGCCGCCGTCGACCGAGACGCCGGTCTGCGCGGTCACCTTCACCGACTTGCCGGTCAGTTCGAGGGTGCCGTTGCCCGCGTCCATCAGCGCGCCGTTGCCCGCCTTGACGGTGACCTTGTCCTTGGCGTCGATCTCCACCGTGCCGTCGCTGTGCACGATGATCTTGGTGCCCTTGCGGTCGAGGTCGATGGTGAGCTTGCCGTCGCCTGTGACCATCCGTACGCCCTGCGGGCCGGAGGCGTTGTCGAGCAGTTCGAGCTGGTTGCCGCCGCGGGAGGAGAACGACCGCCGGTTGACGGCGCCGCTGGTCCCGTCGATCAGCTCGCCGCTCGCCGTGGACGGTTTGTCCTGCCCGTTGAAGAGACAGCCGAGTACGTACGGGTGGTCGAACCGGCCCTGCTCGAAGCCGACCAGCACCTCGTCCCCCACCTCGGGGACGAACGCGGAGGTTCCCTTGCCGTTCTTGCCCCCTCCTCCGGAGGTCTGCGCGGTACGGGCCCAGTCGCTGACGTAGTCGTCGGACAGCCAGGGAAACCTCACCTTGACCCGGCCGAGCTTGTCCGGGTCCTTGGTGTCGGAGACGAGACCGATGACGACGCCGTCCGCCCCGGGAAGCCGGCCCGCCCGGCCCGCAGCACCGCCGGCCAGCGCCGACAGGGACCGTTCCTGCTGGCCCGAGACGGTCACCCAGGTCTCGTAACCGCGCTCCGCGTCGAAGAAGTGCCGGGAGGCGGTGACGGTGTACCGGCCCTCGAACGGGGCTCCGACCCCGGACAGCGCGACCGCGCCGCCGGCCCGGACCTCGGGATTGCCCTGGATGACCGCCTCCATCTCGGCGAACGATCCGGCGATCCGCTGCGCCAGCGCCTTGGCGACCTGCTCGACGCGGGCCTGCGCGCCGTAGGTGTTGTCGGTGACGAGGTAGTCGGCCTTGCCGAAGGGGCGCACCGCGTCCGCCGGGCTGATGGCGAGCTGGACGGTGTCCGCCTTGCCCGCCTCCGCCGTGCCGACCAGGGCCCGTTTGGTCTTGGTGTCCCAGCCGCGCACCTGGACCTGGGAGACCTGCTCGGCGGCGGTCACCCCGGCGCGGCAGCGCACCAGGTTCTTCCCGAGTTCCAGCACGAGCGGGTCGCGGTCGGCACGGGCCGAGGAGCCGGGCGCACCGGACGCCGCGGTGGGCTTGGTGACATGCAGGGCGCCGTCGATCACGTACACCTGCGCCCCGGCGTCCTCGGCCAGGTCACGGACGAACTCCCAGTCGGAGACGTTCGCCTGGGCGACGTGTTCGAGGACCGGTCCGGAGACGTCGATCGTCCCCGTCCCGAGGCCCGCCTGCTTGGCGACGCGGCGGCAGATGTCCGCGACCGTCATGTTCTGGTAGGCGGTGACCCGACGGCCCCGGAAGAGCCGGTGCGCCTTGTCCATACCGCGGACCACGGTGAACGTCCCGGTCTCGTCGAAGTCCAGCTCCAGGGCGGTCACCTCACCCTTGAGCAGCGGTTTCGGCGAGCCGCCCGCACCGGACGAGGCCAGCAGCCGCGCCTCGGAGCCGATCTTGATACCGGCCTTGTCGAGCAGCACCCGGCTGGGATCGCGGAACCGCAGGACGAACGTGTCGGGCAGGGTCCGGCTGTCGTCGACGTAGCCGTCCACCAGCGTGTTGGCGAGGTCGGCGGGGAGCCGGGTCCCGCCGATCTCCACGACGAGGATCTTGGCGACGGTGTCCTTGGCCATCAGACGTCCCTCCGGCCGGCGCTCGCTCCGGCCCCGTAGGCGGACCCGTACGCGGCCCCGTGCACGACGGGCTCCGCCACGCCGCCCGGCACCGCGTCCAGTTCGTCGGCGGAGGGGAGCAGCAGCTCCCGTCCCTCGGTCAGCCGCATCGGGTCATCGATTCCGTTGGCCTCGGCGATGGCCCGCCAGGCCCCGGCGTCGCCGTACTCGGCCCAGGCGAGGCCCTGCAGCGTGTCGCCGGCGCGGAGCCGGTGCACACGGCGGGCGGTGAGCGCCCCCGAGGTCGGGTTCTGACCGGCTGTCTCTCCGCTGATCTCCTCCATCGTCACCTGGCACACCGCGCGGATCGGCACCCCGGACGTGGTGAACAGCGTGTACTTCACCTGGACCTGGCTGACGTAGCCGGGGAAGCCGGTGATGCCACCCCAGTGGAAGACCACCCACGGCGGCGAGGAACGCTGCGCCTGCCGGGTCTCGTTGGTCGGTACGCAGCACGCGAACAGGCTCTCCACCGCCTTGACGACACTGGTGTCCTGCGTGTCGCTCGCGTCGAAGAACATCTCGACGGTGAGCTTGCTGGGCTGCGGCCCCTGGTACTCCGGCGGGCCCGCGCTCCTGGCGCCCTTGGCCGGGGTGCGTTTCCAGGACGCCGACTTGCCCAGGCTGAGCTCCTTGGGGTTGAACTGGAAGTCGATCCGGCCGCAGGGTCCACCGGGGGTGAGGCTGCCGCCGGACGGCGGGGTGCGCAGTTCGAGGTAGGCGTGCTCCAGCTTGGGCCGCGCGTCACCGCCCCCGGCCGATGCCGACTTGGCGCCGCCGCCTGCCGCGCTGAACGCCACGGGGCCGCTCATGCTCCGGGCTCCATCATGTAGCCGTGGTGCGCGATCTCGATGGTCTCCGTGGCGACCTTGGGCGACTCGGGATTGAACGTCGGCCCGGTCCAGCGCACCGGCACCACCTCCAGCAGGCCCCAGCGGGCGACCATCACGCCGTCGCCGGTACGGGCCTCGATGTGCGCGGTCTTGCGGGCGAACCCGGTGGTCATGCTGGCGAACCACTTGGCCACCTTCTGGGTGTCCTTCGTCAGCGGCCGGGAGAGCTTGACGTTGGGGTACTTCAGTCGCGTCGGCAACTGCCAGACGTGGCCGTTGTTCCCGCCCTCCTCGCGCGGTTCGAGCACCACCTCGCAGCCCAGCCCCTCACAGGTGTTGAACGACCCGAGCTCGATCCCGTCGATGGTGACGACGAAGCAGACCGAGACCGCCGGGTCCTGGGTCATGGACATCCGATGCCCTGCCTTTCTGTCGGTGTCGGGTGCTCTGTCAATGCCGGGTGTTGATCAGGGAGCCGGTGCGTTCGCGTTCGATGCGGAGCTCCGCCTTGAGCAGCCTGCTGAGGGGGGCGACCAGGGCTCGGACGAGTTCGTCCGTGACCTTGGGGGCGGCGGTCTTCCCACCGGTGGCGGCCGAGGTCGAGGTGCCGGCGGTGTGGTCGGGGGTGTCGGCGGACGGCGTCGGCAGTCCGGCCGGCTCGGGCTGCGGCGGTGGGTCGGCGGGCGGCGGCTCGCTCACCGGTACGCCGTCCTCGGCACGTTGCACGGCGGGCGCCGTGAACTCCACGGAGCCGTCCGGCATCCACCGGGCCACCCCGGCGGCGACCGCCGCGGCCCCCGCGCTGACGCCGGGCGGCACCGACGGTTCCTGTCCGCGCGAGAGTGGGGACGGGGGCGTCTGCGGGGCGGAGTGGCGTACGGGCGGCGGAGCGACGCCGGGCCCGGGTTCGAGGCGTTGCAGCGGGACGGCGGGGCCGAGATCACGTGGGGCTTGAAACGGCCGGGGGGACGGGGGGAGGACACCAGTGGGGAGGGGGGCACCGGGGTCCGAGGGGGCGGGGAAAGCCGGGGGCGTGAGGAGCCCGGGGCCGCCAGGACCTTCGGGAAGTCTGGAGATGCTGGGCATGCCGGAGAAGCCGGGGAGGCTGGGGCCGCCGCTCGGAAGGCCGGAGACGCCGGCGAGGCTGGGCCCGCCGGAGATGCCGGGGAGGTCGGAGGTGCTGGCAAGCCTGGAGGCACTGGGGAGCCTGGAGATGCCCGGGCGACTGCGGCTGCCGGGACCGCCGGAGATGCCGGCGTTGTCGTAGGACCAGGCACGTGGGGAGCCGTCGGCCAGGGCCGACACATCGGCGCCCGCGACGCGCTGTACGACACCACCCGCTTGGCCGGGGGCGGCTCCGGGGTACGCGCTGCCGCCGGTCGCGCGGTGCCCACCGCCAAGGGGGCCGCCGTGGTCGCCGGGCCCGTCGGTGGGGTCGGATCCGGCGTCGGCGGACCGGGCACGGCCTCCGGAACCGCCGGACCCCGAGACGGACGCTCCGCCCCCGACCGGCTCCCATCGGACCGGGACGGCGGCCGGTGGCCGAGAGGCGACCGGTGCCTCGGCGGACGGTGCCGGAACCGTATAGAGCGGCAGCGACCGCTGCGCCACCAGCGGGAACACGGGGCCGGCGCCCCGGGCCGCCGACCCGGCACCGGCCCCCGCCTCGGGCACCGTACCGGGAAGCGTGGCGTCGTCCACGGCATCCAGCCGCCGCATCGGCATGGGGGTCGAGGCCGTCACCATCTCTCCTGGGCCAGGAGCCTCGACCACCGCCGTGTCACTCAGCGCGAGCGGTCCGGCGTCCCCGAGCAGCGGTGCCCGGTCGGCCTCCGCGGGCAGGGGCGTCTCATCGGTCGACGGGGGCGCGGGGGGCGAGCCGCCGGGAACGTCGAGTCGCTGCACCGCGACCGGCCCGGCGGACGCGGCGCCACCGGAACCGGCGGCGGATCCGGAGACGGCATCCGGTCCTGGGGGTGGACCGGTGCCCGAGCGGGGGCCGGTGCCCGGACCTGACCCCAGATCGGTACCCGAGACCGGGCCGGTACCCGAGACCGGGCCGGTGCCGGTGGCGGTGGCGGTGCCCCAGCCTGAGCCGGTGTCCGAACCCGGACCGATACCCCAGCCGGAGCCTGGACCCGAACCCGGACCGGCACCCCAGCCCGGGCCGGCGACCGAACCCAGCACCGGTCCGTCTCCCCCGGCTTCAGCGCCCGTGCCGGTCGCCGGTTCGGGCGGGAGCCCTCTGCCGAGGTCCACCGGGTCCGTGGTCAACGGTGGCGTGTCGCCGAGCAGCGGCGCGGTGCTCTCGCCGTTGGCCGAGGACACTCCGGGCTCAGCAGGGCCTGCCACGCCGTCCGGGACCGCCGACATCCCCGAAGCGTGCGGGACGTGCGGGTCCTCCGGAACCGCCGGTGTCTCCGGGGCCTCCGGCGCCTCCACACTTCGGGAGACCTGCGCGTCGGAGGGGACGGAAGGGGACGCGGCGGACTCGGCGGGCGGCGCCGCTGCACCCGGAAGCGGCAGGGCGGTGGGGGGCAGCGCGGAGAGCGGCTCGCCGAGACCCCGATGACGCGGACGGGGCGGAGCCGTGAGGTCACGCTGCACCACGGGCTGCACGGCAGGCCCGGCGCCCTCCGCACCGCCGATGAGCGGAGCGGCGGGGGTGCGTGGCGCGGCGAGCGGGAGCGAGCCCGTGTCCCGTACCGCCGTCGGGGAGTGCGAGCCGGACGGGAGTGTACGCGCAGGCGTCTCGAGCCCCTGCCCTGGGCCGCTGCCGAGCCGGTCGGTGACCGACTCCTCCGCTCGCTGGACGACGCCGCCCTCCTCGTCCTGCCCCGCACGTGTAACGGGTGTGGCGAGCAGGTCGGCGACCGGTTCGTCCGGGGTGCCCGGCGCCAAGGGGCCGTTATCCGCGGTCGGCGCGGAAGGAGGGAGCGACTCGAGTTCCCGCACCGGTGCGTCCACCGGTGGCTCCGCCACGACCAGCGGGCGGGAGGGCGCGGGATCCACGGGGGCTGCCGGGACGGACCGTACGCGCATGACCGTCACGGGAGCGGGCGGTGCCGTATCCGGTTCCGGGCCGGTCGACGGAACGGTCGCCCGCTGGAGTGGAACCAGGGGCAGCGGCGGCGTCGGCACGACCACCCGCACGCCCTCGGGTACCGACGAGCCCCCAGCCGGGGACACCGACCGCAGGACGACCGGGTCACCCGTGCCACGGGGCTCAACCTGCCGGTCCCCGGCCCCGGAAGCGACAGCTGAAACCGCGCCCGCCGAGACGCCGTCCACCGGCACCGAGGCGGGTGCATCCGGCCGTACGCCCGTCCGCTGCACCGGCGTCATGGGTTCCGCCAGCCCGTGGCCGACGCCGGACGGCGCCTGGGCGCTGACGAGATGGCCGAGTGGTCCGGTGACCGTGGGGTCCTGCCAGGTACCCAGCCGCCGGCCGAACCCGCCGGGGTCGCTGACCAGCCCCATGGACGCGCTCAGCGTCCGTTGCACGGGGGGCGTCGACCGCCACCCGGCCGTGACCGGTGCGTCCGTCGCCGCGTCCGGTCCGGGAGGCGTCGTCCCGGCGTCGGCGCGCGCTCGCGTCCCGGGCTCCGTGGCGCCCCGCGAGCCCGCACCGCTCCTCGTCAGCCAGGACAACAGTCCCATCTCGGTGTCCTCTCACCGCCCGTTGAAGCGGGCGATCTGCTCGACGTACCGCTGCCGTTCGGGGTGTTCCAGATCGAGCAGCTCTTCCAGCGGCCAGTGGAAGTGATAGGCCAGGTACGCGATCTCCTCGTAGAGGCGTTCGACCGCGTACGTCACGATTCCCCCAGGCGGCCCCCGGCGAGGTCCACGGCGAAGTGTTCCTGGCAGGAGGGGCAGGTGACCGCGGCGCGGGTGTGGCCCTCCGCGTTGATCCGCCGGTAGAAGTCCTGGAGGAAGGCGAGGTCCGAGGCGAACAGGTCTTCCACGACGCCCGCGTGAACGTCCTCGATGGTGCCGAGCCGAGTGATCACCCGGGCGATCAGGACCACCGACAGGTACGCGGAGTTCTCCCGCACCCGGTCGTCCCGCAGCGGGATGAGCTCGTCCCGGGCGGTGGCCAGCCGCATCACACCGTGCCGGTGCACGGTGCCGGACTCGTCCACGTACCCCCGGGGCAGTTCGAAGGCGAACTCGGTGCGGAGCGTGTCACGCCCCGCACCACTCGCGCTGTCGCCCGCTCCCCCGGTGTGGTCCTGCCCCGGTGCGCCCGGGAGCGGCTGTGCCGCCTGCCGCGCCTGGGTGGGCATCGTCCTGCGCATCACTCAACTTCCATGCTCTCGTACGTGATCGAGAGCTTCTCGGTGAGGACGGAGGTGTCGCCCGCCTTGAGGGTGCCGATCTCCAGCGACTTCGGCCAGGCGTTGATCAGCTGGTAGCGCTTGATCGCGCTGCCCTCGTAGTCGTAGACGATGATCGCGCCGTTCTTACGGGCGTCGCCCATCTTCCCGAACCGGGACGACTTGATCCACGACTCGAAGCTGTTGTCCTCGGTCAGACCGCGGGTGACGGTGACCTCGCCGGCCTTGGGGCGGCCCGGCAGCTTCTTGACCGCGTACTTTCCGTCGGCGGTGTTCTGCTTGAGCTCGATGACGTCCTGTTCCATCTTCAAACCGCTGACCTCGGTGATCTGCTTGATCACCACGCCGTCGAACTCCAGCCCGAAGGAGTGGCCTACAGAGCTGTCAAGTTCGGGGAGTGCCATCCCAGCCTCCATGGCTCATCGCGTGTGGGGAGCGGCGGTCTTCCACCGCCCCGGGACCGATCCGCGGGCGGGCCACTGCCGTCGGGCCATGACCCGCCTGTGTTGCTGCTACTCGTCGACCGATCCCGTTCCGCCCGACAGCTGTGCCAACCGGAACACCACGAACTCCGCGGGCTTGACCGGAGCGACCCCGACCTCGCAGACGACATGGCCGGCATCGATGCTCTCGGCGGGGTTGGTCTCCCGGTCGCACTTGACGTAGAAGGCCTCGTCCGGGGTCAGCCCGAACAACGCGCCCTTGCGCCACTCGTTGACCAGGAACGCCGAGATGGTGCGCCGGATACGCGCCCACAGGGCGTCGTCGTTCGGTTCGAAGACGACCCACTGCGTGCCCGTCAGGATCGACTCCTCAAGGTAGTTGAAGAGCCGACGTACGTTCAGATAGCGCCAGGCCGGGTCGGAAGAGAGGGTGCGGGCACCCCACACCCGGATCCCGCGGCCCGGGAAGGAGCGGACGCAGTTGACGCCGATCGGGTTCAGCAGGTCGTGCTCGCCCTTGGTGATCTGTGTCTGGAGGCCGACCGCGCCGCGCAGGACCTCGTTGGCGGGCGCCTTGTGCACACCGCGCGACTCGTCGTTGCGCGCCCACACCCCGGCTATGTGTCCGCTCGGCGGGACGAAGGTGTTACGCCCGACCGACGGATCGAAGGCCTTGATCCACGGGTAGTAGAGCGTCGCGAACTTCGAGTCGAAGCCGGCCACGTCCATCCGCCAGTTCTTGACCTGCTGCGGCGACAGCCCGGGAGGAGCGTCCAGGATGGCGACCCGGTCGCCCATCAACTCGCAGTGGGAGATCAGGGCCTGCTGCACCGAGATGACGGTCTCGTCGTCGATGATGCCGTGCTGGTGGGCGCTCATCAGGTCGGGCACGGCCACCATCGTGATCTCGTCGATGGCCTCGAGGCCGCCGAAGCCCGTCCGCTCGTCCGCGTCCCCGATGTAGTGGTCGGCCGACAGCGCGACCGTGCCGGAGCCGGTCGGAGCGGGGGCCGTGCCGGACTTGGCCGCGAGGACGACCGTACCCGTGTCGGGCTTTGTCGACGCGGCGGCCCGGCTGACCTCCTCCAGGGCGATGATCTGCGACTTCTCCTTGACCTTGGTGACGACGTTGTCCTTGCCGCGGCGGGTGGACACCGAGGGGTAGGTCTCCTTCTCCTCCCCGTCCACCTTGACCACCAGCTTGAACGCCTCGCTCGGCGGCGCCTCGCCGTCCGCCCCGCCGACCTCGACCGTGATCTCACCGGTGACGTTCGGCAGTGCCCGGACCCGGAACCCGCCGAGCAGCGCCTCGGCTGCGGAATCCCCACCGCCCGCGGTCGCGCCGGCGGACCCGCTCGGCAGTTCGCCCCCGACACCGTTCCCGCCATCTCCGATCCGGACGACGTAACAGTTCCCGCCCCCGTTGGCGAAGTACCCGTACACGGCGGACGCCAGGTAGGAACCCTCGACGAAGTCGCCGAAGACACCTACGTACTGGCTCCAGTTGGTGACAAGTGTCGGCTCGTTCAGGGGCCCTTGTGGGGCGAAGCCGAGAAACGCGGCGACCGAGGTGCCCACTCCCTCGATCGGTCGTGCCCCGGCCTCCACTTCTTCGACGTAGACGCCCGGGGACAGATACGACGGCATACCCACTCCTCCTATGACCAGCGGCCGAAGCAGATTCTGACTCCGGCCGCGATCACCCGGAACGTGTCGTCGTCCGCCTAGCGGTGCACAGCCCGCTGCCCGATCAGGCACGCCGGACTTCCCCTGGCCGTACCCACCGTTCCCGTGTACGAGTGACCACGAACCCGAACACTTGCGGCCATGAAGGCGGCGCCGGACAAAAAGACCAGCGCGAGGACCAGCGCGGGGCCGGCACGCCCGGCGGCCCCTGCCCAGGCCCGTCCCACGGTCGAGGAAACCACCTCGCCCACCACGGTGGCCGGGCCGGAGAGCGCCCCTCCGGCGGGCCTCGCCCCACAGCAGTTGCGTCTGCTGCAGGCACGGGCGGGGAACGCGGCGGTGGCCCGGCTGGTCGCACAGCGCCAGACCGCGGCTCCGCCCTCCACGGGTTCTACGGGCGCCCCGGCTCCGCCGGTGAAGCCGCCGCCGTCCGCGTCGCCCGCCTTCCAGGGCCTGAAGTCCGAGGTGCGGGCGAAGAAGACCGCGGCCTCCCGACACGCCCCCGCCGCCGCGGAGTCGAAGGCCGCGCAGGACGCCGCCGTCGCCCCGCCGGACGACAAGCAGGCCCAGGGCAAGGCCGCGCAGGCCGAGAAGATGAACGTCGCCAAGCCCGGCGTGTTCGACAAGGCCGCCTTCATCGCCGCCGTCAACCAGGCCATCGCCGCGCAGGCTCCGAAGAACCTCGACGAGGCCGACAAGTTCTCCGGGTCGGGCAAGGCGGAGGCCGTCAAGGGCCAGGTCAAGGGACAGGTCGCTCAGGGCGGGCAGACCTCCGCCAAGGAGATCGACACCGCGACGAAGGCCGGACCGGACCTGTCCAAGGCCAAGGACAAGCCGGTCACCCCCCTCACTCCGGACGCTCCCCCTCCTGCCCCCGGCGCCCCCAACCCGGCGGGCGCGGTGCCGGCCAGGCAACCGGACGCGGTCACCGACTTCTCCGGCGGCCCGCAGCAGGTCAACCAGCAGATGGCCGACGCCGAGGTCACCGAGGAGCAGCTCGCCAAGAGCAACGAGCCCCAGTTCACCGACGCCCTCAGCGCCAAGAAGGAGGGCGAGAAGCACTCCGCGGTGGCGCCGGGGCAGGCCCGCGGCGCCGAGGCCAGGCAACTGACCGCCGCCAGGCAGGGCGCGGCGGCCGTCGGCACCCAGGCCATGACCGGCCTGGCCGCCGCCCGGACCGCCACCGGCAAGCAGGTCGACGGCGGCAAGGGCGCCACCAAGTCCGCCGACGAACGCAAGCGGGCAGAGGTCACCGCCCGGCTGCAGAAGGTCTTCGACGCCACGAAGACCGACGTGGAGAGGACCCTGTCGGGCCTGGACAAGCTGGTCGACGAGAAGTTCACCGCCGGCGAGAAGGCTGCGCGGGACGCGTTCACGGCAGACCACAAACGCCGGATGGACGCCTACAAGGACAAACGCTACTCCGGCTTCACCGGCAAACTCCGTTGGGTCAAGGACAAGTTCGCGGGAATGCCGGAGGAGGCCAACCAGCTCTTCCAGGAGTCACGCAAGCTCTACGTCGCGCAGATGCAGCAGGTCATCTCCTCCATCGCCGACGTCATCGGCGCCGAACTCGGCAAAGCCAAGGACCGCATCGCGCGCGGACGCGCCGAACTCAAGGCCGAGGTCGACAAGCTCCCCGCCGACCTGCGGAAGTTCGGCCAGGAAGCCGCCAAGGACTTCACGGAGAAGTTCGACGGACTGGATGCCGACGTCAACGCGAAATCGGAGCAACTCGTCCAGGATCTGGCCCAGAAGTACACCCAGGCCCTGAACGCGGTCGACGACGAGATCAAGAAGCTGCAGGAGGAGAACAAGGGCCTCATCGCCAAGGCCAGGGACGCCGTCGTCGGTGTCATCCAGACCATCATCGAACTGAAGAACATGCTGCTCGGCGTCCTGGCGAGGGCCGCCGCCGCGGTCATGAACATCCTCAAGGACCCGATCGGGTTCCTGCGCAACCTGGTCACCGCCGTCGGCGCCGGCCTGCGGCAGTTCATCGGCAACATCGCCGACCACCTGAAAAAGGGCCTGGTCTCCTGGCTGCTGGGCACCGCCGCCGGCGCGGGCCTTTCCCTACCCGCCAAGTTCGACCTCAAGGGCATCATCCAGCTCATCGCCGGCATGCTGGGGCTGACCTGGGCCAACATCCGCGCCCGTATCACCCGCAAGGGCGTCCCCGACCAGGCGGTCACCGCCGCCGAACAGTCCGTCCCGGTCGCGCAGGCTCTCCAGAAGGAAGGCCCGGCAGGCGCGGTGGAACGCATCAAGGCCGAGGTCGGCGACCTCAAATCCACCATCCTGCAGAAACTGACCTCCTACCTCATCCCCACCGTCCTCGTCGCCGGCATCACCTGGATCGTCTCCCTCCTCAACCCGGCGTCAGCCTTCGTCCGCGCCGTCAAGGGCATCATCGACATCGTCACCTTCGTCGTGACCCAAGGCGCCCAGATCATCCAGTTCGTCAACTCGATCCTGGACGCGGTCGTCGCCATCGCGTCCGGCGGCGGAGGCAGCGTCCCCGCCCTCATCGAGGGCGCCCTCGCCGCCTCCATCCCCGTCCTCATCGGCTTCCTCGCCGCCCTGCTGGGCGTCGGCAATCTCGCGGGCAAGGTCAGGCAGGTCTTCCAGGCGGTGGCCAAGCCGGTCAACAAGGCGATCGACAGGATCGTTGATTTCATTGCCAAAGCAGCAAAGAGACTCTGGGCCAAACTCAAGGGCAAGGGCGAGAACAAACCCGGCGTGGACGGCGGTACCGCACAGCAAAAGGCGCAGACCGCGAAGGCAGCCTCTACGGAGGCCCGGAGCAGGCTGATCGACGGCGCGACTCCGGATCAAATGCACAACATCCTGGAGCAGGTCTATCACAAGTACGCGCCGCAAGGCCTCAAGTCCTTACGCATGGAACGTGCGGGCGAGCATCAGTTCCGCGTGGCCGCCAAGGTCAATCCGGAGAACGAGAGTGAACTTCTCTACCTGCCCGTCAAGGTCAAAGGTGACGAGCACGCGCTGGGCTGGACCCCTGAGGAGCTTCGGGTCTGGACCAGGGCTCAGGAAACGGGCAAGAAAGTCAGCAACGAAACGGCCGAGAAGCTGAAGAGCATCCTGGAGAACAAGGCCACCGCAGAGAAGCCGAAGCGGGAGCCCGACCCGCCGACGGTGGCCCGCGGCGTGTTCAGGTGGACTGCCGCTGAAAAGGACGACGTCTCGGTGGTCAAGGCTGCCAGCTCGCGACGGCTGAAGGATCACAGCGACGCGCACCGGGTGCGAGGCGCACACGCAGAAGAGCATCTGACGCTCTACTACAAGAATACGGACCTTCCGGATATCCCGACCGACAAACAGCTCGTCCCGTCAATGTCGCTCCGCTACGAGATCAACAGGAGCCCTTGCGTCAACTGCGCCACCTACATCGCCGACTTCGTGGATCGGGACCTGAGGCCGAGGACGCAGAATCTGTCCACGGTCGTGTCGGCCAGCGCGCTGTACCAGGGTTCCGTGGTCTTCACCGGGGAGATCAGACAGCGATACCGGAAGATCTTCGACGAGCTCATTTCTCCGGACGCGGTACAGACCTTCCAGGAGTTCGAGGCGGCCAAGAAGGCGCAGGCCGCCGCAAAAGGCCAGGAGGCCAAGGAACTCGACAAGAAAAAGATCTTCTCCGGCGTCCCGCGTACGCAGAAGGCGATGGGGGAGGAAACCGCACGCCGAACCGCGGACTGGGACAAGGCCACAGTCCCCGACGACGTCCGCCGCGAATGGTTCCGGATCAGGCCGATGGAGGATCATGGCGTGGCCGGTCTGGCGATTCTGCGGGCCCACGGCATCACGGTCGAGGCACTGACCGGAGCGGAAGCCGGTATCGACCGGCCCTTGACGGAGGAGGAGAAGAACGCGATGACCGAGGAGGACAAGGAGGCTCGCAAGCACTTCCTCCTGATGCTGCAGAGGAAGAACGACGAACTACTCAAGGCGCTCGCCAGGGTGGACAACGCGGGCGTGAACGCGAAGGACGACTCCTGGGTGGTCAACCACGGCTATGTCGGAGGACGCTGACCCACCCGGCATCACGCATCCGATGCGAGGGTCTCCAGCGCGAAGAGCACCACGTGCTGCCAGAACATGGCCGGGCTGTCGAAGGACGGCGGATCGATGTCGCGGATCTCCCCGACCAGGCGGCGCACCTCGTCCGCGATCTCTTCCTCCGATCCGTCTTCGTCCGCGCTGTAGAACAGGTCGAGGCCCTTGAACTTCAACCGGAGCTGGTACGCGATCTCGAGGAATCGCTCCAGGGACGTGTTGACCAACGCGAACTTCCGTTCGCTGCTCCCCGGCTCGTACCAGTAGATGCGGTTGTCCGCCCGAGACATGCAGGCCAAACCGCCCATGCCGGCGGTGATCACGATGTCGTCCCGGACATCCGGCGGGAACTTGTCCGGCGTCCCGGTGTCCTGGGCCTGGCTGATGGTCTGCGGCGGGTCGGTCCGAATGTTTCCGAAGTACAACTGGCCCAAGAGTGACTGGGGCATACCGACCTCAGTCAGCAGCCGCCGGTCCTCGGGGTTGGCGAAATACCGTTCGGCGACTTCCGGCGGCATCGTCTCAACCCAGAGCGAGCCGAACGCCGACACTAATTCCGCGTGCGTAACCATCTCTGGGCTCCTCAGTCGGCTATCGCTCCGAATACCGTAGCAAGCATGCGCGGACCGAACCGTCCCTTGTGGTCGGTCGCCGTCGCTGCCGCCAAGTGCCGTGCCTGCCAATGGACGGTGTCGAGGTACCTGACCTCGTAGACCCCACTCGGTGAATCTCGAGCCGTCCGGAGTGTGCTGGTGGCGGTCGTGGCAGGGCAGGAAGCGGGCTCTGGTCGCGCTGGCTCGCGCCGGGGGCGTTCACGTCGGGTCACAGGACCAGTAGGTCGACATAGGGCCCGAACTCGCTGGCCAGGGTCAGCCGGCCCAGTTTCTGGTATTCGCGCTGGATGGCGTGGATCAGCTGGCGCATGGTCAGGGGTGATCCGGCGTCGGCGGTGAGGTAGGCGGCCGTGACGGCGATGGAGCGGATGTTGCCGCCGGCGAGTTCGAAGGAGTCGGCGCAGAAGGGGAGGTCGAGGTCGACGGTGCCGGGGAGGAGGGGGGCCAGGCAGCGGTGCCAGAGGGCGAGGCGCTGGGCGGGGTCGGGGACGGGGAAGTCGATGACGAGGTCGAGGCGGCGGGTGAAGGCGTCGTCGAGGTTGGCACGGAGGTTGGTGGCGAGGATGGCGAGGCCGTCGAAGGACTCCATGCGCTGGAGGAGGTAGGCGCTCTCGACGTTGGCGTAGCGGTCGTGGGCGTCCTTGACCTCGGAGCGTTTGCCGAAGATCGCGTCGGCCTCGTCGAAGAGGAGGACGCCGTTCACCCCGGCCGCCTCGGAGAAGATGCGCTCGAGGTTCTTCTCGGTCTCGCCGACGTATTTGTCGATCACGGTCGACAGGTCGACGGTGTAGAGGTCCAGGCCCAGGTCTGCGGCGATGACCTCCGCCGACATCGTCTTGCCGGTGCCGGAGTCACCCGCGAACAGGGCCACCACGCCGCGGCCGCGGGCGCCGCCGGGGCGCATGCCCCATGCGCCGAGCACGAGGTCGCGGTGGCGGGCGCGGGCCGTGAGTTCGCGGAGCTGGGTCAGGGCGTCGGGGGGCAGCACGAGGTCGTCCCAGTCGACGGCGGGTTCGATACGGCGGGCGAGCAGGTCGAGTCCCGCGGAGTTCTGGGCCCGGGCACCGCGGCGTACGTGCTCGGGGCGCAGCCCGGCTCCGTCCAGGACGGCGTTCTGGGCGGCGCTCCGGGCGGCGCGGGTGATCTGTTCGGGGGTGAGGAGGAAGGGGGCCAGGAGGTTCGGGACGTCGATACCGGCGGGCACGGAGGGCCCGTACGCGGCCTGCCACAGCGCGGCTCGCGCGGTCGGCTCGACGCGGGGCGCGTGCAGCAGCAGCGGGGGCCGCGTGGACCAGGCGGCGTCCCACGGGGTGTGACCGACGAGGACGACGGGGACGGGTGCGTCCGTCAACTGCCTCAGCAGCACGGCACGTTCGCGGTCCCGTTCCCGGTCCAGGGCGTCGACCGGGGCGCAGACCAGACCGGCACCGGTCAGCCGGGCCTCGCGTACGGCGGCGCGTATGGCTTCGGCCGGAGCCGGGTCGCGGGCGAGGCGGGCCAGGTCCAGGGCGAGTGAGGGACGCCCGGCCCGGGTGAGGGCGGTGGCGGCGAGGGCCGGGCCCGCGCCGCCCTGGTCCTCGCGCAGGTAGGCCAGGGGAACCTCGGCCGCGAGGGCCCGGGCCAGCGGAGCCGCGTCGCCCACGCCGGGCACGGGCGGGGCCGGAGTCAGCAGGTCGGCGACCCGGGGGTCGGGGGTGTCGTCGCCGAGCAGGTGCGCGGTGACCCGGTCCGGTACACGCAGGGCGCGCCCGAGGAACGGGCGGTCCGGGTCCTCGGTGAGCAGCAGGCCACCGGAGAGCAGGGGCGCGGTGGCGCCGAGGCGGGCGCGTGCGGAGGCGTCCGCCGGGGACAGTCCGCACAGGTCCAGGGCCAGTCCGATGGAGGGGCGGCGCCGGGTGACGTCGTCGTTGAGATAGCCGTAGAACGATTCGAACCGGGCGTCCAGGTCGGGCAGGAGGGCGATGAGCAGGATCTCGACGTCGAGGTCGGTCAGCCCCAGGTCGGCCGTGAGGCGGCGCAGGCTGGTGGGCGGGTCGGCGGTGTCGGCGCGCGTCTCGGCCTCCGCGTGCCGGGCGTCGTCCGTGCGGTCGGGGGCAGCGGGACGGGGCGGCGTGTCGAGGAGACGGTCGATGGCCTCGTCGGTGAGGTAGAGGCCCCGGAAGGCGTCGTCGGGGTTGGGGTCGGTCCGCCTGCGGGCCGCGACGGCACGGCGTACGCGTTCCTCGACGAGGACCACCCGGTCCAGCAGGTGGCGAAGGCTGGGGTTCTCGGCGATGGGATGCTCCTCGCTCCTCGCTCCGCGGGTTTCGATCCGCTGCGTGTGCGGTCAGAGAGGCGCGGGCCGGTTGTGGCTGGTCGCGCAGTTCCCCGCGCCCCCTTCGGGGCGCGGTACCTCGCCGAACCGGGCGGCGCCCCAGCCCCAGCCCCAGCCCCAGCCCCAGCCCCAGCCCCAGCCCCAGCCGACCTCACCTCTGCCCCGTCCACTCCGGCCGCCGTGCTCATTCGCGGACGCGCCGGGACAGCGCCGGCCGTGTGCGACGCGCCGCCGGCTCGTCCGCCGCCTCGGCCTCCCGGGCTCCGGCGGTGCCCTGGCCGGTCTGCCGGGTCTGCTCGGTGTTCTCCATGCCGAGCCGCAGGCCGCCCTCCTCGGTGACCGGCGGCCCGACCGGAACGGTCCCCGTGCCGACGAGGGGGACGCTGATCACCAGGTCGAGGGAGGGTTTCAGCTCACCGCCGAGCGCGCTCCACACGTCGGCGAACGACCGGTCCTCGGGGGGCGGCAGGGCGATCGTCATCGGCACGGGCAACGGCAGTTCGGCCAGTGAGCCGGTCAGGTGCTCGGTGGGCATGGCGTCGCTGCGCAGCAGGCACAGCAGGAGGGACGACAGCAGGCGGTGTTCGTCCTCGGGGCGCCGGGTCCAGGCGGTGATCAGGTAGGACAGCTTGAAGTACCGGGGCGGGCGGTGCCGGGCGACGACGGTGCCGCGCTCGTCGTACTCGTTGGAGAGGCCGCGGGAGCGGCGCCGCATGTCCTCCCGGATGTCGTAGAGGTACAGGTTGACGGTGGGGGCGTTGACCTTGGCCGCCCACTCCCGGGTGGGTGCGTCGAACACGACACTGACCTGTGTGCCGCCCAGGGCGTCGTTCTTGACGAGGGCGCGCAGTGCGTCGTCCACCTCGTGGATCACTGTTCCGCCTCCGCCCTTCTCATCCGCGGCCGATGAAGTCGGGTGGCTGGAGGCTGCGGGGCACGACGAGGATCTTCGCGGTGAGCGGGTCGTATCCGGGCCCTGTGGCGCGCAGCAACCGTGGCCCGGTCCGGTCCTTGCGCAGGACGAGGACCTGCGTACGGAACGTTCCGTCGGCGCTCACCCGCACCGGAGCCGTCGCGGCGGTGATGCCCTGGCTCCACTTCAGTCGTACGACGGTGCCGGCCGGGAAGTCGCGGCCCTCGGCGAGGACGACGTCGCCGAGCCGGGCGACGACGGGACTCGCGGTCAGCACGGGCTGGAGGACGCGGAGGCGGAGCGTGTCGGTGTTGTTGGCGGTGCGCGGGTCGGTCGGTTTGCCGGCGACCCGGGCCGTCAGGGTGCCGCTGGTGGCCTTGTCGTACGACAGCCGGGTGGTGACCTGGATCCGGCCGCCGGCCTTCAGGGTGCAGGGGCTGCCGGCGGTGCAGCGGTCCTGGGGGCTCACCATGGTGGCGGCCCCGGGTGTCCCGGTGGTCAGGACGATGTCCGTCGCGTTGTCCGGTCCGGCGTTGGTGAGGGTGAACGTCGCCGTGACGGTGCCACCGGTGAAGGCGGGCTGCGGGTCCGCGGCGACGGTCACGGCGAGGTCGGCGGAGGGCGCGACCGGCACGGGAGGGATCAGGACGACGGTCACGACGGCGGTGTCGGTACCGGTGTTGCCCGCGTCGTCGGTCGCCGTGCAGGTGACGGTGGTCTTCCCGATCGGGAAGTTCGACCCCGAGGGCGGGGTGCAGGTGGTGGGCAGGATGCCGTTGACGAGGTCCTGGGCGGTGGCGGTGTAGGTGACGGGTGCGCCGTCCCGGCTGAGGGTCCGTACGGTCCGGTCGTCCACCTGGACGACGGGCTTGCCGTCGTCGACGACGGTGAAGACCGCGGTGTCGGTGCCGGTGTTGCCGGCGGCGTCGGTGGCGGTGCAGGTCACGGTGGTCTCGCCGACCGGGAAGGTGGAACCGGACACGGGCGTGCAGGTGACGGACACGGGTCCGTCGACCAGGTCCTCGGCCGTGGCGGTGTACTCGATCACGGCGCCGTCGCGCCCGGTGGCCGGCTCCGTGCGGTCGTCCACGGTGACCCTGGGCGCGGTCGTGTCGACCACCGTGATCACGGCGGTGTCCTCGCCGGTGTTCTCGTGCGCGTCCGTCGAGGTGCAGGTCACCGTCGTCTTCCCGACCGGGAAGGTGGAGCCGGGAGGCGGCGTGCAGGTGACCTTCGTCGGTCCGTCCACGGTGTCGACCGCCGTGGCGTCGTGCTCCACGACGGCGCCGTCGGGGCCGGTGGCCTCGACCGTCAGGTCGTCGACGGTCACGACGGGGGCGGTGGTGTCGACGACGGTGATGACGGCGGTGTCCTTGCCGGTGTTCTCGTGGGAGTCCGTCGCCGTGCAGGTCACCGTAGTCTCCCCGATCGGGAACACCGAGCCCGACGGCGGTTCACAGGTGACCGGCAGCTTCCCGTCGACCGTGTCCTGCGCCGACGCGGGGTATTCCACGACCGCGCCGTCGGGACCGGCCGCCTCCGCGGTGCGGTCCTCGACGGTGACGGCGGGGCCGGTGGAGTCGGTCACCGTGAACTCGGCCGTGTCGCGGCCGGTGTTGCCGGTCTTGTCGGTCGCCGTGCAGGTGACGGTGGTCCTGCCGATCGGGAATGTGGAGCCGGAGGGCGGCTCGCACGCCACCGGGACGTCGCCGTCCACGAGGTCCGTGGCCGTGGCCGGGTACGTGATCACGGCGCCGTCGGGACCGGACGCCTCGGCGGTGCGGTCGTCGACGTTCACCACTGGCGCGGTGGTGTCGACGACGGTGATGACGGCCGTGTCGCGCCCGGTGTTGCCCGCCTTGTCGGTCGCCGTGCAGGTGACCGTCGTCCGCCCGAGGGGGAAGCGCGACCCGGAGGGCGGCTCGCACGCCACCGGGACGCCACCGTCGACGTTGTCCTGCGCGGCGGCCGGGTAGTCGACTACCGCGCCGTCCGGGCCGGTGGCCTCCACCGTACGGTCGTCGACGGTCACCGCCGGGCCGGTCACGTCGTTGACGGTGATGCGGATCTGCTCCCGGTAGGCCGGGTCGGCTGCCGGGCCCAGGGCGAACTGGACCGTGCAGGACAGGGTGGTGCCCTGGGGCGCGTCCGGGGACACCGTGATCTGCTCGGTGAAGGAGGCGGTCTGGCCGCTGGTCGCCTGGACGCTCGTCGGGGAGAGGGAGACGCTCAGCGAGCGGTCGCAGTCGACCAGTCGGTGGCTGACGGTGACAGGCAGGTTCGTCAGGCCCTGGACGATGGCGTTCGACACTTCGCCCGGCTCGATGCCCTGGAGGTACGTACCTCCGGTGGCCTGGGTGACCTGTCTGGCTTGCCCGTTCGCGTCGAGGCCGTTGCCGCCGACCCCGACAGCGAGAACCTTGACGCCGTGCTCCTTGAGCGTCTGTATGACGTCCGTCAAGTGGTGCTGGTTGCTCGGTTCGTGGGTGGGCGCGTCACCGACGAGGACGACGATGGGTGTGGCCCCTTCCCGGAAGGTGTTCCGGCCGCCCGCCCCCGTCGCCACCTCGTACAGCCCGTTGCCCCAGTCCTCCGGCACGTCGTAGCCGTGGTTGGCGTCCAGTTGATCGACGCCGCTCTGGATGGCGGCGCGGTCGTTGGTGAACGGCTGGTGGAGGAGGAAGAGTCGGTCGGAGCCGACGTCGGGGTCGTTCTGGTCACCGAAGCTGGCCACGGCGAACCGGGAGTCGGGCTGCACCGCGAAGACCTGGTCGACGATCGCGGGCAGGTTTTCCTTCACGTTGGTGATGGTGCCCGTCATGCTCCCGGTGTTGTCCACCAGCAGCACGACATCCGGCTTGGGCGGCACCGCCGGGGTCTGCACCTGCTTGTCGACGGTGATCGAGGCGCCGGGGTTCAACGCCTGCTCCACCAGCGACGGCGTGACCGGGGAAACCGGGGCCGAGGACGCCGAGGTCGAGGACGCCGCAACCGCGGAGGCGGTGGCCGGGGACGCCTTGCCCTCGGAGGCGGTGGCCGAGGCCCCCGTGGCCGTCGGCGGCGGGGACGTCGAGTCCGCCGTACGGGCCCGCGGCGCCGTGTCTCCGATGCCGGCCCCTACCGCGCCGAGCGCGAGGACCGCGGCCATCAGGCCCGCCCGCAGCCGGAACAACCGCACGACATCCCCTCCCAGATCGGCGTCTGCCCCACCGTTCCCGGCGCCGCTCTTCGACGGAGCGGCGCCGGGGACACCCCGAGGGGAAGAGCGGATTGCCCGGAGGGGCAGTCCGCCTCTCCCTTCGCCCGCCGAGGCGGACCGGCGCCTTCAGATCAGTCCCTGCCGGAGCGCGTAGGCAACGACGTGAGAGCGGTTGCGCAGGTGCAGCCGGGTGACGAGCTCATGCAGGATGTTCTTGATGGTGCGTTCGGAGTACGCGAGTTTCGAGGCGATGTCCCCCGTGTCGTACCCCTCGGCGACGAGTCGGACGACCTCGATCTCCCGGTCGGTGAGCCCGCTGAAGTTCAGGCCGCGCGGCGCCAGGACCTGGCTCTGCAACTGGCCGACCTGCTCCAGGAGGCGGCCCAGCAGGTCCGCGGGAACGCTTCCCTCTCCCCTGGCCACCGCGTTGATCACCTGCACCAGCCGCTCCGGCGTCGCCTCGGCCCGGCGCAGGATGCCCGCCACTCCGCACTCGGCGGCACCGACCAGTTGCTGGTCGTCGATGCGGGTGGCGATCAGCGCCATCCGGGCCGCCGTCGTCCGCCGGATGTGGCGAAGGGTCCGCAACGACTCCTCGTCTATGGTGTCGATGACGACCACCACCACGGCGGCCGGTTCCTCCCCCTCCTCCTGCAGCCGGATCTCCGGCCGGGACCGCAGCTGGGTGGCGACCCCCGTTCTGGAGATCGGGTCATCCGCGCGCAGGCACACAACTATCCGGTCCACACCAGTCTCCCCCCTGGTCGAGCGCATCGCGGCGCGTCGAGCAGTATGCGGCAGGCGACTCCACGCACAGTCAACAAGGCGTCAATGGGCACATCAGCTTCCCGAAAGTCTTCCTGCGAGGCCCCTGCCGCCCCCTGCCACCGCCCCTATGGTGCCGATCATGACAACTGCGGCGAGCCTGGACACGACCGCTGTGACCGCCGAGCCTGGGGCGCGGGTCGAAGTCCCCCTTCAGGTACGCAACTCCGGCAGCACGGTGGAGGAGTACCGCTTCGACGTCGTGGGCCCGGCAGCGGCCTGGGCGACCGTCGAACCGACGAGCCTTTCGCTGTATCCGGACAGTACGGGCACCGCGGTCCTCACGCTGAGCCCGCCCCGGAGCTCGGAGGTGCCGGCCGGGGACGTCCCGTTCGGCGTGCGGGTGGTGCCCACCAGTGCCCCCGACACGGCGGTGGTGCCCGAGGGCGTCGTCACGGTCCTGCCGTTCGCCGCGATCACCGGGGAGCTGGTGCCCCGCGGGTTCGACGGTGCTTGGCGCGGCCATACGGACGTGGCCGTCGACAACCGGGGCAACATCCCGGTGACGGTGCAGCTGGCGGCCCAGGGGGACAGCTCCCGGGTGCGGCTGCGCTTCGCCCGCGAGACCGTCGAACTGCCGCCGGGTGCGGCCGAGGTGTCGCGGCTCACCGCGCGTCCGACGCGACGGCTGTGGCGCGGCACTCCCGTCGTGCATCCCTTCCAGGTGGTGGCGACACCCATGGGCGAGGTGCCGCACGAGTCGGTTCTCCTGGACGGCACGTACCAGCAGGACGCGATACTGCCGCGCTGGCTGCCGCGCGCCCTGATCGCGGCGGTGGCCGCGGTGGCGGCCCTGGCCATCGTGTGGTTCGCCCTGCTGCGCCCGGTGGTGAAGTCTGCCGCGCGGGAGGAGTCCAAGAAGCAGGTGGCCGCCGTGCTGTCACCCAGCCCCGACGCGTCCGGCGCCGCGGGCGGCGGTGGCTCGTCCGGTACGTCGGCGGGCGCCGCCGGAACCGGGAAGGACGCGGCGGCTGGTGCGCCGAGTTCCGGCACCGCGGCGGGCTCGACGGGCGGAAGCACCGGCGGGGGCACGGGCGGAGCGGGCGGCGGGGGCACGGGCGGAAGCGGGGGCACGGGTGGCAGCGGTGCCGGGGGCGGGGGTGCGGGGGATCCGCGCAGCGCTCAGGTCGAGGTCAAGGACTCGGTGGGCGGCGACCCGGCGTCCGACACGGTGTACAAGGTCCCGGCCGGCCAGGCGCTCGACCTGACGGACCTCGTGGTGCAGAACCCGCAGGGCGACTCCGGCACCGTCGTCATCGCGTCCGGGAGCCGGACCCTGCTGAGGCTCGCTCTGCAGAACTTCCGTGACCAGGACTACCACTTCGTCACCCCGATCGTTGTGCCCGCCGGTGGGCAGATCACCATGACGGTCACCTGCAGCGCGGTGGGACGGCCGGTGGGCGGTCCGACACCGGCCCAGTGCGACGAGTCGGTGCTGGTCGGCGGGACGCTGCGGCAGGCGCCGAGCGCGACTCCCTCCCCCGCCGCGGGCTGAACCGGCGGCGGGCGGCAGCCGAACCCGCCCGCAGCGGTCGGCGTTCGGGCAGGCGGGGCTGAGCCGCCTGGGACAGCGAGCCGGCACGGTCCCCGGGACGTATCCGGGGACCGTGCCGGTCGGGCGTCTCCCCCGCGACGCGCACGGGGGAGATGCCTGTCATGCGTCGCCCGGCTCCTCCTGCTGCTCCTCCTCGGCCCGTTGCACGAAGAGCCCCTGCACATCGGCCGGTTCCTCGTCCTCCTGCTCCGCCTGCCGCTGTACCGCTGCGGACGGCCCGGGAGCCGCGGCTGCCTGCTCCGCGGCCTGTGAGGCCGGGGCCGGGGCGGACATGACGCGTTCGGCATTCGCGCTGGCCTCCCGCTCATACCGGTCCGAGGGGTCGCTGACCCGGATCCCACCGGGTGCCGCGGCCCCGTCGACCGGGCCGTGGCGCTGCTGGATCACGTGGGTCAGCTCATGGGCGAGCGTCGTGCGTCCGGCCTGGGACGACGTGTCATAGGCATCCCGCTGGAAGACGACGTTGTTGCCGACGGTGTAGGCATGCGCTCCGACGGACTTCGCGGACTCGTGCGCCGCGTCGCCCGTGTGCACCCGCACGTCGGAGAAGTCCGCGCCGAGCCTCGCCTCCATGTCGGAGCGGACATCGGCGCCGAGGGTCTGCCCGGAGCCGGATCCTATGACGTCGTGCACGGGCGAGCGCTGCGGCTTGGGGTCCGACGGTGTTTCCTCGTCCTGCTCCCGCTGCAGCATGGCGCCCACCGCACTGTTGCCGACGGCACGCTGCAGCGTGCCCATGCCGGACGGGCCCAGAACATCCGGGCGACCCGCGGCTGCCGCCTTGAACAGCCGCGAGTCGTCGGCCTGGGACTGCCTGTGGCCGGCTTGTTGGTGGTCCTGGTCGTGCTCGTGGTCGTGTACGTGGTCGGGCATCCTCGCTCCCTGGGACGTCCAGCGCATACCTCTTCTGACCCTGACACTCCCTCAGTGTGCGCCCCGGGTACAGGCGTGCCGCTGCCTACGCGAGTGCAGCCACCGCTGCCCGATGGGGCAGACGCCGACCCGGGTGCGCGTATGCCGGCCTGCCCGTTCGGCGCCGGGTGCCGGGATCCACGCCACTGCGCTTCGTACTGTCGGCCTGTCAGCCGAGGGGCTGCGCGGAGGGGCCCGGGCGGCTATGGGCCTCCGGAGGAATCAGCGGCCCGTGGCCCTCCCCGCAGACGACCACAGCGCGCAGAGCTTCGCCGCAGTCCTCGTGGTGAACCGTCAAGGGCGGGCCCTGAGGGTCCGCTGCGTACTGGTCGCCCCACTGCTTGAGGGCGATCATCGCGGGCCATAGATCCCAGCCCTTGCGAGTGAGGCGGTACTCGTGTCGGGTGCGACTGCCCGGCTCACGGTAGGCGACGGTCTCCAGGATCCCGGCCGCGACCAGTTTGCGCAGCCTGTCCGCCAGGACGGCCTCGGACAGCCCGATGTGCCGGCGGAAGTCGTCGAAGCGCCTGACGCCGTTCATGGCGTCCCGAAGCAGCAACAGCGACCACTTCTCGCCGACCAGGTCCAGTGTCCGCTGGACTGTGCAGTTCTCGGTGCTCGTCTCCAGCCACCTCATGCGCCCATCCTAGGCTGACTTCACCATTGACAGCCAGCTGGCGGCCCAGCTAGCTTCGCCAGCAGAAGCCAGATCCAGGAGTGGGAATGCGCAGGTCACGTACATTCGAGTGGGAAGACCCCGTCATCTCCGCCAGTGCCGTCGCTCACCACAGCGGTCTTGGCTTCCTTCGCGAGATCCTGGCCGAGCGCCTGCCCGCTCCGCCGATCGCCGCAGCCCTGGGCTTCACCCTCGACGAGGCCGAGCACGGCCGGGTGGTCTTCGTGTTGGTGCCGGGCGAGGAGCACTACAACCCGATCGGCAGTGTCCACGGCGGCGTCTACGCCACGCTCCTCGACTCGGCGGCCGGCTGCGCAGTGCAGTCCGCGCTCCCCCAGGGCATGGCATACACCTCGATCGACCTGACCTTGAAGTTCCTCCGCCCGATCACCGTCGATACCGGCAAGGTCCGCGCCGTCGGCACGGTCCTCAACATGGGCCGCCGCACCGCCCTCGCCCAGGCAGAGCTCCGCGACTCCGACGACCGTTTGCTGGCCCACGCCACCAGCAGCTGCATGCTCTTCCCGGTCCCGTCCCGCTGACCGCCCTGCGCGGCGCGACCGGCCGAGCCGACAGGTGAGGATACGCCCGCCGGTCAGCCCGGTCTCCTGCTCGATGATGGTCGGCGAAGCCGCGCTTCGAATGGAGGCCGGTGAAGAAAGAGCGCCTCCGTCCCGACGGCGCAGATGTCTCCGCAGCCGGGTGCGGATGGCTGCTGATCACGGCCGTCATCGCGATCCCCGGATTCGTCCTGAACGACGGGCCCTTGACTCTGTACCTGGTTGTCGTGGGCGGCGTGATCGGGTCTCTGTGGGCGCGCAAGAGACTGCGCCGCTGACCCAGCGGCGCACCTTGGACCTCAAGTGCAGCACCTTCTCGCCCTTAATGACCACATGTGGATCGATGCGTCTGTTCGGGATCACGGAGAAGACCGCCATGAACTACGTGGAGACCGCACATCCCGAACGCACGGCCAAGCTGCCGAGGTGAGGCGGCCGTCAGCCTTCCGGGTCCGGATGCCAGGGGGCGCCTGTTCGGGTAGGGCGGGCACCGGCAGCGATCCGCAGTGCGTACCCAGGTCGGCGATCAGGTCGTCGGAGTCTTCGAGGCCGACGGACAGGCGGGCCATGCTGTCGGCGATGCCGCGCTTGACGCGCTCGGCCGGTCCAGGCCGTGGTGGGTGGTGGTGATGGGCTGGGTGACCAGTGACTCGACTCCGCCGAGGCTGGGCGCGATGGCGAACAGCCGGAGCTGGTCCACCACTGCGGCGGTCCGGTCGGCGTCCGCGTCCAGGACGGCACTGAGCATGCCGCCCCCGGACGGCGCCCCCGAGCGCGACGGCCAGGGCGACGTTCTCCGTACCCACGCAGGCCGCGCTCCCGCCCGCCGCCGTAGACGAGCGGCTCCAGCCGCACCCCGTGGCGCACGTACAAGGCGGCCGCGCCCTTCGGCGCGTACATCTTGTGCCCCACGACCGTCAGCAGGTCCACGCCCAGCTTGCCGACGTCGAGGGGAATCTTGCCAGCGGCCTGGGCGGCGTCGCAGTGGATGTCGTCGCCGTGCAGCGTGCCCGCGCCGTACTGGGCGTCGCCCGTGTGCCGCACGGTGTACACGAAGATGCCGCCGGGCCGCAGCACCCGGCAGACCTCGCCCACGACGGTGTGGATCTTCTGCGCGGACAGGACCGTACACGGCAGGGTGCGCGAACACGGCGTCGACCGAACCGTCCGGCAGCGGCAGTGGCTCGCGGACGTCGTACCCGGCCGTGGTCACCCGCTCGGCCACTTTGCGGGCGAGCGCGGCCCGGCGCAGCTGCTCCAGGCCGGTCGCGGAGAAGTCGGTGGCCTGGACGGTGAAGCCCTGCGCGGCGAAGAACAAGGCGTCGTGGCCATGCTCGGCGCCGAGTTCCAGCACCTCCCGCGCCCCGGCTGCCCGGAACATCCCGGCGGCATGGACCGCAGGCGCGGACGGCTCCTGCCCGTACATCCTGGGGTCAGCGGAGCACGTGCTGTGCCAGTGCGCGTTCTGTGCCTCGGCCAGATCCCGGTCGTCGCCTGCCACGGCTTTCGCCCCTTATGTGCTGATCAGTGGGCTGAGCCTAGGCGGCGCACACCTCCCAACCATAATCCATGATTCCGTGAATTCACGAGTTGATGTACTGTCGGGTTGTGCTGACCGTTGCCTCCGACATCGAGGTGCTGGCCCGTTTCGGCCGCGCGCTCGCCGACCCGATCCGCTGCCGCATCCTCCTTGCCCTACGCGAGGCGCCGGCCTACCCGTCCGACCTCGCCGACATCCTCGGCATCTCCCGCACCCGGCTGTCCAACCACCTGGCCTGCCTGCGCGACTGCGGCCTCGTCGTTACGGCCCCCGACGGGCGCCGCACCCGCTACGAGCTCGCCGACGAGCGCCTCGGCCACGCCCTGGACCACCTCCTGGCAGCCGTGGTCGCCGTCGAGACCGACAAGACCTGCCCGGACGCCGCCACGAAGGACTGCTGCTGATGACCGCGGTATCTCTCGGGCCGTCGCTGGCCCGCCGCGACGCGCTCGCCAGGCGCATACGCTTCCTGGTCGCCGCGACCATCACCTACAACGTCATCGAGGCCATCGCCGCGATCACCGCGGGCACGATGGCCTCCTCCACGGCACTGATCGGCTTCGGGCTGGACTCCGTGATCGAGGTGTCCTCCGCCGCGGCAGTCGCCTGGCAGTTCTCCGCCCGCGACCACGCCCTCCGCGAAGCGCGCGAGCAGCGCACCCTGCGGATCATCGCGGTGTCGTTCTTCGCCCTCGCCGCGTACGTCGCCTTCGACGCCATCCGCGCGCTCACCGGGACCGGCGAGGCCGAACGCTCCGTCTCCGGCATCGTCATCGCCGCCCTGTCGCTGGCGATCATGCCGTTCCTCTCCTTCGCCCAGCGCAAGGCCGGACGCGAACTCGGCTCCGCCTCCGCGGTCGCCGACTCCAAGCAGACGCTGCTGTGCACCTACCTGTCCGCCGTGCTGCTGGTTGGCCTGGTCCTCAACGCCACGCTCGGCTGGTCCTGGGCCGACCCGATCGCCGCCCTCGTGATCGCCGCCATCGCAGTGAAGGAGGGCCGCGACGCCTGGCAGGGCAAGGGCTGCTGCGCACCCACCGCCCACACGCCGGTCCCCGTCGGGGTGGCCGCGGCCGAGGCAGACGCATGTGGCTGCAAGCCGGGCTGCACCTGCTGCTCGTGAACATCTCATTGCCGCCCCGCCCTCCGTCTGGGTGCTCCGTCGATACTGACCTGGCAATCACGGAGCGGCGGGGGCAGCAGTGGAGTGGACGATCTGGGCCGGGTTCGCGGCCGGCCTGCTGATCTCGACGGTGACCGCGCCGGTCGGCGTGTCCGGCGCGGTCTTCCTCCTGCCGGTCCAGCTCAGCGTCCTCGGCGTCCCGAGTCCCGCCGTCACGCCGACGAACCTGCTGTTCAATGTGGTGGCCGGGCCAGGCGCACTCTGGCGCTACCGCCGCGACGGCGCTCTGCGTGGCGGACTGGCCCGGCGCCTCGTCGCATGGACACTGCCCGGCGTCATCGCCGGCGCCGCCATCCGCGTCTTCGCCCTCCCCGGCCCCGACGTCTTCCGCATCCTGGTCGCCGCGCTCCTACTGCCGCTCGGCGCGTGGCTGTGCCTGCGCACCCTGCGCCCCGCCCGGCGGCGGCCGGACGCGGCCGAGCCGTCGGCTCGCGTACTCGCTGCTCTCGCCATGACGGTCGGGGTGGTCGGCGGGATCTACGGGATCGGCGGCGGTTCCCTGCTCGGGCCCATCCTCGCCGCGCGCGGCATGCCCGTGGCCCGCATCGCACCGGCCACCCTCGCCGCCACCTTCACCACATCCGTCGCCGGGGCCGCCGCGTACGCCGCGCTGGCCCTGGCGAGTCCCGGGCCCGTCGCGCCCGACTGGTGGCTAGGTCTGGCCTGCGGCGCCGGGGGACTGATCGGCGGCTACCTCGGCGCACGGCTCCAGCCTCACCTGCCCGAAACCGCGCTCCGGCTCCTGCTTGGAGCCCTCGCGGGCGCCCTCGGCGCGGTGTACGCCGCCCAGGCCCTGGCCTGATCCCCGAGGCGGCCGGCTCGGGCGACGGAGGCTCCGCCAGCCCGAACCCGCGCGCTCGTCCATTTCTGAGCGCCGCACACGATCCGGTTCCGGCGTCATCACGTCCGGGAAATCCGCAAACCCGCGCGCTTCCAGCCGCGCGAAGCGGTAGATCCGCGCCACCCGTTTCGGGGTGACACCGACATGAGCCGCTCACCCCAGCGGCATCGGCCAGCGCGCCGGCCGGAATCGTGCCGTGCGAGGTCTCCAGACGCTCGCCTGCCCGCTGGACCAGGTCGAGACCACGCGCCGGGGTCTCGGCTCCCACAGGCGGACGGGCCCTCCCAGGTGCAGGAACAGGTGTGCCGATGGCATCGGCGGGACGTTCATCAGCCGGTGGTGCGGCACCCCGGTCAGACAGTAGATGTCGTCGATGAACCGGTCGAGCGGCGGAGCGGGCACCCGGCGGACGTATTCCATGGACGCAGTGTGGCCGCCCGACCGCTCACTTCGCGAGGATGGCGTCGCCGGCCCTGCCATCGATCGTCTCCGAGCCCGAGATCCCCCTCTTTCGGTGAGCCGCAGCCCGTTCTCAGAGCCACGGATCGAGGGCGTGCTTGCCACGCGTCCGGCCCGCTTCGAGTTCCTGAAGCACGGCCGGCCCCTCGGCCAGGGGATGGACCTGAGGGGTACCGGGCGGATACACGCCGTCGGCGATGAGTGCCTCGATCTCGGCGAGCAACTCACCGTAGATGGAGGGGGCTGCGGAGGCCAGCGCGCCGATGTGCAGGCCCTTGACTTGGACCTGGTGAGCAAAGACCAGGTCGTGTGTGGTCAGACCGGCGTCGCCGGAGGCGGCCCCGAACACGACGACGCGTCCGGTGAAGGGTTTGGTGACCGCCAGGCTGACCTGGAACGTGGCTTGTCCCACGGACTCCAGGACCAGGTCCACGCCTCCGGTCAGGCGGGTGATCTCAGCGGCCAGGTCGGGGTGCGCGCTGTCCAGGACCGCGTCGGCGCCGAGCGCCTTGACGGTGTCGTGCTTGGACGGTGAGGCCGTGGCGATCACCCGTGCGCCGTAGTGACGTGCGAGGCGGACAGCGGCCTGTCCCACACCGCCGGCCGCGGCGTGGATGAGCACCGCGTCGGCCGCCTTGAGCTCACCCAGCGGCTTCAGCGCCGCCAACGCGGTCGCCCAGTTCAGCACCAGACCGAGGGCTTCGGCGTCCGTCCAGCCGGACGGGACGGGTAGCACCTCCGCGGCGGGCATCGTCATGTACTGCGCGAAGGCGCCTGGGCCGGTCCCGACGACGTGGCTGCCGACCTTGAGGGGACGTGCGACCTCCGGTCCGACGCCCACGATCTCGCCGGCGGCTTCGAAGCCCGCGGCGTAGGGCGCCTGTGGTCCTCCAGCGTAGGTTCCACGGGTCTGCATGACGTCGGCGAAATTGACCCCGGCGGCGCCGACGCGGATCAGGTACTCGCCCGGGCCCGGGGCGGGGCGGCGTCGGCCGGTCGTGTGGTGCAGGTCCTTCGGCCCGCGGCGCGAGTGCTGGACCAGGGCCCGCATCGTCTGCTCGGCGCTGTGTTGCTGCTCGTTGATCTCCATGTACGGGAACGTAGAAGCTTCACACCGGTGGCAAGGTCAAGCGGTGATCATGCGTCAGTGGATCGGGCGTGTCGCAGATAGGCGTCGAGCGCTGCCTGTTGAGCACGGAGATCGGCGATGCGGGCATTGAGCCGATCGCGATAGCTCCGCACCTCCAGAAGGAACTCCGCGCACACCAGGCCCGTGCCGCCCTCATCGCGACCGTCCGTGAGGTGAGGCAGGATCTCCTTGATCAACCGCACCGGCAGTCCGGACTCGAGCAGCGAGCGGATGGCGAGGACCCGGTCGATGGTCGACCGGCAGTAGTCGCGGTACCCATTGCTGAAACGACCAGGGACGATCAAGCCCTCATCCTCGTAGTACCGCAACGACCTCGCACTCGCGCCGCTGATCCGGGACGCTTCGCTGATCCTCATACCTGGTGGCAACATCCGGGCGCTCCGCGAACTTCCACGCGACGCCCCTGCGGGAGCCGTCCGGAACAGGGCGGCGGCCTCGTCACTCCCGGGCCTCGGACGGGCCGAACGGGTGGGGACTCTCGGGGCACCCATGTGTGACGGGGGTCACGCCAAGCGGAAAACCTGACGGCCGTGCTCGGCGTCTAGCGGGTGTGAGATCAGTCAGGAAGGCACCGGGCGAGCTGGACGAGGAGCGTCTCGTCCGGCTGGTGGCCAGAGGTGACCGGGCCGCGTTCGAGGAGTTGTACCGGCGTACGTCGCCGTGGCTGGCGGTGCGCTTGCGGCGCCGCTGTGCGGACGAGCAGATCGTCGCCGAGGTCATGCAGGAGACGTATCTGGCGGTGTGGCGCGCGGCGGGTGTGTTCATCGGGACCGCGGCCGGGGGAAGCGCCGTCGGCTGGTTGTGGACGATCGCGGCGCGCCGGCTCGTCGACGCGTTCCGGCGCAGGGCCCACCACGCCGAGCCGCCGCTCGCGGCCGCCCCGCGGCCGCTGGCGCCCGCCGCCGAGGAGGAGGCGCTCGCGGCGACCGTCGGCGGTGAGGTCGGCGACGCGCTGCGGCGCCTCGCACCGGAGCTCAGAGACGTACTGCAGGCCATGGTGCTCGACGGGCTGTCCGTCCGGGAGACCTCGGTCCTGCTGGGACTGCCCGAGGGCACGGTCAAGACGCGGGCCCGCCGGGCCCGGCTCGAGATGCGGAGGGCGCTGGCATGAGCGGGGAACACGCGTCGGTTCGGATCATCGACGGTTACGCGCGCGGCGACACGGACCTCGCCGCCGACGAGATGTGGGCCCTGGAGGCCCATCTGGAGGCGTGCCGGGTCTGCCGTGACCGGCTGTCGGCCTCCGTCACGGCACAGGCGCCCGCCGTCGCGGCACTGGTCGGCACCGTGTGGTCCGACCTCGAACCCCTGCTCGCCGGCACCGCCCCGATGCCGCCTCGACGACGCTGGTCGTCGCGGCTGTCGGGGTGGATGACACCGGTGATGGTGCCGTGGCTGGCCATGGTCGTGGGCGTGACACTGCTCGCGTTGCTGCTCGACCTGGCCGACAGCGGCTCCGGCGAGGTGTCGCTGGTGCTGCTGCTCGCCCCGGTCCTGCCCGTGCTCGGCGTCGCGGCCTCGTGGTCGCGCGGTCTGGACCCGGCGTACGAGCTGACGGCCTCCGTGCCGAGGGCGGGGCTGTATCTGGTGCTGCGGCGTACCGCGTCCGTGCTCGCCGTGGTCGTCCCCGCGCTGCTGCTGTGCGGATGGGCGACGGGGGTGGCGGCCGCGCAATGGCTGCTGCCCTGTCTGGCCTTCACCTCGACGACCCTGGCGCTCGGCGGTGTCGTCGGCGTGACCCGCGCCGCCGCCTGGCTGGTGGCCGGGTGGGCCGCCGTGGTCGTGACGCCGACCCTGGCCGCCGGCCGTACGACCTTCGCCCTGCGGACGGAGGGTCTGCCCGTGTGGGGCCTCGTCCTCGCGCTCGGCATCGGTGTCGTGATCGCCCGCAGGGGCGCGTACTCCGTCCTGGGAGCCCATCGTTGACCATCGGAAAGGAACACCACATGGTGCCCGCGGTGAGCGCGGCCGACATCGCACCGACGCCCTACGCCTGGGAGATCCGGGCCACCGGGCTGAAGGTCAGGGTCGGCAGGAACCGGATGGCCGTCGACGGGCTCGACCTGTCACTGGGCACCGGCGTACACGGCCTCCTCGGCCCCAACGGGGCGGGCAAGACCACCCTCATCCGGGCGCTGGCCACCGTGCTGCGCCCCGCCGAGGGCACCCTGGAACTGCTCGGCGAGTCCGTGGGCGGGATGGGCGAGCACCGTGCGCTGCGTCGCCGGATCGGTTACCTGCCACAGGAGTTCGGCTACTACAAGCGCTTCACGGTCCGCGAGTTCGTCGAGTACATGGCGTGGCTGAAGGAGGTGCCCAAGGCGGACATCCCCGCGGCGGTGCAGCGCGCCGTGGAACGGGTGGGCCTGGCCGACCGTGCCGACCAGCGGATGAAGACCCTGTCCGGCGGCATGGTGCGGCGGGTGGGCATCGCCCAGGCCATCGTCAACGACCCGTCGATCCTGCTGCTGGACGAGCCGACGGTCGGCCTGGATCCGGCGCAGAGGCTGCGCTTTCGCGAGCTGCTGCTGGAGCTGGGCCAGGACGCCTGCGTGCTCGTCTCGACCCATCTCGTGGAGGACGTGGCCGCCGCCTGCGGCGACGTGGTGCTCTTCGCACAGGGCCGGCTGGTCTTCCAGGGCACCCCGGACGAGTTGGCGGCGGCGGGCGGCCCCGAGCACGTGGGCGACAGCCCGCTGGAACGCGGCTACTCAGCGCTGCTGCTCAACCCCGAGCGGGGAAGGGGAACTTGGTGAACATCCGCGTCCTGCGCATCGAGCTGAGGCGCTCCGTCGCCCCGTGGGCCGGCGCCGTGGTCCTGGTGGGCGCGCTGGCGTTCCTGTACGTGGTGAACGCCGAGTGGTGGAGGGGGACCACGGCGTGGACGGCCCAGTGGACGCCCCTGGCCCTGTGGACCCGCGCACTGCTGTTCTACCTGTGGCCGCTCGCCGTGGGGCTCGGGGCGCTGCAGGGCCTGCGCGACCACCGCTCGAAGATGTCCGAGCTGCTGGCGACCACCGCGCGTCCCGCCTGGCACCGCGCCGCCACCATGGCGGGCTCGACGGCGCTCACCCTGGCCTCGGCCTTCGCGCTCCTCGTCCTGGTGGGCGCGGTGCAGGTGCTCGCCCACACCGAGTACACGCACCTCGGGTGGCTGCCGATCTCACTGGTGGGGGCACTCTTCCTCGTCGCGGGTGCGGTGCTGGGCATGGGGGCCGGGCGGGCCCTGCCGTCCGCGCTCACCCCGCCGCTGCTGGCCATGGGTGCCTTCGTGTTCACGGTCCTCATGCACACGTCCCTGGGCCGGACGGAGACGGCCATGGCGATGGGGATCACGCACACCGAGCCGAACCGGGTCTCCCTGCTGTCACCCACGGTGGAGGTGCGCGGTGTGTTCGTCACGCTCTCCGCGTCCGTGCACGCCGGGCAGACGATCTGGCTGCTCGGCCTGGCCGCGACCGGCTTCGCGCTGCTGGTCGCCGCGGCCCCGAGGGCCCGGCTGATCGCCCTGACGCCCGTCGTGGCGGGCGCGGTGCTCGCGCTGCTCGTCCTTCCCTCCGACCCGCGCCGGATGTACGTCGTCGACAAGGCCGCCGCGGAGCTGGTGTGCGACGGCCCGGTGTGTGTGACCAGGACGCACCAGGAGCGACTCGCCGAACTGGCGGGCCCCGGCAAGGAAGCGCTGCGCCAGTTGCACAGCGCCTTGGGCGGCCGGGCACCTGTCTCGGTCCGGGAGAACACCGCCGTACTGCCGGAGGGCGCCTCGCCGCAGTGGTCCCGCAAGACCGTGCTCTTCGACTTCGACGACGAGATGATCACCGCCGTGCGGGGCGAGGAGCTGACCCGGGCCCTGGTCGCCAAGGGCATGGTGCCGGGGTGTGCCCCGGTCGGCTGGAGCAGCGTGGGGGGTGACACCTACGCGCAGACCCTCGCGGCGGGCTGGGTCCTCGGGGACCTCAGGTTGCTGCCCGGCACCATGCCGAGCGGTTTCCGCCGTGAGGCCGACGCCGAGATCCGCCCGTTGTGGAAGAGACTCATGGCGCTTCCGCGGGCCGAGCAGCTCTCGCGGATCAACGCGATGCGCGCCGCCGCGTTCTCCTGCGAGGGCGACGCGTACGAAACGCTGAAGGGCGGTGCGCCCCGGTGAGATGGCTGACCCTGTATGCGCGTTCGCGTCAGGTACCCGCGTCCCTCGCCGCGGTGCTGATCAGCGCGATGACGGTGGGGGCACTCGCCCGGGGCGGGGGCGAGGGGCCCGGTGATCCGCGGCTGCCCGTGCTCGCCCTTGCCGCGGGGGCGATGGCGGCCTCGGTCGGACTCGGCGGGCAGGACCTCGCGCTGGACCGGACGGCCGCGATCCGCTGGGTACCCCGCCGAGCGGCGCACGTGCTGCTCGCCGGCGCGGTCGTCTGCATGGTGCTGCTGACAGTGCAGACACTGGGCGCGGACCTGGCCACCACCACGTTCCTCGTCCGGGACAGTGCGGGCCTGATGGGACTGGTCGCCCTGGGCGCGGCGCTCTCGGGCGGCCAGTACGCGTGGACGCTGCCGTTCGCCTGGCTCTCGTTCTCGTTCTTCGCCCCACCTCCGACGAGTGCGCCGATGCGGGTGGCGACCTGGATGCTCCTGCCGCCCGGCACACCGGCGGGCACTTGGACGGCCCTGGTCCTCATGCTCGCCGGCACCACGGCCTACGCCGTCGCGGGACCGAGGCGGTAGCCGGTCCCGCACAGGGCTCGAACCACCAAGGCTCAGGCTCCGTCGAGTTCCTCGAACAGGGCGAAGGTCAGCGCGTCGACCGGGCGGAGGTGGGTGTCCGGCTGTTCTTCGCTGAAGGTGTTGACCATCATGACCACCGCCGTCGTGCTCCGCCTGCTGAACGCCGCACACGTGCTGAATCCACCGGTGCCGCCGTTGTGCCAGGTCATCGTGCGCCCACCGGACAGGGTGCTGAGGTGCCAGCCGAGCCCGACCCGCAGGTCCTGGTCGACGGTGAAGTGAGGGCGCTGGGCCAGTTCGATCGCGTCCCGCAACGGCGAGCGCTCCGGGCGCAGTTGTGCGCGCAGGTAGCGGAGCATGTCGTCGGCGGTGCTGTAGAGGGAGGAGCCCGCGCCGCTGAGGACGTGGTCGTGCCAGTCGGGGACGGGATCCCCGGCGAGATGTCCGACGGCCTTGCGGGAGGCCATGTCCGGCCTCAGGGTCGTCGTCGTGTCGGTCAGACGGAGCGGCGCTGTCACACGGCGCCGCAGCATCTCGTCCACGTCGTCGAAGGCCAGTGCCTGGGCGAGCAGTCCGAACCCGAGGTTCGCGTACTGGTAGGCGCTGCCCGGCTCGGTGCTCAGGGTCGTCTCGGCGAGGCCGACGGCCAGGTCGTCCAGCGTGTAGTGCGCGTACGGGTCGTAGGGGTCCGCCTCCGCCAGGAGGTTCGGCGGCAACGAGGGCAGACCGGAGGTGTGGGTCGCGAGGTCGACCAGGGTGATCCGCCGAGAGCCCTTGCTCGGGATGCGGAACCTGGGGGGAAGAACGAGCGGCGCGTCGAGGCGGGTTGTGCCCGCGCACACCGCGCGGGCGAGAGCCGTGGCGGTGAGGGTCTTGCCGATCGAGCCGAGCTGGAACACCGTGCGGCCGTCCGGTGCGGGGCCGTCCTGGGAGGCGCCCACCGCGTAGGCGTGTGCCCCACGGATCACTCCGCACACCACGCTCGGGCTGCCCGCGGCCAGAGCACGGTCGAGATAGGGCCGCACCCGTGCGGCCAGGTCGCCCTCGGCCGCCGTGGCGTCCAGGGGTAACAGCGCCACACCGGCCCCGGCTGCCGCCGCGCCCAGGAACTTACGTCGGTTCATGTACCACTCCTTGTCGTCGGGTTCGGTGCCGGTACCACCGCGGACAACAGCACGAGCAGCGGCACCACTCTGCCCGCGGGCACCTGGTAGTGCCCGCGCCCCTCGGCCTGGAGCCAGCCGGTGGCGGTGAGCTGTTTGAGGTGGTGGTAGAGCTGTCCGGTGGTGTTCAGTCCGGCTGTCTCCTGCAACTCGGCCGCGGACCGGGTTCCTCGCAGCACAGCGCGCAGCAGGGTGAGCCGCACGGGGTGCCCCAGGGCGGCGTACGGCGCGGCGTGATCCGCCCAGTCGGCTTCGAGCAGTTGCTCCGCCGCCGCGCCTTGCTGCCATTCGTAGTGTTCGCCCGTGGGCAGGTCCAGTGCGCCGGTGAAGAGCACCTGCCCGTCGCCCGTGAGCCGTCGGCGCAGCCCTTCAAGTGCCCAGAACACGTCTTTCCGCGACGCCGTGTCCGGTCCCGACTCCAGTCGCGACACCCGTTCTTCGAGCGCGGCGACTCGCTCCGCGAGCGACTCGTCAGCCATGAGGCAGACGTTACGTTATTCCGGAATAACAGAGCAAGTCTCTGGAGGCAGCCTCGCTCCTACCAAGGAAACATCCGGCCGTCGAGGGGGTTCGCTCCCTGTTCTGTGCTGGGGCCGTCCTCCCCTCCGAAGCACATGTCTGCCGGAGTGATCACGCGGCGGTCCGTCCCTAGCGTGTCTCGCATGCTGACCTTCTTATCGACCTCCAGGCCCGGCCCTGGAGTCCGGCGCGGGCGCACCGGCCTCGCGGTTCTCGCGGCGGCCTTGGTGCTGTCCTCCTGCCCGGGGGTGGCGACCGCGCAGGTGTCGGCCCCCCGTTCCTCCGTCGACTGCGGTACGCACGACGAGGTCCGCCGGGCGCTGCACGAGCTCACCGACCGCGAGGGGATCGCCGGTGCCGCGGTCCTGGTGGCCGACCCCACCGTGAAGGGGCCCTGCGGGCGCCGGGCCGAGGCCGCCGGAACGGCGGACCTTCGTACCGGACGCCGTATGAACGCCGCCGACCGGCTGCGCGTCGGCAGCGTGACCAAGACCTTCACCGCGACGCTCGTCCTGCAACTCGTCGCCGAGGGCCGCCTCTCGCTCGAGGACCCCGTCGACCGCCACCTGCCCGGGCTGGTACGGGGGCACGGCTACGACGGCCGCCGGATCACCGTGCGGCAACTCCTGCAGCACACCAGCGGGTTGCCCGACTACCTCGACGCTCCCGAATGGGAGCACCCCGAGCAGTTGCGGTATCGGCACTTCGAGCCACGCGACCTCGTCACGAGCGCCCTCGCGCTGCCTCGCCCGCAGAGCACCTGGCATTACGCCACCACCAACTACCTCCTCCTCGGCCTGATCGTCCGCGAGGTCACCGGCCGTACCCCCGAGGCGGAGATCACCCGCCGCGTCATCGAACCCCTCGGGCTGCACGACACCTACTGGCCCGGCGACGGCACACGGGTCCATGGACCGCACTCCCGCAGCTACTTCACCTCCGACGACGGTCGCCGCGTCGACGGCACCGCCTGGAACATGACCTTCGGCGGGGTCGGCGGCGCCCTGGTCTCGACACCGGCCGACCTGACGCGGTTCGCCTCCGCCCTGTTCGACGGCCGGCTGTTGCCCGCCGCCCAACTGGCCGAGATGCGGCGGACGGTGGACGCCGATCCCGACCGGCTGTGGCCCGGCGCCCGCTACGGGCTGGGCCTGATCTCCTCACCGCTGTCCTGCGGCGGAACGTGGTGGGGGCACGGCGGAACGGTACCCGGCGGTCACCGGGCCCTGGTCGCCGTAGGACCCGACGGCCGTGGTGTCGCCGTCGCCCTGAACCAGGTGCCCGCCTCCCTCCAGGCCGAGCACGCCTTCCTGGACCTCGTCGACAAGTCCCTCTGCCCTCAGGGCAAGCCCTCCGAAAGGACTCCCGCGTGACCGGCTCCACCCGCCCCACCGCCCTGTCCCCCGCTGCCCGCGTGGCGCGCACCGCGGCAGGGGCCGCCCTGTGCCTCGTCGGGGCCCTCACCCTCGCCGGGCCGCCCGCCTCGGCCGAACCCGCACGCACGGCCGGGGACCCGCTCGCCCGCTACCACCACCAACCCCTCACCTGGAAGAGCTGCCTGCTCGGCCCCGACGACGAAACCGGCAAGGAACTCCAGCAGGCGGGCGCCCAATGCGCCGACGTCACCGTCCCGTTGAACTACGACGACCCGGACGGGCGTACGATCACCGTCGCGATCTCGCGGATCCGGGCCACCGACACGGCCCATCGCGTCGGCGCGCTGCTCCTCAACGGCGGTGGCCCCGGCGGTCAGACGATCGGCGACCCGCCGTGGGTGCGCGCGGCGATGCGGCAGGTCGGTGAGCGCTACGACGTGGTGGGCGTGGACCCTCGATTCGTCGGCCGCAGCACACCGTTGGACTGTCACTGGCCCACCGGTTCGTTCATACGCGGGGCGGGGAGCGACCGTGCCGGGTTCGACCGCGGGGCGGTGTTCGCCGAGGAACTCGCCCGACGCTGCCGGACGTACGAGGGCGACGTACTGCCCCATGCCACTACGCGCAACACCGCGCGCGACATGGACGTCGTCCGCGCCGCGCTCGGCGAGCGCCGGATCTCCTACCTCGGCTACTCGTACGGGACCTACCTCGGCCAGGTGTACGCCACGATGTTCCCCGGCCGCACCGACCGGGTCGTGCTCGACGGCGTCGTCGCTCCCGACCGCTACAACCCCCGGCTGCTGCGGGGCACGGAGCAGGCCAACCGGCATGCCCTGGAGGGTTGGGCCGCCTGGGCCGCCGCCCGTGACACCACCTACGGTCTGGGGCGCACGCGGAGCGCGGTGCTGGCGGTCGTGGACCGGATCCAGGCGGCGGCCGGACGCGCACCCCTGCTGATGGGCGACCACCGGGTGAACGAGCAGGTGGTACCCGTCGTCGTCTTCAACGGTCTCTCGCAGGACAACGACGTGGCGTACGCCGATCTCGCGCAGGCCGTGCGGGACATGCGGCGGGCCGCCGAAGGCCACGCGGTCACCCCCTCGCCGGGCCTGGCCGGCGTGCTCGACTTCCTGCTGAGCGGATCCGACTCCTCCTACGGCAGTGCCCAGTCGGCGATCCTGTGCGGCGACGTGGCCGCGCCGCGCGACCCGGAGACGTACTGGCGCGATGTGCAACGCGCGCGTACGCGGGACGCGTTGTTCGGTCCCGTCACCCACAACATCGGACCGTGCGCGTTCTGGGACCCGCCGCGCGAGCGCCCGACCACGGTCCGCGGCGATCTGCCGGCCCTGCTCGTCAACGCGACGGGCGACCCCCGCAGCACCTACCAGAGCGCGCTGACCGTACGCCACATGTGGCGCTCCTCCCGACTGGTCACTCTCAGCGGCGCCGACCAGCACGCCGTGTACGGCGTCGCCGGCAGCACCTGCGTCGACACGACCGTCAACACCTACCTCACCACCGGCCACCTGCCGTCCACGGACGTCACCTGCGACAGGGGGAAGGGGGCCAAGCCCGAGAAATCGGTCGCGCCCAGTGAGGCAGGCCATTAACTTCCGCCTGAGGCAGTGGCGTTACCGGATGCGACCGCGAAGGGAACCGGCATGGAGACCGAGGGCGCACGAACCGACCGGCTGGGCTTGCTGCTCAACCAGTTCGACCACGCCAGGGAGATGGCCCAGGTACGGCTGACGGGGCTCAGCGACGAGGAGTACCTGTGGGAGCCGGCGCCCGGTTGCTGGTCGATCCGGCGTCGGGGCGAGGCGACGACGCCCAGGGCGTTCGGGCCGGGCGAGTGGGTGCTCGACCAGGGCGCCCCTGACATCCCGGCGAGCGAGTACGCCGAGGTCGCCCGGCAGGCCGCCGGTGGTATGACCGTCGACAGGATCGCCGACGACTGGAGCGTGAGTGTCGAGCGGGTCGAGCAGGTCCTCGCCCACACCGGTGCGCCGGAGCCCGACGAACCGCCGATCACGACCATCGCGTGGCGCCTGGGGCACCTGCACTTCCACTTCGCGGGCCAGTGGGAGTGGACCTTCGGTGAACGGCGGCAGGAACCGAAGCTGCTCGTCGACTTCACCCCCTCCGCCTCCTTGACGCTCGACCGGTTCTGGACGCTGATCGACCGCTGGCGCGACAGCGTTGCCACCGTCACCGACGAGCAGCTCGACACGGTCGGCTTCTCCCAGTACCCGTACAGCAACGACGCCGACCACCCCTTCGCCGGCGTGCTGTCCGGCGCCAACCTCGAATTCATCCACCACATGGCCGAGATCGCCCTGCTCCGCGATCTGTGGCGGGCCCGCTTCACCACGACCGGGTAGCCCGCTGCCGCGTCGGTCCCGCTGGTGGGCGTTCGCCGGGCGTCGACTACGTTCCCCTTCAGGACGGCGGGACGGAGGGGGAGGCCGTGACACAGTACCTGGGGCCGTTGGAACCGCTCGGCGACCAGTGGGTGATCGGGGACCCCGCGCGTGAGGACGGCCTGTCCATCGTGCTCACGCCCGAGGGCCTGGAGCACCGCCGGCACGGGGAGGTGGCACCCCTGATCACCCTCGATTGGTCCCAGTTGATGGAGCTGAGGGTGCGCGCCGCGTACCGGAGGTGGCAGGCCGGCCCCGCCGCAGGCATCATCGGGGCCGCCCAGCCCGGCGCCGACATGGGCCGCGACGGCTGCTCCCTGCACGGCATCCGGCGCCATCCGTACGAGCCGTGGAAGGTGCGGTACACGCATCACCGGCGCCGTTACACCGGCGGCCACGTCATTGTGCTGAAGGCGCTGTTCGACCAGCTCACCGAGGCCAAGGAACTGGCCCGGCTCGGTGACCCCGAGTGGCTGGGCGCGGCGGTCGCCAAGCTGTCGTCGTGCACGTCGTGGTACGCGCCCAAGGGTGACCGTCTGGTGCGGGAGACCGTCCGGAACCTCGGCACCTGAGGGAGGCGAGCGCCTCCCGCGGCAGGAGGACCGCGCGCTCCAGCGGGCCGAGCCGCCGTGCTTCCGCGTGGACCTGGTGATCCATGACTGCCTCGGTGGCTGCACGACGCAGGAGCGCGACGCGTTCTACGCGAGCCGTCCCGGTCCACGGCCCAGCACACTGCCACGGCACGACAGCGCGACCAGGTACCGCGTCGACGTCACCTCCGGCGGCGGACGCACCGCGTACCTGGTCCGCTATCCGCGCACCTGGTGGCGACCGGCCTACTGGGAGGGCGAGCAGAAGTCCGAGAAGAGGCCGCTCGACTACTTCCTGTGGCTCCGGGCCACGGCCGCGGAGGGCCGGGGCGACCTGGCCGAGAAGATCATGAACGACGTGTTCCGGCAGCGCCCCGCCGACGGCGCGTGAGGGCCCGGGGAGGTCCGGCTCGGCGGGGCGGCTCCGGCATGTGGGTGGATCTGCATATCGTACGAGGAGATCGCCACCTGCCCGGGAGTTCGTATGACCGGTAGTCGTCGGAAGAGACCGTCCGACGCCTCGGAAGCCTTCGAGGCCATCGAGCCTCCCCGCAACACCGAACTGATCGCCGGCGTGCTGTCGGTGACGGTCCTGGTGGAGGTCCTCGGTGTGCTGTCCGGGTCCGAGGTGTGGCTCCTGGGGCTTCTGGTGTTCCTGCCGGGGGCGGCGTCGGCGCTGTGCTCCGTCCGGCAGACGACGTTCGTCGCCGCGTGGACCACGCTCTTCGTCACCACGACCGTGCTGGTGCGGGACGTCGCCGAGGGCCGGTGGCTCGACCGCGCGCTGTTGATCCTGCTCACCCTCGCCCTGGCCGTGACCTCCGTCTACGCCTGCCACCGGCGGGTCAGGCGCGAGCACGAGATGCTGCGTCTGCGCTCCACCGCCGCGGCGATGCAGCGGCACATCCTGCACCCCCTTCCCCTGGTCACCGAGGACGTCCTGGTCAACGGTGTCTATGAACCCGTGCAGGAGGATCGGCTCGTCGGCGGCGACATCTACGAGGTGGTCGCCTCGCCCTGGGGCACCCGGGTCCTGATCGGAGACGTGCAGGGCAAGGGCCTGGCCGCCGTGGGCACGGCGTTCGCCGTCATCGGAGCCTTCCGCGAGGGGGCGTACCGCGAGCCCACGCTCACCGCGCTCGTCGACGCCCTGGACGCCGCCGTCGTCCGCCACAACTCGTACGCCGAACACGCGGGCGACGACGAACGCTTCGTCACCGCCCTCGTCATCGGCATCGACACGCACACCGAGGAGGTGCAGGCCGTCAACTGCGGGCACATCCTGCCCCACGTGATGCACGGGGGCGGCGTCACCACGCCCCCGTTGGAGCCAGGCGTGCCCCTCGGGCTCGCCTCGCTCGCCCTCGAACCCACGACCGTGGGCTGGTTCGAGTTCCCGGAGGATGCCACGCTGCTGCTGAGCACCGACGGCCTCACCGAGACCCGTGCGGCCGACGGCTCGTTCTACCCGGTCGACGAGCGCCTGGCGAAGCACCTCGGCCTCTCCCCCACCGAACTGCCCCGCGCCCTGTACGAGGACGCCCGCGCGTTCGCGGGGCACGGGGGCCGGCACGACGACGTCGCCGTCCTGACCGTCCGCCGCGCACCACGCCTCTGAAAAAGCGGGACGTCACGCTTCCCACAGCGCGCACCCAGCGAGCGCACATGACTCTCACGGCCGGCCGAGAGAGTGTCGCCCCATGTCCAGCGCTTCCGGTACCCGCGGCGGCACGGTCCACGTGCTGATGGTCGACGACGAGCCCGGGCTCACCGAGCTGCTGTCCGCAGCCGTGGGCGAGGCGGGGTGGCGGTCCTTCACCGCGGAGGACGGACGCGGCGCGCTGCGCATCGCGCGGGACTGCGCCCCGGACCTCGTCGTCCTCGGCCCGTCATTCCGGCCGTCCCCGCGAAGGGCGCCTGCCGGGCTTCTGCCCCGGTCGGGCGCCCTTCCTGCGGGCGCGGGCTCCAGGTGGTGCACTGGAACCAGGTGCGCATGCCGTGAGGAGGTGCCCGCCATGAACGAGACGGTGCTGGTCGCCTACGGATCGACCAACGGCTCGACGGCCGAGATCGCCGAGCGCGTCGGTGAGGTCCTGAGCAAGGAGGGGCTGACGGTGGACGTGCGGTCCGCCGCCCGCGTCGCCGACGTCACGCCGTACGGCGCGGTCGTGCTCGGCGGCGGACTGTACGCGGGCCGCTGGCAGCGTGACGCCCGCCGCTTCGCGCGCCGCCACCGCAAGGCCCTGGCGGAGCGCCCGGTGTGGCTGTTCAGCAGCGGTCCGCTGGACCCGTCGGCGTCCGAACGGGACATCCCGCCGGCGCCCGGGGTGCGGCGCGTGGTGAACCGTACCGACGCCCGGGGGCACATCACGTTCGGCGGGCGTCTGGAAGGTGAGGTCAAGGGGCGCGTCGCCCGGATGATCGTCAACTCCGGAAAGGGCGGCGACTTCCGCGACTTCGAGCAGATCGCCGCCTGGGCGGCCACGGTGGCCCACGACCTCAGGGGTCCCGACGTCTGACCGAGAGGCCGCGGCTCCGGTCGGACAGTACGGTGCAAGCACGGATGTCGAACGCCGTGGCGGACCGAGGAGGCGGCATGGCCGGCAAGAACGCGGAGAAGCTGCCGCGCAAGACGTACGAGAAGGAACTGCTGCGTCTTCAGACCGAGCTGGTGAAGCTCCAGGAATGGGTGCGGGCGGAGGGCGCCCGGCTGATCGTGATCTTCGAGGGGCGGGACGCGGCCGGCAAGGGCGGCACCATCCAGCGGATCGCCGAGCACCTCAACCCGCGCGCCGCCCGGATCGCGGCGCTGCCGAAGCCGACCGAGCGTGAACGCGGCCAGTGGTACTTCCAGCGGTACATCGCGCACCTGCCGGCGGCCGGGGAGATCGTGCTGTTCGACCGCAGCTGGTACAACCGGGCCGGCGTCGAGCATGTCATGGGCTTCTGCACGAAGGAGGAGTACCAGCGCTTCCTGCGCCAGTGCCCGATCTTCGAACGGATGCTGGTCGAGGAGGGCATCCTGCTGCGCAAGTACTGGTTCTCGGTGAGCGACACCGAGCAGCAGGAACGCTTCCGGCGGCGGTTGGAGGACCCCCTGAGACGCTGGAAGCTGTCGCCCATGGACCTGGAGTCCATCACCCACTGGGAGGCCTACTCCCGCGCCAAGGACGAGATGCAGGTGCACACCGACATCGCCGAGGCACCGTGGTACGTCGTCGAGAGCGACGACAAGCGCCGGGCCCGGCTGAACATGATCGCGCACCTCCTGGACTCCGTGCCGTACCACGAGGTGCCGCCACCCGTGCTGGAGCTCCCCGAGCGGCCCCCGTCCACCGGCTACCAGCGCCCGCCACGCGATCTGCAGACCTACGTCCCCGACCACACGACCAGCCTGTGACGGTGTCCTGGACCGTGGGTCTCACTCCGGGAGGACCAGCCGGAACGTCTCGCCCGGCCGCACTCTCACCTCGCGGTCCGGGAGCCGTACGTCGATGGGCGGCAGGTCCGAGGGCGGTACGGCGATCTCCAGGTGCTCGCGTTCCCTGCGCAGGCGTACGCCCCAGTGGCCCTGGTAGTGGAGCGCGAAGCGGTAGGAGGACAGCTCGGGCAGGGGCGCGGGATCCAGCCGGAGGGCGCCGCCGCGGGTCACCAGGCCGGTGAGGCCGCGCTGCACCAGGTCGAGGGTGCCGGCCATGGCGCCCAGGTGGATGCCCTCACCCGTGGTGCCGCCCTGCACGTCGGCGATGTCGCCGCGCAGCGCCTCCTGACAGAACGCCCACGCCTCGGCGCGCCGGGCCCGGGCGAGGACCCAGCCGTGCACGAGACCGCTGAGGGTGGAGCCGTGGCTGGTGCGGGCGAGGTAGTAGTCCGCGGTGCGCCGCCAGGTCTCGTCGTCCAGCCGGTATCCCAACCGGCCGAAGAGGGAGCGCAGTTCCGCAGGTGAGAAGAGGTGGCCGAGCATCAGCACGTCGGCCTGCTTGGACACCTGGTAGCGGTTGACGGTGTCGCCCTCGGCCTCCAGGATCCGGTCGAGGCGCCGGATGTCGTCGTACCGCGCGCGGTAGTCGTCCCAGTCGAGTTCCGCCAGCCTGCCGTAACCCTCGAACTGGCTGATGACACCGGCATGGAAGGGGACGTGGAGCGTGCGGGAGACCTCCTGCCACCGCTCGAGTTCGCCGCTGTCGAGCCCGGTGAGCTCGACGAGCTCCCGGCGGCGCGGCGCGGGGAGCGCGTCGAGCAGTTCGAGCGTGCGGGCGAGCACCCAGGCGGCCGTGACGTTGGTGTACGCGTTGTCGTCGACGCCGGGCCGGGTCGCCCAGGGGTAGGCCTCGTGGTACTCGTCGGGGCCGACGACCCCGCGGATGCGGTGCCGGCCGAGCTGTTCGTCGTGGACGGCCGAGTCCGCCCAGAAACGGGCGATCTGCAGCAGCATCTCGGCGCCTTCGGTGTGCAGGAACTCGGTGTCCCCCGCGGCCTCGCAGTACTCCCACACGTTGTACGCGATCGCCGAGTCGACGTGGTGCTGGAGGTGGGAGTGGTCGGCCAGCCAGCGTCCGGAGCGCGGGTTGAGATGCAGCAGCTGGGTCTCCTCACGGCCGTCGCTGCCGCTCTGCCAGGGGTACAGCGCGCCGCGCCGGCCAAGGGCGTGGGCGGCGGAGCAGGCGGTGGTCAGACGGCGGTGCCGGTAGTGCAGCAGGGCGCGGGAGACCTCCGGGAAGTGCAGGTTGAGGTAGGGCAGGACGAACAGCTCGTCCCAGAACACGTGACCGCGGTAGGCCTCGCCGTGCAGGCCCCGCGCGGGCACGCCGACGTCGAGGTCGGCGGTGTGCGGGGAGAGGGTCTGCAGGACGTGGAAGTGGTGCAGCCGCAGGATGCCGCCCGCCTCACCCGGCACCTCCAGTTCGGCCCTGCGCCACAGCTGCGCCCAGGCGGTGCGGTGCGACCGAAGGAGGTCGTCGAAGCCGGGGGCGTTGCCCACCCGGTCGATCGCGGCGTCCAGGGGGTCGCTGATCGCGGGGTCGTGGGAGGTGTGCAGGGCGACGCACTTGTCGACGGTGGCGGTACGGCCGGGCACCAGGTGCAGTCGCAGGCCTTGGACGGTACGGGCAGGGGTGTGCCGGGAGGCGAGGGGCACGTCGGCCGTGACGCGGGAGGCCATGCCGACGCGGATGTCGGAGGTGCGGGTGCGGCAGCGCAGCCACACGGTGTCCGGCGTGGTGTCACCGGTGTGCACGTGGGTGAGGTGGCTCCCGTCCAGCTCGCGGTAGCGGGCCACCCCGGCGTTGGTCACACCGCCGTCGAGGGCCGCCTCCACGTCCAGGTCCCCGGACCATCCCGTTGCCGAGAACCGGGTGCGCAGGGCCGCGAGATGGGGGTCCCCCATGTGCACCAGCCGCTGCTGCCGCACCGCCAGCTCACGTCCCTCGCCGAGGTCGTAGCGCGTGTGGCGCTCCAGCAGTCCCGACGACAGGTGCAGTACCAGGTGGTGCTCCAGCACCGTCGTCGTGTCCGGGGTGAGCCAGTGGCCGCCGGGCGGGCGGAAGCGCAGCGGCAGCCAGTTCGGCAGGTTGACCATGTCCTCGTTCTCGACGAGCCGTCCCGCCACCTTCGAGGTCAGACGGTTGTACACACCGGCCGCGTACGTCCCCGGGTAGTGCGTCTCGTCCGCCGCGCACTCGGGCAGGACCCCGCGGGTCGCGAAAACGCCGTTGCCGAGGGTGCACAGGGACTCCCGCAGCCGCTCCTCCTCGGCCGCGTATCCCTCGTACGCCCAGGTCAGGGCCGTCATACCTGCCGAGTACCCCGCACCGCCACCCGATCACGTGCGGGCGGTGGGCGGTCAGACCCGATGCGGTACGACCGCCACCGGGCACTGGGCGTGGTGCAGCAGGGTGTGGGCCACACCGCCCACCTGGAGGCCGTGGTGGCCGTGCCGCTGCCGGGCGCCGATGATCAGGAGGTCCGCCGCGGCGGACCGGTGCAGGAGCACCTTGCGGGCCGGTCCCTCCACCGTCGAGCGGCTCACCCGGAGGGCGGGGTGGTCGGCGAACGCGTCGCGCAGGGCGGTGTCGAGCAGGACGGACGCCTGCGCCTCGTGCCGGCGCGCCGTGTCTCCGGCCGCCAGAGGATGTACGGCGGTCCGGTGCGCGGGGCGGCGCCAGGCGCGTACGACGTCGAGCGTGCACGCACGTTCCTGCGCCTCCTCGAAGGCGAAGCGCACGGCCTCGCCGGTCGTGGCGGGGTCGCCCACACCGAGCACGATCCGGTTGTGGGTGCCGGCCAGGCCGGCCTTGTCACCGCGGACGACGATCACCGGGCAGGAGGCGCGGGCCGCCACGGCCGGGGACACCGAGCCGAGCAGCAGGTCCTTGAGCCGGCCATGGCCCCGCACCCCCGTCACCAGGGCCGAGGCGTTGCGGCCCGCGTGCAGCAGGGCGGCGACCGCTTCCTCGGCCAGCACCTCGCCGGTCGCCTTCACCTCCGCGTCGCGCCGTCGGGCACGCTCCTCGGCGGCCCCGACGACGTCCTCGGGCGTTCCCCGGTCGACCGGCGCGGCGCCTTCCTGGCGTTCCCGGAGCCAAGCGTGCACCAGCCGCAGCGGCACGCCCCTCCGCGCGGCTTCGTCCACCGCCCAGTCGACCGCCACGAGGCTCCCTTCCGAGCCGTCGACGCCCACGACCAAGGGCAGCTCCATCATCCTCACCGCCTTCCGCCGATCCCACCGCGTCTCGCGTCAGCGGGACCTACCCCTACGGTCCCACTCCTGGTGGCCGACAGGAGCGGCGGTCGAGGGAGCTCGGCTCAACTGGAGGGACCCGGGGCTTCGTGCGGGCCGGGCCTTCGTGCGGGCCGGGCCTTCCTCCGAACCCTGGCAGCGCGGATCCCACCACTTGCGCAAGCGCGACCGCCGGCTACCGCTCCCCGCCCCCTCCGCCGGAGGCCCCCTAAGGGCTGTCCCGTAATCCCTGGTGGATCAGCGTGCGGCGTCAGATGCGGTGCATCGCAAGGCGGAGGGACGTCCGCATACTGGATGTATGCGGACGTCCCGACAACGCGGCGAGGTGCCGTAGCTGTCGTCGCACGCCCGCCAGGGATTACGGGACAGCCCTTAGTCGCCGGGCCCCGGAACGGCGCGCGTCGGGCGAGCGCGCAGGACCAGTACGTCCGAGCGGAGCTCGTCAGGGGGTGTCCGCAGTCCGGCCCACAGGGCGCAGGCGGCGAGCAGGTTCAGGGGGCGGTGCGGGGCGCAGCGTATGTCGGAGGGGAACGGCGCATTCGGCAGGCGTTCCGCGAGGGCGCGGGCGGCGGCCTCCGCGTCGGCCGCGTGCGGGCCGGCGGCCGTCGGTACGGGTTTGCCCGCGCCGGACACCAGCGCCTCCGCCAGGAGCAGCCGCGGGCCGTGGGGCGCCGCCCATCGGTCGAGACGCGTGGTCGCGGTCGTGCCGGGGAGGAGCTCGGTGAGGCGGGCCGTCATCCACGCGGCCTGGGCCACCCCGGTGGCCAGCACACCGGCACCGGCGCCCGCCGACCACGGGCGGTTCCCCTCGCCGGTCCGGGCCCGGCCGAGCAGTTCCCAGGCGTCCGCGCTGTCGGTGGCGGGGACGGGCACCGACATGGGCGCCTCCAGAACGAGCGCGGCCCGACCGCCGGAGGCCAGGCGCGCGATCACGGCCCGGACCGCCGACTCGGGGTCGGCCCCCTGCCCGACGAGAGCCTGCTCCGGCGCGTCGAGAGCGGCCCAGGCGAACCTGCCCAGCGCCACCGAACCGACGTCGACTCCGACCACACGCGCTTCCATACGGCCAAGTCCAGCACAGGCCCGGGGCGGCGAGGGCCGGCACGGCTCGCCGCACCCACGGCGAAATGATGGTCAAGACTTGGACACGAACACTTGTGTGCTTTCGCGGCGGCGGCGAATCATGGCCGGATCCCGCCCGTACCCCGAGCACACGGGAGCCCCCGGTGGCCGCTGGCCAGATCATCTCCGAGCCGGCCGACACGCCGGCGGCAGCGCAGGTGGAGCGGCAGAAGCTGCGCAAGCACTTCGGCCGCTTCGACATCCTCTTCTTCCTCCTCTGCACCATCGTCGGCGTGGACACCATCGGCACCGTGGCATCTTCCGGCGCCGAGGCGTTCACCTGGCTCCTCGTGCTGGCCGTGGTGTTCTTCGTGCCGTCCGCGCTGCTGACGGCCGAACTCGGCGCCGCGTTCCCCGACGAGGGCGGCCCCTACATCTGGACCAGCCGGGCCTTCGGGCGCCTGGCCGGTGCCGTCAACAACTTCCTGTACTGGATCACCAACCCGGTGTGGCTCGGCGGCACGCTCTCCGTCTCCGCGGTCACGGCCTACACCACCTTCTTCAACGGCGGGAAGGACCTGAGCACGCCGGCTTTCTACGCCTTCACCCTCGTCTTCGTCTGGGTCGGTGTGCTCGCCGCGATCCTCTCCTTCGACGTGGGCAAGTGGATCCCCATCGTCGGGGCGTGGAGCAGGTTCGTCCTCCTCGGCCTGTTCACCGTCACGGTCGTGGTGTACGGCGTCCGGCACGGCCTGCACGGATTCGGGCTCGGCGACTTCTCGCCGACGTACGCGGGATTCGTCGGCCTGGTGCCCGTCCTGATGTTCAACTACGTCGGTTTCGAGCTGCCCAACACGGCCGGCGACGAGATGACCGACGCCCAGAAGGACGTGCCCTTCGCCATCTTCCGCAGCGCGTTCCTCGCCGTGCTGCTGTACGCGCTGCCGATCCTCGGCATCCTGCTCGTCCTGCCGGTCAAGGCCATCACCGGACTCGGCGGATTCATCGACGCGATCCGGCAGGTCTTCACCGTGTACGGCGGTCATGTCGCCGCCGACGGCACCGCCTCGCTCAGCGGCGCCGGCAGCCTGCTGGGGCACCTCGCCGCGGCCCTGTTCATCCTCACGGTGCTGTCCTCGGGCGTCACCTGGATCATGGGGTCCGACCGCGCCCTCGCCGTCTCCGGCTACGACGGCGCCGCGCCCCGCTTCCTCGGCGTCATCTCCAGCCGGTTCGGCACCCCGGTACGGGTCAACGTCCTCAGCGGGGTGGTCTCCACCGTCGTACTGGTCCTGGCCCACGAACTGACCGACGGCAGCGCCGCGAAGCTCTTCGGCGCCGTCCTCGGCCTCGCCGTGTCGACCACGCTCGTCAGCTACCTGGGCATCTTCCCCGCACTCGCGGTACTGCGCCGCAAGGCCCCGGACGTCCCCCGCCCGTACCGGGCACCGCTCCCCCGCACCATCAGCGTGGTGCTCACCCTGCTCGTCCTGTTCGCCAGTGTGCAGCTGGTCGCCCCCGGGCTCGGCGACCACTGGTTCGGCTCCGACTACGCGCCGGACGGCTGGAGTTACGGCGAGCGCTGGACGTACCTGCTGACGGAGGCCGTCCCGCTCGCCGGGTTCATGCTTCTCGGCTTGCTGTTCTGGGCACTGGGCAAGCCGACCCGCAGGGCGGCTGCCGTCGAGGAGTAGGACGGGGCCGCCTCGCCCGAGGGCGTCTGCGCATCGGCTTGTCGACGAGCCGCACCAGTCGTGTGGCTACGCGTCTACGCGAAGATCTCGCTGGGGTAGGGGACCTTGAGTTTGTTCCAGGACGTCAGACCCGGCCAGCCGTCCGCGTCGGCACCCTTGAAATGGAGCTTCCGCTGCCACATGGCGTAGGAGTCGCGGTGCTGCGCGTTCCACTGGTACGAGGGGCCGGTGTGGCCGTATGCCGAACAGCCCTCTTGTATCAGGCGAATTCCCATTTCGTGGATGATGGGGCTCTCCGGCAGCGTCTTGAACCAGTCGGCTCCCGGGAAGGGAATGTAATCGGAGTTGTCTTTCCTGACGATCAGCCGTTGGCCGACCCTGATGATGTTCGGGTCGCGGATTCCGTTCCACGCCTGAAGTTCCTCGACCGTTGTGCCGTAGATGCGAGCCAGATCCCACAGCGTGTCACCGGTCTTGACCACGTAGTACATGTCATCTGTTCCCATGTTTTCATGGTAGGCGGAACCGTCATTTGGCGCATATGAGGGACGGATTGGCGGGCGTATTCCTGATTGACCAGGCGACAATTGAACCGACGACCGGTTTCGGAGGCGTTCATGATTACCGGAGAACGCGTTTCGGAGACAGGAACGGAATACCTGGCGCAGCTGGAGAAAGCCGCTGAGCGCTTCGAGAGCCGCACCGCCCAACGCGAGGAAACCCGCAGGACCATTGAGCGGCGGGGCGTTCTCTATGCCGACGACCCCGATCGGGTCAGGAAGCGGCTGGCGCGGCTGAACGCCGACTGGTCACTCGTCAGATCGATCGAGAAGACACCGACGGAGCCGTCCGCGTCGACGGGAAGCACACTGCCGTTGGCACCGGAGGCCTTCGGCGCCGATGTGCTCGGCCTGGAACGCCTGATGGGACGGAACAACCTCACCGGAGTCGCGTTCCTCGAAGGAGGCCATCTGGCGGCCAGGTCGATCGGGCGGGTGACCGTCGCGGGACCCGCGGGCGGACTTCACGGCACCGGGTTCATGGTGTCGCCGTCCTTGTTGATGACCAACAACCACGTGCTGCGCAGCGCCGAGGAAGCGGGCCACGCCGTCGTCGAGTTCAACTTCCAGGCGGGCCTGGACGGACTTCCGCTGGCCGCGGTGGCCTTCGCGCTGGAGCCCCAGCGGTTCTTCGCGACCGACCGCGATCTGGACTTCAGCGTGGTCGCCGTGGCCGAGCTCGGTCAGCAGGGCGCGCGGCTCGCCGACTTCAACTGGCTTCCGCTCGACGGGGCTCAGGGCAAGGCCATCCTCGGGGAGTTCGTCAACATCGTTCAGCACCCCAACGGTGAGCCCAAGCAGCTCGCGCTGCGCGAGAACCGGATCATCGACCTGCTGGACCGGTTCATCCACTACGAGACCGACACCGCACCGGGCTCCTCGGGCTCCCCCGTCTTCAACGACCAGTGGGAGGTGGTCGCCCTGCACCACTCGGCGGTGCCGAAGACGGACGGCGAGGGCCGTCTCCTGGCCACCGACGGCACGGTCTGGCGGCAGGGGATGGGGGAACACCGGCTGGCGTGGAAGGCGAACGAGGGGGTGCGCATCAGCCGCGTGCTGGAGGCGCTGAGCCGGCTCACGCTGACCGGGACGGCGGCCCGGCTGCGGGACGAGCTGTTCAAGCCACCGGCGCCGGCCGCACCGAGGGCGGGCGGGCGCGTGTCGCAGACAACGGCGGGCGCGGGCACGGCAGTCGAGGGATCAGGCACGGGACTTGTCCGATCGGGCAGGGCAGTCGACGGATCGGCACCGACCCGTCCGGACCAGGTCACCTCGCGGGGCGCGGTGGGTGTGACCGTGCCGCTGCGGATCACCGTCGATCTCGAACCGCCGACTCCGGAACAGCTCACCGCGGGCGCCTCCCCGACCGGTCCGCCCTCGGTCGGCGCGACGGCCGTCGCCCCGCACGTCGACGGCGCCACCGTCACCGAAGCCGCCGAACGGGATCTGCAGGCGGCCCTGCGCAACCTCCGGCTCGGGGAGGAACGCGTCTACTACGACCGGGACGCCGACGCCGCCGTACGAGACGCCTACTACGCGGGCATCGACGACGGCACCCAGGGCGACGCGCTGCGACGTGCGTTGACGCGCCTGCTGGAGGAGACCCACGCGCCCCGCCCCTCGTACAAGCCCGCACGGATGCTCTACCCGTGGGTCGACCTGCACCCCGACCGGCTCCTGCGCAGTGTCTACTCCGGCAAGACCTTCACCGCGGAGGAACTCATCCGCGCCGACGCCGCCGCCGAGGCGGCCCGACTCAGCGGCATGCGGGAGTTCCTGCTGCGGGAGGGCGTGACGGGCCAGGCCGAACTCGCCGCGGAAATGGACGCGTTGGAGGCGTCGCGGCCGTACAACTGCGAACACGTCGTCCCGCAGTCCTGGTTCGAGCACCGGGAGCCCATGCGGGGCGACCTGCACCATCTGTTCGCGTGCGAACCGGAGTGCAACACCTTCCGGGCCAGCATCCCGTACATGGACTTCCCCGGCTTCCAGGAAACCGTGCGGGCGGACTGCGGCATGCGCGAGCCGGGAGGGTTCGAGCCCGAGCACAGCAGGGGGGCCGTCGCCAGAGCCACCCTGTACTTCCTGTTGCGCTACCCCAAGCTGGTCGGTGACGAGAGGGACGAGTTCCCCGCGGAACGGCTGCCCGTCCTCCTGCACTGGCACGCGGACGAGGACGTGAACGAGTACGAGCTGCACCGCAACGCGGCGATCGCCGAGATCCAGGGCAACCGAAACCCCCTGATAGACCACCCGGAGTGGGCCCGGCGCATCGACTTCTCCGGCGTCTGGCCCTGACCTCGTCGAACCGAGGGCTGCCCGGACGCGGTGGGTGAGCCCGAGCTCGGCCAGGGCCCGGTTCACCTGCCCGCGGCGGCGGTCGACGTCCGGGTGCCGGCGGTGCCGAACCGGACGCCCTTGGCCTCCGTGCCGATCGCGCTGAGCACGATGACGACGGCCAGGGTGGGCACCACCGTCCAGGCCATCGCCGAGGGGTAGCCGTGGTGTTCGGCGATGGCCTCCTGGAGGGGCAGGTTGAGGGCGGCGATCAGATTGCCGAGCTGGTAGGTCACGCCCGGATAGAAGCCCCGGATGGCGTCCGGGCTCATCTCCGTCAGGTGCGCCGGGATGACACCCCAGGCCCCCTGGACGCACACCTGCATCAGGAAGGAGGACAGCATCAGCCAGCCGACCGCGGTGGACAGCACGAAGAAGGGCACCACGACCAGGCCGGCGGCCGCCGCGACCATGATGGTCCGGCGGCGGCCCAGCCTCTCGGAGTAGGCGCCGAGCAGCACACCGCCGATGATGGCGCCGATGTTGTAGACCACGGCGATGGCGATCGCGGTGTCCGGCGACAGGCCCAGGCCCTTCTTGATGAAGGTCGGGTAGATGTCCTGCGTACCGTGCGACATCCAGTTGAAGGCGGTCATCAGCGCGACCAGGTACACGAAGCGCCGCAGCACCGCCGGGTTCCTGAACACCTGGTACGCGGGGGTGCGGTTGAGCCGGACGCTCTTCTCCCACACCTCGCTCTCCTCCACCCGGCTGCGCACCCACAGCGCGACCAGGGCGGGCACGAGGCTGAAGGCGAACAGCCCGCGCCAGCCGAAGACGGGCTCGATGACGAAGAACGCCACGGCGGCGAGGAGATAGCCCAGTGAGTAGCCGCTCTGCAGCAGGCCGGACCAGAAACCGCGCCGGGCGGCCGGGATCTTCTCCATGGCCAGCGCCGCGCCCAGGCCCCACTCGCCGCCCATCCCGATGCCGTACAGCAGGCGCAGCACCAGCAGCACGGTGTAGTTCGGGGCGAAGGCGCAGGCGAAGCCGACGATCGAGTAGAAGACGACGTCGACCATGAGCGGGACGCGGCGGCCACGGCGGTCCGCCCACATGCCGAAGACGAGGGCACCGATGGGCCGCATCACCAGGGTGGCGGTGGTGAGGAAGGCCATGTCGGTGAGGGAGACATGGAAGTCGTCGGCGATCTCGCTGTAGACGAGCACCACGAGGAAGTAGTCGAAGGCGTCCATCGCCCAGCCCAGATAGGCGGCGACGAAGGCGTTGCGCTGGTCCTTGGTGAGACCCGACGCCTGCTCTTTGACGGTCGTCAGCATGCCAGTCCTCCCGAAGTCCGCAGGTGACGCTAGGGGCGCGCGGTGCGGTGGGCAACGAAGGGGTGGCAAAGCACGACCCACGATTGCACAAAAACCGACACCGCTCGACACGGCGCCGCGGCGGGCGCCGTTACGCATGAGGACCTTGACGATCACTGTGACGGCTGCCACGATGCCGACGCCCCCACTGCAAACGCTTACCACAAGCAGTCACTCAGCCACGCGCAGGCTCCGCCAAGCACTGAGCCGCCTTCCCCCCGAAAGAGCAAGCCGATGCGCACAGCACCTGACAGCAATCGCAGCAACCGCTTCACTCCCCGCCTGCGCGCCGCTTTCGTGGCCGTCGCCATCGCCGCGATCAGCGGCACCACCCTCGCCGGCAGCCCCGCCTCCGCCGCCGCGCCGAGCCTGGACCCGACCCAGTTCAAGGGCGTCAACTGGGCCGACCCGCGCGACAACTTCGCCGACGACTACCTCCAGCTGTCCGGCCTGTCGACCACCGACAGCTACGCCCGGACGTACGCCAAGGCCAGCCGGATCATCTCCGCGTTCCGCGCCAACCTCGGCGCCAACACCGTCCGACTGCCCATCAACCCGTACACGGTCAACGGCGCCTACTGGAAGTCCTACCGCGGAGTCATCGACGCGGCGTCGGACAGGGGCTTCAAGGTCATCCTCTCCTACTGGGAGGGGACGGGAGACCGCAAGGACGGCTTCATCGACGACGAGTCCACGTACTGGCCGATGTGGAAGACCGTCGTCAAGGCCTACAAGGACGACAAGCGCGTCTACTTCGAGCCGATGAACGAGCCGCACGGCTACACCGACGCCCAGTGGGCCGACATCGCCGCCAAATGGCTGTCGACGTACCCGTCGGTGCCGCGCAACCGCGTCTTCGTCAGCGGCGCCGGCTACAACGACCACGTCACCTCGGTCTGCGCCGACCCGCGCCTGAAGGGCACTTACCTGTCCCTGCACCACTACGGGTTCTGGAAGGACTACGCCACCTACGACCAGTGGGTGTCCGACCTCAAGGTGCGCATCGGCGACTGCGCGGGCCGGACCGTCGCGGACGAGTTCGGCGCCCCGATGACCACCGGCCTCGACTACAACAAGCCGGACGCCTCCAACAACTTCATCAACTACGTCCAGGCCGTCACGGACACCTTCCGCGAGCTCAAGATGGGCTCCGTCTACTGGCCGGGCCTGCGCACCGACGACACGTACTCGATGCAGACCCTGGTCGGCGACCCCAACCGCCCCTGGCTGGCCACCACCAACCAGTCCGGCGCCGACCGCCTCGCCTGGGCCTGGGGCCGCGGCAAGCCGGTACAGCGCTGATCCGACCGCCCGTGCGCGGACGGGGGCTGCATGACGTGCAGCCCCCGGCCGCACGCCGGGTGCCGGGCGACCTCAAGGACGCCCGGTTCTGCCGTGAGGTCGTCGAGCGGACCGTGGCCGAACTCGGCAGCGAAGCGCCGCTGGGCCGCGCGGCCCAGCCGGAGGAGATCGCGCCGACCTACGTCTGTCTTGCCTCCGACGCTTCGGGGTGCCCCTGCCTCCCGCGCCTGTCTTGACGCTGAACCGTTTCATTGCTTCTCTCGAAAGGCTGTACATGGGAGCGCTCCCAGCCCCCACACGAAAGGGATCCCCATGCAGATCACCCCCCACGGCACCTCCTTACGCCCCGTCAGACGCTCGCTCCCGGCCCTGCTCACGGCCGTGCTCGTCGCCTGCCTGTTGTCCTGGGCGGGCGGCTCGCCCGCGAAAGCCACGCAGGTCGCGCGGACCGCTCAAGCCGCGCAGACCGCGCAGACCGCGCCCGGGGACGGTTCGGTGTCGGATCCCAACATCGTCTACGTCGGGCGGTGGGACACCGGTACCGGGACCGCGGCGGTGCCCTCCTGGACCGGGGCGTACCTGCAGACGGCCTTCACCGGTACCACCGTGAAGGTCAGGGCCAGGGACGCGGTCAACCTGTACGTGAGCATCGACGGGGGACCCGACGTCTTCCACGCGGGTGTGCGCGGCACCGTGAACCTCACGCCCCGTCCCCTCTCCCCCGGCACCCACACCCTGCGCATCTCCTACCGCTCCGGCGACACGGTCTTCCAGGGCCTGGTGCTGGACCCCGGCGCCCGCACGGTCAGCCCCCGCACACCGGCCCGGCTCGTCGAGTTCGTCGGCGACTCCATCACCGCGGGCGCCCTCACCGACCGGCTGGCGCTCGACTCGTACGCCTGGAAGACCGGCGAGCAACTGGGCGCGCGCCACACCCAGATCGCCCGCTCCGGCTACTGCCTCGTCGCCCAGTCCGGCTGCACGGGTCTGAGCGGCCAGTTCTTCAAGACGGCCAGTACGGGCGGCCAGGACTGGGACTTCTCCCGCTACCGGGCGGACGCGGTCGTCATCAACCTCGGCACCAACGACATCGGCCACGGAGTCAACTCCGCGCAGTTCCAGTCGGCGTACACCAAGTTCCTCGGCGACCTGCGCGCCACCTACCCGAACGCCCAGCTCTTCGCGGTGCAGACGCTCAAGAAGCGGTACGTCGCCGAGACCAGGGCGGCGGTCGGCGCCCGCGCCAACGCGGGTGACACGAAGGTGCAGTACGTCGACACCTCGGGCTGGCTCACCGACGGCACCGACTACGAGGACGGCAACGGCCACCCCAACGAGGCGGGCCACACCAAGTTCGCGAGCCGTCTCGCCCCCGTCATCGCCGCCCGGCTCGGCGGCGGCGCGACCAGGTCCGCCGAGGCCGTCGCCCCCGGCCAACCCGGCGACCCCAACATCAAGTTCGTCGGCCGCTGGGACACCCGCAGCTCCAGCACCGCGTACACGCCCTACTGGGCGGGCGCGTACTACCGGGTCGGCTTCACCGGCCGGACCGTCAAGCTGAAGCAGCGGGGCACGATCGACCTCTGGGCCCGCGTCGACAACGGGCCCGTCACCTTCTACGACGACGTCAAGGGCACGGTGAACCTGACGCCCTCCCCGTTGTCCGCCGGCAACCACACCCTCCAGGTCAACTACCAGGTGGTCGCCGGTTCGTACCACGGCGACGCCGTCTTCCAGGGGCTGGTCCTCGACAGCGGCGCGACGACGTTCGCCCCGCAGGCGCCCGGCAGGCTCATCGAGTTCGTCGGCGACTCGATCACCGTGGGGACGACGACCTCGCAGAACGCCCGCACGGCGTACGGCTGGCTGATCGGCGAACGGCTCGGCACCGAGCACACCCAGATCGCCCAGGGCGGCGCCTGTCTGGTCGCGGCGGCCGACGGATGCGTGGGCCTGGAGCAGCAGTACGGCAAACTCAACCCGAACGCGGCCACGCCCGACTGGGACGTCGCCCGTTACCGGGCCGACGCCGTCGTCATCAACCTCGGCACCAACGACGTCGGCCACGGGGTCAGCTCCACACAGTTCCAGGCCGCGTACACAAGCCTGCTCCGCAAGGTCCGCGCCGCCCATCCGCAGGCGTGGATCTTCGCGCTGAAGACCTTCCGTGGACGCTACGTCCCGCAGACCGAGGCGGCGGTCAGGGCGGCCGTCGACGGCGGCGACCCCCGGATCTCCTTCATCGACACCACCGGCTGGCTGGGCACCGGCGACCTCACCGACTCGGTACACCCCAACGACCAGGGCCACCGCACCATCGCGAACCGCCTGGCACCGATCGTCGCGGCGAGGATCGGCGGCTAGGGCCTGTCGTTTGGATCAGGCCGGCTGTAAGACCCGGTGCCTTGCAGCCGACCCGAGCGGGGTCTGGTGCGTGCAGCTGCAAGGCGGAGGAGGGCGTCAACGCGATGGGGGTCCCTCCCGCGCGAGCGA
>NZ_JBICUX010000026.1:0-81478 GCF_043198595.1 Streptomyces sp. NPDC048751
TCCTCCGGCGGCGTCGCCTGGGGCCAGCCGGTGATGCAACTGCTCATGCCCGGCCTGCCGTTCGGTGGCGTCGGCGAAAGCGGCATGGGCCGCTACCACGGCCGGTACTCCCTGGAGACGTTCAGCCACCTCAAGGGTGTCGCGGACGTCCCGCTCAGCTAGCCCCGCGCCTTCTGCCGACGTCGCAGACCTTCATCCCGTTTCCCTCCGTATTGCAGAAAGAAAGAAACCCATGCCTGTCAACACTTCAGAAGCTTCGCCCGCCCCGTCACTTTTCTCCCCCGTCTCTCTCGGGAAGATCGAGCTCGCCAACCGCATCGTCATGGCACCGCTGACCCGGGTCCGGGCCGGTTCCTCCGGCATCCCCGGGGACCTGATGGTCGAGTACTACCGGCAGCGGGCGAGCGTCGGAATGATCATCACCGAGGGCACCTACCCCGACCACGCCTCGCAGGGTTATGTCGGTGAGCCGGGCATCGCCACCGACGAGCAGGCGGCCGGCTGGCAGCGGGTCTTCGAGGCGGTGCACGCCGAGGGCGGCCGCATCGTCCTGCAGATCATGCACGCCGGCCGCGGCACCCACCCCGACATCAACGGCGGCTGCCGCATCCTCGCCCCCAGCGCGATCGCCATCGACAACAAGACGTTCACCGAGAAGGGCGAACAGCCCTACCCCGTACCGGAAGCGATGACCACCGCGGAAATCCGGGCAGCCGTGGAGGACTTCGTCACCGCGGCCCGCCGGGCCATCGACGCGGGAGCGGACGGCGTGGAGATCCACGGCGCCAACGGCTACCTTCTCCAGGAGTTCCTCTCCCCGGCGGCCAACCAGCGCACCGATGAATACGGCGGCTCACCGCACAACCGCGCCCGCTTCGTCGTCGAGGTCGTCACGGCGGTCGCCCAGGCCGTCGGTGCCGAGCGGGTCGGGCTGCGGATCTCGCCGGAGGTCGACCTCGGGGACGTCTTCGAGACCGACCGGGACGACGTCCTGGCCACCTACGGCACCCTGCTCGACCAACTGCGCCCGCTGGGCCTGGCCTACCTCTCCGTACTGCACGCCGAGCCGGGCGGCGACCTGGTGCAGGAGCTGCGGCGGCGCTTCGACGGCAAGCTGATCGTCAACAGCGGCCCCTTCGGGGGGCCCACCACCCGCGAGCAGGCGCTCCAGCACATCGAGGCCGGCCACGCCGACGCCGTGGTCGTGGGCCGGGCCCTCATCGCCAACCCCGACCTGGTCGAGCGCTGGCAGGGCGGCCACCCGGAGAACGAGCCGCGGCCGGAACTGTTCTACGGGCCGGGCGCCGAGGGCTACACCGACTACCCCTTCCTCGAAGCGGCCTGAGGCCCACGGTCACGCCTGTCCATGCGCCAGCCCCACTCACCCATGGACAGGCGCCCGACCGGCGACACCGTGCCCGCCCCTGTGAGCCCGCGCTCACACCGGCGATCACCGGCCCGAGGACCGCCGGGTCCGTCAGGGCGTTGACGGTCCGCCGGTTCCTGGCCGGCAGCCTGCGTTCGGTGACCTCGTCGAGCGCATCGCTCTCGTGCGCTGCCACCGCGGCGGCGTTCGGCCACAGCTGACGCCTATGACAGGGCGGCACCCGCAAGTTCACCGGGCACCCCCAGTCGGGGCCAGGACCATGGTGTGCGACAGCCACCACGACGTGATGAGGAAGTTCTCCAGCGCCGGCAGCGGCGGCGTGCCGATCCCCGCCGCGGCGGCATCGAGCGCCGTGTGCACCGCTGTGGCGTCGATCAGCCCGTGCCCCACCAGCGTGCTCGCGTCGATCAGCTCGTGCAACTCTTGGTGGTGGGCGCGCAGGCCCGCGTACTGCAGCGGCGTGAAGTGGCCTTGCTCTGCCTGCCGGTCAGCCAGCCCGGCAGGTCGGGGCGGGCCATGGCCAGCAGGGGTTTGTAGACACCTGGACGGCGCCGCTCTCCGGCACCGATCCGCAGGCAGGCTGTGACGACCTCGTTGTCCAGGAATGGGCTCACCTGGTTCACGCCGTGCTCGGCGAACAGCGGTGCGCAGTCGCGTATGGGTGTAGCTCTCTTGAGGGGACGTTCCTGATCAGGCCGTGAGTTCGTGGTTGTGCTGGTCGGGGCTTCGCGTTCAGGACACGCAGCCACACCCATCCCGGAAAGCGCCAGCCTCCCATCAACTCCCTAGCGGGTAGGCTCCTTGTCGCATTTACCGACAGGGGCAGATCTACCGCCGGATCTCGTGCGGGAACGCGGTTGAAGCGGCCGGGGATCGGTGGAGGTGTCACGCTCTCAGTCGAGGGCGCGATGGCTGACGCCGAGGGCATTGAGACGCTCCAGGTGCGGACGCAGGCGGTCGGTGACGAAGTCCGCGAAGTCGTCGACGCCGTTGCCGTCGTTCCGCCACACCGCCTCGGCGAACGCGCACAGACGCGGGAACAGCATGTACTCCGCGTGCTTGGGCGTCGGAACGTACTCCGTCCACAGCTGGCACTGCGCGCCCAGGACATGCCGCGCCGCTTCGGGCTCGTCGGCGAGCGCTGCGGGCACGGGGCGGTAGTCGTACACCTTGGACAGCGGGACGAAGCCACTGATCGCGAGCGGTTCCCTGTCGTGGTCCTCACTCTGGTAGCGGTCGAAGTAGAGGTACGCGCACGGCGCCATCACCACGTCGAGTCCACCGCGTGCCGCCTCGACGCCGGCCTCCTCGCCGCGCCATGACATGACCACGATGTCCTTGTGGAGGTTGGCCGGCCCGCCGCCTTCGAGTACCTCGTCCCAACCGATGAAGCGTCGGCCGTTGTCCGAGAGGAACGTCGCCATCTGGCCGGTGAACCACGCCTGCAGGGCGTCCTCGTCGGTGAGGCCGAGCGATCGCATCCGCGCCTGTGCGGCTGGGCTGGCCCTCCACTCCTCCTTGGGACATTCATCGCCGCCGCAGTGGATGAGCCGACTCGGGAACAGGCTCATCACCTCGGTGAGAACGTCGCGGCAGAAGTCGAGCGCAAGGTCGTCGACGTTCAGCACCTGCTCACTGATCCCCCATACGGTCCAGACCTGGGGCGGTCTCAGGCCGTTGCCCAGTTCGGGATAGGCCGAGATGGCGGCGAGCATGTGGCCAGGCATGTCGATCTCGGGGATGACAGTGATGAAACGTTCCGCTGCGTACGCCACGATCTCGCGGATGTCGTCCTGGGTGTAGAAACCGCCGTGCGGCGTGCCGTCGAAGGTGTACTCATCCTCCGGCCGGTCGGCATGGCCGATGAGCGTCTCGTGTCGCCAAGCGCCGACTTCGGTGAGGCGTGGGTACTTCTCGATCGCGAGCCGCCAGCCCTGATCCTCCGTGAGGTGAAGGTGGAGGACGTTGAGCTTGTGGAGGGCAAGGAGGTCGATCAGCCGGAGAATGAACTCCTTTGGCATGAAGTGCCGCGCGGCATCGAGCATCATGCCGCGCCAGCCGAGCTGGGGCCCGTCGGTGACGCTGACGGCCGGCACCGTCCAGTCGCGTTCGACGGCCGTCGCCGAGAAGACCTCGGCCGGAAGGAGCTGCCGTAGCGACTGGACGCCGTAAAACACACCTGCCGGGTCGCCGCCGGTGATGGTGATGTGGTCGGACGTGACGGTCAATTCGTACGCCTCGGCGTCGAGGGCCCTCGGGGCGACGGACAGAGTGATCGCGGCCTGCCCGCCATCGGCATCCGGCAGGGCAAACCCGGTCGCGGGTCGCAACGCACGGCGGAGAGCGTCGGCTGCGGGGGCCGAAGCGGCGTCGGACCGGATCGATGTGGTGCCGGTCAGGCGGAAGGCATCGTCATGCTCGTGACGGTCGAGGCGCTGAGGCTTAGGAAGAATCACACCATGTGAGCCTACTGCTCGAATCTGCGTGACAATAGGCTAATCAGATCAGCTTCACACATCTTGAGGGGAGCTGCTAATCCGAGAATCGATGCGTCAGTGGGCAGGCGGCAGCGGCCGGGCGGTAGCGGGGTCGGATGCGAGGCTGACCTTGTAACCGAGCGCATCGACCGCCCACGCCCTGGCCTACGCCGCCGTCGGCCACCGCTACACCCGCCGCCTCAACGCCCCCCGCCGCCCGGCCTGGCAGACCGGACAGGCCCTCGGCATCACCAAGCCGATCCGCATCGGCGACCGCGAGGTGACACAACGAGCCCTCTCCAACGCCACCCTGCGCACCGTCGCCCGCTTCTGCCAAACCGCCGACGAGGCCATCACCCCCCATCACGTGCCCCGCCTTCGCGGCCTGGAAGACACCGACCTCCATGCCCAGCTCGCCGCCCACATCGTGCCGTTCGCCCACAAGGCGTGGGCCGACCTGCAGCACCCCGACGATGGCGCCGTCCGCTTCGACCACGACCACTACCTGAAGATCTGGGCCCTCACCCGGCCGCGCATCCAGGCCGACTTCCTGCTGCTGGACGAGGCCCAGGACACCAACCCCGTCGTCGAACAGATCTTCCTCGCCCAGCGCGACCACGCCCAGCTGGTCATGGTCGGCGACTCCGCCCAGGCCATCTACCAATGGCGCGGCGCCAAGGACGTCATGACCGGCTTCGACGGCACCCAGCTGGCCTTGTCCCAGTCCTTCCGTTTCGGCCCCGACCTCGCCGCCGAAGCCAACCGCTGGCTGCACCTGGCCGACGCGCCGATCCGCCTCACCGGCACCCCCGCCGTGCCCACCGAACTCGGCCTCGTCACACAGCCGGACGCCGTCGTGTGCCGCACCAACGTCGGCGCCATGGCCCAGGTCATGGCCCACATGGCCGCGGGACGCCACGTCGCCCTGGCCGGGGGAGGAGACAGCCTGCACGCCCTGGCCCTGGCCGCCCGCGACCTCAAAGAAGGCCGCCGCACCCACCATCCCGAACTGCTCCTCTTTCCCTGCTGGGGCGACCTGCAGGACTACGCCGCCCACGATCCCGCGGGCCGGGACCTGCAGCCCCTGGTCAACCTTGTCGACACCCACGGCACTGACGCCGTCCTCGCCGCCATCGCCCAGCTCGTCCCCGAACCGCACGCGCATGTCACCGTCTCCACTGCCCACAAGGCCAAGGGACGCGAATGGCCCAGCGTCCTCATCGCCGAGGACTTCGCCCGTTCCCTCAACGACACCACCGGCCAGACGGGAAGCACGCCGGCACCCGTCCCCGAGCCCGTCGACGATGCAGAGGCCCGTCTCGCCTACGTCGCCGTCACCCGCACTCGCCGGCGCCTCGACCTGGGAGGCCTCTCCTGGATCTACGACCACCCGGACGGCAGACCGCCGAGCCAGGCCCGTCCTGATGATGACCAGGCGGGGCCACAATGAGGTGTTCTGCCGCCAGGAACCTGCCCGTAAGCTGCTGAAGTGCGAAGAGATACTCTCCGCCCGCTGGGCCGCTGTCGGAGGCTTCTCCTGAGTGCGGTGACGGTTGTTCCCGAGGTTCGCTGCCCCCGCGCGGTGTGGCCTGCGCTCTGGCCTCGGTTTGAGCGCTACGGAGCGACCACGACCTCCGCCAACGCGGATCGCAGCTCAGGGGGAGGCATCTGGTCGGTGACAAGGACATCGACGATCGACAGGTCACCGAGGGCCATCGCCTTCTTGCGGTCGAACTTGGTGTGATCGGCGGCGACTACGACCCGGTCCGCGAGATCGAGAAGTGTGCGGCGCACCTCGACCTCGGCGGGGTCGAAGTAGGTGACCCCGCGGTCGACGGACAGTCCTCCGCAACCGAGGATCATCAGGTCCAGATGGATCTGCGGCCTTTCCTGTGCTGCCGTGGAGGCGACCAGGCTCAGTTCGGGTGTCATGAGCCCGCCCAGGACGAGGACCCGGCTCCTCGTGTCGCGCAGTTCAAACGCTGCGTGGAGCGAGTTGGTGATCACGGTCAGATCGTCCCGGACGGCGAGTTCCGCGGCGACAGCGGTACAGGTGGTGCCGGTGTCGACGCCCACCGAGGCACCCGGCTTGACCAGGTCCGCCACGGCCCGCGCGATTCTCGACTTCTCGGACGTCATCGTCGAGGACCGGGACCCGTAGGCGGGTGCCCGGCGTGGCACCGCGCCGCCATGGACCCGGTCCAGCAGCCCTGCCTGATCGAGCTCGGCCAGGTCGCGGCGGATCGTCATGCCGGACACTCCGAAGCGCTCCGCGAGCGTGTTGACGTCGACCTGCCGGAATTCCTGCAAGGCACTGAGGATGGCTCGTTGTCGGGAGTTGCGCACGGGTTCCATCTCGTCTTGAGCCACGCTCATCACGCTATCCGGCCTCCTGCCCTGGGCTTCCACCCGGGGTGACCCATTGCTGCCACCCCGTCCAAGCGGTGTTCATGTGAACATTACAGCCGACTACCTCGACCTGTTGCGACGCCAGCTCGCGCGGGTGGGTTCGGCTCGATACAGACGATGCAGTGGCGAGAACCCATTGACCCGCCCGCTTCCTGCGGCTACGTTCCGAGTCACTAAATGTTCATTCGAACATCGCCGTTCGGAGGTCCCCATGGCTGTGCCCATCAAAGCCGGCATCGAGAAGGTGCCTGGCGGGCTGATGCTCGTCCCGATGCTCTTCGGAGCCGTGGTGCACACGGCGGCGCCGGGCTCCGGAGAGTTCTTCGGTTCCTTCACCGGGGCCCTGTACACGGGCCTGCCCGCGATCCTGGCCGTCTTCTATGTGTGTCTGGGCTCGACCCTGGACGTGAAGGCGACGCCCTACATCGCGAAGAAGGGTGGTGTGCTGCTGGGGACCAAGGTCGTGTTCGCGTTGGTCGTCGGTATCGTCCTGGGGAGGTTGCTCGGCGAATCGCCGGTCAGCGGTGGGGTCTTCGCGGGGTTGTCGACGCTGGCGGTCGTGGCGGCGCTAAACGACACCAACGGTGGCCTCTACATGTCACTGATGGCCCAGTTCGGGCGCAAGCGCGACGTCGGCGCCTACAGTGTCATGAGCCTGGAGTCCGGGCCCTTCCTCACGATGGTGACGCTCGGCGTCGCCGGTCTGTCCGCCTTTCCCTGGCAGACCCTGGTGGGGGCGATCCTTCCCTTGGTGCTCGGGATGCTCCTGGGAAATCTCGATCCCGAGATGCGGCGCTTCTTGGCCCCCGCCGTACCGGCGATCGTGCCGTTCCTCGGGCTGTCGCTGGGGCTGACGCTCAACCTGACCGCTGTCTGGGAGGCCGGTCTGCTGGGGGTCGGGCTGGGGCTGTTCGTGGTGCTGGTCGGTGGGGCGGTTCTGCTGCTGGCCGACAAGGTGAGCGGTGGCGACGGCATCGCGGGCCTGGCTGCGGCGACCACCGCCGGCAACGCGGCTGTGGTCCCCTCGATCGTGGCGGCCGCCAATCCCGTCTACGCGCCGGCCGCCGAGTACGCGACCGTGCTCGTGGCCTCGTCGGTGGTGGTGACGTCGATCCTTTGTCCGCTGATCACCGTCTTCTGGGCACGCCGGATCCTGAAGCAGCCTGCCGCAGCCGACGGCCTCGGCGATGCGACAGCCGACGGGGACGGGCCGTCCTCCGCCCCGCACCACATGCTCGGCGGTAACAGGGAAGCTGCCGCACAGCACGACGGCATCTGAGACGAACGCCCCTCACACCGCAGTCGTCGAGAAACGGAGAGCACATGCGTGATCAGCGGGTCGTGCGCTGCACCTACTACCTGGAATCGGAGAGCGATCCGGAGCAGGCTGCCGCGGCCATGGCCGGGGAGCAGTCCAGTGGCACCTTCGTCGCTGTGCCCGGCGAGTCCCCGCGCATCCGAGAACGGCATGCAGCACAGGTCGTCAGCGTGCGGGACCTGGGCACGCGCAGCCCGTCGCTGCCGTCGCGGTCCCGCCCCGAGACGGTGCGGGCCGCTGTTGTGGTGGTCGAGTTCCCGATGGAGAACATCGGGACCGACCTGGCGACCCTGCAGACCACGATCGCAGGCAACCTCTTCGAACTGGGTGAGCTGTTCGCCTGCCGCCTGCAGGACATCGAGCTGCCGGAGGAGTTCGTTGCCGCTCACCCGGGCCCCGCGTTCGGCATCCCCGGCACCCGCAGGCTGATGGGAGGTGCCGAGGGCGTCATGATCGGCACCATCATCAAACCGAACGTCGGTCTGGACGAGAGCGAGTTCCGCCTGGCCGTACGGGAGTTGGCCCGGGCGTCGGTCGATCTGATCAAGGACGACGAGCTGATGACCGATCCGGTGTACCTACCGCTGGAGCGCCGGGTCGCCGTGGCCACCGAAGAGATCCGGGAGGCCGAGCAGATCACCGGCCACCCGGTCATGTATGCCTTCAACATCACGGGGGACCTCGCCGGACTCCGCCGGCGCCACGACCTGGTGGTCGGGGCGGGCGGCCGGTGCGTGATGCTCAACGTCCCCGTCATGGGACTGGCCGCACTGGCCTGGTTGCGGGGGTTCTCCGAAGTCCCCGTGCACGGACACCGCGCCGGACTGGCCGCATCGATGCGCTCGCCGGCGCTGGGGGTGTCGTACCGGGTGTGGCAGCAGCTGGCCCGCCTGGCGGGAGCCGACCATCTGCATGTCAGCGGCCTCGGCAGCAAGTTCTACGAGACCGATGAAGAGGTCGCGGCCCACGTACGCAGCCTGCTCGACCCCTTGGGCAAGACGCTGAGTCCGGTACCGACCCTGTCGTCCGGCCAGAACGTCACCACCCCGGCACCGACCTTCACCGCGGTCGGCTCGACCGACCTTCTGATGCTCGCGGGCGGAGGCGTGGCCGCGCATCCCGACGGACCGGCGGCCGGCGTGCGCAGTCTCCGGGCCGCCTGGGCGGCTGCCGTCGACGGTGTTCCCCTGGAGGTGGCGGCACACGCGGCGGCCGAGGCAGGCGACCCGGCGCTGCTGCACGCCGGGCGCACGTTCGGAGGTGTGGCCTGACATGACGTACGTCAGTTTCGTGGCCGACGACCTGACCGGTGCCAGCGATGTCCTCGCACAGGCCCACCGGCACGGTCTCGACGCCGTGCTCGTCATCGGGGACGGAAGCCGGCCGCTGCCCACCGACTGCGATGTCGTCGGGATCGCCGGACCGGCTCGTTCGCTCGGCGGGGCAGCCTTCGACGAGCTGGTGCACGCACAGCTGGAACGCATCGCCACCGCCGATGCCCAGGTGCTGATCTACAAGGTCTGCTCGACCTTCGACAGCGCCCCCGCACGCGGCAGCATCGGCAGAGGCATCGAGCTGCTGCACGAGCGCTTCCCCCACCACGGCCCGGTCGCGGTCGCACCGGCACAGCCGGGCTTCGGCCGGTACACCGCCTTCAGCAACCACTTCGCCGGCTATTCCGGGGACGCCTACCGTCTTGACCGGCATCCCGTCATGGCGCAGCATCCCTCGACCCCGATGCACGAGGCCGACCTGCGGCAGGTGATCGCCGAGCAGCTGCGTACCGGTGAGGTCCCCGCGGCCATCCACCTCCCCGCCTACACCGATGGTTCCTTCGGCGAGCAGTGGGCGACGCTCCGCCGGTCCAGCCGGGCCGCCTTCGTCGTGGACGCTGTCGAGGACGGTCACCTCGACACCCTCGCGCTGGCACTGCGAGAGGACGACGCCCGGCAGGGCCCGTCGATCGTGGTCGGCTCCGGCGGTGTCATGGCCGCCCTCGCCCGCACCGCCACCAAGGGGTCCGACGTGGCCGACGGCGCCCAGCCCGCCTCCGGGCCGGTGCTGGCCGTCAGCGCGTCGGCCTCCAGCACGACGGACGCACAGATCGCCGACGCCATCGGGCACGGCTGGGCCGAGCTGGCCGTGCCCACGCAGTTGCTCAACGGACAGGACCCGTCCCTGCTGGACGACCTGGAAAACCACTCGGCCGCCATGCTCGCGGCCGGACGGAACGTCATCGTGCACACCACGCGCGGTACCCAGGACCCCCGCTACGCCGCGGCCGGTCCCCTCGACGCCGCCCATGTGGGCAAACTCCTGGGCACCCTGGCCGGGAACATGGCCGTCAAGGGCCTCACCAGGGACGTCGCCGTGCTCGGCGGTGACACCTCCAGCCACGCACTGCTGACCATGGGGGTGAGCGAGCTGCGCGTCGCCACCCAGTTCGTCATGGCCGCCCCCGTCTGCCGCACCGACAGCGAAGCGGCCGTGGCCGGCTGCCGGCTGCTGCTCAAGGGCGGACAGGTCGGTCCGGTCGATGTCCTCGAACGCTTCGCGCAGCCGCATCCCGCCCACTGACCACCGTCCGTCCGGGCCACCAGTCATCCCGCCACGTACGAGACACGAAGGAGTGTGCAATTCATGAGGGCAGTCGTCAAAGCAGTCGCGGACAGGGGAGTCGAGTACGTCGCCGATGCGCCCGAGCCGAAGGCCGGCGACGGCGCGGTCGTAGTGGAGATCGCGGCGGCGTCGTTGTGCGGCACAGACCGCGAATGCTACGAGTGGTCGCCGGCGGCCCGGGCGTTCAACCTGGGGCTGCCCGTCGTACTCGGTCATGAAGCGGCGGGCACTGTCGTCGAGGTGGGCACCGGTGTGGAGAACCTGCGCGTCGGTGACCGCGTCGCTCTGGAAAGCCACTTGGCGTGCGGTCAGTGCTTCGCATGCCGGACCGGGGACGCACACACCTGCGAGCGCACGCAGATCCTGGGCATGCACTTCGACGGGGTCTTCGCCGACCGCGTCGCCGTGCCCCACCGCATCTGTGTCCCCCTTCCCGACAGCGTGCCCTTGGAGACCGGCGCACTGCTGGAATCGGCCGGCGTCGCGGTACACGCCATTCAGCGAGCCGGCTACTCGGTAGCCGGCCGAGGCGTTCTGGTCAGCGGCGCCGGCCCGGTGGGCATGGTCGTCGCGCGACTGGCATCCCTCATGGGCGCCGCCTACGTGATCGTGATCGAGCCGAATCCGTTCCGCCGCGCCGAAGCCGAACAGCTCGGAGTGATCACGATGGAGCCCGGAGAGGGTGTCGCCGAGCGCAGCCGCGAACTCAGCGGCCACCGCGGCGGGGCCGATGTCGCCTTCGAATGCTCGGGAGCGGCCGCCGCACTCCCGTCCCTCTTCGACGCCGTGCGCCGAGAAGGAACGGTCGTGACCGTGGGACATCCGGGCCGACCAGTGCCGATCGACGTCGCTGCCCAGATCAACAAGCGGGGCATCACACTGCGGGGCATCTTCGGCCGCCGCCTGTGGGAAACCTGGGAGCAGACGCTGCTCCTGCTGAACTCCGGGCGCCTGGACCTGGACTGGCTGATCACGCACCGACTGCAACTCAGCCAGGTCGACGAGGCGATCGATCTGCTCACCGGCGACGCCTGCAAGGTGCTGTTGGTACCAGGGCTGGGCTGACGCTCCGATACCGGCCGTCGTCCGCCAGCCCATCCGCACACGACGAGCCCACAGCGTGGACGGCATGCCGCAGAGCACGCGGTCGTAGGGCGCCAGGGTCCGTCTTCAAACGGATCTTGCGCAGAGCAGGAAGGACGCGAGACTGACCGCTGCTTCGTAGGAGGCGGCGGTCTTGATACCCCTATGGATGCCATGCGGCCAGAGCCTGGCCTCGAGGCAAGGCATGGGTTCGGATGATGATCGTGTAGAGCTCTCGGGCGACGTAGCGTTTGAGGCAGCGGCTGGCTTCGCGTCTGGTCTTGCCTTCGGCGATGCGCCGCCCGGCGTAGCTGCGGCTGCGTGTCTCCCGGCGGAGTCTGGCAAGGACGATGGTGTAGAGAGCCGGCCAGGACGAGGACGAGGTGGAGCTGCTCGCCGTGCCCGAGCCGTGTGTGCTGTGCGGTCGTCCGGCCAAACAGCGCGTGGCGGGGTTCGCTCAGCATCTGGACCCCTCCGGCTGTCAGGCACCCCCTGCACAAACCCCGAAGTCCTCGCCCACCGCGCCATCTGCCCGGGCTCAAGTGCCGCGTACGGCCCGCCCGCCTCGTCCGGCCGGCGGGAGCACGGCCCCGCGCGGGCGGGCGTTCCAGGAGCCGTCCGGACCCACCGATTTGATCCACGAAGCGGTGCACGCCGTGCTCGCCGAGCACCGGGGCGACGTCGAAGCCGCGAGCGCCGTACTGCTGAAGCGGGCCATCCCGGACGCGATGCGCCTGCTGGACGAGACCCGCAAGGGCGCCCGCTACGACGTGATCGCCCACCCCTGGATCCCCGACATCCTCAAGAAGCAGACCTCCAGGGGCGCCGACCAGATCTGGGAGGCCCGCCCCAAGTGGACGCGGCCCGAGCTGCCGCCCGGGAAGCACGAGGTCACCGCACTCGACATCAACGGCGCCTATTTGAGCGCTCTCAAGACCCACCTCCCGCTCGGCCAGCTGGAACACACCACGGGCTTCGCGCACGACCGGCGCCGCGCCGGAGTCCACCTGATCACCCCGCCTGCCTGGGAACACGACGCGGTGCTGCCCAACCCGATCGGCCAGCGCGACGAACCAGGCCCCCTGTGGGTCACCGAACCGACCCTGCGCCTGCTGCTGCGCCTGTCCGGACCGAAGCACCGCCTGTGCGAGCCGCCCGAGATCCACGAGTCGTACACCTCGGGCGCCACCGAGAACCTCCTGGAGAAGTTCCGGATCGCCCTCAAGGACGCCCGCGACACCGCGATCGCTGACGGCGACGGGCTGACGCTGGAGTACGTGAAGGCGATGTACTCCAAGTTCGTGTCTACGATGGGGGAGTCGAACTACAACCGGGAGCTCTACCGCCCGGACTGGATGCACATCATCCGCTCCCAGGCATTCGCCAACCTCTGGATGAAGGCGCTCAAGGCCCACGACGCGGGACTGACGGTCGTACGGGCGATGGGAACCGACGAACTCCACGTCATCGGAGACTGGCGCCGTGTCTTCCCCGAAGGCCGCTCGGTTACCGAGGTCAAGGTCAAGGACACGTACACCGCAGGGACCGGCACCGAAGCCGGCACGGGGCAGGAGCAGTAGATGCCGGAGAAAAACATCGACTTCGGGAAGTTCGGCGCGAGCGGGATCAAGGGCAGCGAAGCCGTCGCCCGCCAGCTCGACCGGCTCGCCGCTCACATCGCCACCCCGGTGACCGCCAAGCGCGGCCTGATGGCACGACTGCACTACCTGACGACGTCGGACAGGGCCTGGCAGGCAGCCAAGGACGCCGGACTGACCGTGAGCGACCGGACGCTGAAGGCATGGCTGCAGGGCACACGCCGTCCCTCGAAGGCCAACCTGGAACGCATCGACGCCGCCTACAAGTCGGTGCGGCGCCGCAACGTCGCCCGCCACCTCACCGCCCGCCTCAACCGCGAAGGCCGCGGCACCCGCGTGGAGATCCACCCCCTCGACCAGTCCGGCGTGGCGCGCCAGCTCCAGCGGGTGGTGGCCCACCGGACGATGAACGTGCGCCGCTGGGACAAGATCGTCGGATCCTGGGCGGCCGGTGACCACCAGGGCCTGGACGACGCCTGGACCGCCGATGTCCTGCCCGATCTGGGCTCCCAGTGGGGCCAGTACGAGTACGTCAAAAACATCGGCTTCGCCGCGTAGCAGCCGGTGACCGGCAGGAAAATGGTCTCCAGCGCCCGCCGCTATGACGTACGGTGGTGTTCACCGACGCGGGGTGGAGCAGCTCGGTAGCTCGCTGGGCTCATAACCCAGAGGTCGCAGGTTCAAATCCTGTCCCCGCTACTGCAAGGTGGAGGGCTCACAACCATACGGTTGTGAGCCCTCCACTCTTATGACGCCTACATGTCGGCGGCCGCCATGCCCAACTGCCAGGTCAGGCACGAGCGTTGGCTCACCGGACCGGTCCGGGACGCGATCCGGCTGTGCCCCGCCCCAAGTAGCAGCCCGTTTCCGTCCGCCGGACCGGACGGCGCGGGCAGCCCCCTACGGTGGCGCCCCAGCCACATCAGCAGCGCCTGACGCCCTTCAGCCACGTCCACCCCCCACCCGGCCATCAACTGCTCCACGCCCGCAAGCCATCGGGACCGGTCCGCCGTATCCCGCCGCCCCGCGCATTCGAAGTCCAGCATGGCGCCCGCGAGTTCCGCGGCCTCCGGGTAGATCACCAGCGGGGCCGCCCGCATCTCCCGCGCGTCCAGCCCAGCCGTCCAGGCCCGCCGCACCCAGCACACGGTGTCCGGCATCCGCGTCCACCAGTACACCGCCACCCCCGCGCCGACCGCCGCCTCTACCTGACCGCCACCCCCTACGAATGGGATCCACCACGCCTGACCGAAGCACCCACCACCCGCCCCCAGCCCAAGCGCACCGCAGCCACCGCCCCCGCCTGGGACACCCCCGCCCTCGTCGCCTCCATGGCGGACACGAAAACCTTCGGCTCCCGCCTGCACACCTACAGCCACGCCGATGCCATCGAGGACGGAGTCCTCGCCGACTACCAACTGGTCGTCCCCACGATCACCGACACCCACCTGCGCACCGTCCTCACCACCCCCGACACCTACTCCGGCTTCGGCCCGACCGCACGCCGCACCACCGCCCTGCACCTGGCGATCCTCAAAGCGATGACCGAACACGACCTCCACCACGTGATCGTGTACTTCCAGCAGGTCGCCGACGCCACCGACTTCGCCCGCCAGTTCCCCCACACCCTGCGCACCCTCACCGAAGACCAACGTCCCGCCTGGACCAGCGACCTGGTAGTTCAGTCGATCAACGGCACCCACAACCCCGGCCAACGCCACGACATCCTCACCGACTTCGCTACCGCCGACCGCGCCGTGCTGACCAACGCCCAAGTACTGGGGGAGGGCGTCGACCTGCCCGCCGCCGACGCCGTCGTCTTCGCCGACCGCACCGCCAGCGTCCGCCGCATCGTCCAGGCCCTCGGCCGCGCCCTGCGTAAACCCCCCACCCAGGCCACCAAGACCGCCAGCCTCGTCATCCCCGCCTACATCCCCCACGGCGCCGACCCCACCGACCTCGTCGGCACCCCCTACGAAGCCCTCTGGCTCGTCACAGCAGCCCTGCGCCACCACGACCAGACCATCGCCGCCCGCGCCCCCCGCACCACCGCCAAACACCGCCTCGAACAAGGCACCCGCACACTCCTCGCCCGCCGCTACCGCTTCGACTTCACCCTCGACCCCGACGCCATCGCCCAGGCCATGGACCTGATCGCCTGGCCCGCCGACAACGCAGCCCTCTCCGCCCCGCGCCGGGCAGGGCTGGCGGCCGCGACCCGCTTCCACGCCGAACACCACCACCTGCGCGTCCCCACCGACTACGAGGACGCCTACGGCTACCGGCTCGGCACCTTCATCGCCGGCCAGCGCACCGCCCACAGGCAAGGCATCCTCACCGAGGACTGGACCGCCGAACTCGACGCGCTCGGCATGATCTGGGACGACCACGAAGCAACCTGGCAGGGCCACCTCACCACCGCCACCGCCTTCCACACCGAGCACGGCCACCTCGCCATCCCCCTCCACCAGCCCGGCGGCCAGTTCCTCGTCAGCCAGCGAGCCCTTGCCCGCAACCACCGCCTCCACCCCGACCGCCACGCCCAGCTCGCCGCCCTCGACCCCCACTGGACCCTCCCGCACGGCCCCGACTGGCACCGCAAATACCACCTCCTGCGACGCCACATCGAAGCCGGCCACAGCCCCACCACGCTGCGCCGCGACACGGTGATCGACGAGGTGAAGGTGGGAAGCTGGCTGCAGCGCCAGTTCTCCACCTGGAACCAGCTCGCCCCCGGGCAACGCGACCTCCTGGCCCGCCTGCGGCTGACTCCGACCGCCACCGCCCTGCCCCCTGCGAGGCGGATGAGCCCCCCCCCCGCGGCGAAGCGGCCCCGCCGTTCCTTCGAGGAGACCGCGCAGATCCTCCGGGTCTTCGTCGAGCACTGGAACCGCCCGCCCGGTGCCCGGGAATGGGTTGAGGTCGACGGAGAACGCGTCATGATCGGACCCTGGCTCTGCAAGACGCGTGCCAAAAGGAACGCCGGTCAACTCACCTCGGAACAAGATGACTTGATGTCAGAGATTCTCAAAGCGGACTGGGCTGCCTGTGAATCCGCGTAGAGACCTCTTTGGGGTAACTGTCCCGCAGTCCGTGAAAGCGGTGGATGACCCGGCTGATCGAGGAGTTGGTGATCCACGTTCAGGCCGAAGGACCGCAGCTGACCGGCGCAGGTGGAGACAGCGCTCGAGTTCCTCGAACGACAGTGAGCATGGAGTGCCGTTGACGCCCGGGCCGAGGAGGATGCCTAAGAGCCGTGATGCCTCTGGGCGAGCGGCTCGGGCGGCCCGGTCGGGGTTGCTGACCCGCTTGCTTCCTGAAAGTCGGGCGATGGCCAGGCCGGTGTCCGGGGCCGCCATACGCGATGTGTGTTTCCGGCTGGCGAAGCCCCCGGCGACTGTGCGAGGGCCGTGAGCCGTCCTCCTTGGTGCACCTCAGCGCATGAAGCGACGGCGCTTGTATGTGCCTTACGGCTCTGACCTGCGCAGATGGCTGAGCGCCGGGGTGGTTGTGTCGGTCGTATTGCACCGCTGTTGACCGCTGTTGTCCGCTCTGACGGGCACGCTGTGGGCACGGCTTCAAGGAACGGCCAGCAGGGCCCTTGCGTGAACGGGCTCTGCGCTTGGCTCGGTTGGTGGGGATGTCCGGCTCGGGGCGCCTTGGCGCGAGCACACGCCTTCCGGCACAGCTCCTCGGAACAGCAAAGGCGGCCCGGCTCATTTCCCGGCGTCTGGGCCGTACCACTGGAGTGCTTGTCCGGTGACCGCGGCGATGCACTCGAAGTCCCGGTCCCGGTGCAGAAGAGTCAGCCCCTGCAGCTCGGCCGCCCGGATGCTCACAGTCCGTAAGTACCGGCCTCCACACCCGCTCGCATGCTCACGATCGGTCAGCCGCCGCCTGTCGCCCGATGGTGCTGGCTCGTGGAATCAGCCGGTGCGGCGCCCGGATCTCCCTGCCCGGCACCGGAGTTGAGCTGCCGATCCGCTTCAGCAGCCGTTCCACCGCCGTCTCCGCGATCACCTTCTTGTCCGGGGAGACCGTGGTGACGGGTGGATTGGAGTAGCGGCCGTCCTCGATGTCGTCGTAGCCGACGACGGCGATGTCCTCGGGGACGCGCAGTCCGCGGGAGGCCAGGGTGTGCAGGGCGCCCAGGGCCACCAGGTCGCTGTAGCAGAAGACCGCGTCGGGCGGTTCCTCCAGGTCGTCGAGCAGGTGGGCCATCGCGGTCGCGCCGTCGGAGCGGTTGAAGCGCGGGGTGGAGACGACGAGTTCCTCGCTGACGGGCAGGCCGGCCCGCTCGTGGGCCAACCGGTAGCCCCGGGTGCGCAGTTGGGCCGCCTCGCCGGTGCGGTAGGGCTGGTCGCCGATCGCGGCGACGCGGCGCCGGCCGAGGCCGAGCAGATGCTCGGTGGCCTCCAGGGAGGCGGCGACGTCGTCGATGCCTACATGGTCGAAACTGCCGTCGCTGACCCGCTCGCCGAGTACGACGAGCGGCAGGCTCGGGTCGCGTTCGGTCAGGTCGGACTGGGCGAGGCCGAGGGGGCTGAAGATGACGCCGTCGAACAGCAGGTGCTGGGCGCCGCGGCTGAGGAACAGCTTCTCGTGCTCGGCGTCGCCGTCCGTCTGGTCGATCAGGACGTTGTAGCCCTGGACGCGGGCCGCGCGGATGATGCCCTGCAGCAGTTCGGCGAAGTAGGGGGTGTCCAGGTAGGGCACCACCACCGCGATCTGGCCCGAGCGCCCGGCGGCGAGGTTGCGGGCCAGCACGTTGGGCCGGTAGCCGAGCTTGTCCACGGCCTGCTGAACCCGGACCCGGGTGGCCTCGGCAACGGGGGCGTAGCCGTTGACCACGTTGGACACGGTCCGGCTGGAGACGCCGGCGAGCTCCGCGACGTCGCGGAGTGTGACGCCCTTTGCCATATGCCACCTTCATCCCGTATGTCGGTTTCAGCGCTGAAAGTTTTTCCCCCAAGAGAGTGCCTCTGCTCTTGCAGCGCGGCAACTTCTCGGTTAACACTTTTGCAGCGCTGCAGAGCGTAGCAGAAGGGCTTGATCCGGCGGATCAAGTTCCCAGGGACCGTGACGTCACCGCGCCATGGACCAAATCCCCGAGAGCGATCGCGGGGATGAACAGTAGGAGCCGCAGTGGGACCAGCAACCTCTCACGGGCCGGGAGCCGCACCCGTCCTGACAGGCATCACCCCTTTACTCACCGCGGTCTGAGCCGTTGCCCGGCGCGCCCGCCGCGCTGATCACCGAGCCGTCTCTCGTCTCACCCTCACCGACGTCACGCACGCCCACCCTCCCGCGTCGATCGACGTCCGCCCGCCGGCATCCGTAGGCGGGCAGCACACCCGAGCGCCTCGCGTCCGCGCCCGCCCTTCACCCGAGCCGGCATGCCCGCACGCCCTCGCCCCGTTCACCGCCTTCACGCCGGTCCTCCGTTGCCCGGCGCACCTCCCCTCACCTCCCGTACTCCGTCCTGCCCTCGGGCACCACACCCAGGAGATCGCTCATGTCGTCCAGCAGAAAGCCCCAGCTCCGTTCCGTCCGCCGGACCACGGTCGCGGCGACCTCCGCCGCCCTCGCCGGCGTGCTCCTCGCGGCCTGCGGCGGCGGAGGCGGCAGCGCCGGCGGCACGCAGAGCGGCCCCGTGCACATCAAGGTGTGGGCCTGGTACCCGCAGTTCAAGCAGGTCGTGGCCGAGTTCAACAAGACCCACAAGGACGTCCAGGTCGACTGGGTGCAGGCCGGTGTGGGCCAGGACGAGTACACCAAGCTGAAGACCACGCTGAAGGCCGGCCAGGGCGCCCCCGACGTCGTCATGCTGGAGTTCCAGGAGCTGCCGACCATCCAGCTCACCAAGGGCCTGCTCGACATGGGCAAGTACGGGGCGGCCGCGGACAAGGACAAGTACGTGTCCTGGGCCTGGAAGCAGTCCTCCGACGGCGACCATGTCTACGCCATCCCGGTCGACGGCGGCCCGATGGCGATGATGTACCGGGCCGACCTCTTCAAGAAGTACAACCTCAAGGTGCCGACCACCTGGGCGGAGTACAAGGAGGAGGCGGCCAAGCTGCACAAGGCCGACCCCAGCGCCTACATGACCGACTTCGGCAGCGACGAGACGGCCGCCGGCTGGCGCCAGGGCCTGATGTGGCAGGCCGGTTCCCGCCCCTACACGTACTCGGCGAGCAAGCTGCCGGACATCGGCGTGAAGCTGAACGACGACAACGCCAAGAAGGTGTACGGGTACTGGGGCGACCTGGTCAAGAACAAGCTGGTCGACACCCAGTCGTACGCCACCACGGACTTCTACAGCGGCCTCAGCAGCGGCAAGTACGCCACCTACCTCGCGGCCGGCTGGGGCCCGGGCTACCTCTCCAGCGTCGCCGCGAAGACCTCCGGCAAGTGGCGCGTGGCCCCGCTGCCGCAGTGGACCGCGGGCGCGGGCGCCCAGGGCGACTGGGGCGGTTCGAGCTTCTCGGTGACCTCGCAGACCAAGCACCCCAAGGAGGCCACCGAGGTCGCACGGGAGCTCTTCGGCACCTCCCAGGCGGCCTGGAAGATCGGCATCGACCAGGCGTACCTCTTCCCGCTGTCCAACCCGATCCTCAACGGGGCGTACTTCAAGTCCAAGAAGTACGACTTCTTCGGCGGCCAGCAGATCAACTCGGTGTTCGTGCCCGCCGCGAACGGCATTAGCTCCTTCGACTGGAGCCCGTTCCAGGACTACGCCTACAACACCGACACCAGTGAGGTGGGCAAGGCCCTCCAGGGCCAGACCGCCTGGTCGTCCGTCAACGACAAGGTCCAGCAGCAGGTGACCTCCTACGCGGCCAAGCAGGGATTCAAGGTCAGCAAGTAACCGGCCCGAGTCCCCGACTCCCCACCGCCTCCGCCGGCGCGCCCGCGCCTGACAGCTCCGCCGCCGGCGGGGGCCCGCACCACGCGCAAGGAGAAGTGATGAGCCTGCTCCGACAGCAGGGATCCACCGCGACGGCACCGCCAAGTGCCGTCCCCGCGAGGGGGCTTCGCACTCCCGTGACGGGCCGGCGCCCCGGCGGGCTGTCCGCCCGCACCCGGCACAAGGGCATGGGCCTGCTGCTGGTCAGCCCGTTCCTCCTGCTCTTCCTGGCCTTCCTGGTGGCCCCGCTGTGCTACGCCTTCTGGCTGAGCCTGCGCACCTCCACCCTGGTCGGCGGCGACCACTTCAGCTGGTTCGCCAACTACCGGCAGACCTTCACCGACCCGCAGTTCCTGTCCGGCGTGCGCAGAGTCGTCGTCTTCGGTGTGGTCCAGATCCCGCTGATGCTCGGCTTCGCCCTGCTGGGCGCGCTGATCATCGACGAGGTGACCAGCAGGCTCGCCAAGGTCTTCCGGATGACCCTGTTCATGCCGTACGCCGTGCCCGCGGTGATCGGCGCGCTGATGTGGGGCTTCCTGTACAGCCCGACCTTCGGCCCGGTGAACTCGATCAGCCACTCGCTCGGCCTCGGCAAGGTCGACCTGCTGTCGCACGGTCTGATGCTGACCTCGCTCGGCAACATCGTGACCTGGCAATGGACCGGCTACAACATGATCGTCCTGTATGCCGCCCTCCAGGGCCTGCCCCGCGAGGTCTACGAGGCGGCGAAGCTCGACGGCGCCGGCCAGCTCCAGACGGCCCTGCGCATCAAGATCCCGATGATCTCCTCGGCGCTGGTGCTCACTCTGATGTTCACCCTCATCGGCACCCTGCAGTTCTTCACCGAGCCGCGGGTCCTGGAGAAGACCGCCTCCTCGGTGATCACCCCGGACTACACGCCGAACCTGTACGCCTACAACCTGGCGTTCCAGTACTCGGAGTTCAACTACTCCGCCGCCATCTCGTTCTCCCTCGGAGCGGTGGTCTTCATCGGCTCCTACTTCTTCCTGTTCGCCACGCGTAAGAGGAGCGGACTGAAGTGACCACCGTCGCCGCACCCGCCGTAACCGCCGCCCCGGCCACCGGCCGTCGCCCGTCCGCCGTGCGCGGACGCGTCACCGTCAACGTGGTGATGGTGGCGATGATCCTGTACTTCCTGCTGCCGTTCTGGTGGCTGGTCGTCGCCGCCACCAAGGGCAACGACGCGCTGTTCTCCACCGCCGCCCTCTGGTTCCACTCGCCGGGCTCCTTCTTCACCAACCTCCAGCAGCTGTTCACCTACAACGACGGCGAGTACCTGCGCTGGATGGGCAACACCGCGATCTACGCCGGTGTCAGCGGGGTGGGCGCCACCGCAGTGGCGACTCTCGCGGGCTACGCCTTCGCCAAGTACCGCTTCCCCGGCCGGAACCTGCTCTTCTCCAGCCTCCTCGGCGCCATCATGGTGCCCGCCACCGCGCTGGCCATCCCCACCTATCTGTTGCTGAGCAAGGTGGCGCTGACCAACACCATGTGGGCGGTCATCCTGCCCCAGCTGCTCAACCCCTTCGGCGTCTACCTGGTGCGGGTCTACGTGCAGGAGTCCCTGCCGGACGAGCTGCTGGAGGCGGCCCGCATGGACGGGGCCGGCGAGCTGCGCGTGCTGTGGTCGGTGGCGCTGCCGACCCTGAAGCCGGCGCTCGTCACCGTGCTGCTGTTCTCCATGGTCGGCACCTGGAACAACTTCTTCCTGCCGCTGGTCATGCTCAACAACGACAAGTTGTTCCCGCTCACCGTCGGCCTGCAGTCCTGGTACGAGGGAGCGATGATCCAGTCGGGCGCCAACGCGCTGTTCACCCTGGTCATCGCGGGCTCCCTGGTGGCGATCCTGCCACTGATCGTCACCTTCCTGCTCCTCCAGCGGTACTGGCGCGGCGGGTTGACCGTCGGAAGCCTCAAGTGACCTGACGGGCCCGCCCGTTCTTCCTCTTCTTCTTGCGCACCTCCCGGAGCGACCTTCATGCTGCACGCCTCCCTGACCGTCGACCCCGCCTTCCGCGTCGCCGACGTGAGTCCCCGTACCTTCGGTTCCTTCGTCGAGCACATGGGCCGCTGTGTCTACACCGGCATCTACGAGCCCGGCCATCCGCTCGCCGACGAGGACGGCCTGCGCCGTGACGTCCTGGACCTGGTGCGTGAGCTGGGCGTGACCGCCGTGCGCTATCCCGGCGGCAACTTCGTCTCCGGCTTCCGCTGGGAGGACAGCGTCGGCCCGGCGGCCGAACGGCCCACCCGTCTCGACCTCGCCTGGCACAGCACCGAGACCAACGCGTTTGGCCTGCACGAGTTCCACCGCTGGGCCGAGAAGGCCGGCGTCGAGCCGATGATGGCCCTCAACCTTGGCACGCGGGGCGTCGCTGAGGCCCTGGACCTGCTGGAGTACAGCAACCACCCGGGCGGCACCGCCTGGTCCGACCAGCGGATCAAGAACGGCGCCCCGGACCCGTTCGGCATCCGTATGTGGTGCCTGGGCAACGAGATGGACGGCCCCTGGCAGACCGGCCACAAGACCGCCCAGGAGTACGGCCGTATCGCCGCAGAGACCGCTCGCGCGATGCGCATGATCGATCCGAAGCTGGAACTGGTCGCCTGCGGCAGCTCCAGCTCCGCGATGCCGACCTTCGGCGCCTGGGAAGCCACCGTTCTGGAGGAGGCGTACGACCAGGTCGACTACATCTCCTGCCACGCCTACTACGAGGAGCTCGACGGCGACCTCGGCAGCTTCCTGGCCTCCGGCGTCGACATGGACCACTTCGTCGACTCGGTGGTGGCCACCGCCGACCACGTCCGGGCCAAGCTGCGCCGCAAGAAGCGGATCAACCTCTCCTTCGACGAGTGGAACGTCTGGTACAACACCCGTTTCGAGGCGCGGGAGAAGCCCACCGAGTGGGCCGTCGCCCCCCGCGTGATCGAGGACGAGTACAACGTCGCCGACGCCGTCGTCGTCGGCGGGCTGCTGATCAGCCTGCTGCGGCACAGCGACCGGGTCACCGCCGCCTGCCTCGCCCAGCTCGTCAACGTCATCGCCCCCATCCGCAGCGAGGCCGGCGGTCCCAGCTGGCGGCAGACCACCTTCCACCCCTTCGCCCAGGCCGCCCGGCACGCCCGAGGCACGGTCCTGCGCGTGGAGCCGGTGGCTCCGACGTATGAGACGAAACGTTTCGGCGAAGTCTCCGTCGTCGACGCCGTGGCCACGCACCTCGCGGAGGCGGACGGCGCCGACGAGCTCACCGTCTTCGCCGTCAACCGGCACCAGAGCGAGAACGTCGAACTCGCCCTCGACCTGCGGGCGTTCCCCGGCTACACGCCGGTCGAGCACTCGGTGCTGAGCGACCCCGACATCCGCGCCGCCAACACCCAGGACGACCCCGACCGGGTCCGCCCGTACACCGCGGACACCGGTCCCGTCGCCGACGGCCGTCTCACCGCGAGCCTGCCGCCGGTCTCCTGGAACGTCATCCGGCTGCGCCGCGCCGGCTGACCCACCCCCTCGGACACCCGCCGTTCCTTGTTCTCCCGGAGAGCGGCGGGCCCCGCACCACCCCCCCTTCCCGGACGTCCCTTGGGAGCCGCCCATGTCCACCACCAGGGAAGGCGCCAGACACGGCGCCCTGCCCCGCACTCAGGCGATCACCCTGCTACTGGCCCTGCTCGCAGCCGCCGTCGCCCTCGTCCTGCCCGCCGCCGGCCCGGCGCACGCGATCTCGCGCGCCTCGCAGACCATGTACACCCCGCCGTCGAACGCCCCGTCCCCCGGCTCGCTCTACCCGCGCGCCATCCGCCTGCAGAACAGCGGATCGTCCAACGGCACCCTGCTCGCCACGTTCGAGCAGTACAGCTCGGGCACCCCCGTCTTCCCGATCTACCGCAGCACGGACAACGGCAACAGCTGGAGCCAGATCTCCAGCATCAGCGACACCCACAACGGCTTCGGCAACCGCTACCAGCCGTTCCTGTACGAACTGCCCACGCAGATCGGCACCTTCCCGGCCGGCACGATCCTCGCCGCCGGCAACTCCATCCCGAACGACCTCTCCTCGACCGAGCTGGACCTGTACGCGAGCACCGACCACGGCGTCAGCTGGTCGTTCGTCAGCACCATCGCGACCGGCGGCGAGGCCGACCCCACCAACGGCAAGACCCCGGTGTGGGAGCCGTTCCTGATGGTGTCCGGCTCGAAGCTGATCGTGTACTACTCCGACCAGCGTGACCCCAGCTACGGCCAGAAGATAGTCCACCAGACCTCCACGGACGGCCTGACCTGGGGCTCCGTGGTGAACGACGTCGCCACCTCGACCTACGGTGACCGTCCGGGCATGCCGGTGATCGCCAAGCTGCCCAACGGCAACTACGTGATGACGTACGAGTTCTGGGGCGCTCCCGAGGGCGGCTTCGCCGTCTACTACAAGATCTCCTCCGACCCGGAGGCCTTCGGCTCGGCGACCGGCATCGCCCTCAAGGCGACCGACGGCACCCAGCCCAAGAGCTCCCCGTACATCACCTGGCTGCCGACCGGCGGCGCCAACGGAACCCTCGTCGTCAGCGCCAACAGCAGCGACGACCTGTTCCTCAACACGCAGAACGGCGCCGCGAACACCTGGACGCGCATCGCCTCCACCGTCCCCGGCGGCTACAGCCGCGGTCTGCTCCCGCTCGCCGACGGCCACAGCCTGCTGGTCCTCAGCGGCGGCCACCTGACCAGCACCGGCCTCAACCCGATCAGCTACGGCACGATCGACCTGGGCGGCGGCATCTCCGACGGCGCCACCTACACCATGTCCAACGCCAACAGCCACCTGATGCTGACCATCGTGGGCGGCTCCACCACCAACGGAGTCAACGCCACCCAGCAGAACGCCGACAACGCCACCGACCAGCAGTGGAAGTTCGTCCAGCAGACCTCCGGCTACTTCAAGATCTTCAACGTGGCCAGTGGCAAGGTGCTGGGCGTGCAGAACCAGTCCACCGCCAACGGTGCCAAGGTCCTGCAGTGGGACGACAACGGCACCCTCGACCACGAGTGGGCGATCGCCCCGAACCCGGCGGGCGGCTTCACCGCCACCAACCGGATCAGCGGCAAGTACCTGGAGATCCCCAGCGCCTCCACCACCGTCGGCACCGCCGCCGGGCAGTGGTCCGACACCGGCTGCGCCTGCCAGCGGTGGAACCTCACCCAGACCGCCCTTCCCACCCTGTCCACCGGCCAGTACCGGCTGGTCAACAAGAACAGCGGCAAGTTCCTGGAGATCCCCGGCGCCTCCACCGCCACGGGCAAGCAGGCGGGCCAGTGGGTGAACACCGCCAACAACTGCCAGCTGTGGACGTTCCAGTCCCAGAGTGGCGGGGCGTGGACCGTGAAGAACGTCAACAGCGGTCTGTTCCTCGACAACAACGGCTCGACCTCGGCCGGCGCGGCCGTCGTCCAGAACGCCTCCTCCACCGCGAGCTCCCAGAAGTGGACGCTCACAGACGCGGGAGGCGGCTACTTCAAGCTCGTCAACTCAGCCAGCGGCCTGGTGGCGGACGTCGCCTCCGCCTCCACCGCCAACGGCGCACTGATCGTCCAGTCGGCGGACAACGGCGCCGATGACGAACTGTGGCAGGTCGTGCGGGTCAACTGACCCGCCAGGGGGCCCGGTCGCGGCCGGGCCCCCGCTTATCTGTCCGACATCCCGAACGATGACTGTCATAGCGAACGAGAGAGGTGGGTCGTCCCGTGTCTGAAGAACCCTGTGTCGTGGGCGTCGACTTCGGAACCCTGTCCGGCCGTGCCGTGGTGGTACGGGTCAGCGACGGCGCGGAACTGGCGTCGGCGGAGCACGTCTACGCCCACGCCGTCCTCGACCGGAGCCTGCCCGACGGCACCCGGCTGCCCCCCGACTGGGCCCTGCAGGTGCCCTCGGACTACATCGACGTGCTCCGCAACGCCGTACCCGAGGCTCTCGCCCGCGCCGGAGTGCGGCCGGAGCAAGTCATCGGCATCGGCACCGACTTCACCGCCTGCACGGTCCTGCCGGTCCTCGCCGACGGCACACCGCTGTGCGAACTCCCCGGCCTGGAGAACCGCCCGCACGCCTACGTCAAGCTGTGGCGCCACCACGCCGCCCAGGGCCAGGCCGACCGGATCAACGCGCTGGCCGCCGAGATGAAGGAGCCGTGGCTTGAGCGGTACGGCGGGAAGATCTCCTCGGAGTGGGAGTTCGCCAAGGCGCTCCAGGTCCTGGAGGAGGACCCCGAGATCTACCGGCGCACCGAGCGGTGGCTGGAGGCGGCCGACTGGATCGTGTGGCGGCTGTGCGGCACGTACGTCCGCAACGCCTGCACGGCCGGTTACAAGGGCCAGTACCAGGACGGCACTTACCCCTCCCGGGACTATCTCGCCGCCCTGAACACGGACTTCGCCGACTTCGTGACCGACAAGCTGGACCATCCCATCGGTCAACTCGGCGATCCGGCCGGGGTGTTGACGGCCGAGGCCGCCGCCTGGACCGGGCTGCGGGAGGGCATCACGGTCTGTGTCGGCAACGTCGACGCCCATGTCACCGCCCCGGCGGCGGTCGCCGTGGAACCCGGCCAGATGGTCGCCATCATGGGCACCTCCACCTGCCATGTGATGAGCTCCGACCAGCAAGGTGTCGTGCCCGGCATGTGCGGGGTCGTGGACGGCGGCATCCTCCCCGGGCTGTGGGGCTACGAGGCCGGGCAGAGCGGTGTCGGCGACATCTTCGGCTGGTTCGTACGCACGAGCCTGCCCGCCGAGTACGCGGAGCGCGCCGCCGCGGCCGGCCAGACCCCGCACGAGTACCTGACCGCCCTCGCGGCCGGACAGAAGGTCGGCGAACACGGCCTCGTGGCCCTGGACTGGCACAGCGGCAACCGCTCCGTCCTGGTCGACCACGACCTCAGCGGCCTGCTGATCGGCCAGACGCTCTCCACCCGCCCCGAGGACATCTACCGCGCCCTGCTGGAGGCCACCGCCTTCGGTACCCGCACCATCATCGACGCCTTCGAGTCCGCCGCCGTACCGGTGACGGAACTGATCATCGCGGGCGGCCTGACGAAGAACGCCCTCCTCATGCAGATCTACGCCGACGTCACCCGCCGCCCGCTGAGCATCATCGGCTCCACCCAGGGCCCGGCCCTCGGCGCCGCGATGCACGCCGCCGTCGCCGCCGGGGCGTACCCCGACATCCGTGCCGCGGCCCACGCCATGGGCAAGGTGCACCGCCGGGTCTACCTGCCGGACCCGCAGCGAGCGGTGGCCTACGAGCGCCTCTACTCCGAGTACCGCGTGCTGCACGACTACTTCGGCCGCGGCACCAACGACGTCATGCACCGCCTGCGTCGCATCCGCGCGGAAGCCTCCGCCTGAGCCGCTGTGAAGGGAACCCCCTCATGACCACTTCCGAAAGACCCTACGACAGCCAGGAGATCTGGTTCCTCACCGGAAGCCAGGGCCTGTACGGCGACGACGTGCTGCGACAAGTGGCCGACCAGTCCAGGAGCATCTCCGAGACCCTCGGCCGCCCCGGGAAAATCCCGGTCAGGATCGTGTGGAAGCCGGTCCTCACCGACGCCGAGTCGATCCGCCGGATGTGCCAGGAGGCGAGCGCCTCCGACGCCTGCGTCGGCGTGATCGTGTGGATGCACACCTTCTCCCCGGCGAAGATGTGGATCGCCGGACTCAGCGCCCTGGACCGGCCGTTGCTGCATCTGCACACCCAGTACAACCTGTCGCTGCCCTGGCCGAGCATCGACATGGACTTCATGAACCTCAACCAGGCCGCCCACGGCGACCGGGAGTTCGGCCACATCGAGTCCCGCGTCGGCGTCGACCGGAAGATCGTCGCCGGGCACGCGACCGACCCGAGGGCCGTCAGACGCGTCGCCGCCTGGGCCCGCGCCGCCGTCGGCCGCCACGCCTCGCGGACCCTGCGGCTGGCCCGCTTCGGCGACAACATGCGCGACGTCGCCGTGACCGAGGGCGACAAGGTCGAGGCCCAGCTGCGGTTCGGCTTCTCCGTCAACACCTACGCCGTCAACGACCTGGTCGCCGTGGTCGACGACATCGAGGACAAGGCGGTGGCCGTACTCGCCGACGAGTACGTGGAGTCGTACGAGGTCGTCCCGGCCCTGCGCCCCGGCGGCATCCGCCACGACTCGCTGCTCTACGCCGCCCGTCTCGAACTCGGCCTGCGCGCCTTCCTCACCGGCGGCGGCTTCACCGCCTTCACCACCAACTTTGAGGACCTGGGCGGACTGCGCCAGCTGCCCGGCATCGCCGTCCAGCGCCTGATGGCCGACGGCTACGGCTTCGGCGGCGAGGGCGACTGGAAGACCTCCGCGCTGCTGCGCACGATGAAGGTCATGGGCGCCGGACTGCCCGGCGGCACCACCTTCATGGAGGACTACACCTACCACCTCGGTCCCGGCACCCCGCGCGTCCTGGGCGCCCACATGCTGGAGGTCTGCCCCTCCGTGGCCGCCGACCGCCCCCGCTGCGAGGTCCACCCTCTGTCCATCGGCGGCCGCGAGGACCCGGTCCGCCTGGTCTTCAACGCCTCCGAAGGGCCCGCCGTGGTCGTCGGCCTCTCCGACCTCGGCGACCGCTTCCGCCTCACGGCCAACGCCGTCGACGTCGTCGCCCCGAGCGAACCCCTGCGCCGCCTGCCGGTCGCCCGCGCCGTATGGAAGCCACGTCCGTCCCTGGCGGAATCGGCGGAGAGCTGGCTGCTCGCCGGCGCCCCGCACCACACCGTGCTCAGCTCGGCGGTCGACGTCGAGACCCTGACCGACTACGCCGCCATGACCGGCGTCGAACTGCTCACCATCGACGAGAACACCACCACCGAGCAGTTCGGCAAGGAAATCCGCTGGAACGCCGCCTACCACCGCCTCGCCCAGGCCCTGTGACGAAGGAGGCCACGATGACCGCAGTTGTCCGGGAGGGCCTGCGCCGAGAGGTACTGGAGGCGAACCTTGCCATCCCCCAGGTCGGCCTGGCTACCCTGACCTGGGGAAACGTCAGCGGGGTCGACCGCGAGGCGGGCGCGTTCGTCATCAAGCCTTCCGGGGTCCCCTACGAGGCCCTGACCATCGACGACCTGGTGACGGTCCGCCTGTCCGATGGCGCGGTGGTCGAGGGCGACCTGCGCCCCTCCACCGACACCGAGACCCACCGCTGCCTGTACCTGGCGTTCCCGTCCGTCGGCGGCGTGACCCACACCCACTCCACCCACGCCGTCGCCTTCGCCCAGGCCCGCCGCGACATCCCCGTCCTCGGCACCACCCACGCCGACACCTTCAACGGCCCCGTGCCGGTCACCCGCGACCTCACCGAGGAGGAGTGCGCGAAGGACTACGAGTACAACACCGGCCACGTCATCGTGGACCTCCTCGACGGCGACGACCAGCGGGCCGTCGAGGTCCCCGCCGCCCTCGTCGCGGGCCACGGCCCCTTCACCTGGGGCGCCACCGCCCGCAAGTCCCTGGAACACGCGATCATCTGCGAGGCGGTCGCCGACATCGCCCTCCACACCATGTCCCTCTCACCGACGACACCGCCACCCCGTCACCTCCTGGAGCGCCACTACACCCGCAAACACGGCCCCGACGCCTACTACGGCAATCCGACGACCCCGGCGATCCGGTGACGGCGATGCACAGAAGCCGCGTATACGCCGTACTGATCGACACACCCGAAGCCGAGGCCGCCCGGGCAGCGGACTTCTGGTCGGCAGCTCTCGGTGTGACGGCCCAACCGTTCCCACCGGCACCGCAGTTCACCACGCTCCACCAGGCCCTGCCAGGCCTGATCACCGCAGTCCAGGCGGTCGACGACGCACCCCCGTATCCACCTCGACATCGAGACCGACGACGTCGAATCGGAAACCGCGCGCCTGATCGCCCTGGGCGCCGAGCAGATTTCACAGTGGCAGGAGTGCTGCGTGCTACGAGTGCCCGGCGGTCATCTGCTGTGCGTACTACCTGTGGAGAGCGACCCCGACACGTTCCGGGCACAGGCCCACGTCTGGGCATGACGAATAGACGGATGTTCGAGCGGTCTCGGGCGGCCGGCCCGTTACCCGCGGGTTGGCCGAGATCGTTGAGGGGATCGTGGTTCAGGGGGCGGGGACGAGGAGCGGCTCTCCCCAGTCGGCCGCAAGGGCCTGCTTGAGCGCGTCGAGCGCGTCGAGTGCCGGCCCAGCCACTGAGGTGCCTTGCCCGAGCTGCGGGAGGGCTGCCTGATGGCCAACGGCAAGGGCAGGCGCCGCCGTTTCGGCGCGATCAGGCGGCTCCCGTCCGGCCGCTACCAGGCGCGCTGTCCGGGGCCGGGCGGCGGCATGCGCCCTGCCCCGGAGACCTTCGCCATCACAGCAGACGCTGACGACTGGCTCGGACAACAAAGGACCCAGGTCGCTGACCTGGGCCTTAATCACGGCGCGGGTGACGAGAATCGAACTCGCGCTCTCAGCTTGGGAAGGTGAGGGTGTTCTCAATGCCCCTCCTTGAGGACCTCGTCGGCGAACTTCCGGCCGGAGAGGGCGCGGGACAGCTGCAACGTCTGCACCAACATGGTGTAGGGCCCGGTGGCCTTCCCACGAGCGGACGGGGAGTCCTCAGGTGACGGGCGGGCGGCGATCTCGTCCAAAATGTCCCGCGCGCCGGTGTAGGCCTGCTTGGTCTGGCCCGCGCAGCGGTCGATCTCGTCGAACAGCGCGGCGGAGGGCCGTCCGGTGCCCGGGTGGTCCCGGTGTGCAGGCGACAGGTGCTCGCGGACGAGGTCCTCGAGTCCAGCGCGGCCGGGCCGCAGCGTGCCGTAGCTCGCGACCTGCGTGCGCACTTGGTCGGCCATGACGTGGGCGACGAGGTCGTCCGTGGAGGCGAAGTGCGCGTAGAAGGCTCCGTTGGTGAGCCCGGCGTCCGACATCAGCGTGGAGATGCCCGAGCCGTCCATGCCGTCCTGCTTGAACCGCATCGTCGCTGAGGTTCCTCACGGTCTGCGGCCTGGGAGCGAGCGCACCGGTCAGGCTGGGCGGCGACGGCCCTCACCGTCGCCGCCCAGTCAGCCAAGGGCCTGCGCCGCCGTTGCGAGCAACTCCGCGGATGTCCCAGGCAGGCGGGGCGTGTGGCGAAGCTCGCGCAGTTCCGGGGGAGCCCGGAACTGCCACTCGGCCCCTGCCACGGAGCTGAGGGCCGCCACCGCAGACAGCCCACAGCGCCATCCATGGAGGTCAGGTCCGCGCAGAGACCTCAGTGTGGGCAGCGCGCAGCGAGACCTTGTCGATCTTGCCGACCGCGTTCTTCGCGATGGCTTCCACCACGAAGAACGCGGTCGGGCGCTTGAAGCCCGTGAGGCTGCGTGCGCAGAGGGACTGCAGAGCCGAGGGATCGACGGTCGAACCCGGTCGGGGGTGGACGTAGGCGACGACGACTTCTCCCCATTTCTCGTCGGGGACGCCGATCACGGCGGCCTCGAGCACCGATGGGTCACCGACGAGGACGTCCTCGATCTCCTTGGGGTAGATGTTCTCCCCGCCACGGATGATCATGTCTTTCGAACGTCCGACCAGGGTCAGGTATCCGTCGGCGTCGAGCCGGCCCACGTCGCCGGTGTGCAGCCAGCCGTCGACGAGGACTTTGGCTGCTTCTTCCGGGCGGCCGAGATAGCCCCGCATGACGTTGGGTCCCCGCACGACGACCTCTCCCTCCACGCCCGGCGGCACCTCGCTGCCGTCGGCGTCGACGATCCGGATCTCCTGGCCGGGGAAGGGCAGTCCCACGGTTCCGGCGCGTCGGGGGCCCGCAACAGGATTGATGGTGGATGCGCAGGAAGGGGGGCCTCATCCGGCTCCGCCGCTGCGTCGTCGCGCAGTTCGCCGGCGGCGAGGACGGCAGTCCCGTGCGCCACGGCGGTCTCACCGTCCTCGCTCACCAGGAGGCGTGCGCCGGAGTCTGTGAGCTGCCGGGCGACTTCGACGTCGGTCATGCTCGGATTGACCGGCGTGATGGTGGCGCCGAGCCGCCAGGCGGCGAACAGCAGGAGCACGAACTCGACGCGGTTGGTCAGCCTGAGGGCCACGACGTCGCCGGGGCCGACCCCGAGGTCCTTCAGGCGACGTGCCGCCGCCTGGACGCGACGCAGCAACTGGACGTTGGTGAGGGCCTGACGTCCGTCCGAGACCGCGGCCCCATCGGGGTCGAGGGCCGCGCGGCGGTCGGGCAGAGATGCGAAATTCATGGCGAGGGCGTACCTGTCTGGGTGTGATGCGATCCGGTCACGGAGCTGACGTGGCGGCTGCCGGGGTCAGCTGGCGGGTGAGGAACTCGATCTGGTCGCGCACCAGTACGTCGAAGGTCTCGCCGGTGTAGAAGTCGAAGTGGCCGGCGTCGTACCTCTTGATCTCTCCCTTGGGTGCGGTGCGCGCGTAGCGGAGGGTCTGGGCGGGAGGCGTGACGGAGTCGGTGTCGCTGACGCAGAAGAGGATCGGGATGGTGATCTTCTTGGCCGCGCGCCCGGGCCGGTAGGCGAGGATGGTCGGGATGACCCTCGCCGCCACCTCGTTGTGGAATGTCGTTCCCGCGGGCTGGAGCGCCTGGTATCCGGGCAGGGCGTCGGGGGCGTTCATGAGGGCCGGTGTGCCGGGGGTGGCGGCGATGGGAACCATCACGGGCGGCTTCCCGCGGCCTCTGGCTGCCAGATCGCGGGCTACCACGGGGAGGACCTTGAGCGAGGCGGCAGGGCCGAGCGCGAGCGCGGAGGCGAGACCGTCGGTGAAGGGGCACTGGGACACTGCCGCGCGCAGTTCGGGGTGGCGTGAGGCGACGGTGATGGCATGGCCGCCGCCGAACGAGCTGCCCCAGACGGCGATGCGGGTGCGGTCGACGTCCGTGCGGGCCTTGACGTAGGTGATGGCGGCGTCCCAGTCGGTGAGCTGACGCTTGATCGACAGGAGTTGGCGAGGGTGGCCGCCGCTGTCGCCGAAGTGCCGGTAGGTGAAGGCCACCGCGGCGATGCCGGCCTGTGCGAAGCGCTCGGCGAAGGCGTCCAGGCGCATCTCGCGGACGGCGCCGAGGCCGTGCCCGAGGATGACGACGGGCGCAGACGTGACGCCCGTGGGGAGGTAGAGCCAACCGGCGCAGGTGCTGTCGCCGGAAGGGAACGTGATGTCGTGGCGGATGAAGGACTGCTGAGTGGTCATCGTCGGTTCACCGCCCGCTCGTCGAGCGACGGCCCGGCACGCTGCCCGACGCGGGGGCCCGGGCGTAGGTGCCCGGTGTGTAGAGCGGGAGTTCGCCGGTGGCGGCGGTCGTGGCCTGGTAGTCGAGCATCAGCCTCTGGCCTTCCTTCGACATGACCTGGGTGAAGAACTCGGCGCGTTCGACGTGCAGGCCGTCCTCCAGTGACATCGAGCCGCCGAAGTACACCGACCTCTTGGCGGCCGCGACCGACGCCTTGGACCGCTTCCCGAAGTGCTCGGCGAGGTCGACCGCTTGCGCGAGCACCTTGTCCTGCGCGACGACCTTGTCCACCGCCCCGTTGGCGAGAGCTTCCGCGGGCGTGAACGGCTTGCCTTCGAGGATCGCGGCCAGGGACCGGTGGGTGCCGATCAGACGGGTCAGCCTTTGGGTGCCGCCACCGCCCGGGATGATGCCGAGGAGGATCTCCGGCTGGCCGATGAAGAAGTCCCCGTCGGCCATGACCCGCAGATCGCACGCCCAGGCGAACTCCGCGCCGAGGCCGAGAGCCGAACCGTTGAGGGCGGCGACGTAGAGCACGCCGCTGGCGTTCATCCGCAGGAAGGTCGTGTGCAGACGTTCCAGCTGGAGGGCTCCCCGCATCGGGGTCCTGCGCATCACGGGCCCGAGGACGCGGGAGCGGTCCACGTGCTTCGCCAGGCGTACGATGGCCGCGGCACCGCGCCGGCCGACCGTAGGGCTCGCGGCGCCCTCCTCCTGCAGCCACCGCACCGCGGCATGGCTGACGAACCGTTCGGGATGCGCCCCGGTGAAGACGACGGCACGGACGTTCGGATCACGGTCGGCCCGGGCCACCAGCTTGTCCAGCTGCTGGGCGATGTCGAGGCCGAACTCCTGGAGCGGGCCGCCGTCGACCCGGACGATCAGGACGGCCCCGCGATCTTCGATCGTCAGACGGCCCTTGTCTTTGTATGGCATGAGTTCTGCTCCCGTGCTGAGTTCATGGCGGGGGTGGGAAAGTGCGTCGGGGCGGCCGCGGATGCGTGTCGCAGCGATGAGGTCGGGTTCGCCCCGACACGCTGTGCCCGCACGGGCGGCAGGAGACTGGACCAGCGCGTGATGACGTGTCCGAAGGCGGACGCGTGTATCGAAGGTGGCACGTCACGTGCGATGTGTACTATTGCCGTGAAGAATTACATAACCAAGTTATTTCTGGTGTGTCAACGGTGGAGGCGTACGGAACATGGCAGGGCGGGCGAGGCTCGAAGACGCACCGGAACGACTTGTGCAGGCGGCCATCGGCCTGCTGGCCGAGCAGGGTCCGTCGGCTGTGAAGGCGCGCACGGTGGCCTCCGCGAGCGGACTGTCGACGATGGTGGTCTACAGCCACTTCGGCGGGATCCCCGAGCTGATGAGCGCTGTCGCCGACCACGGGTTCAAGGAACTCGGCGCAGCGTTCGGCCGGGTACCGGTGACGGAGGACCCGATCGCGGATCTCTTCGCCATGGCCCTGACCTGCCGTCGGCAGGCCCGCGAGAACCCTCACCTCTACGACCTGATGTTCGGACTGTCCACTCGGGCGACCTACCGGCCTCTGCCGGATACGGACCGCCGCCTGAGCGGGCACTCCCCGGCCTTTCGGGAAGCCCACGCCCATGTCACCGCGGCATGCGAACGGCTCCTGCGCTCCGGCAGGGTCGAGCGGCGGGAACCCGAAGCCATCGCCGCCCAGCTGTGGAGCTACGTGCACGGTTACATCACCCTCGAACTGGCTGAACACTTCGTCGAGTTCGACGACGCCGTGACGCAGGTCCTCCTGCCGATGGGCGTGAACTTCGCTGTCGGCCTGGGAGACGAGCGGGAACGCGCCGAGGCCTCCCACGAGACCGGCGCGCGCCTGTACGACTCGATCGCCCAAGGCCGCTGAGAGGCCTGGTCGTCGGGTGCTGCCCCGGTGCGCGGCCGGCTAGGACGCCCTGGTCTCCGCGGGAGGGGCATCTGTGCCAGGCGTGAGTTGGTCCTGCCTCCCCAGCGCCGCGACCTCCCGTTCGAGGGACGGCACCGCCCGGGCCGCGAAGCGCCTCGCCCAGGGCCAGGCCAGCGGTGAATTCAGCGCCGCCTTGGCCCAGTTGGCCACGACGACCGCACGCGGGACGTACACGCGGGCGCGCCGGCGTACGAGTCCGTCGACGATCGCGGCGGCCGCCCGGTCGGAGCTCGTGGTGACATTGCCCGGATAGGGGAGTCGCGCGCGCAGGTCCTGGAACGAGGGGAGGTCCGCCTCGGCGCCTCGCACGAGGTCCGTGTCGATCCAGGAGGGGTGCACCACGCCGACCGTGACTCCGAGGTGGGCCACCTCCTGCCGGTAGGTCAGGGCGAGCAGCTCGGCCCCGGCCTTGCTCGCGCCGTAGGAGGCCATCGCGGCCAGCGGCATGAACGACAGCGCGGACGCCACGACCAGCACGTGGCCCCGGCTGCGCTCCAGGTGCGGCGTCGCGTACTTGAGGGTGCGGAACACGCCGTTCAGGTTGATGTCCAGGACCCGCTCGAACGACGCCTCGTCCGTCTGCCGCACCGTCCCGTACGCCACGACGCCGGCGTTGGCGACCACGAGGTCGATGCCGCCCATGGCCTCGGCGGCCTCGTCGATCGCCGACCGCAGAGCAGCCCCGTCACGCACATCGGCCTCGCGCCACGAAGCGGCGGGACCCAGCTCGTCGGCAAGAGCCCGCAACCGATCCGCTTCGAGGCCGATCACGGTCACCCGGGCCCCTCGGGCGGCGGCCAGGCGGGCCACCTTCTCCCCGATGCCGCGTGCCGCACCGGTGACAACCAGTTTTCTGCCCAGCAAGTCACGTTTCATGGCGGCAACATAACTTCGTTATTGATGGAGCACAAGAGACGGCACACCCGCCACTGCTCGGTCCACCTGCTAGGTCTCATGACTGGACGAACCTATGCTGGCCGTCATGAGGCGGACATCCTTTGCACAGTGGCCCTGCTCGATCGCGCGGACCATGGACCTGCTCGGAGACTGGTGGACGCCGCTGGTGCTGCGTGAGGCGTTCTACGGGATCCGGCGGTTCGACGCGTTCCAGGAGTCGCTGGGGATCGCCCGCAACACGCTGGCGGACCGGCTGCACCGGTTGGTGGAGGAGGGGCTGCTGGAGAAGCGGCCGTATCAGACGGAGCCGTTCCGCTATGACTACGTGCTCACCGAGAAGGGGCGCGACTTCTTCGGCGTGCTGCTGGTGATGAACCGGTGGGGGGATCGCTGGCTGTCCGGTGAAGCGGGCCCGCCGGTGACGATGCGCCACGAGGAGTGCGGGCAGGACACTCATGCCGAGGTGGTGTGCGCCGCCTGCGGCGAGCCCATGACGGCGGACAACACCCACCCCCGGATGGGCCCCGGCTACCCACCGCACTTGGCCGAACGGCCGGATGTGCAGGAGCGATTCGCGGGCTGATCGGGCAGCGCTCTGGAAGCCGCGTCACCCTTGACAAGTGAGTCTATCTACGCAACTTTACCGGTCAGGAGCTCATGCGGGAGTTCTTGGCGGGCAGGGAGGCTGCGAGGTCATGGAGTGGACGGGCGCACGCTATGCGGACAAGCCGACGGTCGAGGTGCACACCTGGATCGCCGCAGCGCCGGCTCAGGTGTGGACGCTGGTGTCCGACATCGAGCTGATGCCGCGCATGAGTTCCGAGCTGCAGTCGGTGGAATGGCTGGACGGCGGGAGCGGCCCTGCTCTGGGAGCCCGGTTCGTCGGCCGGAGCAAGCATGAAGCGTTCGGGGAGTGGGCCACCACGTCCCACATCGTCGAGTACGAGCCGCCGAGGAGGCTCGCCTGGGCGGTCGAGGATCCGCAGCACCCGACGGCGATCTGGCGGTTCACCCTGGAGCCGCAGGACGGGGGCACGCTGCTGCGGGAATGGATGCAGATGGGGCCGGCCCCCTCGGGTCTCTCCTTCGCCATCGAACGCATGCCGGAGAAGGAGCAGAAGATCGTCTTCGTGCGCATGCGGGAGTTCGAGGCCAACATGACCGTCACCCTCGAAGGGTTCAAGAAGCTGGCCGAGAGCGCCCAGACCGCGGACGAGGCGGATGTCTGATGCGTACCTCCACCACGATCGAAGCCTCCGGGGGCGACTGGCGGGAGATCGTCGACTATGTCACCGAGGCGGAGAGGCTCGGTCTCGACATCTGCTGGGTGGCGGAGGCGTGGGGCTCCGAGGCGCCCTCGCCGTTGGGCTATCTCGCCGCGAAGACCGAGCGCATGCTTCTCGGCTCGGGAATCATCCAGCTCGGCACCCGCACGCCGATGGCCATCGCCCGAGCCGCGATCACGCTGTCGCAGATCTCCCAGGGGCGCTTCCTCCTCGGGCTGGGCCCCTCCGGACCGCAGGTGATCGAAGGGCTGCACGGCGTGCCGTTCGACCGGCCGCTGTCCCGGATGCGCGAGACCGTCGAGATCGTGCGACAGGCCGTCTCGGGGGAGAAAGTCTCCCACTCCGGGCGTGAATTCCAGATCCCGCTGCCGGGCGGGGAGGGCAAGCCCATGCGCCTGTCCACGCGTGCCGAGCACGACATCCCCGTCTACCTGGCCACCCTCTCGCCGAAGATGCTGCACCTGACCGGTGAGATCGCCGACGGCTGGCTGGGCACCAGTTTCGTACCCGAAGGCGCCAAGGAGGCGTACTTCGACCACCTGGACCGCGGCCTGGCCAACGCCGGCCGTACACGCGCCGACCTCGACATCTGCCAGGGCGCCGAGGTCGCCTTCGCGGACGACGAGGACGCGCTGCGCGCGATGGTGGCCGGACGCAAGAAGGAACTCGCCTTCAGCCTCGGCGGCATGGGATCTGCGACCACGAACTTCTACAACAACGCCTACAGCCGCCAGGGTTGGGCCGAGGCCGCGGCCGAGGTACGGACCCGCTGGCAGGCCGGGGACCGGGACGGCGCGGCCGGCCTGATCACCGACGAGATGGTGCTGGCGACCACGCTGATCGGCACCGAGGACATGGTGCGCGAGCGGCTGCGCGTGTGGCGCGACGCCGGTGTCGACACCGTCCGTTTCTATCCCGCCGGTCAGACCCTCGACGCCCGACTCGCCACCCTGGGCCGGGCCATCGACCTGGTCCGCGACATCGAGGACGAGGCGGCACGCTGACGACAGGCCATCGCGGCCCGAGGCGGGGCGCCATACGCCGACGCCGTCCGCCAGACCCGCGCCTTGAGCCCCTCAGGCTCGGTGCCGCCGAGGCCGGAGTACGCGAAGTCGACGGGGTCCGCGATCGGCGATGACCGTCCTGGGCGTACGCCGTGGCAACGGGGCGCTGACGGGGATGTACCAGGCCACCGCCGAGGTGGCCGATCACGCGGTTGATAGGAACCGTCCATGGACGTACACGGTGAGTGCACGGCGTCGTCGTGCTCGGCGCGGGCCCGGCGGATATGGCACCGGTCTGTGGGCGTTCCCTTCGCCGAGTTGTCGGTCGATGCCCTTGCTGACGCCGGCCAGGCATCCCGGAGATGAGGCCGACCATCGTGACTGTGAACTCGTCATCGTCGTGACGACCTGTAAGCGGGCAGACCACCTCGCAGCCGCCGCCGACCGCGAAGGCGAGCGGCCTCGAATCGGCGGCGGGGGCGGCTGACTGCCCCTGCGGCCCGGCCATCGCGGCCGAGGCGTGTCGCCCCGGACTGTGGAAATCTCCTCCTGCGGTTAAGCCCTCTTCGCGCCGCTCTGCTCGCGGACGGCATCAAACATGGCGGTGAGAGCGGGACTCTCGGCGAGGCTGCTCAACAGGGCGTGAAGCGAGTGCCGTTCAGTGGTGCCCAGGTCGGCGAGGATTTCGCTGTCGAGACCGACGAGTGTGCGGTTGAGGTCGGCCAGGACCTTGCGCCCGGCGTCGGTGATGTCGACGGCGTACCGACGTCGGTCCTGCGGATCGCGTGTCCGCTCGGCGTATCCGGCCCGCTCCAGGTCGTCCAGACTCGTCACCATCGTCGCCGGGTCGATGCGCAGGAACGAGCCGAGCGCCAGTTGCGGCATGGCGCCGTTGTCTGCCAGGGCCTGCAGGACGCTGTAGTGGCGCACGCGCAGGCCGGTTCCGCTGATGCCGTCTTCGGCGATCCTGAAGGCCACCTGTCCGAGTTTGACCAGCAGGCAGATGGTGTGTTCGGCCACTGTCCCCGGTACCAGCGGAGCCTCGGACATCGTTTATCCCGCCTATGGTTAGCCCTGCGTATCGTCTGGATCCATCGTACGAGAAGGCCTGGGGCGGCCGGACCGGGGCAGCGAGCCCGGTGCGCGGGAAGCGGGGCTCGCCGGGCAGGGCATCGGCTGTGCCGCGGCCGTCAGCCGACGATGGTCCGGCCGAAGATCTGCCGGGCGATGACCCACTTCTGGATCTCGTTGGTGCCCTCGTATATCTCGCCTATCTTGCTGTCCCGGTAGACCGCCTCGACGGGGCCAGGGCTTCCGTCGGCGCCCAGTTCGCGGGCGAAGCCGAGGCCTCCGAAAGCCTGGACGGCGTCGCGCGCCATGTCCACCGACAGCTTGGTGGCGTAGTACTTCGCCATCGCGGCCTCGGGTTCCGGGGACGGGTTGCCGGCGTCCAGGCGCAGGGCGGCCTTGGTGACGAGGGTGCGGGCGTTGTCGATCTCGGTGGCCCGCTCGGCGAGCAGGAACTGCCAGTGCTGGTTGGCGGCCACCGGCCTGCCGAAGGCGTGTCGCGTCGACAGGTGGGCCACGGTGTGGTCGAAGGCGGCCTGTGCCATGCCGACCCCGGCGGCCGCGATGCCGATCCGGCCGTAGGTCAGTGTGGACAGTGCGTGGCGCAGTCCGTGTCCCTCGGCGCCGCCGAGGAGGTCGTCGTCGGACAGGTGTACGTCCGTGAAGCGGATGTCTGCGGTGAGCTGGCCGCGGTTGCCCATCTTGCGGTCGGCGAGGCCGACGTGAACGCCCGGAAGCGTTGTGTTGACGATGAACATGCTCAGCCGCTCGCCGGTGCGGGCGAGAACCACCACGAAGGCGGCCACGGGCGAGTTGGAGATCCACCGCTTGTGGCCGTTCAGCACCCACCCGGTCTCGGTGCGTACGGCCTCGGTCCGAACGGCCTGCGGAGACAGGTCGCTGGAGGCGTCCGGCTCGGTGGTGGCGAACGCGCCGACCACCGAGCCCTTTGCGACCTTGGGCAGCCAGCGCTGCTGCTGCTCCTCGGTGCCCTGCCGCAGGGCGTTGCCCGCCAGGATGCAGTGCACGTCGAAGACGGCCGCGACGCTGCTGGAGTAGTAGGCGAGTTCTTCGATCGCCGCGGCGGTGGCGGTCGCCGGGTGGGTCAGACCGTCGCCGCCGACCTCGCCGGGGAGGGGGATCCGGAAGACCCCTGCCGATGCGAGCGCGTCGAACACCTGCCGGGGGAAGCCGTCGGTGCGCTCGTCGCCGTTCGCGATCGCCGCGGCGCGCGGAGCCACTTCTTGCTCCGCGATCCGGCGCACGGCGGCGCGTACGGACTGGGTCTCTTCGGGGGCGAGGAGCTCGTGGTAGAGCCGGTCGCTCTGGCGTGCGGGAGTGGAAGTCATACGCGGACCGTATCATTCGCGCCACGTATGATTAGTTAACCAATCGATTGTGGAGGCTCGACCATGACACGAACGCTGGCCGGCAAGACCGTCCTGATGTCGGGAGGCAGCCGCGGCATCGGACTCGCCATCGCCCTGCGCGCGGCCCGCGACGGCGCGAACGTGGTGATGCTCGCCAAGACCGCCGTACCGCACCCGAAGCTCGAAGGCACGGTCCACACCGCGGTCGAGGAGGTCGAGCGCACGGGGGGCAAGGGGCTGGCCGTCGTCGGTGACGTCCGCAACGAGGACGACGTTCGCACCGCCGTCAACGCTGCGGTCAGTGCCTTCGGTGGCATCGACATCGTGGTGAACAACGCCGGCGCGATCGACCTGTCTTCGTCGGAGCAGCTGGAGATGAAGCGGTACGACCTGATGCAGGACATCAACACGCGTGGCACGTTCCTGCTGAGCAGGGCCGCGATCCCGCACCTGCGCGCGGCGGACAACCCGCACATCCTCACGCTCTCGCCGCCGTTGAACCTCGCGCCGCACTGGGTGGGCAGGCATCTCGGTTACACGCTCTCGAAGTACGGGATGAGTCTGTGCACCATCGGGCTCGCCGAGGAACTCGCCGCCGACGGCATCGCCGCCAACTCGCTGTGGCCGCGAACCCTGATCGACACCGCCGCCGTACGCAACGTGGTCGGCGGCGCCGGGCAGGCCCGTAGTCCGCAGATCATGGCTGACGCCGCGTACGCCGTCCTCGCGCGCGACGCGCGCAAGTGCACCGCCAACCTGTTCATCGACGACGAGGTCCTGCTCGACGAAGGCGTCACCGACCTGTCCGTCTACAGCCCTGCCGGATTCGAGGGTGATCTCGCGCTCGACATATTCGTCGACGCTGCCTGATCCCGCTCGGTTTCGAGGCGGGGCGGGCCCCACCCCGCTCGCGCAGCGACGATCCGTGCCGCCGGTGCGCAAGGCGTGCGCAACTCGAATGCCATGTCGCGGCCGTCGGTGAGGAGTCGGGAGATGGTGGTCTTCCCAACCCGGGCGGCCCCGCACAAATCCTGCGGCGCTCATAGGGCTCTGGGCATACCGGCGGGGCGCTCAAACAGCGTCCCGCGGCGTGGATCTCAGGAGCGTCGGTCGCCGGAAGTGGCCCGCTCGCTCGCCACCTTCCCGGCTCAGCAGAACCACCCCCGGCCACCGATGGTAAGTGGATCGACTTGCCTCAAGGGTGGTGCGGGGGCTACCTTCCGATGGTGAGTCCATCGACTTACCTTACTTCTCGGCGAGGAACAGGGAACATGAATCGTCTTGCGGGCAAGCGCGCCCTCATCACCGGCGGCACGAGCGGGATCGGTCTGGAGACCGCGCAGCGTTTTATCGCGGAGGGGGCCGACGTGCTGGTCACGGGCGTCACCCCGGCCAGCATCGACAGGGCGCGGCAGATCCTCGGGGGCAAGGTGCCGGTCGTTCAGGCCGATGCCCGCGATCTCGACGCGCAGCGCGGCCTGGCCAAGCAGGTGCGTGAGCACTTCGGGGAGCTGGACGTGGCGTTCCTGAACGCCGGGGTCTCGGACTGGCGGCCGTTCGAGGACCACACGGAGGACAGCTACGACCGGCTCTTCGACATCAACGTCAAGAGCGTCTTCTTCCTCACACAAGCCCTGGTGCCCGTGCTGGCCAACCCGTCCTCGGTCGTCCTCAACGCCTCCAGCAGCGCGCACGGCGGCTACGGGAACTCGAACGCCTACGCCGCGACGAAGGCGGCTCTTGGCTCCCTGATGCGGTCGTGGAACGCGGACCTGCTCAGGTCGCACGGCATCCGGTTCAACGCGGTCAGCCCCGGCCCGGTGGACACCCCGCTGTACTCCAAGCTCGGGATCGAGGACCCCGCGCAGCAGGCGGCGGTGCTGGAGGGGATCAGCGCCGGCATCCCGCTGGGTCGCATGGGTATGCCCGGGGAGGTCGCGGAGGCCGTCGTGTACCTGGCCTCCGATGCCTCCGCCTTCGCGGTGGGCCAGGACCTTATCCTGGACGGCGGCCAGACCGTCCTCTGACAGCGGGGACGCGGCCGGGAGACGGGCGAGGGGCGTGGGTATGTCGGTGGCGGACCGTGACCGAGCGGAAAGCGGTGGCGATGCGTGCCAGGCCGGGTATCACGCGCAGATCAAAGCGGAGAACCGTGCGCGTATTATCCGCGCCGCCCGCGACCTCTTCCTCGCCCGGGGATACGACAAGACCTCCCTGGCTCAGATCGCCAAGGAGGCCCGCGTCTCCACCGGCACCCTCTTCAAGCGGTACCCCTCCAAGGCTGCGCTGTTCGCGGCCGTCACCGCCGAGCAGTGGCAGCTGGATGTGGAGTATGCCGAACCGCCCCCGCCCGGTGATCCCCGGTACGGTCTGGACCACATCGGACGTGACTACGCCTGCCTGGTCGCGCGGCCGGGCACGGCGGCGCTGTGCCGCCTCATCATCACCGAGCTGCCCCAGATGCCGGAACTCGCCGACATCGTCGGCACCGGCTTCGCCATCGATCGCGGACCCTTCTTCGACCGGCTCCGCGACTACCTGGACGCCGAGGCGCAGGCCGGCACACTCGACTTCCGTTCGGCCGACGGACAGCCACAGTCGGCGGCCGAAGTCGCCGAACAGTTCCTCGGCATGATCTGCAGCCAGTTCCTGTGGCCCCAACTCGTACGGACCGACTTCGTCCCGCCCAATCCCACCGACGCCGCGATCGTGGACGAAGCCGTCGCCCTCATGCTCAGCCGCTACGGCACCGGATCCTGACCCTCGGACCACTTGTTCACGCTGCCACAACGCCAAGACGTCATCCCTGCCATGACAGGCGCGGGTAGGGGTGACTCGACCGGCAACGAACACGGGCGAGCGCGACCGGTCATTCCAGCAACCAACAGCGGCAGTCGGCCGAGCCGGGTCGGCACTCCGCACCGTCGAGTCCGTCGGCCGCGTGCCCCTCGGGCTCCAGCCTGCCCCGTTACTCCGCGAGCAGTCGGCGCAGCCACTCCATCGGGGCCGTCTGGCAGGCCTGGGAGAGGGTTGCCTGGGGGACGAGGCCGTCAAAGCCGTGGAAGCCGCCGGGCCATACGTGGAGCTCGGCGACTCCGCCGGCCTGCCACAGGCGGGTGGCGTAGGTGACGACCTCGTCGCGGAACGTCTCGGCCGAGCCGACGTCGAGGAAGGCCGGGGGCAGCCCGGACAGATCCTCCGCGCGGGCCGGGGCGGCGTACGGGGAGACGTCCCGGGCCGCCCCGCCGCTCGCCGAGCAACGCGGTCCACCCGGTCTCGTTGGCCGTGCGGTCCCACACGCCGAGACCCGCCATCGCGTGGCGTACACCTCGCTGGACGTGACGGTGAAGTTCCTGCGGCGGATCACCGTGGACACGGGCACGGTGCGGGCGATCGGCACGGTTGTCAGCCAGAGTCGTCAAACTGTCCAGCGCGTGCGAGGTGATCGGCACCGACGTCCGTCGGTGTGGAACGTGCTCCCCGTGGCTCACGTCCTGGGGCAGCCGTTCACGGGGTGCGATCGGCGCGGCGGAGGACAGGGCGCAGGGTTTCGATGACGCCGGGGTCGTCGACGGTGGAGGGGATGGGTTCGTCGTGGCCGTCGGCGATGCCGCGCATGGTCTTGCGCAGGATCTTTCCCGAGCGGGTCTTTGGCAGGGCGGCCACGACCGTGACGTCCTTGAGGGAGGCGACGGCGCCGATGCGCTCGCGTACGAGCTGGACGAGTTCGGCCTCGACCTCGCCCGGTTCTCGGTCGCTGCCTGTCTTGAGGACGACGAAGCCGCGCGGGATCTGTCCCTTGAGTTCGTCGGCGACGCCGATGACGGCGCATTCGGCGACGTCGGGGTGGGCGGCCAGGGCCTCTTCCATGCTGCCGGTGGACAGCCGGTGTCCGGCGACGTTGATGACGTCGTCGGTGCGGCCCATGACGAAGACGTAGCCGTCGTCGTCGATGTGGCCGCTGTCGCCGGTGAGGTAGTAGCCGTCGTGGGCGGAGAGGTAGGAGGCGACGAAGCGGTCGTCGTCGTTCCAGAGGGTGGGGAGCGCGCCGGGCGGCAGGGGGAGCTTCACCACGATCGCGCCGTCGACGCCCGCCGGTACCGGCTCGCCCGAGGCATCGAGGACGCGGACGTCCCAGCCCGGCAGCGGGCGGGTGGGGGACCCGGGCTTGAGGGGAGCGGCTTCGATGCCGACCGGGTTGGCGACGATGGGCCAGCCGGTCTCGGTCTGCCACCAGTGGTCGATCACCGGAATGCCCAGGAGCGCGCTCGCCCAGTGGTAGGTCTCGGGGTCTAGGCGCTCGCCGGCGAGGAACAGGTGGCGCAGGCCGCTCAGGTCGTGATCCGCAGTGAGCGTTCCCTTCGGGTCCTCCTTGCGGATGGCCCGGAATGCGGTGGGCGCCGTGAACATGGTCTTGACCCGGTGGTCGGCGGCCACGCGCCAGAACTGGCCCGCGTCCGGGGTGCCGACCGGCTTGCCCTCGTAAAGGACCGTGGTGGCTCCGGCCAGCAGGGGCCCGTAGACGATGTAGGAGTGCCCGACGACCCAGCCGACGTCGGAGCCGGTGAACATGGTCTCGCCGGGGCCCACATCGTAGACGGCGCCCATCGACCACTGGAGCGCGACCGCGTAGCCGCCGCAGTCACGCACGACTCCCTTGGGTTTTCCGGTCGTTCCGGACGTGTAGAGGATGTAGAGGGGATCGGTGGCGGCGACGGGAAGGCAGCCGGCCGGCGTTGCGGCCGCGACCGCGTCGGCCCAGTCGAGATCGTCGGGCCCCAACTCGGCCCGCTCCTGCGGGCGTTGCAGGATCACGCTCTTCTTTGGCTTGTGGGCCGCGAGTTCGATCGCCTGGTCGAGCAGGGGCTTGTACGCGATGACCCGCTTGCCCTCGATGCCGCAGGAGGCGGAGACCACGACCTTGGGGGCCGCGTCGTCGATGCGCAGGGCGAGTTCGCGCGGGGCGAACCCGCCGAAGACGACCGAGTGCACTGCGCCGATCCGTGCACAGGCCAGCATCGCGACGACAGCCTCGGGGACCATCGGCATGTAGATCACCACCCGGTCGCCGTGCCCCACGCCGAGCCCCGCCAGAGCTCCGGCGAAGGCCGCCACCTCGTCTCTCAACTGCGCGTAGGTGTAGGTGCGCCGGATGTCGGTCACGGGGGAGTCGTAGACGAGCGCGGGCTGTTCACCCCGGCCGGCCTCGACGTGCCGGTCGAGCGCGTTGAAACAGACGTTGAGCCGTCCGTCGGGAAACCAGCGGTAGAAGGGCGCGCCCGAGGAGTCCAGGGCGCGGTGCGGAGCGACATCCCAGTCGATGCCTTCCGCCGCCTTCAGCCAGAAGCTCTCCGGGTCCTCGGTACTGGCGCGGAAGACATCCTCGTACGTTCCCATCGCGCACTCCTTTGTGGCATCGGGACGGTGGTGTGGTTGCGTGCGGAACGGTGTCGGACACACGTACCGCATGGCGCCCGGCGTGGTCGAGCAGGATGCCGCTGACCGGTGGGCCGGTCACCGGCATCGCGGTGGTGCGGCGGCCTGGCGGGCAGACCTGACGTCAGGCGCGGCTTTCGCTCACGCGCCGAGGTGCTTGCGGAGCCACTGGCCCATCTGCCCGATGGCCTGGTCCACCTCGGGTACGCGCCCCGCGCCCAGGACGAACGAGTGCTGCCCCTCGGGTATCGCGTGGACCTCGGAAGTCACCTTGAAGTCCGCGAGGCGGCGGCCGAGCTGCGCACCGTCGTCGGCGAGGGTCTCGTACTCGCCGTAGTGGACGAGCGTGGGCGGCAGGCCGGTCAGGTCGGCATTCACGAGGCTGATCTCGGGGGATGTGAAGTCCACGGCGGGGTCCTGCAGCCAGGCGCCCCGGAAGAGCTCCAGCGTGCTCCGGCTGAGCATCTTGTCGTTCGTCTCGTTGGCGTCCACTGCCGGGTTCTGGAGCGTGAGGTCGGTCCAGGGGGAGACGCTGACGATCGCGCCGGGCGTGGTCTCGCCGTTGGCGAGCAGGCGCAGCGGCAGCATCACCGCCAGGGTGCCGCCGATCGAGTGGCCGGTGCTGCCGATGTTCTGGGGCTGGTAGCCCTGCGAGAGCAGCCACCGGTAGGCGGTCTCGGCGTCGTCGAGCTGAGCGGGGTAGGGGTGTTCGGGCGCCAGGCGGAAGTCCACGACCAGCGAGCGGGCGCCGGCCGCCTTCGCGATGTGGCCGGCGGCCTTGCGGTCGGAGTGCATGGAGGCGGTGACGGATCCGCCGAAGTGGAAGTGGAGCAGCGCCCGGTCGGGATCGGCGCCCTCGGGGATGGCCCACAGGGCGGGGACGCCGCCCGCGTCCACTTCGGCGTAGGTGACGCCTTCCGGCTCGCTCGACGCCTTGTGGTTCGAGTCGACGATGTCGCGGATGACGGCCAGATCGAGGCCGGGTGTCGCCGACTTCGCGCTCACGCTCGCGAGGAACTCCGCGAACTCGTGTGCCTGTGGGCTTACTCCCATGGTGGTGCTCCTTCTCGGACGGGTGCCGTGCCGGGTTCCCCTGCGGCAGTCGGGTCGATGTGCCGGTCATGACGCTACTGGCTGAGTATAGAAAAGTAAACTCAGATGATATCAGCCTCATGGATGCGAGGAAGCCCTTCAGGGCATCGGAGATGGGCCCCATCTCGACCGGGGAGACCATCGCCCCGGGCCCTGGAGGCCGGGGGTGAGACGTGGTCCGCTCTGATCCAGTGCGAGGTCGTGCAGTCGGTGAGGTGCTCGGTCACAAGGCGGCTGCTGGAGGGAACGCCGATGACGAGAGCAGGATCGAAATCGGACGGGCGCAGGGCGAGCTGCCGTGTCGCGGTGATGAGTTCGACCTGGAGCCTGGGGTACCGGCGGCGAACGCGTCCCAGGGCCGGGGGGTGAAGGCGGTGCCGCAGCCCCGCCGTGGCCGCCGGTAAGCTCGTCGAGCCGCTCCGCGCCTTGTGCAAGGATCTTGAGGTGCCTGGTGCCTACCCCTCAAGCCCGCGGCGCCGACAGCGAGTCAAGGAACGTGATGGCCACGACAGCCAGGTCCGCGGGGACGAGATGACCAGCCATGCCTGATACCGCTGCGGCCGAGATTCTCGCCGACATCCACCGGGGCGTCGGCCGCATCCTGCTGAACCGGCCCAGGGCGCTCAACGCCCTGACCACAGACATGGTCTCCGCCATCGACCGTGCGCTCGCCTCATGGGAGCACGCACCGCTGTCCGCCGTGGTGCTCGCCAGTACCAGCACGAAGGCGTTCTGCGCCGGTGGGGACATCCGCACGATCCGCGAGCACAGCCTCGCCGGCGATGCCGAGGCCAGTGAGCGGTTCTTCGCCTCCGAGTACCGGCTCAACGCCCGGATCGCCGAGTATTCCGTGCCGGTCGTGTCGCTCATCGACGGCCTGTGCATGGGCGGCGGTCTGGGGCTGTCGGTCCACGGTGGCTTCCGTGTCGTCACCGAACGCGCGGTGCTGGCGATGCCCGAGACCGGGATCGGGTTCTTCCCGGACATCGGGGCCAGCTACTTCCTGCCGAGGCTGCCCGGCGCGATCGGCATGTACCTGGGACTGACCGGGCAGAGGATCGACGCGGCCGACGCCCTGTACACGGGGCTGGCCACGCATTTCGTTCCCGCGGACCTGCTGGACACGGCGGGGGACGCCCTGGCCGACAGCCCCGATGAGCCGGTGGACGCCGTCCTGAACCGTCTCGCCGGCCGTTCCCCGGTGGCGGAGAGCAGGCTGGCGGAGGTTCGCGGGGACGTGGACTGGGCTTTCGGCGCGTCGACCCTCGGCGAGATCGACAAACGCCTGCGTCACCTCGACACCCCTTGGGCGGCAGCCGCGTTGGGCGCCCTGGAGTCCGCCTCGCCGCAGAGCCTGGAGATCACCCACGCCCTGCTGGCCCGAGGCAGACAGCGCACGTTGCGCGAGTGCCTGGAGGCCGAACTCGCCCTCACGCGCACGACCATCCGCACGCCGGACTTCCTGGAGGGCGTCCGGGCCGCCCTGGTCGACAAGGACCGCACTCCCACCTGGCAACGTACGTCGCTCGGCGGACGGACGCTGCCGTCCTGAACACGTCCGCCGTGAGCAGGACATCGCCTTGCGCGAGGGGAGGGGCAGAAGGGCCGCGCGTCAACGAAACGGGAACGTATGGCCTCGCAGACTGCCGCGGCAGATGTTCGACCGGGCCGGGAGCCATGCGGCAGCCATACTGTCCATGACAGCCGGTTTGCCGCTGATGGGAGCGGTCTCACCGCGTCCGTACAGAGCCGGATCTCATCGACCACGGCGACAGCGTGCCACCGTTGTCGCGGTTGCGCGCGTTCTGGACCGAGTAGTGGCGAGGAACGATCTACCGGGATTTGGGGCGGCAGGGCACACTTCGCGCGGGCATCTCAAGCCGCGCGCCGCGCTGCGCCGCGGGCATACGGCGTGCCGAATGACCCGAACCCCTGCAACTGCAGCTCTCCGCGACATAGTTGCGATGTGGACCGCCAACGGGGTCGTCCTCTGATGACCGTGCCGGAACGGAGGGGCTGTTGCCGGCCGCGTCTCAGCGGTTGCCGGAAACCATGGAGACCACGACCTTGCCGGCCTTGGTGCGGCCCTGCTCGACATATGCCATCGCCTCGAGCGTCTGGTCGAAGGGGAAGGTGCTGTCGATGACCGGGCGGAGTTTCCCGCTGTCGTAGAGGGCGCCGAGTTTGCGCAGCTGGGAGCCGTTGGCCTGCATGAAGAGGAACTCGTAGCGCACGCCCAGCGCCCTGGCCTGCTTGCGGATCTTGCGGCTGAGGGTGCTCATGACCAGGCCCAGGAAGGCGGGGGCGCCGAGCTGCTTGGCGAAGGCGGCGTCGGGCGGGCCGACGACACTGATGGCCAGGCCGCCGGGCTTCAGTACGGTCAGCGACTTCTCGAGGTTCGCCCCGCCCACGGAGTCCAGCACCAGGTCGTAGCCCGAGAGCACCTTGGAGAAGTCTTCCTTGGTGTAGTCGACGACGACGTCGGCGCCGAGGCTCCTGACCAACTCCTCGGACCTGGTGTTCGCGGTCGTCGCCACCGTGGCGCCGAGGTGCTTGGCGAGCTGGATGACCGTCGACCCGAGGCCGCCGGCTCCGGCGTGGACGAGCACTTTCTGCCCCGGCTTCACGTGCGCGCGCTCGACGAGGATCTGCCAGGCGGTCAGGGCCACCAGCGGCACCGCGGCCGCCTCCTCCAGGGAGAGAGAGGCCGGCTTGGACGCGACATCGTCCACGTCGATCGCGATGAACTCCGCGAAGCCGCCTACCCGCAGGTCGCGCGGACGGGCGTAGACCTCGTCGCCGACTTCGATGCCGCGTACGGCGGAGCCGACCCGGGTCACCACGCCGGCCACGTCGTGGCCGAGCACGAACGGGCGCTTGTACTTCAGGAGCTGCTTGAACTCCCCGTTGCGGACCATCCTGTCCAGCGGGTTGATGCCGGCGGCGCTCACTTTGACCAGGACGTCGCGGTCTCCGACTGTGGGCTCGGGTACCTCTGCGGCGCGGACGCCGTCCTTGCCGTACTTCTCGACGACGAACGCCTTCATGCCGGCGGCCTTCCTGTGTGGGTGTCCGGGTGGTTGATGCGATTCTTCCGGCAGGTCCCCCTGCGCGCCCGTTTCTCGTGTGCGGCCGGGTTGATGTGCCGACCATGACGCTACTTGCTGAGTATGGAAAAGTAAACTCAGATGAGGTTAGAATCAGTCCATGGATGCGACGACCGAAGCTCTGCAGGACGCCGGCGTGGACCCCCGGCTCGACCGGGACGCGTCGAACTGCTCGATCGCCCGGACCCTTGAGGTAGTGGGCGAGAAGTGGACGATCCTGATCCTGCGCGAGGTCTATTACGGCTCGTCCCGTTTCAGCGAGTTCGAACGCGTCCTCGGCTGTCCCCGCAACCTCCTCGCGGCGCGGCTCAAGATGCTCGTGGAGGAAGGGATCCTGGCCACCGAGACCTACAAGGAGCCGGGCTCGCGGAGCCGGCCGAAGTACGTGATCACCCCCAAGGGTGTGGATCTGGTCCCGGCCGTGATGGGGCTCCTGCAGTGGGGCGACCGCTACCGCGCCGACCCGGAGGGCCCGGCCATGCTGTCCAGACACCGTGGATGCGGCGCGCACGTCGACGCCCAGATCCGCTGCGACCGGGGCCACGCCGTACAGCCGGAAGACATCGAGAGCGTCCCCGGCCCCGCCTTTCGTCTGAGGTCCGCCGAGTGACCTGACCGCGGTGGTGCCAGGAGCTCTTGGGGCTCAGTCTGCCGGGGTGTGCTCACTCCGTCTGGCCCGGGCCTGGTGGAGGCGGACCTTTGTGCGGTTGCCGCAGCGGGACATGGAGCACCAGCGGCGGTTGCGGGCGGGGGAGCGGTCAACGAAGCGCAGGGCGCATTCGTCCGCGCCGCAGACGCGTACCCGCCGGATGACTAAGGGTCAGTAGTCGTGACAGTGCCCTTCCGGAAGGCAGGCGGAGCCGTGGAAAAGCGCAGGATCGTGTTGCTGGGTGCGACGGGGTACACCGGGCAGCGCGTGCTCCAGGAACTGCTCGCACGAGGGGAGAAGCCGACCTTGGTCGGGCGGAGCCGGACCAGGATGCTGGCCCTGGCCGACCGCTTCGAGGCGGACCTGCCGGTGGCCGAGGTCGACGTCACCTCGACGGCCGACCTCACGCGCCTCCTGGAGCCCAGCGATGTCGTCGTCTCCACGATCGGCCCGTTCATGCGGCTCGGCATGGCCGCGGTCACGGCTGCCGCGCGGGCGGGGGCCCACTACTTCGACTCGACGGGGGAGGGGACCTTCGCCCGCCGCGTCCTCCTTGAGCTGGACGCCGTCGCGTCCGTCCGGGGAGCGACCCTTGTGCCCGCGTTCGGCTACGACTACGTGCCGGGCAACCTCGCCGGCGCGCTCGCCCTGACGCGGGCGGGCGAGCGGGCACGCCACGTGGAGGCCGGCTACTTCATCACCCGTGGCGGGCAGGGCGACGAGCTGCTCTACCGGAGCACCCTGCGGGACGCGTACACCCTGACCACGGGAGGCACACGTCAGACGCTGGTCGCTGCGGCGGCCGAGGACGGGTTCGCCTACCGCAGCCCGCGTCCCTGGGCCACCGCCCGTGTGGTCGACGAGCGCGTCGGCAAGCGGGTGCGTACCTTCCATTACGGCGGTGTGAAACGTGCGGCCATGACCGTCCCGGGCACGGAGCATCTCGGACTGCCGGAGGCCTTCCCCCAGTTGGAGAGCGTCGAGGTGGGCCTCGGGTGGCTCGGACGGTGGACGCGCCCGGTGCAGATAGCCGCCACACTCCAGGCACCCCTGCTGCGCTCGGCGAAGGTGCGGGCCGCCCTGGAACGGTGCTCCGAGCGGCTCCCGGGCTCGCAGCGCGAGCCGGATCCCGACGGCCGTTCCCTGGTGATCGCAGTCGCTCGTGACGGCCACGGCCGCCCCCTGGCCACCACGGCGCTCACCGGACCCGACCCGTACGAGATGACGGGATCCCTCCTGGCATGGGGCGCCGCCCGCGCGGCTCAACCGGATGCCGTCCTCAAGCCCGGTGCGCACGGCCCGGTCGCCGCCTTCGGCCTCGACACTCTCAGGCTCGGTGCCGCCGAGGCCGGAGTACACGAAGCCGACGGGGCGTCGGCCCGCCGTCGATGAGGACTGAGCGGGCATAGATCACCGCGCCGCGACGCTGAAGCTGACGTCGGGAAGCCGCTGCCGAGATGGCGGACCATACGGTCGCCTCCACCGTTTCCCCGCTGCGGGAGGTGGCGGATGCCGCCGCCGGCGTGTTGATGAACAGATCGTTCGATCGGGAGTGCGTCCGCCCTTCGCGGGGGCGGGCCGTCCCAGCGGAAAGGAAGCCGTCCATGGACGAGCAGGGTGAGCGCTTCGACGTCGTCGTACTCGGCGCGGGCCCCGGCGGATACGTAGCCGCCATCCGGGCCGCCCAACTGGGCAAGAGCGTCGCGGTCGTCGAGGAGAAGTACTGGGGCGGCGTCTGCCTGAACGTGGGCTGTATCCCCACCAAGGCCCTGCTGCGCAACGCCGAGCTCGCGCACCTCTTCACGCGCGAGGCGAAGACCTTCGGCATCAAGGTCGAGGGTGAGGTCTCCTTCGACTACGGGGAGGCATTCCGCCGCAGCCGGAAGGTCGCGGACGGCCGGGTCAAGGGCGTCCACTACCTGATGAAGAAGAACAAGATCACAGAGATCAGCGGTCGCGGCACCTTCCTCGACCCGCACACGCTCCAGGTGGCCGACTTCGACGGCAACACCCGCACCATCGGCTTCGATCACTGCATCATCGCCGCCGGGGCGAGCCCCAAGCTGCTGCCCGGCACCCGCCGCACGGCGCGCGTGGTGACGTTCGAGGAGCAGATCCTCGCCGAGGACCTGCCACAGTCGATCGTGATCGCCGGTGCCGGCGCGATCGGCGTCGAGTTCGCGTATGTCCTGCACAACTACGGTGTGCAGGTCACGATCGTGGAGTTCCTGGACCGGATCGCCCCGCTGGAGGACGTCGAGGTCTCCGCTGAACTCGCCAAGCACTACCGGAAGTTGGGGATCCAGGTGCTGACCTCGACGCGTGTCGAGTCGATCGACGACTCGGACGCGCAGGTCCGGGTCACGGTCACCGGCAAGGACGGCGCGCAGCAGGTCCTGGAGGCGGACAAGGTGTTGCAGGCGATCGGCTTCGCGCCGAACGTCACCGGCTACGGCCTGGAGAACACCGGCGTGCGCCTCACCGAGCGCGGCGCGATCGATGTCGACGGCCGTTGCCGCACCTCGGTTCCGCACATCTACGCCATCGGCGACGTCACCGCGAAGCTGATGCTCGCGCACGCCGCCGAGGCGATGGGAGTGGTCGCCGCCGAGACGATCGCGGACGCGGAGACCATGGAGCTGGACTACGTGATGATCCCGCGATCCACCTTCTGCCAGCCGCAGATCGCCAGCTTCGGCTACACCGAGGCGCAGGCACGGGAGAAGGGCTTCGACGTCCAGGTCGCCAAGTTCCCGTTCACCGCGAACGCCAAGGCCCATGGCCTGGGCGACGCGAGCGGGTTCGTGAAGCTGATCAGCGACGCCAAGTACGGCGAGCTCCTCGGCGGTCACCTCATCGGACCCGACGTCACCGAACTCCTGCCCGAGCTGACCCTGGCCCAGCAGTGGGACCTCACGGTCCACGAGGTCGCCCGCAACGTCCATGCCCACCCCACCCTCGGTGAAGCGGTCAAGGAAGCCGTCCACGGCCTCGCCGGCCACATGATCAACATGTAGCGGGATGTGCTCGTCACGCGGCAACAGGGCCCGTGGGTGCTCGGACGGCTTCGCGCCCTCGAGCTTCCGAGGGCCCTGATCCTTTGGTGCGGGGCGATCCGGGGCGGGGTTCTCGGAGGCCTTCGAGAAGCTCAACGCCGAGATGTCCTTGGTTCAGGCGTCTACAGGAACGCGGGCCGTCAGTGTCGCCCCCAGCGTGACCACAAGCAGGCGGGTATCCGGGCTTCCCCGAACAGGAGGGCCCGGCAGGATCGCCCTGTACGAGATCTACGACCTGGCCACGACCTTGGCTGGGTCGCGATCCGGTTGGCTGCGGCGCCGAAGACGTCGTGTGCGATGCGGTCGTCGCTGACGAGGTCGCGGTGTGCTCTGGAGAAGTGGCAGGCGGAATCCGGCGGCAGCCGTGACACGTGCGGGTCGGGTGGTGTGCGTCGTTTTCCTGGTTCCCCGGGTTGGGCGGTCAGATCTGGACGAGGGCCCAAGGCGGCACGAACCCGTCTACTTCCCGGCCGAGCAGCGCGGCGAATTCGATGATGGTGAGATCGCCTCCGCTCGGGCCCATGGCCTGCAGCCCGATGGGCAGTCCGCTTCTGCTCTTGCGCACGGGGATGGTCGTTGCCGGCCCTCCGGAGACGTTGGCGACGGCGCTCCACTTGACCTGGTCCCAGTAAGGGCGTCGTACACCGTCGACCTCGAAGGGCCGCCCGAACCAGTCGATCAGTTTGTTGTGATGAGCGGGGGCAGCCGTCGGCGTGACCGGCATGAGCACGATGTCGAAGTCCTGGAAGAACTCGAACCAGCGCTGCCGGATCTCGTTGCGCACCATGTGGGCCTGCAGCCAGTGGAAGTGGGACTGGAAGGTTCCGCGCAGGGCGGGTCGGGCGTCGCCCCGCGGGTGCTGGACGAACCGGGCCAGGGTCGCGGCACTGGGGGCAGGGGCGAGGCCGGTGCGGTCGCCCGCGCCGAAGAGCAGGGGCGAAAAGGCCTTGTGGTGATTCGTCGCGATGTCGACGGGGAGGCTCGCGGGTTGGACGGTGATCTTTGCACCGGCCCTGCGTAGCACGGTGACCGCGTCGTCCATGGCCTCCATGATGTCGCTGTCGACCGGACACGAGGGATCCTCGCTCCAGACGGCGACCCGGAAGTCGGCGAGCCTTCTCGCGCGCGGCGGTGCGAGCGTGTAGCTGAAACCACCGTCGTAGTCGGCCGGCCCGACCGTCGCCCGCAGGATCGGGACGAGATCACGGGCGTCTCGGACCTGGGCGCCACCGCAGGCCATGTCGGCTTCCGTCCATCGTCCAGCGCCCGGGCCGTAGGGAACATGTCCGATGAGGGGGATCGACCGCCAGGTCGACTTGTGGCCGTACAGGCCGTTGAAGTGGGCCGGGATCCTGGTCGATCCACCGATTTCCGAGCCGAAGTCGAACGTGGTGAGGCCTGCGGCGGTGGCGACGGCGCCGCCTCCGGCGGATCCGCCCGAGGTGCGGGTTCGGTCCCACGGGTTTGATGAGGGGCCGAACACCGGGTTGTCGGCCTGGACGTCCTGGTTGCCCGGAGGCATGTTGCTCTTGCCCATGATCACTGCGCCGGCCGCGCGCAGCCGCTTGACCGCTTCGGCGTCCTGGTCGGGCACGTAGTCCTTCAGATCCATGCGCCCGCAGACGGTGCGCATGCCTGCGGTCTCGTAGCTGTCCTTGACCGTGATCGGCACGCCGTGCAGCGGCCCGAGGTCCTGCCCCGCCGCCCGCGCGGCGTCGGCTTCCCCCGCCTCGCGGCGGGCACGCTCAGGGTCCAGGGTCACCACCGCGTTCAGTGCGGTGTTGTGGACGGCGATCCGCTCGAGATAGATCTCGACGAGTTCCCGGCTTGAGATCTCACCCGCGGCCAGTGCGCGTGACTGCTGCATGGCGGACTGGAAGGGGACGTCGCTCACGGCATGCCTCATCTCTGACACTGACGGCGCCGAGTGGAATGGTGGTCGTAATATTATATTTGGCAGACCATAGGCTGGGGACGGGTGTACAGCAATGGCCTTGCGGAGGGGATCCTGTGGCGCGGCACGAGCACACGACCCGGAGCGGACAATCCAGAGGGCTGGCCCACCTCGTCGCGGAGGAACTGCGCACGCGGGCCGTGTTGACACCAGGCTTCTGGGGACTTGAGGGGCCTGGTGAGCTGGTCTGAGATTCGAGCAGTAGCCAGACTCGGATCCGGCGCGAGCAGTACACCGACCACTGGCGGCGCCGATATGCGATCCGCGCAGGATGCGAGGGCACAGTCTCCGAAACTGTCCACGCCCACGGCCTGCGGAAATGCCGTTACCGTGGCCTTGCCGAAACCCACGTCCAGCATGTGCTGACCGCAGCCGGAACCCACGTCTCCGCCTCAGTGAATGCTTCCCGCCGGGCGACACGCCCGGGCATCCACCACGCCCGATGAGCCAACTCTGTCAACTCTGCGAGAAGTTGACGAGCTAAAGATCGTCAACAGCGTCGCTTCCATGATGCTGAGCGGGAGTAACCCATCCGGCCTGAGCCACCTGGGAGTTCATGGCATCGCGGTCAGAACCTCATCGATCCGCATGGAGGCTGGCCACTGCTAGCGTGAACCCGGAACACTTCCGTCTCGGGTTGTCGGAATGCCTGATTCTGGATCGTGAGGTGGCGTGGTGAAAGCCGTGGGCGCAACTGCGGCGTCCCCCGGGCGCCTCGGGCCCGCCACGTGACCCCGCCCGGGACGCCCAGATCCTGCGCGCGGCCACGGAGCTGCTCGCCGAAGGCGGATATCCGGCACTGACCATGGACAAGGCCGCGGCACGAGCCGGGGTGGGCAAGGCGACCGTGTACCGGCGCTGGAAGTCCCGCGCGGAACTCGCCGCGGAGGCGCTGGACCACGCCGGTCTCACCGACGACCTCGTGCCGGTCACGATCGGGCCCGGCCGACTCCGCGAGGAACTCATCGCGACGATGACCCGCGCCACGTGGAGCCAGGACGCTTCTCGAGTCGACCTGCTCTCGGCCTTGCACGACACGACTCGCCAGGAGCCGGAACTGTGCAGCCTCGTTAGGCAGCGCTATGTCGACTCCCTGCACCAGGCCGTCGAGGGCGTGCTGGCGCACGCAGTGGAGCGCGGCGAACTGCCCCCGCGCCAGGGCGATCCGTCAGGAGGTCACCCGATCGCGGTCTCCGCCGCCCTCGCCCTCCTGCTCCACTGGGGGCTTGTCCGCGACCGGCAGGTCGGCGACGACGACATCGCGGCGATCGTCGACGCCGTCCTCATGCCCTTGCTCTGACGGTCATGCGTACAGCGTCACCGGCAGGCGATTGATCAGACGCGTCCGGGCTCTGTGACCGTTACGGCTTCAGGCCCCTGCGGGAAGGGGTGTCGGGTGGACGGGGCCGCGTGCAGGCTCCGGGTGTCGAGTGGAAGCCTTTTCCCGTAGGGGTGTCGCGCCGCAGGTGAGGGGTTGGCGCGGCGTGTGCGGTGCGGCGCGCGCTCCGCGGTGCCTGTGTGTATGCCGGTCAGTGCGCCGTCCTGGTGTCCCCTTCGTGTTCGATGCCCAGGAGCGCGAGGGCGTTGTGGATGCCCTGGTCGAGGACTTGGTCGGCGAGCTGCGGGTCGGCGAGGGCCCGCGAGAGCTGGAGTGTGCCGGCCATCATGGCGTAGGAGCTGAGTGCCATGGGGCGGACCGAGAGCGGGTCGTTGGGCGCCAGGCGGGCGGCGATGCCGTCGGCGACTACCAGTACGCCCTCGGTGTACGCCTGCTTGGTCGGGTGTGTGCAGCGCCCTATCTCGTCGAGCAGGGCGGCGGAGGGGCAGCCGACGTCACGGCTGTCACGGTGCCAGGGAGACAGGTACCAGCGCACGATCTGTTCGAGGCCGGCGCGACCCGGTTGCGCGTGCGCGACGATGCTCGCGTTCTGGGCCTGCAGCTGGTCGGCGATCGTGGTGGCCACCAGGTCGTCCTTGGACGTGAAGTGGGTGTAGAAAGCGCCGTTGGTCAGCCCGGCGTCCTTCATGAGCGCCGCGATGCCCGAGCCGTCGATGCCGTCCTCCTTGAAGCGGCGGCCCGCTGTCTCGATGATCCTCTGCCGGGTGGCCTGCTTGTGCTCTTTCCTGTATCGCACCGCACACTCCTCTGCGCGCCGGGTGGGCCGCTCGCCCTCCGTCGGCTCCTCCAATGTATTGTATTGTGAACGTAATTCAATGACCCCGAATTCCTGCGCTCTCGCGGGCGGGGCGGGGCCGCCGTCCCTCGGCTCCCCCCGCGCCGAACCGCTTGCGCCGCCGGCCCGCAGGCGGTTCCGCGGCCGGGCCGCGGGTTCCACTCGCCACAGGAACCCCCCTTGCGCGCCCGAGTCGCCCCTGCTTAGTATTATGAGCATAATTTAATTGCCCTGCGGCTCGGCGCGGTGGATTCCGGGGTGATCGGAGCGAGCCGGTGACCGAGTGATCCGAGCAGGCCGTCGGCCTGATCCACAACCCTGGCTCGCCGCATGGGGCAGCCGAGGGCAGCGACCCCGCAGACCCGGCATGTCTTGGTGTGCTGCGTGAGTGGACCCGCGAGACATGACGGGCACCCGCCCACAAGAGAAGGACGTCATGAGCACCTATCTGGCAGACAAGGCCGAGAACCTCACCGTGGAGGGGCCCTCCGCGACCTTCACCTACCGGCGCATGGGTCCGCAGGGCGGTGTCCCGCTGGTCCTGCTGCAGCGTTTCCGGGCGACCATCGACTGGTGGGACCCGGAGTTCCTGGACTACCTGGCCGCCGACCACGACGTGATCGTGTTCGACAACGTCGGCGTCGGCTACACCACCGGCGAGCCGCGCGACTCCCTCGACGGATTCGCCGAGGGCGCCGCCGAGTTCGTCGAGGCCCTCGGCCTCGCGCGGGCCGACGTGCTCGGCTGGTCTCTGGGGGGCTTTGTGGCCCAGCGCCTGGCCGCGCGTCGCCCGGAGCTGGTGCGCAAGATCATCGTGGCGGGCAGCGGCCCGACCGGCTGGGTGCCCGGTGCGCCGGAGGCGAGCGAGAAGGTCCTGGGCATCATGGCCAAGCCCGACGCCGACCAGGAGGACATGCTGTACCTGTTCTACCCGGAGACGGAAGCGGCCCGCGCCTCAGGGCGCGAGCACTTCGCCCACGTCGCGCCCCGGCTCGCCGCCGGTGGCCCCGCGGTCACCGAGGCGACGGCGCAGGGCATGCTCGCCGCGATCGGCCAGCTCCTGGCAGCCCCCTTCGACGAGGTACGGGCCGAATTGGAGTCCATCAAGCACCCCGTCCTGTACGCCAACGGCCTGCACGACGTGATGGTCCCCGCCCACGCGTCCTACGTCGCCGTCCAGCACCTGGCCGACGCCACCCTCCTCCTCTACGGCGACGCCGGCCACGCCTTCCTCTTCCAGCACGCCAGGGCCTTCACCAAGCAGGTGGCCGACTTCCTCGCCGCCTGAAGACGCCGACCGCGCCGCCGATCCCGAACCTCGGGCGACGGCCGGTCAGCCTTCGTGCAAGGGCCGCCTCACAGCCGTGAGGCGGCCCTTGCACGGCTTCGGCCGTCATCTCCGTCGAGCCTGGGCAGCCGGTGCGTACCGGCACGTGGCCTCGTAGCGCTCCCCGACACGGCAGGCGGCACCCATTATTGGTCGTCCCCCTGCCGTCACCTCGTGCCTGTCCTGCGGACAGGGGTCCGCAGGTCACGGCAGGCGGCACCCATTATTGGTCGTCCCCCTGCCGTCACCTCGTGCCTGTCCTGCGGACAGGGGTCCGCAGGTCTGCTCCCGTCGTCGGCGGTGTCCGGCGACGGGACTTTCGGCGGCACGCAATTTTGTCTCGGTGCCGGGTCTCACGAAGAGACCGTGAAGCGTCCCGTCCCGCGCGCTCACAGTGAAACGATCACACGCCCCGGGCGTCACCGCGTTGCCGGGCCCGTCCAGGGGATGCCGTAGCGCTCGCTCCGTGCAGGTGGTCGACGGTGAAGGCGGCGGCGCGGAGGTCCTCGATGCGTGAGCTGCTGCCGAGCAGGAGATCGAACTCACCCGGTCCGACGACGCGGCGTCCCGAGCGGCGACGAGGGTGCAGTCACCGGCGGGAACGAGGATCATCACCTCGACCCATTCGCCCGGCTCGACGTCGACCTGGGTGAAGGCCTTCATTCGCGATCGGTCCACGTCACGCTCGTGACGCGGTCGCGGGCATACGCCTGCGCAGTCTCCCGTGCGGGACGGCGGCCCGTCCTGGTCAGCGGCACCGTGGCCCGCAGCGTCCCGTGGACGTGACAACGGATTTCTGGATCGTCGGGTCCGAGTCGTGCACCGCCGTGCAGCTGAGGCCCTCGCCGAAGGCGAACAGCGGATCCTGTGTCAGATCGGCGCATCTGTAGCCGTGTTGCCCCCGGACCTGGTTGGTACTGGACCGGCAGCCGCCCGCTCGGCTCGGTGCGCCCGAGCAAAGGCTCGGCGACCGCCCGGCCGCCTGCATCCCGGGGTGAAGGCCTGGACGATGGCGTCGGCGCCGAGTGCCCGGGCGGGCAGGGTCGAGGGCTTGCCCTGGACCAGGACGACGAAGGGCCGGTCGAGCTTCCGGAGGGTGTCGAGGAGTGCGATCTGACGTCCCATGAGCTCCAGCGTCGCCATGGAGCGGCCTTCCCCGGTCAGGCCGACGGTGTTGCCGACGAGCGCCGCAAGCGCTGCACTAGGTGCGCTGCGGGTTCAGGCGGGAGTTGCGCCGTACCGGTGGCGGGCGTCGTCGTGGTCCACGGTGTGCACTCCGGCCGGCCCTCGTCCTGGAATCCGGGCGCAGCCAGGCGTCGTCCTCACGCCGGGCATCGATGCCATGACCGCTGTACAGATCGTCGGCTGTCCCCGGTCCGGGGCCGGACGTCCGCGACTCGCCGGTCCCGACCAGAGTCTCTCAGCCGCCGGTGCAGGTGAGCCGCTCCTGCCCTGGTGGTGCGCTGTGCTGTGCGCCGCGAAGCCCGGCGGAACCCGTGATTCCACAGCAGTGCATCTCGTTCGGCCCTACCACTTGCACCCTGATGAAATTATGGTCATACTTCAATGGTCGACGGGTTGTTCAGAGGCCTGATCCAGGCGGTTCTCCGTGAGCCTCCTCTGACCGTCGACTCCGGGCTGCAGCCGCGGCCGGGAGACACAGGAGCACTGCCCGCTCTACGCCCACCTGCGAGGAAGCAGAAATTGGCGCACGGTGGCGGTAACCCACACATCGAAGGGCACGACCGTGAACGCACGCGAAACACAAGGTGACGTGGTGACGTCGTACAAGAACGCGCAGACCCGCACCGTCGCCGCCGACGGAGTGACCTTCGCCTACCGTGACCTCGGCCCCCGGACCGGCATGCCGGTCATCTTCATCACCCACCTCGCCGCGGTCCTGGACAACTGGGACCCCCGGGTCGTCGACGGCATCGCCGCCAAGCACCGGGTGATCACGTTCGACAACAGGGGCGTGGGCGCGTCCAGCGGCGTGACGCCGAAGACCATCGAGGAGATGGCCAAGGACGCCGTCACCTTCATCCGGGCGCTGGGCTTCGAGCAGGTCGACGTCCTCAGCTTCTCGATGGGCGGCATGATCGCCCAGGTGATCGCTGAGACCGACCCGCAGCTCATCCGCAGGCTGATCCTCGCGGGCACCGGTCCGGCCGGCGGCGAGGGCATCAAGAACGTGACCCGGATCTCGCACTACGACACCCTGCGGGCACTGCTCACCCTTCAGGACGTGAAGCAGTTCCTCTTCTTCACCCGCACCCCGAACGGGATTCGGGCCGGCAAGGAGTTCCTGGCCCGCCTGAAGGAGCGCACCAAGGACCGGGACAAGGCGATCCGCCTCACCTCCTACTTCTCCCAGCTCAAGGCCATCCACCGCTGGGGGCTGGCAAAGCCGCAGGATCTCTCCCGCATCCAGCAGCCCGTGCTCGTCGCCAACGGCGACAACGACAGGATGGTTCCGACGTCGAACTCGTACGACATGGACCGGCGACTGCCCAACTCCGAGCTGGTGATCTACCCCGACGGCGGCCACGGCGGCATCTTCCAGTACCACGAGCAGTTCGTGCCGACGGCTCTCGAGTTCTTCGGCCGGCCGTAGGGCCGCGGTGCGGTCTGCGTACGGGCCGAGGATGTGGGCCAGAGCCGTGACGCCCGGTGGGCGGGCGGCTCTGTCACCTGTTCGACGTAACCGGCCTGCTCGCTTCTCGTCAAACGGCGCCGAGCCGGTTGTCGTGCAGGATGGCGACGCGGAGACCGGTGTGGTCGGCGTCCCGTCCGGGCGCCAGGCCCAGGAGCGCGCTGCCGCTACGGCGCATGCCGAACGCGCGCGACGCCGGCCGCCGTACGAGCGGAGGACCGTCGCGTCGGTGTCGCTGCCGAGAGCGCAGTCGCCCCAGGGACCACCCGCTCAGGCTGAGCGCGCAAACGCGGGTGCACGGCGCCGGCGTCCCGGCCCATGCCAGGTGCTCACCCAGCCGGTACTGACCGTCATCGCCCGAAGGCGAGGGCGTTCTCGATCCCCTGCTCAAGGACCTCGTCGGAGAACTTCCGGTCGGAGAGCGCGCGGGACAGCTGCAGCGTTCCCACCGCCATGGTGTAGAGCCCGATGGCCTGCCCCCGGGCGGACTGCGGATCCTCGGGCGCCAGACGGGCGGCGAGCTCGTCCAGGATGGCCCTCGCGCCGTCGGTGTAGGCATCCTTGGTCGCGTCACCGCAGCGGCCGATCTCGTCGAGCAGGGCCGCGGACGGGCAGCCGTCGCCGGGGTTGTCCCGGTGCTCGGGCGACAGATACCAGCGAATGAAATCCTCGAGTCCCTCGCGGCCGGGCCGCAGCGTGCCGTACTGCTTGACCTGCGCGCGCAGCTGCTCGGCGACGACGTGGGCGACGAGGTCGTCCTTGGACTCGAAGTGGGCGTAGAAGGCGCCGTTGGTGAGCCCGGCGTCGGACATCAGCGTGGAGATGCCGGAGCCGTCGATGCCGTCCTGCTTGAACCGGTGGCCGGCCCGCTCGATGATCCGCTGCCGCGTGACCTGCTTGTGCTCCTTGGTGTAGCGCGCCACAGGGTTCCTCCCTCAACTCCGCCGGGCCATTGCCTCGTATCCCATCCTAATCCGTGATCTGACGCATGTAATATTATGGTCGACAGGTGATTTTGTGGCCGATCCGCGGGCCATCGAACGGGCCCACGTGGCGGCCTCGGCCGTTGCCCGGCTCGACCGCCCCCGCCCGCAGACCAGGAGAGCAATGATGCTCAGCCCGAGCCGCAACGTGTCACGACTGCTGACGGACACCGCGTCCCGACACCCGGAGCGCACCGCGATCGTCTTCGGTGACGACCGCATCACGTACGCCGCCCTCGACGCCGCCGCCAACCGTGTCGCGAACCTGCTCGTCTCGCGCGGGATCAAGCCGGGCGACAAGGTCGCACTGTCCTGCCCCAACGTGCCCCACTTCTCCAGCGTCTACTTCGGCATCCTCAAGGCCGGCGCCGCGGTCGTGCCGCTGAATGTGCTGCTGCGGTCTGGCGAGATCGCCTACCACCTCGCCGACTCGGACGCGAAGGCGTACTTCGCGTTCGAAGGCACGCCGGAGCTGCCGATCGGACAGGCCGCGTGGGAGGGGTTCCGGGCGGCCGAGGGCTGCACCGAGTTCTTCCTGATCGAGAGCGGCGCGGCCCAGGCCGGCGGCGCGGCCCAGGCCGGCGGCGCGGCCCCGGCCGGGGGCGGGACACCGGAGTCCTACCAGGCGGTCGTCGCCGAGCAGCCCGTGACGTTCCGGACACTCGAGCGCGACGAGGACGACACCGCGGTGGTCCTCTACACCTCCGGCACGACCGGCCACCCCAAGGGCGCGGAGCTGCGCCACCGCAACGTGTACGACAACGCGCTCGTCGGCCGCGACCTGTTCGCCGCCGATCCCGGGCGCCCCGACACCTACCTGTGTGTGCTGCCGCTGTTCCACGCCTTCGGCCAGACCGTCGTCCAGAACGGCGCCTTCGCGTTCGGCGGCACGATCGTGATGGAGCCGAGGTTCGAGGCGCAGGCGGCCCTGCGCCTCATGCTCGCCCACGACGTGACGTTCTTCGCCGGGGTCCCGACGATGTACTGGGGTCTGCTCGCGGCGCTCGACGAGACGGTCGACGTCGCCCGCCTGGCGGCGAACCTGCGCGTGGCGGTGGCCGGTGGCGCGGCACTGCCCGCCGAGATCCACAAGCAGTTCAAGGACCGCTTCGGTGTGACGATCCTCGAGGGCTACGGGCTGTCCGAGACCTCGCCGATCGCGTCCTTCTCCCGTTTCGGCGAGGAGCCCCGCGTCGGTTCGATCGGTGTGCCCATTCCGGGCGTGGAGATGAAGCTCATCCGCGATGACTGGTCGGATGCCGAGGGTGGCCCCGAGGCGATCGGGGAGATCGCGATCCGGGGACACAACGTCATGAAGGGCTACTACAAGCGGCCCGGCGCGACGGCCGAGGCGATCAAAGAGGGCTGGTTCCGCTCCGGCGACCTCGCCCGCAGGGACGAGGACGGCTTCTACTACATCGTCGACCGGTCCAAGGACATGATCATCAGGGGTGGCTTCAACGTCTATCCGCGCGAGATCGAGGAAGTCCTCATGGAGCACCCTTCGGTCTCGCTGGTCGCTGTGATCGGCGTACCGCACGAGTCCCACGGCGAGGAGATCAAGGCCGTCGTGGTGCGCGAGGCAGGCAGCGGCACGACCGAGGACGAGCTCGTGGCCTGGGCGAAGGAACGGCTCGCCGGGTACAAGTACCCGCGCATCGTCCAGTTCGTCGACGAACTGCCCCTGACCTCCACCGGCAAGATCCTCAGGCGCCACCTCTCCTGATCAGGCCGGCTGCCTCGGCCCAGGCGGCAGAGCAAGACAGGCAGCCGTCCCCGAGGTGGGTCCGGATGCGACGGCATCGCGCACGTACCCACCTCAGGAAGGTCACCCGGTAGCCGGTAGCGTGTACGCGGCAGGATGAATCTGTGACGGCAGAGAAGCCTGGGCACCTTCACCCGCCGCTTCACGAGGAGTGGGCATGAGCGGGGGACGCCGGCCGAATCAGCTGAGGGTAGGCCGGGCTCCTCACCTCCTGGAGACCACCGACTTGCCGGCGGACGAGATCGCGGGCCAGGTCGGCTTCGGTGCCGACAGCCGGCTGCGACCTTGCTCAGCGGCCTGACCGCCCGTCGAGCTTGCCGAGGATCGCGTGCAGCACGCGATCCTGTGCCAGCCGCCCGTCGATCGCCGGGTTGATCACTCCTCGCAGCACGGACAGCGGGGCCAGCGAGCCGGCCGGATCACACGGGGTCAACGGTGTTCGATGGCCTGCACGACGGCTTCGGCGGCCTGGTCCAGTTCCAGGCGCTTGAGCAGCGGCCGCGGCGATGTCCTGGCTAGCATCTCAGTGATCGCAGGATCCGCGTCGACGCCGTTTCTGATCATGTCCGTCTGGATCAGAGAGAAGTAGGCGGTGGTGGCGGAGGCGCCGTGGCGGGCGAGTTCCACGCGCAGTCCGCGCCCGAGCTGCTCGACCGCGGACTTGCTCATCGCGTAGGGAATGGCCCCCACACCGTTGAGGAAGGCGAAGACGGAACTGATCAGGACGACCTGGCCCTGGTTGGCGATGATCTGCTCCATCGCCGCGCTGACCGTGTTGACGACTCCGTTGATGTTCACGGCCAGCACCTTGTCGACCGCGGGTGCGGGCGTGGCACGGAAGTGTGGAGGCCTGCCCCATGATGCCGGCGTTCGAGATCACGACGTCAACCCGCCCGAACCGCTCACACACGTGGGCCACGGCATCGTCGAGCGCGCTGCGGTCGCAGACGTCCGCGGTAGAGCCGACGACGTGGGACGACGAGATGCCGGCCGCGATCTCCGGCGTGTCCGGACGCAGATCCACGATGCCGACCTGGGCGCCGCGGGAGAGGAGGGTTCGGGCCGTGGCGCTGCCGAGTCCGCCGGTGATGAGTACGACCTTGTCGGCGAGTTCGAATGCAGTCATGCGGATGCCTCGTCTTCAGTCATGGGATGGGGCTGAGTCCACGTCCCGTGCGGCGAGTCCGGATGCGGAGCCGCGGGACGGGACCTCGTGGTCATCGACGGTGCACCGCTCGCGTCGCGAGTGCATGTTCACCGCTGTTTGGCTGCGCCGGGCGTACGCCGAAGCGCCCGAGGAAGGCGACTGCCTCGGGCGCCGGGGGCTGTGGTCAGGCGGTGTGGGTGGGGTAGTCGGTGTAGCCGGCCGCGCCGCCGCCTTAGAAGGTGGATGCGCTCGACCAGGTCGGGGTTGGCGAGTGCCATCGAGCCCACGGCGACGACGTCGGCGATGCCGTTGTCGATGTCCTTGGCGCGGGTGGCGATGTCGGTGCCGGCCCGGTTGAGGATCAGCGTGTTCGGCCACAGCTCGACTCGCGGGTGCGTTTGCTGTCATACCCGCGACCGATACCGGTCCCCAGCATGGCCGATGGTATGACGTACATAATTTTACGGTCCAGGGCGACATGCTTGCCCGTCCCGCCGAGCATCCGCCGCGGCGGCACGGCTCGTTGCCAGTGGGCCTCGGAAGGTGCGCCGGTAGGCCAGTGGTGTGACGCCGATAGCGGCGTGCAGGTGTTCGCGCAGCGAGGTGCCGCCGGCGAAGCCGACCTGGCCGGCGATCTCGTCGACCGGCAGGTCGGTGGATTCCAGCAACTGCCGGGCCCGGTCGACGCGTTGCTGGATGAGCCAGCGTCCGGGGCTCAAGCCGACTTCTTCTTTGAAGCGGCGGGCGAAGGTGCGCTGGCTCATGTTCGACTGCTCTGCAAGGTCGCTCAGCGTCAGCGGCTTGTGCAGGTTCTGCAGCGCCCACTGCCGGGCGGCGGACGTGTCGTTCGCCGTTGCGTCGGGGACCGGGTGTTCGATGTACTGCGCCTGGCCTCCGTCGCGCCACGGCGGGACGACGCAGGTGCGGGCCACACGGTTGGCGATCTCGCTGCCGTGGTCCTTGCGGACAAGGTGCAGGCAGACATCGATGCCGGCAGCGGCACCGGCCGAGGTCAGCACGTCGCCTTCGTCGACGAACAGGACGTTCGGGTCGAGTTCCACTTGCGGGTACCACTCCCGGAAGAGGCCCGTGGCGTGCCAGTGCGTGGTGGCCCGGTGCCCGTCGAGCAGCCCCGCCGCGGCCAGCACGAAGGCGCCGGTGCAGGTCGACACGATCCGGGTGCCGGGGGCCACGTACGCGAGGACTTGCGCCAGGTCGACCGGCGTCTGACGGCGGGGGTTGCCGGTGTGGAACGGCGCGATGATGACGGTGTCGGCGGTGCGCAACGCCTCCGGGCCATGATCGACGGTGATGGAGAAGTCCGCGTTGGTGCGCACCGGGTGACCGTCGATGGTGCAGGTCACGACCTCGTAGCGGCCGTCCGCAGCGCCGAAGACGCGGTGGGGAATGCCCAGGTCGAACGGGTACACCCCGTGCGAGGCGAGGACAACGACGCGGTGCACCTTGATCACGGCAGGATCCCGTCGAAAATTGGCGATCACGCCATTGTAGGGGCCTGTGACGGCGGCCAGGCTGGGCCCATGACGGACACCGAAACCATGCGAGCCATCAGCCAGGAAACCTACGGCGCCCCCGACGTGCTGCAGGAGACCCTGCTGCCCAAACCGGCGCCAGGGGTGAGCGAGATCCTGGTCGCCGTCCACGCGGCCGGGGTCAACCCGACCGACTGGGGGAACCGTGCCCGGTCCGCGACCATCGCCCGGATGCCGCTGGTGCTCGGCTGGGACGTCTCCGGCGTCGTCGAGGCCGTCGGCGTGGGCGTCACCCTGTTCAAGCCCGGCGACGAGGTCTTCGGCATGCTGCCCTACCCGGGCGGAGTGGGCTCGCACGCCGAGTACGTGACCGGGCCGGCCCGCGTCTTCACGCACAAGCCCGCCGGCATCGACCACGTCCAGGCCGGTGCGCTGCCGCTGGCCGCGCTGACCGCCTACCAGGCACTGGTCGACACCGCCGGCGTCCGGGCCTGGCAGCGAGTCCTGATCCACGCGGCGGCCGGCGGCGTCGGTCACCTCGCCGTGCAGATCGCCAAGGCCCGCGGCGCGTACGTGATCGGCACCGCCAGCGCCGCCAAACACGACTTCCTGCGATCCCTCGGTGCCGACGAGGTCATCGACTACCACAGCGTCGACTTCACCGAGGTGCTCAGCGACATCGACGTGGTCCTCGACCCGATCTCCCGTGACTCCGCCGCCCGCGCCCGATCCGTGGCCGTGCTGCGCCCGGGCGGCACCCTCGTCTCGATCCTTCCGGTACCCGTCGACGCCGGCGAACTGGCGGCGATCGCCGAGCGGGGGATCCGCTACGAGTCGCTGCTGGTCGAGGCCGACCACGCCGGCATGCAGGCCATCGCTGCCCTCGTCGAGACCGGCGCACTGCGCGCCCACGTCGAGGCCACCTTCCCGCTCGCCGAGGCCGCGAAGGCGCACACGCTCGGCGAGACCGGCCGCACCACCGGCAAGATCGTGCTGACCGTCCGAGACAGCAAGGCACAACTTGCCAAGCAACTGCTGCATGACGTGTTCGTCCTCGGCGACACGGCCATCGTCGATCGGGTCGTGCGGCCCGATTCCTACATCCAGCACAACCCCCTGGCGCCCGACGGAGCCGACGCCCTCAAGAACTTCAGCGGCGCCATGCGACAGCAGTTCCCGCAGGCCGCCTTCGAGCCCCGCCGGATCATCACCGACGGCGATCTGGTGCTGCTGCACTCCCGCTACGTCATGGTGCCGGGCACCGAGGGTCTGGCCGTGTTCGACCTGTTCCGCTTCCAGGACGGCAAGATCGCCGAGCACTGGGACGTCATTCAGGAAGTGCCCGCCACCACGGCCAACGGCAACGACATGTTCGCCACGCTCAGCGAGCCGCGGACCGACGCGGTCGGGCAGCGCTGGTTCAGCGCCTACCACAAGGAACTGGTCACCGCGTTCGTCGACCAACTGCTGGTCCGCAAGGACCTGACCGCCATCGACGCCTACGTCGGCGCCGACTACCACGAACACAGCCCGACCATCTCCGACGGCGCGGCCGGCCTCAAGGCCGACCTGGGCAGCTACTTCGACAAGTTCCCGCAGTCGAGTGTCACACCGAAACGCGTCATCGCCGAAGGCGACCTGGTCGCCGTGCACAGCCACTACGTCGACACGCCGGGCGAGCGTGGCCGGTCGGTCATCGACCTCTTCCGGGTCCGCGATGCCAGAATCGTCGAGCACTGGAGCTCCGAACAGGCCGTGCCCGAGACCGCCGCCAACGACAACACGATGTTCTGACAGCCGCCGGGGGCGGGGCGCATCGTGTCCAGCCCCCACAAGAGCGACCGGCATCAGGCCATCAGCGCGGCGATCCCCGAACCGTCGATCCCGTCGCTCTTGAACCGACGCCCAGCCGTCTCGCTGATCCGCCGCCGCGTCTCCTGCTCGCGCTCTCGCCCGTATCGAGTTCGCGCAGTTCCTGGACGGCGTGCGCACCAAGTGGATGATGCCGGGCCTGGACCTGGGCATCGTGCGCGACATCGCCGAGACGCACCACCTGGCGTCCACCGAACCGGAAGGTCACCTACGCCGAGGTCGACGCCGACGGCGTCCCCGCCCTCTGGGCCATCCCCGCCGGCGCCGACCCCGACCGGGCGCTGCTGCACTTCCACTTCGGCGGCTCAGCCACCGCCTCCATGCATTCGGACCGCAAGGCCGCCGGGCACATCGCGAAGGCCGCCGGGATCCGCTCGCTCGTCGTGGGACTTCCGCCATGCCCCCGAACACCCCTACCCGGCACAGCTCGACGACGTCGAGACCGCCTACCGACTACGCCCCTTTCGACTCCAAGGACGATCCGGTCGCGACGGCGGTCGCCGACCAGTTGCGCGCGCAGTGCGAGGCTGTGGGTGCGGCGGAGCCCGGCCAGGCCGGGATGGAGCAGATCCTGCGGGCCTCTCTCTCGGTGCAGCACCGTGACAGTCCTGAGCACGGCTGCCCGTCGGCCGCCCTGCTCGACGAGATCGCCCGCGGCACGGACGCGACCCGACGCGCGTACACCGACGGGGTGCTCACCGTGATCGACGACGTTGCCGCCCGGGTCGCACCCCAGGACCCGCGCTCGGTACGCGTGCGGACGTTCAGCACCTATGCCCTGGCGTGCGTACGCCGGAGCGCCCGAGGGAGGCGATTGCCTCGGGCGCCGGGCGCTTGGGTCAGGCGGCGTAGGTGGGGTAGTCGGTGTAGCCGGCTGCGCCGCCGCCGTAGAAGGTGGCGGGGTCGGGGGTGTTCAGGGGTGCGCCGGCACGTATGCGCTCGACCAGGTCGGGGTTGGCGAGGGCCATCGAGCCCACGGTGATGACGTCGGCGATGCCGTTGTCGATGTCCTTGGCACGGGTGGCGATGTCGGTGCCGGCCCGGTTGAGGATCAGAGTGTTCGGCCACAGCTCGCGCAGCGTGCCCAGGAGTTCCTCGTCGCCGCCGTGGGCGAGGTGCAGGTAGGCGAGGTCGAGGGGGGCGAGGGCGCGTACGAGGTGCGGGTAGAGCTCGTGGGTGTCGTGCTCCGTGAGGTCGCCGAGCTGGAAGGGGTTGCCGGGGGAGAGCCGGATGCCGGTGCGGTCGGCTCCGATCTCGTCGGCCACGGCGGTGGCGACCTCCACCGCGAAGCGGATGCGGTTGTCGAGGGAGCCGCCGTACTGGTCGGTGCGCTGGTTGGTGCTGGGGAAGAGGAACTGGTGGATCAGGTAGCCGTTGGCGCCGTGGATCTCGACGCCGTCGGCGCCAGCCGCGATGGCTGCCGCGGCGGCCCGCCGGAAGCCGTCGACCGTCGCGGCGATCTCCTCGGTGGACAGTGCGCGCGGCTGGGGCATCGCCTGCATCCCGGAGCCGGTGAACATCTGGCCTGCCGGCCTGATCGCGGAGGGGGCCACCGCCTGCCGGTGGTGGGGGGTGTTGTCGGGGTGGGAGATGCGTCCGACGTGCATGAGCTGGATGACGATGCGTCCGCCGGCCTGGTGCACGGCGTCGGTGACCTTGCGCCAGCCGGCGATGTGCTCGTCGGTGTAGATGCCCGGGGTCATCACATAGCCCTGGCCGTCGGCGGAGGGCTGGGTGCCCTCGGTGATGATCAGGGCGTGCGAGGCGCGCTGGGCGTAGTACTCGGCGTTCAGCTCGGTCGGCACACCGTCAGGCGTGGCCCTGCTCCGGGTCAGGGGGGCCATCGCCAGACGGTGCGGCAGGGAGATCTTTCCGGCGACGGTCGGGGTCCACAGGCTGTCGAGCATGCGTGATTCCTCAGGTTGTTGGTGGCGGACATCCGGGCAGACCTGCGTTCCGGGCTGTGCATCCGATGAGGCATCCGCCATGAGCATGGACAAATCAAATTACGCACGTAATGCTTTATGGGTGGCGGACGGAATGCCCGGGGGCGGCTGTCGGCCGGGGATGTGCCGTTCGCGTGCAGCTGCCTACTCGTCGAGGAACTGAAGGGCGTGCTTCAGGAACCGCTCGGGGTACTGGAACTGCGCTCCGTGCCCGGCGTCGGGGTAGATCAGCAGCTGGGCGTCGGGGATGTTCTGGGCGAGGTGCCAGGAGTTGACCGAGGCGATCATCACGTCGTTCTCGCCGTTGAGGACCAGCGTGGGCTGGGTGATCGCGTTCAGGTATGTGTAGGGATTCTCGCCCGGCAGCGGCTCCGCATAGGCCATGGACGCTTCGAACTGCGCCTGCCCGACTGCGGGCGAGCTCGGCGGGTCCTGGTCGGCCCGCTGGTGACGCCGCTCCCAGAAGGCCCGGCCCGCTTCGACCGCGGCCTCCGAGCGGCCGAAGAACAGGAAGAGGAAGTCCTCCAGGGTGGGGACCGGGTTCAGCGCCACCTCGGGCACCTTGGGGTCCATCGTCGGGTCCCCGCCGCGGAGGCCGGTGCCGAGCAGGAGGAGCTTGCGTACCAGCTGGGGGTGGCGCAGCGTGACCTCCTGTGCCTGGTAACCGCCGAGCGAGAAGCCGAGTAGATCGACCTGCTCGAGCCCCAGGGCCCGGATGACGGCGGCGATGTCGTCGGCCATGTCCTCGACCCGGTTGCGCGGCGTGCCGGATGACGAGGCGATGCCGCGCCCGTTGAACAGGATGACCTCACGGCTTTCGGCCAGGCCGTCGGTGAGTAGGGGGTCCCAGTTGTCCATTCCCCCGCGGAAGTGCTGGACGAGGAAGATCGGGACGCCGGAGGGCTTGCCCCAGCGGCGGTAGGCGAACCGTTCACCGTCGACCTCGATGAACTGGGTCGGTGCGGTCGCGTGCGTGTCACTCATGGCCTGAGCCTTTCTGGAGGGATGAGCAATACGATGATGGTCGTAATTTAAAAAGTCAACCTCATGGATGTCGATCGACATCTATGTATGCTTGACCGTCGAGCGTCGACCGCGGAAGGGGGCTTCACATGCGGGTCACCAGGGCACAGGCGGAACAGAACCGTGCGCACATCGTCGCGACAGCTGCCAGGCTGTTTCGCGAGCGCGGCTATGACGGTGTCGGCGTGGCGGACCTGATGGCGGCGGCCGGGTTCACCCATGGCGGGTTCTACAAGCACTTCCGCTCCAAGGCGGACCTGATGGCCGAAGCGTCCGCGAGCGGGCTCTCGCAGACCGCGGCACGGACAGAAGGCCTGGATCCCGCCGAGTTCGTCGAGAGCTACGTCTCCCGGGAGCATCGCGACGGGCGCGGCGACGGCTGCACCATCGCGGCCCTCAGCGGCGATGCCGCACGTCAGTCGGCGGACATCAAAACAGGGTTCGCAGCCGGGATCGAGAACCTGCTGACGGCCCTTCAGGCCCCAAGCGACACACCGGGGGATGCGGACCAGCGCGCGGCCCGCACCATGGTGATCGACATGCTCGCCCATTCGATCGGAGCGATCATGCTGTCGCGGGCATGCCCGGACGATTCTCCGCTGGCGGACGAAATCCTTGATGTCTGCCGCAAGGAGGTTCTCGCCTCGCTGGCGCACGGCAGCAGCGATCAGCCGGCAGCACTGGGCCCAGAAGCCTGACCGCAGCCGACCGACACAGGGCCGACCACCCGAGAGGCAGACACTGACGCAAGAGCCTGCGATTTCGAGCCGTTGGTGCGGCATTGCAGCAGAAGCCCTCTCAAAGGATGGGCTGCGCCGCTGCCGAGAGCTGTTCATGTGCCGTGGGCGACGTCACGGCACCGGACGCGAGAACGTTCGGTCCATTTGCACGTGACGACGGTGGGACATTGCCGTCGCGTTTTCCGTGTTCGGAGACCGGTGGGTGCGGCGGGGCCCTCCGGCCGGGAAGCCGGCGGCCGGGCTGCCGTTGAGGCGTGCCCGGCCGCCGTGGGAACCCTGATGGGTGGGGGATGGACGCTGCCCGGGGTGTCGCGGCGCCTACGGGCGCCCTGTGGGGCGCTGCGGTCGGTCGTGGGTGATCAGAGGGCTTCGCTGACCCGGCCGATGTACTCGCCCAGCTGGTACTCGACGTCGAGGCCCTTTTCGGCAACCAGTGCGCCGAGCCCGACCGCGCGCGCGGCGAATCCCGGCTGCGTCAGGGTGCCCGCGAACTCGCCGAAGGAGGCGACCAGGTGGGCGTCCGGCGGCAGTGTCGCCCGGTTGACCTGGGACTTGGCGGTCGCCAGTGCCTGCCGGTCGAAGGAGGCGAGGCGGGCGACGGTCGCGTCGACGAAGGCGTCGAGTTCCGCGTCGGGCAGGGTTCGGGTGACCCATCCCCAGCGCTCGGCGGTGTCGGCGTCGTAGTCGGCGCTGGTCAGGATCGCCTCCAGCGCGCGGTCGCGGCCGAGGGCGCGCAGAAGCCGCTCGCCGCCGCCTCCGCCGGGGACGAGGCCGAGGCCGACCTCGGGCTGGCCGAAGAACGCCTTCTCGCGGCTGGCGTAGCGCAGGTCGCAGGCGAGGGCCAGCTCGTTGCCGGCGCCCCGGGTACGGCCCCGGATGGCCGCGATGCTGACGAACGGGGCCTTGGTCAGCCGCAGGACCATGTCGGTCCACAGCGGGTTGTCGTCCTCGTGCTCGGGCGCGGGGATGTCGGCGGCCGCGGTGGCGTCGAAGTGGTTGATGAAGAAGTCGGGGAGTTCGCTGGCGAAGACGACGACCTGGATGTCCGGGTCGTTCTCCAGCTCCGAGACGATCTTGTGCAGCGTCACGATGGACTCAGGGATCACCAGGTTCACGGGGGGATTCGAGAACGTGATCCTCGCGGTCCGCGGGGTCGTCCGCTCCAGGCGGATCGTGCTGGGCTGGCTCATGGCGTGGTTTCCATTTCCTGAGGGGTTGGGCTTGCGTGGCCGTGATCGCGTCCGGCGACCACGGAGCTGTTGCGCCTGGTGGGGTGGGGGTGTCGTCGGCTTGTCACTCGGAGCTGCGTCGGCTGGGCCGGTCCCGCCTGCACCTGTGCGGCATGGCGTGGGCGTTCGTTCGCGCTGATGGCGAGCCAGCACTCGGTCCTCCCCATTTACCTTACGATCCTAATTTAATAGGCGCCGGGAGGTGCTCAGCAGGCAGGACCCGACGCGGGGAACCACCGGCCAGCCGTTTCGCGCGTATACCGACCGACGAACCGCAGCCGTCGTGACCGTCCGCCAGCGCATGAGAGCGGGAAAGGTCGGGCGGGCGAAACAGATCCTCGCTTTCGAGCGAGACCGCCGCCGAGGTCTTCGCGGATGGAAGAGGGGGCGGTGGTGACGATCAGGCTGTCCAGCGCGGTGATGAATCCGGCCATGCTGGTGATGACCACGGCCCAGACGGCGCTGCCGCCTCGAACCGGCTGCTTGTAATGCTGTGTCATGGCGTTCCCTTGGCGGACGTGCCTGCGGTTGGCCAGTGGGGGCGGGTGCTCCTCAGGGGAGCTGCGGGTAGAGCGCGGAGACGCCTCCGGCCAGCGCGGCCTGCGCCTGGCGGGCGGCTTTGTCGGCGAGGATCTCGTAGGCGCCGGCGGCGATGCCGTCGACGGCGATGCGCGCGATGTCGGTGGGGTTGGACTTGGGCGCGTCGACGGTTCGGACCATGTCGGTGTCCATGTAGCCGACGTGCAGGCCGGCGACGCGGATGTTCTGGTCGGCGAGCTGTACGCGCAGGGTGTTGGTGAGTGACCACTCCGCGGATTTGGCGGCGCAGTAGGCGCCGAGTTCCGGGAAGCTGACCCAGGACAGGCCGGACAGGACGTTCAGCATGGCCCCGCCGCCGTTGGCCGCGATCTGGGGTGCGAAGGCGCGGGCCACCGTCAGGGTGCCGAGGTAGTGGGTGTTCATCTCCAGGCGGATGTCGTCCAGGTCGGCGGTGAGCAGGTCGGCGCCGGTGGAGGAGCCCGCGTTGTTGACCAGGAGGGTTACGTCGCCGGTTGCCTTGGCTGCGGCGGCGACGGAGGCGGGGTCGGTGATGTCGAGCGTGATCGGCTTGGCGCCGGGCAGGTCGATCTGGTCGGGGTTGCGGGCGCCGGCGTAGACGGTGGCGCCGCGGCTGAGCAGTTCGGCGGCGAGGGCCCGGCCGAAGCCGCGGTTGGCTCCGGTGACAAGGGCGGTGCTGGCGGAGAGGTCCATGATGGTTCCCGGTGAAGTGGAGAGGAGAGGACCAGAGCACTGATGGCATGGCCTGATGCGGCCCAGGTCCATTAAATTACGATCGTAATGGTAAGCAGAGTGAGTCAGTGATCGCAACCGATCCGCCTGGTGAACGACGCTGCGCCAGGCGCCTTGGCCGGAGCACCGGTGGGCTTCTGTGATTGAGGGGTTCGCAGTTGGTGTGGTGGGTGTGGTGTGAGCTGTGGTGTTGATGATTTGTTGAGAAGAGGGGAGGGCGCTTCTGGGGTCCCTCGGCGGTGGTCGGGAGGCTTCTGATCTGTGGTTGGTGGTGGTCGGTTGGTGAGAGTGGTGTGGTGTTGGGGATGGTTTTTTGTACCTAATGGTTCGGTGCGTGTTCGTGCTGGTCGGGGGCTTGCTGTGTGGTTGGGATGGTCGGTCGCTGGCGGGTGGGGTCGGGGAGTAGGTCGGTCATCGAGGCCGCGAGGACGGGGTGGCTGTGGAACGGTCAGGGTGTAGTCCGGTGTGTCCTTGGGGCGGTCAGCCTTCCGGTCGGGGCGCTGGCCTGGGCCGGCCGATAGGGGGTGGCGCGGGTGTCGCAGGAGCAGGACCGTGAGGTTTCTCTGGAGCGATTGTCCGGGCAACGCCCAGGCCCGGCCGACCTTGATAGGCGGCAGCGGATTCTGAGCCGCCTGCGCCGGTTCGGCCCCGGGCCCGCGGGCTGGTACGCCGATATCTGCACCTTGCTGGATGAGGATCTGCCGCTGCGTTCGACCGGGATGCTGGTCTCGCACCTGTTCCGGGAACTGGAGAGCGCCCTCCGCGATGTCCTCCTGCCCGATGCCACTCGGAATGACCCGACCAGGGACCAACGGCACCTGTTCGAAGTGAAGGGTGTGCTGGACTGGCTGGGCATCCCGACCGACAGTCCTGCGGGCAAGGTCTGGTTGGCGGAGGCGACGAAACTGCACAGCTACGCGCACCGGGTCCGCATGGAACAGACGCCGTTGGACGAAGCGGTCCGTCTGCGCCTGACCGATCTGGAGGACATGCTCGATGTGGTCCTCGATCGCTTCGAGACACGCTACGTCACCGTGCTGCAGCGTCTGGAGACCCTGGCTGCTGTCCGCGATCCGAGCAAGACCGATGTGAAGCTGCTGGTGGGAGCCTTCCCTCAGGACTACCTGACCCAGGAACGGTTCTTCGGGCTGCTGAACACCCCTGGGTGGCTGCCTCACCTGGACAAGCACGGTTTTTTCAGCACGCCGCCGGCACCGGAACCCGATGACGAAGCGGGCACGGTGGTCTTTCCCGCTTGGCCGGCCTCAACGTATCTGGTGCGGATGGCCAGCGTTGCTCCGGCAGTTGTGTCGGCCATTGCCGAGCGGATCCCCTCGACGGACAATCCGCGGGTCAACCTAGATGTGACCGAATTGGCACTCCTGCTGTCCCCTGCGGAGGCAGCGCGTCTGGTGCCACGGGCGGTGGCAGCGATCCGTGGCCCTTACTTGATCGCCCCGGACCGCTACGCCCAACTTGCAGTCCGCTGCGCCCAGGGCGGCCACACCGAGCAGGCTCTGGCGGTGATGACCGCACTTTTTGCAGGCCGCACAGCACGGCAGCCGGATCGACGACTACGATCTCCAGGAAATCCTCCGTACGCATAACGTCGACTTGGCCCGTCACCTAGGGACGGCCTGGTTGGAGGTGCTGGCCGGCAGCCTGGCCAGCGCGCTTCTGGCCACCGGAATGGACCCGGAACGCGCCGGCGGAGAAGACTTGTCTACCGTGTGGTACCCGGTGCTGGACCCGGGCCACGGGGGGATGCGCTCTGACGACCGTGCCCTGTTCACCGAGGCGGTCCGCGACACGGCAGACCACCTGGCGGCCACAGACATCCGCCGGGTCCTTTCCATCCTGGAGTCCCAGCCGTGGCTGGTCTTCCGCAGGCTCCGCCTGCATATTCTCCAGCGTCACGGTGCCAACGCCCCCGGACGCGGTGGAGAGTATCTTGACGGACCCCGACCAGATCACCGCCGCCCGGTCGCGGCGTGAGTGGGCACTCTTGGCCCGCGCCAGTGCCAGCTCGCTGCGTCCGGCTGCGCTCGAAGGGGTACTGGCCGTCATCGACGCTGGGCCGGACACCGAACGGTTCGTGGAGCGGTTCCGTAGCACTTCCGGTGGCGCCGAGCCGCCGGAGCAGTACGCGGAGCAGTGGGCGGGCGCCTGGCAGCGAGACCGCTATGCCGCACTGGCCGATGTCCTGCCCGAGCAGCAGCTGCGGCGCTACCGAGAGTTGTGCGAGAGCCTCGGTCCGGCACCGTCGTTGGACACGACTCCCCAGCCCCTGGCTTGGCCGGAATCTGAAGAGCAGGGCTCGCCGGAGAACCTGGCCGCGATGACCGGAACTGAACTGATCAGTCACGCCCGGCAGTTCCAGCCCACACCGACCCGGTTCGGCACGAACGCCGAGGTCTTCTGCAGTCAGCTGCAAGCCGCCGTGACCAGCCAGGCCCTCATTTACCAGGAGGACGCTCCGCAGTTCGCCGAGTTGGCTGATGATCACCTCGCCGCCGTTCTCGACGGCTTCCGTACGGCTATTCAGGCTGGCCAGCAACTCAGCTGGGCCACCATCCTCCCGCTCGTAAAGTCGGCTACCGGCCGTCCTCATACCTCCGACACCGGCACCCTGCACCTGGCCGTTGCCCGGTTTGTGCTGGCGGGACTGGCGCTGCAGAACACTCAGCAGATTCCCACCCTGCTCGGCGATGCGCTGTGGGACGTACTCGAGTCGGTCTGGAGCGCCGCCAGGTCACCACAAGACGACCTTGACGGTGACCAGCAGTCTGTTTGGGATGAGAGTTTGGAAACAGCCTTGCGCGCCGCAGTCGCGTGGGCGCTGTGGCGCCGCGAACACGGCGCTGTCTTCCAGGTGTTGTTCACGGCCTTGGACACCCTGCTGCTGGACGCGGCTGGCACGCCCGCTGCCGCGGGCGCCAGCCCCGTCGGTCGGACCGTCGGGTCCTTGATCACCCGACTTGATGCTCTCGAACCGGCGTGGACGCGACGCCGAATCGAGGTTCTGTTCAACCTCGACACCGCACTGGGCCGTGCCAGCTGGATGGCTTACCTGAGCAGCATGTCGTCGCTCACCGAGTCCGTCGTGAGCCTCCTCATGGATGTCTACCGCACTGCAGCACGAACACCCGCAGTGGACGGTCAGGATCACCGGGACTTGCACCGGCGGCTGGGTGATCACCTCATGGCCATCTATCTGGCAGGTCTGCTCGGACTGGACGACGAGAGCACCATGGTCGACTACCTGTGCTCCTCACCCGTGGCTGGAGTTCAGCTCGCTTCCTCGCTGAGCGAAGTCGTTCACCACCGTGATCTGTCACCCGATACCCGCGACCGCATCATGCAGTGGTGGACCTGGCGGCTGACCGCTCGGGATGACAACGCGAATGGACCTGCACCGCAACCCGAAGAGCTGCACACCCTGATCGGCCCGCTGGCCCGCAATGATGTTTTCCGGGTCATCTGGCGCCTGGAACAGCTGAGCGTTGTCCTCGAGACGACCGGAAGCCTCGGCCGTGACCGGCGCATCTACTCTTTCCTGGCCGAAGCAGCCACCGACTACCTCGGACCAGTCCTGGAACTGATGCACCGATGGGTAACCACGCTGGACATGTACGACTACGCCCCACGGATCAGGGAGAGCGACATCCGCGCCGTTCTGCTGGCCGGACTAGCCTCTCCTGAACACCAGGAACTGGCCCGCGACATCATCAATCGAGCTACCTATCGCGGGCACTACCAATTCGCACCCCTGCTCACGGACACCGATGACCAGCCCGGCCCGTCCTGAACCAACCCACTCAGGAGAGCGGTCGGCAGAGCGGCCCCTGCCGTGCCGAGGGCTTCCGGCATCTAAAGGGCTAACGCGGGTTTGTGCTGGTCAGCTGCTTGGCGTCGGGTCGGGTCTGCCGGTCCAGTACAGGGCGGTGTCGATGTCGCGTGCGGTCCAGCCGTCGGCGTGTGCTGCGCCGTGGTGGAGGAGGTCGTCGAGGAGCTGGAGGTAGCGGCCGTAGCGTCCCGGTGCGGGGGTGAGGGGGAGGCGGAGGGTTTCGAGGGCGTATTGGACGCGGCGGTCGTAGACGGCCATCCGCTGGGGTGCGGCTGCGGTCAGGACGGCGGAGGCCAGGGCGTCGCCGGTGTGGAAGCCGGGCAGTTCGGCGATGATGCCGCGTCCGGTGCGGGCGGCTTCGCTGCGGGTGAGGGTGGTGTCGCGGACGGCGGTGACGGCTCGCTCGGTGACGGCTTGTACGTGGGTGTCGGGCAGGGACATGAGGTCTGTCACCCAGCGGGTTTGTGCGGAGAGCCGTTTCCAGACGACGAGGGCTGCGATGTCTGTCTTGCTGAGGCTGCCGGTGTGCTCGGCGCGCTGCGCGACGTCGTGGAGGACCTCGTCGTAGTGAGGTGAGACGTCGGCGAGGTAGCCGGCGCGGGCGGGGATCAGGGTGTCCCAGGCCTGCCGGCAGAGGGCAGCGAACTCGTCGCCGCCCGGCGTCTCGGTGGTCGTCTTCATGTCCGCATCATGCCGTTCTGGCGGGTGGGCGGGTTCGGGGGCGGCTTGCTTCTTCGGCGAGGTGGTCGAGCTGGATGGCTTCGAGCGCCTTTTTGGTGATGCGTTCGGTGCCGTCGCAGATGGCGGTGATGGCGGCTTGGCGGATGAGACGGGCGAGGCTTCCGATGCGGCCGGCGGTGCGCTGGTGGAGGTAGGAGGCGTGGCGGGGGAGTGTGCCGGGTGTGTGCTGGGTGAGGTCGAGGGCGTTCTCCATGTCGGTGATGAGGTCGGTGAAGGGGCGGGTGTTTCCGTGGCGGGCGGGGAGGGGGCCGCAGGTGATGAGGCTGGCGCGGCCGGCGAGTTGGGCGCCGCGTATGCCGCTGAACAGGGGTGTGGCGGCGACGTCGATGCCGGTGTAGACGAAGGTTGCTTTGATGCGTTCGGTGAGGTCTTTGAGCAGGTCGGCGGCTTCGGCACCGGTGGTCGTGCGCGGGTTGAGGCGGTGGATCTCGTCGATGAGGACCAGGCGGACGCCGGCTTGGGTGTAGGTGTGGCAGACGGCGCTGGTGATCTGGGCCTGGGTCATGCGGGTGGTGACGGGGATGCCGAGGTAGCGGGCGAATTCGATGGCGAGGGTTTTCGCGGTGGCGCCGGGCGGCACCAGCAGGTAGGCGACCGGCACCTGCTGGTGGGTGCGTCCGGGCGGGGCGGGGTGTTTGCGGGTGTGGGCGAGGTGGCAGGTGCGTCCGACTTCGAGGAGGGCGGTGGTTTTCCCGGCCGTGGCGGGGCCGGTGACGATCAGTGAGGGCCGGGCGGTGTTCTGCTGGTGGCGGCCGAGGAGCATGAGGCTGCGGACCTGGGTGGCGAGGGTGTTGATGGCGGGGGTGCGGACGGTGACGAACGCGGAGTGGTAGGCGAGGCGTTCTTCCGTGCTTCGGGGTGCGTCGCCGGGCTGGGGCGGGGCGAGGGGTGGGGTGGTGGCGAAGTGCTGCCAGCCCTGCCAGGTGGTGATCGGCCACTCCGGCTCTGCTGTGTGCGTGCCAGGCAGTGGTATCTCGGTGTCGGTGGCGGTGTGGTGGTGTGCGGGGTGGGTCACCAGTTGAGGGCTTCCTGGGCGGGGTCGTAGAGGCCGAGTCCGGTGTACGGGACGGGCGCGTCGCCGTTGTCGAGGGTTTCCTCATCGCCATCAGCCTGCTCTGGGTCGTCAGGCAGGTCGTCGAGGTGCTGACTCTCACTTCCATGCCATAGTCGACTCTCATTTCGTTGTCGTCCGAGATGGTTCTACGGACCGCTAACAACGGCTAACACAATGAGCTGAGTTGTCGGTGGGCGATCAGGCAGCAGGCGAGTTTGAGGAAAGCTTCGTGGATGTCGGCCCGCCGTTCC
>NZ_JBICUX010000027.1:0-79578 GCF_043198595.1 Streptomyces sp. NPDC048751
ACTCGGCTACGGGCGTCGCGTCGGCATGCCTCCGGCGTATCGCCACGGACCCGAGTGCGCCCAGGCGCACAGCAGTGGCGACAGAAGCACGCAGCTCCGGCGTCCGCTCCTCCCGGGCGATCCAGCGCAAGTGCGCCGACGAAGTCGCGTTCCGGTTCCTGGCCGCCGACCAGGCACCGGACTTCCGCCCAGGGAGGGCCGGTTCCCCGACCTGATCGACACCGTCCGGGAGGTCCACGTCCCGCCCGCCTGGACGGACGCGGACGCGTTCGTAGCGGAGATGCCCAGCTGGTTCCGCCTTGACCGCACCGAGGGCCAGGAGCACGCTCTGGACGTCGCGGCGGAGAAGGACACCCTGCGCCAGCAGCTGACCGGCTGGCTCGCCGACGCGCGTCTGGCACTCCGCGAAAGGCACAGCGCATGCACGTCGTCCCCGGGCTCAAGGTCCTGTACTTCGGAACTCCGGTGGTGCTGGTCAGCTCACTCAACATGCCGCACCAGCTCCAATCCACGACCGTCTGAGCAGGCAACCGGCGGCCCTCGCCTGCCCCCGAAGGCGTCGACGGACCCGCCCCCTGCGTCGTCCTGGCGCACGGTTTCGGCGGCATCAAGGAGATGCGGGCTCGCAGCCTACGCCGAGCGGTTCGCCGCCGAGGGGCTCGGCGCCCTGGTCTTCGACTACCGGTCCTTCGGCGAGTCCAGCGGGCGTCCGCTCAACCTGCTCGAGATCAAGCGGCTGGTCGCCGACTATCACGCCGCCGTCTCCGCGGCGAGGTCCCGTCCTGAGGTCGACTCCAGGCGTGTCGCTGTGTGGGGCAGCTCCATGTCCGGCGGCACCGTGGTGCTGGTCGCCGCGGAGGACCCGAGCATCGCCGCAGTGGTGTCGCAGGCGCCCCTCGCCGACGGCCGGGCCGCGCTGGTGCACATGGTGAAGAGGTCGGCGACCCATGTGCTGGGCCTGGGCGTGGCGGGCGTCCGGGACGCCCTCGGGGCTCACCTCGGCCGTGAGCCGTACACCGTGAAGGCCGTGGGCCGCCGCGGTGAGCAGGGCGCCGTGCTGGCCACTCCGGACGCCTACGAGGGAATGCTGCGCCTCCTTCCGGCGGAAGCCCTACGACAACGAGGTCAGCGCGCGCGTGATCCTGTCGCTGCCCTTCTTCCGCGCCGTCGTGGCCGCCCCCCGGCTCACCTGCCCCCTGCTGGTCCAGGTGATGGACCACGACGACCTCACGCCGCCGGGCCCCGCTGCCGCTCTCGCGGCCGCGGCTCCGCACGGCAAGCTGCTCGCCTACCCCGGCGGCCATTGGGACCCCTACGTCGGGGAGGGCTTCGACCAGCTGGTTCCCGACCAGATCGCCTTCCTCAAGCGGACTCTCGGGGCTCCAGCCGCTCGGTGACGGTGCGGCGCACCCTCACCGGCGCGTCGGCGGGGACCGCTCCCTCGCCGGCGCCGGTGTCGTACGCACGTCGGTGCGATCTGCCTGATCAAGTCGCCCTCGCGTCAGCACCGCGCACTGTCGGGACTGCCGCAGCGGCTGGCCACACTGGCTGATCCGCGGCACCGGCGCGGGAAGCGTCACCCGTTCGTGAGCGTGCTGCTGATCGCGTGCTCGGCCGTACTGGTCGGGCCCCTCGTTCGCCGTGATCGGCCAGTGGGCCAAGAACGCTCCGCAGGAGGCTCTCGCCCGGCTCGGTGCCCGCACAACCAGCGTGTTCGCCGTCCGCGTTGCGCCGAGCCCGGCGACCGTCCGCCGGATCATCAACACCACCTGTCACGGCGGCCTGGCCTGCTCGGCGCCGACCCGGCCGGGTCCGACACCCCGGCCGTGGACGGCAAGAGCACCCGCGGCTCGTGCAGCGGCGACAGCCCGGCCGCACATCTGCCGGCCGCTGTGACCTGTGCCATGACGGCCGTCACCCAGCTGCGAGTGCCGGACAAGACCAACGAAATCACCTGCTTCGCGGCCCCGTTAGAGCCCTACAACCTGACCGGCGTGAGGTGACCGCCGACGCCCTGCACACCCAGCGCGCACACGCCCACTTCCTCGTCGAGCAGAAGGACGCGCACTATGCCTTCCCCGTCAAGAAGAACCAGCCGATCCCTTATGCGCAGCTCAAGACACTGCCCTGGGACAAGGCGACGGCGAAGTTCTACGACCGGTCCCACGGCAACGGGCGGTTGGAGACCCGGACGGTACAGGTCCTGACGTCACCGCCCTCGGCATCGACTTCCCGCACGCCGCGCAGATCGTCCGCCACCGGACCTGCGTGAAGAGGGGCAGACGCACCCGCGAGACGGTCTACGTGCTGACCGACCTCACCAGCCACCAGGCATCCCCCGAGCGTCTCGCGAAGATCGTGCGCTCGCAGTGGACCATCGAGAACCGGCTCCACTTCGTTAGCCCTCCACCCGAACGCAGGCTGCCGACTCTCGCTCCTCCAGCATTCCCAGCACCGATGCCACCGCGCCCCCCTCGACCATGCAGCGGACACAAGACGTCGCGATGCCTCCCTCAACCCAATCGAAACCATGCCTGACCAGCAGGAATCAAGGGATCACGTTCGGTTGGGATACGGCTTCTGAGGATCGGGGGCGCGGTCGACGATCCAGACGCCTCGTCCCCGGTCGGCCAGGAAGGCCACGAGCGCGAGCAGGAGCGCGCCTCCTGTCACGGCTTGTGCGCCGACTGTCCCGAGGGGGCCGCCGGCGCACAGGACGGTCATGGGGACCGCCGCCCATTCCACGGGAGCGAGCCGTCAACGTAGTGGGGTCGAACCGGAATCGCTACGGCGCCCACGCCCGTAGTGCCGCATCCACCACCGCATCCACCGTGTCGTGACCGAGCCGGGCGCCCACAAGAAAACGCTGGTAGACGAGTGGGCCGACAGCCGTCATGGCGAACGTCTCGGCCGTGACGTCATCGCGCAGCCGCCCCCGGTCGACGGCCGCGGTGATGGCGGGCCGCAGGGCGTCCACGATCTGGGTCAGCAGGGTCTGTCGGAGGTGCTGCATGCCGTCGTCGTACTGTGCCCCGCCCAGTACGGCGGCGAGAACGGCCCCGGCCTGGGCGTCGTCGAGCCGCTCGCCGAGCTGGCGCAGGTAATGGACCAGCTCGGCGCGCGGCTCAGCACCTGACGCCGCCCGCACGTCCTCGGGCGCCGGTGACAGGGGCGGCATACCAGCCTGCAGCGCCGCCAGACGGAGACCGAGCACGTCGGGCCAGTGGCGGTACACCGTGGCCCGGCCGACCCCGGCTCGGGTGGCAACCGCCTGGTGCGTGACGGCCTCCAGGCCGCCCTCGGTGAGCAGCGTGGTGGCTGCGGCCACCATGGCCTCGCGGCTGCGCACCTGGCGTGGATCCACTCGTTCCTCCTGCATGCGCCGCCCTTCGTGTGAGACAAGTTGCCTCACATGCTAGTCGCAAGGCTTCTTGATCCGGAGGCATCGGTCAGCCTGCCGCTAGCCTCGCTGGCGCGCCGGACCAGCGCGTACGAGCGGCTTGTCTGCCGCATGACCATGGTCTGCAGGGCGAGTTGGAGCCCTCGGTCGACATCACCTCCGACCATGAGCCAGAAGTCGGCGGCGTGGTCGGCATACGCCCCCGGGTGGCGTGTCACCAGTTCCTCGTAGCGTCTCGCTGCCCGGTCCCGCCACGGTTGGGCCTCCTGGTGGCGGCCTGCCGCTCGCAGGGTAAGCGCGAGGTGGGCGATGTACTCGGGGTCGTCGCTCGTCTCCGCCAGCGGGCGCAGGCGGGTCACAGCGGTCTCGGGGTCACCCAGGAGCAGGTCGACCTCGGCGAGATGACCGGTCGCCGGGGCATAGCCCGGCACGCGGCGCCGGGCCGCGTCGAACCAGGACCGAGCCGTGGGTAGGTCACCTTCGCGCAGCCACATCACCCCGCGGCGGAAGTCCAGTTGGGCGAGCGGGAAGGGCGAGACGCCCCGGTAGGCGGCGCGCGCCTCGTCGAACACGTGCTCCGCCTCGGCGGTCTCGCCGCGTTCCGCCTGGAGCACGGCGAGAGCCGACAGCATCGTGAAGTCGGACTGGTGGAGGGCTGCGCTCCGCAGCAAGGAGTGGGCTTCGGCGTAGCAGCCGACCGCTTGCAGGATCGCCGCCCGTTCCGCGTCCAGAGTGGCCTGCGCCGCGCCAGCCCGGCGTGCCGCGTCGAGGTCGGCCATGGCCTCGGCGAACCGGTGCAGGGTCGCCCGGGTCCGGGCTCGGGCCAGCAGGGCGGCACGGTCGTCAGGTGCGTTCCACACCATGTGTTCGGAGAGCTGTGCGGCTTGCTCGTAGTCGGCGACGCGGCCCAGGAGGTGTCCGCGGAGTGTAAGGAGGTCGACCAGGGCCGCTTGTTGTGCGACGGCGAGTGGCGCGGTCGAGGCCGCCCGGCGTACGGGTGCGGCCAGGCCGTCGATCTGGGCCGACAGGTTCACCAGGGCCAGGGCGCCGTTGGTCGTGACAAGTTCCTGGTCGGTCGGCTCGCGCCGGTTCTTCATGCTGCTTCCTCCTCCGGCTCCGGCGGGGCGAGCAGCGCGGTCATCACCGTCATGAGGTCCGGCGGGTTCGGGTTGGGGGCCACGAGGTATGGGAAGTCGTGCGTGGCCGGCCGGGTGGCCTGGTCGACGCCGTCGCTGATGCGCGGGCCGTCGACGCCGCCCACCAGGAGTGTGTAAAGGGTGTCCACGATGTCGTCGTTGGGCGCACGGCCACCGCAGGTGGTGTGCTCACGTCCGGCGAGCAGCGCGGTCTCGATTTCGAAGCAGCTGTCCTCGGCGAACGGCTTGGAGATGTCGACGACAAGGAAGTCAGCCAGGAGGAGTTCCGTCATCGGGTGAGTGCCTTGGTCGTCCGGCGGCCAGACGAGCTCGCCGTCGAGGCGGTCGAAGAAGGCCAGGTTGGCGTCGAACCGCGCCCGGTAGGCCCCGGCGTAGTCCGGTCGCACAGCGAAGGCGTCCTCCTCGTTGTAGAGGTCTCGGATCTCCAGGTCGCTGTTGACGGGGTCGTGGCTCTTGCTCGCCAGGACGACGTTCTTGATCTCGGGGCGGCCCATGCGTTCCAGCCGGACCGGGCGGCCGCCGGAGGTCACGGTCTCGCCGACGACGCCGAGCAGGGGGCCACAGTCCAGGCCGAACACCACTTCGGGGTCGACCTCGACGACGATGCTCAGCACGTTCATCCCTTCGAGGACGTTGTTCGCGCCGGGCCGGAAGGCCAGCTTCTGTGTGGCGTCGGCGGCCAGAACGCCTGCGAGGTCGATGAAGAACGGGTCGAGTCGTGGTCCGGCGAAGATCCTCAGCCCTTCGGCCTCGGCGGGTGTGTCGCCGCCGACCTGGAAGAGGACCTGCTCACTGCTGGGCGTCGTGCAGGTGCCTATCTGGACCGGTGCGTCGCTGCCGGGGATCTTACCGGGCGTGGCGAAGGTGAAGTCGAGGCCGTACTCGGTGTCTCCGACAGTGAATGCGGCCCGCTCGGCCGCCGGGGCGACCGGCCGGACCCGGAAGCGGTAGGTGATCGCGTCGGAGAACAGCGCGGTGGGAGCGGCGGCCGGAAACACGTCGAGGACGAGTACCAGGCAGCCGGGGTGGTCCGGGCTGGGGAAGGCGAAGACGTCGGCGACGTCGGACGCAGGGTCGAAGAGGATGCGCGGTCCGGAGAAGTGATCCGCCATCGGGAACTCCTTCGAGTGATGGGTGGGTCGAGGTGTGCCACCTGTGAGACACGATGACTCACAGAGCTGCTGTGGGTCAATCTGTCTCATAGTGGCGAGCGCCATGCGACTGCTTGCGAGTAGTGCATTGACAAGCCGAATCGGCGAACTGATGATGTGATCAGTCCTGCGGAGATGGTCAGAAAGTGGGGCTCGTCCCGCTTGCCCGCCACTCCGTGGTCGCCTATTTATGGCGATACGTGAAGTATTGCCGCCCACGCCCAAGGAGAGGCGCCATGAGCGAGACAGACCTGCACGCCAAGTTCCAGCAGTTCCCCGATGCGGTCCGCGAGAAGGTCGAGACCGCCCTGTTGGACGCGAAGATCGCTCTCAAGGTCAAGGCCGCCGAGATCCTCGTCGACAAGGAGGAGATGGCCGAACACGCGGTCACCACCGCCGGCCGGATCGGCGCCAAGAGCGGTGAGGTGTCCGAGCTGACGACGATCCTGCCGCTGAAGCCGAACGGTGCGGCGCACCTGCGGAAGTTCTTCCGGCTGGTCGGGGGGAACCTGGCGGGCGCCGGTCAGGTCGGCACCCTTCACAACATGCGGTTCGCGTTCCTCGAGAACGACACGAAGCTGCTGTTCGCGACCGCCTTCGACGGCGAGTGGGACCCCTACATCGACGACTTCGCCACCAAGATCCCCGAGATGATGGACTACCTGTTCAGCAATGTCGAGGGCTGGCCCGGCATCACCTCGCCAGATGTGAAGGACTTCATCGTCAAGTACCAGATTTCGGCGGAGGCGTGGTTCGTCGCCCACCCGGGCCTCACCGTCGCGGAGGGCCACCGGCTCAAGCGGCAGGAGGCCGCCGTGCAGCGTTTCCTGTCGGACCTCAACTGAAGGCAGGCGCACCATGCCTTCCCCGCTGTTCCGGCGGCTGCGCCGCCCGCCCACTCTGGATCTCGACGACATCCAGGCGACGTTGCTGCGGGCCCGGCCCGAGCCCTACTTCGGCACCCACGCGATCCTGGAGATCACCGAACCGGCCGCGGGCAGGGAGCTGCTGCGCCGACTGGCCCCGCGGGTGACATCGGCGGCCCGCTGGGACGAGCCGCAGCCTTCCTGGCTGGCCCTTGCGATGAGCTACCAGGGACTGGTCGCACTGGGGCTGCCTGAGACCTCACTGGCCTCCTTCCCGGCCAACTTCCGCGCCGGGATGGCAGCCCGCGCCGAGCGGCTGCGGGACACCGGCGTGAACGCGCCGGACCGCTGGGAGTTCCCCTTCGGCACCCCGCGGGTGCACGCGGCTGTCTCTGTCTACGCCGCGAGCGAGGACGACTGGCGGGCCGAAGTCGCCGCCTACGAGAAGGAGTTGGGCGAGGTACCGGGCGTCCGGCTGCTGTCGCACCAGGACTTCGCGGCCGACGGGTTCAACGTCTTCGGCTACCGGGACGGCTTCAGCCAGCCGGTGGTCGAGGGCAGTGGCGCCGAACCTCTGCCCGGCGACGGACGGCCCATCAAGGCCGGTGAGTTCGTCCTCGGCTACCCGAGCGAGACCGGCGTGCCGCTGCCCGTGCCGGCTCCGGACGTCCTGGGCCGCAACGGCACCTACGTCGTCTTCCGCAAGTACCACTCCCACGTCGCGGCCTTCAACAAGTGGCTGCACGACAACGCTTCCACCGAGGCCGAACGCGAACTGCTGGCCGCCAAGCTGGTCGGCCGCTGGCGCAGCGGCGCACCGCTCGCCCTGACCCCGGAACGGGACACCCCCGCGATCGGTGAGGACCCGAACCGGATCAACGACTTCGACTACTCCGCCGACCCGCGCGGGCTGCGCACCCCGCTCGGCTCCCACATCCGCCGGATGAACCCGCGCGACACCAAGCTGACGGTCCTCACCGACGTCAACATCCGCCGCATCATCCGGCGCGGCACCTCCTACGGCACCCCGCTTCCCCCGGACCGCCTCAAGGACGACGGCACACCGCGCGGCCTGGACTTCATCGCCCTCGGCGCGCGGGCCATCGACAACGTCGAGTTCCTGCAGAGCGAATGGGTCGGTTCCGGCAACTTCATGGGCCTGGGCAAGGAGAAGGACCCGATGATCTCACTCCAGGACAAGGGCGCCTACTTCACCGTGCCCGGGACCCCGCCGCGCCGGGTGCAGAACATCCAGTCCTTCAACACCCTGCTCGGCGGCGAGTACTTCTTCATGCCCAGCCTGTCCGCCATCCGCTGGCTCGGCAGCAACTGACCCCACCTCGCGCGGAGGCACTCCCCATGACCTCGTACGTCCGCTACAGCCCTGACCTCGAACAGCCCTTTCCGGACGAGGACGAACTCGTCCGCCAGGTCGTCGCGGCCATGGGCAAGGCCAACCAGCAGGTCGCCGACAAACACCGGCACGGCCTGCGCGACGCCCACGCCAAGAGCCACGGCGTCCTCGCCGGCGAGCTGCGCATCCAGTCCGGCCTTCCGGCACACCTCGCCCAGGGCCTCTTCGCCGCACCGGCCACCTACCCGGTGATCGTCCGCTTCTCCTCCGCCCCCGGCGACCTGCGCTCCGACCAGGTGCCCGTCCAGCGCGGCCTCGCGATCAAGGTGATCGGTGCCCCCGGGTCGCGCGCCCTCGACGACGGCTTCAGCACCCAGGACTTCCTCCTCGTCAACCACCCCACCCTGCCTTTCGGCAACATCGCCGAGTACGCCAAACTCCAGGACCTGCTGGAGAAACAGCCCCGCCAGAGCGACCAGCAGCTCCAGCTCACCGGCGCGGCCGCCCGAGTGGCCGCCAAGGCCCTCACGCGCGTCGGACGCCCGCTACCGCCTGCCGTCGAGACCCTGGCCGCCGCCAACGACCACATCCTCGGCGAGACCTTCCACTCCATGGCCGCCCTGCGCTACGGCGACCACGTGGCGAAGATGTCCGCCGCGCCCCGCTCGGCGAACGTCAAGGCCCTCACCGGCAGCCACGTCGACAAGAAGGCCGGCGAGTCGGCCCTGCGCGACCTCGTCACCGACTTCTTCGCGCACAACAGCGCCGAGTACGACATCCGCGCCCAGCTGTGCACGGACCTTGACCGGATGCCGGTGGAGGACGCCTCGGTCCTGTGGCCCGAGGAACTGTCACCGCACCAGACCGTGGCCGTGCTGCACCTGCCCGCCCAGGACGCCTACAGCGACGCCCGCCGCCGCTACGCCGACGACGTCCTTTCCTTCAGCCCCTGGCACGCCCTGGAGGCCCACCGCCCGCTGGGCTCCATCATGCGTTCCCGCCGCGCCGCCTACCCCGCCTCCAGCGACTTCCGCCACCACTACAACGGCATCGAGCCGCAGGAGCCGTCCGACATCAAGGAGCTGCCCGCCTGACCAGGTCCCGACCGACCCCGGACGCGTCCGGGGTCGGTCGGGACTCGCGTGCCAGAATGGAGAAGTCCCTTCTCCGCCCTGGCTTCTTCGAGGTTCCTTTCGTGTCCCAGCCCGTCGGCCGCGTGCCCCAGCGACGCAACGCCCGGTCCAACCGGGCCCGGATCCTCGCCACCGCCCGCCAGGAGCTCGGTCGGAACCCCGACATCACCCTGGAGGAACTCGCCCGCGCCGCCGGCGTCGTACGGCGCACGCTGTTCGGGCACTTCCCCGGCAGGGCGGCACTCCTGGACGCGCTGGCAGAGGAGGCCACCGAGGCGCTCCAGGCCGCCGTCGCGGTCGGCGCGGAGGTGACGGAACCGGCCGACCGGGCGCTCGCCCACTTCACGTTGGCGCTCTGGCCCGTGGGCGACCGCTACCGGATGCTCCTGGCGCTGGCCCGAAGAGACCTCGGCATGGACCGCGTCGCCGGGATCCTGGAGCCCGCCCGGGTCAGGGTCACGGCCATCCTGGAGCAGGGACAACGGGACGGCGTCTTCCACACCCACCTGCCGGCCCCGGTGCTGAGCGTCGGCCTGGAGGCGATGACGGTCGCCCTGCTGGAGGAGGTCAACACCGGGGCGCTGGAGGACGACGGCACCCGGGTGGCCGTCACCACGCTCATCGCGGCCGGTGTGCCGGAGAAGCGGGCGCAGATCGTCGTCGACGAGATGGCCGCCACCGAGGCGTGAGTTCGCCCCCCACAGTTCGACGTGACCCCGATGCGAAGCGCCGGGGTCTTTCCTTGTCCGCCCCCGCGCCAGCGTCGTGGCGATGCGGTAGTGCCGGGCCAGCGCCGCCACGTCATATGGGTAGGTCCACTCCGCCCGCCGGACCGGGTCCCGAGGGCCAGGACCAGATCTTCGACGATGCGCACTTCCTAGCGAAACACTTGGCCGGACCGCGCAGTTCGTCGAGGCCGACCTGCATGCCTTGGAACACATTCGGCGGAATCGGGACGGCAAGCGCCGCCTTGCCGTGGTTGAGGTCTTCCAGATGCGCGTTGAATTCTCGTTCCCTGATCAGGTCCACGGGCACAGGCGACTACCACCGGCACGGCCGAACTACCTGGACATACCTCGGCTCGGAACTCCTCCAGGGCGTGTTCCGACGTCCCATCCGTGATCTGCTGACGGGGCTCAGCGAGAGCGCCGTCGTCCCGCCCGGGCTCCCAGCCCTTGAATGGTGCCTGCGCAGTGCGCTCCACCGCGAGCAGCCCGGCGGACGCATGTTCAAGACGAGCCGCAGCCCCGTGGAACGGCAAGGGCACGGACGCGGCACATTGGCCGGCCACCCGCATGGCCAGACGCCGCCAGGCACACGCTTCCACCGCCTCGGCCTGCACCATCGCAACCCGGTTGAGGATCACCAGGACCAACGGAACGCCGAACGAAGCGGTCGTCACGGACGAGAAGACATTGGTGAGGAACGCCTTGTCCGCCCAGAATCCCGCGTGATCTCGCCACCAGCCCAGGCCGAGCAGCGCCATGCCGACCATCCGCAGCGCCGCACCCGGCACTCAACCGCGCGGCGTCTCTTCTCAGATCCCCCCGCACCTGCTCCGCCCCTCCCCGAACGGCTTGATCACCAGCTCCCCGACGCTGCACCGCCCAACTCGGCGTCAAGCCAGTGGTGCCAAACCAAGTCGCCCCCGAAGCCACCCCATAGCGCCTGATCTTCGAAATCATCCTGGAACTGGTCCCGGTTGGGGTCACCTATGAGGGTCCGCTGAACGCCACCCCCAGCCACCCGGGACGGACAGCGAAAAAAGGGGGACGGTGCCGGGTGTCCCCTCCCGGCACCGTCCCGGGGCCGTGCGCCGCTCAGGCACAGCCCGTCCTGGGGGTGGAGGAGGCCGGAATCGGGGTTCCGGCCTCCGGTGTACAGGGCTCAGGCGCCCACGGTCTCGGTCTGCTCCTCGGTCATTGGCGTCGCTTCTTCCTCACCGTGCTTGGAGGTGTGCTTGCGGCCGGGCAGGACGGCGATGACGATCAGGGTCCCGGCGGCCATGATGATGCCGCCGATGAGGCTGGTGTGGGCGATGGCGTGGGCGAAGGACTCGTGCACCGCTCCCAGCAGGGTCTGGGCCTGCTCGGCGCCGCCCTGGGGGTTCTTGGCCACCTGCTCGGCGACCGCGATGCCGCCGCCGACGGAGTCCTTGGCGACGTCCATGGCCTCGGCCGGGAGGTGGCCGCCGACCATGTCGGTGAGCTTGTCCTTGTAGGACGTGGCCAGCAGCGAGCCGAGGATGGCGATGCCCAGGGCGCAGCCGAGTTCCAGGGCGGTGTCGTTGGCGCCGCCGGCGACGCCCAGCTCCGACTCGGGGAAGGAGCCCATGATGGTGTCGGTGGCCGGGGACAGGCTCAGGCCGATGGCGAAGCCGAGCAGCAGCAGGGGCGTGAGGAAGTCGGTGTAGGTCGAGCCCGTCTCGATCCGGGTGAGCAGGAAGACGCCCGCGGTGCCGATGACCATGCCGGTTCCGACCACGATCTTCACGCCCAGCTTCGGGGCGAGCTTGCCGGTAACCGCGGCGCCGACGAAGACCGCACCGGCCAGTGGCAGCAGGCGGATGCCGGTCTCCAGGGCGTCGTAGCCGAGGACGAACTGCAGGAACTGAGTGGAGTAGTAGATCGAGCCGAAGGTGCCGAAGAAGAAGAACAGCACTGCCATCATCGAGCCGCCGAAGGGGCGCTCGGTGAACTTGCGCACGTCCAGCATGGGGTTGGGGTGCTTCAACTCCCAGGCGACGAAGGCCAGCAGACCCACGCCGGCGACGACGGCCGCGGTGATCGGGCCGGTGCCCCAGCCGAAGTGCGGGCCCTCGATGGTCGTGTAGACCAGGGAGCCGACCGACACGATCGACAGCAGACCGCCGACGTAGTCGATGCGGCCCATGCCCTCCGCCTTCGACGGCGGGACCAGCAGCAGCGCGCCGACGACGCCGAGGACGGCGACGGGGACGTTCATCAGGAAGGTCGAGCCCCAGGCGTGGTTCTCCAGCAGCCAGCCGGCGGCGAGCGGGCCGGCGGCGATGGCGAGGCCGGAGGTCGCGGACCAGGCGGTGATCGCCTTGGCGCGCTCGGCGCGCGGGAAGATCGCGACCAGCAGCGAGAGCGTGGCCGGCATGACGACGGCGGCACCGACGCCCATGATCGCGCGGGCTGTGATGACGAGGTTCGTCTCATCGACCAGGCCGCCCATCACCGAACCTCCGGCGAAGATCAGCAGACCGAGGACGAGCGCGCCGCGGCGGCTGTACTTGTCGCCGATCGCGCCCAGCACCAGCATCAGCGCGGCGTAGGGGACGGTGTAGCCGTCGATGACCCACTGCAGGTCACTGCTGGACAGCCCCAGGTCCTTGGTCATGTCGGGGGCGGCCACAACCAACGACGTGTTCGCCATGACCACGATCAGCAGGCTCAGGCACAGGACCAGCAGCGCCCACCAGCGCCGATGGTAGGGCTCCGTCATCTTCTCGACGGGCGTGTTCGGAAAGAGCGGCATGGTCAGGCTCCTCAGCAGGAGGCGAAGCGCACGCTTCGGGGGTGCGGAATCGATGGATCGGTGCACGCGGGGCCAAGAGGGGGCCCGGCACCAGGGCAGCTAATTGCCCGTTGATGTGCAGACTAGTTTATTGCCCGTGGATGTGCAACTATCGAGTCGCCCTCCCCGCCTACCGGAGGTTCGACATGATCCACGCACACTTGACAGCCGCCCCGGAACGCAGCCGAACCCTGCTCACGCGCGCCCGCATCCTTGAGGCGGCCAGGCAGGAACTCGGACGCGACCCCGACAGCAGCCTCGGTGACATCGCCGAGGCGGCAGGGGTGGTGCGCCGTACGGTCTATGGCCATTTCAACGGCCGGGCCGCACTGATGGAGGGGCTGGTGGAGGAGGCCACGTGGGCCTTGCGGCAGGCGCTCGCGGTCCCGCGTGCGCCGGTGGCGGATGCCGTCACGGAGCTGGCGCGCTTCGTCCTCGCGGTGTGGCCGGTCGGAGATCGCTACCGCATCCTGCTCCGCCTCGCTCCCCAGGACCTCGGGGCCGATCGGCTCGCTGAAGTCCTGGCCCCCGCTCGGGACATGGCGGAGGCGATCATCGGCCGTGGGCAACGGCAGGGCGCCTTCCAGACCGGCATCCCCCCGGTCGTCCTGACCCGGGCGCTGGAGGGACACCTGCTAGGGCTTCTCGACTGCGTGAACAGCGGGGTCTGGAGCGACGACGGCACCGGCACCGCGACCGCCGCCCTGATCGCGATGGGCGTGGCAGGAGACAGCGCTGCGGCGTGCGTCCGCGGGCTTGTCCGGCCCGAGGGCGACGCCGCGTAGGCGCGCACTTCCCAAGCACCACTCGAAGAGGAGAACCGTGTATCAGTCCCACCGCGACGAGGAGTACGTCGGCGAGGCCTACTACGGCGACGGCTCCGTGTACGTGAGCCCTCCGACCCGGACCAGACGGCGGATGATCATCGCCGCGGCGTCCCTGGTGGCCCTGCTGGTCGGCGGAGTCGCGGTCGACCGGATCGCCGCTGTTCGCGCGGAGAGCCGTACGGCCAAGGCGTTCGAGGACGGCATGGGAACCGCCGATCGGCCGTCGGTGCACGTGAGGGGATTTCCCGTACTGAACCAACTGGCTGCGGGCAGTTTGGACCATGTCGACCTGACCGCCCACGACATTCCGGCCGACGGCACCACCCTGCCGCTCCCGGTGACGAGGCTGACGGTCGGGATGGACGGGCTGAAGACGTCGGGGAGCGCCGACGAGGCTCACGCGGACGGCGTCACAGCGACCGCGTTCCTGTCGTACGCGGACGTGTCGAGCGCGCTCGGCGTGCAGGTGTCACAGGGGGACGAGTCCGGCCGGGTCAACGCGACCGCGAGGCTGCCGCTCGTCGGCGACGTGACCGTGAGCGCGGCCGTCTCGGCGGCCGGCGGCAACCGCATCGCCTTCACGGACGTACGCGCGGAGCAGGGCGAACTGCTCCCGCCGCTGAAATCACTGCTCGACAAGGCCCTGGACGAGCCCATTCCGCTGCAGAACGTGCCCGAAGGGCTCCGGCTACGGTCGGTCACCACCAGCGAGGACGGAATCGACGCCCGCTTCACAGGCCACTCGGTCACGTTCCACCCGGACTCGTCGTCCGCGTGAGGTCAGGCGGCGTCAGGCAAGGGGCGTCGGGCGACCTCGTGCGCTTCGTCCGCGGGCAGGCCCAGCATCCGCAGGACCATCTCGGCGAGGTTGACCGCGGCCTCGTCGCCGTCCACGTCGGGGCGGGCGAACCGCAGCTCCACCAGGGACAGCAGGGTTCCGCCCAGTGCGGACAGGGCGGCCACGGGGTCGACGGGCGTGAAGCGGCCGGAGGCGATGCCGACCTGGAGATCACGCAGGGCGCGTCGGGCCAGTCCCTTGCCCGAGTGGATGTGCGCGAGGCCGCGGCGGCGCAGGACCTGCATCAGCTCCGGGTGGGAGTCGGCCATGCGGGCACTGAGCCGGAAGCCGCCCGCGACCCGCTCCGCCGGGTCGTCGACCCCCGTCAGACGCTCGTCGAATTCCTGCGCGAACTCCTCGAGGGCGTCGATCACCGCCGCCTCGAACAACTCCGCCTTGGAGTCGAAGTGGTTGTAGAAGGAGCCGAAGCCCACGTCCGCGCGCTCGGCGATCGCCTGGATGCTCGCGCTGGTGTCGCCGCTCTCGGCGAGTATCTGCCGGGCCGCTCGCACGAGAGCTCCACGGGTCTCTGCGCGACGTCGCTCGAACCGGTTGCTGGGCGGGGCTGACGTAGACATGCGCAGAAGTCTAACGGTTACCCGATGCAGATCGCAGTCCTGATGAATTCATCATTTCCTGCAGCGAACGCCTTGACGACGGAACTGTCACAGTTGATGATTTCCTCATTGCGGCAATGTTGCTCGGAGGGCACCATGTCTGAAACACGCGTCAACGGGGACGTCATCACGGCCCACCAGGACCTCCACAGTGAGCAGGGCGCCCTGCGCGGCGAACACCCCGGCCGCTCCCGGAACCCCGTGATCAAGGTCGCGGACCTGGCCTGGCTGGAGTTCGAGAAGCCCGACCTGGACCGGGCGGAGGTCTTCGCCCGCGACTTCGGTTTCGGCGTCGCCGCCCGCACCGAGAGCGAGCTGTGGCTGCGGGGCAGCTTCGCGGGCTCGCCCTGCATGGTGATCCGGCGTGGTCGTACGTCCCGTTTCATCGGTCCGGCGTTCCGCGCCGCCGAGCGGGGTGACCTGGACCGGCTGGCCCGCGCGACGGGCAGGGACGTGCGGGACGCCGACGTGCCTGGTGGTGGCAAGGTCGTCGACCTGCTCGACCCGTCGGGCTTCCCGGTGCGTGTGGTGCACTGCAGCGAGCGGCTGCCCGCGCTGCCGGAACAGCAGCCGCTGCTGCTCAACTTCGGTACGGATCACCGTCGTACGAACACCACGCAGCGGCCGCCGCGCGAGCCGTCCCGCATCCAGCGGCTGGGCCATGTGGTGCTGGAGACACGCGTGTTCGCCCGGGCCCTGGACTGGTACCTGGACACCCTCGGGATGATCGTGTCCGACTTCCTGTTCCTGGACGGGCAGCGCGGGCGCGGTCCGACGATGGCGTTCATCCGCTGCGACCTGGGCAGCGTGCCGGCCGACCACCACACCCTCGCGATGCACCTGGGGCCGGGCACGGGGTACGTCCACTCCGCTTACCAGGTCACCGACCTGGACTCGATCGCCGCCGGTGGGGAGTACCTCAAGGAGCGTGGCTACAAGCGCAGTTGGGGCATTGGCCGGCACATCCAGGGCAGCCAGCTGTTCGACTACTGGCGCGACCCCGACCGCTTCATGCTGGAGCACTTCGCCGACGGTGACCTGTTCTCCTGCGACGTCGAGCCCGGGTGGGCGCCCATGTCGACCAGCGGCCTGGCCCAGTGGGGCCCGCCGGCCACCCGCGACTTCCTCGGCGCGAGCCCCTCCCCGCAGCGGGTCCGCGATGTCATCGAGGCTCTGCGCGGCGACAACGAGATGGACCCGGCACGACTGTTCGGCCTGCTCAAGGCCGCCAACTCCTGACCCCCGCACGCGAATCCCCCTCACAAAGGCACTGACATGAGCACCAATGTCCTGCGCACCGCTGACGGCTGGTGGGTCGTCCTCGGCGAACGCGCCGTCCCGGTCGACACCAAGGCCGCCACCACCGCCGAACTGCTCGCCGACCGCGACGCCGTACGAGAGGCGGCCCTCTCAGCTGAGGCGGGCACACCCGTTGCCGACCTGGTCGCGCTCTCGCCGGCAACCACCCCCTGCCGGGTGGTCGCCCAGATGGTCAACTACCGCAGCCACGCCCGCGATTCGGGTTTCAAGGGCGACATCCCGCCGGCCTTCTTCCGTAAGGCGTCAGGCTCGGTGAGCGGCCCCGGCGAGGCCGTCGTCCGCCCCTCCCACGTGAAGTTCCTCGACTACGAGATCGAACTCGGACTCGTCATGGGCGCGTCCCTGCCCGTCGGCACCGTCGTCGAGGAGCGGGATCTGCCGTCGTACGTCGCCGGGCTGGTGATCACCAACGACGTCAGCGCGCGTGAGGTGCAGCTGACCAAGACGCAGTTCTACGAGAGCAAGTCGTACCCGACCTTCACGCCGACCGGCCCGTACCTGTCGTTGCTGGAGCCGGAGGACTTCGCCCATCTCCTGGACCTGCGGCTGAAGTTGAGCGTCAACGGCGAGCTCCGCCAGGACCGCACCCTGGCCGACATGATCGTCCGTCCGGCCGAGGCACTCACCCTGCTGGCCCGCTTCCAGACCCTGGACGCCGGTGACCTGCTGCTCACCGGCACCCCCGGCGGCACCGCCCTGAAGGCCCCGCCGAAGGCCGTCGAGAAGATCGGCGCGCTGCTGCCTCCCGCGGTGAAGTGGAAGGCCTTCTTCAAGAGCCAGGCCAAGAACCCGCACTACCTGAACCCGGGCGACGTGATCACGGCGACGATCGCGACCCCCGACGGCCGCATCGACCTCGGCGAGCAGCGCACGCCGGTCGCGGACGCGAACTAACACCCGAGGTGAGCCGCACATGAACGTCGACGAAGCCGCACGTGTGCCCGTCGTGATCGTCGGCGCCGGGCCGGTGGGCGTGACCGCCGCCCTCCTCCTGGCCCGGCGCGGAGTCCGCAGTGTCGTCCTCGAACGCCACCGGTATGTCTACCCGCTCCCGCGCGCCGTCGCCAATGACGATGAGATCCACCGGATCCTGCAGGCCGCCGGAGTCGGCGAGGAGTTCACCGCGATCTCCCGCCCGACGAAGGGACTGCGGCTGCTGGATGCCCGGCACCGGGTGATGGCCGAGTTCCGGCGCTCCCAGCAGGGGCACCACGGGTATCCGCAGTCCAGCATGTTCGACCAGCCCGAACTGGAACGCGTGCTGCGCGACGCCCTGGCTCAACGCCCGGAGTGCGAGCTGCGCGGCGGCGTGGAGGTCACCGCCGTCGGCCCGGACACCACAGGCCCCGTACGCGTCACCTACCGCGACGACGATCGCGAGCATGAGCTGTGGGCCGACGCGGTCCTCGGCTGCGACGGCGCCAACAGCCTCACCCGCGAAGCCATCGGCGGCGTCTGGGAGGACCTGCACTTCGAGGAGAAGTGGACCGTCATCGACGCCGAGACGACGGGCCCCGTCCGTTGTTGGGAGGGCGTCGATCAGGTCTGCGACCCGGACCGGCCGGGGACCTTCATGCGGGTGAACGAGACCCGCTACCGCTGGGAGTTCCGGCTCCGGGACGGGCAGCAGTCGGTCCGCGAGCTGATCGCCCCGTGGCTGCCGGCCTCGTACGACGGGGACTTCGAGGTGGTCCGCGAGACGCAGTACACCTTCCGGGCCCGCGTCGCCGACCGCTGGCGCAGCGGACGGGTCTTCCTGCTCGGCGACGCCGCCCACCTCACCCCGCCCTTCATCGGACAGGGCCTGTGCTCGGGACTGCGGGACGCCTACAACCTCACCTGGAAACTCGCCCGCGTCCTCCAGCAGGGCGGCGACGAACGGCTGTTGGAAACCTACGAGAGCGAACGCAGGCCGCACGCCCGTCATGTGGTCCGCCTCGCGGTCGCCATGGGCTGGGCCATGACCGGCGGCCAGGACGGCGCCGCCGCGATCCGCCGCCGGGCGCTGGCCGCCGCCTGCCGCATGCCCGGCCTGACCGAGCTGGCCGGCCGCGACCTCAGCCCGCCCCTCACCGCCGGACCGCTCGTGCGGCGCGGGGTCCGCCGACGCCTGGCGGGCACACACTCTCCACAACCGTGGGTGAGCGTCGACGGACGGCGTACCCGTCTCGACGAGCTGCTCGGCGACTCCTTCACCGTGCTGACCGCCACCGAACCCGGCCCCTCCCTGACGGCGCTTGCCCATAGCCTCGGTATACGCGCGCTCTCCGTGGCCGGCCTCGGCGACGACGGCACCCTCGCAGCCTGGCTGTGCGGCGGACGCGCGGACGCGGTCCTGCTGCGGCCCGACCGCGTCGTGATGGACGTCGTCCCCTCGGGCAGTCACGACTTCACGTCGACCGCCGCCTGGGCCTCCCTGCTGCACACCACCCGAAGCCCCGTCCCTTCCGAACGGACGGCACCGAAAAGCCTGTTGAGGAGTACGACGCGATGAGCACGCCCTTCTTCACACCCGACCCGCAGACGGCGGCCGTCAGTCGCATCGCGGACTTCGCCCGGCGTCAGGGCATCGCCCCCGACGACTACGCCGCCCTGCACCGGTGGTCGATCACCGACCTGGAAGGCTTCTGGGGCGCGGTGTGGGAGTACTTCGACATCGACGCAGACACCCCCTACGAGAGTGTCCTGGCGGAGGACCGGATGCCCGGCGCCCGCTGGTTTCCCGGCGTCACCCTCAACTACGCCCACCACGCCCTGCGCAATCTCGCCGACGAGGCCGTGGCGATCGTCGCCCTCGACGAGACCGGTTCCGGGTACGAGATGACCGGCGCCCGGTTGCGTGCCCTGGTGGCGTCCGTGGCCGCCACCCTGCGCGAACTCGGCGTCGGCAAGGGCGACCGGGTCGTCGGCTATCTGCCCAACACCCCGCACGCCATCGTCACGTTCCTCGCCGCCGCGAGCCTGGGCGCCGTGTGGTCGGTGTGCGGGCAGGACTACGCTCCCAAGGCCGCCGCCGACCGCTTCGCCCAGCTCGAACCCACCGTGCTGATCGCCGCCGACGGCTACCTCTTCAACGGCACCACCCACGACCGCCGCGACGCAACCCTCGAACTCGCGGGCGCGCTGCCGACCCTGAAGGCCACCCTGTTGGTGGACCACGTGGGCCTGCCGTGGCCGTCGCAGGCCTACCCGTCGCTGGTCGTCCCCTGGGAGGACGCCTCGACCCGCACCGAGCGACTCGACTGCGTACCGGTCCCGTTCGACCATCCGCTGTGGGTCGTGTTCTCCTCCGGCACCACCGGCCTGCCCAAGGGCATCGTCCACGGCCACGGCGGCGTGCTCCTGGAGCACCTCAAAACCCTGGCGCTGCATTCGGACTTGGGCCCCGGCGACCGCCTGCTCTGGTACACCACCACCCACTGGATGATGTGGAACCTGGTCGCCTCCACCCTCCTGACCGGCGCCACGACCTGCACCTACGACGGCAGCCCGGCCCCCTACACCAAGGTCGACCGCCTCTGGGAACTGGCCGCCCGCCACCGGGTCACCGTGTTCGGCACCAGCCCCCAATACCTGCTCGGCATGGCCAAGTTCGGCATCGACCCCTCCGCGCACGACCTCTCGGCGATCCGGGTGGTCGGCTGCACCGGCTCCGCGCTGCCGGCCTCCGCCTATCCCTGGGTCCGGGATCACGTCGGTGACCGCCTGCTGCTGGCTTCCATCAGCGGCGGCACGGACGTCGTCTCCGGCTTCGCGGGCAGCGCGGCCAACACCCCCGTCTGGGCCGGAGAGCTGTCGGCTCCGAACCTGGGTGTGGCGCTGGCCGCGTACGACGCCGAGGGCTTCCCCGTCATCGACCAGGTCGGCGAGCTGGTCGTCACCCGCCCCATGCCCTCGATGCCGCTGTACTTCTGGAACGACCCGGAGGGCACGCGCTACCGCGACGCCTACTTCTCGGCGTACCCCGGGGTGTGGCGGCACGGCGACTGGATCACGGTCACGGGGCACGGCTCGGTGATTATCCACGGCCGCTCCGACTCGACGCTCAACCGCAACGGTGTACGGCTCGGCAGCGCCGACATCCACGATGTCGTCGAACGCCTCCCCGAGATCACCGAGGCCCTCGTCATCGGCGCGGAGGAACCCGACGGCGGCTACTGGATGCCCCTGTTCGTGGTCCCGGCGGCCGGGGTGACCCTGGACGACACCCTGCGCGAGAAGATCCGCGACGCCGTCCGCACCGGCGCCTCACCCCGCCACGTCCCCGACGAAGTCCTCGAAGTGCCGGGCATCCCGCACACACGCACCGGCAAGAAGCTGGAGGTCCCGATCAAGCGGCTGCTCCAGGGCGCCGCGGTGGAGCAGGTCGTCAATCCGGCCACTGTGGACAGCCCCGAACTCATCGACCACTACGTCCGGCTGGGCGCCGAGCGCCGCAAGGGCAGGTCCGCCTCATGACCACCGCGCTCGCTGTCGCCCTGTCTCTGATCTTCCTTCCGCTAGGGCTGGCGAAGCTGGCCTCGGCGCCGTTCATGCGCCAGGCGGCGGCCCATCTCGGCTTGCCGGTACGGCTCTACCGCGTCGTCGGCGCCCTGGAGGTGGCCGGGGTCGCCGGACTGCTGACGGGGCTGACCTGGACGCCGCTGGGCGTGGCCGCCGCGACAGGCCTCGCCCTGCTCATGGCCGCCGCGGCGGTGGTCCACCTGCGCCACGGCGACCCGCCGCCCCGAGCCGTCCCGGCCGCCGTAATGGCCCTGATCTCCTTGACATACGCGGCAACGGCGATGACGTCCGGCTAACGCGTTCTGGACGGCCGGGCACGGGCGGCGGCCCCCTGTGAGGGGGCGGCCGCCCCTCCCCGGCTCCGCGTGGGCTGCCATCGCACATCGGCCTCCCCCTCCCCCCTCCGGTCGGCCCTGGACGCGCTGGGGTTGGTCATCGGCGTCGTGGTGCAGGCCGCCTCGGCCCACGACAACACCGCCGGCACCGCCCTGCTCGGCCAGGTCGTCGAGCGGTGCGGGATGCGGCTGCAGAAGGCCCTGGTGGATCAGGGCTTCTAGGACGAAGTCCTGATCCATGGCGTGTTGTCGGACATCGATGTCGAGGTCGTCCGCCGCAACCCCGATGACCAGCGCAAAGGCTTCGTCCCGCAACCGAAAAGGTGGATTGTGGAGCAGGTCAACGGCGTTGTACCGCCGTCTGGCCCGTGAATACGACCACCGGCCCGGCACCTCTGCCTCACGGATCTAGTGGGCCTCCATCTCGAACATGACCCGCTGCCTCACCGCCCCAGGTCCGGCCTGGCGCGACACTCTCGAGCTGGCTGCGTGAACGTCATCGAGCTCCTGGCAGACCTCCAGGCGCTGCACGAGAAGGCCACGGCCCGGGCCGGTGAACTACACGCCCAGATCAAGCACTTGACCGCCGCCTTGGTCGAGATCGAAGCACGACTCACGGACCTGGCGACCACCCGGCAAGTCATCGCCGAACTCGCACCGACCCAAGAAGACTCCGATCGAGCACGGCCTGCTGCCGCTCGTTGAGGCCCCTGTGCATACGGTGCTCCCGTAATTTCCTGGGGCGTGCTGCCCCGGACACAATGCCCGTCGCTTTCGCAGGAATTCCGGGTGGCACGAGAGAACCCTCGTTCGGATGAGGCGTCCTGTGCGGCCCATTTACAGGGAGAACACGTTTGAACGAGGCTGCCGATGAAGGAGTGAACGACGTGGTCCGGTGCGAGCATCCGGGTGAACCAGCGCTCGCGCAGCTCGCTTTCAGCACGTCGACGACAAGGCCGGCGCGGTGGTGGTCGGCCATCGAGTAGCGACGATCCATCGGGTAGCAGACCCCTGCTCATCTCAAACCGTGCTGGATTCGTGCTGGGAAAGACGAGAGCGCCCGTGCTGGGGCTTGCACTGTCCAGATTCCCGCGGCGGCAGGAAGCGCGTCGGCGAACGGCCTCCGCACCCCTTTCGCGACCGTGAGGTCGAAGTGGATCAGCCGCCACCCGGCGTTTTCGGGTCCCCTGGCCTCATGCCTCCTCGGCGCCGCGCGCCGGCATTGAGCCGTACTGGCTGCGCAGGCGGGCCTTGAGGATCTTGCCGGTGGCGTTGCGGGGCAGGGCGTCGATGAGGACGACCGATTTGGGGAGCTTGTACTTGGCGAGTCGGCCGGACAGGGAGTTCATGATGTCGTCGGGCGACACCTCGGCGCCCGCGCGGGGCACGACCAGCGCTCTGCCCACTTCGCCCCATCGTTCGTCAGGTACGCCGATCACCGCGCATTCGGCTACCGCGGGATGCTGGGAGAGGAGTTGCTCGACCTCGGCCGGATAGACGTTCTCCCCGCCGGAGATGTACATGTCCTTGATCCGGTCGACGATCGTGACGTACCCCTCCTCGTCGACGGTGGCCGCATCTCCGGAGCGGAACCAACTTCCTTCCACGAAGGCGTCCTTGGTCGCTTCGGGCCACTGCCAGTAGCCCTTCATCACGTTGGGGCCCTCGATGATCACCTCGCCGACCTCGCCCGGTGCGACATCGGTGAGGTCGGGCCGCACCACGCGTACGTCGGTGAAGAAGCAGGGCGTGCCGGCCGAGCCGGCCTTGCGGATGCTGTCCTGTGCGCGCAGGCCCAGTGCGGCGGGAGCGGTCTCGGTCAGGCCGTACGCCTGGAGGAAGGTCAGGCCCCGGTCCTGGTATGTGTGGATGAGGTCCTTGGGTACGGGTGCCGCCGCGCACTGCAGGATCCGCATCGACGACAGGTCGGCCGTCGCCCACCGCGACGACCGGGCCATGGCCTGGTACATCGCGGGTACGCCGAACATCCTCGTCACCCGGTGCTCGGCGATGACGTCGAGCACCCGTTCCGGGTCGAAACCGTGCATCAGCACCGACGTCCCTCCCTTGAGGAAGCCCGGCAGGAAGACGGTGTTGAGGGCGGCGGTGTGGAACATCGGTGCCACCACCAGAGCGACCTCGTCGGAGACGATGTCCACGTCCAGCAGGATGTTGAAGCAGTTCCAGGCGATGTTGGTGTGAGTCAGCATGACGCCCTTGGGACGGCCGCTGGTGCCGGAGGTGTACTGGATCATGCACACCTCGTCGAGGCCGACCGTTTCGTCCAGGGGGGCGTCGGGTGTGTTCGCGAGCAGCTCCTCGTACGCGCTCCCCACCTCGACGTAGTGCTTCACCTCCGCGTCGTCCCTCAACGCGTCCACGACATCGGTGAGTTCGGCGGCGTACAGCAGTACCGACGCCCCCGCATCCCTCAGGATGAAAGCCAACTCGGGTGCCGCGAGGCGGGTGTTGAGCGGCACGAAGACGGCGCCCAGCGCGTTCGCGGCGAACAGGGTCTCCGCCAGGGCCGGATGGTTCGCGCCCAGGTAGGCCACCCGGTCGCCGTGGCCGACCCCCAGGGCACGCAGGGCGTGAGCGAGCCGCGTCACGCGGGCGGCCAGCTCTCCGTAGGACAGGGATCCGCCGTCGTGCACGACGGCGGTGGCCTCCGGTGCCATGCGGGCGCGCCGCGCGGGCCACGAGCCGAGCCCTTGATTGCGCATGGTGCGTCTCTCCTCTCTCGGATCTCTCAGAGCCAGTCGGGCCATGTGTAGTCGGCCGAGTCGTCGTGGTCCCGGCGGGGCGGCAACGGGGCGAGCCGCCCCCGGGAGAAGACCAGCGGCGAGACGCCGGTCTTCTCCACCCCGAGTTCCCGTACGCGGCCGAGGACGAAGTAGTGGTCGCCGAGGGTCCACACGTCGGCGATGTCGCAGTCGATCCAGGCGGCGACGCCCGCCAGGACGGGGCTGCCCGAGGGCGCGCCGCGCCACGGGTGGCGGTCGAAGACGTCGGGGGCCTTGGCGCTGACGTCCCGGCAGAGGCCCTCCTGGCCGGCGGCCAGCACGTTCACGCAGAAGGCGCCGCCGGCCATGATCCTGGGCCAGGTGGTGGAGGAGCGGCCGGGGAAGAATGCGACGAGCGGGGGGTCGAGGGACACCGAGGTGAACGAGCCGATCACCATGCCGGCCGGGGTGCCGTCGGGTTCCTTCGCGGTGACCACCGTGACACCTGTCGGGTAGTGGCCGAGCACGTGCCGGAACCGGCCGGGGTCGTCCGCCGGGCCGCCGCCGGGCGTCGTCGCGGCGGAGGTCGCCCGGTTCACGCCGGGTTCTCCACGCCGAGCAGAGAGCGGGCGTATCCCGTGGCCCACCAGCTGTGCTGGGCGTTGATGTGCGTCTTGTACGTGGCGACGTCGCGCAGATACCGCTGCATGCGCTCGCCGTTCGCCAGCGCGCTGGAGCCACTGGCCGAGGCCAGCATCTCGACGGCCTGGCAGGCGAGTTGCCCGGACTGCCGGGCCGTGAGGGAGAGGGCCTGGTCGTCCAGTTCGGAGAAGGGCGCGCCCCCTGCCAGGCCCCGGGCCGCGTAGGCGGTGTAGTCGTCGGTGACCGACAGGACGATCCGCTGCGCGCTGTCGGCCAGGGCCGTGGCCAGGCCGAGGTTGCGCTGGTGTTCCGGATCGTGGCTGCGCGGCTTGAAGGGCGGCATCGGGCTGTTCTTGGTGGTGATGATCCGCCGGTACTCGTCGACCGCGGCCCAGGCGGTGCCCGCCACGATCGAACACAGCTGGATGTTGAAGAACGACATCAGCCGGCCCGCGTACATCGGGTTGCCGTGCAGTTCCACCCCCGGCCCGTCGGTGGCGTCGTTCGCCAGGAGGTGGGTCCTGGACACGTACTCGTACGGTACGAGGACGTCCTCGGCCACGACGCTGTTGGAGCCGCTGCCGCGAAAGCCCAGGATCTCCCCCCAGTTGTCGAGCATCCGCCAGCCGGAGGGCACGAGCACCATGCCCGGCGTGGGCATGCCGCCCTCTTCGTCGATGATGAGCACGCCACCCAGGAAGTGCGTGGAGACGTTGACTCCGGAGGAGTAGTCCCAGCGGCCGTTGACCAGGTACCCGTCGGGAGTCCTCGTCGCGGTGGCGCTCGGGGCGATCGGCAGCGGGGCCCGGAAGTCACCGTCCGGCCCGAACACCTCGCGCTGGGTGCTCTCGGGGAAGCGGCCGGCCACCACCAGGCTGTGGGAGGCGGCCAGACACAGGTTCCAGCCGCTGGACGGGCAGCCGCGGGCCACCTCGGTGACCATCCGGGAGTAGGTCCGCAGGTCGAACTCGTAGCCGCCGAAGCGGCGTGGCTGGAGGGACCGGTAGAAACCCGCCTCCAGGAACGCCTTGTGCGTGTCCTCGGAGATACCGGTTCGCTGTTCGGTCTCGTCCTGATGATCACGTAGCCAGGTCCTCATGCCGGCGGCCCGGCGCACCAGTTCCTCCGGTGTCAGGTCCGGCTCCGGCTGCGGAATCTCGATGATTTTCTCGGCTGTCTCGGTTGTCTCGGACAATTCGCACCCCATCCGCTGCTGTTCTGGGTCGGCCTGAAGGGAGTGTCGGCAGCGCGGCGAAGGACGGTCCAATGCCGGTATCTGTGGGCTTGATGAGTGCCGTGCATCACAGCAGGTCGGAGGGGGTGGCGGGAATGCCGCACATTTCTGCCTGGTGACGTGCGGGGAAGCGCGCTGTAACCTGGCGCGGACCACAACGCCGTGGACCTCGCCTTTCTGGAGGGCGGAGTGGAACTCCGGAGCCTGCGCCATTTCTCGGCGCTCGCCGAGACCTTGAATTACCGGGTCGCCGCCGAGCGTCTGCACCTCACCCAGCCCGCGCTGACGCGCTCGATCGCCGCCCTCGAGCGTGAGCTGGGCGTCCAGCTGTTCGACCGCGACAAACGGCATGTGGCGCTCACCGCCGACGGTGCGGAACTGCTCGAACGGGCGGGCGAGGTGCTGGCCGATGCCGACCGGCTCGCCGCCGCCGCAGACACCATCAGGGCCAGGCGACGGGACGAGGTGCGGGTCGCGCTCTACGGGGTGGCTCTTGCGGAGCTGACGCATCCGGTCATCGAGGCGTTCCGCGAGCGGTATCCCAGAGCCACGATCCGGGTGCACGAAGCGGACTTCCACCAGGGGCACGCCCCGCTGCTGGCCGGCGAGTGCGACGTGGCGCTGATGTGTCTGAGCGTCGACATGCCGGGCCTGACACGCGTACCGATCTTCACCGAGCCCGTCTCCCTCGCGCTGTGGAAGGGGCATCCGCTGGCCTCGGCCGCCGCGGTGGACATGGCCGAGGTCTACGACCAGCCCTGGGTCACCCCCCACCCGGGCGACGACTGGTGGGTGGGGGGACGCCACGGGGACCACGACGCCCCGACAGTCGGCTCCCACGCCCGCTCGGTCCTGGACATGGCCTCGAAGATCGCCTACCAGCACATGGTGGGACTGATGCCCTTGTCGGGCGCCCGGATGTTCCCGCCACACCCGGGAGTGGAGGCCGTCGCTCCGAAAGAGCCCCTCGGCGCGGTGGCCGCGGTCGCCTATCCGGAGACGGGCCACTCGCCCGCCGCCCCGGCCTTCGCCGAGCTCGCACGCCGGGTGGCCCGACGTGCGAGCGGCGTTCCGTACGCCGAACTCGCCCGGTAGCAGCGGTCAGCCGCCGTACGGCGGCTCGCCCGCCCGGGCCGCGTGCAGGACGGCGCGCAGATCGTCGGCGCAGGCCGGGCGGGGATTCGCGTACGGCGCCGCCAGAGCGACATCGACGGCACGGTCCACGTCGGCGGCGGTCAGGCCCAGGTCGGCGAGCGATCGCGGGATGCCCAGACGCTCGCCCAGCTCGTGCAACTCCCGTACCGGATCCGGGACATCGAGCGCCCGGCGCAGCGCCGCCAGTGCCTCGGGGACCGCCGGAGCGTTGTGGGTTCTCACCTCGCCTCAGGTGCCTGAGATTGTCTGCCGCTCCGTCGACTTGAGTACCTGCCCGTGTATGAGATTGATCTTGACTTTGCTTGCGAGTTGATGGCCAGCACGTTTGAGGGTGCGTGCGTCTGTGGCCTGAAGTTTTGAAGGGCTTGAGCTGCGGGACCTCGATTCATCTGAGATTCCTTGACGTCGTTGAGAATCCTTATGGGGATGAGTGGCTCCGGTGCAGGTCAGGCTCGTTCCTGGAGGGCGAGCGTGGAGCCGCACTGGTCACGTAGGGTTCGGCGTAGTTGCTCATCGGGAGGCAGAGGGGGAGCGTTGGCCGAGGAGCACGCGGAGGGGCGTGTTGCAGTATTGACGCCGCTGTACGAGCGGCTGCTGATGCAGGCGTTCATGTCTCTGGGCGCTTTGGCGCCTACTGTGTTGACCATCTGTCGCCCCGGGGAGAAACCTCTCTTCGAGGCACCTGAGCAGTGGCCGGTTCAGCATGAGCCGACGTGGGAGACCTTGTCGGCACGTGCGACTGAGCTGCTGGCCTCTGGGTCCGTCCTGTTGATGCCGCCCTGGGGGCGGATCTCATCGGCGAAGCGCTCGGTGGGTAAGGCGCCCTCGCAGTGGGAAGACGCAGTCCTGCGGTCATGCCGCCCAGCCTCTTCCGACAGTCTGCTCGCGGTTCTGGTGCCCTCGCAGATGTGGGTGTCCGAGGCTCCGTGGGCCGTGGACCTGCGAGTGGCCCTTGCCGAGCACTGGGACACACTTCTCGTGGTCTACGGTCACGGCGCCATGGAGGGCTTCCATTCCAGCCTTGAAACGGCTGCGGTCTTCCTGGCCGCCCGCACGGCTGACCAGCAGCCGTTGAAGATCTTCCGCTTCTCCGCGCGGGACGACAAAGCCGCCGTAGAGAAGGACTTCCATGGGCTACTCGCCCGGGGCGGGGGCCGAACGCGCCACGGCTACGTGGCGCGCAGGCGCCCCGATCCCGGAGCATCATTGGCGTTCGATCTTCATGACCCGGACATCGAAGACCGCCGTTCCGACCTTGCCGGCTTTGGTGGCGTGAGTTCGCTTGGCGACCTCTATCACCAGCTGCCTACGCTCCATCTTGCCGACGCGAAGAACTGGACGTGTTCGGCAGAAGACCCCGGTGCGGTACGGCTGCTGGGAGGCCGCGATGTCGGACGTGACGGGACGATTGCACCCGCCACGGAGGAGACACTGTGGGGGCATGTTCCCGAGTCGCATCTGCTGGCCCCCGGTGACCTCTTGGTGCGTTCAGTCCAACACCCAACGGATCCTGGCGGGTTCGTCGTTGCGGAACTGACCCCTCAGGACCTCCCGGCGGCCGCGACTCACATGGCCATTCCGCTGAGGCCTCGCCCCGGTCTGGACGCGCAGCAGCGCCGCTTTGCCGTGTTGTTCCTGGGCATGCCGCTGGCCCGCAAGTTCATCGGACTTCAGACGGGCGCGCATCTGGGAGGCAGCCGGCTTCGAGCCCTGCCGGTTCCGCAACCTGACGAAGCACTTGCCAAGGCGCTGGACGACGTCACCGCTGCGAGGACGCGCCTTGTGGAGTGGGAGGGGGAAGCAGACTCCCTGTTGGCCTCGGTGTTCTTGGACAGGACTGCGGCTGCGGCGCGGTCGCGGATCATCGCATCGGGCCGAGGCCTGCGGCTGCGTGTCGAGGCCGCATCGTTGCTGGACGACCTGGGCCACACGGTGCGCACCCGATTCCCCTACCCTGTCGCCTCCCGCTGGCGTGAGACCGAGGCCCAGACAAGCGCCGGACCATCGCAGGGCGCTTACGCGGCCGTGCTGGACACGACCGAGATTCTGTTGTGCTACACGGCCCAGCTGGCACTGGCACTTGCCTGGTCTTCAGACATCGAGCTTGGATCGGCTACCGCCATCAAGGACAAGCTGTCCGCTGGACGTGGTGGTCCCGGGTTCGGTGATTGGGCCTTCGTCCTGCAAGAGGTCGCCACCAGCCGCAAACTGCGTGCTCTGCCACCAGGACACCCGCTTCACGACTTGCGGTCTCTGCTCGACAACAAGGAGACCGCCCAGTCTCGCCAACGGCTCAGCGACCGCCGCAACGACCAGGCACACCTGCGGCGGATCGACCCCGTGGACCTGCCGCGGGCTACCTCAGAGGCCCTTGCCGACCTGATTTGCCTGTTGGAGGCAGCGAGGTTTCTCGCGGACTGGCCTCTCCTGCACCTCACGACCCTCCGCTGGGATGCACTCACCCGGACTGCCGCACTCGAATACCGTGAGCTGACAGGCGATCATCCGGTCGTGCCGACCCGCACCATGACGGTGACCCGCAATGACCTCGAGGCCGGCAGCCTCTACCTGCGCGACAGCGACCACGAGCTGCACCTCCTTCGCCCGTTCCTGGTCGGCCGGGACTGTCCTACGTGTCGGCTGTGGTCCACGTTCCACGTGGACCGGGCTCCCAAGGGCAAGGTCATCCTCAAGAGCCTGGAGCACGGACACGTCGTCGAAGACGCCTCGCCGGCACTGCGGGCCAGCCTGGAGCATGTACAGCTGCTGTGACACCTGGGACGGTGTAGTCCTCACGTTGTCGCCAACCCCGGGGTGTCCGTCAATTTCACCCGCCGCCTGCGTGGCTCGAGCTCCTTGCGGAAGCAGCGTGAAGGCTAGCCGGAGGGCGGCGGATCTGAGCGCGTACTCAGCGCGGTCCGCCCTCTGGCCGCGCCGTCGGGTCAGGAGGGGACGGGCGGGCTGGGGCAGGAGTGTCGGACAGGACGGGGGCGGCGTGGTGTCCGTGGAGCCGGTAGACCATTTCGTCGGGTGCGTGCAGCATGCGGGCCTGCCGCCAGGCAGTGTCGTAGGACAGCGGTGTCTTGCTTCGCCGTTGCAGGAGGAGGGCCTGCAGGCTGGTCAGGGGGGAGAGCACGGCTCTCCAAAGGACAAGCTTCACGGTGAGAGTCCTTATTCGCCACGTGCCAAGGGCCGTGTGGTGGACGTCAGTTGGCCTGCGCCTGCGCGGTGGGTGGGGTGCCGTCGTTGAGTGCGGCGACGGAGTTGAGCAGGGCGAGCATCGCCCGCTGCTGCTTGTCGGCATCGCTGAAGCCGTCGCCGAGCTGTTCCCACTGCTCCAGCAGCGGATACCACCACTGGTCACAGCCCTTGATCGTGCGGGCCAGGCGTTGCAGCGCGGCGGTCTCCTCGTCCGGGAGGCGTCCGGGATGGCGTTCGAGACGGTCGAGCACGACGAGGCCGGGGTGGTCGTAAAGGTGTGTTTTGAGGAACTGCAGGCGCCGGACACGTTCGGTGTCCGCTGCACGCTGCGCGAGACGTTCCCGGGACTCCCGGGACAGACGCAACACAACCTGGGCTGCCAGGATCCGGTAGTGGCGGCTGCCCTCGTGCCAAGCGCCCAAAGCGGCGTTCAGGGCGTCCTGGGCAGTGGGCAGGTCAGCGGCGTCCCACCGTGCCGCCGTCGCGGCTGCCTTCTGATGGATGTCGGCGCGTACGAGATCGTCGAGGTTGGGGCGCAGGCGCAGTGCGGGACGCCAGCGCAGCGTGTAGACCGCTTCGAACGGGATGCCGGGGGTCGCGCTGTCCAGCAGCCGTGGCAGCGGGCAGGCGGTGGTGCGTTCCGCCCGCTGCCAGGGCCACCTCATGCTGGGTCCTTCGGCAGAGAGAACACCGGCTGCAGACGGTGGTCGACCAGGTGCTGGTAGAAGTCCTCGCCGGCGTTGACGCCCTGGGGCGTGGTGACGTCGGCCAGAGCCTTCATCAGCTCCATGCCGGCGTGGAACATGTTGTGACCGCGCAGCGCGGGCAAGAGCTGGTCGCGCAAGCGGCCGTAGGAGGCGGGGTCGGGCGCGCACGTACGGATCCATCCGGTGAGGTACGGGATGACCTCGGCCGTCGTGTCCGGACTACTGAGAAGGTCCTGCAAGGCCCGCTGGACGTCGATGCCCTGCGCGCGGTCGGACATGAGCCAGGGCATGCCGTCGTCCTGGACCGGCATCAGGGCCAGAAAGGCCAGGCTCCCGCTCTTCGCGGATGCCTGGGACTCCTGCCAGTCGCGTACTTCGGCCACCAGCCGGGCGGTGCCCGTGGGCCGGCCGGCCAGTTCCTCGAAGGCCTTGAGAACGTCACGGCGCAGGTCCGGCTCGCTGGTGGTGTGGGCGATACGCCGCAGTCGCACCATGGCCCTCTTCGCCGTTGAGGCGTTGGCGGCGTCGTCGTGCAGGACGCGGCGGCAGGTGGAGATGACGGTGGGTGCATAGGGCTTCTGCTCGGCCCAGCGGTACAGAACGTCCCAAGCCAGGCGTCCGACGTGTTCGTCGTGGACGGCCACGTCCAGGACAGCGCTGAGCAGATCGGGGTGGGATTCGCGGGCGATGGCACCCAGGGTGGTGAGGTGGGCGGTCGTGCCGTGGCGTAGGACCAGGGCGGACAGGGCGGCAACCGGGAGATCGGCTGCGCTGTCGTCGGTGGCGCTCTGCACGAGCCAGGCAAGCATTACCTCGCGCATGGCCTCGTAGTTGTCCCAGACGTACTCGAGGATGGCCCGGCCGTAGGCGGGCCGGTCGAAGAGCACGGTGTCCTGGGAGCCGACAGCCGCACCGATATCCTGGATACGGCGGCGCAGTCCGCGGCCGGCGAAGGAACTCTGAGCGGGCAAGAGGCTCGATCTGGTGCCTGTGTCTTTCGAGGCGAGGGCTTGGTGCAGGGCGCGTGCGGTGCTGGCCACAGTCGGCAGGGGAGCCGACTGGCGCACCGCCAGGGCCAGCAGCAGGCAGCGGTCGTCCAGTGTGAGGGAGCCGTTGGCCTTGTCGTGAGTGGTGGCCACCTCGCCGAAGAGACCGTCGAGATGATCCCTCCAGTCCGACAGAGCTGCTGTGATGCGGTCTTCCAGGCTGAGATCGGCGTCAGCCGGCGCAGACCGGGGGAGGGCCGCTGAGGTACGGGTGTCCTGCAGGCGCCGGTGCTCCTGCCACGTCATGACGATGGTGTTCGCGGCACGCACGGCTGCCATCGCGTGCAACCCCCGCAGGGAGGCCACGGCCTTCGGGAAGGAGCGAAGTTCGGCAACGAGCGGCGCATGCCCGGCCGCGGTGAGACGGGTTTCCACCACCCGCAGGGCATCTGGAGGCTCGCTGACGTACACGACCTGCACACCTCTGCGTGTGGTGAGCCGGTCGTCCCACAGCTCCTGGGCGACCGTCAGCACGAGGTAGGAACGAGCATCCTCGAGGTGGCTGGCGAACGTGCTGAGGGCGTTGAGGAAATCCGCCGACGGCCGGTCTCTTTCGGGATCCTTCAGATCCAGCTGGTAGGCGTGCTCTTCCTCTAACGGCAGTCGCCCCTGGCTCGGTGCATTCCAGTCCCCGTCCAGCTTGAACAGCGTGGTCGTACTGTCGGTGTGCTCGGCCAGCAGCCGCAACGCGAAGGTCGTGGCGCCGAAGGAACGGGGTGCCACCACAATCACCACACGCTCCCGCGGCCGCGGCGCCTGCGGGGCAAGTGCCTGTTGCCAGGCTTCGGCCCACTGCCCCTCGCAGACGAAGGGCCTGCTCAGAACCTCTCCACGATCGATCCGCACACCCTCCAGCAGGTCCAGCTTGCGCGTTTGCCTGACGAACTTGTGGATGCTGCCGGCGACCACGTCAACCTTGCCGTGCAGATGCGTGCTGGTGCCGTTGGTGAGGAGTACCTCCGGCATGCCATCGGCCGGGCCTGCGTCCGCGTGCGGGCCTTCCGGCGCGGAGCCCTGCGGCAACACACTGCTCGGGGAAGAGCCGTCCGGCCGGTCGGGTGCTTGCCGTCGCCACGGCCGCCAGCTGCCGGATCCGTTCGGTTCCGGCTCACCGGGCTGGGGGGTGGGGGTGGCTGAATGCTCGGTCCCTGACGGCCCGAAATCCTGTTCTGACATGCACTTCCTCGTCTGTTGATGGGGAGGGAGCTGCGAACGCCGGGTGAAAGGGTCAGCGCCCAGGACTGTTGTGGTAGTAGGTGCCGACGCTGCCGATGACGTTGGTGTCTTTCATGGACCCGAGGAAATGCATCGTGGTCCCGCCGCCTGCCGGGGCAGACGGCGGATCGGCTGTCACTGCGTCGGCGGCCGCGGGCACTTCGGTGATGTAGTCCTGCAGCGTCTGGGCCGCCATCCCCGGGACATGGAGGTGGCAGGGCCGCTCGAAACCCTTGCCCTCAACACGCGCGACAGCCGTCAGGAAGTGCGTCTGCTGCAGGTGCGCTGTGCGCCCGGCGAGCACGGTGCGGTCGTACACCGGTGATGACACGACGGCCGCGACGTAGGCCCCGTGCTTCGTCGCGGCGGTCATGGCCTGCCGCACGGCCTGGCTGTCCACCAGCCGGCAGGCCTCGTTGATGGCGTCGCCCCGGTGGTCAGGCAAAGAAAGCGGACCGACGTGGACGCTGACGCGGACGCAGATCGCAGATCCGCCGCGCAGCCGTGACTGGTCGTAGCGAGAAAGAGCCGCGTTCAGGTGGCCGAGCAGCGGGTCCACCAGCCGTGCGGTGTCACGCGCCGGCACCACGCAGATGGCGCCGTCGCCGGTGTCCCGGTAAGCGCCCTCCCGCGACCGAGGGTCGTCGAGCTCGCTCTGCGGGAAGACCGTGTTGAGGATGACGTCATCCAGGTCGGCACGGATCGGAGCCATCTTCGCTTCGGGGAGCTGGCTGTAGTTCCTCATGTCGACGACCAGGAGCGCATGCTCCGGCGGTACATCGAGACTGTCTGGAAGGACAGAAGCGTCCATAGAAGCCGGGCCTTTCAGTCATGGCGGTCACAACAGGTGCCATGCTGATTTAGGCCTTCTGCGGGTGGTGCCCAGGAATGGGCACCACGGTGATGCCGTGCGTCACGTTTCGGCCCGGACGTGCCGTCGGATGGCCGCGATGTCGCGCACGACAAGCCCCCCGCCGGGAGTCGTGTCCAGCCAGCCGTGCTCGCGCCACGGCCTGAGAGCGGCGCCGACAGCGTTGCGGGAGGCCCCGATCATCTGGGAAAGCTCGGTTTGCGTGAGACGGACCGACAGAACGCGTGCCGTTGCTGAGGAGAGGTCCGCCAGGCGGGTCAGGGCCGAGGCCAGCCGGGCAGGAACTGACGCCGTGGCCAGCTCGAGCCGCACCGATTCCGCCTCACGCACGCGGGCGATGGCATGCCGCAGCAACGGCGCCAGCAAGTCGTACTTGTCCACGAAGGCGAGGAAGTCCGCAGCCGGAACGATGTGCACCAAGCACGTCTCCGCCGCAATGACCGACGCCGAGCGGGGCTGGGAATCCAGCACCGCCAGCTCACCCAGCAGTTCACCGGCTCCCCGCACGGCCAGCAGCGTCCGTTCCCCGCTCTGGCCCGTCAGCGTCACGAGCGTGGAACCGGAATCCAGCAGAATCACATGAGTCCCGGGATCGCCCTGCCGTAACAGCACACTGCGCGCCGGCCGTGACCTCCGCGGTGCGAGATCACGCAACTGAGACCACAACTGCTCACCGATCATCGTGATATGCGGCTGATACATAGTCCCCCCGGGTGTGGCGCCCCTCACAATCGGATGGTCTCAATGTGGTGCGTAGGTGATCAACAGCCCAATTCCAGCCATCGCCAGGGCAACCACTACCAGATCGACCGCCAGACGGACCGCCCGGAATTTCCGCCGCGCCAGAACAGCCATCACCGACAAACGCTTCTCGGCCAGGTGCTGTTGGCGCGCACTGCTCATCTCGGCAAATGAGGCCACCAGCAACCCGGCGTCAGCTCCCCGCCGCAACCCCAGCAATTCGCCAGGCGCACCGGCCGCAGGAAGCGCCGGGCGCAAAGCCCACAAGGCCGCGCCGACCGCCGCCGTCAACAACAACGACGTCGACAGCAGCATCACCTCAAGGGGCGGAGGGGCATCCACACCGCACAACATCGCCACGCCAGCTGTCAGAAGTCCCGCCGCCGCCCCGCACACAGCCGTGGCCTTAGCGTCCGCTCGCTGCAGCTCGACGACCATGTCGGCAGCCATGGCCCGTAACCGCAACACCTGCTGCCCATCTGCCCTCACCACGTCACCGGCCGTGCGCCCCATGAGCACCCCCTGCATCTCCAGGCGAAGCCAACCACCGCATTGATGCTTCGACTGTGCCCTGCTTTCCTGCAGGGCGGTGCCCACCAGCGGGCCCCGTGCGGGCGTTGTAGGTCACGCAAGAGCGAGCGCTGCAGCAGAGGGCACGGCGGGCACTGACGTCGCTGTCAGGGTTCGACGTTGATGCCGTAATCAGCGGCCAGGCCGGCGAGCCCCGTGTCGTAGCCCTGACCGACACCGCGTACTTTCCAGCCCGCTGCGTGCCGATAGATCTCCACGACGATGGAGACGGTCTCGCCCAAAGTGAACGCTGCTGGCTCGAAGGACAGAGCGGTGCCCGAGGGCTGGGTGGTCTCCGCACGCCATGTGGTGTGTTGGCCGAAGACGGCCGTGGGCTGTGCTTCGACATCGATGCTGGCGATGACGGCTACGGCGTGGACGTCATCAGGAACGCGGGGTAGATCCGCGGTGACCGTGTCGCTGCTGGTGCGGACTCCCTCGTGGTGCGGATAGTTGTAGAAGACCAGGTCGTGGTCGCTGCGCACCTTGCCGTTACTGCTGAGGAGGACGGCAGAGACATCGACTGGGACACCGGTGGTGATGAGGCGCACCGCTACGGATTCGGGGCGCAGAGGGGCGTTGGCCCCTTTGGACAGCACGTGCTTGGTGCTTTCCAGCAAGCCTGGGTCGGCCACCGCCGTCCCTGCGGCCGGTGCACTTGCGGGTGGACTGGTGTCGGTGAGAGTGGCGAGGGTGCGCTGGAAGACAGACCAGCCTTCAGGTTCTCTTCCGGGCCAGACCAGGGCCAGCCGTCTGGAGCCGAACTGTTTGAACGTGGGGGCCTGTCCGAGGGCTTCGTGGAGCTGCACGTAGCGCAGACTTTCGATGGCCAGGCTGTTGAGTTGCCATTGCCGTTGGGCTTCTTCGGGCTGGTTCATGCGCAGTTCGTCGTCGACGGCGACGCCGCCGAGCGCGGTGTAGACCCGGCGGGCGAAGTCATAGCTGTCGCCCGGCAGGAGACGGGCCGGGTGCTCCTGCTGTGCGGGCGCGGGCTCTCCGATCGCGGTGTACAGGCCGCCGAGGTCGCCGCCGGTCCACTGGTTGGCCGCGGCGGTGGCGAACTGGGCGAACTGAATCAGTGTGGGCGGCCGGCCCTTCGCGGCCACGTGCCGGTGATGGGCGCGGGCGACGTCTTCCAGCGCGGTGCGCCAGCGCTGCTCAAGGTAGGTGCCGAGATACTGATCGGCCCAGGCACGGCGATGGCGGGTGACGATGTCGCGGACCCGCTCGAAGCCTTCCCGACGGCTGCCGCTGCTGTAGCTCATGGTCAGGCCGAACGAGCCGACGGCCGTGTCCACCGGGAGCTCCCTTTGGTCCCTGACGATCGACTCCTCCGGCCCCAAATTCCGTTCAGCAGTGCGCAGTTCCTCGAACAGGCCCGTCGGGACGGGGCAGCCGGCATCTCGCAGCGCGCTGAGGGGACGGCTGTAGTAGTCGGCGACACCGGACAGAGGGGCGCGGGAGTAGGGGCCTTCGCAAACGAACCAGGCGGTGAGCGCGACCCCGTGCCAGAACTCCAGGGTCGGGCCGAGGGTTTCGGCCATCAGCTGGTGGGGGTGTGGGTTGCTGACGATGCTCCTGGCGTGCCGCTGCAAGGTCACCGACTGCCACAGCCGGTCCACCTGCTCATTGACGGAGGCGGGCAGCACCTGCCGGTACAGCTGCTGGGTGAAGACGTGCTCGTCCGGCCCGAAGCCCATGATGCCCTCATCGACGAGTCCCCACAGCGACCGCATGCCGGGGCGCTGGACGGCGTGCGCCTGGTCGAAGGCCGTCCACCACTCACGCAGGACCGCCACGCGTTCCTCGACGGGGGAGAGGGAGGTCGGGCCGCCGAGGAAGGCCGCGAGCATCGCATGGATTTCTTCCTCCGGGATGCCCGCCTCGGCCGCCATGCCAGCCGCCTGGGCGGACATCCCCACATACAGGCGGGACTCGGGCAGCGCCGTGATGACCTCCTCGTCCGGGTGCGGCGGCGCCTGAAGATAGTCCAGTACGGCCAGCCAGTCGCCGGCGAAGTAGCCGGAGACGACCGGCTGCAGAGGGCGCGTCAGGACCCGGCGCGCCAGGGCGGTCCCGGCCTTGGCGGCCTTCTTCGCGAAGCCAGCCATCAAGGCCTGCATGCACAGGCTGCGATGACGCGTGACCAGTTGCAGCGGATCGACGGCGGCAAGCGCGTCCAGGAGACGCAGGCGGGCGCGCTGCTGCCCGGGCCGGTCCAACTGGTGCCAGCCGCCGCCGAAGCGGAAGGCTTCCAGCGCCTCGTCGGCAACACCGAGCAGGCGGTAGCGTTCCTCGATGCCGGACCACAGCCGTCGCTGGTCGTCGATGGTCTTTGCCGGGCCCGCAGCCCGCACCCGGATCGGCTCGGTCAGTGTCTCGAACAACGGCACCAGTACCGACCACAGCAACACCGCGTCGGCCGAGCCGTCCACCAGGCTGATGCCGGCCGAGTCGTCCGCGGCCAACGTCATGGCGTGAGCGGGCCGTTCACGCACCAAGTGCGGCAGGTTCACCGCCCCGGCTTTCAGCGACATCTTCTGCGGCAGGTACCAGGCACCGCGCCGCTGCTGCTCCTGAACGCCGAACGCCTCAGCACACCACGACTTCTGCCGGGCGGTGAGTCTCAACACCTTGACGCTGTCTGCGGCCTCGAGCCCTGTACCCCTGACCACCGAGGCCACCCGCCGGCCGGCTAGTGCCGCGGCCAGCAGCCGGGCCGCGAGGGCGTCGAGCTGAGCGAACCGCTGCTGCCGACCGGCAGCCGCCTCCAGGGCAAGTCGATCCTCAGGGCGTGCGTCGAGGGCAGGCTGCCACCAGCGCGATGGGTCAGTGGCCACCGGTCAGCCTCCGCATGTACTCGACGAACTGCTCAAAGGGCATCGGAGACGCGGTGTTCTGCGCGTAGACGGCGTAGCGCTGGGCCATCAGCTGTATCTCCCGCTCCGCCCTCCGCGCCTCCACCCGGTCCAGGGCATGCACCACCCGCTGCTCGACGCGCCCCTGCTCGTACAGCACGAACGCGTCGACCCCGCCGGGGAACGCACCGTCAGATGCCCCTTCTTCAGCACCGTTGGCGTCCGCGACCCCGGCCTCCAGCGAGTCGACATCGATCGGAGGTACGTCGAGCAGCAGCGCGGGATCCATGTCGTTGTCATCGCACATGGCCTCCAGATGGTCCTCGAGGCCGAGTTCGGCATGGCAAACCACATCCAGGTACTGCTGATCGGCTGCCAGACCGGGATGCCGCAGCACCCGCACACCACGCCCGACGAACTGGTAGAACTCGCCGAAGCTGCCGTAGGGACGCACGGGCACGACCACGGTGATGGGCGGGAAGTCGTAGCCCTGGCCGAGCATCCGCAGCTGCACGATGCCCTGCAGATCACCCGCGTCCGACTCGAAACGCCGCCGGGTGGCCTTGATCGCTGAAGCCGACATGCTGTGGTGCAGCGTGGCGCACGGAATGCCGTGCTCTTCGGCGATGCGGGCGATCTGGCGGGCGTGGGCCTCACCCATTGCCGCAAACAGCGCCCGGGGCTTGACCGGGGCCAGCAGCTTGGCCTGCGCATCCAGACATGCCCGCGTCACCATCATCACCCGCCGGATCGAGGCATCGGACTGCGCGGTGATGCGGGCCATCTTCCGCTCGTCCCCGAGCGCGGCCAGCAGGGCATGGCGGCCCACGATCTGCTCGCGCCGCCCGTCGGGCCACACCGCCTCGTACACCGTCGCTGCCGCATCCGGGGCGAACTGGTGCACGCGCAGGTTCTTCGCCGAGCCGTCTGCGATGGAGTCCACCAGCCGGTAGCGGTAGACCACGTCGGCGTCGATCGGCTTGCCGTCCAGGCGCTGGAAGCACGCCGACATCAACAGCGTGCGCGCGTCCCGGAAGTGAGCGAACAGCCGCTGGTAGGAGTCGCTGGCCGCGATGTGTGCTTCGTCGACGACAATGAAGTCGACATCCTCCGGTTCCAGCTTGGCCAGCAGGTCGCCTTCCTTGTCGCCGGTGCCCAGTGCGTGAAAGTTCGTTACCAGCACGTCCGCGGCCAGCAGCCGCTGCCGGCTCACCCGGCTGATCTGCTCGTCGTCCGCGTCCAGGACCAGGGTGGCCGGCGGCCGCGCACCCGGCAGCAGGGGGCCGCCCGCCAGCCCGTACAGGACGTTGCCCGGCATTCCGGGATCGAGGGCCTTGGCGAAGGTGCCGCGGATGACCGAACCGGGAGTCACCACCAGCGCCCGCCGCCTGGTGAACGACAACGCGGCCGCCACTCCCAGTGCGGTCTTGCCGGCCCCGACCGCCATCACCGTGGCCGCATGGTGGCCGCCGGAGGCGTAGTAGTTGGCCAGCGCGGCCAGGGCCTCGTCCTGGCAGGCCCGCAGCGGCTTCCGGGCCACCTGAGCGCGCGCACCGGCGAAGTAGGCGTCATCGGCTGGTGACCGGGTGCCCCGAGGGGGATCGGCCGCCCGCAGGGGATCGCCCACCATCTCCGGCACCTCGATGCGCGGCGCGGCGGTGACCAGTGGCGAGAGCAGGGCATCCTGGCGAAGCATCGCCTGCAACTGGGCGACGCAGCGTGCGGTGTCCAGGCGCACGGCGTCGTAGGAAAACCGCAGCACCGTCAGCCCCGTGGCCGCCAGGTCGTTCTGTCGCAGCCGGTCGTAGGTGAAGGCGGCATGGTCACTGTGGAAGGTGAACCCGTCCAACTCCACAGCCAGGTGCAGTGACTCTCCCGCGATCAGATAGTCCAGCCGGTAGGTGCGCTCGTTAACCGTCACCGGATGCTGGCTGCGCACATGGGCCACGATGGCGCGTTGCGCGGCCGGAGTGAGCACCCAGCGCAGGAAGGCCTCTTCCAGGTAGGACGCCGAGGGGATCAGCTGTTCCAGCCCGGCGCTCATGCCCTCCCGCCAACCGTCGCCTCGGCCGCCAGCGCGCCGATCTTCTCCGAGAGCCGGCCCACCGCCTCCTCACCCTGGTCGAAACGGGCCAGCCGTCGCGCCAGTGCGAGGGCGTCGGTGAAGGCGCCTTCACGTTCCAGCAGCATCACCAGCCGGGGCACAGACGTCACGTGCACGAAGGATGTCGGGACGGAGCCGGTGTCGAAGGAGACCGCCTGCGGGGCAGCCTCCATCAACTCCAAGTCCAGTAGCGCGAACACCTCGAGCAGTTCAAGCCCGTCAGGGTAGGAGCGCCTGCCGCTCCACAGGCGGTCTACCGCCCCTTGGAGGACGAAGTGGTAGTCCATCGCTTCACCGGGAAGCTCCAGCGCCTCCCAGACGCGGGTAACCAGGCCCGCCCCGCTCACGTCCGCCCGCACATGTCGGCTGGCCGGCGTCGCCGACGTACTGCCCTCAGCAGACGGCCACATCAGCGAGCCGTACGACACCTTCGGACGGACGCGGGCCGCTGCGAGCGCTTCGCGGACGACACCAGGGCTTCCGGTGAACCGCACACCAGGAATCGCTGCCATACGCTCAAACCACGTTGCCATGTCCCCCCCGGCTCATCCCACTCCAACAGCGTCCACCGTCATCCAACCCGCACAGAGACGCTGTGGTTCGGCCGGTCTGAGAACTATGTGCCCCGGTGGCCCACTGTGTACTGCCCACCGACCCAGGCGCATCCTCTCGCGAAGCCCTCAGTCGAGCGCAGGATTCTCCAGAACAGCACGCTGACTGGGCGACGGCCGTGTGTGAGTGGCTACACCGTGCGGTACGGACGTTCGCAACGCAAGGGACCAAGATCCCTCAACCGGGTGTGGTGTGCAGGCACTATCGGAAAGCGCCTGCTGATTCGTCCGTCACGCACCGCGAACACGACGGCCGTTCAGTACGGCGCGAGCTGCTGCATCTCAAACCGGGAGCGGACGAGTTGGTCCGACGGGCCATCCGGTCGAGGCTGAGCGGATGCGGCGAGTTCTGGATCGGCAAGTCCAAGGCCCCTTCGCGCGGACGGAGTTCATGCATACGGGTAAAGGCAGCAGCGATCCGCCTCTGGCGGCCAGCGCCTCTTCCTACGCTGCTGGTGAGGCAGGGAACGGGGAGGTGCCATGGCGGACAGGACGGCAGACTTGCAGGAGTTGTGGCCACAGCTCCTGCAAGTCATCGAAGAGCGGATGCGGTTCGCCTGGATCCTGCTGAACCAGAACGCGAGCACGCTCTTCTACGACGGCACCACGCTGACGCTCAACATGTTCAGCCCCGGCGCATACGAAACCTTGATCAACTCGGATTGTCACCGCGTGCTCGAGGAGGCGCTCGCAGAACTTATCAATCCTCCGCCCGCCGTAGAGCTGCTGGTGCAAGGCAGGATCCCGGCTCCCCCCGACTTGCCCAGCACTGAAGGTCCCAGGCAGGTGCATACGCCCGGTTCGGTCCCGGCCACCGACACACCACCGGAACCGGACGAGACCCTGACGGCCATCTTGCATCTCGTCCTTGCCCAGACAGCGTTCCTGCTGCACGAGGACGGAAACAGCCAGGCCGCCGCCTTGCTGACGGACGTGGAAGACATCGAGCATCTCCCCAGCGACCGATCTGAGGAAGGCGATGACGTCGCCTTCATCGTGCCGCTCTATCTCGTTGCTCGCTTCACCGAGGAGGTCCTCGCCGCCATCCGGCCCCTGTTCGTCCACGTGGCGGCACGTCATGACCTGCTGGTCAACAACGTCAGCGCCATTCCGGCCCTCCCCGAGACCGGCGACGACTGGCGGCAGAGCCTCCAAGAGAAGCTGATCAACAAAACACCCCTTAGCCAGTACCCGCGGTCTCGTGCCGAGGAGGCAGCCGCCACCCCCAGCAGGGACGGTTTCGCCTTCGGCTCCCGGGAGCAGATGCTCGTCTACGAGGCGTTGAAGCGGGCGCAGGCACAGATGCCGCAGGATTCCACCATCGCCATCTTCCCTCTGCCGAGAGCCCGCGTCGGCAGCGGCAGCACCTGGGCCCCGGCCTTCCTCGTCACCGCCTCCGGCCGGGTGGGTGCCATCGAGGTCGACGAACCCCATCACCACGAACATTTCGCCGCGGCCGCCGCCCTCGACAGATCCTTGCGCAACAGCGGAATCGCCCACATCGAACGCATCCAGCTCAGGGGATTCAGCGCCGACTGCGAAGTCGACGCCTTCGTCCGGCATTTCCTCACCCGGCTGCACGAAGGCCACTGACCACAGCGCCAGCCCGGCCGATCACCGAACAGCCGAAGGCGGCCGCAGGACGTGCGGCGTCCACAGGCTGCGCTGCGGTGGGGTTCGCCAATGCCTGCCTTAAACCGACGCCTCTACTCATCCCGCGGCTCGACTCACACGAGGTGGTCCACCGTTTGAACCTCGTGCGCAGGATGGAGCGTCTCCCTTTTGCGTGACCTGCTGGTTCCAAGCTGCTGTGGTTCATCCCGAGGCGGGCCTGTCATCGGATTCCGTCGGGGGCGCGGGCCTTGAGTTCCTCGATGATCGTGCTCCAGACCGGCCTTGCCGCCTCGGGCATCTTTCTCAGCATGTCCTCCATGGAGGTGATGATCTCGCTGTGGTCCTGCTGGAAACGCAGTGACCATGAGGCCGCTTGCAGCACGTCGGAGAGCCTGGTGAGCACCGCAGCAGGGTCGGAGTGGTGCTGCAGCAGTTCTGCTGCGCAGTCCGCGCTGGCGGCAGCGTAGGCGTATGCCTGACCGTCTTCGTTGACGAACAGCCCCTGTACTACACCCTCCCGGTAGGCGTCCGGCCACCGCTGCGGGTCATCCGCGCAGGCCCGGATCCCTTCGAGACGGACGTTGAAGGTTTTTCTGGCCGTGCGCTGCCCCACGGCAACACCCAGACGGTACTGCTCAGCCTCGACGAGGCGTGGGATATTGGCTGCCTCCAGCCGAGCGGCAAGGTCGCCTTGGGAGAAGAGGCCGCTTTGAAGGTCATCCAGCAGTGGTCCCACGGCACCCAGGAGCACGGTCTTGAGCCGGGCCAGGGCCCAGCGCACCCACACCAGCGCGGCGTGGACGGATGCCTCGACGACCTCGTCCGTGATGTCGTGGACGGTGGCACGGCCGTGCCCGGTCCCGTAGTGGTTGCGTAGTTCCCGCAGCTGAACAGCCATCTTCTTCGCGGATTCGGGAATCTGGCGCACAGGATGGTTGCCGGGAATATTCGACCCGATCACGTGCTCGATGACCTTATGCGCCGCCGCGAGCACCTTCGTGTAGTCGTCGCCGTCGGGCACCACACGACCGTGGGCCACGAGCGTGACCCGGGCAACGCACTCGACAAGCTCTTTGGCCGAGCCGACGATCAGCGGACGGTCATCTGCGGCGACAGCAGCGGCAAGACGGCCGTAGGCGTCCTCGACCGCCCGCCACTGATCATGCTGGAGCCCTTCGGCCCGGGGGAGAGGCTGCTGCACCAGGTGTTGGATCACAGGTCACATTCTCCCCACGTCCGGCGGTCCATGGCCCGCCGGGCACGGTTCCCCGGCTCGCCAGTGTGGGAGGTTCATCCGCCGCCTGCCGCCCTGCGGGCTCGTTGGCCTGCCGTTGTTACCGCCGCTCAAGACGTCCTGCCGGCAGAACGTCCGGCTGCGCTGGCTGGCGTGTTGAACAGCTTCTGAAAGGTGCGAAGTTCTTCTTCGGTGAGCGCTGGGTCGCCGCTGATGGCCGTCACTGTGGTGTCCCACTCCCGGTAGCCGTCACTGCGCGGAGTGAGCAGCACGCCCACGGACGTGAGGTCGGCAAGGTCCACGTGTTCGCCGCGTTCGTGGTGGCGCAGTCGGAGCCACGCCGAGAAGGCGGCGCGGGTGTGCTCGGTCAGGGCGGAGCAGACGGCGAAGCCGAGCTGGTCCTGGTCGGGGCCGGCGAGGAAGGTGCGCATCCGCCACGCTGTGGTACCGCCTTCGGCCTTGGCCACCGCGGAGAGCGCGTCGAGAAGGAAACGGCCCAGGTCCGTGCGATAGCCAACGAGCAAGCTGTCGAGAGAGGCCAGCACCTGCTGCCAGGCTTCCTTCTCGGTGGGTCCGGTCGGGCTGGTGGCCACGTCCTCAAGCATGATGCGGACCATCGTGTGGGCCTCGTCGTCATCGCTGCCCGCCGGCGCAGCGGGCAGCAGCGGGACACTGCTCAGATGTCCGCCGCGCCGCATCCAGGACCGGGCCTCCTCGCCCGGTACCGCCTCGGCGTCCGCGGCGGCCAGCTCGTAATAGCGCTCGGGCTCCCCGCCCAGCATGGGCGCCGAGGCACCGGCCCGGTGCAGGTATCCGACGACTGCGTGGGTCGAGCGCAGCTGATTGAACAGGAACTCCCAGTCGCGCCGCAGCAGCGCGATCACCGGCGTGTTCCCCTCCTGGGCGGGAAGAGCCAACTCCTGTGGGGGATCAGGATGTTCGATGATGATGACGCCGACCCAGTCGATGGCCGGACTGTCGATACGGATGCTATGGCCCCGTCCATTGACCATCTGCACGCTCTGCGATTGCAGGCGGCGTACCGTGCCGTGGATCTGTTTGCCCGCCGCGGTCAGCTGTTTGAGGACCCAGGACGTCTCCCGCTCCACGGAGGCCGGCTCACCTTCGCGGGCCTTGATCTGCAGGACCACACCGCGCTCACCGACCACCAGCAGACCATCGCTGATCTCCCGCACACCGCGTCCTTTGCGTTCCGCGCTCGGGGCCAGCACAAAGTCGGGCAGGCCCCAGGTAGCGGCCGCATCCTTGACGGCGGTCTCCGCAGCCGTGCCCCGCCGGTCGTGGTGGCGCAGGGGGGTCGCGTGCGGGACGACCCGCTCGTACACCCCGTCAGGCGTCCTCACCATCAGCGTGAGCGTGTCGGCGTCCTGGACCCGCCCCAGGCCGATGTCCGAGGAGGCCACCGCCGCCAGTTCCTCAGCGGACCAGTGCTTCGACGAGCGCGCGGCCTCGATCCAGGCATCCGAAGCCCCGGCGTGTTCGGCAGGCAGCACACGCCGGTTGCCCGGCACCCGACTGGACAGCCACGCGAACGAGACGGCGAACCGGGTGACCGCCTCGATCACCAGCGACAGCCGCTGGTCGAAGGTGTCCTCACCGTCGGCCGGGACGAACCCCTCGGTGAAACACAGATCGACCCTGGTGCCGGCCTGCGCGTTCACAGCGCACCCGCTCTGGTAGGAGCGCAGCCGGTAGCGGGCCAGGACACGCCCCTGCTCGTCGAGCGGACCGGGCTCCGCCGCCTCCACGCTCTCGACCATCGCGGGCGCTGCGGCATGGACTTGCGGTTCGACGGGAGTCGCCCAGGCACCCATCACCGCCCCCGTATCCAGCGCTGCCTCCCACTCCAGCAGATAGCCCAGGCCGCGGCGGATCCGGTCGATGACCTCGTCGCCGTCGCTGTCCTGGAAGGGCTGGCAGTCCTTCACCATCGCCACGTGCGAGTTCAGGGTGCCGTCCATGCACGACTCAGCCAGCGATGCCCTGAACCCCTCGAGAGAATCAGCGACCGGGAAAAACCGGGGGCACTCCGGCCTGCGCAGCCGCTGCAGCGCGCTGAATGCCTCCACCGACTCCGTCACCAGTGCATCCAGACACGCCCACAGCTCCCGCACGCACCCGCGGAACAGTTCGGTCAGCTCCGCCTGACCGCCCGAGGGCCAGGCCAGCCAGGCTTCGACGAGCCCCGACCCGTCCGGATGCGTCACCACGCTCTCCTCGACGAGGCCACCCTTGAGGAGCGTGCTCCACAGCTGCGCCATCGCCGTCTTGGCCTGCTGGGCGTCGTGCAGATGCTGCCACGCCCGCGGGTAGTACTCCCTGATCACAGCACCGACCCTAACGGCGGGCACTGACACCGAGCCGTGCCCGTCGCGGTCATCACCACCCACGATGCCGGCCTGCCCGCTCAGCCTGCACGGCCGTGGCCAATCGGTCGTGGCTGCGGCCGTCGGCAAGAAGCGGCGGCCGATGTCAGTGGGGGATGCCACCATCATCCCGGTACCGAGGCGAATCGCCGCGCGGACACACACCACCAACGGTCCTGGGAGGCAGGATGGACGATGACGCACAACCAGCCAGCCTGAAGACGATCAGGCCCTCGGTGTATCTGGATCAGTGGGTGTGGGTGCGTCTGGCGAGCGCAGCGATCGGCGAACCGCGCGAGCCGACCGACCGGCAGGTGCTCGCCGCGGTACGTCAGGCCAGCGAGGCAGGTGTCGCCTTCCCCCTGTCTGCCACCCACTATCACGAGACAACCCGGATCACTCACCCCCGCCAGCGGGCAGATCTCGCCCGCACGATGGCCTCGATCTCGCATTGCCGGACTCTGTGCTCCGACAGGATCCTGCTGCGCCATCAGTTCCTTGAGGCCATGCACCTGAGCTTCGGCCGGCCGACGTTCAGACCCACACCACCCCAACCGCTGGGCATCGGGTGCGGCTGGGCGTTCGCCGGCAGGCGGCTGCAGCCGCAACTGCACACGCCATCCGGAGCCGTCGATCCAGCCTCAAGGCCGGGCATGACCGACTTCCTGCGCAGGGCCGCCCAGTTCACCGAGTACCAACTGCTGGCCGGGCCACAAGATGCCGACATCCCTACACTGCGGCAACTCGGCTACCGGCCCGAAGAAGTCGAGAAGGCAGGCCAGAGCAGAGTCGACTGGGAAATATTCTTCGCCGATCTACTGGCCGGTGATCCCGTCAGCCGCCCGGAACTGCGAGTGCGCGTCCAGGCCCGCGAAATCATCCACGAACACCACGACCTCCTTCGCGACCTGTGCGCCGAATACCGGCTGGACCTGCTGCGCGCCACCGGAGTCGATCCCGCCCGCCCCAAAGCGTCGCGACACCGCATGGTCGCTTTCGCCGACCGCATCCCCTCGGTGCGCATCGCCGTCGACCTGAAGGTGGAGCTGTTCCGCAACGCAGCCAGGACATGGAACCGCAACACGGTGAACGACATCGACGCGGTGAGCTGCGCTGTTCCCTACTGCCACGTCGTCGTCCCTGACCGGGAGATCGCTGATCTGATGGGCCGGTCGAAAGCCGGGCCGCGCAACGGCACGCACGTGCTGCGCGGGTTGCGTGACCTGCCCGACGTCCTGACCGACCTGTCCGCCCAGGCCGCGCACAGCAGCTGGGACGGCGAGGACTGGATCAGGGACGGCGAAGAGTTCTGTATGGACCTGGCAGACCTGCGCACGCATGCCACCACCACTCTCGCCAGCGGCTGACGCGTTCCGCCACCCGGGCAGGCACCTCCGCCAAGGCAAACGCACGTGACAGGAGCCCAAGGATGCTGCTGGCCGCCGACGGCGAGGACAGCGCCAGCACGGCTCCTCACGGGGTCGAGCAGCAGTACGGGGCAGTGAGCGGGCCCTCTCATGCCCGTGCGTCAGCCGCCGACATCGACGGCTTCCAGCAGCTCCGGGGTGATGTCCTCGATGCCATCCTCGATGGCTGTGACGGCTGCCTGGCAGATGAGCTGGGACAGCAGTCTGAGGTAACCGCCGGTGCGCAGGTGCAGGTACTTAGCTTCACGGACCAGTGCGTGGGGGGAGAGCCCATGCAGACAGAGAGCCTCCTCAAAGCCGCGCACGACGCTGGGCCAGGCATCCTGGTCGCCCTCGCACAGCGGGATGGGGTCGAGCCAGGTCACCGGGAGTCGGCTGGGATCCGCCTGAGGGAGAACCTTGTGCTCCTTGCCGTCTTCACCGGTGATGATCGGCGCCCGCAGACTCAGGCCCTGGTGCGCCTCGCTGAGACCATCCGCCTTCACACGGGCCGCCCGCACGATCTCGCGGGCACCGGTGCCACAGAAGATGGTCGTGATGCCGAGTTCCTCGCGCAGGCGGTCGAAGTAGTGCAGCACCGGGACGAGTTGATCCGGGTGCACCCGCTGCATGCCGTCCACGAGCAGCAGTTGGGTCCAGCGCCGCTCCAGGACGTGCCACACGGACTGAGAAAGATCGGGCGTGCGCCTGGGCTGACGCACCTCGTCCTCGGTCAGCGGCGCCGGAGCCAGTCCCAGGAACTCAGCGATCGCCCATACCCAGTTCGCGAGGTTGTCCGCATCCTGCGGGGCCATGATGTGCACGACGGGGATCCGGTCGCCATGCACTTCCTCGATGCTGCTCTGGAACTCCCGGCCGATGGCCCGCAGTAGGAAGGTCTTGCCGGTGCCGGGGGGCCCGTCGATCACCCGGTCCATCAGCCCCTCGCGCCGGTTGCGGTTGACCAGCAGCAACCGGTGCGCCTTCAACAATGCCGCATCGAAGGCGGGATTCGGCACCACCAGCAGATGCCCGTGATAGCGCAGACGGGCGTCGTCGGAGGTGACTGGAGTGCCGAGCGGAGCGGAGTCCGCGAGGTCCGGGCGCTTGATCATCTCGTGGACATAGGCGTCCCAGCCCTGCAGAGTGAAGATCCAGCGGGGCGCCATCGGCGCTGCCCGCGCATGATCCAGGACCTGTCGCTCCCGCTCGGCGCGCGCGGCGGAGCGTGCGGAGGTAGATGTGGCCACAATGTCCTCCTCGGGAACGGTGCGGGCCAACATGCCCTCATCGGGCACGGTCGGGTAGGCAGGTGAATCTCACTAAGCGTTTGCGTCGTCTGCCGGTGGTGGCCGGTGGATCTCGCGGCCGGCGATGGGCAGGGCCGGGTAGGCGGTGACCGCCTCGAGGTCGATGGACACTCCCGCATACGGGTCCACCACCGGCTCCGGCTCGGCGCTCACCTCCAGCCCCTGGAACGGGATCCTGGGAGCGTTCCTCTGCGCCTTGCTGGGGCCCTGGCGCAGCGAACGGCGCAGCGCCCGCACCGCCTTGACGATCGCCAACTGGTCCTCCTTGCGGCCTTCGTTGTCCACGACCTCAGCGGTGGCTCGCTCCCACAGGTCCTGCGTCCACCCGTCCTCGAGCAGACCCCGGTAGATGAACTCCACCTCAATCCACTCCTGCGAATACAGGTGGTCGAAGAGGTAGGCCACTTCGGGGTGATAGGGGTTGTAGCGGGCTTTGAACCGGTCATGATGCTCGTTGATCCCGGACCGCTGCTCGATCAGCAGCCGCATCCGCCGGTCCGAACTCTGATAGGTGCGGTTCTCGATCGTGATGCCCTTGTCGCTGATCTTCACCCAGGCCGGGATCAGCAACTCGCGTGCCTCGGCTGCGGTGATCGGCCGCGGCCGGTAGCCCGCCATGGGCATCAGCTGCGCGTACATCTCGTTCGGCGACAGAATCAGACCCGGCGTGAACGGACTGCGCAGCCCCTTGTGCGGCGTCTGCTGGTAGTCGAGGGCGACCCACTGCTCGGCCAGATCCTGCAGCGTGTTGATCGGATACAGGGGGCCCTTGTCAATCCCCAGCCCGCGGTGGGCGAAACCCTTGCCGGTCCAGCCCACCACGTGCTGGCTGAACCGGCTGCCCAGGGTGCGGAAGAACCGTTCCTTGATCGGCTTGTCGGTCGGGGTGTCCTTGCGTGCGTACACGATGGTGATGTCGAGCATCTCGCACACGTACTTGAAGTGTTCGCTCAGGTAGGGGCTGCCCTGGTCGATGATCACGGTGCGGGGATGGATGACCGGACGTGCGGCAACCGCGCGGGTGAACCGTTCGTCCGCGTCCCGCAGATCCTCATACGGCAGCGCCGAGTTGGCGGCCAGCGCCAATGGATCCCAGTGCGGACGCCAGGCGAGCGGGGCAAAGCACTGCGCCAGCAGCAGCACCAGGTCGTAGGCGCGGGTTGCCCGGCCTCCGATCCGTTTGCCCGGCGAGCCTTCTCCGGTGACCACCGGGACGACCATCACCGCGCAGTTGGACCGGGACGCCACGTCGATCGCCGAGGTCAGCTCGGCAGAGATGACGTGGCCGTCGTCCCCGATCGCCTTCACCTTCAGCGGTGAGGTGTCGATCTGCACCACCTCGCCCGGCCGCCGGGCGTGAGAGGGCCGGTAGGGAGGAGGCGGTTTGCTCGCCCGCTGCGCGCGCCGCTTCGTGGGGGCAGCCAGGTACTCGGTGAGCCCGGTGTCCTCCATCCGCCGGTAGAACGTGGCCCGTTTCAGCAGCAGCCGCTGCACCTCCTGCGGATCCTCCAGTTCTGTCCTGAAGCGGTCCTGGACGACATCCAGCACCTCCTCCCAGATGGTCTGGATGTCCACCCCTGAGCCGCGGCCATGGCTCATCACCACTTCCCGCATGGTCTCGATGACCCGCGCGTCTGTGCGATGCCCGCTCTCGCGGGGGCGCCGTTCGACCAGAACCAGCGGATTCTCGCCCGCCCGTTTCCACTTCAGCCGCATCGACTCCAGCGTCTTGGCGCTGATCTCCGTGCCTGCGGCTGCCAACTCCCGTGACTTGCAGGAGTAACGCTCGGCCAGTGTCGTTGCGCCCGGCTCGTATCCGGGACGGGCCTGACTGCTGCCCGGCAGCAGGCCGGTGTCGAGCTCCTTCATGTGCCGATGCCACCGTTTGGCCTCCTTGCGCTGGGCCTTGGACGGCGGATCATCCACCGCGGGCAGCGGGGCGCACGCAACGGGACAGCCGTCACCATCCAGGACGGCGAAGCCCGGCGCGGAGACCATCGCCGCGTACAGCACCTCCACTGGACTGGACGTCTCCTCGTCCAGGAGCACCACATTCGCCCCCTGAAACGCCACCACCTGGTGGGCCCTGTGCAGCCACGGCACCCGGTCACCCAGGCGCACCTGCCCCGGTGTGAACGCAGACGGCCCGCTCATGCCGCCACATCGGCACGCCACGCCGTCGCCCGGGGCATCAGGGGCCGGTCCCAGTGGATCTCCAGACGGCGCTGCCACACCAGCCGGTACACCAGATCAAGCGCCGCGGCGTACGGCACGCCACTGGCCCGCGCCCCCTCACCGATGGGGCGTTCGCGGCGAAAGGCCTCCTCGACCGCCTCCCGCTCCGCGTCCGGCACCCGCACCGCCTGCCGATAGTCGGCCACCCACTCCAGATTGTCCAGGCGCATCCCCTCCGGCACGCGCCGCACCCGCACCTGCCAGCCGGCCGCCACAGCGACCCGGCCTACGGCCTCAAGGTCCTCCTGCCACTGCGGACCGCCCTTCTCAGGCTCCACCAGCACGACCTGACGTGCTCCGGCGAGCGTGCGCACCACGAAATCCGGACGCCAGCGCCGTCTGCCCTGCCCGCCCTGCCAATGCAGCTCCACCGGCTCGCCGCCGATCCAGGCGACCTCAGGATCGAAGTCCAGTTCCAGCGCCACCCGGCGGCGCCGCAAGGAACCGCACACCACATGCCCGCCCGTCGTGGCACACCACCAGTGGGACAGCTTCCCGGGACGGCCGTGAAAGGCCACCGGTTCACTCGGCGGACGCCGTTCTTCCACCCTCACCCCCACCAGACCAGCGGGGGGAGTGGACACCAACTGGCCGCGGTCATCCAGATGGCACACCCGCACGTCGTCCATGGCGCCCTCCCGTCCGTTCCAAGATGGGTGCCAGCGGGCGGCGGGCAACCGGCCACCTGACAGATGTCCTCCGAAAGAGGGGCACGCCCTTGACAGATCCGTGGCAGCGGCCCTTCGCCTGGGCCTGCTGCCCCCCGGCCCCGGCTGCCGCAGGGACCCAGGGGGATCTCCTGCAGAGCGCGGCACCCCCGGCAGTCGCAGCCCAACCGGCTATCCGGCGCCGAGGGCGCCGACGACCGTGCTTCCCGCCGGGGCGCACGCGCTGTGGGGACAGCCGCGCCGGTTGCTCCTTGTGCCGCACCAGCCAATCCGCCTCGGCAGGGCGCAGCCGCCGGGGTAACTGTGGGTAAGTGCTGCAGAGATGCCAGAGCACAAGCCGCCTGGCTTCATCCGGCCCGATCCGTCACTAGGGGGAGGCCGCACGCGCCGTCTGGCCTGGGAGTGTTGCTGCTGTGGCCTCTCGCCGGAGGAGATGGATGGGGCGGGGAAAGCCACTGAGAGAGACGTGTTGCACGGAACACCAGTGCTCTCTGCTGCCCCTGTGAACACGCTGTGCATCCAGACGATTACTACGACGGATGTACGAGATCCGCCACAGAAGCATGAAAGCGCTGAACGCCACCCTCGCCGCGAGCCGTAAGTGCCTTTAAAGTGCCACTACGGGCTCACGAATTTCACGGGGGGAACATGACGTCACCTGTCATCCGATGCAGAGACAGAAGGCCGATGCTTCCGGACCCGAACGTTCGCCACCTCAAACGCTCGCCGATCGAACTGGTGGTCTTCGAGCTTTTGCTCCCGCCTGGCCTCGAGCCCCTAGGCGCTGCACAGATCCTGGAGCTGAAGGAAGCCGTCGCATCCCACGGATGGGCAGCGACCCGGTTCGAGTCCGCCTTCCGTCGCAACCTGAAGCTGAAACTCGAGCCAGGGGAAATGCTCGCGGATGAGGCCAGAGGGTGGACGCTGATCGGGCAAGAGGACCCGCCGGTGACCGCCTCAATCTTCCCCACCGTCGTCAACATCCAGGCCAACAGGTACAGCTCCTGGCGCCACTCGCTCCGGCAGACCTTCGAGGCAGTGATCACTGCCATGCATGAGGTGATGAAGCCCCCCGCTGTCCAGCGGATCGGCCTGCGCTATATCAACCGCCTCGTCGACCCTGAGGCACAGAACGCCGATCACTGGCGCGGCAAGGTCGTCGATGAACTCCTGGGCGCGGCGTTGCATCCCGTTCTCGGGCCGGCCCTCGCGGGAAGCCAGCAGCAGCTGGACCTGGCATGGGAGGGGGGCGTCACCGGAGTGATCAGGCACGGAGCATTCAAAGACGGCGCCGTGTCGAACTCGTTCAGCTACCTGCTCGACATTGATATCTCCGACGCGAATGGCGGTAATTTCACTCCCGCGCGGGTACTCTCTGTAGTGGACGGACTACAGTTGATGGCCGTGTCCGTGTTCCAGCAGTCTCTGACTGAGCGGTATCTCGAAGTTCTACGGGGGGAGAACTGATGCCTTTGACGTCCCCTCTTGCGCGCGGCAAAACTCTGCGGCGCCCGAGGGCAGAACACGAGTCCGCTCTGGTCACACGACGCACCGACGTGGAGATCTCCCGGATCATCGATCCGGTCCTCAGGGACACCCTGATCGCATTCGAGGCACGTCTGAGCGTCGTCGGAGGCCCTTCACTACCGCTGTACTCACGCACGGTCTGGCCCCTTGATGCCGTCATGATCGCGCTCTCCCAGGAACTCCAGCCATCCCCCCTGCGCTCCACCGGGATGGGCTGGCTGGGCAGCACCCGCACCAGGTCCCGTTCGGTGCAGGTGGTCCTCAGGGCGGTCGCAGAACTGCAGGATCTGCTGGGCTTCACGCAGCAGGAGGTCCTGCAGGCAGCAGGGGTGAGCAAGAGGACCTTCCAGAACTGGCGCAAGGGAAGCGTCGAGCACGTGCGGCCAGCCAGCATCGGCCGGCTGTGGGAGCTCTACGCGCTGGTCCAGGACCTGACCGAAATCAAGGGCATCAGCGGTCTGCAGCACTGGCTGGCCCAGGACAAGACCCGGAAGAAGGGACTGAGGGAGGGAAGGTTCGACCCCCTCATGCTGCAAGCCTCCGCTCCCGACCCCACGAAGACCTCGGCTCCCCTCATGCGGGTTGAAACGGCAGAGGTGGAAGCGGAACCCAGGATCTTCGTCGATCCACACGAGATGGACGACCTGGAGATCGACGCCGATGATGTTGTGGAGCCGCCAGAGTGAATCTGGAAGCACTGATCGACAAGGACGAGTGGTCTGAGGACATCGACCAGTCCTTAGATCGGTTCCATCAAGGCCACTTGATCCGCAACATCCCGCTGTTCTACGCGGGCAGTCCCACCGCGCCGATCACCGTCAGCACCAAGAAGGTCGCAGAGGCCGCGAGACGGGCCGGCGGCGACGTCCCCGATCTGAAAGTCATATCCCTGCCCAAGGCGAAGCGCTATCCGTTCGCGGTGATCACATCGGCAACCTGCGACATCGCAGAGGCAGGTACCCCCAAGAACCCCTTCATCCAGGTGGCGCCCGTCTTCGATATCGGTCCCAGTCTCAAAAACGGTGAAGCCAACTTGATCCGCGCAGGCAGGTACGGGGACTTCGTGTACCTGACGAAACCACCCAGACCCACCGGTGTCTGGGTGGTCGACCTGCGTGTGGTCTTCCCGGTCGAGAAGGGCGCCCTGCGCGATCGCAAGCCGCTCGAAGGATTTGCCACCGAGGCCGACCGCCTCCGTTTCGCCAGACGCCTGGGCAAGCGCGTCATGCGGCCGGCGCTGGCAGACATCGTGCACACCCAGATCGTTGCCGAACTCGATCGGTGGATCAAGGACGACGAACGGGAGGCCGCACAGAGCGCTCCCAAGGTCCTACGCGGAGGGCTGGCGCGCTTCGCTGATGTCAAACGGGTAGCCCTTCGTTTCGAAGGCGACCGTCTTGAGCCGGAGTGGGTCCAGGTCGTCGTCTTCCAGGACACTCCGCTGAGCACGCCGGACAAGCTCCATTGGCGGAACTGGCGCAGCAAAACAGAAAAGAAGCTCCGCAAGCACGGCATCCGCCTGCAGCCGGTGGCCTTCACCTCCCTGGCCGAGATGTCAGTCGCTGAGTACGAAGGCCTGGTCGAAGTCGTGGTTTCCGGCCTGGGACGCGAGACGTACTACTGACCACTGGATACAGCGGCAGCTCATGACAGGACGCCACACCCCCATGCTGCTCAACGGCTCGCGTTCATCGCACCGCGGGCTGGCCGCAGACCCACCCCGCCAGGTCAAGGCAACCTGCCGCCAGGAAGCTGCAGCAAAATTCATGCTGCGGGCATGCACGAGCGCTGCTCAAGCGAGCCCGTGCGGGATGCGATCCGGTTGTGCCGCTCCGCCAGCGGGAGCCAGCGCCGTCCTGCCATGGCAGCCTTGCCACCAGTTGCAGCGGGACTGCTGTGGCGTTCCAGCCACTGCAGCAGCGCGGTCTTGCCCGCGGCGAAGTCGACATCCCACAGGTCCGCTTGATGCTGCACTCGCACCAGCCACCTGCCCCGGTCCTGCGGCGTGCGCAACCCGGCCTGCTCGAATCGCAGCATCAGCCAGGCCAGCTTGACCGCCTCAGGGAAGACGACCAGCGGAACAGCACGCGCCGAACGGGCCTCCAGCCCCGCCGCCCAGGCACGCTGCACCCACACCAGCGTGTCAGGCGCATATCTCCACCACCGGTACATGACCTGGCAGGCATCGGCGAACAACTCCTCGCCGGCCGCCTTGAACCTGCTCCGCAGACGCAGCCTGTCTTGATGCGCTGCAACACACGCTGGTAGCGCGGCCACCGACACGATCTCCGGATCGGTGCTGCGCGAGTCATCCGTCCACCGCAGGTGCCGGCCGCACAGCTGCCAACCGTCCGCCGACATCAGCCAAACCCGCTCACCGACCTGCCGCCGGTGCCCGCATGACGTGCACCACGGCACCAGATGCCCGCCCTCCGCTTCCCAAGGCCACTGCCACATGGCTGGCCCCGTACCGGGCAGCAGCAGGTCATCCGCCAGTGACGGCAGAGCCCACTGAAGCAGCCCCACCTCCAGACCCGAGAGCACCGACAGATAGGTGCGGCCCGCCGCGTTCATCTTCATCTCGGTGTACTGCGGATACTTCTCCACCTGCTCCGGATCCTGGGATGCCTCACCCTGGCCGACACGCTCGAGGAACGACGCCAGGTTCAGCCCGTTGGCCCGTCCCAACCGACGCACGAACGATCCGGTCGACTCACCGCCCATCGGCCGCACCTGCACCGGCAGCGGACGGCTCGGCCCCAACAACCCCGTCAAGTCCACGGGCACCTCCCTGCCGCAGCACGCCTCACCAGGACGTTCGTGCCGCTTCGCACAGGTCGTCAAGTCCCGGCCACACCTTCGAGTGAACCTGCCCGGACTCGGTCCCCGGCACTTCGAAAACCTCATCACCCTCAGGGCGAGGACTGCCATGACACCCGGGGAGGACAACGCGTGGCAACCCTGACCCTCAACGGACTCAAGACACCGCTGTACGGTCACCAGGACATGGCCGTGGGCGCCATCGTCACCAGCTTCGACGAAGGCGCCACCCGCGTCACCAGCACCATGGCCACCGGTTCCGGCAAGACCCACGTAGCTCTCCACGCAGTTCAGGAGACCGCCCCCCGGGGGCGGGCCCTCGTCCTGGTGCCCTCGCAGGCACTGCTGGAACAGACCGCGGAAACCTGGCATAGGGAGGGACGTATCGGCCGCTACCTGGGCGTCTGCTCGCCCGATGAGGCCCTCAGTCGTGCCCTGGCCAAGACGCTGATGGTGGTGAACACGCCCGAGAGTATCGCCGAGGCCGCCGCAGACATCGACGGCCCGCTCAACGTGTTCTGCACCTACCAGTCGCTGTTCAAAATCGTCCAGGCACACGCCGATTACCACCTGCCGGACTGGGACGTCGTCATCGCCGACGAGGCCCACCACACCGCAGGCCGCCTCGATAAAGCCTGGGGCGCCGTCCACGACAACGACGCGCTGCCCGCCCGTCACCGTCTCTACATGACCGCCACGTTCCGCAAGTTCGACCACAGAAAGAATCCGGGCGGCGGACCCGACATCGAAATCGCCTCCATGGACGACCAGAGCCTGTACGGGCCCGTCGTCTACCGCCTCTCCATGGCCGAAGCCATCCAGCAAGGCCTGCTCGCCGACTACCGCATCGCCGTCATCACGATCACCGACAAAGATCTACGCCACAGCCTGCGAGGCGGCGTCACCAGCTACACAGGCGAAGCACTGCGGACTGCCGCCGCCCAGATCGCTCTCCTGGTGGCACAAAAACGCTACGACCTCAGGCGCACCCTCACCTTCCACCCCTGCATCGCGGCCGCCGAAGTCTGCGCCGAAACACTCCCGCAGACCGCCGCCCGCATGCCCGGCTACGACGTGTCGCGGCTCCAGGTCAACACCGTCAACTCCAAACAGAACTCCTTCGTCCGCTACCAGAACTACGAAGCCTTCCGCAGCGCCCCGCTCTCCACCAACCCCTCCGACACCCAGCCGCGCCGCGCCGTGTTGACCAACTGCCGCTGCTGCGCCGAAGGCATCGACATCCCCGCCATCGACTCCCTCCTGTTCGCCCACCCCAAGACCAGCACGATCGACATCGTCCAGGCCGTCGGCCGCACCCTGCGCCAGACCCCCGGCGACGGCAAGATCTCCACCATCATCATCCCCATCTACACCGCACCAGGAGAGGACATCGGACAGGCCACCCGGCGCACCCGATTCCACCTGATCTATCAAGTCCTCATCGAACTCAGCGTCTACGACGAGCATGTCTTCGAGCGCGTCGAATACCTCACCGGGGACGGCGAGCCAACCGAGCCCGAACTCGCAGTCCACCCCATCCGCGTCGACGAAATCCTCGCCGTCCTGGGCCTCAACCACGTCGATGCCCCCAACCAGGTCTGGGAGATGGGCTTCGAACAGGCCCAGCGCTACCACACCGAACACGGCAACCTCGACGTCGCCAGCCGGCACCTGACTTCCGACCGTTTCTACCTGGGCTGGTGGCTCGGCAAGCAGCGCACCCTACGCACCAACCGCATGCTCCTGCCCGACCGCATCAAACGCCTGACCGCACTCGGCATGACCTGGCAGCACTCGCCCCGCAGCATCGAATACAAACTCGATATCGCTCGCGACTACACCGCCCAGCACGGCCACCTCGCACCCCGCGCCAACGAACACCACGCAGGCACCGCCCTGGGCCGCCATGTCGCCGACTGGCGCCGGGAAGCCCGCCAACGCGCTCTCCCGGACTGCTATCACCGGGCCCTCAACGACATCTATCCCTGGTGGGCTGCCAGATGGAAAGACGAGTGGAAACGCACCTACGCCAAGGCCCTCAAGGCGGCCCGAGGCGGCGACCTCGCCTTTCCCGACCTCAGCCCCGACAGCGACGACGGCCCCCTCACCCGCTGGCTCGACCACCAGATCGACCACCTCGGCAGCCTCACCGACATGCAGCACAACCTCCTCGGCGCCCTACCGCTTCACCATCCCCTCGCCCTCCTCCTGCGCCGGCCCTACGGCCCGTCTGGCTGGGCATTCGCCCGCGGCCTGCGCGCCGCCCGCATCTTCTGGCGCTCCCATCAGCACCTCAATGTTCCCCGCAGTTACCCCTGCATCATCGACGGCCATCCCCTCGACCTGGGTCGCTGGATCAGGGAGCGGCGCCGCGACCCCGCCCAGCACACCCGTGAACAACTCGACGCTCTGGAAGCCCTCGACATGCGATGGACGTGACCGATCCGCCGTTCGCCCCCTCTGTCAGTCCAGCCCCACCACATGGCCAGCCGCACCGGCGCCACCGCGCTGTGCTCGTCCTCCCGCCGTCATCCGACTCCCTCTGCCGACACACCTCGCTCCCATAGCTCAAGGGCCCTGTCGACAGCCCCGTCGGCCCCAGGACCGGCAAGGCGGCCGCTGCCGCCAGGCTGGTGGCATCCCCTCAACTCCACTCGTCATGTGTGTGTTTCACGTGTGATCCAATGTGTGTTTCGTGTAGGATGCGAGCGGAGGTGGCTCTCGTGTCCCATGAGCAGAACGGGCTCTTCGCATCGGTCGATGCCCTGCTGGAGCAGGCGGCGGCATCGGATGCCCTGCCGGTTCCCGCCGAACGCAAACGACTGCGCGAGGCTGCAGGCCTGAGCCAGGACCAAGTCGCGAGGGCGCTGGACGTGCGACGTGAGACAGTGACCGGGTGGGAGGCGGGCCGCACCGAGCCGCGCCCTCCCAAGCGGGCCGCCTACATTCGCCTCCTCGACGGCCTCGCTGACCGCTTCCCCGCCCCTGCGGCGTCCTCGGGGGCGGCGCCAGGGCCGCGTACCGGCCCGCCTGTCATCACGCAGCCACAGCGGCCCGCACTGCCCGTGCCCACAACAGGTCCCGCGACCCCGATCCGGCCGCCCGTGACGGCACCCCGGCCGGCCGCCCAGAAGGCCGGGGCAGTGCCCGCGGCGGACGCACGCTTTGCCCACGGGCCGCTCGCCGTCGTGGACGGCGACGGCACGGCCTACGGTGCGGGCGGTCTGGTGCTCGACTGCCCGCTCACCGACCTTCCGGCGCTGGTCGACTGGGCGCTGGGCGAGGCGAAACTGGGCGCTGCACGCCTGCACCGCTCGGGCAAGGACGCCGACCCGCTGATCGTGCTGACCGTCTCCGCCGTCCAGCGCCTCGGCCTGCCGGCCGTACTGGAAGACCGGCGCGGCCTACGCCTGCCCGACGACCATCCCGTGCTCAAACAACTCGCCAAAGCCCAGTGGAAGTTGACGAAGCGAGGCTTCGGCCCATGGGCGCGGGTCTACCGCACGGCCGATAGCACACGCCGCCAGTGCGTGCAGTTCGCCGTCGTCCCATGGGGCGCGCTCGACACCCGCTCCTGGGGGAGTGCACACCAGCTGCAGCCGGCCGAACTCGCCCGCCTGCTGGGAACCTACGCCACCCGCGTACTCACGCCGTGCGGCTCCACTGCCGTCACCGGCCTGGAACTGATGACCGCGCTGCGCCCGCCGACCCGCGCGGTCAAGGACCCCGCCACCGGTAACTGGGTGTCCGGTGCGATGCCCGGCTCGCTGAGCGAAGCAGTTGAGTGCGCACCGCCCGAGGCCCCCGACGGACACCCGGCCGTCGCCGCCCTGTATCCCCGCTTCCACCAGCGCACCCCCGACCAGGTGCTGGACGAAGAGGCCTACCAGTGGGCCCGGCCACTGACGGACGAGGAATGCATGAAGCCCTACGTGGTCGGCATCGACGTCAACATGGCCTTCGCCGCGGCCGCCAACCGGCTGACCGTCGGCCTGTCCGCCCCCGTCCACGTCCACCGCCCGGTCTTCGACGCGAAACTGCCCGGCTCCTGGCTGGCCGACCTCTCTCACATCACCTTCGACGAACGCCTGCCCAGCCCGTTCACCCCTCACGGCGAACGCCCCACAGGCCCGGCCTGGTACGCCACCCCGACCCTCGCCTACGCAGCAGAACTCGGCTACCAGATCACTCCTTTGGAGGCGTACCTGCGCTATGAGCACGGCCCCTACCTCGACGCCTGGTACACCCGGCTGCGGGACGCCTACATCGCCACGATGGCCGACCTCGGCATCACCCCCGGCATGCCCGACGAGCAGTTCCTGGCCGCTATGGTCGGCCACCAGCACACCGATCCCGTCCTTGCCGCCGTGCTCAGCGCCATCAAGGCCACCGTCAAGGGCGGCATCGGCAAACTGCGCGAGCGGGCCCGCAGCGGCGGCTGGCGGCCGGGCGAGCCCTGGCCCGCCCTCGCCCGCCCGACCTGGCGCCCCGACATCCGCGCCGCGGTCATCGCCAACGCCCGGGTCAACATGCACCGCAAGATGCTCAAGCTTGCCCACCACGCGGATCTGTACCCGGTCGCGATCCTCTCCGACTGCGCCGTGTACGCCTCCGACGGGCCAAGCCCGCTCGACTTCCTGCCCTACCAGGACGGCAAGCCCCTGCCCGGCGGCTTCCGGCTCGGAGTTTCACCCGGAATGGTCAAACACGAGGGCACCCAGAGTGTGCTGTGGGCCGAAGGACTTCTGGAAGAACATGGTCCGGACGTGAACATCGCCCGGCACATCAAATCCGGCATCGTCTCCGGCCAGGACGAAGGGGAGTAGGCACCGATGGGCATCATCGCCGACAGCCTCGACCAGGCCGACGCCGCACACTTCACCCGCCCCATCCCGAAGTCTGCCCAGAAACAGATGCAGTTCCTGGTCAAGCAGACCAAGGGCACCAAAGCGGCGGCCGACTTGCTGGGCATCACCCAGCGCACCGTCGAGCGCTACCTCGCAGGAAAGCTCAAGCAACCCCGCCCCCACCTCGCGGACCGGCTCGCGGGCGAGGTCCGTAAACGATGGCAGCCCCGAGTACGCGACCGGGCCAAAAAGCAGGCTGTCACCACCGGCGGCATCATCATCGACACTCGGGCACGCTTCGGATTCGCCGCTGCCCCGGGCACCACCGACGACCCACGGCAGCGGTCCATTACCCAAGGCCTGCCCCCGGCCTACGCCGCACGGCTCTTCGACGCTCACACCGCCGGAGCCACCGAGCAGCAGCTCCAGGGCATCGTCGCCGAGGGACTCCAGGAGGTCTACTTCAAAGACCGCGGACGGCGCGCCCACGGCCTGCTGGTGGACTTCACCGATATCGACTACCTCGACGTCGACTACTGACCGTAGGACGCAGTCAAGGAGTCGACCAGACCCTCGAGTACCGAAGGTTTTGGGCTCCCGCTCATGATGGCGTTCTCGGGGAATTTCCGGTGCTCGACCTGGCGGCAGGCCGGCTGCGCCGTGTTGCGGCAGCGCGACCTGCGCTCGCGGCCTTGGGACGACGGCCCACTCGATAGCGTCATTCCGCAGGGTCGCAGCTGTGGCCATGGTCGTGACCGGATCGGCGATGGCTGCATCAAGGAGTTGGGGTCAAGCGCTCCGGGGACGCATCGGTGATTTCCGGCTCGGCGTCTATACCACGCTGCACGTGGTGGGATGCGTGTTGATCCAGGAGAGGCCGCCGAGGTCGAGTTGGCGGCGGGCGCGGGTGACGGCGACATAGGCGAGGCGGGCATCGGTGTCGCTGACTGGCTCCGGGATGGGCCGTCCCTGGGCATCGTGCTGGTCTGTGTCCTTGGGCGGGGGGAAGTCGTTGCCGATTTGAACAGTGGGCCATTCTCGGCCCTTTGCGGTGTGGGCGGTGGAAACGGTCACGTCGGCGTGCTCCTCGTCGGTGAGCTGGTCGACTGCGGCGAGGATGGCATCGGGTCCGTGGGTGTCGACTAGGTCGACGAAGGGCTGGACGTCGCGTCCGGCGGGGTCGTACGCGGCGTAGTCCTGCAGTTCGCCCCATGAGGTGAAGAGGACGAGCTCGGGGTGGGAGGTGCGGCGGCCGTCTTTGAGGTCGCGGGCGGCGAGGGCGAGTGCGGCCAGCTGTTGCCTTCCCCGGGTGAGGGCGACACGGTGGCCGGCGCCGAGCAGGCGCATGACTTCGGCCATGGCACCGATGTTGGTGCGGCACAGCACCGCGTCCGGCCGGTTGAGGACGCCGACATCGGTGGCGTTGGCTTCGGTACCGGTCAGACGGATGGGGGCGTCGGCGAGGGTGAGCCACCGGTTGGCCTCATCGGCGATCAGGGGCCCGAAGCGGAAGGATCGGGTCAGGGTGAGAGGGGTGGCATCGAAGCCGCTCATCACGTCCCGGGCGCCGCGCCAGCCGTAGATGGCCTGGGCGGAGTCACCGACCATGACGAGCTGGGCATGGCCGCGCTGGGCGGCAAAAACCTCCTCCAGGACCGGGTTGGTGTCCTGGGCCTCGTCGAGGAAAAGGAAATCGGCCTCGAGTCTCGGTCCGGTGAGGGCCCACATTTTCAGGTAGTGGTCGTGTTCGAAGCGGACCACGCCCCGCTCGGGGTTGTGCAGGTCGGCCCAGGCTTTGAGCGCGAACGGCATGACCTGGCCGACGAGTTGGGCGTGGTCGTCGGCCGCGTCCAGGCCGCGCATGCGTGGCACGTGGTGGTGGGCCAGGGTGCTGTCGGCGGAGTAGCAGTAGCGGGTCACGGTGCGCAGCACGGTGTGGGAGAGCGCCCTGGGGCCGATCTCGTGATCGCCGATGCGTAGAGGGCGGGTGATGCCGAGCGCCTGGCCGGTCTTCCATGCGGGCTGGCGGGGGCTATTGAGCCGGTTCGTGTAGCGGTGACCGAGCGCGGCGTAGGCCGTGGCGTGGGCGGTCTTGCACAGCACCGTGCGGGGGAAGCGGGTGGCGGCGTCCCGCGCGATGTCCTTGTTGAAGGCGAGGTAGCGGCCGCGGCGCCGGGTGCTGGATGCGAGCAGGCCGAGCGTGCTGGTTTTCCCCGTTCCGGCGCCGGCTTGCAGGACGAGATGGTGGCCGGCCCGGAAGGTGTCGGCGGCGTGGGCCTGTTCGTCGGTGGGCGTGTGCAACAGGGGCTCCGCGAAAGGAAGAAGGGGACGTGACGAGTGGTGTGTCGAGCGAGGTCAGCTGTGGGGGGACTACGGCGCTGCCGGTGGGCGGCGCCGGTCCAGCAGGCTGCCAGCGCAGGCCAGGATGTCTTCGGGCGGGTGATGGACGAGCAGGTCCTCGAGCCGGGCTTCCAGCAGCCGCCTTCGGCGCTGTTCGTGTTCGGCGAGGGCGTCGGTCACACACCGGCCGAGGAAATCCTGTGGGCGCTGCCCGCGGACCGTGGCGGCCTGACGGATGGCGGCCGCCGCGGTGTGCTTGAGGTCGACGTTGAGCAGGATGTGGCCGTGGCGGTTGGGGTAGTGGCTGGTCAGGACGTCGATGGGCAGCAGGGATCCCAGGCGCCGGCGCAGCATGTGCAGAGCGCCGCCCGGGCTGTGCGCACGCTGGAGAGCCATCAGCCGGGTGCGGTCGGCGTTCGCTGCCAACGGCACGATGCGGCAGCTGTGCCGGAGTTCGCCGCTGGTGACGGGCTGGGTCAGGATGACCTCCACAGCGTGGTGCCGGTTCACTACTGAACCGCCTTTCGCATCCGGCCCGTCCTCCCGGTGCGGCGGGCGGGGGCCGGCAGACGGTTGTGGATGTGCTCGTGGTGGCGCAACGGGTCGAACGGCTCCCAGTCAGCCATCGCCAGGTCAGCGGCCCCTGGAACGGCGGCGTGCTGCGGGCAGCGCTGGGCACGCCAGCGCAGCTGCGCCGCATAGGGCAGGGCGCTCAGGTCGTACACGGCCATGACATCGGCGGGCAGCGCCAGTTGGCCGCTGGCTGCGGTGGCCGGGACCAGCCTCCAGACGCCGGACGGGGCGGCGGAGGTGAGCAGCGGGCTGGTGCAGCGGCGGCGGCGCCTGGTCTGAGCCACGCACCGGATCTCGTCCACGGGGCGGGCAGCGAGATAGCGGACGTACAGCAATTGCACGATCGGCTGGCCCGGGCGGCACAGTGCTGGCGTCGGGCTGTCCAGCGGCGCCGGGGACGGGGTGAAAGCACCGGTGTCGATCAGGCGGCGGGTGTTGACGGCCAGTGTCCGGCGCAGGCCGGTCAGTGGGGGCGGCGTCGAGGACGCGTCGCTGGCGGGGCATACGACGGTGTGCAGCAGCCGGCACCAGCTGCTGCCGTCGCCCGCGGGGTGGGCGATGCCGGAACTTACGTGCCAGCGGCAGACGGCGGGCACCCGTGCGGAGGGCAGTTCGTACGGATGGAGGAGGACGGGCTGCTGCGTGCTGCGGTGGTACCACTCGATGCGGTTGCCGCACGCGCGGCAGCGGCCGCTCTGGCTGCAGCGCAGCAGTCGGCTGCCGCTGTCGGACGCCACGCGCAAGGAGCGGCGCGGGGGAGCGGCCGCGTGCCGGACCGGAGGAGAGGGGGTAGAGCGCATGCGGGCGAACCTGCCAGCCAACGCGCCGCGTGCGCGGCACCCGGGCCGCCGTATCACCCGGTAGGCCGCATGCAAGGTGACTGGTGTGCGAATCTCCGGCCGCACGTTCGATGGGGTGTTGTCGTTCGGGTGATCCGTGTCTGTGGCCTGGCGGGGCGTCAGTCGGATGGAGGGCCGGGCACCTCGTGCCCGCGGCACAGGGTGCTGAAGAGGTCGTCCAGGGGGGTGTTCAGGGCGTGGGCGAGGGCGTGCCAGGTCTTCAGCGTGCCGATGGTGCGGCCCTGCTCGATCTCGATGACGGTGCGCCTGGCCAGCCCGCTGCGGGAGGCAAGCTCGTCGTAGCTCCACCCGCGCACGGCCCGCAGACGCGCGAGCTCCAACCGCAGCGCATCGAGGTCCGGATCGGGCGGCAAGATCGTCACCCGTCCATCCGACGGTGCAGACCCCTGCCCTGTCAGTGCAGACCTCTGCCCTATTTCCCCAGGTGGCACTGCCCGCGAGAGGGCAGAGGTCTGCACTACGGTGGGCCGCCGCCCCACAGCCGAAGACGGGACCGGCGCGCAAGCGACAGGAGGAACACGCGCCTATGAGGCTGCGCACACCATGCTCAGCGATGCCACGCGCCTGGACCGTGGAACTGCGCTCGCACGCCAGCGGGCTCCTTCTGGTCTGCCAGCAATGCCCGCAGGCGGGCGGCCAGGTCGCCGCGGTCTCCGCCCGCTCGGCCGCACTCGCCCACCTCGCCCGCCACGCCCGCGGTGACCTCCTCCCGCCTCATCTGAGGATCTGCCAGTGCCACGAACGAGGCTGCCGCTGGCACCCCCGTCACCGAGGCTGCGACGGCCCCATCCGCCTCCTCCTCGCCTGCGAACGCGGCGGACGGCTCTGGCGACTCGCCGATGCCTGCAGCGCCTGCGCTGCCGCGACAGCCCAGGCCGCCGTCGTCCCCGACACCGCCCTGCGCGCCACCCTGCGGCAGTCACCGACCGCGCGGCGACGCCCACGACAGCCCAGAGGCCCCGGTGAGCAGATCCGAGTGCGCGAAATGCTCAGCTACCTGGCCGCTGCTCTCCCGCCCGATGCCTCGGCCGCGGCACGCCTGCTCGCCCTCCAGTGCACCCTGCGCATGGATGCCGCCATGCATGTCCGTCTGTCCAAAGGCCTGCTGCGCAGCCTTCGACTCGACACCCCCGGACCGTGGCACGAGCTTGAACGAGCGCGTTGGCTCCGCTCCGCTCCCGCACGCGCCGCCAACGAGCTCGTTGCTGAACTGCTGGATGCCACCCTGCTGGGCCAGGCGCCAGCTCGCAGCGACCGTAGGCATGCAGCCGACTGGGCGCTGCGCGCCGGCTGTCCCTCAAGAGCGGGGACCGCGGAGCCGCTGGTACAGCTGGCGAGCGTCTACCTCGCAGCCCACACGGATCCCCAAACCGGCAGCGGTTGGAGCGAGCTCGAGCAGATGGCGCGCGCCGGCGGTACCGAGCCTGCCGAACTGCCCCATGTGTTCGATCGACTGGTCGCGACGAGACTGCTCAGAACCTGGAACGCCGGTCCCGATGCGGAAGACCTGCACTGGACCCTGGAGGACAGAACGCGGCCTCACACCGCACAGAGACCGTCCTGACAACCCTGAATGAGGGAACCGTCCAGGCTGGATGTCCTGCATCCTCGGGACAGGAAGATCCTCTGCCGATGCGATATCTGTTGGCCACGGAGCCGGCGCATGGCACTGACAGCGCCGGCTCTGTCGCGCCGGACCAGGCCCCGCGCCGAGGAAGATCGGACTCAACGCCCTCTCGGAGTTGCTCGTCTTGATACGGGCCCCGGGATGCCCACGGGGTGAGAATGGGCTGATGCGATACGCGTGGCGACGGTCATTGAGGCCGCTGGTGGCCGACAGTGGTCGGCCTGATCCGGGCAACAGCTGGCGGGAGACCGACGATCTGTTGCGGTTGGACGATATGCGGGATGTGCCCGTCGTCGTGGTGCTTGGCGAGCGCGGTGCGGGCAAGTCCGTAGCCCTGGAGCAGGAACAAGCACTGCTGGGCCCGCAGGAAGCGGGAGCTGCCTCGCTGCTGCACCTGGGCCGGGATGTCGCCGACACGGCCTCCGCGGCCGCCGTTCTGCACGAGCATCTGTCCGCAGAGCAGGACGGGCCGCTGTATGTCCTCTTGGACGGACTGGACGAGGGCTTGAGCGATATTCCCGGCCTCGACAGAGTTCTCCTGCTGCAACTGCGGGCGTTGCAACTGCGGCAGCGTGAAGGGCTGCGGTTGCGGATCACCTGCCGCACCACTCGCTGGTCCGAGACGCTGGAGAGCGGGCTGCAGCAGCTGTGGCCCGGTCCGGGACAGGTGGCGCTGATGACGCTTGCACCGCTGTCTCGCCAGGACATCCAGAGCGCGGCCGAGCAGCATGGCCTGGACGGGGCGGCGTTCACCGAGCAGGTAGCCAGCCGGGGCCTTGGAGCCTTGGCCCAGCAGCCGGTCACACTCGTTCCGCTCCTGAAGGCCCAGGCTCGGGGGGAAGAACTTCCGAAGACGGTGGCCGAGGCCTACGAGCAGGCATGCCGCACGTTGTGTACGGAGACCTGGGCGCAAGGGTTCGTACAGCGTCAGGAACGGCCGGCAGCGGACCATCTGCTGGAAGTGGCCCGCTGGACGGCAGCAGCCCTCCAATTCGGCCGTACCCCGGCCCTCACCGACCGGGAACCCGTCCTCGAGAATGAACTGCACCTCGACAGCCTGTCCGGCCCTGGGATCCCCGGAGCCGTCCCGCAACTGGAGTGCCGCCGCCATGAACTGCTGCATTTGACTGAGTCCGGTCTGCTGACCCCGGTGGGCCAGCGCCGCTGGGTGTTCGCTCACCGCAGCTACCAGGAGTACCTGGCGGCACAGTACCTGCGCGACCGCATCGCCCCGGCCGTGCGCAACGAGCTGCTGTGGGCAGGTAGCGGCACGGCACGGCATATCGTGCCGGAGCATGAGGAGATCGCTGCTCGGTTGGCGGTTGACGATCCCGCGCTGTTCGAGGACCTGCTCGCCACCGACCCGCGCGTCTTGCTCCTGGCCGATCTGTCCTGTCTGCCGGACGCATCCCGGCTGCGGACCGTCCAGGCGCTCTTGGAAGCGGCACCCGACGAAGACTTCGACCGCCTCGACTTCACACTGCTTGAGCGGCTGTCCCACCCGCACCTGGCCAGACAACTGGCACCGTTGCTGACCCGTGATACGGACCAGAACCAGGTGTACCTGGCTTTGTCTATCGCTGCCCAGTGCCGGCCAGCCGAGCTGACGCCCGCTCTGCTGTCGTTTGCGGAGGACACCACGGTGCCGACGCGCCTTCGCTCCTTCGCTCTGTACGCGGTCGCCGAGGAGAGCCTGCAGGACGACGCGGTGGAAGCACGCCTGCGCGCCCTTGCCACCGACGCGAAGACCAGCACTGCGGAGGCGGCACTGGAGCACCTGTGGCCGCAGCACCTGCGAGTGGCCGAGTACTTCGACCTGCTCCCTGACCAGCAGCCGTTCACTTACCGGCCGCAGCTGGAGAAGGCCATGGACCTGGTCACACGAGAGCATGTCACCGAGGCACTTGATTGGTGTATCGCTGCACTTGAGACCCAAAGCCCCAAGTCTTTGGCCGCCACTGTGCTGCTGGCCCGGTGTATCCGTCTTATCGGCCACCTCGACCTCGCCGGGGGGCCGGCCCCCGGTGAGGAGCAGGCCGGACAGGCGCTCGTCGCCCTGGCAGCGCACGCCGAGCTGTCCAGCACCGCCGACGCACGCACGCCGCTGGAGTACCTGCGCGATTCCCTGGACGCCGTGCCCGCTCTGCGCCGCCGTCTCGCCGACTACGTTCTGCGCCACAGCAGCCAGGAGCAGGTCCTGGAACTCACCTTCGACACCCCGGAGGTGGGCCTGTTCCCCGAGGAAGACCTTCTGTACTGGGCCGAGCGCTGGACGGACCTTTCGCCCGAGACACGGCACATCGCGAAGTCGCTCTTCAGCCACAGGCAACGGCCGGACGAAGCGCGGCTGCGAGGGGCTTTGGACAAGGCCCGGCAGGCGGATGAGGAACTTCGGGATGCCACCGCCTGGTGGGACGCCCCTCCTTCCAAGTGGCAGCTGCGCAGGCAGGCACGAGAACAAGAGGAGCAGCAACGCAACACCTTCGACGAACAGGCGTTCAGGGCTGCGCTGGAAGCCGTGCACACAGCTGCCCCTGACCAGGTCCGCGCCGCCTGGCGCACGGTCCTCGGCCACCTCTACCGCACCAGCGACGGCCAGCCTGTCAAAGACGGATCCGCCCGCCTCAACGCGGTCGCCGCGGCACCCTCCTACCCGCCTGAAGGCAGTGCGCTGCACACCACGCTGTCCCGGGCCGCCCTGCACGTCCTGGCCACCGCCCCTGCATGGCAAGCACACGACGTCTCGGCCGTGGGCACCGAGTGGATCGACATACCGGAACTGACCGTGACGGGATGCGTGCCTGCTGACTCCTGGCAAGCCGCACTGCCCGGAATCCGTACCGAGCAGTGGGCAGGCTGGGCACTCGCCCTGGCCACGATGAGCTTGCCGACACAAGAAACAGACCTGCACTACAGCCTGTTCAGGCGGTGCGCCCGCCACGGCGGCCACGCGTTCGAGACTGCGCTGGCGATGTCCCTGGACCGTCTTGATCCCTACCGGCTCGCTGAACTGGTCCGGTTCCTGCACACCCTGGAGGCGGCGGACGCCCTCGCCGTGATACGGGACTGGGCTCTCAAGCCCGATCGCAGTGCCGCAGCCTGGGCCGCCGTGACGGTCACCTTGTCGAGCCTCGGCGACAGTCCTGCCCGGGACCAGGTGAAGCAGACTGTGGCAGCCGGTCCGCTCCCCGACGGAGCCAGTTCCGATCCGGAACGCTGGCGCACCGCGGCTCATGCGGTGATGGCCGACACGGACCTGCCGGAGAGCTGGCCTCACATCCGCCGGGCGTTCGATGACGGCGAGCTGTGCCGTGCCGTGATCGACGGATTGGCCGCTGCTGGCCCGGGCCGCTGGCCGGCGGGCGTGGCGGAACTCGAGGAAGCCGATCTTGCTGACCTCTACGAGCGGTTGTGCAGTTGGGAGGAACTGAGGAAGCCCCGCCCCGAGCGTGAGCCAGGTGTCGCCTACTGGACCACGCCGCAGGAAACCCTCCATGATCTTGCCGATGCCCTGCCACAACAGATCGCCCGCAAGGCAACCTTCCAGGCGTCCGAACAGCTCAGCCGGCTGGCCGCTGTCACGTCCCGCCACCCGACCTGGTTGCGGCGCCTGGCCCGCGCCACCGCTCGCCAGGCTGCCCAGCAGCAGAGCCGGCCGCTGCCCGTACACCAGCTGCGGAAACTGGCCTCCGACCACAGCCTGCGCGTGATCAGCAATGAGGCCCAGCTCCTGGACGTCACGATGGAAGCCCTCGACCGCGTTCAAGAGGCACTCTCGGGCCCCAACGGGATGGCCATCCTGCTGTGGAACCGCACCGCGGCAGCCGCCTACAGCACGATGTGGCCGACATGGGAGGAGGACTTCAGCGACCTCGTCATGGGTCTGCTGAAGACCCACCTCGGCGGACGGCGCATCATCCTCAACCGCGAAGTCCAAATCGACCGCCCGGGAGCCCAAGGAGGCCGTACCGACATTCACATCCAGGCGGCTGACCCCTCGCACAACGCTGAGCCTTTCACCGTAGTCATCGAAGCCAAAGGCTGCTGGAACCCAGGCCTGTCCACCGCACTCGCCAAGCAACTGGTTGCCCGCTACCTGCGCCACCCCCGCACTGCCGGCATCTTCCTCGTCGGCTTCTTCGACTGCGCCCAGTGGCATTCCGAGCACCGGAAGCCCTGCTCGCCCAGTCACACCCGGCAGCAGATCGAGGCCAAACAGCAGGCACTGGCCGCACAGCAAGATGTTGCGGTCCGCGCACGAGTCCTCGACTGCCGGCCGCCCGGAGCTCAAACCGCCTAGGTTCTGTCTCTTTGGTCAGTGGCGGGTCCAGATGAGGATGCCCGCGAGGTGGAGTGCGGCCTGGTAGGCGATGGCGAGTTTGTCGGTTCGTGTGGCCAGACCGCGCCACTGCTTGAGCCGGTTGATGCACCGTTCGACGGTGTTGCGCTGCTTGTATGCCTCGCGGTCGAAGCCGGGCGGTCGGCCGCCGAGTCGGCCTCGCCGCAGACGATGGCCGGCTTGGTCGGACGGCTGCGGGATGACTGCACGGATGCCCCGGCGTCGCAGGTGGCTGCGGATGGAAGTACGCGCGGTCGGCCAGAACGGCCAGGGGTCGGGTCCGGGGCCTGCCGGAGCCGATGCGAGGCACGCGGATGCGGGACATCACCGTTTCGAAGGCGGGTGCATCGCCTGCCTGGCCTGCGGTGACGATGAAGGCAAGGGGCCGTGCCCGGCCGTCTGCGGCCAAGTGGACTTTGGTGCTCAGTCCGCCGCGTGAGCGTCCGAGTGCGTGATCGGCGGGCTCGCCGGGGTGGGCCGGGACGACCGTGGAGTCCACGGACACCGTCCAGTCGATGTCGATGTCGATGTCGATGTCGTCGTCGGCGTCCGCCGCCGCCAGGACGGCAGTGAGGATCATCTCCCAGGTGCCGTCGACGGCCCATCTGATCAGCCGCTTGTGCGCAGTCTTGAACGAGCCGAGCTCGTCGGGAAGGTCCCGCCAGGGCGAGTTGGTGCGGTACTTCCACGCGATGGCCTCAAGGGTGCGGCGGTGGTCGGCCCATCGCCGTCCGCGGACCGGATCGGCCGGCATCAGCGGCTCGATCCGGTCCCACATCGCATCAGTGATCACCAATCGGACAGACACATCCGATCAACTGACCAACCCATCAAAGAGACACGCGCTAGCTCGCGGGGCGGGACGCTGTTGACGTACAGATCACGTTGCCCGGCGGGTTGCATTCCCAATACGCCGTGCGTGGTGCGCAGGCAGGGTTCACCTGGTGGCGCACGTTAACGGAGCGAGCGGGTCGGTGTTCTGTTCGGTGACTTGGATGTAGGCGTCGAGCGCTTCTCGTGATTGGGTCAAGGCGAGCCTGGTCATGGGGGGCGATGACGCGTCGATGCGGCGATCTGCCACCGGACGATGGCTGGAGGGAGCAGCCGACCGTTCGGGTCAGTCGATGATCTGGTGGAAGAACCAGGTGGCGCCGCCGAAGGTGCCGCCGGCGACGAGGAGGGCAGCGGTGGCTACGCAGCAGAGATCCGCTACGGAATCGAACGGCTCCGAGCCTCCCTTCTCCGCCTCGCCGAACTGCCGCTGGGCGGCACCGCAGTCGGCACCGGCATCAACACGCCTTTGGTGCACGGTCGGCGGGATGTGCGCTCGAGGAGCAGGGGAGGGGTGTCAAGGTGGCCCGAGCCGGGCCCACCGCTGTCAGGCGGAGGGGGCCCGGCCGGACTGCTCCATGGGCCGGGCCCGCGTCCGGCAGCGATCACGAAGGCGTGTGGCCACCTCCAGCCGTCCCGCCGCGCTGCTCCTGCGCATCCACGTCCTGGTTCTTCTGCGCTCGTCGCTGCTTGCGCAGTTCAGCCCGGCGCTCGCGCTGGTTGGCCCGGCGCTCGCGGTGACGAAGAAACGCGAGGAGCAGGTCCCGCTTGTGCTCGGACTCCTCGGGCAGCACGATCGTGGCCAGACCGAGAACGAGCGAGACCACGAGCGTGACACACACGGTCACCACCACGGCCTCCCAGGGGGCGTTGGCCACCGTCAGCGCGGTGACGACCGCCCCGCCGCTACCCATGCTCACGGCTGCCGGCCGGATCCCGCCGAAGCGGGACTGCTGCGGAGCGGGCACGCTCACTGGCCCCACCCCTCCGCGCCGGTCCGAAGCAGCGCCTCGAACCGGCACCCCCGGCACGCCGCGCTCACCGCTGTGGGCGACAGCGCAGAACCGCGGTCGTCCGCAACGTCATCGCACACCGGCCCCACCAGCCGCAGCACCCTGCCGATCTGACCGGGCAGCAGGAGACCGGCGCTCACTCGCCTCCCTCCTCGTCGATGTCGAGGAGGAACGGGGACCGGGACGGTCCGAAACGCAGGAGGATCGCCTCGGTCTGCCTCAGCTGTTCACGGAGTTCGTCGACGGTGTCGACGTGGCCGAACACCTCCGGACCGCGGCTCTTGTGCATGCGGGCGAGGGATCGCGCAGCCTCGAACGCGGAGACGACGCCGCTCGTGAGCAGGCGGCGCTGACGTACGTCCTCGGCCTCGAGTTCTTGCGGCTCGCGGCCGTTCTTGGCGATAGTGGCCAGGGCCCTGGCCGGGTCGGCGGCGTAGACGAGGTCCCACTCGTAGTCGATGATGACCTGCTCGCCCGCCTTGTCGAGCACGGGCTCGCCGTCGTGAACGAGAAGCCCGTCGATCTCGCGGTCCTGGGTGTGGAACTGCTTGGGCAGGACCGTCGGGTCCGCGGCGATGTGAGCGCGCGCGATGGAGTGCAGCATCCGCAGACCGCCAGCGGTCTTCGACAGCACGTCGAGCAGACTTACGGGCGTCGCCCTGAACGGCGCCGTACGGCTGTCGCGGTCGGTGCCCTCCTTCGAGCCGCGGTCCCGGGTGATGTAGCCGTCGAGGATCGCGGCGGTCCCCCCGAGGACGGTCAGCTCCGCCACCGCGCCCGCCTCGCCGGCCAGGGCGCGGCCGAGGATGTCGTCGAGGACCTCGGCCCCCGCGCCGCCCAGGGTCAGTTCCCACGGCTGCTTCCACACCCGGTCGGTGATCGTGCCGCCGTTGCCGAAGGCCCGCAGCAGCTGCTCGATGCCGTCCTGGCTGCGGTAGGCCGACAGCGCCATTGGCGCCAGCCGCTCGCTGACGCGCTGTCGGTCGGCCTTGCTCATCCCGAATTCCTGCTTGACCAGCCGGTTCATGGCGTATGCGCTCGGCCCGGCCAGCACCGCATGCTGATGGACCGCAGCCGACCACAGCCGGTATGCGGGAACCCCGAGCAGCTCGTGCATGTCCTGCACACCCGCGGTGCCCGACAGCACGCGGTACACCTCCGGGCTGATCAGCCCCTCACGCAGAGCGTGCCGGTAGACCCGCTGCATGCCCTGGGTGTACTGCGCTCCCCGGGTCCAGGGGGTGACATGGACGTGCAGGTTGGCGAGCAGGTCGTCACGAGCCGCCACCAGGTCCGCCAGCGGCCCGCCACCGTCCGCGCGCGCCCCGACGACGACGACGGCGGGGAACGCGAGCGTGTGGCCCTCGCGCCGCGTCGCCTCCGTCAGCGCGGGCACGGCAAGGTTCTTGCGGGTACGCGCCGTCAGTTCAGCCGTCCGCCGACGGGCCAGCCCCTGCTCCGCCCTGCTGCGCGCCCCGGACTGATCCATCGAGCCGATGACGGAAGAGATACAGGCCGAGATCGCGGCTTCGACGTCGCCGCCGGTCCGCGCCAGCCACATGCTCATCAGCCGGCTGTTGCCGTCACCCGTGACCAGGAAGGTGTCCTCGCTGCCGTCGTCGTACACCACGCGCACCACGAACAGCGTCAGCGGCTCCTTGACCCCCTGCTGGAGCACGCTCTGGGTGTAGTCGTTCTCGCCCTTCTGGGCGTAGAACGTGTGGCGCATGCTCACCGCGACCGCCCGGGCCAGCGCCTTGCGGTCCCGCATGCGGACGGTGAACACCGCGACTGGCTTCCCGCTCGCCGGCTCGATGAGCGTCTCGTACGTGGGGGCCAGGAACGTGGAGGGGACCGGGTCCATGGCCGTGGGGAGCTGGTCCGCCCACCTTTGGTTGATGATGTCCGGCAGCACGTCCAGGTCGAGATAGCGGGAGTGCGGCGCCGTCACATGCAGCGTGCCGCCGACGACCGGCTTGGCCGTCAGGAGGCTGACCGGCTCGACGGCCACGAGCGCCTGCAGCAGCACCGGGTCCACCGCACCCGAGGTGACGACGTTCGCCGCCTCCTCGTCCAGGGAGACCTCCGGGTGATCGAGCAGCGCCTTGCGCGCCCTGCGGAGCCGGGCCACCGGCTGCGGGTCCGCCACCGCTTCGGGGCGGCGCAGCAGGGGAGGGAGCCCGTCGTCGGGCTCGGGCCCGTCCAGGCCCGCGAAACTCTCCGGCGAAGTCATGGTCTTGCCCTTCCTGGCATCGTCGCGCAGCAGGAGGGCATGAGCCTCTGCTTCCACTGCGCGCCGTCCCCAGAGGGCGGCGTGCGCCGTCACGCTCCATCAGCGGCTCCCACGCCGTGACATCCCGTGCCGTCCGGCGTTCCACGGCAGCCAGGCGAGCCGCTGGTCAGGTCGGTCTCATCGACCGAACGTGCCCCGTCGACCGATGCCCGGTCCTTCAGGACCGAACGTTCGCCGTCTACGGGTGCCAGCTGCTCTCCATGCGCAGGGTCGAGCCCTGCGGCATTCCAGTTACCGTCTAGCCAGGAGCGGGGTGCGCCGCCGGCAGCCAGTGCCAGCGGCCTCCGATCCTACGCCCAACTTGCCCCGGCCCAGGCCGAAACGGAGCCCACGGCCCAGGAATCGAACTACGCTGATCTCCGGACATGGCCTACCCGATTTGAGCGCAGCCCGCTGAAGACGAGGCCCTCGTTGGTGATGCCGGTACCGCGCCAGTTGCCTTCAGTGCAGAAGTGCGACTCCTTCACCCCGCAGCCGCACCAGCCGGGCCAGATCCTCCGCCTCGTGCCTCTCCAGCAGGAACTCGACCGGCCCCGCGGTCTTCTTCTCCCTCTTCGCCTTCCGCACCTCCTCCTGCTCCGACACCACACGAGTCCGGCGCACCGCCATCAGCGTCCCCGCGTCAGGCCGGCCGAGCGGATGGGGCCTTCTCCAACGACACCCCTTGCCGAAGCGCGACGTCCGCGAGCCGTGGCTGTCTCGACCCGACCGTAGGCCCGCCTCCCCGGCGCGCTGGACCGCGGATCAGGACCCGACGAGGCGGCGATAGGACTCCCGCCGTCTCACGGCTCGTCCATCAGGCGCCGGGCCGTGGCGATGTCCGTGACGAGTGCGGTGATCCAACCGCCGCGGAGCGCGGCCCGCACCGCCGTGTACTTGCGGTCCCCCCGGCCACGCGATGCGTCGAGGAACGGTGCGCAGTTGGTCGACGGGGATGCCGATCGTCCGCTCGCCCAGTCCGGCATCGACGTGGACGCCCTTCTCGTCGAAGAAGCGCTGGCAGATGTCACCCACGGCGCCCAGGCCGCGAAGCCGCGCGATCTCCTCCTCCGCCACGGCGTTGCCGCTCAGCCTGAGCAAGGGCGAGAAGTCCGTGATCGTTCCGGCTGGGGGGTCGGCCCGCGGTGACCGTCGCGCCGGTTCCCGGGTGAGCCGGCGGGTCATCAGCGTGAGCGACGCCCAGGTGATCAGCTACTCGTTGACCTGAGGGAGCCGCTCGTGGTTCCGGCAGTGGCGTCGGGCCCGCATGATCCAGGACAGCGAGCGTTTCACGACCCAGCGGCGAGACAGGACGATGCAGCCGGGCGGATTCGACAGTCGGCGGATGGTCTTGAAGATGACGTTCAGGCGGTCCTCGGCCCAGGCCACCAGCGGCCCGGCACAGCCGGAGTCGGCCCAGACCGTGGCGATCTCGGCGTGCATCAGATGCAGCCGGAACGCACGCGTTGGCCGAGGCCCGCTCGTCCGTCGTGCCGGGCCCACGCCCACCACAGATCAATCGCCCTCTCATCGACTCACTACCAGCGCATCCCAACTGCGGACAGCTCCTCCACTCGTTCGGGAGCAAGACTGGCTTTACGCGCACGGGAGTTGGCGACGAACACACCAAGCATCAGCTCGGCCCCGTCAACGGTTTCGATGTGCGATCGGGGTACGTTCAGATGCCCTTCTCGGGTGCGGTACTGGCGGGCCGCCGCCAGATTCGCTTCCCACTTCTGGGCCCGGCTGCGCCGAGGAACGACCGCAGACGCAGCCAGCTTCTCCGCACGGGGTTCGATGCGCAACACCTCGCGGAGCAGCCACTGCTGCACGCCACTCAGCGCATTCCACTCCTGCCGCTGCACCTGCACCCAGCGCCCGATGTCCTCGCCCTGCACCAACAGCACACCCTCCCGCTCCGGCAGTGAACCTCCGCCCTGCCGGTGCATGCGGGCGAGGTGAAAGCACCGCTGCCACGCCACCGGCCACGCCGGACACCACGCGGGATCGATCTCCCCCAGTGCCCGGCGCCGCTCCCGGCTCAGCCCACCCGCCCCAGAGCCGGCCCGCGACCCCTGCGCCAGTTGGTCCTCGGCCCGCCGGGCAGCGGCACGCTGATTCTTCAGCCAGATCCCGACCGGGTAGTTCTCCCAGGTGGCCTCCGTGGGGGCCACCAGGTGGCCGTGCTCGGCTGCCCAGCCGCGGGCCGCGGCCAGGCCCTCGTCGAAGGCGACCGTGAAGTGGGACCACACCATCCCGAGCTCGTCCAACTGCGCCACCCGCTCCGGCCCAAGACCGCCCTGACGATTCAGGCGCCGCTGATTGGAGATCCACACCCCCAGCGGAAACCCATCAGGCGCCGTGTGCCCGTAGGGGACCCGCAGATGCCCGTGGTCACCGTGGAACGCGAGCGCCGCCTGCAGACCCCGCCGCCAGAACTCCCCCTCCGGCCGCAGCACCCGCGCACTGATGAACGCCGCCAACTGGACCGGATCCCGCCGCAACGAGAACGACAAGAGCCCCTGCGCCGCAGCGCCGGCCCCACCTCCCGGGCTTGAACCGCCAGAGGTCGCCTCGGACCGGCTGGCGGCCTGCGGGACGGCGAGCTGCTCGACCGCCTCCGCGTCGTGCGCCCGCAGCGCGGTCAGCAGCTTCACCAGATCCTCATACGCCTTCGAGGCGAGCATCTCGTCCGGCTCCTCGCCCGGCCCCAGGAACACCGGCACCACCAGAGAGGCGACCTTGCCCTCACCCGGCTGCATCCGCAGCGCACGCCCCACCGCCTGGACCACATCGGGCACCGAACCCCGCACGTCCGCGAAGACCACCGCGTCACAGCCCGGCGTGTCCACCCCCTCGCCCAAGACCCGCACCGACGACAACACACACCGCTCCCACACCACACCTTCCACCGCACACCCCGACGAGAACTCCTCCAACACCCGCCGCCGGTACGCCACCTTGTGCTCCCCACAAAGCCACCGCGCCCACACCGCCCCCGGCTCCGGATAGCCCCCCTCGCCGCTCTCCCACAGCGCCTTCGCCACCGCGCCCAGCCCACTCGCGAAGGCCTCCGCCTCACTCGTACGCGAATGGAACGTCAACAACTGCCTCAACTTCTGCTCGGCCGCCGTCTTCAGCACCGCCGTCTGCAACGCCGCCAACCGCCGCCCCCGCACCGCATCACTGCGCGCATCCGACCCCACCAACTGCAGCGCCTGCACCTGCGGATCAGCGATGTCCACACACACCACCTGATACCGCGCGACCAACCCCCGCTCGATCGCCTCCGACAGCGGCAACCGGTACACCACCGGCCCAAACACACTCTCGTCATCCATCGACGCCACCAGCGCCGCCGACCCGCCCTCACCCCCCGACGACGCATCCCACAACCGCGGCGTCGCCGTCATGTACAAGCGCCGCGCCGCCGGCACCTTCCCCTGGTCATGCACCGCCGCCCACGGCTTGCCCAACACCCCCGACGTCCGGTGCGCCTCGTCCACCACGACCAAATCCCACCGGCCCAGACCACCCGCATGCGCCCGCTCCAACACCCCCAGCCCCAGCGCCGCATACGTGGCGAACACCGTCACCCGCTCACGGCCGGCCAGCCACGCCACCAACTGCCCGGCATCGGTCGTGCACGGCACCTCCAACGCCCCACCCTCGCGCGGCGAGCACACCCCGAACATCGGCCCCGCACGCCCGGCCGCCCGCCACACCCCCACCATCTGCCCCAGCAGGTCAAGCGTGGGCACCAAGACCAGCACGCGCCCTGCACGCAGCTCCAGCGCCGCGTGCACCCCCACCAGGCTCTTGCCCGCCCCCGTGGCAGCAACTACCTGAGCCCGCAGCCCCCTCTCAGGCCATACTCCATCCGGCGGCTGAGCCAGCGCCCGTACCACCGCATCCACGGCCTCGATCTGATGGGGACGAAGCCGATGCCGACCCGACACGATCTTCCGCCTTCCACGCCGCACCAACGGGGGCAGTAGCCCCTCACTACAGACTCTATCCCGACTCATTTTGATGCAATCGCCCCTGTCGGGCGACAGCAACGGCACGCCCGCGAGGGCCGCACTCATCACCGTCCCACCCAGACTGCACCCCTCGCAGGAACTGCCCGGCCCCCGCGTGCGGGCGGGTGCGGGGTGGGACAATGCCCCGCACCCGCCCGCACTGCAACCGTCCTCAACCAGCAAACAGACTGAAGGGTTGTCAGGACGGGGGAGGGGGAGGTGACTCGGGAAGCTTCTCCACCCCGAGCTTCGCCAGACGCGACCGGATCGCGCTCGGCTGCCGAGCAAACCGCTCGGCCAGCTCGTCAACACCACTCCCAGAAGCGTGGAGCCGCAGCAACAGCTGGTCATCCTCCGGCGCCCACCGCTCGTAAGCCTTGGGATGCTGCTTGCGCACCTCATCCACCGAGTACACGCGCGAGGCCAGCTCCGACCTCACCGGCAGCTCCACCCCACTCAACACGGAAGTGGGGAAACGGCACACCTCAACGCCCTGCAAAGAGAAGGTGATTGAGCCACCCTCGAACGTCAGCAGATCCGCCTCAACCTCCAGCACCCGCTGCATGACATCTGCATCCGAAGGATCAACCACGAACTCCGAGAAACGTAATCGGATCTTCCCCTGAGGAACAGCACCAGACATGCCAACCACCCTGCCCAACACGGCGTCTCAGCAAGCCGGGCAGCCCCTTCTTGTAGCCAGCCAGGCCCGCAGCGCGGGCCCAGGGCAGGGGAGCGGAGCGGACCTGCCCGCGAGCCGCGGAGCGGATCGCTCCCGGGCGTTCATGCCCGGGCATTTTCTCGTGGGTCCGCAACGCGGACCCACCCGGCGGGCTTGCCCGCCGGCAGGCCCGCGCAACGCGCGGGCCCGAGCCGCAACGCGGCTCGGTTTTCACTTGGGGGGTGCGCAGCACCCCCCAACCCGCTCCGCGGG
>NZ_JBICUX010000028.1:0-70933 GCF_043198595.1 Streptomyces sp. NPDC048751
CGGCTTCGCCGCCATGCAGGCCGAAGGCTTCGTCAACCTCGCCCTCCCCATGCCCCGCTTCCTGCGCCGCCGCAAAGCCACCCCACGCGCATGCGCCCATAGCGTCGCTGACGGCGTGTCCGCGCCGCCTGGGCCGTGACATCGAACACCGCGAGCGCGTGGTGCAGCGGGATACCCGCCTCTCCGGCGCTTACGACACCGGGTGGGCCCGGCGGTTGCGTTGTAGGGGGCCCGGTCGGCGTGGGCCGCCATGGTGGCGAGCGACGGCCGGATCGTAGGCCTGCCCGCTCCAGGAAGAAGGTGATCACCCGGGGCATGGGTAACCTCTGCGGACACGGCGGCGACAGAGGGGGATTCACGTGTCGGACGAGGTGACGGGCTGGTTGGCCCGGAGCGCTTTACCGTTGAGCGGCCTGACGGCAGGAGGGTCCACCACTGATCTCCAGCCGCTGAAGAAGGTCCTCGAGGGCGTGCGGATCGTGGGCTTGGGGGAAGCCACGCACGGGACGCGTGAGTTCTTCCAACTCAAGCACCGGCTCCTGGAGTTCCTCGTGACGGAGCTGGGGTTCTCGGTCCTGGCCATGGAGGCCGGCGCGTCGGCCGGCCCAGCCGTCGACGCCCATGTCCGCCACGGCGAGGGCGATGCCGCGAAGGTGCTTGCCGGGCTGGGGTTCTGGACCTGGCGCACCCATGAGGTCCTCGCGATGATCGAGTGGATGCGCGACTACAACCGGGGACGCCCGGAAGAGCGGAAGGTGCGTTTCGTAGGCATCGACCCGCAGCTGTGCGGTGCCTCTCTGGCGGCGCTCGACTCCTTCCTGAGCGAGGTGGCTCCGGAGCACGTGGCAGGGCTCCTCTCCCCGCTCCGCGTACTCGACATGGCACACCCCGGATCGCGACCCGACCCTCAGCGGCGCCTGGTGCGCGCCGCGGAGGAACTGCGGGAGTTCCTCCACCGCCTCGGCCCCGGCCCAGATGCAGCCGACGCGCTCCGGCACGCCCGGATCCTGGTCCGGGCCGCCGACGTCGTGACGCGCCCCAGACAGCACACGGACCCGGAACAGACGGCCTTCGCGGCACGCGACCGGTACATGGCCGAGGCCGTCCGGGAGCTGGCCCACGATCCGTCCACCAAGATCGCCCTCTGGGCACACAACGGGCACATCACCAAGAGCCGCTACGGCGGCGGAACACCGGCACTGGGGCAGCACCTGCACACCTGGTACGGCAACGCCTACTACGCACTCGGCCTGCTGTTCGGCAGCGGTTCCTTCCGCGCTCGTCGGATGTGGCCCGGCCCCTGGTCCCGCCCCCGGCCCGGCGCGCTCGTCAGCAACCGCGTCGGCCCCGCCCACCCCGGCACCGTGGAAGCCCGGCTCGCCACCGCCAACCCGGGCGATCATCTCGTGGACCTGCGCGGCGCGGTCGACGCACCGACGGCCGTACGGGAGTGGATCAGCGGCCGGCATCTCACACGAAGCTTCGGCGCCGTGGTGCCGCGCTGGACCTATCACTTCAACCACAGCCCCGCCTGCCCGGCCGAGGAGTACGACGGGCTGGCCTACGTCGCGGTCTCGACCGACTCCCAGCCCCTGCCCATCTCATGAACGGGCCCCGGACAACCACCGCTTGAGAACTCCAGGCCGGTCACCGTCGGGCCTCCGCCGCGAAAGCGTCGAGGAGCTTGGTCGCGGCCTCCGCCACCTCGGGATCCACGGACTCCGTCAGCCCCTGGACGAGCTGACGACCGGCCAGTACGGCCCGGTGCGCATCGGCCTCCCACTGGGCCTTGCGGACGTAGTTGCCCGTGTACCGGGGGCCGGCGGCCGCCAATGCCTGGCTCCACACGTGTGACACGTAGATGTTCCTCAGGAGGTTGAGCACTTCCGCCTTGCATTGCACATGGGGGGCGCCCGCCAGCTCCAGAAGGAAGGGCACGGTGGGAGCGGTGGCCTCGGCGATGACGAACCCGAGTTCGCACACGAGGTCGGCCACATAGTCCAGGGCCAGATCACCGGCCTCACGGTCCCCCCAGGCCGCCTTGGCCAACAGCGTGGGAATGTCCTTCGCCGAGCCCCGAACCACCTGTAGGTCTCCCCACGGCACCCGCTGGAGCCCCCGTAAGATACTCCCCATACCGCCTCCCCCGTCCCCGAACGTGCCGCCGACGCCCAACCGGTCCAGGATGCGCCGAGACTGATCGCAGAGCCACTGGAATTCCCAGCGTCCCAGCGGGGCTTGCCGCTCTGACGGATGCCGAGCACGGCGTTGAGTACCCGTACTCATGCGCCCGTCCCCTCGCGCAGGCAAGGTGGCGGGCATGGATCTGCCCATGGCGCCGCCGGCCGTCGACACCACCACCGGCCGCGAGCAACGCGCCCACGCCGACCGGGGTGCGGACATCGGAGCCGGCTGTGGTCTGGTGCTTCTTGAACTGATCAGCTTGGTGGTGATTTTCGGGCTCTGGTTCCTGTCCGGGGTCACCCTCGATCCGGGCACGGCCGTCGAGACGGACTCGTTGTGGGGCTACTTGGCCGCCGCCGGCGGAGTCGGTGTCCTCGCCGTCGTGTCGGCCGCGATCGCCGCCCGCGTCGGGGCGACGGTGACGGTTGTCAGCCAGGGCGTCATGGCCGCCCTGATCTGTCTCCTGGTCTTCGGCGGGGCCACGGTGCAGTCCCACGAGGACGCGACGTGCCGTGCCACCCCGGCGGCGGGATGCGACGGCTGACCGTGTGGGAGGCACTGATCAGCCGGGGCCGGCGGTCGCTGCCCTCCCGGTCGTTCAGCGGGCCGTTGCGACGAGTCGTCGCAGCGTGGCCTGCCCTGGTGGGCCCCAAGTGGCCTTGCCGCCGACGCGGCCGTGGACGCCGGCGTCGCCGATGAGGATGCCGCTGAGGGCTCTCAGCACCGCCCAGCTGCGGACGCGGCGCGGGGTCCCAGGGCGTCGGCCGCCTCCGCACCTCTCGTGGCGGGGGCACGGTCGGCGCGCGCCCCGCACCCAGGTGGTGACGATCCAGGGGCGCGGAAACCTCTCGGGGGCTCGCCGAGCCGCTGCGGGACGGGGACGGGCAACGGAAGGCGCGGGGCGAGGGAGGGCAGCCAGGCGTGTTCCTTGCGCAGCAGCGCGTCCGCGGACTGCGTCGTCCCGGGCAACCGGACGGCGAGGTCGTTGCCGTGCCTCCACAAGTGGTTGTTCCAGCCACGCGCGCCAAGACTCACAGGACATCGGCCAGGTCCGGGTGCTGGTCGACGAGCAGTTCCCGGACCAGCTCCGCGATGATCTCGATTTCGGCGTGCGTCATGCGGAGCAACGGTGGCCAAGGCCACAGTGCAGTAGTCCCCGAACGGTCTGACCGGCCGCATCGTTAGGCTCCTTGCTCATGCGCATAGCAACTTGCGGACCCGCCCGCGTCGCCGTCGCTCTCACCGCTGCCTGTCTGACCGCTGCCACCGGCTGTTCGTCCAACTCCGGTGACAGCGACAGCGATTCGAAGGTGCTGAGGCAGCTGGCAATCCTGGCCGACGGCAACGGCACGGGCCAGGTGACCTACCTGGACGTCGCCACGGCACGGAAGCTGGACAAGGAGAAACCGAAGCGGTTCGGTGCCGTCGGGCAGCCCGGTACCAGCCTGCTGACCTCGTACCGGCCCGGGCCGTGGGGACAGCACCTCGAAGTCACCCAGATCGACACCACCGTCGACAGCGCGAAGGCGGGTCGTTGGGAGGGCTCGTTCGACGTGGCGGCGATCACCAAGTCGATGAAGGCGAACGGCTACGCGCAAAGCGAGAAGGACGGCAAGACGATCTGGACGGCGTCTGACGACTCGGGAGTGTCGTTCCAGATCTCGAAGGACGAGATCACCTACTCCCAGGGAGCTCCGGCCATGTCGGGGGTCAAGCCGAAAGAGGGCGCCTCGCTGGCCGACAAGGAGGAGTACCAGCGCGCGGCAGAGTGTCTGGGCGATGTCTACCGCGCCGACTTCGCCCCACTCACCTCCGCCAAGCCCAAGCCCGTGCGGCTGTCCGTCCTCGGCCAGCGGGCCGACTCCGCCGCCGAGAACACCGAGGTGTTGTGCTTCGTGACCAAGGACGAAGCGACCGCCAAGCGTCTCGCGGCCGAGCTGCGCTCGGTCGTCCGTGACAAGTCGCCACGGTACGACGGCGCCAAGGTGACCGTGGGGAACGGCGATATGCCCTTCGTACGAGCAGCCGTCCCGGACACCGCGACGCAGCGTCCCGGCCGACTCGCGACCCACAACGTCGACCTGTGGATGGCGATGCATGATCTTTGACAGGGCGGGGCGCAAAAGTCTACCGGCGTACTTCAGGTGCTCCCAGCGCCTGTACCTCGGCGTAGGAGAGGGGCCCGAAGTCCGTCGGCCGGCCGTCGCGGATGGTGGTCGCGGTGGTCACGGCCGCCGCCAGGGCGCTGCGGTAGAGCAGCGAGCCGAGGCTGATCCTGCGCACACCCAGCGCGGCCAGCTCGGCGACGGTGGGGCCGTTCGGCGTGTACAGGATGTTCAGCGGGACGACGAGGGTTGCCGTCAGGGCGGCGATCGCGTGCTGATCCGACAGCCCCGGCACGAACACCCCGTCCGCACCGGCCTGTTCGTAGAGCGCGAGGCGGACAGCGGTCTCGTCCTCCCGGCTGCCCAGCCAGTGGGTGTCGGTGCGTGCGTTCACGAAAAGCCCCGGCACGGCGGCCTTGACGGCGGCGATCTTCGCGGCGTGCCGTTCCACGGGGGCGAGTGTGCCGTCCGGGCGGCCGTCCTCGAGGTTGATGCCCGCCGCGCCCGCGTCGTGCAACTGCCGGGCCAGTCGAGCCACCTCGTCCGGGTCGTCGCTGAAGCCCCCCTCGGCGTCGACGGTGAACAGGACGGAGCTCCGTCCGAGTCGGCGGGCCAGCGCCAGCGTCGCTGCGGCGGTCGCGGCCGCGCCGTCGGGCAGGCCGGCGGCCGCGGCCACGCCCAGGCTGGTGGTGCCGATCGCCGGGAAGCCCTGTGCCGCGAGAAGGGCCGCGGAGGCGTGGTCCCAGGCGTTGGGGAGCAGCAGGGGTGCGGCCTGGTGGTGCAGGCGGGCGAAGTCGGTCAGCGGGCGCCGGAGCACGCCGTGGGCCAGGGCGAGGGCATGGGCCCGGCCGGGACAGACCCGTGGCGGTGCGCCGAAGGTGAGGGGCACAGGGTGCACGCGATGGGCTTTCGCCATGTCCAGGAGCACGACATCGCCCTCGGCGATGTCCCGACCGGCGACCCGGGTGGCCTTCGCAGCGACCCGGCGCATGATCCGCACCGGCGGATCGTCCCGGAGCACCCGCGCCAACGGAACGTCGCCGCCCGCCGCGGCCTCCACCAGCGCACCCGTCGCCTCGCATGCCTGCACCAACAGCCCGATGCGGTTGGCGACGGACTCCAGCGCGGCCTCATCCGCGCGTTCCGGCGCCAGTTGCGCCACCAGCCGGGCCACCGCCTCGTCCGCGGCCTCGTCCTCACCCCCGAAGTAGGCTCCCGCCACCACGGTCACGGCCTCGGCGACCGAACCGGGGTCCGGCATCCCGAGTCCTTCGGCGAGGGTACGCACCACCCGCACCCGAGCCTCCTGCTCGGGCCCTGCCGCCGCTGCCCGCCACAGCGAGGCGGGCTCCAGTCGGGCCAACTCCGCTTCCACCACCGCCCGCCTCCGCCGATGCGGCTCACCGGAACTGAACCGGGCCACAGTGGCACGCAGCCAGGCGACACTCGCTCCGGCCGGGCCGTCTTCCGCAGCCGGAAGCTCCGGAACGAGCGCCTGGTCGGCAAGCGCCGCCCGCACGTCCTCGTAACGGTCGAACTCATGCATCGTGTGCGTCATGGCCCTGACGTTAGAGCCGGAACAGTTCGGTACCGCCCGAACCATTCCCGCGGCATCACGTGGGCATGGGATGCCCCTTGGCCCCCACCCCTTCGGCCAGCTGCCCAGGCGCTGCCACTCGAAGCCGGCCCTAGTGCCGCTCGCTGGACGCAGCAGGCGGTTCGGGCAGCCAGTCGCGTGCCGGGTCGTACTCCAGCCATCGGCTTCGGCCCGCTTCCGCGGCGCAGGCGGCGGTGAGGGCATCCAGTCCGGGGTGCCGGTCGCCGGTGTGCCACAGCAGTGACCAGGCGTAGAGCGGGGTGGGGTCGACCAGTGGGATCGAACGCAGCCCGGGGACGTCCGGCAGCGGCACGTCGGCCGGCAGCAGCGAGAAACGTCGCGGATCGTCCGCGACCTCTTCGAGGAAGTGAGTGAGCCCCAGGTTGACGCCTGCGGCCCGGTCCCGGATGTCGAATCGGTCGGCGAACTGGTGGAGGAAGTCGAGCCGGTCCAGCGCACCGGGTGCCCACAGCATGCTGCCGCGCAACTGGTCGGGCCGTAGCGCCGGTTCGGCTGCGCAGGGATGGTGCGCGCTCAGGACCGCGTCGACCGGTTCGAGGCGGACCAGGCGGTGTGACAGGCCTGCGTGCAGCGGGGGGTGAACCCGTCCGAAGGCCGCGTCGATGTCACCGTGCAGCAGCGCGTCCGTCACTGATGGCAGATCGCGCCCGTGCCCGAGCACCAGGTTCCCGGCCCGTCCCGCGACCTGGGCCAGCGTCCGCAAAGGCGCGTAGAGGTGCCCCCAGACGTCGACACGCAGCGGGCGGTCCTTCCCGAGAGCCGCCGCGACCGCGGTGTCGGCGGCGGTCAGGGTCTGCCGGGCCGGCGGGAGGAAACGTTGTCCGGCTTCCGTGAGGCGAACCCCGGTGCCGCCGCGCTGGAACAGCTTGACGCCGAGCAGGTTTTCCAGTCGCGCGATCCTCTTGGACAGCGCCTGCTGTGAGATGGCGAGTGTTCCGGCCGCCCGCCCGAAGTGCAGTTCCTCGGCGGCGCGTACGAAGGCACGTACCTGCGCCACGTCGAAATCCATGGCCCTCACCATAGGCGACAACCAGAAGTTGTCGGCCTTGCTTGTCGGTTGTTGGATCACCGGATGGCCGTGCGGGTTGCATGCTTGGCATGCAGAGACTGATTCCCACGGGGGAAGCGGCGCGTCCGGTCGCCTTCGCCGAGGCCCCCCAGCCCGTCCCGGAGCCCGGTGAGGCACTGATCAAAGTCGAGGCGTTCGCGCCGAACCGGGGTGAGACGTTCCTCCTCGAACACCCCCACCCAGGGGTGCTGCCGGGCAAGGACATCGCAGGACTCGTCGTACAGGCCGCAGCCGACGGCACGGGCCCCGGCATCGGCACCCGCGTGGTCGGGCATCCGGCGCAAGGCGGCTGGGCCGAGTACGCCGCCGTGCCCACGCACTCGCTCGCGGTGCTCCCGGACAGCATCGACAGCGTCCGGGCCGCGGCCCTGCCCCTGGCGGGGATCACCGCCCTGCGCCTGCTGCGTACGGCCGGTTCCCTGGTCGGCCGACGGGTGCTGCTGACCGGTGCCTCGGGCGGGGTCGGCCACTACGTCACCGAACTGGCCGTGCGGGCCGGAGCCGAGCTGACCGCGGTGACGGCCACACCGGAACGCGGGGAGCGGCTAGCGGAGTTGGGCGCCGAGGTGGTGCACGAGGTCGCGGGGACTCACGGGCCGTTCGACGTCGTGCTGGAATCCACGGGCGGGCCGGACCTGCCACTCGCCCTCGCCAAGACGCGCCCGGGAGGCACCCTCGTCTGGTTCGGCCAGGCGAGCCGCACCCCGGTCACCCTCGACTTCTTCCAACTGCTCGGTGGCCCCGAACGCGCCACGATCCGGCACTTCCACTACGCCGGCGCCCCGTACGGCTCTGATCTGGAGGTTCTGGTGAGCCTCGTGCAACGGGGGCGGCTGCACCCGGAGATCGGCCGGATCGCCGACTGGGCGGAGACCGCCGGCACTCTGGTCGACCTGCGGGAGCGCCGGATCCGCGGCAAGGCCGTCCTTCTGATTGGAGGAGCGCGATGAGCGTCTCCGCATTCGCCGCCGCCCAGTGGACACGCGCCACCGGCGCGGGCGTCGACCCCCACGAGTACCGGCGCGTCACCGATGGGCTCAGCTCCGTCGCCGACTGGGGGCCTTCCTTCCTGCGCACCGGGCACGGCTACCTCGAGCGCGCGCAGGACGCGGGATCGTCCGTCTCGGCCGGTGCCTACCTGTTGATGGCAGCGCGATGGTTCCACCTCGCCACGCTCGCGCCGTACGCTGAGGCACCGCGTGCCGCCGCCGAGGCGGACCACGCCTTGGGCAGGGCGCTCACCGTGCTGGAGCCCGGTGCCCGGCGCGTGAGCGGCGAGGGATTCACCGGCTGGCTGCGCGGCCCCGTCGACGCGCCCGGCACCGTGGTCGTCGTCCCTGGCCTGGACTCGGCCAAGGAGGAGTTCCTCGATCTGGTGTCCGCGCTGCTGGCCAGGGGTATTGCCGTGTTCGCCATGGACGGCCCCGGGCAGGGCGTGCTCGCGGCCACGACGACCCTCAGGCCGGACTACGAGGAGGTCGTGGGCCGGGTCATCGACGCCCTCGGTGTCGCACGCGTCGGGCTCGTCGGCCTCAGTCTGGGCGGCTACTTCGCGGCCCGGGCCGCGGCGCTGGAGCCGCGCGTGGCGGCGGTCGCCACCGTCAGCGGCCCCTTCCATCTCGACTGGGAGGAACTGCCCCCGCCGGTGCGGGACATCATGGCCCGACGCGCCGGAGGCCCCGACGCCGCCCGCGAGTTCGCCCACCACGTGGACCTCGCCGCCCTGGCACCCCGCATCGCAGCCCCCCTCCTGGTCGCGGACGGAGGCCAGGACGTCATCCCCGGCGTGACGAACGGCGAGCCCCTGGCCCGTCTGGCACCGCACGGCACGTACCTGTCCGTCCCCCACGGCGACCACCTCCTCGGCAACGCACGGCCCGACTGGCTACTCCACGTCTCCGACCACTTCACGCACACCCTGCCGGAAACACAGACATGAACCGCTTCACCGGTCGGCATGTTCGTCGCCGTGCCGTCGCGGCGCGAGCTCACCGAGCTGTTCCAGATGAAGGAGCTGCTGGAGGGCGCCGCGGCCCGACTGCCGGCCTTCCGCGGCAACGTGCCCGAGGTGGAACGGATGCGGACCAACATGCGCGAGGCCGACGAGGCCGTCCGCACGGGCAGCGCGGGCAGCGCGGAGCGGTACGCCGAGCTGGTCCACGACTTCACGACCTGATCGTGACCGGCGCGGACAACACCGAGCTGGAGGCGTACTACCGCACGCTCATGAACCAGCTGGCCTACGCCCGACTCGTCCGCACCTCGCCGGCCCGGCCCGGCCGCCTCAGCGAGTCCGACACCGAGCACCACCGGGTCATCGACCTCATCCTCGCCAAGGACGGCGACGGCACGGAACAGGTCATGCGCGAGCACGTCCGCCGCAGCCACCAGGCCCTGATGGCCGGCATGGACGAGCGGCGGGAACAGTAGCCGACGGAGCGGTCAACGCTCCGCGCCCCCGGACTCCGATCGCGCCCGCACCCCGTCCGGGCCACCATGGCAGGAGGAGCCACCCGGCGTCACACGCCCTCCGATCCGGGAGGTGGCAACGCTGCACACCCTGCTCCCCGTCGTCTTCGCGCTCTGCGCGGCCTTCAGCAACGCCGTCGCGACGGTGCTGCAACGCAAGGCGGCGCTCACCGTGCCCCGCTCCGAGGGTTTCCGGGCCGGGCTGATGCTCGATCTGCTGCGGCGGCGCGTCTGGTTGGCCGGCATCCTCGCAGTGATCGCCGCCGCCGTCTGCCAGGCGCTGGCCCTGGCGACCGGGCCGCTGACGATCGTGCAGCCGCTGTTCGTGCTGGAGCTGCCGCTCACCCTCGTCGTCGCCTCACTGCTGATGCACCGGCATCTGCCGGGCGCCGGCTGGCTGGCCGTGACGGTGGTGGTGGCCGGGCTCGCGGTCGGGCTCGCCGCCGCGTCCCCCACCGGCAACCGCACCCATGTGGCGCTGGACCGCTGGATTCCCGCGCTCGCCGTGTGCGCGGGAATCGTCGCGGCCCTCGCCGTCGCGGCCCTCCGGTGCCCGGAGGGCCGGGCCCGGGCAGCCTGTCTGGGGTCCGCGACGGCGATCAGTTACGCGGTGACCGCGGCCCTGATGAAGGCGTCCATGCACATCCTCGACGACCAGGGACTCGTGGGCTTCTTCTCCGCCTGGCAGACGTACGCGTTCGCCTCCACCGGCGTATGTGCGCTGTTCCTGCTGGAGAACGCGATGCAGGCCGGTCCCCTGGTCGCCTCCCAGCCCGCGCTCACCCTCGGCGACGCGATGGTGAGCCTCGCCCTCGGCATCACCCTGTACGAGGAGGAGATCCGCTCCGGGTGGTGGCTCCTGCCCCAACTGTGCGGGGTCGCGCTGATCGCCGCCGGGGTCCTCGCGCTGGCGCGGATTCCACTCAACCAGTCGCTGGTGGCACCGGACGAGAAGCGCGCGACGACCGGGGCGCGCTGAGTCAGGGGGCCCGGCAGGCACCGGGACTCGCCGTGCCGGCGAACCTCAGCGTCGCCGGATGACTGTCGCTCCGATGTCGTCCACCGTCGCCCCAATGGGCCCGGTGAGCCAGACGTACCGGGGACCGCGTATGGCCGGAATCGGACATTACACCCGATTCCGCGACGAACTCGAACACTCCCACCCCACCGTCCGTCGCGCCGAGGAGTACGCCGCCCGGCTCGGCTACACCGTGAAGACCCTCACCCGCGCCTGCCTGGCGGCCACGGGGCACCCCGTGAAGCACGTCATCGACACCCGCGTGGCCCTGGAGGCACAGCGCCTCCTCGCCCACACCGACGACCCCGTCGCCACCGTCGCCCGCCGACTCGGCTTCAGCGAACCCACCAACTTCGGCAAGTTCTTCACCCGCCTCACGGGCACCACCCCGGGCGACTTCCGCCGCATACACCGGGGCGGGGACTGACGCGTCACAGTTACCTTCCAGCGCGCCGGGACGTTGATGGGTGCTCAAAGGATCTTGATCCGCCCGGGCAACCACACCGCGCATAGGGAAGGACGAAGTCGATGCGAAACCCCACCCCCGTCCGGCAGGCCGTGACACGTTCTGCCACCACCGTCGTGCTCACCTCGGGGCTGCTGGCCATGGGTGTCGCCGGCGCCCACGCTGTCGAAGCTCCCGGAGCGAGTTCTGCCCCTGCGGGCAAGGTCGACGTTCTCGGCGGCCTGGTCTCCCACATGCAAGGGATGCTCAGCGGCGGCGCTCTCCACACCGTCCTGCCAGGCGGCATTCTGGGAGGTTGACAGCCTTCCCGCTGCCACCGACGTCCTGGGAGGCCGGCCATGTCGTAGCGGTCTCCGCGGCCCGGCTCGTCATTCATCCAGCCGGCGTGCCCTGGTGAAAGTACATGCGCCGGCCCGTCTCCGTCCTGCGCCACAGGAGGCTCAACCGCGCAACCGGGAGAGTTGCTCGCGCACCCATGCGGGATCGGGGTTGGTGTGCGGCCGGCCGGCCACGATGACGGTCGGCACGGTCTCGTTGCCGTCGTTGGCCGCCCTCACCGCAGCGGCTCCGGCCGGGTCACGCCATATGTCGACCCAGTGCAGCTTGCGGGCGCTGCGGCCCAGCCGGATGCGCAGTCGCACGCAGTACTGACATCCCGGTCGCCAGAAGACGACCGGCCGGCCGTCGACCGCGCTGCGGCGTTGTGCCTCCAGCGCGTCGATCGACTTCGGGAAGATCAGAGGCGAGTTCACGCCTGCGAGCAGCACAAAGGCCAGCAGGAGCGCTGCGGCCGCGCCGGGCGTCCCATCGACGGTCAGCCCGGCCGCGAGGGCTGAGCCGCAGAACACCAGCAGTATCGGCAGGATCCAAGCGCGTGTCATGAGGACGAAGGCTAGCTCCGGTGAGGTCGCGTCAGCCGGTCGGGGCGGTGATCTCCCGCTTGAGGATCTTGCCGCTGGGGCCGGTGGGCAGTTGGTCCACGAGCCATATCTTGCGGGGGTACTTGTACGCGGCCACCCGGTCCTTGACGAACTCGCGCAGTTCGTCGGGGGTGGCGTGGGCACCCGGGCGCAGGACGACCGCGGCCGCGATCTCCTCGCCCAGGTGGGAGTCGGCCACACCCACCACGGCGGCGAGGGCGACGGCCGGGTGCTCGTGGAGCACCTCCTCGATCTCGCGCGGGTAGACGTTGTAGCCGCCGCGGATGATCATGTCCTTCTTGCGGTCGACGATGTAGAGGTAGCCGTCCTCGTCCTGTCGCGCGAGGTCGCCGGAGCGCAGCCAGCCGTCCGGGATCGTGGCCGCCGTCTCCTCCGGGCGGTTCCAGTACCCCTTCATGACGTTGGGCCCGCGCACCGCCAGCTCCCCGATCTCCCCGGGGGCCACGTCCTGGCCCTTGTCGTCCACCAGTCGCACCTCCACGTCCCGGATCGGGGTGCCGATGGACCCGGCCTTGCGTGGCCGGTCGGGGTGGTTGAAGGAGACCACCGGACTGGTCTCGGACATGCCGAAGCCCTCCAGCACGGCGCAGCCGAAGCGCCGCTCGAAGCCGTGCAGGACCTCCACCGGCAGGGAGGCCCCGCCGGAGACGCACATGCGCAGCGTCGACACGTCCGCTGCGGCGGGGTGCTGGAGCAGGGCGGCGTACATGGTCGGCACGCCCTCGAAGACGGTGGCCCGGTCGCGGGCGATGGCGTCCAGCACGGTCTGCGGGTCGAAGCGGGGGACGAGGGTGAGGGAGGCACCGGCGCGGACGGCCACGCTCATGGTGCAGATCTGGCCGAAGATGTGGAACAGCGGAAGACAGCCGACCACCACGTCCTGTGCGGTCATCTGCTGCACATGCACCGTGTTGACCTCGGTGTTGTGGCGCAGCCCGCCGTGGGTGAGCGCGGCGCCCTTGGGGCGACCGGTGGTGCCGGAGGTGTACAGCAGTACGGCCACCTCGTCGTCGGCCGGCTCCGCGACGTCGGACAGCGGCTCGTGTCCGGCCAGCAGTCCGGCGAAGGCGACGGGCTCGACGGCCACGTGCCGTACCCCGGCGGCGGCCGCGCCCTGGGCGCCCTCGCCCGGCGCCTGATGCCACTCGAACAGCAGCCGTGCCCCGGAGTCGCCGAGGTGGTATTCGGTCTCCCGCGCCTTCAGCAGAGGGTTCATCGGTACGACGATGCCGCCGGCGCGCAGTACGCCGTAGTAGAGGACGACGAACTCGGGCACGTTGGGCAGCATCAGGGCCACGCGATCGCCGGGCCGCACACCTTCGGCCCGTAGCAGCGCCGCGGCGCGGGCACTGCGTTCGTCCAGCTCCGCGTAGGAGGTGACCTGGCCGCCCAGGCGCAGTGCCGGACGCTCCGGCTGTCGCTGGGCCGTCTGCACGAGGAACTCCGCCAGATTGGCCATGGTCCGCCCTTCATGAATGTCGCCGTCGAAATCCGCCGTTCACGTGGACGACATGGTGCTGCCGTCCCTGACGACGGCCTATGGGCTGTGGCACAGCGTCTGTCCGTCCGGGTTGTTCCTGGGAACAAGACGGGTGGAATAAGCTGCGGTGATGGATCTCTCAGGTGTGGTCTCGGCACTCCATGAGCGGCTGCCGGAGCTGGGCGAGCGGATGGCGCAGCGCATCCGTGCCGACGTCGAGGCGTACCAGGACGAGTCGCTGATCCCCTTCGAGTCCCTGCGCCGCTCGTGCACCGCCAACGCCGACCTCGTCCTGAGCCACTTCCACAGCGCGGACGCCCCGGAACCGAGCCCGGCCCGTGAGACCGGGCGCATACGCGCCGAGCAGGGCATGCCGCTGGCCGACACCCTGCACGCCTATCGGATCGGCTTCGAACTGCTCTGGTCGGAGATCGTCGAGGAGGCGCGCACCCACCCCGAGGTCACCGACGCCCAACTGGTGTCCCAGTCGGCCGAGATCTGGGCGCTGTTCGGCCGCTACGCGGAGGCCGTCGCAGCGGCCCACCGGGAGACCTCGGCCGAGTTGACGCTGCAACGTGAGGCGCGGCGATCGGCCCTGGTGGAGGCGCTGTTCACCGGTGTCCTCTCGGATCGCACCACGTTGTGGGAGGCAGCTCGCGAACTGGGTCTGCCCGAACACGGCCCCTACGCGGTCGCCGTGGCGGTGGCGGGCGCTCCCGGTGAGGAGCCCCTGGCAGGTATCGAGGCCGCGCTGCGTCAGGCCCAACTCCCCTCGGCCTGGCGCCTGTTGCCCGACCAGCAGATCGGTGTGATCGCCCTGGCCACACCCACGTCGGAGCACACCTGTCTGCGCACCCTGCGCCACACCCGCGCCCGGGTGGGCGTGAGCCCTACCTTCCCCTCCCTGCGGGACACGCCGCGGGCCCTGCGCTTCGCCCGGCTGGCCCTGGCGGGCCTTCCGGGCACCCAACCCGGTGTCGCGCGGTTCGACGACAACCTGCTGGCGATGGTCGTGGCCGCCGCTCCGACCGAAGCCGCGCATCTGACGGAGGTGGTCTTCCGGCCGCTCCTCGACCTACCGGCCGCGGAACGCGCCCGGCTGCTGGCCACTCTGGAACACTGGTTCACCGCCGCCGGCTCGGCCGCGGACGCGGCCCGGACCCTCTTCGTCCACCCCAACACCGTCCGCTACCGGCTCCGCCGCATCGAGGAACTGACCGGCCGCCCCCTCTCCGACCCACGGGCCGTGGCAGACCTCCGTGCCGCGCTCCTGGCGGTACGCGACTCCGGTGTGGAGCAGGGCGGGCCACTACGGGCCTGACCCGTCCGACGCAGCAACGAGCGCACTGCTCGGCGTGCCGGCCCTCGGTACGGATCCGACTCCGCCCGGGTCGCAGGCACAGCGACTCAGGCGGGAACGTCGCGTGCTCGTCCCGAGTCGCAGCTCAGCGGACCGACATCCTCAGGGCGCCGTCCATGCGGATGGTCTCGCCGTTCAGGTAGTCGTGCTCGGCGATCATGGTGACCAGGCGCGCGAACTCGTCGGGCTGGGCGAGGCGCTGGGGGAAGGGGACGCTCGCGGCGAGGCCGGCCCGGACCTCGTCGCCGAAGCCGGCCATCATGGGGGTGTCCACGATGCCGGGGGCGACGGTGACCACGCGGATGCCGTGCTGGGCCAGGTCACGGGCGGCGGTCAGGGTCATGCCCGCGACGCCGGCCTTGGAAGCGGAGTAGGCGATCTGGCCGACCTGCCCCTCGAACGCGGCGATCGACGCGGTGTTGACGATGACTCCGCGCTGCCCGTTGCCGTCCGGCTGGTGCCGGGCGATCGACTCGGCGGCCAGGCGCAGGACGTTGAAGGTGCCCAGCAGGTTGACCTTCAGCACGGCGTGGAACAGGTCGAGGTCGTGTGGCCCGGAGCGGCCCAGGATGCGGGCGGACGGGGCGATGCCGGCGCAGTTGACGGTGAGCCGCAGTTCCGCGCCGTCGGCGTCCACGCGGGCCAGCGCCTCGCGGACCGGTGCCTCTTCGGTGACGTCCGCGGCGAGCAGGGTGACGCCGTCGGGCTGCGGTCCCGCGGCGGACACCGCCTTGTCCAGGTCGAGGCCGTAGACGGTGGCACCGCGCGCGGCGAGGGCGGCCGCGGTCGCCGCGCCCAGGCCCGAGGCCGCTCCGGTGACCAGCGCTGCGGTTCCGGCAAGGTTCATGGTTCTCCTCGGTGGTGGTCCGTGATGCTGGAGTGGGACGGGGTGTCAGGCGGCGAGATGGCGGCTGATGACCAGCCGCTGGATCTGGTTGGTCCCCTCGAAGATCTGCATGATCTTCGCCTCCCGCATGTAGCGCTCGACGGGGAAGTCCCGGGTGTAGCCGTAGCCCCCCAGTACCTGCACCGCGTCGGTGGTGACCTTCATCGCCGCGTCCGTCGCCACCAGCTTGGCGACGCTGGCCTGGCGGCTGAAGGGGCGGCCCAGGTCGCGGCGGCGGGCCGCGTCCAGGTAGGTGGCGCGGGCGGAGTCCACCGCGGCGGCCATGTCGGCGAGGAGGAAACCCAGCCCCTGGTGGTCGACGATCCTGCGGCCGAAGGTGGTGCGCTCGTTGGCGTAGGCGACGGCCGTGTCCAGGGCGGCCTGGGCGAGCCCGGTGGCGCAGGCGGCGATGCCCAGTCGGCCGCTGTCCAGGGCGCTGAACGCGATCTCCAGGCCCTGGCCCTCCGCGCCGATCAGCCGGTCGGCGTCAATGACCGCGCCGTCCCACATGGCCGAGGTGGTCGGGATGGCGTGCAGACCCATCTTGCGTTCGGGCCTGCCGAAGCTGAGCCCCTCGGTCGCACCGGGGGCCAGGAAGCAGGAGATGCCTCGGCTGCCCGGCGCGGTGCGGGCGAAGAGGGCGTAGAAGTCGGCCTTGCCCCCGTGGGTGATCCACGCCTTGGTCCCGGTGACGCGGTAGCCGTCCTCGACGCGTTCGGCCTTGCAGGTCAGGGCCGCCGCGTCCGAGCCGGCCTGGGGCTCGGACAGGCTGTAGCCGCCGAGGAGCTCACCGGCCAGCATGCGGGGCAGCCAGCGCTCCCGCTGTGCAGGAGTGCCGAAGGCGTGCAGGGGGTGGCAGGCCAGGGTGTGCACGCTGGTGGCCACGGCGACCGCGGCCCACTGGCTCGCCAGTTCCTCCAGGACCTGGAGGTACACCTCGTACGGCTGACCCCCGCCACCGTGCTCCTCCGGGTACGGCAGGCCCAGCAGCCCGGCCCGGCCGAGCAGCGCGAACAGGTCCTCCGGGTAGGTCTCGTCGGCCTCGTGCTCCTCGACCCGCTTGCCGAGTTCCTTTTCGGCGAGTTCGCGGGTCAGGGCGATCAGGTCCTCGGCCTCCTGGGTGGGAAGCATGCGGTCGACCGTCATCGTAGCTCCAAGTGGTACTCAAAGCGGTACGTCAGTACCGCTTACCGTAGCGTATATGGAGATGATGTGACGCCTGGGATACTGGCCGGATGATCAAGGCCTCCGCTCCCATCAGCCCGAAGCTCACGGGCCGGGGTGCCGCCCGGCGCTCCGAGCTGTTCGAGGCGCTCGTGGCGCTGCTCACCGAGGAAGGCTTCGCCCGCTTCACCCTGGACGACCTGGCCGCGCGCCTGCACTGCTCCAAGCGCACCCTGTACGGGCTGGCCGACAGCAAGGAGCAACTGGTCCGGGCGGTGGTGGTGCACTTCTTCAGGGGTGCCACCGAACGCGTCGAGGCCGCCCTGGCCGCCGAGGGTGATCCGGCCGCACGGCTGGCGGCCTACCTTCACGCCGTGGCGGCGGAGCTCGGCCCGCTGTCTCCGCGGTTCTTCGACGATGTGGCCGGTTTCGAGCCCGCCGCGGAGGTCTACGAGCGCAACACGCGGGCGGCCGCCCGCCGCGTGGAGCAGCTGATCGAGGAAGGCGTCGCGGCGGGCGTGTTCCACGCCGTCCACGTGGCGTTCGCCGCCGACGTCATCACCTCGGTGATGGTCCGCATCCAACAGCGCCAGGTCACCGCCGCCACGGGCCTCGGCGACGCGGAGGCCTACGCCCAGCTCTCGGAACTCCTGCTGCGCGGTCTGGCCCGCTAGAGCCTGTCCGGCGGACCGGGCCTGAGGAAACGAGCAGTGGTACAGCCCCCCACCCGCGCGGCCGCACCCAACACCGGCATGGAGGGGCACTACCAGCAGGACCTGGAGACCTTCCAGTTCGGGCCTCTGCCTGGACGCCTCGAGCGCGGCGACCGCCAACGGCACCAAGCTGATCCCGTGGACCTGCAACGGCCAGGCCAACCAGAAGTGTCCGGAGACGCTCGTTCACTCAGTCGTCGCGCAAGGCCTTCTGGATCTCGCTCAGCGAGTCGGTGAACCGTCCGTAGTCGTCCGGGGCCACCGGCGCGACGAAGTACCGTTCGACGACTCGCGCGTGGACGGCGGCGGCCCGCAGGAACACCGCACGGCCGTGGTCGGTGGATTCGACCAGGACGCTTCTGCGATCCCCGGGGGCCGGCACGCGCCGGACCAGATCCGCCCCCTCCATGCGGTCGATCAGACGGGTGATGCCGCTGCTGGTGAGCGTGAGGTCGTCGGCGAGCCGGCGCTGCGAGACCTCCTCGTCCGGCTGTCGGCCGAGCCTGATGAGGACCTCGAACATCGTGTGGCTGAGCTCGCACTCCTGCCGCAGGGCAGTGTCGATCCGCTGTTCCAGCAGGGTGGCGGCCTTGATCAGCAGCCCGAAGTCGCGAACGAGCCGGCTGTTGGCGGCGCGGGCGGTCTCGTCACCCCGCCGAGTCGCGGCATCCACCTGTCTGCGTCCTCCCGTGCCGTTGGGGCCCCTGCCCAGGACCGCCCGCCGAGTTTACTGCTTCCTCACCTACGAACGTCTCAATTACTGAGCAATCAATTGCTGAGCAGTCAACGAAATCCTATAGTGCGGCCAGTACCCCCGCCGGAGAGGGTCGGAGAGAGGAAGAGATCAGTGGACCTGCAGCACTGGCTCGGCCGGGCCAACCACGCGATACAGGAGTGGGCCGACACCTTCGGGCCCTACGAGCGGCACCCGTCCCTCCTCGTCGAGGACGACCGCTTCGGCGCCGCCTTCGAGGAGTTCACCGGGCGGCTGAAGGACAACTACCCCTTCTTCCACCCGCACTACGCGGGGCAGATGCTCAAGCCCCCGCACCCGGCCGCCGTCGTCGGCTACCTCACCGCCATGCTGATCAACCCCAACAACCACGCCCTGGACGGCGGCCCCGCCACCGCCCGCATGGAACGCGAGGCCGTCGCACAGCTCGCCGCGATGTTCGGCTACGACACCCACCTCGGCCACCTCACCACCAGCGGCACGATCGCCAACCTCGAGGCCCTGTTCGTCGCGCGGGAGCTCCACCCCGGCCGAGGCGTCGCCTACAGCGCCGACGCCCACTACACCCACGGCCGTATGTGCCATGTCCTCGGCATGAAGGGCCACCCCGTCCCGACCGACGACCGCGGCCGCATGAGCCTCGACGCGCTGGAGGACGTCCTTCGGACCGGAGACGTCGGTACGGTCGTCCTCACCGCCGGGACAACCGGTCTCGGGGCCATCGATCCGATCGACGCCGCCCTCGCCCTCAGGGACCGTTACGGTGTCCGGCTCCACGTCGACGCGGCATACGGCGGCTTCTTCACCCTGCTGGCCGGCGGCGACGGCCCGGAGGGGCTCCCCCCGGAGCCCTGGCGGGCGATCGCCCACTGCGACTCGATCGTCATCGACCCGCACAAGCACGGACTCCAGCCCTACGGCTGCGGCGCCGTCCTCTTCCGCGATCCGGAGGTGGGCCGGTTCTACCTCCACGACTCGCCGTACACCTACTTCACCTCCAGCGAGCTCCACCTCGGCGAGATCAGCCTGGAATGCTCCCGCGCCGGTGCCTCGGCCGCCGCCCTGTGGCTGACCTTCCAGCTCGTCCCGCCCACGCCCGACGGCCTCGGCCGTGTCCTGGGTGCCGGCCGACGGGCCGCCCTGCGCTGGTCGGAGCTGATCGCCGCGTCCGACGCCCTGGAGCTGTACCAGCAGCCCGAGTTGGACATCGTCGGCTACTTCCCGGCGGTGGAACCCGCCACCCTGTCCGCCGTCGACGCCGCATCGGCGCGGGTGCTGGCGGACGGCATGACAGCTGCTGATCCGGTGTTCCTGAGCACCCTCAAGGCCGACCGCGCGGCGTTCACCGCACGCCACCCGAAACTCACCGCGGACGCCGACGGCGCACGCATCCTGCGCAGCGTCCTGATGAAGCCTGAATCCGAGCATCACGTGGAACGCCTCCACGACCGGGTCGAACAGCTCGCCTCCCGCCCGATATATTCCACTTACACCGAGTAAATTACCTCTTGCCACCTCTTCATGATTCGGCAGTGCAGATCCTTCCCATTTCTTCATCGACCATCGGGGACCCACCCCTGATAGCGTCAACGCGTCACAAGAGGCGAGATGACGAAATGGGGAATCGCGTGGTTAACCTTTTCTCAGCAGCCGGAATCCTCGTGACAGTTTTTGGCGGACTGTCGATCCATTTGAATGACTCCGCCTGGGGGCGATGACTGCGATGCCGACGATAGAGTTCTTCGGCATGCACCGCGAGGAACGCGACACGCTGGAGAAGCAGGTTCGCGAACTCCTGACGGAAGAAGAGTTCCGCGAGGATTGTGTCTTCGTCACGGCGGCGGATTCCCGCGTTCTCGACTGGACGGGCCACAGACGCCCGTTCATCCGCGTCAGTACACGATCCGAGCATCGCGCCGACCGCTTCCGAAATCTACTGCAGCACATCTGCGATCTCGAAATCGTGCGTATCGACTTCCAACCCATGGCCGGCAGTTCATCGGATGAGGGACAGCACAATGGATGAGGGATTCGAGCTGCGGCTCATCGAGGCACTTCAGCCCGTCCGTGGTTTCGCGCTGGCGCAGGGCATCCACCACCTGTTCAACAGCGGCCTGTACGAACGTATGGCGGACGGCCCGCAGGATGTCCCCGGCATGGCCGCGTCCCTGGGCCTCGACGCGTCGCGGACCAGCGGATTCCTGCGTTACCTCGCCAACGAGAACTATGTGTCGCTCAGCGACGACACGGCGGCCCTGACGGAGAAGGGACGCACCCTCGGCCCGTACCGGCCCTGGTACGAGCTGCTCGTCGGCGGCTACGCGGAAACGTTCCAGCAGATCACGGACGTCCTCCACGGCAAGGGCTACGCGACCCGCGACGGCAGGCGTGTGGGCATCGGCAGCTGCGGAATGAGCGCGTACGACGCGCTGCCGCTCGTCCGCGACCTGATGTCCGACCTGCCGGCCGCGCCGACCTCCGTCGTGGACCTCGGCTGCGGTGACGGCACCTTCCTCGCCGGACTGATCGGTGACCTCGGCACGGTCACCGGCATCGGAATCGACCCGTACGCCCCCGAGGAGCCGGCAGCGGAAGGGCTGCGGTTCGTCCGCGCCGGCGCCACCGACTACCTCCGGGAGGCGGTCGCACCGGAGGCGGGGCCGGATTCCTCCCAGCTGTGTCTCGCCGCGTTCCTGCTCCAGGAGGTGCTGGAGCAGGAGGGACGGGGCGCGGTGGTGGAACTGGTGCGCGCCGCCCTGCGCCGCTCGGGGCACCTCGCCGTCGTCGAGGTGGACCACCGGCCGGCCGACCCGCTGGTCATGCGGCACGGCCTCGGTCTGGCCTACTACAACCCGTACTACCTCCTGCACGTCCTCACCGAACAGCGGCTGGAGACCGACGCGTTCTGGCGGGAGCTGTTCCGGGAGGCCGGCGCCCGGGTGGTGAACCGGCGGGTGGCCGACCCGCGCGTCGACTCCACCGGTCTGGAGGTCGGATACCTGCTGACCCGGCAGGAAGGTGCGCCACAGTGAGCCTGACGCCGCTGGGACAGCGCCTCGCGGTGGTCGCGGCCTCCCCACAGGAGCCGTGGGAGATCCTGGCCGAGAACGTGCCCGTCTGGCCCGAACCACCCCGTCTGCAGGCCGTCGGCTGGGAACTGGACGCCCAGTACGCCCCGAGCCAGGGCACGGACGAGCTGCTGGAGGCGCTGCGGCTGAGGCAGCGCGAGCAGGGCGTCGACGTGGGCGCGGAGTCGCTGCTGGTGACCAACGGGGCCTTCGACGGGCTCGGGCTGATCGCCCGCCATCTCGCCGGAAGCGGCGTGCGGCGCGCCGTGTGCGGCGGGCCCGTCCTGCTGAGCGTCGCCGATCTGCTGCGGGAGGTCGGGCTCGGCATACAGGTGCTGGACTGGCCGGACCTGGTCGAGGCGCGTGCCTGGTCGGCGCTCGGCCCCAGAGACCTGCTCTTCGTCAACTCCCCGCACAACCCGACCGGTTCCTGCCTGGACGAGGCGACGGCACGCGATCTGTTCGCCGCCCAGCGCCGCCTGGGCTTCACGCTGGTCCTCGACCTGGTCTACGACGCCTTCGTCCAGGATCCCGCCGCCCTCGCCGCGCCGCTGGCGCTGGTCGAGGACTGGCGCGGCGTCTACGGGCTGAACAGTTTCTCCAAGAACTACGGCGCCCCCGGGCTGCGGGTCGGCTGGATCACCGCGGACCCTCAGGAGGTCGAGCGGCTCACCGCGCGCATGGAGTGGGAACGCATCGCCGTGTCGACGCGGGCCCAGAGCCACGCCGCCCAGCTCTGCAAGCTGGGCAACCAGCCGCTGACGGAACGGGTGCGGGCGGGTCATCGGCTGGTGCTCGACTGGGCGCGGGCGAACGGCATGCGGGTCTCGCCTCCGCAGGGCGGTACCCATGTGTGGGTGGAGCCCGGGGTGCCGGACACGGAGGCGCTGGCGGACGCGTTGATGGCGGAGCACCGGCTCGTCGTCACCACGAGTGCCCACTACCATCCCGCGGGCTCCCGCCACATCCGTGTCCCGACGGGTGTGGAACCCGCTTTCCTCACCCGGTCCCTGGAGGCCGTCTCCGCGGTCAGCGAGCGGCTGCGCGGTTCATTCAACCAGTGATTCTCGACAGGTAAGGATAGATCGTGAAGCATCCTGCACAGCCCACTGCGCCGGATATCGCAGTCAAGAAGTCCGAGTCCGGGGAGAAGACCCTCTACATCGACGGATCACAGGCCATGCAGCAGTGGGAAGCGCCTTTGATGCGGCGCTCGGCCGAGATCCTGTGCCGGGGCGGGGGCGAATTCCTGGAGTGCGGGCTCGGCTTCGGGCTCTCCGCCGTGGCCATCGCCGAACAGCCGAACGTGAAGAAGCACACCGTCGTCGAGGTCTACGACGAGGTGATCCAGGACTTCAAGAAGTCGGCCCCCGACCTCCCCGACAATCTCGACATCGTCCGGGCCGACTTCTTCGAGTACATCGAGAAGATTCCCTCCGGGAGCATCGACGGCATCATGCTGGACCCGTGGCTCCCGAAGGACATGCGGGACGACGCGGACTGGTGGGACACGCTGATGCGCGAGCAGATCACGCGCGTCCTCGCCCCGGGAGGCCGCTTCATGTCCTTCTTCGTGACCGAACCGAAGATCGAACCGCGCTGGGAGCCGTACTTCGACGAGGTCCTCATCGAGCGGCACGCCTACGACAGCTACGCGACCACCAGCTATCTGGAGGGCAAGCCCGTCGGCATGGCCTACCTCCAGTGCTTCAGCAACCGCCACTGATCCGGAAGGAAAAATACATGCCGCTCCACTTCACCGGCGTAGCCGGCGACGTCGAGGTCAACATCGGTGGCAAGGCGAGGTACCGCGTGCTCGCCGTTTCCTGGGACGACGAGAAGAACCTCCAGCGGTACCTGATCATCGGCAAGGAACGGCCGATCTGGGTGCCGGAAGGCGACGTCACGGCGTTCTTCCCGGCCCCCGTGACCGACTGACGGCCGGGGCCGGACTTCGGCCGGTCGGCCCGTTCTCCCACGGGTCGACGTCATGAGATGCGCGGCGGGGGCGGTGAGCAGGCGCCCTCGCCGCATTCATGTGCGTGACCGGTCCGCCGCGCTCACCGCACTCGCCCGTTCCGGGAGGCGCCCGACTCCACGAGGAACTGACCAACCATGCCAAGCACTCCGAGTACTTCGACCGAGGTTTCCACGACCCTGTTCACCCCGATCGACAAGGAAACCGAATTCGCTGGCGCCGTCGAGCGCTTCCTCGCGTCCCCCTGCCCGCAATCCGTCCCGGTGTGGGTGGACGGCCGCGCCGATCTGCTCTCCGCCCTGCAGTTGGCAGCCGGGGTCTACGGCGGCATCGCGCGGCCGACGCCGTACGCGCGAGGCGTGCTCCTGGGCGGCGACGAACTCCCGGCGGGTCTGCGGTCGTTGACCGAACCGCTGGCGCGCCGGTGGCTGGACGAGAAGGAACTGAACGGGCGGCTCCTCGACGAGGACACGTCCGACGCGCGGTCCCTGCTGGTCGTCGGCGTGTACCCGCGCCTGACCTCGGACCCGGTCCTGGAGCTCGTGCGGCAGGCCCATCGCGGCGGCGGTCGGCAGGTGGTCTTCCTGACCGGCCGGGACGCCGCGTCCATGGCGTGGTTCACCGCCAAGCAGTTCTGTGTGCCGGATCCCGCGGTCGACGCAACGGGCCTGTTCACCTCCACGGACCGCCCCGATGCCCTGGGAAAGGTGCAGGTCTACGACGACCGCGCTCTGGAGCGCCAGGACATCGGCGCCCGGCTCCTCGAAGGACGTTGGCGACGGCTGCTCCTGCAGGGGCACGGTCGTGACGACTCGGTCAACCTCGCGGACTTCACCATCTGCGGACTCAACCCCGCGGCGCCCCGCCGTCCGGAGCTGCTGGGACCGCGCTGCGCCTACGGGCCCGACTGCTACAAGCCCCGGGAGAAGCTGATCCCCCTGAACCGGGTCCAGGCCGTCGAGGTGGTGCTCAGCTCGTGCAACAACGGTCCGTTCGCCGACGCCGTCGCCTACGACCCCAAGTACCAGTTGCTGCTCAACGCCATCGACGGCGCGGCCCGGGACGTCGTGGCCGCCCCGACCGTGCACGACTCTGCCCGCCCCGAGAACACGATCTGGATGCGGGCGGCCGAGGCGGAAGCGCCCTCCGCGACAAGCCTCAACGCCACGATCACCGGCGCACAGCCGGATCCCGCCTACTGGCACTTCGGCATGGCCGACGACCGGGGAGCCCGCCCCGAGCCCGCGCCGCAGGTGCCCGACCCGCTGGTGCTGTCCACGTCCTCGCGGCTGACCGCGTACCTCGCCGGCGGCCTGCTTCCGGGGTCCCATCCGTTGCGTCCGCGGCTGACCCGGCTCGCGGGCAAGACCGAGCGCTGGGTGACCCGGCAGGCCACGGCCGCGGAGGGCGAGTCGGCGATCCTGCGCGGCCTGTCCGCCGACCTCCAGTCGCTGGATCACGCGATCGCCGCGCAGATCGTGGAGAACCCGGAAACCGAATTCACCGACTGCCACTCCTATTTCGGCCAGCGCAGCACTGTCGACCCGGAGTCCGTCTCCGACGTGCTGTGTGACTGCGGTCTGGCCGCCCGGCAGTTCGTGAAACGGGCTCTGGTGCCCACGGCGCTGGACACGGTCTGCACCGTCTGCGTCCGGTGCGGTGACATGGCCTACCGGCTCGCCGACTCGCCCGAACTGCACGTCGAGGCCGCGCAGGAGGTGCCCGCGGGAGGGACGCTGCACGCGCGCGTGCGGGTGCGCGCCGAACGGCGCGGGCCCGTGCGGCTCGGGATGTTCGTGCCCCGTCACCTGCGCTCGGACTGCACCGTGACTCCGGCGCAGCACAAGGTCCGCGCTGTCGGCGGGCAGTGGCACGAGGTGGAGTTCTCCCTCGTGATCGATACCGGGGCGCACCCGCAGGCGTACTACTTCACGGCCTTCGCCGTTCAGGACCTCGGGCTCTCGGTGGCCCGCTGGGACTTCGGCGTGCTCCCGGCGTGACGTGGTGAAAGCGTGAGCAGGGGCGTCACGGAGGCCGGCCCGGCTTCCGTGACGCCCCTGCGTCGGCCCCAGGGCTACGGCTCCACAGGCTCGGTCTCCAGCACGAAGTGGTCCAGCACGTCCCGCATCCGCTGCTCGACCTCCGCGGCCGTGCGGCCGGTGACGTGCAGGTATCCCGAGGACGCGTGGGAGGCGCGCGGGGGCTCGGCGATGTCCCCGACAGCCAGCTTCAGGTGGACGGAGAGGACACCGGGCAGCCGGAGCAGTTCCTCCTCGGTGCTGATGCGCACGACCCGCCCCGGTGTCACCGGCAGCAGCAGGTCGCCGACGGCCCGGTCCTCCGAGTACTCGATCACGGGTGTGCGTCCGAGATAGGTGTCGAGCGTGGCCCGGTGGATGTCGAAGCCACGGGAGAGGCCGTGGTTCGCCGGCACCTCGCAGCCGGTGATCCGGGCGGCGGCCTCGCCCACGCACAGCGTGCCGTCGCGCATCAGGAAGCACTCCGCGTGGAAGTAGCCGTGGTCCAGGCCGAAGCCGTCCACGAGGTCCTGGCACACCGAGCGTACGTCCACCGGCAGTTCCTCTCCGGGGGCGTAGGTGATGTTGGCGTTGAGCGCCCCGTCGAGCACCTCCAGGATCGGCACCGGGTTCAACGACAGATAGGAGTCGACGACCTTGCCGCCCGAGACGAGCGCGCACAGCTGGTACTCCGTGCCTTCGATGAACTCCTCCACCATCCAGCGGCGTGCCGGGTCCGGCTCCGGGACGTTCGCCAGGTCGTCCGGCCCGTCGATCCGGTACGTCCCGATGCAGGCGAAGGAGTCTATGAGCTTGAGGACGACCGGCCAGCCCTGCTCATCGGCGAACCGGGCCACGTCCTCGAGCGATTCGACCGTGCGGTAGGCGGCGCACCTCAGCCCGAGCTCCATGAACCTGTCCTTCATCGCCGTCTTGTGCCGGACCCAGGCGACCTGCTCGCGCGTGAGATGCGGCAGCCCCACCAACTCGGCGAACGGCTGGGCCACTTCCTGATGCGGCTCCTGCGGATTGCAGAAGTAGGTGGGCACGTGTTCCAGCGTGCCCACCCACTCCAGGTAGCGCTCCGCCTCCTCGGCGAGGTTCTCGTCCTGGGCGACGAACACGGGCAGGTGGGCCGTGAGGTCCAGGTATTCCTGCGGGAGGTCCTTGATGGCCGAGGCGAACCGCAGCAGCACGATGCGCACGTCGTCCCTTCGCAACGCGTTGCGCACGAAGGTGGACGGCCTGCCGTCGACCAGCAGCACCACCGGAAGGTCGGATGTCCCGGCGGCCGGGGTCGTCATGTGGGTCGTCATGAGGAAACTCCAGTGATCGAGGACGGGTGGGGTGACCGGCTCATGGGTGCTCCGCGACCGAGTCCGGGGCGCGGGACGCACTCTCCTCGGTCGCGGCCACCAGACGACGGCTCACGGCGAAGGCCAGTAACGTCGCGCAGCACCCGCTGAGCACTCCCAGCACGAATCCGGCGGACCAGCCGAATCGGCCGATCAGTGCTCCGGCCAGCTGCGATCCCACCGCTCCGCCGGTGGTGGTGGCGGTCAGCACCCAGGTGAAGGCTTCGGAGACGGTGCCCGGCAGAGCGGCCGAGCCGACCAGGTCGTAGAGGATGGCGGTCAGGGGGGCGATCGAGGAGCCCTGCATCGCCATGGCCACCGCCATCGACCAGAAGTCCCAGGCCAGCAGGGGAGCCGCGGCGGCCAGGGTGAAGGCGGCGCAGGCGACGGGGAGTTGGCGGCCTTTCGGGGAAGTGCCGGACCGGCTGCCGAACCACAGCCCGCCGATCGCCCCGCCGACGCCCGAGGCACCGAGCAGGAGGCCCACGTCGCCCGCCGAGCCGTGGTCCTCGACGAAGGCCGCGAGTGCCAGGTTGAGCACCCCCAGGCAGAGGGCGGACAGGGTAAGCAGCGCCAGCAGGATCAGGAGAGGCCGTGAGCGCAGGGCGCCCAGCAGATCGCGCCGCGCCACGGGCTCGGCCTTCCACTGGCGGGAGGCTCGCGTGGTGGCCAGGCCCAGGCCGCCGAGGCCGGACAGGACTCCGCCCACCACGGCGGCGGTGCCGGAGTCCCCGAGCGCCAGCAGGACGCTGAGCAGCAACGGGCCCCCGATGACGAAGAGTTCCGCGAAGACGGACTCCAGCGAGTACGCGGTGGAGCGTTCGTCCCTGCTCAGCGGAAGGGTGCTCCACAGCGCCCTGATCACCTGGCTGACCGGGGGGATCGAGCCGCCGGCCACGAAGGTCAGCGCCAGCAGCGCCAGCCGCGGGCCGGACGTCGCGTACACCGCTCCCGCGAGTGCCAGGGGATGCACGACGGCCGTCAGGACGAGCATCGGCGGCTGGCCGTGCCGGTCGATACGGCGGGCGATCACCGGACCGAGCGTGGCCGTGCCCAGGGTGTAGGCGGCGAGCACGAGCCCGGCCGACGCGTAGCTCAGCCCTTCGTCCAGCAGGTGGAGGGTCAGCGCCAGACTCACGAGATACAGCGGCAGCCGGCCGATCAGGCCCCAGAGCACGGGCCCCTGTACGAAGCGATGGCGCAGCAGATCGGTGAACCGGGATACGCCAGAGGACACGGCTCTTCCTTCGAGGGGGATGCGGCGGGGGTGCGGTCGGCCAGGGCGCAACGCCTCCTAGAGCGCGGCCAGCGTGGCTGCCACTTCCTTGGCCGCCTGGGCCTGGCCTGTCGCGTCCAGCTCCGGGGCCAGGGGCAGACAGAGGGTTCGCCCGAGCAGCTGGCGGGTGGTCCGGAAGCCGTCACGGCTGCGGGGACGGTAGCGCTCCGAGCCGTCGTCGAGGTTCCACGGGAAGCCGTCGGCGTAGACGGACGCGCGGCCCCGCACCACGGGATGTTCGGGCAGGAAGTACTTGTCCAGCGTCCAGCACGGCAGGCCACGGTCGGTCAGTTCGGTCAGCGCGCGGTCCCGCAGTTCGCGGGACTCCAGCTCGATCCGCACGCTCACCTTCACGTCCCCGTCGGTACGGGCCACTTGGCGCAGGTCCGGACGGTCGGGCAGCTCCGCGGAGAGCATCCGGTGATGCCGCTCCAGGCTCGCCAGGATGTCGTCGAGGTGCCGGAACTGCTGGAGCTGGACCGCGGCCACCGCCTCGTTGGCGCAGAAGTTCTCACCGTAGAAGGCGCCTTCGCGCCAGACGGGGTATTTGCCGTGCTCCCGGTCGGATCCGTGGTCGTGGTAGGAGCGCAGCAGTTCCCAGTCGTCGGGGTCCCGGACGACGACGAGTCCGCCCTCGCCCGAGGTGAGCACCTTCGCGTGGTGGAAGCTGAAGGTTCCCGCGTACCCGACCGTGCCGGCGTGGCGGCCGTCGGCGTGCCGACCGCCCATGGCCTGGGCGGAGTCCTCGATCAGGTAGGGAACGCCCTGTGGGAGGGGCCCGACCATGCCTTCCATGTGTGCGACGATCACGCGCTGCGCGTCCGCCGGCAGCAACGTCGAGTCCAGGGCGCACCGTTCGTCCACGTCCACCGGCACCGGCACGAGGCCGCAGGAGAGCACCGCGCCCGCGACGGCGACGAAGGTGACCGCCGGTATGTGCACGGGATCGCCCGCGCGGGGGCGGGTGCCCATGAGGGCGAGGCGCAGTGCCTCGGTTCCGTTGTGCACGGCCAGGGCCCTGGTGGCGCCCAGCCGTTCCTGGACCAGTTGCTCCAGTCGGCTGGAGACGCTTTCGCCGGTGGAGATGTAGCGGAAGAGCGACTTGTCCTCGATGGCGCCGCGAAGCTCCGGCATCTCCTCCCACCGCAGGTAGTTCGCTCCGTAGGGCAGTCTGCGCAGCATGGGGGCTCCAAGCGATCGGTGGGGGCGCCGCGTTGCCGCGGCACGTCGACTGATCTGGGTCTGATCCGGGTCACATGGGGGCGAGCAGCAGTTGGCGGACCTTGCGGGCGACGCGCTGGGCCCCGCGCCGGTCGTCGCCGGCGGCCTGTTGGGCGGTGTCGGCCCAGTGCGCCAGTTCGTGCGGCGCGTCGAGGGCGCGGCGCAGTGCCTCGGCCTCGTGCGTCCGGTGGGCGCGGTCACCGCTGAGCACGGTCAGGGGTGCGTCCGTGGAGTCGAGCACGGCCGTGGCCTGCCGCTGGTGCGCGCCGAGCGGGGGCAGCAGGGCGAGCGGGAGCCGCGCCGTCTGGGCCAGCGTCACGCTCGTCAGGGAAGGCGAGGAGACCAGCAGGGACGCGTCGGAGAGTGCCCGTTCGGCCGCGGGATCGCGGTCCTGGTACACGGCGGCTCCCGGCACCAGCGCCGAGACCGCTTCGGTGGCCCGCGCGCTCCCCGGCCCGTACAGGTGTACGGCGAAGACCGGGCAGTCGGCGACTTCCGCGAGCACGTTCTGTGCCGTACGGAGGAGGCGGGTGCTGTCCGCCGTCCCGCCGGGCGCCGCCACTCCCCCGGGCTCCGGCACGGCCAGGCGGATCAGGGCCCCGCGACCGTTCCGGGCCCGGGCCGCTCGGGGCGGGGCGACCGTTCCGGCCTGGTGGACGCCCTGGTGCCGTACGGCCGGAAGCCAGCCGGGACGGTGCAGGCTTCGGATCCGGGCGGTGGGCCAGCCCTTCGTGGGCGGAACACCGGTGGTGGACACGAAGACCACCGGTGTGCCGGTGAGTTCGGTCTGCTCCGCGAGGGCGGTGTCGTCACAGATGACGGCGACACGGGCCTGCCCGCCCGGCCCCTCGGCGCCGGTGCTCCCCGGCGCCTGGCCCGGCACCAGTTCGACTTCGGTCAGGTGGGCGCAGATCCAGCCGAGTACGGTCTGCGATTCGGGATCGTCCGGCAGGGCGGCCACCAGGACCGTCAGGTCCGTCTGTACGGAGCCGGGCTGTGTCCCCATGGGTCAGTAGCTCCATTCCGGGACGGCGCCCAGCCGGGCGAGGTCGTCGCTGTACCCGGCCGCGGTGGCGGAGCAGCCGTTGCACAGGGTGGGTCCGTTCGCCTTGAACGCGTCGGCGTGCTCGCGGAAGACGGGGCCTGCCAGGTCCACCTTGCCGGAGGAGTCGCGCAGCGGGGCGCCCCCGGGGCCGGAGTCGTCCTCCGCGTGCGGGAGGCAACTGCACGAGAAGGCACGGCCGTTCTTGCCGTCGAGGTAGATGACGTCGTCGGTCACCAGGCACAGCGGCCCGGAGGGCCGGGGCGTGATCGATTCCTCGAAGTACAGCTTCTGTTCCTCGGCGGTGTCTCCGTAGAACCGCTTTCCCAGCGGAACGAGGGTCGTCTCCGGGTCGGCCCGGTAGATGGGCTCGCACGCGGCCAGGACGTCGGCGGGATCCGGGTAGGTGATGTCCCGGCCGAGCTTGATGGCCGACAGCTCCCACTGCTGGACGCCCACCTCGGTGAGCACGCCCTGCAGTTCGGCCATCTGCCCGTAATTGTGCGGGCCGACCACGGTGTTGACCCGGGGGACGATTCCCAGCTCCTTGGCCCGCCGCAGGCCTTCCAAACCGGCTGCGAACATTCCCGGGGAACGGCGGTACACGTCGTGGGTCTCCCCCGAGGAGCCGTCGAGGCTCACGATCACCTGGGCGAGACCGGCCTCGGCGAGGCGGTCCACAAATCGTGGCAGGAACATGCCATTGGTGATGAGGGACATCTTCATCCCGTGTTCGGCGCCCATGCGCACGAGTTCCAGGATCTCGCGGTGCATCAGCGGCTCGCCGCCGGTGAACCGTACGTATCCCACTCCGGCCGAGACCGCCTCCGGAAGCAACTCGGCGAAATCCTCGGGCGAGAACCGGTACGTGTCTCGCGAGAGGGCGTACTCGCACATGAAGCAGTCGGCGTTGCACGCTTCGAGGATGCGAATGAACAGGTATTTGTTCCTGGTGTTCGTCATGGTTCCCCACATTTCAAGCAACGGCGGTCGCGGGCACGCGGGACAGAATCTCTGCCGCGACACGCTCGGCACCGTCGAAGTCCTGGGCGATGCGAGCGAAGGACGGGGCACCGTTCGCCAGCAGGTCGAGCCCCTTGTCGAGGCCGGTGGTCAGTTCGCGCGTGACGACCTCGCGCAGGTGCTCGGCGCAGGCGTCGGCGATGTGGGCCCGCATGCGCTCGACGGCGTACTCCTCGCCCTGACGGTGCCAGGTGTCGATGCTCGCGCGTGTGAGCACCTGGCCGGGCCAGGAGGTGCGCAGCCGTGCGGAGCAGGCCTGCTCGACCAGATCTCCGTTGAGCACCTGGCTGAGGTTCTGGGGTGGCAGCAGTACCGCGTTCCGGTCGATGGCGGCGATCTCCAGCAGGGTGGTCAGCCCCGGTGACGTCATGATCCGTCCGGCCCTCAGCAGCAGGTCGACGAAGTCGCCGTGGGCACACTTGCGGGCTTCCACGGTCATCGCGCCGGTCCGGGGCAGCACGGCGTCCGGCGGCAGGTTTCCGGTGATCACCACCCGTTCGGCTCCCGCCCGGGACAGGGCGTCGAGAGCGGGCTTCAGGACCAGCCGCTGATACGAGTCGTCGGTGCCGCCGGTGAACGGGGAGTGCAGGCCGCCGAGGTTGAGGACGGCGAGCCCGGCGTCCCGGCCCACCGCACCGCTCTCGGCCCGTGACGCCGCCCGGGCCAGACCGGCGGAGTCGGGGACGATGGGCGGGACCCACGTCAGGTTCCTCACCCGGCCGAGGGCCGACTCGGCGGCGGGCGGCAGGGGCAGTGTGCGCTGGGCGCAGTACAGCTCGACGTCGACGGGCAAGGGGTCGTGCTCGGTCCACAGGAACGGCAGGCTGTCGACGTAGATCACCGGACAGCCGGCGCCCTGGAGTGCCGTGGCCAGTGCGGGGTCCAGGATCACCAGCGCCAGATCCGGCGCCAGTTCGGCGACCAGCGCGTCCACCTGGGCCGCGTCCGACGCGTCGACGGTTCGCCAGCGTGTGATGCCGAGGTCGGCCAGGACCGGCCGCCCCAGCTCGGTGCCGATTCCGGTGACCTCCAGGTCCGTTCGGGAGCGCAGGGCGCCGAGCACGCTGGAGAGTTTGCCGGCGCTCCCCCAGCCGAAGTTCACCCCCGAGACCAGGATCCGCAGCGGACGCGAGCCTGCGCGCACCTGGTGGTCAGACATGGCCGATGGGCTGCTCGGCCGCCTCGTATCCGTACGGGAGCGACGTCTTCGGATAGCCGGCGACCGGCTCGGTCAGCCGCGGAGTCCGCTGGGCGGAAGCGGCCTTCTCCACCGCCGTCAGGATGTCGGCGAGGCTTTCCTCGGTGAGCTCCTGCGGGAGACGGCACCGCGTGGTGCTGGTGACTTCGTGGATCCCGGCCAGCAGGGCCGGGAGGGAATCGCCTTCCTGGAGCAGAACGATCGGAACGCCCAGGGCGGACGCCCATCCGATCTCGACCATCACGCCGGGGGACGGCGGATCCCCGGCGATGACGCACATCACATCCGCGTTGGACATGGCGAGGAAGTCCGCGGGTGTGCAGACCTCGGGCGCGAGCCAGCCCCTGCCCCACTGTTCGTTCTGATGTGCGTTGAATACCGCGTGCCCGCGGTCCATGAATGCCTGTCGAAGCGTCTGAAGGTAAGTCCTGCGGCCGGGATCCAGCTCTCCGGTAGACCAATCCATCCACTGTGTGTATGGGGCAGCGAGAAAGACATACGACATGTGCCTGAACACCTCGGTCCGTTTCTGCCGGCGTTCGCGGAGTGATCAGAACACCGCGTGATGCGTGCTGGATACAAGGGGCCCATGCGAGCATGAACTTACGGGGCAGAACATGAAGAGGGAACACATGTGTAAGAATTGCAACACAACAGAAAAAACGGACAGGGTCGAACTCTGCGAACGAGGGCTGAAAGCCTACGAATCCGCGATCTGCGAGGGGAGCATCTCGGGGGACATTCCCCCGTGCTTACTGGAGCTCGACCTGCTCCGCCCCGATCCCGAATCCACTGAGGATTTCCTCGCCGTATCACCGGACGTCGCCTACGCCAAAACGGCGCGCCCGATCGAACGCGAGATAGAACATCATCAGAAAGCCTTGACCGATGCGCTGCTCGCCATTGACGGGATACGCCCCATCTACGACAAGGCGAATCGGCAGCGCCTGGCACCGGTGGAGACCCTGAACGATCCGGCTGTGATCGCCTCCATGCTGGAACAGGAAGTCCAGTCCTGCCAGGTGGAGCTGCTCACCGCCCAGCCCGGTGGGGGACGATCTCCCCAGTTGCTCGAGCAGGCTCTGCAGCGGGACCGGGAGCTGAACGAACGGGGCGTCACCCAGCGGACGCTGTACGGGCACACCGTGCGGGACCACGGCCCCACGATGGCGTACATCGAGCGGGTGGCCGAGGCGGGCGCACAGGTCAGGACGCTGGACGAGGTGTTCGACCGTGTCATCATCTGCGACCGCAGAATCGCGTTCGTCCCGGGCGAGGGCGACCGCAGCACCTCGGCGCTCACGGTGCGGCACCCGGGCCTGGTGAACTACCTGGCCAACATGTTCGAGTACATGTGGGCGCGGGCCCGGCCCGTCGACCCGAAGGCCGTGTCGCAACGGTCCCCACGCATCAGCAACGAGACGCGCAGAGCCGTACTCCGCCTCATGGTGGACGGTTGCACGGACGAGGCCATCGCCAAACGGCTGGGCATGAGCGTCCGCACCGTGGCCACACACATCAAGAAGACCTCGGACGAGCTGGGCAGCCGCAGCCGGCCCCAACTCGCCTACCTCATCGGCACGACCGGCCTGCTGTCCGCCCCCGCCAACTCCCTGGCCCCGGGTGGAGGGACGGGCAGCGCCGTGACGGCGTAGGTCCCGGAAGGGCGCACCGGGGCCGCGTCCACGCGCGCGGTGTGCCGTGTGGACGCGGCTCCCGGCGAGCCGCCGCGCAGACGGGCGCGCCCCCCCCCTGCGCCTACCGGCGGCGGGCGACCCGGCCCTCGTCCCACACCGGTTCCGGCGTCTCGCGGACCTGCCCGTCCTCGCTGAAGAGCAGATAGCGGTCGAAACTCTTCGCGAACCACCGGTCGTGCGTGACCGCCAGGACGGTGCCCTCGTAGGCACTGAGCCCTGCCTGCAGCGCCTCCGCGCTTTCCAGGTCCAGGTTGTCCGTGGGCTCGTCGAGGAACAGCGCCGTGGTGCCCTGGAGTTCGAGGAGCAGGATCTGGAAGCGCGCCGGCTGCCCGCCGGACAGCCGGTCGAAAGGCTGCTCGCCCTGCGCGCTGAGCTCATAGCGGCGCAGCGCGGAGGTCGCGGCACCGCGGTCGAGCGCGTGTTCCTTCCAGAGGATGTCGAGCAGTTCGCGGCCCGTCAGTTCCGGGTGGTCGTGCGTCTGCGCGAAGTGTCCCGGCACGACACGCGCGCCCAGCTTCCACTCCCCGGAGTGGTCGACCCCCTCCCCCGCGAGCAGCCGCAGGAAATGGGACTTCCCGGAGCCGTTGGCGCCCAGTACGGCCACCCGCTCGCCGTAGAAGATCTCCAGGCCGAAGGGCTTCATCAGGTCGGTCAGCAGCAGATTCCGGCAGGTGATGGCCCGCACGCCGGTGCGGCCGCCGCCCAGCCGCATCGTGATCTTCTGCGGCCGCGGGGGATGCGTCGGCGGCCCGGCCTCCTCGAACTTCCGCAGCCGGGTCCGGGCCGCGTGGTACCGCGACGCCATCACGTCACTGCGGGCGGCGTACTGCTGCATGTCCAGTACCAGCCGCTTCAGTTGCGCGGAGGAATTGCTGCACCTCGCACGCATCGTGCACAGTCAGGAATCATGGAAGCAATGCCGAACGGGCTGGCCCGTCGTCTCTTCGCCCTGCTCACACGTCGTCATGTCGCGGGCCCCGCCTGGTGGAGCGTGGTGTCCCGGTTACCGGTCTACCTGATGTCCCTCGCCATGGTGCTCGTCGTGCGCGAGCAGGGCGGCAGTTACGCGCAGGCCGGTCTGGTCTCCGGGCTCTACACCGTCGGCATGGCGCTGGGCAGCCCGCTCATCGCGCGCTGGGTCGACCGGCGGGGCCGCAGAACCGTGCTGCTGGCGACCGGTGTCCTCTACCCGTCGTCGCTGGCCGCGCTGGTGTGGACGACCGGGCCGGGTGACTGGGCGCAGCCGGTGCTCGCTGTGCTGGCCGGTGTCGTGCTGCCCCCGGCGAACGCCTGCATGCGGTCGTTGTGGGCACGCCTGCCGCTGCGCGACGACGAGCGGGACACCGCCTACCTGTGGGAGGCGCTGCTCACCGAAGTGCTGGTGATCGGGGCGCCGTTGATGCTGGCGGCGCTGATGCTGACGGGCTCCGCCGGGAGGGCGCTGACCGTCGTCGCGGTGATCGGCGGCGTCGGCGCGACGGGGCTGGGTCTGGTCCGGGTGCCGGAGGACATGGACGGCGCGGCGAAAGCCGAGGCATCCGGAGGTTCGGGCGACGGCACCAGCCGTGGCGGCCTGCTGGGCCCGCTGCGGTCGCGGCCGATGCTCGCGCTGACCGGCACGATGGTGCTCTGCGCCGTACCCATCGGGCTGATGACGCTGGCCATTCCCGCCTTCGTCGACGCACACGGCTCACGGGACAGCACCGGCCTGGTGTACGCCTGCTGGGGCGTGGGCAGCGCCGTGGGCGCCCTGTGGCTGGGACGCTCCCAGTCGCAGGTCGCGGTGCATCTGCGCTTCCCGCGCCTGGTCCTGGCCTTCGCTCTCGGCACGGCACTGCCGCTGCTCGCGATCTCCCCTCTGACACTGGGGCTCGCGCTGGCGGTGGGCAGCGTGCCCATCGCGCTGATGGCCGCGAGTGAGATGACCCTGGTCAGTACGGTGGCGGACAGCCGGTCCCTGACCGAGGCGTTCACCTGGGCGTCGGTGGCCACCGTCGTGGGCGACGCGCTCGGCCAGCAGACGGGCGGTCTGCTCATGGCACCGGCCGGCCCGCGCGGCGTCTTCGCCCTCGGCTTCGGCATGGCGCTGGTCGCCGCCGCCGTCGCCTTCGCCTGCCGCGGCCTGCTGGGCCGTACGGCCGAGGTCCCGGAGTCCGCCGAAGCGGGAGGCCGGTGACCGGACCGGTCCCCCTGCGCACCCGTACAGCGGTGCGGCCTCCCACAGGGGAGGCCGCCGGCCGGCTCCGGGAACGTGTCTAGCTCTTGCCGAGGAGACGCCAGATCTGGTTCTTCTTGGTGCCGAGCGCGCTCGCGGGGTCGCAGGTCCACTGGTGGATCTTCGCGCCTGCCGTGGTCGAGACGTTGCTGACGTCGACGCACTTGCCACTGTGGACGGCGACCAGTTGGTAGTCCTGGCTGTTGCCGAGCGCGGTGACCGGGTTGAGGGTGAACTGCTGGTTGGTGCCGCCGTTGCAGGTGTACTGGATGACGGCGGCGCCGTCGGCGGTGGACGCGCCGGACACGTCGAGGCACTTGCCGCTGAGCTCGTCGACCAGGGTGTACGTGTTGGCCTTGCCGCTCACCGGCTTCAGGTCGAGCATCTGCTGATAGCCGCCCTCGCAGTAGTACTGCTGGTACTGCGTGCCGTTGGCGGTGCTGAGGTCGGTGTCGTCCAGGCACTGGCCGCTGTTCTGGCTGACGGCGACCGTCGAGATGGTGGTGTTGGACGGCGGCAGCAGGGTGACGGTGTAGCCGTCCTTGGCGTTGGTCAGGGGGATGCTCACCGACGCGGCGTTGTTGCTGACGTTCAGGGTGGTGTCGGAGATGGTGACCGGGCCGGTGACGGCGGCGCCGCCGTTGTAGGGGACGCGTTGGACGACCGCGCGGACCCTGCTGTTCTCCACGACCGAGGTGGTGTTCAGGCCGTTCAGGTTGACGGTGACGTTGCCGGTGTTGCCGCTGCTGCCGAGCAGGATCTTGGCGTTCTTCGCGGTGTTGTCCTTGGTGGCCAGACCGTCGGTGCCGGTGCCGGGGACGAAGTTGACGATGTTGCCGGTCTGCGAGCCGTAGTAGCGGTACATGAACCACTCGCCCAGCGGCAGGTACTGGCCGGCGCTGTTCTTGGTGAGCAGGTTGGCCTCGTTGTCATGCAGTCCGGTGCCAGAGGCCCAGTTCCCGCGCAGTCCGTCGGCGCCTGCCCGCTCCAGACGGCCGATGAACCAGGCGCCGCCGCCCGGTGACTGCATCGACAGGGTGGCGTACTCGTTGATCTGGTACGGGCGGGTGTTGGTCAACCCGGCCGCCGCCAGCGTGGAGTTGGCGCGGCCGACGTCGACCGCCGGGTCACCGGGTTCGTCATGCCAGCTGTAGATGTCGGGGGCGACGTTGTTGGCCTTGACGTAGTTCAGGTACGTGGTCCACCAGGCGTTGGAGGAGTTCGGCTGGCCGGCGATGCTGGGGCCGACGATGAGCTGGCCGGGGAAGGCCGCCCGGACCCGGGCGTAGAAGCGCGACCACATCTGCAGGTACTGCGCCTGCGACGGCTTCCAGAAGTTGCTGCCGTCGGGCTCGTTCCACAGGTCCCACTGAACCGTCATGTTGTTGGCCTTGACGTCGTTGATGAGCTGGGTGACGAAGTTGTCGAACTGCGTCCAGTCACCGTTGTCACCGGGCCACCCCTGGGTGGTGGTTCCGTCCGCGCCCCACAGGTCGTGCGGAAGCAGGACGAAGGTACCGCCGAGGGCGACGGTCCGCTTGTACTGGGCCAGGGTCGAGTTCCAGCGGGTCTGGTAGTCGGCGAGACTGGTCGCGTAGCCACCGCTGTTGAGCTGGGCGCCGCCCGCCCGCATGAAGTGCCACTTGATGTCCTTGAAGAAGTGGTCCTGCGGCAGCGTGCCGTCCGGGGTCATCCCGTAGATCATTCCGGAGGCGCGGTAGGCGGGTGCGCCACCGGCGGTCGCGAAGTCGACGGTGACGCTGGTGTCGGCGGCCTGCGACGGGCCCGCGGGTATCAACGTCGTGGCCAGGGCGGCCAGGAGGACGGCGCAGGACGAGACCGCCCGGCGTCCGGTGCGGGTTCTGCGTAGGGCGAGCGTTCGGGACGACTTCATGGTGCGGCTCCTGGAGGAGTGGTGTCTGACCGGGGCCCGAACGGTCCCGGGGCTCGGGGGTGATCGGCCGATCAGCGGCCGACTCGGTGTGCGTGCGCTTCGGCGAGGAGGAGGTAGCTGCTGGCGGTCCAGGTGTAGGCACGGTCGCGCAGGCCCGTACCGGTGAGGGCGTCGAAGTTCTCCGCGAAGCCGTGGTCTTCGCACAGGGCGCGGAAGCGTCCGCTGATGTCGTCCGCCAGTCGGTGATGGCCGGCACGGCGCAGGCCGTCCTCGATCAGGACGGTCGCGGGGGCCCAGATCGGGCCACGCCAGTAGCCGTCGGCGAGGTAGTGCGGGGAGGTGGGGAGTTCGGTGGCGAGGCCGTACGGGGTCAGGTGGGCCTCGATGTGGTCGGCCAGCCGGCCGGTGACATCGCCGGGCAGATGCTCGCCCAGAACGATGGGCATCAGGTCGAGGAGGCTGGAACTGCCCCAGGTGTCCCCGGACTCGACTCCTCGGGCCACGAATCTCTCCCCGGTCCAGAGCTGGTCGAGAAGCGCCGCCTGGGCCTCCTCGGCGGCTCGCCGCCACCGACGCGCCTCGATGGGGCGGTCCAACTGGTCTGCCAGGTTGGCGAGTTCGAGCATCTGGAGGATGAGGAAGGCGGCCAGGTCGGCTGTGACGACGACACGCTCGGGGTCGAAGGTGGTCGCGTTGTCCCAGCCGCTGTCGTTGCCGTGCTGGTAGTGCGCCAGTCCGGCCCCTGGCGCTCGCCGTGCGGTGAGCCAGAAGTCGGTCCAGCGTGCCAACCGGTCGTACGTCTCGGCCAGTTCGGCGTGGCTCGGCGGCGCCGACAGCCGACGGCGCAGGTGGCCGAAGGCCCAGCCGTGGATGGGCGGTTTGACGAAGTTGTAGAGCACCTCCGAGTGGGTGACGGAGTCCGGCAGGGCGCCGCTGCCGTCCTGGTGGTCGAAGGGCAGCGCGAACTGGTCCAGAGCCAGTTCGGGCACCCCGGGGGCCAGGGCGAGGGCGTTGAAGCAGTGGTCCCAGCTCCAGACCTTGTCCATCCAGTGCTTGGACATCAGCACGGCGGGCCGGGTGACGAGGGATGCCGGGCGGACCGTGGCCGACCACAGGACGTACGCGGCGAGTTCGGCGGCCGGAGTGGCCGACGAGCGCCAGGGGGCCACGGTGTCGACGAAGTCCGCGAAGGCTGTCTGCGCGGACTCCGCGATCTTGCGGAAGGTCGCCGAGGACGTGTACGGCGGGCGGGAGGTGTCGAGTTCCTCGATCGCGATCTCCCAGTTGCTGTCCGCCGGCGCGGCCAGCGCGAGACCGCGGTCACCGCTGCCGAGGGCCTGAGTTCCGGCCGTGTCGGTGACGGTCCCGGACAGCACGGTGACGCGGTAACGGCGTCCGGTCTCGTACGAGGTGAACACATACGCGTCCGCCGCCGGGTCGTGGAAGAAGTACGTTCCGCTGAACGGGGTCAGGGCGCGCGCGGCCGCGCAGACGCCGATTCCCATACCGCTGCCCCTGAGGCGTACGGTGTCCGGCGACTCGTAGGCGAGGTCGACGCGCCCGCCCGCGCCGGTCCAGCTGAGCAGACCCGGTGTCGCCTCGACACGCGTCTCGGCGCGGTCGCCCGTCTCCGGGTCCAAGGGGGTCAGGCGCAGAACGGCGTGCATGCCGTTCTGGTGCGAGACGAGGTGGAGGTCTTCGGCGTACGTCTTCTCCGCCACCACGGGTGAGATGTCGAACCAGGACCCGTGCGTGCTGAACGGGATGTCGTGGAGGGAGAAGGCCGGGCCGGATCGGGCGGCGGTCATGAAGGGGGACTCGATTCTCGAGCAGGGAGCATCGGCCGGCTGACGGGCAGACGGGCAGTCGGGGGAAACCGGGCGACGCGGGAGGGGCAGTCGTGCGAGCGAGGGTCAGTCGTGCGAGGGGGCAGTTGTGGAAATCAGTCCTTGACGGCTCCGGCGGTCACGCCGGCGGCGACGTAACGCTGGGCGAGGACGAGGATCACCGCGGCCGGCAGTGACGCCACGACGGCGGTGGCCATGATGGCGTTCCACTCCTGGTTGTTGTTGCCTATGTAGTGGTAGATCCCGAGCGTGATCGGTTCGTGCGCACCGCCGTTGGCGAGGGTGCTGGCGAAGACGAAGTCGGACCAGGACCACAAGAACGCGAACAGCGACACCGTCACCACCGCGTTGCGGCTCATCGGCAGCACGATCGACCGGAACGTGCGCCACGGCCCCGCTCCGTCGGTCTTCGCGGCCTGGAGCAGTTCGCCGGGGATACCGGACATGAACGCGGTGAAGATCAGTACCGCGAACGGCACGGCCAGCGTGGAGTCCGCGACGATCAGGCCGGGCACCGACTGCAGCAGGCCCAGGTTGAGATAGATGGCGTAGAAGCCCATCGCCATGATGATGCCGGGGATCATCTGAGCGACCAGGAAGAGGAAACTCAGCAGCCCTCCACCTCGCGGACGCAGCTTGGCCAGCGCGTAACCGGCGGGTGCGGCCAGCGCCACGGTGAGGGCCACGGTGCCCAGGCCGATGACGAGACTGGTTCCGAGGTAGGGCAACTGCTCGCTCAGGACGGTTCGGTAGCCGGCCAGCGTGCCGTGGATCGGCAGCAGGTCCGGCGGGCTCTTGCGCATGTCCTGGTCGCGGGTGAAGGACACATTCAGCATCCAGTACACCGGGAAGAGCATGAGCGCGGTCAGCAGCAGACCAAGCGCGGTCTTCCACCCCGAACTGCGGCGCCGGTGCGCGTAGTTCATGACTGCACCTGCTTTCGCTGGACCCTGAGATAGACCAGGCCGAACACCAGGGCGGCGACGACCAGCAGGTTCCCCACTGCCGCCCCCGGGCCGAAGGCGGGCAGAAGATTGCCGAAACCGAGCCGGTAGGACCAGGTGGCGAACGTGGTGGACGAGTCCGCCGGACCACCCTTCGTCATGATCCAGATGATGTCGAAAACCTTCAGCGTGTACACCAGACCCAACAGCAAAGTGATCGCGGAGACCGGCCGCAGCAGCGGAAAGGTGATACGGCGAAAACGCACCCACGCATTCGCACCGTCGAGAGCCGCCGCCTCGTACAAACTGTTCGGGATCGACTGCAGACCGCTGTAGAGCACGACCAGGTTGAACGGCACACCGATCCAGATATTCGCGATGATCACCGAAGTCAGCGACCACTGCGGTGACGTCAGCCAGTTCACCGGATCGATCCCCACCCCGCTCAACAGGGAGTTGACGATCCCAGAATCGCTGTTCAGCATCCACGACCAGGTGGAAGCCGACACGATCAACGGCAACAGCCACGGCACCAGGAACAACGCCCGCAAGGTCGCCGACAGCCGGAAATGCTGGTTGAAGAAGACCGCCAGCGCCAGACCGATGACGTACTGGAAGAACAGACACACAGCAGTGAACACCACCGTATGCACCAGCGCCGGACCGAAAGTCGGGTCCTGGAACACGGTGTCGTAGTTCTTCAACCCCGTGAACGGCGCGTTGCCCTGCACGAAGGAACGGACCGTGTAATGGCGCAGGCTCAGATCGAGGTTGCGGTAGAGCGGATAGGCGTAGAAGAGGACGAGGTACAGGGTCACCGGGGTCAGGAAGGCCCAGGCGGCCCACTGCTGGGAGGTCGGACGTCGTCGTGGTCGCGCGTGAGCCGGGGGCGGGGCGGCGGTGGCCGCCCCGGCCCGGTCGCGCAGGGATCGGCGCTCCGACAACTGCGTCGTGTGGTTCATCTCTTGTCCAGGCAATCCTGGCTACTTCGCGGCGGACTGGGCCGCGCTCAGCGCGTCCTTGGGGGACTTGGCTCCGCTGAGGGCTGTCTGGACGGCCTTCCACATCTGCTCGGAGATCTTGGGGTACTTGGTGCCCAGGTCGTCACTGGTGCGCCCCTTGGCCGCCTTGACGGCGTCGACCCACGGCTTCAGCTTGGGGTTCGCTGTCACCTGCTTGTCCTGGACCTCGCTGGTGGGGGCCACGTAGGACAGGGTCGTGTCGGTGTTGTACAGGTTCTCGGTGCTGGTCAGGCACGACACCAGCTTCTGCGAGGTGGCGTAGCGGCCGGTGTCGTCCTGCACCGGGACGGTGACGAACTCACCACCGGTCGGAGCCGAGGCGTTGCCCCCGTCGGCGCCGGGAACGGGCAGGACACCGTAGTCGAAGCCCGCCTTGTCGGCATTGGCCAGCTGCCACGTACCGTTCTCGGCGAACGCGTAGTCCCCGCTCGCGAACTCCTGCCAGCTGGTCGTCTGGGTGTTGTTGATGACCGAGTTGGGGGCGTAGCCCTTCTTCAGCCAGCCACTCCACAAGGACAGCGCCGACACACCCTGAGCGGAGTCGAGTTCGGTCAGCTTCGCACCCGAGCCCCAGAACCACGGCAGGAACTGGAAGCTGCCCTCCTCCGTACCGATGGCGGAGAAGGTGATCCCCTTCTTGCCCGCCTTCTTCACCTTCCCCAGCGCCGCCGACAGCGACTTCCAGTCCTTGACCGACGCGACGTCGACACCGGCCTCCTTCAGCACCTTCTTGTTGTAGTAGAGCGCGAGCGTATTCGCACCGATCGGGGTGCCGTACGTCTTGCCGCCCGACTGACCGGCCGCCAGCAGGTTCGGATCGACCTTGGAGGTGTCCAGCTTGTTGTCGTCGGTCGTGGTGAGCACGCCCGCCTCCGCCAGCGTCGAGACCACCGGGTTGTCCACGATCAGCACGTCCGGGGAGTTGCCCTGCTGCGCCGCCAGCAGCGTCTTGTTGGCGAGGTCGCTGGTGTCGAAGCCGGTCCGCTTGATCTTCACACCGGCCGCGGTGCCGCACTTGTCCAGCAGCGTCGTCCAGGCGGAGCCCTTGGCGAACTGCGGGTACGGGTCCCAGATGGTGTAGGTGCCGCTGCCCGCGCCCTTGGCGTCGGTGCTGCCCGAGTCGGAGGAGCAGGCCGTGCCGACAGTGGCGACGACGGTCGAGATGGCCACGGCGGCGAGGAGCCGTCTGGAGGAGATGCGCATAGCGGGTCCTTCGGGACTTGGCACAGCTGTGCCGTGGGAGGGGCGACAGGGGGGAAGTGGGCACACGGGCACGCCGAACGGCGACGGTGAGGGGACGGGTGCCCGGTGTTGTGAGGAGAGGACGGCGCGGGGGCCGTAATCTGCGGTCGGAGACGCGGGGGCGGCCACGGGGGCCGTGGTGTGTGGTTGAGGGAGGACGGCAGAGGGCCGTGAGCTCCGGTCAGTAACGCGGGTCGCGGCCCGGGGCCGGGGCTTCGGCGGTGGATGTGCCGGCGGCGGGTCCGGTGCTGGACCGCAACGAGATCGGTGGTGCGAGCAGGTGGTGCCGGGCGGGCGCGTCGGGGTGATCGAGGCGCTCGACGAGGAGGTCGACGGCGCGACGGCCCATCTCTTCCGCCGGTACGTCCGCGGCGGTGAGCTGTGGGGTCACCGTCTCCGCCCACCGGCCGGCCACGACCCCGGTGACGGAGAAGTCGCGCGGCACATGACGGCCCGCCTCGGCGAGCCCTCGATACAGGCCGCCCAGCGCGGCCTCGTTCAGCGTGACCAGGCCCGTGGTGGCCGGGTCGTCGTGCAGGATCCGCGCCAGGCACGCCTGGCCGGAGGCGGCATCGTCCCCGCAGGTGTACGTGCGGACGGTGAGCCCGCGCTCGGCTGCGGCCTTGGTGAACCCGTCCAGTCCCCGGTGTGCGGACTCGTAGCCCGCCCGCAGGAGCTGCTCGGGCCGGTTGACGAAAGCGACCCTGCGGTGCCCGAGGTCCGCGAGATGGTGGACGCACGCCGCCGCCAGGGCGGTGTGGTCCAGGCCCACCCACCAGCCGCCCTCGGGGTGGGCGGTGCGGCCGATGGCCACGGAGGGGAAGCCCAGCTCGGCCAGGTGATCGACCCGGTCGTCGTGGAGCCTGATCTCCATCAGGATCGCGCCGTCGACCCGCCGCTCCCCCAGCAGCCGCTGGAACGAACGGTCGCTGTCCACGCCGCTGGGTGACAGCAGCACGTCGTAGTCGTACGCCGCGGCGGCCTCCACCACGCTGCCGATGAAGTCCAGCTGCATCCCGGTGTAGTGGTTGCCGGCCGGGGGGAACACCAGGCCGATCGTGCTGGTCCGGCCGTTGGCCAGGGCACGTGCGCTGGCGTTCGGCCGGTAGCCCAGCTCGTCGATGACCTCCTGGATCCTCCGGCGCGTCTCGTCCGACACGGGGCGCTTGCCGCTCAGCGCGTAGGACACGGTGCTCCGCGAGACACCGGCCCGCTTGGCGATCTCACCGATGTTCACGATGGACTCCTTGCTCGAACCGGTTCGATGCTTCGCAAGGTAGCAGGCGGCCGGTCGTATGAGTACAGAGACGATGATGGAGCGTGAAGCCGGTTGTCGAACCGGTTCGCGTGAAGTGAAGGTAGGAACAAGCGGGGTAGCTGTCAACACCTTCTCCCGCACTTCTCCCGAACGGACCCGAAGTCATGAAGAGGCCAATGAATGACCGCTGGATGGACCGCCCTGCCTCGTTGCGCACGGGGTATTGCCGGGGGATTACGCCGGTGCTAGTTTCCCTCGAACCGGTTCGAATCCGCAGCGGCACAAAGACCTGGTGCCACGGCGCCCGATCGCCGATCTGAGGCAGGATGGGGCCGTGCCGACTACATCGGAAAAGATCGAGCTGAGCGAACACGAAATTCGTGAGATCACCGGCTACGCGGCTGACTGCGCGCGCAGGACACTGGCGATCTTCGAACAGCGTCTTCCCGCTGACCCACGTCCACGCGACGCCATCGACGCGGCCGACGCCTTCGCCGGCGGCGGTCGGCGCACGGCGGTTCTGCGGCAGACCGCGTGGGCGGCGTACCGAGCGGCCCGAGAAGCCGCTTTCCCCGCCGCGGTCGACGCGGCACGGGCGGCAAGCCACGCTGCCGCCGCCGCATACCTTCATCCCCTCGCGGACGCCCATCAGGTGAAGCACGTTCTCGGTGCGGCGGCACATGCGGCGCGAGCAGAAGAGCTGGCATCCGCGGAAGACGAGCGCGTCACCCCGGGGACCCTTGAATGGGCGCGCCATCACGCACCACCGGCAGTCACGGCCGTACTCGGCCGGCTGCCCGCCGCACCTCCCGGTGGCGGACGCGTGGGAGAACTCATGCGCGACCTCGACACGGCACTGCGCACCTGAGGCGTTCCGGAGACCGGGCCCCCGGAGCTCAGTCCTCGGGGGCCGTACGCTGCCGGACGTCGGCCATCAGTTTGTCCAGCAGCGCGATGAGCGATGTGCGTTCCTGCTCCGACAGGCCGCCGACGAGCGCGGCCTCGCGGCCGAGCACGATGTCGACGGATCCCTCGATGAGCGCGTGCCCTTCCGCTGTGAGCTGCACCAGGACGGTCCGGCGCCCGGTGGTGCCCTGTGTTCGCTGGACCAGGCCGTCGCGTTCGGCGCGGGCGACGCGCTGGGAAATGGCTCCGGCGGTGAGGAGCGTGCGCCGGGTGAGTTCGCGGGTGGTGAGGGCGTAGGGCGGTCCGGAGCGGCGGATGACGGACAGCAGGTCGAGGGTGGCCGCGTCGATCCCCGCCTCACGCAGGGCCCGGCCACGGTCGTCCGCGAAGAGTTTCGCCAGCCACCAGATGGGGGTGACGATCTCGATCGACTCCGTCGGGGTGCCAGGCCGTTCCCGCCGCCAGGCCTCGGCGATCGCGGCGGCGGAATGGGCGGGCCCGGGCCCTCTTGACGGGGTGACGGGTTCGGCCACAGCGCGATCCTTTGCTAACGTCGACTACGTTTAGGTCTAAACGTAGCAGTTGGGCAGGAGGATCCATGACTCGCACGGTTCTCGTCACCGGAGGCTCCAGCGGCATCGGCCGCGCCATCGCCGAGAGGTTCGCCGCCGACCAGGCAGAGGTCTTCATCACCGGACGCACCCCCGACACCGTCGAACGGACCGCCAAGGAACTGGGCGTCCACGGCGTCGCCTGCGACGCGGGCGACCCCGGACAGGTCACGGCGCTCACCGCCCGGCTCGACGGGCTGGACGTTCTGGTCAACGCCGCCGGCGGCCTGTCCCAGGCAACGTCCGATGACGGCTCGAACCTGGACGCCCTGCTCGCCCAGTGGCACGCCCACCTGGAGCAGAACCTGCTCACCGCGGTGCTGACCACGGCCTCGGTCCAGGACAGGCTCACCAGCGGCAGCTCCGTCATCAGCATCGGCTCGATCGGCGCCGAGCGCCGCGGCGGCTCCTACGGAGCGGCCAAGGCCGCTCTGGGCGCGTGGAACGCCTCGCTGTCCGCCGAGCTGGCCCCCAAGGGTGTCACCTGCAACGTCATCTCCGCGGGATTCATCGACGGCACCAACTTCTTCCACGGTCAGCTGAGCAACGAACGTCGTCGCACGCTCGTGGAGGAGACCCACAACAAGCGATCGGGCACGGTCGACGACATCGCCCAGACGGCCCACTTCCTCGCTTCCCCAGGAGCCCGGCACATCACCGGCCAGACCCTCCACGTCAACGGAGGCGCTTTCACCACGCGGTGACCGCCCTGCCTCATCGAGGCCCTTCAGAGCATCCCCGCAGCACCGTGCCGACGAGTACTTCCGCTCCCTGAGCGCGGCAGGCCGACGGCGACCCCCGCGTCGGCCTGCCGTCATCGACTTCACGCACACGCACCCCAGCAGCATCAATGTCACCCCGGGCATGCGGAACCCGGCGCAGGTCATACGTAACGTGGGACTCCCCCATCAGCACATCCCCAAAAACCTCTGTGCCGATCTTCGCGCCCAAGGACTCTCAGGGCGGACGTGCCGTTGGCGAGCACGCGAGCAAGGGGTTCACGGTGTCCCTGTCGGACAAGGCGATCGAGCAGATCCGTGAGCTGATCCGCGTCGGGGCGCTGCCTCCGGGTCGAAGCTCCCGCCGGAGCCGGACCTGGCCGCCCAGCTGGGCCTGTCCCGCAACCTCGCCCGGGGAGCCGTCAAGGCGCCGGCCGTCGCGCGGGCCCTGGAGGTCCGGCGGGGCGACGGCACGTACGTGACCAGTCTGCAGCCGAGCCTCCTCCTGGAAGGGCTCGGCGGAGCGGTGGATCTGCTGCAGGGCGACTCCGCCGCCCTGCAGGACCTCATGGAGGTTGGGCGGGTCCTGGAACCGATCGCCATGGCCCTTGCCGCCACCCAGATCTCCGACGACCAACTGGCCGACGTTGAGAGGCACTTGGACGCCATGCGCGAGGCCCTCGACGATGTCGAGCAACTCAACGCCCATGACACCGCCTTCCACCGCGCCGTGATCACGGCCACCGGGAACGAAACACTGCTCACCCTCCTGGAAGGCATCTCCGGCCGCACCCTGCGCGCCCGCATCTGGCGCGGCCTCGTCGACGACCGGGCCGCGGGCCGCACCCTCGCCGAACACGTAGCGATCTGCACGGCTCCGTCCCACCGCGACGCAGCCCTCAGCCAGGCCGCCGCCCTGCTGCACGTGGGCAACACCGAGCAGTGGCTGAAGGGACACCTGCGCGACAACGCGTCCCTGCCCCTCGGAAGCGCCGACGGGAAGTGACGACACGGCCCCTCATGCAAAGCCGACGCACACCGGGAACGTGGCCAACTGACCGCAGAACAGGGCCGGATGGCCGGTCTCCGATCAACGAGCCGAACGCGTGCGCTAGATTTTGCCTCGCTTTGACCGCGATCATTCACGATCTCTCACGCTACGGAGTCGGCAACCCCATGAGCGACATCGTCAACGGACTCGGGCGGGCCATCGCGTACGGCGGCCTGGGACTGGTCCTACTCGTCCTCGGTATCGTCCTGGTCGACGTGCTGACACCCGGAAAGCTCGGCCGCCAGATCTGGGAGCAGCGCAATCGCAACGCCGCCGCGGTGCTCAGCTCCGCGCTGCTCGGCATCGGCGGCATCGTGTTCACCTCCATCTGGACGACGTACGAGAACTTCGGCAAGGGATTGGTGTCGACCGCGGCGTTCGGGCTGCTGGGTCTGGCGATGATGGCCGTGGCGTTCCTGGTGGTGGACCTGATCACGCCGGGGCGCCTCGGTGCGACGCTCGTCGAGTCGGAACCTCATCCCGCGGTCTGGGTGACGGTGTCCTGCAACCTCGCGGTGTCCGCCATCGTTTCGGCCTCCATCGCCTGAAGCGGCCGCTCCACGTGACATCGGTCACACCGAATACGGGAACTAAGCATCCCGGATAGTAGATGCCACTCCGGTGACATATGGGATTTGTCTGACTTGATACAGGCGTGCGTCACGTCAGGCCTTACGCATGCCACCCTCTCGGCCTTCCCCCTCCACCCTCGCGGAGGGGGTGGCTCCTGACGGAGCGACAGAAGTCGTCGATGTCGGCGGAAGCCGCATCAGCACGCGCCCGCGTCCATGGCAAGGGCCGTGCGGATCTACGAGGCGACGTAGTAGGCAGCACCTTTGCCCCACACGCGAACCCGTCCTAAGAATGACGACCCCGCCGGGCATCTCCGCAGCTCAGGAGCCGAGTCTGCGTAGACCCAGCCGCACAAGGGGCGCTCGGCGATTACCGAGTGAGGTCATTTCATGGGCAAGCACCGTAGAAGAGGGCATTACCGTCGAATAGTCATCGTTGCCGTCGGCGTGGGCACCGTGGGCCTGCCGTCCGTCGCGCTGGCCTGCACCGACTGGCAGGACAGCGGAGGGGCCCAGCATTACAGCGCCGAGAACACGGCCGCCAAGGACTGGTGGAAGGAACGGGCCCAGGATCGCCCCCGACACGGCGACTGGAGCCACCACTGGAACGGCACCGAGCACGGCCGGCCCAGCTCCGCGGCGTCGAAGACGCCGACCGCCGCCGCGAGCACGCCGAAGACCACGGCGCCAAAGACCACGGCGCCGAAACCGAAGACCAGCGCGCCGCCGAGCACAGCGAAGAACACGGCTCCCGCACCGAAGGCCACCCCGCCCACCAGCACTCCGAAGACCACCCCCGCGGCAACTCCGACATCGCCCAGCTCCCCGAAGACCGCCGCCCCGGCGTCCGGGGTCGCCGCTCGCATCGTGCAACTCGTCAACGCCGAGCGCAGCAAGGTCGGTTGCTCACCCGTGACGCTGAACGCGGTGCTGACCAAGGCCGCCCAGGCCCACAGCGCGGACATGGCAGCCCACCAGAACATGTCGCACACCGGGTCCGACGGGTCCTCCCCCGGTGACCGGATCACGCGTGCGGGCTACATCTGGAGCACCTACGGCGAGAACGTCGCCTACGGGTACGCCACACCCGAGCAGGTCATGGCGGGCTGGATGTCCAGCCCCGGCCACAAGGCGAACATCCTCAACTGCGCGTTCAAGGAAATCGGAGTCGGACTGGCACAGCCCAACAGCTACTGGACGCAAGACTTCGGGACTGCCCGGTAAATGGTACAGAACGCAGGAAAACGGGTCAGGAGGTGGCGGCCCCCGCCGTGCAACTGACGGCAGCCGAGGGCGTACCGGACGAGTTCGGGGTGGCGGCGATGTAGCCGAAGGTGGCGCTCGCCCCCGGGGCGAGGGCGCCGTTCCACGCCGCGTTGGTGACGGTGGCCTTGCCGTCGGCGGTCGCGGTGAGGGTGCCGTTCCAGACCTGGGTGAGGCGTACGCCGTCGGACGGTACGACCGTCGCCGTCCAGCCCGAGACGCGGGCGCCGGAGGCGTTGGTCACCGTCACCTCGCCCTGGTAGCCGCCCTGCCAGGAGGACACGGCCCGGAAAGTGGCCGTGCAGGCGGGCTCCTCGCCGCCGGGGCCAGGGTCCTCGGGGACGCCCTTGTCGAGGAGGGCGGCGAGGGCCGGGTACCAGCGGGCGGCGATCTTCTCGTCGCCGGAGGCGGACGGGTGCACGCCGTCGTAGGTGTCGGTGGCGGTGCTGAATCCCGTCCACTGGTCGACCACGGTCACGGGGGAACGGCTGGTGCTCGTCGCCCGGGCCCACTCGGGGATCCGCGCGTTGAAGTCGACGACCCGTTGGCTGCAGCCGGTGCAGTTCGACGGGTTCATCGGGATGAGCTGTGCGACGAGGATCCGCATGTCCGGGTTCGACGCCCGCATCTGCTCCACCAGCTTGGTGTAGGCGGCGAGGATGCGGTCGGGGGCGATGCTGCTCCACACGTCGTTCGTGCCGAAGTGCATCACGACGATGTCAGGGCGCGTGGCCGCGAGCCGCGCGGGAAGCAGGTTCTGGTCCGCCACGTTGGTCGCCAACTCACCGCCGTGACCTTCGTTGTCGCCGTCGTGCGCCTGGGCGCAGCCCTGGTGGCTGAGGGTGCCGACGAAGTCGATGTTCGTGTATCCGGTGCTCTGCAGGCGGTTCCACAGCAGAGCCCGCCAGCAACCCGGCGAGCCGGTGATCGAGTCACCCAGCGGCATGACGCGGACGGGAGCCACGGCGGAGGCGGCCACGGCCGGCGGGGCGAGTGCCACGCCCAGGGACATCAGCAGCGTGACCAGAAGGATCCGCAAGAACGGTAAGTGTCGGGTGTTGCGCATGGTGGTCCCTTCCCTGAGTAGGTGGGAGCGCTCCCATGAACATCAAGCCACCTTTGTCACTTACACGTCAAGAGACGCGGACCGATGACCCGCTCGGGGTCACACCTCGCCGGCGGCCCTTCCCATGACGTCGTAGACCTGTTGCTGCGTCAGAGGTCCGACCGGCCGTGACCGACGGGCGGATTCGGTCCGCAGACCGTCAAGCAGAAGCAGAAGGAGACCGCCGTATGTCCGTCTCCCCGGCGCGCGTGCCGTGGCGGTACGACCCGCCGGGAGGAACAGCCGATGAGCGCGCAGCCCGGCCACGCACCCGTCACGCCGTACGCCCCCGCGCCGGGAGCTCCGGCCGAACTACGTCCTCGCCTCCGACCGGGACGAGACCGGGTTCGTGGACCTGGAGGAGATCCGGAGCGGGCGCCGGTGAGCGGACAGCATCCGTACGCGGTCCGCCTCTCCGCGCAGGGCCGCGAAGGCGCTCGCCGCCCTGCCTGAGCACGCGGAGCAGATGGCCTGGGACGTCCTGGACGCGGCGGCCGGCGCCCCGTGGGGCTTCCCGCAATGGGACGCCGGTGGCCCGGAGGGCGAGGACGTGCGTATCGCCTCCGTCGGCCAGCTGTCCGTCATCTACTTCGCCAACCGCGCGCTGCGCCACCTGTCCGTTCCGGACATCGTCTGGCTCGGACAGCCATCTGGTGACAACGCTCCGTCCCCGCCATTCCAGCGGCACCGTTGGCGAATTTCCTGTGGCAACGGAGGTTGGTGATCACTAGTGCCGTATCAAGCAACGTTGGCCCTGGTTGTCGCCCGGCGGTGTCGGCTCGATCGAGCCGATGCAGCAGATGGGTGGCGCCCATCCGGCTCCGGCGAGGACCTCTTCGGCGTCGATGTCTCGTTACAGATCCATGCCTGCCTGGGTCATGCTCCCAGGTCCTCCGTCACGGGCAGGCACTCGGCGAGCAGGTCGACGACGTCACGCCAGGCTCGCTGCGCGTGCTGTGGGTGGTAGCCGACACCGGGGACCACGGGGTGGTCGACCGGCGGGTGGTGGAAGGCGTGCAAGGCGCCGCCATAGATCGCGAGGCGCCAGTCGACGCCCGCGGCCTGCATCTCAGCGGTGAACGCGTTTCGTTGCGCGGGCGGCATGATCGGGTCTTCCGATCCGACCCCAGCCCACACCGGGCAGCGGATGCGCGCTGCCTCGCCCGGTCGGCCCGTGGTAGTTGCGTTGACTGTCCCGATCGCGCGCAGGTTGACGCCGCCTCGCCCGAGTTCCAGCGCGATGGCGCCCCCGGTGCCGTAGCCAATGGCGGCGATCCGGTCGGGGTCGGTCCGGGGCTCGGTGCGCAACTCGTCGAGTGCCGCGTGGCCGATTCGCCGCATCCGGTCGGGATCAGCGAGCAGTGGCATGCAACGGGCCAGCATCTCTTCGGGGTCACCCAAATAGCGCCCGCCGTGAAGGTCGAAGGCCAGCGCTACATATCCCAGCTCGGCGAGAGCATCGGCCCGGCGGCGCTCGACGTCGCTGAGCCCCATGCCCTCTGGTCCGAGCAGCACAGCGGGCCGGCGGTCGACACCGGCCGGGAGCGCGAGGTGCCCGATCATCGTCAAACCGTCGGCCGGGTACTCGACCGTACGCGTCGTAATCGTCGTCATGAGACTGGACTGTAGTGATCGTCGAGCCCGGTCCGGCCGCTGTTCTGCCGCTGGCACAACTCGGTGAGCACTGAGTGGTCGAAGCCCGGGTCGGCCAGCTCCAGCCCCAGCAAGTACTTCCAGTCCAGCCGCCCGCGCACCGCGTCCGCGGCCTGACAGTCCGACAGGCCCTCGGCGAACTGCATGACCGAGACGAGCGCCAGCCTGCCCGGTGACCACGTCGGCTTTCCCCTGCTCGGATACAGCCCGGCGAAGTCCGCGTCCGAGAACAGCCCGCCCAACTCGTCACGGATCCGCATCGCCAAGCTGCCCTTCGGGAACGCAGCCCGTGTCACCCGGGCCGTCTCCGCTGGAACCCCGTCGATCCTCTTGGCGCGCAACGACACCGACACCCTCCCCAAACACAACATCGGCCTTCACGACCACAACGGGTCATGAAGGCCGACGTCACGTTCAGCTCTGGATTCGCCAACGGTGTCTTCCAGCTGTCGGGGACGGAGCCGTTGCCGATCACGGTCGTCAGGCCCACCTCGAAGTGGCCACGCGGCCCGTACCGTGCAGATATTCCACTGCGGCGCTTGGAGCCGACTGCCCGCCGGAGGGCCGACCGCGCTTCGCTGGGTTACTGTCCGTCGGATGGGGTGCCGGGGTTGGCTAGAACCGGTCCATCAGCCAGGTGCACAGCTCCTCGGTCGGGAGGGTGTGCGGGGTCGTCGTGGACGAGCAGTGGAACTCGTCCAGGCCGCTCTGGGCAGGGTCCAGGCCGTCGACCCTGGCGTACAGGTCCTCCTGGCGCGCGAAGTCCAGGATGTCGACCGCGCTGACCGACGGGACGAAGCACACGTGCGGATACCGCAGGTCGGCCTCGCCGCCGGCCTCGATCATCGAGTCGGCGAGGATCTGGTACGTCGCGAGCGTGCCGCCGGGTGCGCCGTCCAGCTCCGGGAAGCCGTTGGTGGTGATGGTCCGCTCGGTGGCCGGGAACGCCCGCTTCAGGTAGGCGACCGTCACGTCGTCACCCTGCGCCTGGGCGTAGAAGGTGGTGCCGGGGTAGCGGACGTCGAGCCGCAGCGCGACCTCGCCGGGCTCGATGTCGGGCAGCCCGATGCTGTCGCCGCGGCCGTTGGCGACGCCCAGCTTGCGCGGGATCCGCGGCCACTGTCCGACCCGGTCCAACTCGTTGAGCAGCGCGGTGCGTTCGGGGGCCACTCCGATCTTCTGGGTGGTCTTGTCGTAGTGCTGCCATAGCATCTGTCGCGCAGCCGGGCTGTTCATCTGCTGCTCGAAGGGGTGGGGCTTGAGGTTCAGGCCGTACGGAAGCAGGTACGCGAACGCCTGGACGCCGACGGGGATGGAGGCACCGCGGTGCGGGGTGTCGAACGAGAAGTACACGCCCGTCTGGTGCTCGTCCTCGTGGAAGTCGGTCTCCATCCTGGCGAGGGTGTAGCGCGCGATGAGGCCGCCCATGCTGAAGCCGCCGACGATCAGCCGCTCGCTGCCGGTACGGCGGCCGATGGCTTCGCGGATGGCCCCCTCGACCGCCTTCGAGTTGGCCAGGATGGAGTCGGTGCGGTTGTCGAAGCCGAGCAGGATCACGTCCTTGCCGCGCCGGCGGAGTTCGCTGATGAAGGGGTAGTCCTCGCCTTCGAGGAACTCGTAGAGCTCCTTGAGCTTGCTCTTGCCGTGGTTGAAGCCGTCGGCGATGATCACCGGCCGGGTGAGGGTGGAGTTGCCCTCTCCGTAGAAAACCCAGGTGAATCCCCCGGCGACGGTCCACGCATCGTCGAAGTCCGGTACCTCGACCGGGTGGGAGGGAGAGTCGAGCGGGTCACCGATGCTGAACGGCGTGACGGGGGCCTCGGTTGTTTCGGACACGGTTGCACTCCTCGCGGGAGGGGGAGGGGGACGAAAAACATCATGTCGCACATTTCGGGCAAGCGAGCCACGCAACCCTTCCCGGCCCTCGCGAGCCGTACACGGCGGCAGGGCCTGGAGAAAGAGCCGGGGCGCGGGGGCCAGAACAATCAGAGACACAGACCGAGGGGCCGGTCGGTCGACCGGCCCCTCGCAGCATTTCCGCAGCTCAGCGGTTTAGAAGAACACCCCACACCGCAGCCGTACATTCGCGTACGGCCGCGCCTCGCCCGTGCCCATCACCAGCCCCGCGCCCGCAGACAGCTCCTTCAATTCCTCGTGCGAGACATAGGCCAGCCGGGTGAAGCCTCCAGTCATGCTCGCCGACCCCAAGCACTTCTACCGCTCCTGCATCACCCGGGAGATCCCGCTCCTGCATCACCCGGGAGATCGACCGGCTCATGACCCGAAACAGGATGAATTGCATCAGCCGCAACAGTTCGTACGCCTTCGCCTTGGTCGTTGCTGCTGATCAGAGCCCCTGACGCAAGAACGCCCGGCCTCCCCTTGACCAACTGACGGCGCTCATCGGGCGGCGGGGCGGTCGCTTCGCGGCAGCCGCTCGACGACCAGGTTGTAGGAATCCTCGACCGCGTCGGTGATCAGCCGCTCGGTGACACCGGGGCCCGGCCCCAGTGAGATCCAGTGCCTCTTGTCGAGATAGCGGCCCGGGGTGATCGAGGCGTATCCGCGCTCCAGTGCCCGCGCGTGCTCGGGCTCGCACTTGACCGTGATGATCTGATCGTCCGGGTCGTCGGTGACGATCAGGAACACCTTGCCCGCGACCTTGTACACGTCGAGTCCCGGGGTGAAGGGGTATCCGTGGCTGACGTCGGGGAGGGCCAGGGCCGCCTTGCGGGCGGTGTCCTGGAGCCGGTCACCGGCCGCGCTCACCGGGCCGCCCGCGTGCCGGTGCCGTAGGTGTGCGGGTCGACGGGCCGCTCGGCCTTGGGCAGGTGGGCGACGACGAGCCGATAGGAGTCGGTGACGAGCTCCCTGACGAGCTCCTTGTCGACGCCTTCTCCGCTCTCCAGGGTGATCCAGTGCTTCTTGTTCATGTGGTAGCCGGGGGTGATGTGGCTGTACTGCTCCCGCAGGGCGAGGGCCTCGCCGGGGTCCGCCTTGAGGATCACGACGGGACGCCCCGGGACTTCGGTCATCAGCATGAACACCTTGCCGCCTACCTTGTAGACCTCCCAGGCGGGGCCGAAAGGATGCTCCAGCCGGGCTCCGGGCAGTTCCTCCGCGCAGTCGGCGGCGGTCGTGTGCAGGGCCGATCCGTTCATGGGGCGTTGCCTTCCTCAGGTGGTGACGGACTATGGCATCGAAGGTCTCGGAGGGCGCGCGGTCGCGAAGGGCGCACGGTCGCGGCGGTACGTCCCATCCTTCCGTCGAAGCCGACCAGAAGGGCTGTAGGCTGCGGACACGTGATGGTCGACAAGCGACACCCCGACCTGAGCGGAACCCCGGCCGGACCAGCTGCGGTTCCGCTCTACGGTTTCCAGCCCCCGGTCGGTACTCCCTACGGCCTTGAGGTGAGTACCGTCGAGGACTTCTTCGCCCAGCACGACGACTGGCCGTGGAACCCGCCCCGTCCGGGCCGTGCCACCTTCCACTACCTCATCGCCGTCACCGAGGGTGAGCTGCGGCACGACGTCGACCACGTCACGCGGGCCGTCGCCCCCGGCCAGTGGCTGTGGGTGCGTCCCGGGCACGCGCAGTGCTGGCATCCGCCCGGCGCGGCCCGCGGCCCGTTCATCCTCTTCGAACCGGACGTGCTGCGGCCCGACGTCGCCCGTCTCCTGGCCCCCCTCACCGCGCACGAGGCCCCTGCCGTGCTCAGCCCGCACCCCGACGACACCGCCTGGCTCCAGCAGACGGCACTCCAACTCCTGGACGAACACCGCGCACTGGGGCGCCGCCCCCTCGACATCCACCACGCCCTGCGGCGCAGCCTGCTCGAATCGCTGCTGCTGCGCCTGGCCAACTCCCCGGGCATCGCCCCCATCGGCACGGCCACGGCCGACAGGAGCCGCGCCGACTGGTACAGACGCTTCCTGGACGCCTTGGAGCTGCACTTTCGCGAACTGCACCAAGCCGCGGACTACGCCGAACTGCTCGGCTGCTCGGTCCGCACCCTCAGCCGCGCCGCCCGGGACGCCACCGGCAAGGGAGTACGCGAACTCATCGACGAGCGGCGCCTCCTCGAAGCCCGGCGCCTGCTGGGAGGTGCCCGGTGGGACGCCCGGACGGTGGCCGTCCACCTCGGCTTCACCGACCCCGCGAACTTCGGCCGCTTCTTCCGTGACCGCACCGGCCTCACCCCGGCCGCCTTCGCGGCCCGCGACACCACGACCGATCCGTGAGCAGCGCGCGGCGGCGGCCCGCGGCCCCTGACCGTACGGGACTGCCCATCGATTCGGAGGTCCGCTCGGGCTGGGGTCAGACCCAGTTGGGGACATGCTCTTCGGCGTAGCGGGCGCCGAATCCGCCGGTCGGGAGGATCTCGTGGATCGCGGCAAGATCGGCCTCGGTGAGGGTGACGTCGGCCGTGTGGGCGTTTTCCTCCATGCGGGCGGCGCTCCGGGTGCCCGGGATCGGGACGATGGGCTCGCCCTGGGCGAGCAGCCAGGCCAGGGCGAGCTGGGAGACGGTGATGCCCTTGGCAGTGGCCGGCCGGCCGAGTCGGTCCACGGCTTCGACGTTCTTCTCGAAGTTGCCGGTCGGCTGGACGGCGTGCGCGCGACGGATGGTCTGCGAGCCTCGTGCCCAGGTCTCAGTCGTCCAGGACGACGACGTGCTTGCCCGGCGTGGTGCCGGACTCGACGTCGGCCTGGGCGTCACGGACCTGTTCCAGGCCGTGGTGGACCTTCGCGACCGGGACGTTGAGGCGTCCTGCGGCGATGGCCTGGAGCTGGTGGGCGAAGACGTCGGCCGGGAGGTCGGCTGCCTGACCGCCGTAGGACGTCAGCCGCACCCCGCCCGGGATCATGAACGGGCTGAAATCGGGGATCGTCCACTGGCCCGCCAGGGCTCCGGTGAAGCAGACAGTGCCGTGCCGGCGAACGGTGCGGAGGGTGTCGGCGAGGACCGAGCAGCCCACCAGCTCCAGTACGGCGTCGACGCCCTCCGGCATCAGCTCGCTCACTTGGTCGGCGATCGTGCCGCCGTCGACGAGGGGATGGTCGACGCCGGCGGCCCGCAGTTCCCCGGCCCTCTCCGGGCTGCGGGTGGTGGACAGCACGGTGGCTCCGAGGTCCTTCGCGATCGTGGCCGCACTCAGCCCGACCGTGGAGGTGCCGCCACGGATCAGCAGCGCCTGCCCGGCCTTGAGGTCCAGGCCGGTGGTCAGCGATCCGTAGGCGGTCTGGAACATCTCCGGCAGCGCACCGACGACCTCCCACGGCAGGCCGGTCTCAAACGGGATGACCTGCGCCGCGGGGACGGTCACGTACTGGGCGTACGCGCCGTCGTAACTGCGGCCCATGCCGCCCATCATCGTGGCCACCTGCTGTCCCGGCCGCAGCGAACTGTTCTCGTCGACGTCATCGACCACGCCGACGCCCTCGATGCCGGGAACACGCGGGTAGGTGACCTCCGAGTCCGACTCGCCCTTGCGGGTGGTGACCTCGGACTCGTTGACGCCGAACGCCTTCACCCTGATCCGCACCCAGCCGGGCTTGCGTGCGGGCACCGGCACATCCTGGATCTCCAGCGCGTCGAGGCCGCCGGGCCGGGTGACGACGACGGCCCGCATCGTCCCCGGTGCGGTGTCACCGCCTGCTGCTGTCGGTTGGCTCATGTCGAGTTCCTTACTCTGCTCGCCCCTGGTGCGCTGTTCCCGATCGCCCGGTGAGGGTCAGGGGCGGGCGATGTTCTCGAACAGGTCGAGGACCGCCTGGTAGTGGGCGCTGGGCTCGTAGGGAGGGTTGCCGACACTCCCCGAGGTGGGCCGGTCCGTGACGGCGGGCCACCGGCGGGCCTGCTCGCCGGTGACGAAGTCGAGGACGATGTCGCGGATCCGCGTGTCACGGCCGGCCTGTTCGGGGCTGCGGCCCGGCTGTTCCTGGCCGACCAGGGCGTACATCTCGGTGCCGTGCACGGCGGGCGCGCCCTCGGCGGGCCCGATCATGAGGAGATGGGCGTTGCCGCCTGCGGCGGCGTGGGCCAGAGCGCCGCGGGCTGCGGGGAGCGTGAAGATGTAGTCCGTCAGGGCCGCGGAGCGGACCTCGGCAGGGGTGCGGCCGCCCTGGTCGTAGGTATGGACGATCCTCTTGGCGCGGGAGCGGGGAATGCGCCACCCCGCGAATTCGTCCGTGACGCGGTCGACGGTGTGCGGGTCGAACCGGTCGAGGTCGTTCGCCACCCACCAGCCCATCTCGTCACTGGCCGTGCTCAGGAGTACGTCGATGGGCCGGTGCGAGCCCGAGGCCAGGACGTCCAGGGGGTGGGCGTGCAGCACCCCGCCGGGCTGTTCGGCGTCCAGGACGACGCCGAGGCTCTGGTTGTCCATCCCGCCACGGACTCCGAGATCCGTCGGGCAGACCTTGCGCAGGGCGGCCACCAGGGAGGCCGCGTCGAGATCGATCAGCTTGTCGGGGTTGCCCGTGACACCGAGTTCGGTCACGAACCGCTCCGCGAGCTCCTCGGCCCACCAGGCCGGGACGAGACGCGAGGGCGCGCCGGAGAACCCGGCCAGCCGCCGGTACAGGCCGTCCGCGGAGGAGGCCCCGAGCAGCCCGAGGGTGGAGTAGGCGCCGGCGCTGTGGCCGAAGACGGTGACGTTGTCAGGATCGCCACCGAAGGAGGCGATGTTCTGCTTGATCCAGGTGAGCGCGGCGATGACGTCCTGCAGGCCCAGGTTGCTCGCCTCGGCGAGCCGCCCGCCGTACTGCGACAGCGAGAGAGCGCCCAGCGCGCCGAGCCGGTAGTTGACCGACACGCTCACCACGCGCCCCGTCGCAGCGAGACCGGCGGCGTTCGAGGTGGCCTGCGTGTTCGCACCGAACTCGAATCCGCCGCCATGGATGTACACGGCCACCGGGAGCGTCTTCCCGGCCGACTCCTCCGGAGCCCACACGTTCAGGTTCAGGCAGTCCTCGCCCATCCCGCTGTCCGCTTCGAGCCAGTCGCCGGCATCGGGCTGGACAGAGACGACGCCCTTGCGGTCATAGGGGCGATCCGGATCGAAATCCGCGACCACGGGGCGGCGGTATCGCTCAGCGGTGGCGAACGGGATTCCCCACCAGGACCGCACCCCTGGTGCAGTCGGTGCCTTGGGCGCGGTCGCGGTCATGGCGTGAGATTCCTTCCGGTGCGGTTCGGGTGTTTCGCGCGGCGTGTCGGCGGCTGATCGCTCGCTGTGACGCTCTCCCAGCATTCCCTGGACTCCGGTAGATCGCCGGGCGGACAGCGGTCACCCGGTGGTCATCAGGTGACACTTCGGCAACAAGATCTCGGTGCAGGCGATGAACTTTCTCCTACGTGGCCGACGGCCGGATCGTCGGCGAACGGCGCCAGCTCGATCTCCTCGGCCGACACGGTGAGCCGAAGGGGGGACGACAGCGGTGGCTCCCCACCGTCGCGGGGAGCCCCCGTGGAAACGGTGGGGTCGGATGGAGCGTGACCGTGCCGCTGTTGCCGATGCCGTTGCCGTTGCCGCCCAGCAGGATCTTCGCGTGTCGGTTCACCGGCCGATCCGTGTCGGAGGTATTGCTCGTCCGTTTCCGGCGGTGTTAGGTTCCGGCGAACCGGTTCGACAGAGCCGATCAAGAGCCGCTCCTGATCTCGATGCCCCCGAGCCATACCAGGCCAAGCAAGGCCTCACCGACTTGACCTATTGATCGAACCGGTTCGCATCGCCGACGCGACGGATCACCTTCACGGAGACCTCAGTGCCACGCAGACGCAGCACATCAGCAGCAAGCGCCGGTGCCGCGGCGGCCGTCCTCGCCGCCGTGTTCGCCGTACCGACCGCGGGCACCGCCCGCGCGGCGGAACCGGAGCAGCTCACCATCGACCTCGCCACCGACACCGGCGCCTTCCACGGCGGTGCCTCCGGCTCGCTGTACGGCGTCTACGGCGACGGCGTGCCGAGCCGCAACGTCCTCGAAGGCATGCACGTCCGCACGGTGTCGACCAAGGCCCAGGACGGGCCCCAGCACCCGGGCGCGGACGCCCTGGAGATGCTGCCGCCGTTCGTGGACTCGGGCGGCAAGGACGTCTACATCTACATGACGGACATCTACCGCGGCTTCCCCTACCAGTGGCCGGGTGCGGACGGTACGGCGCGGCTGGCCGACTTCAAGGAGAAGATCAAGAAGCAGGTCCAGCAGGTCCTGACCATGGGCGACTACAAGGACCACGTCGTCTACGTGCCCTTCAACGAGCCCGAAGGGAACATGTTCGGCACCGGCGAGTGGAGCTACAACAAGGTCTCCTGGCTGGACGACCCGCGGCACTACTTCGAGGCCTGGAAGGAGGTCTACCACCTCATCAAGGACCTCGACCCGGACGCCCGTGTCGCCGGCCCCAACACCAGCGTCCTCTACGACCAGGTCAAGGGCTTCCTCCAGTACGCCAAGGCCAACGACGTCGTCCCGGACGTGATGACCTGGCACGAACTGTCGTCGCCCGCCGCGGTCCGCACGAACGTGGCGAAGTACCGGCAGATGGAGAAGGACGTCGGCGTCGGCCCGCTGCCGATCAACGTCAACGAGTACGGCCACAACTACCACCTCTCCGTCCCCGGCCAGGTCGTCCAGTGGGTCTCCGCCATCGAGGAGTCCAAGATCGACGCCGACCTGGCGTACTGGAACATCGACGGCAACCTCAACGACTCCGCGGTGGAGGCAAACAAGGGCAACGGCCAGTGGTGGCTGTTCAATGCCTACGGCCGGATGACCGGCCACACCGTGGAGGTGACCGCCCCGCACCCCAACCAGCAGTACACCCTCCAGGGCGTCGCCACCCTCGACGCGGACAAGAAGCAGTCCCGGGCGATCTTCGGCGGCAAGAGCGGTGACGCGGACGTCGTCTTCAAGAACATCGACCCCGAGCTGTTCGGAACGACCGTCCACGCCACCGTCCAGGAGATCCCCTGGACCGGACAGGTCGGCGACTCGGCCCAGCCCCTGCGGCTCGCGGACCGGGAGCTCGCAGTGGGCGCGGACGGCTCGGTCACGCTGCCCATGACCGGCATGAACGAGATGTCGGCGTACCAGGTCATCCTCTCCCCCGGCGGCCACGGCGGCGTCCCGGCCGAACCCTCCGTCGGCTGGCGCAAGACGTACGAGGCGGAGAACGCCACCTACACCGGCAAGGGCTACTCCAGGAACGGCCCCGAGGGCTCACCGCAGGACGTCGGCAAGTTCGCCACCTCCGGCGCCTACAACGTGGGCGGTCTGCGCACCGGATCGGACGGGGTCCTCGCCTTCGACGTCGAGGTCCCGCAGGACGGCACGTACGACCTGAGCGTCTTCGCCAACTCCTACAACCTCTACGACTTGGTGAAGGAGCAGGGCCCCACCAACGTCTTCGTGCGCGTCGACGGGGAGGACCCGCAGCAACTGCTGCTGCCGCTGGGCTACAAGTGGGTGGTCTGGGGTCACACCGACACGACGGTGCGGCTGACCGCGGGCCATCACCGCATCACGCTCTCCGCGCAGGACCCCGACCTCGGTGTCACCAAGGGCGACGCGATCATCGACAAGGTCGACCTGGCGCTGCGGGACGAGCGCGTGACCGCGCCCGCGGTCTACGAGGCCGAGTACGCCGCTCTCGACGGGGCCACGCCGGACTACGCCCACCGCGGCGCCTCGGGGCCCGGCGCCGTACCGCTGGCCAAGGGCGACTCCGCGACCTTCTGGGTCCACTCCCCCTCCGACCGTGAATCGGCCGTGTCCGTCGACCACTTGGGCGGTGGGCGGGCGAGCCTGTCCCTCAACGGCGAGAAGCTCGACGTACCGAAGGTCGGAGGCGGTGAGAAGGGCACGGACAGTGTCCGGATGTTCCTGTCCGGCGGCATCAACAAGATCACCGTCACCGGTACGTCAGGCGAGCTGGTCCTCGACCGGCTGCGGGTCGCCCCGTCCAGTGGCACGTCGGCGACCAAGGTGTACCAGGCGGAGGCCGGCATCCTGACGGGCGCCGCCAAGGTCACCGATGCCTACACCTTCGCGTCCGGCGGCAAGGCGGTCACCGGTATCGGCGACGGCAAGGACAACGCTCTCAGCGTCGACGTCGTCGCCCAGCGGTCCGGGCGGCACGCGGTGACCATCCGCTACTCCAACGCTGAGCAGGCCCCGGCCACCCACTACAACCCCGACCCGATCGCCCGCCACGCCGACCTCTCGGTCAACGGCGGACCGGCCCGCCGGGTGCTGTTCCCGACCACCTTCCACTTCAACAACTTCTGGGAACTCACCGTCCCGGTGACACTGAAGAAGGGCACGAACCGGCTCACGTTCACGGCGGACGAGCTGCCCGACTTCAACGGCGACACCTACAACCCGTACGACCAGCGCTCCAAGTACGCGCCGGTCATCGACCGGATCGCCGTCACACCGCTCACGCAGAGGTAGCCCGCGGAACGCCCGGGGCCGACCGGTGGAACTCCGGTCGGCCCGGGGCCCGTTGATGGTCGCCGGTCTCAGCTCTCTTCCTGATCGACGACGAGTTGACGGAGTGTGCGCAGTGCGCGGTGGCTGTTTAACGCCGTCAACACCCTGCTGCGCTCCATCGGCAGCTCTCTCGCCAGCGCCACCTGCGGTGTCATCGTCTCCCAGATGACCATCGACTTCGCCGGGCACGCCCTGCCCTCCGGCATCGCTCGCCCCGCCCGTGCCATCCATCGCGAGGCGGGCGGTCCGCCGAACACACGACCTGCACACGCCGACGTCTTCCCCGCGCCTCGGGCGGGCTCAAAGCCGCCGCCTGACACGACCTGGCGAACCTACGGGGTCACAGCAGCAGGTGCACCGTATCCGTATCGTCACCGACGGTGATCGCTGACGCCTTCGACGACGAGGGAGATGCCGACGCCCAGCATCCAGACGTCCTTGGCCAGCGGGACTCCCTGCTCAGTGGGGCGCAGACTGCCCTCCTTGCGCATGCCGGGCGTGCGTAGGTACAGCCCGAGAGTGCCGGCGGAGAACGCGGTCAGCGCGGCTCCGGCAACAGCGGCGGGGACCACCGGCAGGAGCAACGCGGCAGCAATGGCGAGTTCCCCGGTGGAGAGCAACCGGACGAACTGCTGGGCATCGAGCTTGCCCAAGAAGGGGTAGGTGGTGGCGGCGAACTGCTGCAGTCCCTCAGCGGTGGCCTGGTCCGCGCCGCGTTTGGACAGCCCGGAGTTGAGGAAGAACGCACCGGCGGGAAGCCTGAGCGGCAACTGCCGCGCCGCGGATCGCCATGCAGAATCAGATGCCATGCCGAGCCTCCCAACCGCTTGCCTACCTACCACCCTGCCATCGCAACGAGGCAAGTCAAACGCGCGGCTCCAACTCCCCGGTCGGCCTCCACCACTTCGGGGACCGGCAGGGGCCGGCGCGGCAAGGCCCTTTCGGGCCCCGGGAAACGACCGTCGGCGTACGAAGCACATCATGAGGTCGTGGGTGATGCCGATGTAACGTACCGTGGTGATGTCGACGCCCGCAGCGCGGAGCTTGATGATGCACGAAGCGGACGTCGCCGCGCTCTTTGGCCATCGCGGCCCTTCAGGTGCGTACGAAGGAACCCCCACGGCCCAGCGGTCCGGCGGGCATCTTCCGAAGGAGCCGCGGGCACGCTTCTGCTCGAGTGCTTGAGGAGTGCTCATGTCAGGACAGTTCGAAGCGACGGTCGAGGTCGATCGACCGGTCGAGGCGGTCTTCGACTACCTCGCCGACGGACGCAACGATCGGCAGTTCAGCCCCCGCGTGCTCAGGATCGAGCGGGTTCCCGACGCCCCGACCACCGTGGGCACGGTCTTCCGCAGCACGGTCAAGGACGCCGGGATGAAAACTGCCAGGGAGTTCCGCATCACCGACCTCGAAGCCCCGGTGAGGATCCGGTGGGCCGAGGTGTCGAAGAACAGCGTCACGGCCCGCGAAGGCGGCTACGACCTGGAGCCGCTGGCCGGCGGCAGCACTCGGGTCCGTATTTTCAACGTTCTGGAAGGCCACGGGCTTGGCAAGCTCCTCGTCGGCCTGGCGCTCACTGCCGCCCGCAAGGATGCCGACCGCTTCGGCGCCCGGATCAAGGCTGCAGCCGAAGCAGCGATCGCTCCGCGCTGACATCTCTCAGCCGGGCCGGCCGGTCAGGGTGGCGACCGTCGGGCGGCCCGATCACGCTGCCGTGACCCGGCCCCCTCAGCACCGGACTCACAGCGTGCGTCAGGCAAGCAATCAAGCCGTGCTCGACGGCACACTGGCCACGATCGATGGGCGCTATGTGGCCACCGAGGTCGCCGGAGCTTCACGGGCCCGGTGATCGGCGTCGAGGCGCTGGGCCTGGACGCGCTCCTCACCCGGTTCAGCTACGCTCCGGAGTCGACCCCGCACACCACCGGTCTGGCATGACGCTTGGGCCCGCAGGCGGGGTTCGTACCGGGCGAACCGGCCCGCACTCCGGCCCTGGCCACCTCGAAAGGCTCCGGCCGGCGGCCGGGACATCCGCTCCGCGGCACGGGCGGAATCTCATGGCCGTGCCGATGGAAGTCGGATCCGACGTGCGGCTGCGACGTGCGGGTCGCGCCTGTGTCTCGTTCGGGTTGAAACGTCGACGTCTGGAAAACCAAGCGGCCGCGCCGGGAACAGCCGGTCCGGCCTGCGCGGTTGCATCGACTGAGGGACCGGCGCCGCAGGGGACGGGGAGCACGGAGGCCGCAGGGTCGCCCGCCCCACCCGGATCCGGTCCCCAGGATCGCGGTACACCCGCCGCACACTTGGATCACGACGTATTTCTGCAGGAGGACTGTTTCATGACTGACCGGCCCTTGACGCTCATGGCAGTACACGCCCACCCCGACGACGAGGCCACCGGAACCGGAGGGGTCCTCGCGCGGTATGCGGCGGAAGGCATCCGCACGGTTCTCGTGACGTGTACCGACGGCGGTTGCGGTGATGGACCGGGGGGCGTCAAGCCGGGCGATCCCGGGCACGATCCGGCGGCGGTCGCCTTGATGCGCCGGCAAGAACTTGAGGCGAGCTGTGAGGTCCTGAAGGTCAGCGATCTGGAGATGCTGGACTATGCCGACTCCGGGATGATGGGCTGGCCGAGCAACGACGCCCCCGGATCCTTCTGGCAGACCCCCGTGGAGGAGGGCGCGGCCCGACTCGCGGAACTCATGCGGCACTACCGGCCCGATGTGGTCGTCACCTACGACGAGAACGGCTTCTACGGCCACCCCGACCACATCCAGGCCCACCGCATCACGATGGCGGCGCTGGAGATGACCGAACTGGCACCGAAGGTGTACTGGACCACGATGCCCCGCTCGGGGATCGAGCGGTTCGGCGAGATCATGCGCGAGTTCGGTGAGGACATGCCGGAGCCGGATCCTGCCGAGGCCGCCGCGCTGGCCGAGATCGGCCTCCCCGACGACGAGATCACCACGTGGGTGGACACCACCGCGTTCAGCGGTCAGAAGTTCGACGCGCTGGCCGCGCACGCCAGTCAGGGCGAGAACATCTTCTTCCTCAAGATGGGCAAGGAGAGGTTCGGCGAGTTGATGGGCATGGAGACCTTCGTACGTGTCCAGGACGCCACGGGCGCGGCCGTACCCGAGAACGATCTCTTCGCCGGACTGCGCTGATTCGCCCGTACGCCCAGGTCAGCTGCTTGAGGTGAACTAAGGGCTTGCGCAGATAGGCGTGTTGCGGACAGGGACAGGGGGGTTCGCTCAGATAACCGATGCAGTCACCGAGGCTCGGGTGGGAGCGGAGATGAGAGCTTCGCGAGGTATTCGTGGTGCTGCGGCGGCCAAGGCACAGCCTCCCGGCTAGGCGTGCGCGCCTGCCGGGGGGCGGTCTCAACGACGACCGTCGGCCCGCAACCTTTGCGGAGTGGTACCTCGACTGGCTCGCCCACGAGGAGTCGCTGACGACTCCCGCACAACGCCGCGCCGCCCACCAGGGCTGGCGCGCAGGCGAAGGCACGCCCATCTGGTATCGCTGGTTCGACTCGTAAAGTCCCAGAAACCAGCTGGCAGGCATCGCGATCTCGCAGGTGGGGGCTGGTGCGGGCGGACTTGGTGCTGGGACTGCCGTCAGGCCTGCCGCGCAAGATCCGCGCGCCCTACGCAGGCTACGCCTCGTGCAGGGCACCACCCTTGCGCGCCACACCGCCGAGCCAGGCCGGGCTCGGCTTTGGGGTGCGTTCGAACGTCTCCCGGTCGACCGTGACGAGCCCGAACGTGGGCGCCCAGTGGCCCCATTCGAAGTTGTCCAGCGCCGACCAGTGCAGACCGCGGGAAGGTCATGACGACGTGCCCGCGGCGGCACTGTCACGCAGGAAGCCCGCGAACGCCCGGGCGGCGGGGGTGAGGACGTGGTCGCTCATGCGGACGAGGAGGATGCGGCGCACGGGCGCGGGGGGTTGCAGCGGCAGGACACTGACACCGGCCCGGATGCCTTCCAGGGCCAGGGTGGGGGCGAGGGCGACGCCGATACCGGCGGCGACCATGGCCTGGGCCTCCTGGTAGTCGTGGGCCTCGTAGGCGATCTGGGGCTCGAAACCGGCCGTGCGGCAGCTGCGGGCGAGCGCCTCGGCCACCGGATGGTTCTCGGCGCGGGTGATCCAGGGGTCGTTCGCGAAGTCGGCGAGGGCGGCGGAGCGGCGGCCCGAGAGGGGGTGGGCCTCGCTGACCAGGAGGGCCGGAGGATCGTCGACGAGTGAGGTGACGACGATGTCCTCGCGTTCGATGCGGTTCCAGTCGTAGTCCCACATCAGGGACATCTCGATCTCGCGGTTCTCCAGCATCGCCCACAGACCCGCGATACGGGCGCTGCGCACCGTCAGCCGTACGTCGGGGTGTGCTTCCCGGAAGGCGATGACGGCGCGAGGCAGGAGAGAGGCGCCGACAGTGGGGAAGGTGCCGACCCGGAGGGTGCCCGCGCGCAGTCCCGCGAAGTCGGCCAACTCGTTCTCCGCGGCCGTCAGTTCGCGCTCGATCCGCTCCCCGCGTTCGGCCAGGGCGCGTCCCGCGTCGGTGAGCGTGACACCTCGCGCATGACGTTCCAGCAGAGGCTGCCCGGCCTCCGCCTCCAGGCGGCTGACCTGCTGGGACACCGCTGAGGGCGTGTAGTTGAGGGCCCGCGCGGTGGCGGTGACCGAACCTCGGCGGGCGACCTCGGTGAAGAGCAGGATGCGCCGGACGTCCAGCACCGCGCCACCTCCAGCATTAACCCTGGCTTAATACCCGTGCAGATTTCCGAGATTGTACTTCACGCTCCGCGCGCCCAGTGTGGATCGCGTCCCGCACGGAAGTGCCGTCGGGGTTTCCACGAGGAGTCTGTTGTGTTGCGTCTGCAGGGCGAGATGATCCGCGGAGGTACCAGCAAGTGCTGGATCTTCGGCCACCACGACGTGGTGGCGACCGGCGTGGACACCGACACCCTGCTGCTCGCCGCCTACAACGCCGCCGACCCCCGCCAGATCGACGGCGTCGGCGGTGCCTCCTCCACCACCTCCAAGGCCGCGATCGTCCGCACGTCGGCCGAGCCGGGCGTCGACGTCGAGTACGCCTTCGCCCAGGTCGGCATCGGTGACGAGCGGGTGGAGTGGGCCAGCAACTGCGGCAACTGCGCCACCGCCGTCGCCCTGTACGCCGTCCACAACGCCCTGGTGCCGATCACGTCGGACTCCACCACGGTGCGGATGCTCAACGTCAACACCGGGGCCCGCCTCACCGGCACCATCCCCACCCGGGGGCGTACAGCGCCCGACGAGGGCACGGCCGCGGTGCCGGGCACCGCCGCACTCGGGGTGCCGGTCCTGCTCGGCTTCGAGGACCCGGCGGGCTCGACCACGGGTCGCGCGCTGCCGACCGGCCGCGCCCTGGACACCCTGACCGGGCCCATGGGTCGGGTCGAGGTGTCCCTGGTCGACGCCGGCGCCCCCGCCGCGCTGTTCGAGGCGAAGGCCTTCGGTCTCCAAGGCACCGAGTCCCTGGCCGAGTTCGCGACGGCGGTGCCCGCGCTCACCGTGCTGCGCCGTCAGGCCGCCCTCGCCATGGGACTGGCCAGGGAGAACGATCCCGTCAGCCACGCCGTGCCGAAGGTCGGCGTGGTCGCCCGCCCCGCCGCCTACCGCACCACCGACGGCACCCCGGTCGGACCGGACGACTACGACCTGGCCGTCCGCATGGTCTCCATGCACGCACCCCACCCGGCGATCGGTCTCACCTCGGCCGTCGCGCTGGCCACCGCAGCCGCCACCCCCGGCACCCTCGCCCACCGCGTGGCCCGGCAGACCGCCGACGGCACGCTGCGCCTGGGCACCCCGGCCGGTGTCATCACCGCCCGAGCCGTACCCGCCTCGGACGGCGCCTCCCCCACGGTGCTGCTGCACCGCGCCGCCCGCCGCATCGCCCGAGCCGAACTCCTCGTTCCCCTCCTGGAAGGCCGCCCCGCATGAGCCGCAACGACGCCGCCCCGGGTACCGTCCCCGCTCCGCCCGGCCGCATCCGCCGACTGCTGTCCCTGCTGTACGTCCAGTGTCTGATCGGTGTCCTCGCCGGGGCTGCCGTCGGCTGGCTGTGGCCGTCGTTCGGAGCCGACCTGAAGCCCCTGGGCGACGGCTTCATCGCGCTGGTCCGCATGATGATCGCGCCGATCATCTTCTGCACCGTCGTCCACGGCATCGCCTCCATGGGCAACGCGCGGGCCGTCGGCCGGGTCAGCCTGAAGGCACTGATCTACTTCGAGGTGCTGACCACCGTCGCCATGGTGATCGGCCTGGTGGTCGTCAACGTCGTCAGGCCCGGCAGCGGACTGCACGTCGACCCCTCCACCCTCTCCACCGAGGGCCTGCCGCCGGAGGCGACCCAGAGCCACGAGAGTGTCGCCGCGTTCGTCCTCTCCATGATCCCGGACACCCTGCCGAGCGCGCTGACCGGCCACGAGATCCTGCCGGTACTGCTGGTGTCGGTGCTGTTCGGCTTCGGCCTGAACGCCGCCGGCGAGGCGGGCCGGGGGATCACCGAGAGCGTCGAGAAGCTGTCCAAGGTCCTGTTCACGCTCATCCGCTGGATCATGAAGCTGGCCCCGATCGGCGCCTTCGGCTCCATGGCCTTCACCATCGGCAACTACGGCCTGGACACCCTGCGGCACCTTTTCCTGCTGGTCGGCTCCTTCTGGCTCACCGCGCTGTTCTTCGTCCTGGTCGTCCTCGGCACGGTCATGCGCGTCAACGGCCTGCGCCTGCTGCCGTTCCTCCGCTACATCAAGGAAGAGCTGCTGATCGTCCTGGGCACCTCCTCCAGCGAGCCGGTGCTGCCACGCATGATGGCCAAACTGCAGCACGCGGGCGCCTCCAGGCCCGTCGTCGGCATCACGCTGCCCGCCGGATACTCCTTCAACCTCGACGGCACCGCGATCTACCTGACCATGGGCTCGGTCTTCCTCGCCCAGGCCCTCGGCGTCGACCTCAGCCTCACCCAGCAGTTGTCGATGCTCGCCGTCATGCTGCTCACCTCCAAGGGCGCCGCCGGGGTCACCGGTTCCGGCTTCATCGCCCTGGCCGCCACCCTCAGCGCCGTTCCGCACGTCCCCGTCGCCGCCCTGGCCCTCATCTTCGGCATCGACCGCTTCATGTCCGAGGCCCGCGCCCTGACCAGCGTGGTCGGCAACGGCGTGGCCACCCTGGCGGTGGCCAAGTGGGAGGGCCAGCTCGACGAGAAGCGCGCCAGGGCCGTCCTGAGCGGCGAGATCCCCTACACCTCCTCCCCCGAGGCCGCCCGCACCCCCGAGCCGCGGGCCGGTCACACACCGCAGGCCGACCACGCGTCCGGCGCGAAGCCGGAGGAGACCGAAAGCCTCGCATCCGGCGCGCAGTCCGAGGATGTCCAGGCTGCCGACCCGAAAGCGGCGGCCCGATCGGACCGCGACCCCGTGCCCACCGCCGGCTGACGCCCCCACTGCCGGTCCGGGGCCTGTGGCCCGGACCGGCCTCTTCTCGTGATCAGGAGCACCCGCACTCATGGCAGCACCCTGGGACGTCATCGTGGTGGGTGCCGGCTACGCCGGCTTGTGCGCAGCACACGCCGGTCCGCCGACCGGCGTGGTGTTGGCCGGTCACCTGGTGGCACTGGTGCTGGCCGCCCGCCTGCTCGGCATCACCGAGCGGCTGATGTGGCAGAGCAGGTCGCTGCTGACGGTAGTGCGACGCCTGCTGGTGTTCCCGTGGCCGCTGCTGCGCGGTCGTCAGAAAACCGGTCCGTCAAACGCGGTGCCCCGAGGCGTTGCCCTGCCGATGTCGGAGCTCCTGGTGCGGCTGAACGAGGGCAGGGCTCCCCCGAGCCACGGGCCCGTTCCGTTCGTCGTCTTCCGGCCGACACCGACCGGTGGTCCTAGGGCCTGTCGTTTGGATCAGGCCGGCCGTAAGACGCGGCGCCTTGCAGCCGACCCGAGCGGGGTCTGGTGCGTGCAGCTGCAAGGCGGAGGAGGGCGTCAACGCGATGGGGGTCCCTCCCGC
>NZ_JBICUX010000029.1:0-64742 GCF_043198595.1 Streptomyces sp. NPDC048751
AGACCGAGCGCGCCGAGCGAGAAGGCGACGGTCCACGAGGTGCTGCCCTCGTAGTCGACCGGGCCCTCGAAGCCGAACAGGCCGTACAGGACGTGCGTGATGCGGTCGGCCAGACTCGGGTCGCCGAGCATGCGCTCGGAGTGGACGCTGACGATGACGAGACCCAGCGCGAGGGAACCGGCGCCCATGAGGATGAAGTTGGCGAGCGCGCGCCAGCGGCTGCGCGGATCGGGCAGGGCCGTGAACTGGTCCCGGTGCCGCAGCAGCGGCGCCAGGAGGGCCAGCGAGATGATCACGCCCACGAGCGAGTGCCGGTAGGTGAACTGGGCCACGGCGCCCGCCGGCAGCAGGGCGACCGCGGCGCGCCACGCCCGGCGCTTGCCGCGCTTGAGGCCGTGCGCGAGCAGCAGGAGCAGGACACCGGCGCTCAGCGAGAGGGCGGCCGCGAAGGGGCCCATCGCGCCGGGCAGCACCTCGGCGAGCGTGTGCATACGGCTGTGCCGGAACCGCGGGAAGACGCCCGCGGCGACGTCCAGCAGGCCCACGAGGGCACAGGCTCTGCCGACGAGGACGGGAACGGACTCGGGGCGCGGCCCCCGGAACGTGTGTCGTAGCCGACTTGATCGGTTCGGAACCCCGCCCGACATTTCCCCATCTTCCGTGACAGACATCGCATCCCGTAGTTCTGCGAGAGACCTTGGATCCGGGCCCGATTCGGGCATCCGGCGACATTGCGCCCTCTAGGACGGTGTCTCGGGGAGAGAGGTTCACTCTCTTCGTCAAAGTCGCTTCAAAGGCGAGGGAAAGCCCGGAACAAGTCCTTGCGAAGGTGTGCTGGTCCGGGCGGAAAGGTGCGGCAGCACCCCATGGGTCTCACGAGCAAGAAAGTGCTGGTGCTGGCGGTTCTGGCCGCCGTCCTGCTGTTCGTCGGCACGGTGTGGTTGTGGCCTCGGCTGGCACGGCGGAACTGGCGGGCCGTCAGTGGGCGCGTCGGTCTGCTGCTCGCCATCCAGCTGGCGCTGTTCGCATCGGTGGGGCTCGCCGCCAACCAGGCCTTCGGGTTCTACGCCAGCTGGGCGGATCTGTTCGGGCAGGAGACCGACCAGGGCGTGGTGGTCGACCATGCGACGGGCGGGCGCCCGGGCGGGCCTCTCCAGGTCCTGGACGCCCGGCGCGTCGAGGGGGTGAGCGGTGTGCGGCCGCACACCGGGGGGCAGGTCCAGGAGGTCGACATCGCCGGCCGGACCTCGCGCATAGCCACGCGCGCGTACGTGTATCTGCCGCCGGAGTACTTCCAGCCGCGGTACCGCACGCGCACGTTCCCGGCGGCCGTCGTCCTCACCGGCTATCCGGGGACGGCGAAGGCGCTCGTGGAAAAGCTGCACTTCCCGCGCACGGCCCAGCGGCTCGCGAAGGACGGTCGTATGCAGCCGATGATCCTGGTGATGCTGCGGCCGACGGTGGCGCCGCCGCGGGACACCGAGTGCGTGGACATTCCGGGGGGACCGCAGACGGAGACGTTCTTCGCGAAGGATCTGCCCGAGGCCGTGACGGCCCACTACAGAGTGGGCAGAAAACCCGGCAGCTGGGGCATCATCGGGGATTCCACGGGTGGTTACTGCGCGCTGAAGATCGCGATGCACCATCCCCAGATGTTCGCGGCGGGCGCGGGTCTGTCCCCGTACTACAAGGCACCGATCGACGCGACGACGGGCGACCTCTTCCAGGGCGACAAGGGGCTGCGCAACCGCGCCAACCTGTGGTGGTACCTCAAGCACATGCCCGCGCCGGACACCTCACTGCTCGTCACCAGCAGCAAGGTCGGAGAAACCAACTACAAGGACACGTTGCGGTTCATAGACGGGGTGAAGGCCAAGGGGCTGACCCGGATCTCGTCGATCATCCTCGACAGCGGCGGGCACAACTTCAACACCTGGCGGCGGGAGATACCGGCGACGCTGGAGTGGATCAGCGGTCGGCTCGGCGGTCACTGAAATCGATCTTGAATTCCCGGGTTTCGGTATGGCTGCGTTTTTACGGGGCGGGGCACCATCATTCGCCTACGCGCGGTAAGTTTCTGGCCATGCCACGTGGACGTCACCGCCATTCCCCGCCCTTGCACAGGCTGTTGCCCCCCTCGGCGATCGCAGGCGTCTCCGTCGTCTGCGCGCTGGCCCCCTGGGTGTTCACGGAGCCGATGGTGCTGCGCGGTCTGGCCGCGGCAGCCGCCGTGACGGCCGTGATCGGCGCGGTCGTCATGCGCCACTGGGACGCACAGGCCGGCAAGCAGGTCGCCGACCTCACGCGCGCGCGTGCGAGTGACGAGTGGCGTTACGAGGAACGCGTCGCCGAACTGGAGACCGACCTCGAGGAGTCGCGCGAACTGCGCGCCAAGCTCGAACAGCGGCTGCGCGCCAAGCGCGGCGAACTGGCGGGCCTGCGCAACGAGCACGCGGCCCTGCTGCGGCGGTACGCCACGGCGGAGACCGAGCGCGCGAGCGCCCTGGAGGGCCGCCGCCTGCTCGAGATAGAGAGCGGGGCCCCGACGACGGCGCACGCGCTGCCGCCGGGCGCGGAGAAGGCGGACGGGACGGCCGACGAGAAGCCCGACGAAAAGCTCGAGGCCGTCGACGAGAAGGCGGTGGCCGCCGAGGCGGCCGAGGGCAAGCCGGTCGCTTCGGTGATCTTCTCCCCGGAGGGCGCCAAGCTGTTCCTGCGGGCGGCCGCCGCGCTGAGCCGCTTCGACGGTGCCACCGCCCCGAAGGACGAGGACTCCGCCAAGGAGGAACTCGCGAAGGCCCCCGCCGCGCGGAGCGCGACCGCGGACAAGGCCGCGGGCGAGACGGAGGCCGCGCAGGAGGACGAGGCGCGGGGGCAGTCCGAGGCGGTCGACGGGCACACGCGCGCGGCCGCCATATCCACGGAGGCCGCGAAGAGCGAGGCACCCGCCCCGGCCGTTGAGGCGGCCGTAGAGGAAACCGCCGAAGAGACCGCCGCGGAGACCGCTGAGGGCTCCGCCGCCACCTCAGTGCCCCCGGCCACGCAGCGGCCCTCGGGGCACTACGCCGTGCCGACCGCGGTGGCCGTCGTACCGGCCGCGCCCGTGCGGCGGCCAGCGATCGGGGGCGGGTTCGACTTCTTCGGTACGAAGACGTCCACGGCGTCCGACGCGCTGGAGGCCGTGCAGAACGAGGACCTCGCCGACGTGGTCGGCCAGGAGGCGCTCGCCCTCCACAAGGCCGACGCCGAGGCGGAGTTCAAGCCGGCCGACGAGCAGTCCCGTGGCATCGGCCAGGTGATCGACCTGACCGCGCACGACGAGACGGAGCAGATCGACCTCCAGGGGCTGCGCAGCGCGGTTTCCTGAGGGCCGGGCGGGGCTGAACCGGGCCGAACAGGGCAGGAGCGGGGCCCGGCAAAGACGTGAGCAGGGGGCGGCTTCCCCAGGGATGCCGCCCCCTGCCGCACGACCGCTACGACGCCATCCACCGGTCCGGCAGCGCGTCCCTGCGCCCCGTCCGTGACCGCTCCGCCTGCCCCCGCAGCAACACCTCGGCCTCCTGAGCGTCCCGCAGACGTGCCGTCACCGTCTTGTCGGCGCCCGTGTCCACGTGCACGTCGGCGAGGCGCCACAGCCGCTGCCAGGGCCCCTGCGCCAGCCGTACGCTCTGCACCTTCGCGTGGGGCACCAGCGCCAGGCTCCGCCGCAGCACCCCGTGCCGGGCCGCGAACACGGCGTCGGTGACCGCGATCCCGTAGCCTCGCCACCACAACGGCACGCACCGGCCCGCCCGTCGCGGCGGCCGTGCCAGCGACACCGCCGGCGGCACGGTCACCCCGGGCAGCACGCGCGCGACGACCGACTCGGCGACCTCGCGCGGAGCGACCGGCACCAGCACCGAGTTGGACGACCCGGCCACGTCCAGCTCCACGCGCACCCACCCCCGCCGCCGCCACAACAGCGGCTGCACGAGTCGTACCGTCTGCACCCGCCCCGGCGGCACCGTCTCGTGCGTGCGGTCCAGCAACCCGTGGTCGATCCGCAGCCCGTCCGGGGACTCGCCCACCGTCCAGTCGTACTCCGCGACGAACCGCCCCACACTGCTCGCCCCCGCCGCGCCGAGCAGTGGCACGCCGGTCGCGAGGACCGTCCACACGCTGTGGGTGGCGAACCACAGCACCGGCGGTACGACGAGCGAGGCGGCCAGCGTGCCCCAGGTCGCCCCGGTCAGCACGAGCGAGATGGCGAGATCACGCGCGGGCACGCGCACCAGTTGACGGGACGGTGCCTCGCCGACCTCGTGCGCGGTCTCGGGCGCGAAACCGGCCGCCCGCGCGAGCAGTTCGGCACGCAGCGCCCGGGCCTCGCCCTCGCCCAGGAAGGCGAGCTCGTCCTTCTTGTCGGTGCCGACGACGTCGAGCCTGAGCTTGGCGACGCCCGCGACCCGCGCGAGCAGCGGCTGGGTGATGTCGACGGCCTGGATGCGTTCGAGCCGGATGTGCGCGGTGCGCCGGAACAACAGGCCGGTCCGTATGCGCAGTTCGGCGTCCGTCACCGCGAAGTGGGTGAACCACCAGGTCAGAAAGCCGTACAGGGCGGCGGCCGGGACGGTCACCGCGAGGGCGATCAGCAGTGTCGTCGTGGTCAGCCGGGTCAGCTGACGCTGCGTCTGGTCCGGGTCGTGCAGAGCCCAGCCGATCACCACGGCCACGGGCGCCCAGGCCCGTCTGAGCGGCGTCACGGGGTGCAGCCGCCGCTCGGACACCGACCCGTCCCGCTGTACGTCGTCCTCGACGCCCGGCGCCGTCACAGCCCCGCCGATCGGGCCTCGCCGAGCTCCGTGAGCCGGTCCCGCAGCCGTTCCGCCTCGGCCGGGTCGAGGCCCGGGATGGTCGCGTCGGTCGCCGCGGCCGCGGTGTGCAGCTGCACGCTGGCCAGCCGGAAGTGCCGCTCCACGGGACCGGACGTGACCTCGACCAACTGCATCCGGCCGTACGGCACCACGGTCTCCTCGCGCCACAGCACGCCCCGGCTGATCAGCAGGTCGTCGGCGCGTTCGGCGTACCGCCAGGACCGCCAGTTGCGGCCGAGCAGCACCCAGCCCCAGGCCATGAGGACCAGCGGCAGCAGTGCGAACGCCGCCCAGGCGGGGCCGACGAGCAGCCCCAGCAGCAACCCGGTGGTGAGGGCCGTGAGTCCCAGCCACACCACCAGCAACAGCCGGCGCATCCGCAGCAGGCGCGGTGGCAGCCCGGTCCACGCCGGTTCGGTTCCGGTCTCCTCGGTCCCGGCCCCCTGGGTCGTCGCCGCCCCGTCCGCCCGCATCGCGCCCCCCGGTCCCGCGTCGCGCGGGCTCCCCGTCTCCATACGGCCAGCGTACGTAGGGGAGACTGGGTTCATGACTCCTACGACGGAGACCACGGTCGGGATCGGCGGTGCCGCGGAGAGCACCGACATGGTGCTCAACATCGGGCCCCAGCATCCGTCCACGCACGGTGTGCTGCGGCTGCGGCTCGTGCTGGACGGGGAGCGCATCATGCACGCGGAGCCGGTGATCGGCTACATGCACCGCGGTGCGGAGAAACTCTTCGAGGCGCGTGACTACCGGCAGATCATCATGCTCGCCAACCGCCACGACTGGCTGTCGGCCTTCTCGAACGAGCTGGGCGTGGTCCTCGGTGTGGAGCGCATGCTCGGCATGGAGGTCCCCACGCGCGCGGTGTGGACGCGCACCCTCCTCGCGGAGCTGAACCGGGTGCTGAACCACCTGATGTTCCTGGGGTCGTACCCGTTGGAGCTCGGCGGCATCACGCCGGTCTTCCACGCGTTCCGTGAGCGCGAGGTGCTCCAGAACGTCATGGAGGAGGTCTCCGGCGGACGGATGCACTACATGTTCAACCGCGTCGGCGGCCTCAAGGAGGACCTGCCGTCCGGATGGGCCTCACGCGCGCGTGCCGCTGTGACCGCCGTGCGTTCCCGCATGGACGTCTTCGACGACCTGGTGCTCGGCAACGAGATCTTCCGGGGCCGTACGCGGGACGTGGGCACCCTCCCGCCTCAGGCGGTGCACGCGTACGGCGTGAGCGGTCCCATCGCGCGGGCCTCGGGCGTCGACTTCGACCTGCGCCGCGACGAGCCGTACCTCGCCTACGGGGAACTCCAGGACACCCTGAAGGTGGTCACCCGGACCGAGGGTGACTGCCTGGCCCGCTTCGAGGTGCTGCTGGAGCAGACCCACAACGCCCTCGACCTCGCCGACGCCTGCCTCGACCGGCTCGCCGAGCTGCCGCCCGGGCCGATCAACCAGCGGCTCCCGAAGGTCCTCAAGGCGCCCGAGGGGCACACGTACGCGTGGACCGAGAACCCGCTCGGCATCAACGGCTACTACCTGGTCAGCAAGGGGGAGAAGACCCCGTACCGGCTGAAGCTGCGGTCGGCCTCGTACAACAACATCCAGGTGCTCACGGAGCTGCTGCCGGGCACGCTCGTCGCGGACATGGTGGCGATCCTGGGGTCGATGTTCTTCGTGGTCGGGGACATCGACAAGTAAGGGCCGGTCAGGTCGCCGTGCCGAGTGGGTCCGGAATTCCAACCGGCTGGAGCAGCCATCCGAAGTCGCCCAGTCCGCCCGCCGCGGTGAGCTCGGCGGCCTCTCCGGCGCTCGCGAGGGCGCGTACGTAGGCCGGCGGGTCGGTGGAGGCGAGCGCGAGCGGGGGGCGCGCGCCGGAGAGGCCCAGGGCGCGCAGCGCCTCACGTTGCGGGAGCAGGCGCGCGCCGGGGAGCGCGCACGCGTCCAGCGCGACGTGCGCCGTGATGTCGCACGACCCGTCCGGCACGGGCGTCGTCTCGCGGCCCTCCCGGAAGCCGGTGAGCGTCCCGAAGGCGGGCCGTGTTCCGGCCGTGTGCGCGTAGTCGACGGCGACGGCCAGCCCCCGGTCGACGGCCGCGACCGCCGAGGCCCACGCGTCGTCCCTGGGCAGGCCGATCTCGGCCCGCAGGCCCTCCTCGGGCGGCAGCGGCCACCACCGCCCCAGCCAGCGCGCCTCGGCGCCGCCGACCGGCTCGCCGAGCCGCTCGTCGCCGTCCTCCCGTACGAGCACCTGGCGTGCCACGCCCGCGGAGTCCACCTCGGCGACCTCCACCGGCACGTTGTCCAGCCACTCGTTGGCGAACAGCAGCCCCGTGATCCCGCGCGGGGGCTCGGTCAGCCACTCGATCCGGTGATCCAGCCCCTCGGGCCGGTCGGCGATCTCGACGGCGTACGCGCGCGTGCGGGCGGTCAGGTCGGCGGGCAGCGCGGCGAGGACCCCCGTGACCAACTCGCCCCGACCGGCCGCCATGTCGACGAAGTCGAGGGTCGCGGGCCGGCCGAGGGCTTCGTCCACCCGGCCCAGCAGCCGGGCCACGGCCCGCGCGAACAGCGGGGACGCGTGCACGGAGGTACGAAAGTGCCCGACCGGCCCCTCGGGCCCACGGTAGAAGCCGCCCGGCCCGTACAGAGCGGCCTGCGTCGCCGCCCGCCACCCATGCCACTCGTCGGTCGTTCCTGAACTCACCGGGCAAGGCTAAGTGCACGCAATCAACAAAACTCCACCTTGCGGAGTACGCGCGCCCGATACGGATCGGTCCTCCGGCTGACCCTCACACTCACCAGGCTTCCCTACGCTGGGTTACGTGCAGCGCCTCTACGACTTCCTCCGACGGCACCCGACCTGGGTGGACAGCTTCTGGGCCGTCTTCCTGCTCGGGATCTCGCTCGTCCGCGAGGTCGCCCACCAGGAGGCCGTCGGCAACGACTCCCCGGTGGCGACCGTGCCGGTCGTCCTCCTGTTGTGCCTGGTGATCGCGCTGCGTAGGCGCATGCCGGAGCAGATGCTGCTGCTGACGATCGCGGTCGGAGTGGCGCAACTGGCGCTGGACGTCCGGACGGGGCCGGCCGACTTCGCCATGCTGGTGATCGTCTACACCGTGGCCGCGACCGGCGCCCGCTGGGCCTCCCGGCTCGCGCTGGCCATGAGCCTGGGCGCGGCCGCCCTGGGACATCTGCGCTGGCCGAACCAGCAGAGCAGCGCACTCGGCAACCTCGCGGAAGTGGTCTTCCTGACCGTTCCCTTCGCCCTCGCCTGGGTGCTCGGCGACTCGATCCGCACCCGACGCGCCTACTTCGCGCAGCTGGAGGAGCGCGCCGCCCGGCTCGAGAAGGAGCGCGAGGCGCAGGCGAAGGTCGCGGTCGCCGCCGAGCGCGCCCGGATCGCGCGGGAGCTGCACGATGTCGTCGCCCACAACGTCTCGGTGATGGTCGTGCAGGCCGACGGCGCCGCCTACGTCCTCGACGCCGCGCCCGACCAGGCGAAGAAGGCCCTGGAGACGATCTCCTCCACCGGCCGCCAGGCCCTCGCCGAGATGCGCCGCCTGCTGGGCGTGCTGCGCACCGGCGAACACCAGGAGGGCGGCGAGTACGTTCCGCAGCCCGACGTCGAGCAGATCGACGACCTGGTCGAGCAGTGCCGTACCTCCGGCCTCCCCGTCGACTTCAAGATCGAGGGCACCCCGCGCCCGCTGCCCAGCGGCGTCGAGCTCACCGCGTACCGCATCGTGCAGGAGGCGCTCACCAACACGCGCAAGCACGGCGGGCCGAACGCGGGTGCGAGTGTGCGCCTGGTCTACTTCGACGACGGTCTCGGCCTGCTCGTCGAGGACGACGGCAAGGGCGCCCCGCACGAGCTGTACGAGGAGGGCGGCGCCGACGGCCAGGGGCACGGCCTGATCGGCATGCGGGAACGGGTCGGCATGGTCGGCGGCACCCTGGACGCGGGCCCGCGCCCGGGCGGAGGATTCCGCATCAGCGCCCTGCTCCCCCTCAAACCGGCGCACTGACACCGACGCACGCCCCTTGTTGACACCTGTCACGCCCCCGCAGACCGCCTGCTGACGAAAACGGAAGAAATGGAAGAGGACTCGATGACGATCCGCGTGATGCTCGTCGACGACCAGGTGCTGCTGCGCACCGGGTTCCGGATGGTGCTAGCCGCCCAACCGGACATGGAGGTCGTCGCCGAGGCGGGCGACGGCGTCGAGGCCCTCCAGGTGCTGCGCTCGACCCCCGTCGACGTCGTGCTGATGGACGTACGCATGCCCAAGCTCGACGGTGTGGAGACGACCCGCCGGATCTGCTCGGATCCCGAGCCGCCGAAGGTGCTGATCCTGACCACCTTCGACCTCGACGAGTACGCCTTCTCGGGGCTCAAGGCGGGCGCCTCCGGCTTCATGCTGAAGGACGTGCCGCCCGGCGAACTCCTCGCCGCCATCCGTTCCGTGCACAGCGGTGACGCCGTGGTCGCCCCGTCCACCACGCGCCGTCTCCTCGACCGGTTCGCGCCGATGCTGCCGACCTCCGGGGAGCCCCGGCACAAGGAGCTGGGGCGGCTCACCGACCGCGAGCGCGAGGTCATGGTGCTGGTCGCCCAGGGTCTGTCCAACGGGGAGATCGCGGCCCGCCTCGTGCTGTCCGAGGCGACCGTGAAGACCCACGTGGGCCGCATCCTGACCAAGCTGGGGCTGCGGGACCGGGTGCAGGTGGTCGTCCTGGCGTACGAGACCGGACTCGTACGGGCCGGTGGCCACGGCTGACCCCCGAGGGTTGAGGTCCCGCGCGGGCCGGGACCCTACCTGAGGACCCCCTCCAGGAAGTCGCTGCCCAGCCGGGCCACCACCGTGACGTCCAGCTGGTGCAGGACGTACCGCCCGCGTCTGCGGGTGGTGACCAGGCCCGCCTTCTTCAGGACGCTCAGGTGGCGGGATATCTCGGGTGCGCTCATGCCGTGCACCCGGGCCAGCTCGCTGGTGGTGTACGCGCTGCGGGCCAGATTGCGGCAGATGCGCATGCGGACGGGGTGGGACAGCGCGGTCATCCGCAGGGCGACCTGCTCGACCGACGGCGGGGCCGCGAGCTCAGGCGACCCGACCGGGTAGTGCAGCACCGGCTGCCAGCCGTACCGGTAGAGAACGCTCAGGTGGGGCCAGCCCAGGCTCGTCGGGACGAGCAGGAGGCCGCCGTCCCCGGTTGCGGTGCGGCCTCTGGCCAGCTTGTCGACGGCGATCCGCGCGGCGGCCTCATGGAGGGTCAGCGCCGGGGACACCGAAGCCAGCGCCTCGCCCAGGCCCCTGCGCCGCAGCACGTCGGTCTTGTGGCGGGCGTCCGCCGCGAGCTGGTGGCGCAGCCGGGACCACGTGTCGGCGAAGAACGCCTGGTCGCAGTCCTCCAGGAACTGCCGCAGCCAGGACCTGATCCGGGGCGGGTCGTTCAGCAGCCGTTCGCTGAACCGCACCTGCTGAGGCCCGCGGGACGCCGCCAGCTCCAGGGCCCGCCGCCGCACGTCCTCGTCGGAGAGCACGTCGGGCCCGTGGGGGTGGTACGGCGGGACGCAGGTGAACTCCAGGGCCGCGTCCACGAACTGCTCGTCCGTCAGCTTGTCGAGCAGGTCCAGTTCCTCGGCCAGGGTGGCGCCCGGGAGCGTGCTCCTGCCGGGGATGCCGGCGCACGGGATGAACAGGTCCGAGAACGTCGTCCGCCACAGGAAGTCCGCCTCGCACATGCGGTCCGCCAGATGCGGGTCGAGCCCGGCGGTCACGCTCGTCACCCAGCCCTGCACACCGGGATGGTGACCCGGCTCGGCCAACGCGTGCAGCGCCATGCCGAGCTCCGCCAGGGGCGAGGGCACGACGGCCACTCTCTCCGGCCGCAGCCCCGCGATGTCGATGTCCACGCTCATGCCCTCATGGTGCACCCCGCCACTGACAGCGCCGCCCTCGATTGACGGCCGCCGTCAATCGGCGCGACTCGGGCCGCCGTACCGGCGCACTGTGGGACCACCGGGGCAGCCGCGGAGCCCGATCACCCCGTCCCGAGAAGGCGATCCGCCATGACCATCACCCAGCAGTACCTCCTCGACACCTACCGCGCCCGGCAGCTCGGCGAGCCCGCGCCGCCGGCGCCCGGCACCAACGACTGGCAGGTCGTGCGCGAGCTGCGCGATCTCCGCCAGTTCAGCGCGGTCGTCGCGGGACGCCCGGCCCACGGCCGCATACGGCGGACTCTGCGCCGGTGGCTGCGCCCGCGGGCCCGCTCCACCGGCTGACCTCCTCGGCCGCGCGCCACTGGCTGAGCTACTCGGCCGTGCTCTCCCGGACCGCATCCCCGGCCGCGCTCTCCCGGCCGACCTCCTCGGTCAGCCGGGCGACGAACTCCGCGACCGCCGCCTTCACGTCGTCGGCCGTCCACTCCAGGCCGGGGGAGCGGACGCCGACCTCGGTCCAGGACATGCCGGGGAGCCGCTCGTTCCAGGCGTTGCCGAAGAGCGTGGTCCCCGTCTCCTCGGCCGTTCGGATCGCGGCCTCGGAGAGGGGGCGGGCGTCGTACGGCAGCCAGACCTGGAACTCGAACGTGTGCGGCTCGGCCGGGTGCACGCGCGACCAGGGCAGCCCGGCCGCCGCGAAGCCCTCGCGCAGCGCGGCGGCCACCACGCGCGCGTGGCGCACGTAGTCGGGCAGCCGGGGCAGTTCACGCTCCAATCCGATGAGCGCCGCCAGCGCTGTGGGGAACTGCTGGAACACCATGCCGCCGTACCGGTGCCGCCACGCCCGCGCCTCCTCCACCAGCGTCTTCGGGCCGGCGAGGGCGGCCCCGCCGAAGCCGTCGAGGGACTTGTAGAACGACACGTAGACGCTGTCGGCCAGGTCCGCGATCTCCTCCAGGGGACGGCCGAAGTGGACGGTCGACTCCCACAGGCGCGCGCCGTCGAAGTGCACCACGGCGTCACGCTCGTGCGCCGCCGCCACCACCTCGGTGAGCTCCTCCCAGGTGGGCAGCACGAACCCGGCGTCCCTGAGGGGCAGTTCCAGCATCAGCGCACCGAACGGCTCGTCGAAGTCACGCACCTCGTCGGCGGTGGGCTGGCGGTGCTCGCCGCCGATGTGGACCGGACGCAGTCCGCTGACCTGGCTGAAGGCGTGGCGCTCGTACAACTCCGGGTGGCCGAGCGGGTGCAGGGCGACGGTCGGGTTCCCGGTGCGGCCCGCCCAGCAGCGCAGGGCGATCTGCTGCGCCATGGTGCCCGTCGGGAAGAACGCGGCGGCCTCCTTGCCGAGCAGCCCCGCGACCTTCTCCTCCAGGGCCTCGACAACGCCATTGCCGTAGATGTCGGACCGTTCCTCGAGGTCGTAGACGTCGGGGGCGTGGTCCAGCAGCGCCAGGCGCTCACGGAGTGTGCCGAGGAAACCGGCGCGCGAGAGCGCGCGCTTCGAGCGCTGGTGGGCGCTGATGCGCCGCTCCCGGTGCCGCGAGCGCCACTCCTCCTCCGAGGGCTGCTCCGTCTCGCCCGCCACCTGCTCCGTCGCCCGCGCGCCTTGGTCCGCCGTATCGCTCATGCCCGGGATCATGCCGTGCCTCCCGGACGGCGGGCACCCGTATTTCCGCCCGTTTCCCGGACCCTCATCCAGGGACCCGCGCCGTGTGGAACTACCCACAGCCTGTGGACAACCGATCGGCCCTTCGAACCGATCGCGTTAACATGACGAGAAATCGTCCGGTACCCAGAGCGGACTGGAACGGGAAGGCCGCCGTCGCGTGAGTACAGTCCAACAGCCAGACCCCAGGGACCGCCCCGCGCGGCTCACCGTCGGCGTCGTCGGCGCCGGCCGCGTGGGCCCCGCGCTCGCCGCGTCACTCCAGCTCGCCGGACACCGCCCGGTCGCCGTCTCCGCGGTCTCCGACGCCTCCAGAAGGCGCGCCGCCGAGCTGCTCCCCGACGTGGCGGTCGTGCCGCCCGCCGAGGTCCTCCAGCGCGCCGACCTGGTGCTGCTGACGGTTCCCGACGACGCCCTGCCCGACCTGGTCACCGGCCTCGCCGAGACCGGCGCAGTGCGGCCGGGACAGCTGCTCGTGCACACCTCCGGGCGGTACGGCGCCAAGGTCCTGGCCCCCGCCCTGCGCGCCGGCGCGCTGCCGCTGGCCCTGCATCCGGCGATGACCTTCACCGGCACCCCGGTGGACGTGCAGCGCCTGGCCGGATGCTCCTTCGGTGTGACCGCGCCCGACGAACTGCGCCTGGCCGCCGAGGCCCTCGTGATCGAGATGGGCGGCGAACCGGAGTGGATCGCCGAGGAGAGCCGCCCGCTCTACCACGCGGCACTCGCGCTGGGTGCCAACCACCTGGTGACGCTGGTCGCCCAGTCCATGGAGCTGCTGCGCGCGGCAGGCGTCGCGGCCCCCGACCGGATGCTCGGCCCGCTGCTCGGCGCCGCGCTCGACAACGCCCTGCGCTCCGGCGACGCGGCCCTCACCGGCCCCGTCGCGCGCGGCGACGCGGGCACCGTCGCCGCCCACATCTCCGAACTGCGCAGGCATGCCCCGCAGGCCGTGGCCGGCTATCTGGCGATGGCCCGCGCGACGGCCGACCGCGCGCTCGCCCACGGGCTGCTGAAGCCCGAGCTCGCCGAGGACCTCCTCGGGGTACTCGCCAACGGGACCGACGGCGCCGAGGGAGAAGCCGGATGACCACGACCCTGCTGAGCACCGCCGACGAGCTCCACGCACGCGTGCGCGGCGGCCGCCGTGCCGTGGTGATGACGATGGGCGCCCTGCACGAGGGCCACGCCACCCTCGTCCGTACCGCCCGGGAGATCGCCGGTCCGGACGGCGAGGTCGTGGTCACCGTCTTCGTCAACCCGCTGCAGTTCGGCAAGGGCGAGGACCTGGACCGTTATCCGCGCACCCTGGACGCCGACGTCAAGATCGCCGAACAGGCAGGTGCGGACGCCGTGTTCGCCCCGTCCGTCGACGAGGTCTACCCGGGTGGCGAGCCCCAGGTCCGCATCAGCGCGGGTCCCATGGGGGAGCGCCTGGAGGGCGCCTCGCGCCCCGGGCACTTCGACGGCATGCTCACCGTCGTCGCCAAGCTGCTGCACCTCACCCGTCCCGACGTCGCCCTGTTCGGGCAGAAGGACGCCCAGCAGCTCGCGCTGATCCGTCGCATGGTCCGCGACCTCAACTTCGGCGTGGAGATCGTCGGAGTGCCGACCGTGCGCGAGGACGACGGCCTGGCCCTGTCCAGCCGTAACCGCTACCTCTCGCCCGCGGAGCGGCACACCGCGCTCGCCCTGTCCGGCGCGCTCTTCGCGGGCCGCGACCGGCACGCCGCCCAGGAGGCGCTGCGCGCGCGGGCCCGCGAAGTGCCCGCCACGCACGCGCGAGCCGAGGCGCTCAGCGCCCTGGGGGAGTCCCGCGCGGCGGCCGACGCCCACGCCGTCGCCAAGGCCGCCCCCGGTGGCCCGGCGGCCGTCCGGGCGGCCGCCCGCCTCGTCCTCGACGAGGCACTCCGGCTCTCCCCGCCGCTCGTCCTGGACTATCTGGCCCTGGTCGACCCGTCCGACTTCACCGAGATCGGTGACGACTTCACCGGCGAGGCCGTTCTCGCCGTCGCCGCCCGGGTCGGAACGACCCGGCTGATCGACAACATCCCGCTGACCTTCGGAGCCGCCTCGTGACCAGCACAGGCATACGACTGCACGCGCCCGCCCCCGGGTGGTCGATCTCCGCGGACGTGGTGGTCGTCGGCTCCGGCATCGCCGGCCTGACCGCGGCCCTGCGCTGCGAGGCCGCGGGCCTGAACACCGTCGTCGTCACCAAGGCCCGTCTCGACGACGGCTCGACCCGCTGGGCGCAGGGCGGCATCGCCGCGGCCCTCGGCGAGGGCGACACCCCCGAACAGCACCTCGACGACACCCTGGTGGCGGGCGCGGGTCTGTGCGACGAGGACGCGGTACGACTCCTCGTCACCGAGGGCCCCGACGCGGTACGGCGGCTGATCGCGACCGGCGCCCACTTCGACGAGTCCTCCGAAGGCGGACTGGAGCTGACCCGCGAGGGCGGCCACCACCGCCGCCGCATCGTCCACGCCGGCGGCGACGCGACCGGCGCTGAGGTCTCCCGGGCCCTCGTCGAGGCGGTCCGCGCGCGTGGACTGCGCACCATCGAGAACGCGCTCGTCCTGGACCTCCTCACGGACGCCGACGGCCGCACGGCCGGCGTCACCCTGCACGTCATGGGCGAGGGCCAGCACGACGGCGTGGGCGCCGTGCACGCGCCCGCGGTGGTCCTGGCGACCGGCGGCATGGGCCAGGTCTTCTCCGCGACCACCAACCCGTCCGTCTCCACGGGCGACGGCGTGGCCCTCGCGCTGCGCGCGGGCGCGGAGGTCAGCGACCTGGAGTTCGTGCAGTTCCACCCCACCGTGCTCTTCCTCGGCCCGGACGCCGAGGGCCAGCAGCCCCTGGTCTCCGAGGCGGTACGCGGCGAGGGGGCCCACCTGGTCGACGCCGACGGGGTGCGCTTCATGGTGGGGCAGCACGAGCTCGCCGAACTCGCCCCCCGGGACATCGTCGCCAAGGGCATCCTGCGCCGCATGCAGGAGCAGGACGCCGAGCACATGTTCCTGGACGGCCGGCACTTCGGCGCCGACATGTGGGAGCACCGCTTCCCGACCATCCTCGCCGCCTGCCGCGCCCATGGAATCGACCCCGTCCACGAGCCCATCCCGATCGCCCCGGCCGCCCACCACGCCTCCGGAGGCGTCCGCACCGACGACCACGGCCGTACTACCGTTCCCGGCCTGTACGCGTGCGGCGAGGTCGCCTGCACCGGCGTGCACGGCGCCAACCGGCTCGCCTCCAACTCCCTCCTGGAGGGCCTGGTCTACGCCGAGCGCATCGCCGCCGACATCGCGGACGGCCGGGCCGGCGACGGCCTCCACGCGCGTGTGCCCGTGCCCGTCCCGACGCCCGAGCAGCCCGCACATCCCCTGCTGGGCGCCGAGACCCGGTTCGCGATCCAGCGGATCATGACGGAGGGCGCGGGCGTCCTGCGCTCCGCCGACTCCCTCGCCAAGGCCGCCGACCAGCTCCAGCGACTGCACACCGAGGCCCGCGACGCGCTCGCCGAGAACGGCAAGACCGCCGAGCCCGGCGTCGACGCCTGGGAGTCCACCAACCTCCTGTGCGTGGCCCGCGTCCTGGTCGCCGCGGCCCGGCAGCGCGAGGAGACCCGCGGCTGTCACTGGCGGGAGGACCACGCCGACCGCGACGACTCGGCATGGCGCCGCCACATCGTCGTACGGCTGAATCCGGACCGCACCCTCGCCGTACAGACCACCGATAGCGCAGACTTCCCCCCGACCCGGCAGCAGCCGGCTCAGCGTCCCCAGGAGCAGTGACAGAAGTGACCACCCCCGACCTTCCCCTCGCCCAGAGCGGCGGCTGCGGCGACGGCTGCGCCTGCGGTGCCGACACGGACGAGGGCTACGCCGAATACGTGGAGTGCGGGCTCGACCCCGCGCTCGCGCAGCTCCTGGCCGACGCCGGACTCGACCCCGTCGAGGTCGAGGACATCGCCAACGTCGCCATCCAGGAGGACCTCGACCACGGTGTGGACGTGACGACGGTCGCGACCATCCCCGAGGACGCCGTGGCCACCGCCGACTTCACCGCGCGCGAGGCGGGCGTCGTGGCGGGCCTCAGGGTCGCCGAAGCGGTGATCTCCGTGGTCTGCACCGACGAGTTCGAGGTGGAGCGGCACGTCGACGACGGCGACCGGGTGGAGGCCGGGCAGAAGCTCCTGTCGGTCACCACACGCACGCGTGACCTGCTGACCGCCGAGCGCAGCGCCCTCAACCTGATGTGCCGCCTGTCCGGCATCGCCACCGCCACGCGCGCGTGGGCGGACGCCCTGGACGGTACGAAGGCCCGGGTGCGTGACACCCGCAAGACGACGCCGGGCCTGCGCGCCCTGGAGAAGTTCGCCGTCCGCTGCGGTGGCGGCGTCAACCACCGCATGTCCCTCTCGGACGCGGCCCTCGTCAAGGACAACCACGTGGTCGCCGCGGGCGGCGTCGCCCAGGCCTTCAAGGCCGTACGGGAGGCCTTCCCCGACGTGCCGATCGAGGTGGAGGTCGACACCCTGCACCAGCTGCGCGAGGTCGTGGACGCGGGCGCCGACCTGATCCTCCTGGACAACTTCACGCCCCTGGAGTGCGAGGAGGCGGTGGCCGTCGTCGGCGGGCGGGCACTGCTGGAGGCGTCGGGCCGGCTGACCCTGGAGAACGCCGAGGCGTACGCGGCCACCGGCGTCGACTTCCTGGCCGTGGGGGCCCTCACCCACTCCTCGCCGATCCTCGACATCGGCCTGGATCTCCGAGCGGCCGAGTAGGAGCGGGAGCCGGCCATGCTGCTGACGATCGACGTGGGGAACACCCACACCGTGCTCGGTCTGTTCGACGGTGAGGACATCGTCGAGCACTGGCGGATCTCCACGGACGCGCGCCGTACCGCCGACGAGCTGGCGGTGCTGCTCCAGGGACTCATGGGCATGCACCCGCTCCTCGGAGAGGAGCTGGGGGACGGCATCGACGGGATCGCGATCTGCGCGACCGTGCCGTCCGTGCTGCACGAGCTGCGCGAGGTGACCCGGCGCTACTACGGAGACGTCCCCGCGGTGCTCGTGGAGCCCGGCGTGAAGACGGGGGTGCCGATCCTCTTCGACAACCCCAAGGAGGTCGGCGCCGACCGCATCATCAACGCGGTGGCGGCGATCGAGCTGTACGGCGGTCCCGCGGTCGTCGTGGACTTCGGTACGGCGACGACGTTCGACGCGGTCAGCGCGCGCGGGGAGTACGTCGGCGGGGTCATCGCGCCCGGTATCGAGATCTCGGTGGAGGCGCTGGGCGTCAAGGCCGCGCAGCTGCGGAAGATCGAGGTGGCCCGGCCGCGGAGCGTCATCGGCAAGAACACGGTCGAGGCGATGCAGGCGGGGATCGTCTACGGGTTCGCCGGGCAGGTCGACGGGGTCGTGAGCCGGATGGCGCGCGAGCTGGCGGACGATCCCGACGACGTGACGGTGATCGCGACGGGCGGGCTCGCGCCGATGGTCCTCGGCGAGTCGTCGGTGATCGACGAGCACGAGCCCTGGTTGACGCTGATCGGGCTGAGACTGGTGTACGAGCGGAACGTGTCGCGGCTCTGAGGGAGGGGGCGGGCTCTTGGGGCCTGTCCGCGCGGACGCCACGTGGTGGTGAGCGTGCGCTGGTGGTGAGGGCGGGCCACGCGGGTGGCTCGCCGCGCCACACCCGCCCCCCTCTGTCTAATTTGTCCGATTAGCGCGTATCGTCGCTGCATGCCCACGCCATACGGATCCCGCGGCGGCATGGCGTTCGGCGCGGAGGAGCTGCGTGTGCTCCGCCGCGCTCTCGCCCTCGCCCTTCACCCCGGCCCCGCCTCGCCCGAGGACGTACAGGACTGTCACCGTCTCGCCGAGTCCCTGGACGAGGCGATGCGCGAGGGCGCCCGGCTGCGGGCCTTCCTGGTGGCCGACCTCGCCCGGTACCGCGCCGCCCTGCCCGGCACCGCGGCCGGATACCTCGCGCTCCTGGAGGAGGTCCTGGGCACCGGGTACCGCCCCGCCCCCGACGACCTCGCGGCCCTGGGTGCCCTACGCGGCAACCCCACGGCGGCCGCCCTCCTCCTCCGCTGCCAGGCCCTCACCGAACGCGACACACCCACCCGCCTGACCCACCGCCCCCCACGCCAGGCCACCCAGCCCGACCGGGCCGCCCGGCAGCCCCACGGCGCCGCCGAGCCTGACCGGGTGCCGCAGCCGCCTCACTGGGCCGCTGAGCCCGACCGGGTTGTCCGGCAGCCTCACTGGGCCGCTGAGCCCGACCGGGTTGTCCGGCAGTCTCACCGGGCCGTACCGCGCCGCCAAGCCGACCAACCGCCCCATCTGGCCACCCAGCACCTCCGTCGGGCCGTGCAGTCTTCTGGCCAGGACGGCCGGCCCGTCCATGGCGCTGACAAGCCTCCTGCCGGCGCGGCGCGGTCCGCCCCTCAGGGCGCCGAGACGCTCCGTCAGGGCGTCGAGCCGCCCCGGACGGCAGTGCGGCCCGCCCCGGTCGTTCCGGGGTCCCGTGCCCGCCTCCTGGCGCTTCCGGGGGGTCTTTCCGGTGGTCTTTTCCATGGCCTTTCCGGGGGAGAACCCGGGGGCATTTCCGGCCCTGTCCACGACAGTCGGCACGGTGACCTGTCCGACCCGGCGGATCGCCCCACGCCGAAGCCGCGGAAGAAGCCCGCCGAGAAGCCGGCTGCCCCCGCCCCCTCCCCCAAGCCGGCACCCGCCGAGCCCGGCCCGGCGCGCCGCCCGATCCCCACCCCGGGCGAGGTCTTCCCCCGCCGCAAGCCGACCCCGCCCCCGGACGACCCCCCACAGCAACTGGCAGCGGGCTGACACCTCGACCAACGGGCCTCGGACGCCTCGGCTCCGATGCCACCGCCCGCTGCCCCTGCCCCTGGCTGTCGTAGCGCCACCCCCTCCGCCCTCCGAGGCCCCGGCGGTGCGGCCGGGGCCTTGCAGGCTCCGCCCGGCGCGGGCTGCGGCGCGCCTTCGGGCCGCTGTCGCCCCACGGGGGACTGCCACCCCCTCCGCTTGCCTCCCCCCGCGCCGACCCCCACCCCCGCCGTAGCTACTCTGGATCCATGGACTACGTCTCCGCGCTCGTGCCCCCGGTCGTGATGGCCGTGTTCTTCATCGGTGTGATCAGGGTGATCGTGAAGACCCAGGGTGGTGCCAACAAGGCCAAGGAGGACGCCGTCGTGGACGCGGCGCTCGCGCGGGCGGAGGGTGCGAGGCAGACCTCCGCCGGCACCGACGCCTGACGGCGCCCGCTTCTGAGGCGTACGGCTCCCGGGGTGGAAACACCGCCCCATCCGAGCCGTACGCCCTTTTTGTTCTTGTTTGCTGCTGAAAGTGCACGTCCGGCACGCCATTGCCGAGATCTCCCACTATTGTTCTGAGGTGTGCCTCGCCCATTGGGAGAACTCGAAGACGCGGTCATGACGCGGGTGTGGAAGTGGAACCGCCCGGTGACCGTTCGAGAAGTCCTGGAAGACCTTCAGCAGGAACGGTCCATCGCGTACACCACGGTGATGACCGTTTTGGACAATCTCCATCAGAAGGGCTGGGTGCGCCGCGAGGCGGAAGGCCGCGCCTATCGATATGAGGCGGTCTCCACCCGGGCCGCCTACGCGGCCGCCCTGATGAACGACGCCTGGTCGCAGAGCGACAACCCCGCCGCCGCTCTCGTCGCCTTCTTCGGCATGATGAGCGAGGAACAGCGACAGGACCTGCGGGACGCTGTACGGATCGTCCAAGGACCGGAAACACCCGAACCCGCACAACCGAGTGAAGCGCCCGAGGAGAACCCCGGCTCGGCAACGGAGGAGCGCGGGCGATAGCGTCCGCTCATGTCCGCAGAGAGCCCCGAAGTCCACGCTAAAGCCATCACCGTCCGCAGGGCCCGGACCGGCGATGTCCCCGCCGTGCGCCGTCTCCTTGACGCGTACGTCCGAGGCGGCATCCTGCTCGACAAAGCGACAGTGACCCTTTACGAGGACATCCAGGAGTTCTGGGTCGCGGAACGGGACGACAACGCCGAGGTGGTCGGCTGCGGCGCACTGCACGTGATGTGGGAAGACCTCGCGGAAGTCCGCACTCTCGCCGTGAAGCCGGGACTGAAGGGCGCCGGCGTCGGCCACCAGTTGCTGGAGAAGTTGCTGCACACCGCGCGTTGGCTGGGCGTTCGTCGCGTTTTCTGTCTCACCTTCGAAGTGGACTTCTTCGGCAAGCACGGCTTCGTGGAGATCGGTGAGACCCCCGTCGACACCGATGTCTACGCGGAGCTCCTGCGTTCCTATGACGAGGGTGTCGCGGAGTTCCTCGGCCTCGAACGAGTGAAACCGAACACCTTGGGCAACAGCCGGATGCTTCTGCATCTGTGATCGACAAGGGACCCGGCAAGGGAACGTCCACAAGGGAACGTCGACAAGGACTATTCGCCCGGACGCCCGGGCCGAGGTGCCCTATGTCCGAAACGCGTACGTTTCCGGGCGGGGGAGGGGCGTCGGTCTCTGTCGGGGGTTTGTGTTTTTCAGGGAAAAGCGGTTTGCTTTCCGACGTACTGCAGTACTGCATATAACAGGGGACGGCGAAACGGGGACGCCGCGCACCCCGGGCCCTCACGTTATCGATGAAAGGAAATCCGGTGGCACAGAAGGTTCAGGTCCTTCTTGTCGACGACCTCGACGGCGGCGAGGCAGACGAGACCGTGACGTTCGCGTTGGACGGCAAGACGTACGAGATCGATCTCACGACTGCCAATGCGGACAAGCTGCGCAGCCTTCTCGACCCCTATCTGAAGGGCGGGCGTCGTACCGGAGGCCGTGCTTCGGGTGGGCGTGGAAAGGCGCGTGCCGCTTCGAGCGGCAGCCAGGACACCGCTCAGATCCGCGCGTGGGCGAAGGAGAACGGATTCGAGGTCAACGACCGCGGCCGTGTTCCCGCGACCATTCGCGAGGCCTACGAGAAGGCCAACGGCTGAGCGCACGCGCGCTGAAGCCGGATTCGGTGGCACTGCGTCGCCACCGTGTTCACCACTCTCACGAGATCGGGGGCGCCCCCACCGCCCCCCAGGGCCGACAGCGTCGGCAGCGAGGCCTCGGCCTCGCGCCCCGGGACGGGGGGCCGCAGCCACAGGGCGGCCCCCGCTGCCGTTCCCGCCCTCCTCCGCGGAGGCGGGGGCGTCCCAGGAGGCGACGGCACCACCAGCGGCACGTCCGGCGGCACATCCTGGGACCACCCGCCCGGCGGCGCGTCCAGGGACCCGCCCGGCAGCGGCGCTCCCAGTGGCACCTCCAACGGCGCCTCCATGGCCCCGCCCGCGCCGATCGGCACCAGGTCCAGCGGGAGCCCGCCCCACTCCAGCCAGTCGAGGAGTCCCGGCACCTCCTCCGCGCCGCCCGCGGCCACCAGCAGCTGCATCCGGTCGGCCCGCACGGCCACCGGTGCCCCGGGCCCCAGCCGGCGTAGCGCCGCGACGCCCGCCTCGGCCGGCACGTCCAGCACGTCGAAGCGCAGGCCCGTGGCGAGCCTCAGCGGAGTCCCCGGGGCGCCGGGCACCGTCGTCCAGCCCAGTTCGTTCTCGTACCACCCCCGGATTCGATCGGTCGGGTCGAGCGCCCGACGGGGAAGAGGGACGGGGAGAGAGGTGGTGGAGAGCGTGGGGACTGAACCAGTCATGCCAAGTCCAACCGTCGAAAGAGCCCCGAAGTTACGTTGGGTGCCCGCATGGGCGCACAGCGTGTCGAACGAGGAGGCTCGCGGGGACGTAATAGGACGCAAGGTTGTTCGCCCATAGCGGAGGGAACCAGGGTCTGCGGCATGGAGTGTCAGTCCCAGCGGGTAAGACATCCCTAGTGGGAGGGGGCGACACGCAGGAAAGGACGTCTCACGTTCGCCATCGGCGTACTGGCGACTGGGGTAACTGTCTGGCCTGCGGGAACATCGTCTCGCACCATCGGGTTGGAGCAGATGTCGGCGTTCGGGGTCAGGAGGCCATCGACGGTGTCGGCAGTTGGAATGAGCGGTCCCCGCTTGCGGGACTAAGCTGCGGAAGGACAGGGAGGGGAAGTTCCCCCCACTGCCTGACCGCTCTGAGGAGCGATTAACGATGTTCGAGAGGTTCACCGACCGCGCGCGGCGGGTTGTCGTCCTGGCTCAGGAAGAAGCCCGGATGCTCAACCACAACTACATCGGCACCGAGCACATCCTCCTGGGCCTGATCCACGAGGGTGAGGGTGTCGCCGCCAAGGCCCTTGAGAGCCTCGGGATTTCGCTCGAGGCGGTCCGCCAGCAGGTGGAGGAGATCATCGGCCAGGGCCAGCAGGCCCCGTCCGGGCACATCCCCTTCACCCCCCGTGCCAAGAAGGTCCTGGAGCTGTCGCTCCGCGAGGCCCTTCAGCTGGGCCACAACTACATCGGCACGGAGCACATCCTGCTCGGCCTGATCCGTGAGGGCGAGGGCGTCGCCGCCCAGGTCCTGGTCAAGCTGGGCGCAGATCTCAACCGGGTGCGGCAGCAGGTCATCCAGCTGCTCTCCGGTTACCAGGGCAAGGAGACCGCCACCGCCGGCGGGCCTGCCGAGGGCACCCCCTCGACGTCCCTGGTCCTCGACCAGTTCGGCCGGAACCTCACCCAGGCCGCTCGTGAGTCCAAGCTCGACCCGGTCATCGGGCGCGAGAAGGAGATCGAGCGGGTCATGCAGGTGCTGTCCCGCCGTACGAAGAACAACCCGGTCCTGATCGGTGAGCCCGGCGTCGGCAAGACCGCCGTCGTCGAGGGCCTCGCCCAGGCCATCGTCAAGGGCGAGGTGCCCGAGACCCTCAAGGACAAGCACCTCTACACCCTGGACCTCGGCGCGCTGGTCGCCGGCTCCCGCTACCGCGGTGACTTCGAGGAGCGCCTGAAGAAGGTGCTCAAGGAGATCCGCACCCGCGGCGACATCATCCTGTTCATCGACGAGCTGCACACGCTGGTCGGTGCGGGTGCCGCCGAGGGCGCCATCGACGCCGCTTCGATCCTGAAGCCGATGCTGGCCCGCGGTGAGCTGCAGACCATCGGTGCGACCACGCTGGACGAGTACCGCAAGCACCTGGAGAAGGACGCGGCCCTGGAGCGCCGCTTCCAGCCCATCCAGGTCGCCGAGCCGTCCCTGCCGCACACGATCGAGATCCTCAAGGGTCTGCGTGACCGGTACGAGGCCCACCACCGCGTCTCCATCACGGACGAGGCACTGGTCCAGGCCGCCACCCTGGCCGACCGGTACATCTCGGACCGCTTCCTGCCGGACAAGGCGATCGACCTGATCGACGAGGCCGGTTCCCGGATGCGTATCCGCCGGATGACCGCGCCGCCGGACCTGCGCGAGTTCGACGAGAAGATCGCCGGCGTCCGCCGCGACAAGGAGTCCGCGATCGACTCGCAGGACTTCGAGAAGGCCGCCTCCCTGCGCGACAAGGAGAAGCAGCTCCTGGCCGCCAAGGCCAAGCGGGAGAAGGAGTGGAAGGCCGGCGACATGGACGTCGTCGCCGAGGTCGACGGCGAGCTGATCGCCGAGGTCCTCGCCACGGCCACCGGCATCCCGGTCTTCAAGCTGACCGAGGAGGAGTCCTCGCGTCTGCTGCGCATGGAGGACGAGCTCCACAAGCGGGTCATCGGCCAGGTCGACGCCGTCAAGGCGCTGTCGAAGGCGATCCGTCGTACGCGTGCGGGTCTGAAGGACCCGAAGCGTCCCGGTGGTTCGTTCATCTTCGCCGGCCCGTCCGGTGTCGGTAAGACCGAGCTGTCCAAGGCGCTCGCCGAGTTCCTCTTCGGCGACGAGGACGCGCTGATCTCCCTCGACATGTCGGAGTTCAGCGAGAAGCACACGGTGTCGCGTCTCTTCGGTTCGCCCCCCGGATACGTGGGCTACGAAGAGGGCGGCCAGCTGACCGAGAAGGTCCGCCGCAAGCCGTTCTCCGTCGTCCTCTTCGACGAGGTCGAGAAGGCCCACCCGGACATCTTCAACTCGCTGCTGCAGATCCTGGAGGACGGTCGTCTGACCGACTCCCAGGGCCGGGTCGTGGACTTCAAGAACACGGTCATCATCATGACGACCAACCTCGGCACCCGGGACATCTCCAAGGGCTTCAACCTGGGCTTCGCCGCCCAGGGCGACACGAAGTCCAACTACGAGCGCATGAAGAACAAGGTGTCGGACGAGCTCAAGCAGCACTTCCGCCCCGAGTTCCTCAACCGCGTCGACGACGTGGTCGTCTTCCCGCAGCTGACGCAGGACGACATCCTGCGGATCGTCGACCTGATGATCAGCAAGGTGGACGAGCGCCTCAAGGACCGGGACATGGGCATCGAGCTCTCCCAGACCGCCAAGGAGCTGCTGTCCACGAAGGGTTACGACCCGGTGCTGGGTGCGCGTCCGCTGCGTCGCACCATCCAGCGCGAGATCGAGGACTCGCTCTCCGAGAAGATCCTCTTCGGCGAGCTGCGTCCCGGTCACATCGTGGTCGTGGACACCGAGGGCGACGGCGACTCCAAGACCTTCACCTTCCGGGGTGAGGAGAAGTCGGCGCTGCCGGACGTCCCGCCGATCGAGCAGGCGGCCGGCGGTGCCGGGCCGAACCTGAGCAAGGACGCGTAAGCGGTCCGAACGCCCGAAGGGGGCCGGTGCTTTCGAGCACCGGCCCCTTTCGCATGCCCTGAGTCGCGAGCGGCCAGGGTTACGACAGCTGTCCGTCGTAATCCGGCAGCTTGAACGTCTTCTCGGCGTGGCCACCCGAGAGGTCGGTGGCGCTGTTGCCGATGTTCGCGATGATCGTGTAGCCCTTCTTCTCGATGTCGACGCGCTGGGCCGTCTTGTAGGCGGCGACGTCCTTGAAGAGGTCCAGGAAGCCACGGACGTAGAGACCGGAGACCTTGTAGCCGACGTACTTGAGGTTGTAGTCGGTCACGCCGGAGATGATGCCCGGGCGGGCGGTGACGAAGAACAGCGAGACGCCGTGCTCCTGGGCGTACTTGGCGACGTCCAGGACCGGCTTGTTGGCCGGCGCCGGGTAGCTGAAGCCGAAGTCGGTCTCCAGCGTCGTGTTGTCGATGTCGAGGACGATCGCCTGCTTCTCGCCGGGCTTGGTGGCGGCGATGCGCTGCTTGAGGTACGGCAGGGCCTGGCCCATGACGGTCTGGCAGTCCTTCTGCCAGGTGCCGTAGTCGACGTCCTCAGCGGCGGCGGTACCGCTGGAGGCGGCGACGGTGGAGGCGCCGGTGTTCGTCGCGGCCTGGGCGGCGGTGGGGACGGCCATCGCCGTGACGGCCACCGCACTTATCGCGGTCATGCCAATTCTGCGGGTCCAGGTGCCTCTGGTCATGTGTGTGGGGGTCCTCTCGCGTCCGTGCGCTGCCGGTGTCGTGGGCATGCTGGTGGGTGGGAGTGGCTTGAGGGGAACCAGCGGGTTACTGGACGGTAGCGGCAGGTCGGAGAGCGCTCCCATGGGTCGGACGGCGTTTGTGGTGAGGCTCACAAGGGATGCGGTGCCTCACTCGTGCGTCCTGGGGCGCGCGGCCTCCGTGACGCGCACGGACGTATCCGGAAAGAGGTCGGTCAGGAGGGCGTGCTCCCCTCGGGGTTCGTATCCGTCCCGGGCGAAGACGCTGAGGACGTCCAGCGACGGGAAGGCGTCACGCAGGCAGGCCAGTTGACCGTCCGAGGACAGGTCATAGAGGTAGAGGCTGCCGACCTGGGGAAGGCGGAGCCCCGCGCGGGCGGCCTCGGCGGCGTGCTCGGCGGAGAGGCCCAGCTGGAACAGCCGGGGAAGCCGCTCAAGGGCGGTCAGCGGGACATCGCTCGCGCAGTTGGTGACGTACACGGCCACCAGGCGGGTGTACCGGCCCAGTACGGACATGTCCGTGACGCTGCCCCGCAGGTCGAGCCGGGTGAGCCGGGCGGGGTCCAGGTGGGCGGTGAGCGCCCCGGCCGGGAAGTCCCCCTCCAGTTGCAGCCAGGGGCGGCCGCCCATGCCGTCGAGGAAGGCGAGCTCCGCGGGAGAGTGCGCCACCAGGTACAGGTCGTCGTGGCGGAGGCGGGCGATGACCTCGCGGCCGTACACCTCGGTGTCGAACCGGTGCCAGCTCCCCGACAGTTGCTTGCGCGCCCGCCAGGAAGGGTGGTCGCAGAAGCGCGCCAGGTACGGGATGGCCGCGTCGGTTCCGATCAAGGATGCCGTCAGGACGCAGAGGTGGGCCGGATCGGGGTCGTCGGCCTGCGGCGGCGTCAACTCCTCGGGGCCCGGGAGGAAGTCGAGGATCAGGGGGCCCACCGAGGCCAGTTCGTACGCCGCCTCCGCCGTGCGCGGCGGAACCAGGCGCCCGACGCCGCTCTCGATCTCGGCCCGCACCGACGGGTCCAGCTCCGTGGCCTGCTCCAGGCAGGACGCGGCCAGCAACAGCGCGCGCGGGGAGTCGTCGCGCAGCAGCTGGCGCAGGATCTCCACCCGGTCGCGGGGACGTCCCTGGGCCACCGCCATGCGGATGACGTCCTCCCACTGGTCGTCCGCCGCGTGCTTGTGGACCATCCCGAAGGTGCCCTCGTCGAGCAGCGCGCGGGCCCCGAGGAAGTCCTGGAACGTGCGGTGGCAGAAGTCGATGGTGTCGGCCGAGGGAGCGCGCAACAGGCCGCTGCGGGCGAGGAGACGGGTGAGGACGGCATCCGGATCGCCGAGCGCCGCCATCTCGGGCAGCGCCGGCAGCGCCTTGCCGATCTCGGCGAGCGCGCGGTCGCGAGCCATCTCCGTACGGCCGTCCTTGATCAGCCAGTGGGCCAGGCGCTGCAGGATCTGCAACTGCGGTTCCTCCCGCAGTTCGGGGCCCGGCAGGCCGCGCTCACGGTCGCGGCGGGTGAGCAGCATGGTGAGCGCGGCCTCGTACAACTCCTTGCGGCCGAGGGGCAGGAAACCGCGCCGGTCGCGGTGCAGGGCACAGAGCAGGCCGCACATCAGGGGGTTGGTGGCGAGCCGCCCGAGGTCCGGCTTGGCCCGTACGGCGTGCAGGAGCTGGTTCTCGTACGCCGTGAGGGCGGCGTCCTCCTCGGGGCCGCCGCCCGTGCGCGCGGCCGCGTGCCAGCGGCTGATGAACGACGCCACGTCCCGCGCCCGCATCGGGGACAGGGTGAGTTCGGTGAACCCCTCGTCCGCCAGCCAGTCCTCGCGCACGGCCGACGGGCGGGAGGTGACCAGCCATCGGTTGCCCGGAAAGGCCTCGATCAGGTCCGCCAGCCAGGTGCGGGCGAGGGCCCGTTCGCCTTCGGGTATCTCGTCGAGGCCGTCGACCAGGACGAGTCCGCGTCCGGCGCCGAGCACGCGTGACTCCCAGCCGTCCGGCTGTTCCCCGGCGAGCGGGGCGCCGACGGCGGCGAGGAAGTCCCGCGGGGCGGGCAGGCGTTCGCCGTGCCGGGTCAGGGTGCGCAGCGGCAGCACGAAGGGGATCCGCTCGCGCAGGTAGGCCATACGGCCGTCGGTGTCCTGCCGGGCGACGGAGAGGGCGAGCCACTGCACCAGGGTCGTCTTGCCGGACCCGGCCTCGCCCCGCAGCAGGACGCGGTCGTGGGCGGCGAGGGCCTCGTCGGCGGGGCGGGGTGCGGTCTCCGGAGGAAGTGAGCCCAGGGGGAGTTCCTCGACGGGGACCACCGCGTGCCACGGATCGGCGGGGTCGTCCTTCTCGACGACGACGACCTGCTGCGGCGGGACGAAGTCCTCCCACCGCGCCGGCGAGGACATGCTCCACCACGCGCCCCGTGTCTCCAGGCTCAGATACGCCACGTCCAACGGCCACTTCCCCGGCGAGTTCACCAGGTCCACCCCGTAGATCAGCAACTTGCCGTGCTTGCGGCCGACGTACGCGAGGTACTGCCGTTCGAAGGCCGTGTCGCGGGCGTCCCGGCGGGGGGTGCGGGTGATCAACTCGTCGAGCCTGGCGATGAGTTCGGCCTGTCCCCGGCTCTGCTCGACCAGCGTGCGTGCCACGAAGGTGGACCGCTGGGTGAAGAAGTTCACGACGTGGGCGCAGGCCCACTCGGTGAGGGAGTCGAGGAACAGGGAGGCGTCGGCGGTCAGATCGCGGGTGGGGGAGTGGCGGTGGAGGGCGCGGGCCAGCTCGCGGTGGCCCAGGCGGACGGCCTGTACGTCGTCCATGTCGAGGTCGCCCAGTGCGAGCAGCTTGGCGGTGAGGGCGTCCGTGACGGCCGTCACCTCGTCCGCGGGGAAGGGCGGTTCGCCCGGTGACTCCACCGCCTGCCGGACCAGAACGGCGGCGATCCTGCGTACGTCCCTCTCGGTCAGCGCCCGCTTCTCGCCCCGGAAGGACACCAGCGCGGACAGCCGTACAGGCCGGTCGACCAGCCCTGCGCCGGGCTCCTGACGTTGGAACAGCCGCTTCACCATCGGGCCCATCACGCTCGATGCCAGGCGCGTGCCGATGACCGCGGGATCCATGCCGAGCAGCGTAGTCCCCGTCACATTCAGGGGTCTTTCGATTCGGTGGGCCGGTGACATGACGCACAGCCGATTTGTCCGGTACTACGCGAAATAGTGATGGCGGAAATAGGGGCAAAACGGACTTTAGGTACGGGCGTAGTGCTGCAATTCCCGTGCCACGAGTAGTTCGGTGACGAATGGGCGTTGTGTCAATAAACGTGCGATACAGACGTTTAGTACTAGATACCGTCGTAGGTCACACATTTGGGCGTTATTGCCCTCGGGGGTTACCAAGGGATGACCCATTCGGCGGATGTCCGTCCGCCGGGTGGTTTCTTCTGTCCCCTTCCCCATGAGGTTTCGATGTTCCAGCGCGTCTCGTCCCGTTCTGCTCGTACGTCCACGCTTCGCACCCGGGTGGCCGGTGTGACCGCCGCCGTCGGCGTGTCGGTCGTGCTGGGAACCGGGGTCGCGTCGGCCGCGTCGGCCCCGTCGGCCTCCTCCTGGATCGACCCGGTGGCGAAGTACAAGCTCAGTGCGAGCTTCGCGCAGGCCGGTGGCATGTGGGCGCACAAGCACTCCGGGCAGGACTTCGCCGTGCCGAGCGGCACCAAGGTCATGGCCGCGCACGGCGGCACGGTCGTCAAGGCCGGCGGCAACGGCGCCGGCGACGGCCCCGCCTACGGCAACGCCATCGTCATCAAGCACGGCAACAAGACGTACTCCCAGTACGCCCACCTCTCCCGCATCGAGGTGAAGGTCGGCCAGGTCGTGAAGACCGGTCAGGAGATAGCGCGGTCGGGCAACACCGGCAATTCCAGTGGCCCGCACCTGCACTTCGAGATCCGCACCACCCCGAACTACGGCTCGGCGATAAACCCGGTCAAGTTCCTGCACTCCAAGGGCGTGAAGGTCTGACCGGCCTCACCTGATCAGGCGCCCTGATGCGCCTGGGTCACCAGATCGACGGCGACCTCCAGGACGGCCCTGCGCTTGTCCTCGGGGTCGCCTTCGAGGTCCTGCAGGAAGTGCATGCCGGCGTGCAGTGTGAAGAGGGCGCTGATGCAACGGACCTGGTCGATCAGGGGAGTGTCCGGGTCGATGATGATGTCGCGCAGACCGCGCATGCGGTCCTTGAACGAGTCGCCGATCTGCAGTTCCCGTACCGTCGCCTGGTTCTCCTGCATGAAGCGGAAGAGCGGGGCCGCGCCGGCGAGGTGCTCGCTGTAGCGCCGTACGATCTCGTGCTTGGTCTCCAGTGTGTGCGGCTGGGCCGCACCCCACTCGATCAGGTCCTCCATCGGCTTCGTCAGATCCTGGAAGATGCTGACGATGATCTCTTCCTTCGTCTTGAAGTGGTAGTAGAGCGCCGCCTTGGTGACGTCCAGGTGCTCGGCTATCTCGCGCAGCGAGGTCTTCTCGTAGCCCTGTTCGGCGAAGAGTTCGAGTGCCACGTCCTGGATGCGCTGGCGTGTGTCGCCGCGCCGCTGCCGCTTGTTGCCGTCCATCGTGCCGCCCATCTTCATGCTCCCCGTGCCCCACTCGAAACTTACTTGACGCCCGGCTAGTTACGGGGCTACTTTCCTGAGTGTAGTGAACTAGCCGGGCGGCAGGTAAGTGGGCCGTGCACCGGGGGGAGTAGAAGGCGATGGCGGACACACAAACTGTGGACAAGCAGGTAGAGGAAGAACCGGGCGAACAGCCCAAGAGCGTGCGCGTGGTGCTGCTCGCGCTCATGATCACCATGATGCTCGCGATGCTCGACAACATGATCGTGGGCACCGCGATGCCGACGATCGTGGGCGAGCTCGGCGGGCTCGAGCACCTGTCCTGGGTGGTCACGGCGTACACCCTGGCGACGGCGGCCTCCACCCCGCTGTGGGGCAAGCTCGGCGACATGTACGGCCGCAAGGGCTCCTTCATGACGTCGATCGTGATCTTCCTGGTGGGCTCGGCGCTCAGCGGCATGGCGCAGAACATGGGGCAGCTCATCGGCTTCCGTGCCGTTCAGGGGCTCGGCGCCGGTGGTCTGATGGTCGGCGTCATGGCGATCATCGGCGACCTGATCCCGCCCCGGGAGCGCGGCAAGTACCAGGGCATGATGGCCGGCGTCATGGCGCTGGCGATGATCGGCGGCCCGCTGGTCGGCGGCACCATCACCGACCACTGGGGCTGGCGCTGGGCGTTCTACATCAACCTGCCGCTCGGCGTGGTGGCGCTGCTCGCCATCAGCGCGGTGCTGCACCTGCCGAAGAAGCGGGCCCAGGCCCGGATCGACTATCTGGGCGCCGCGCTGCTGACCATCGGCATCACCGCCATCGTCCTCGTCACCACCTGGGGCGGCTCCGAGTACGCGTGGAGCTCCGCGCGGATCATGGAGCTCATCGGGATCGGCGTGGCCGCCCTCGTCGGCTTCGTGTTCTGGCAGACCCGCGCCGCCGAGCCGGTCGTGCCGCTGCACATCTTCCGCAGCCGCAACTTCACCCTGATGTCGATCATCGGCTTCATCACCGGCTTCGTGATGTTCGGGGCGACGCTCTTCCTGCCGCTGTACCAGCAGTCCGTGCAGGGCGCGTCCGCGACCAACTCCGGGCTGCTGCTCCTGCCGATGCTCGGCGCGATGCTCGTCACCTCGATGGTCGCCGGCCGGGTGACCACGAACACCGGCAAGTACAAGGTCTTCCCGGTGATCGGCGGCACGCTGATGATCGTCGGGCTGTACCTGCTGTCGCTCATGGACACCGACACGAGCCGCCTCACCTCCGGTGTGTACATGGCGGTCGTCGGTCTCGGCATGGGCTGCCTGATGCAGATCACGATGCTCGTCGCGCAGAACAGCGTCGAGATGAAGGACATGGGCGTCGCCTCCTCGTCCACCACCCTGTTCCGTACGCTCGGCTCCTCCTTCGGCGTCGCGATCATGGGCGCGCTGTTCAACAACCGCGTCCAGGACGTCATGGCCGAGCGGGCCGGCGCGCTGGGCTCCAAGGTGACCGAGCGGTCCGCGCAGCTGGACGCGGCGAGCCTGAAGTTGCTGCCGGTGCCGGCGCGGGAGGCCTACCAGCACGCGGTGTCTGCCGGTACCCACTCGGCGTTCCTGCTGGGGGCGATCGTGGCGGTGGGCGCGCTGGCCGCGGCCGTGTTCGTGAAGGAGGTCCCGCTCAAGGGGGCGGGACCGCAGAAGGCGGACGACGGATCGGCGGACGGCGCGGCATCGGCACAGCCGCCCGTGGTCGAGGCCGTCTGACCCGACCCGACCCCGAAGGCCCCCGGCGCGTGTCCGCCCCGGGGGCCTTCGTCGTGCCCGGTACGAGGACGGTGCCGGTGTCGTTCCCGAGGCCCGTGCGAGGCCGGTGCCGGTGTCGGTCCCGCGTGCCACCATCGGCCGTATGGACAAAGTGCGGCTGTTGCGGCTGGCCAAGGACGCCATGGACCGCGACTGGGCCGACCCCGAGCTCGACCTGAACGCGGTGGCCGCGCACGCCGGGTACTCGCGCTACCACTTCGTACGGGCCTTCAAGGAGGCGTACGGCGAGACACCCGGCCAGTACCTCACGCACCGCCGCATCGAGCGTGCCGAGGAGATGCTGCGCGGCGCCAACCTGACGGTCACCGAGATCTGCCACCTGGTCGGCTTCAGCAGCCTCGGCACCTTCTCGACCCGCTTCAAGGCACGGACCGGACTCACGCCGAGCGAGTACCGGATCAGGCACGTGGGCCGCGGTGCCGCCCTCATCCCCGGGTGCTACGCGATGCTCTGGGCCGGGGGATTCAAAAGGGCAACTTTGAAGAAGCGCCCCGACTCTCCCGCTGCCTACGGTGACGAACAGGAACCGCAAGCCCCGGAGCAAGCACCGTCGCAAGCACCCGAGCAAGCCCCAGAGGAGAGCGCAGAGCCATGATCAAGGGACTGGGCATCACCACCGTGTGGACCTTCGACCAGCAGCGCACCAAGGCCTTCTTCACCGAGAAGCTCGACTTCGAGGTGCGCACCGAGCTCGCTCTCGGAGACATGACCTGGATCACCGTGGGCGCCAAGGACCAGCCGGACGTCGAACTCGCCCTGATGAGCCTGGACGGCCCGGGCCTCGACCCCGAGTCCGCGGAGGCGCTGAAGAAGCTCGTCGGCAAGGGGGTCATCGGCGGGGGCGCGTTCCACTCGGACGACTGTCGTGGCGACTACGAGACCTTCAAGGCGCGCGGTGTGGAGTTCATCCAGGAACCGGCCGAGCGCCCCTACGGCGTCGAGGCCATCTTCCGCGACGACAACGGCAACTGGTTCTCGCTGACCGAGCGCAGCGAGGAGCTCGACTTCTCCAAGGACTTCGGCTGAACCGGCTCAGGCTGGCCCCGGCCCCTCGGCGATGCCCCGGCGGCTCCTCAGGGCAGCGTCTGATAGCTGCCCGTGTTCGTCGGTGCGTGCTCCGGTAGCCACAGGACGGCGACCGCACCCTCCGCGGGTATGTGCTCGGGGGCGCCGGCCGGCCGGATGTTGCGGAACGTCAGTCGGGCGCCCAGCACCCGCGCCTGACCCGCGGCGATGGTCAGGCCGAGGCCGTGACCGGCGCCGGAGCGGTCGCTCCTGCCGGTGCGGAAGCGGCTCGGGCCGTCGGCGAGGAGGTCCTCGGGGAAACCGGGGCCGTGGTCACGGACCCGGATGACCCGGCCCTCGACGGTCACCTGGATCGGCGGCTTGCCGTGCCGAGCGGCGTTGGCCAGCAGGTTGAACAGCACCCGCTCCAGGCGCCGCGGGTCGGTGGTGACCTCCGACTCGTGCACCACGCGCACCTCGATGGCGGGGTCCTTCGCCGCCACCCGGCGCGCCACGAACTCACCCAGCACGATGTCCTGCAGCTCGGCCCGCTCGGACGCACCGTCCAGCCGGGCCACCTCCAGGACGTCCTCCACGAGCGTGCGCATCGCCTTCGCCCGGTCCAGCACCAGCTCCGTCGGCCGACCGGGCGGGAGCAGTTCGGCCGCCGTCAGCAGGCCCGTCACCGGAGTACGCAGCTCATGGGCGATGTCGGCGGTGACCCGGCGCTCCGCCTCAAGGCGCAGCTGCAACGCGTCCGCCATCGCGTCCACCGCGCTCGCGAGGTCGTCGGTCTCGTCCCGCACGACCCCGCCGATCGCGTCCCGCACCCGCACGTCCGTCTCGCCCCGGGCGACCTGGTTGGCCGCGGCGGCCGCCTTGCGCAGCCGGCGCGAGAACTGCCCGCCGATGAGCACCCCCAGCGCGCTGCCGCCGAAGACCACCGCGATGGACCCGATCACCAGGGCCTGGTCGAGGTCCTTGAGGATGTTGATGCTGCGGTCGGTGAACCCGGTGTGCAGGGACAGCACATGACCGTCCTTGACCGGCACGGCGGCCCAGATGTCCGGCACACCGCCCGGCCGGTCGGACACGAACGTCGCCCGGCGCCCTTCCTCGACCTTCTGCCGCAGCGCGTACGGCAGATCCGGGTCGTCGATCTTGATGCGGGGGAAGTTGGGGCGCCCCGACAGCTCGTAGTTGCGCTGGGCGATCCAGACCCGCTCGTCGGCGAGATCACGCGCGTTGTCCAGCATCGACACCCGCGCGGCGTTGTGCACGACCAGACTGAGCGCGATCGCCACCAGCGCGCCGACCAGCGCGATCGCCGCGCTCAGCTTCCACTTCAGGCCCGTACGCATGCCCGCGTGCTCCACGCGCCCCCCGTGCGTCGGACTCAGGTGCCGCAAGATCCCCCGCATGACGCCCCGCTCAGGCCTTCAACTTGTAGCCGAAGCCACGGACCGTCTCGACACGGTCCTGGCCGATCTTGGTCCGCAACCGCTGCACATGGACGTCGACCACGCGGGTGTCCCCACCCCAGCCGTAGTCCCACACCCGCTCCAGGAGCTTGTCGCGGGACAGGACCGTCCCCGGCGCGGAGGAGAACTCCAGCAGCAGCCGCATCTCGGTGGGCGTGAGGGCCACCGGCTGCCCGGCGCGGCGCACCTCCATGCCCTCGGTGTCGATCTCCAGCTCGCCGAAGGTCAACACGCCGCCGTGCGCCCCCGAGCCGCCTTCGTCCGGCCTCTCGCCGCCGGTGGCGTGCCCGAAGCGGCGCAGCACCGCGCGGATCCGGGCGACCAGGACGGCACCGTCGAAGGGCTTGGTCACGTAGTCGTCGGCGCCCGCCTCCAGGCCCAGCACGACGTCGATGGAGTCCGCACGCGCCGACAGCATGATCACCGGCACGGTGGACTCGTCCCGGATGCGCCGGCAGAGGCTCACACCGTCCAGGCCGGGAACCATGACGTCCAGCAGCGCGATGTCGGGGCGGTCCGCCCGGAACGCCTCCAGGCCCGACAGCCCGTCGGGCATGGCGGTGACCACGAAGCCGTCCCGCTCCAGGGCGAGCTGGGTGGCCTCGCGGATGACGTCGTCGTCCTCGACGAACAGGACGTGGGTCTGGTCTGCCATCCCGGTGCTCTCAGTCCTCGTGTCTGTCTTGGTGTCGGTCTCGGTGCGGGTCTTGTGTCGCCTGCCTTCACCCATGCATCGGATCGAGTGGGCCGATCGGTTCACGCAGTCGGGAGATTGTTGCTCAACTGCTCTCGGGTGCCACCGCGGGATTCTCGCCGACGGAGTTGTTGTAGTCGTTGTGCATGCGGTACTTCTCGGCGAAGCGGCCCGCCGCCCAGTGGTACGTGATCACGTTCTCGCCGGACGGGTCCGACACCGGGTCGCCCCTCTCGTAGACCTGCTTGGTCACGACCAGGTCGCCCCGGTCGATCTCCGCGTAGACCGGGGGTGCCTCGGCCTTGAAGACGTTCTCGTACCGGCCGTCGGCCTCGCGGTACACGTACGAACCGACGCCGACCGCGTCGCTGCACGTGAGCACGTTGACCACGATGTCCTCGGCGGCTCCCCCGGTGAGCTCGCCGTAGGACACTTCGACCGGGTACTTGTCGGCGACGCACGGCTTCAGCTCGCGCTTGACCTCCGCCGAGACCCGCGGGTCGTCCTTGACGAGCCGGACCGCCTCCGCCCGGTCGGGGCTGGGGGAGGGGGAGGGCATCGCGGCGGGTGACGCCGCACCGCCCGCCACCGCGTCCGCGTGCGCCGGGCCCTCGTCACGGGCTCCGGTGCCGCCGGTGGCGCACGCGGCGACGAAAAGGGCGAGGGCGGCGAGCACGGCCACCGCCGTGATCGCCGCCTGGAAGGTTCCTCGGGCCCGCGTGGGCCCGGGCCCGGTCAGGCCGCCGCGCAACGCTCCCGCTCCTCACGCTCCAGCGCGCGTGCGTCCAGATCGCGGGCTTCCAGCTCCTCGCGGAGCCGGGCGAGCGCCCGGTGCAGCGTGCTCTTGACCGTTCCGGCCGACATGCCGAGGGCGGCGGCCGTCTCCTCCGTGGACATCTGCTCCCAGTGTCGCAGCACCACGACACTGCGCTGCTTGGGAGCGAGCACCTTCATGGCGTCCATCAGGAGGGCGCGGTCCGCGTGCTGCTCGGTGGAGTCGTCCACGCAGGCGTCCGGGAGCTGCTCGGTCGGCACCTCCTCCAGCTTGCGGGCCCGCCACCACTCGGTCCGCGTGTTGATCATCACGCGGCGCAGGTAGGCGTCCGCCAGCCGCTTGTCCGCTATGCCGTCCCAGCGGCCGTACGTCCGCGCCAGCGCCGTCTGGAGGAGGTCCTGGGCGTCGACCGGGTCCGGGACCAGTCGGCGGGCGCTGCGCAGCAGCGCGTCCTGCCGGGTGCGGACGTACTCCTCGAATTCGAGCACCTCGCCCTGCGCCATGATCGACCGCCTCCCGCTCCCCGTTTTCCCGGCCTGTTCGTCGGGCCGGTTCTCACTTCTTGGGGGACGGCTCGCGGTGCGTGTGGTCTGCCGATGTGGCCGTGTGGTCCGCAACCGTCCCGTGCCCGTCGGGCACGAGGAAGAAGCTACGGAGCGGTTGTCACGGCGCTGTCCGAAGCAGCCTGCGGACAGCGCTCGGCTGTCCGTCGGTTGTGTAACGAAAGCACGAAACGGGTAAGGCACCGCACCGGTTCATGTGCTTATGGGGTGATTTGGCGGTCCGGGACGCCGTTACGACGGCCCGTCCGCCTGTGATGTGTCTGTGCGTCAGCTCAGCGGCAGCCGGTAGAGCCCGCCCGGCAGCGGCTCCACCAACCCGTCCGCGACGAGCCCGTCCAGGGCCCGGGCGCGCTGCACCGGCTCGTGCCACACCCGGTCGAGCGCGGCCTGCGGCACCGGCGCGTGGGCCTCCCTGAGCACGGCGAGCAGCTTGCCGCGCACCTGGCGGTCCGTCCCGGCGTACGTCTGCCCGCGCCGCGGCGGGCCCTCGTGCTCCGGCTTGCCCGCGAGCCGCCAGGCACACAGCGCGGCGATCGGACAGCGGTGGCACGTCTCGCTCTTCGCCGTGCACACCAGGGCGCCGAGCTCCATGGAGGCGGCGGCCCAGCGCGCCGCGGTCTTCTCGTCCTCGGGCAGCAACGCGCGCGCGAGCCTGCGTTCGGCGGCGGTGGTGGCGTTCGGCGGGTACTGCACGCCGCTGACCGCGCGCGCGAAGACGCGCCGCACGTTGGTGTCCAGGACGGCGTGCCGCCGCCCGTAGGCGAAGGACGCGACGGCCGCGGCCGTGTACTCGCCGATGCCGGGCAGTGCCAGGAGCTGCGCGTGGTCGGACGGTACGTCGCCGCCGTGCCGCTCCGTTATGGCGACCGCGGCGCCGTGCAGGCGCAGGGCACGGCGCGGGTAGCCGAGCCGGCCCCAGGCGCGCACCGCCTCGCCGGGTGCCTCCTGGGCCAGGTCGGCGGGGCGGGGCCAGCGGGCCATCCACTGCTCGTAGACCGGCAGGACGCGGCTCACCGGCGTCTGCTGCAACATGAATTCACTGACCATCACACCCCAGGCACCGGCCTCGGGGCGCCGCCACGGCAGATCGCGGGCGTGCTCCTCGAACCAGTCGATGACAGGGGCGTGCAGGCTCTCTCCGGGCGACGGGTCCTCGCCGCGGCGCGGGCCGGAGACGGCGTCGGCGGGGCTGCTGTGCGGGGGCTTCGTGGGTGCAGTCATGACCTTCCGATCCTCCCACGACGACAGGCACACACGCGTGTACCGCACCCGCTCCCGCGGTTCGCGTTCGGCCGCACGGGCCCGTACGGCACCCCCGCGACCCCCGCACCACCGCCCCGCGGCACCTGACGATCGGCAGCAGTGCCGCCCCGTCCCCCGCTTGTAGCGTCGGGCGGATGGAACGACCTCGCCCGCGTGACACCCTGCTGTGGGCCGCCTTCGCGCTCCCGGCGGTCGGCGCGGACCGCCTCGGGCTGAACGAGCCGCGCCCGGCCTGGCAGCAGGCGGCCGGGCTCGGCGCGCTGGCCGTGGCCGTCGCCGTGTCCCGGCGTCGGCCCCTGGCGGCCTTCACCCTGACGGCGGCGCTGAACCTGGCCGCCGCCCCCGCCCTGTTCGACGTGTCCTACGGCCCCGCCCTGGGCGTCCTCGCCCTGCTGCTCGGCCTGCGCGCGGACCGGGTGCGCCCCGCGGCCCTCGTCTTCGCCGCCGTCGCCGGTGCGGGCCTCGCGAAGATCGCCCTCGTCGGGGTCGACCCGGCGCCGGAAGGGGTGGTGCTGCTGGCCACGCTGCTCTTCGGCTGTGTCTTCCCGTGGCTGGGCGGCCGCTACTGGCGGCAGAGCCGTGAGCTGGCCGAGGCGGGCTGGAACCGGGCCGCCCGGCTGGAGGACGAGCGGCGCGGCGCCGAGGAACGCGCCAGGCTGCGGGAACGCGCGCGGATCGCCCAGGACATGCACGACTCCCTGGGACACGAACTGAGCCTGATCGCCCTGCGCGCGGGTGCCCTCCAGGTCGCCGCGGACCTCCCCGAGCACCACCGCGCCGCCGTCGCCGACCTGCGCGCGGCCGCCGCCGACGCCACGGACCGCCTCCACCGCATCATCGGTGTCCTGCGCGAGGACGACGAGCCGGCACCCCTGACCCCCGCGGGCGAGAGCGTCGAACAACTCGTGGCCCGCGCCGCCGAGTCGGGACTGCCGGTGCGCTGGGAACCGACGGGAGCCGCCCCGGCCGTGGCGCCCGGCGGGGTCACCGAGCGGATCCTGTACCGCGTGGTCCGCGAGGCACTGACCAACGCGGCCCGCCACGCCCCGGGTGCCCCGGTCACCGTGACGGCGGTGAGGGACGCCGAGGACGCCGCCGGCACGACCGTCACCGTCACCAACGGGCCTCCCACACAGGAGCGTTCGGCGTCCTCCGGCGGCTCGGGCCTGCGTGGCCTGCGCGCCGCGGTGACCGTGCTGGGCGGCGTCTTCGAGGCCGGCCCGCACGAGGACGGCTTCCAGGTCCGGGCCCACGTCCCCGCACAACCCGCGCCGCCCACGACCCGTCCCGCCCCCACGGCGCCCTTCACCCGCGCCCGCCGCCGCGTCGTCCTGGCCTTCGCGGGCGCCGCCTGCGCGGGGGCCGTCCTGCTCGGCGGCGGCTTCGGCTGGTACGCCTACACGAAGACCCGTTCCGTTCTGGCTCCCGCCGCGTACGCGAAGCTGCGCCCCGGCGCGTCGGCCGAAGAGGTCGCGCGTGTGCTGCCGGAGCGAGCCGTCACGGACCCGCCCACGGAACGGGCGCCGACGCCACCGCCGGGCGCCCACTGTCGCTACTACCGGGCGAGCGGCGAACTCCTCGTCTCCGTCGACCACTTCAGACTGTGCTTCGACGACGAGGGGCGCCTGGTCGCCAAGGACGTGGTCCCCAGAGCCGGTCTGTCCGGCGAGGGGCGCGAGGAGTACAGGGAGTTCGCAGGATGATCCGCGTACTGCTGGCCGACGACGAGGCGATGGTACGGGCGGGGGTGCGCGCCATCCTCGCCGGCGGCGGGGAGACGGAGGTCGTCGCCGAGGCCGGCGACGGACGCGAGGCGGTCGAACTGGCCCGCGCCCACCGCCCGGACGTGGCCCTGCTGGACATCCGTATGCCGCGCCTGGACGGCCTGGCCGCCGCGGAGGAGATCGTACGGACCGTGCCCGGGACCGCCGTGGCGATGCTGACCACCTTCTCCGAGCAGGCGTACGTGGCCCGGGCGCTCGGCGGCGGCGCCACCGGGTTCCTGCTCAAGTCCGGCGACCCGTACGAGCTGATCGCGGGCGTACGGGCGGTCGCCGGCGGTGGCGCCTTCCTGTCGCCGACGGTGGCCCGCTACGTCGTGGACGGCCTGGGCGGCGGACGGCTCGCCCGTGAGTCGGCCGCACGCGCGCGTGCGGGACGGCTCAGCCCGCGCGAGCGCGAGGTCCTCGCGCTGGTCGGCGCGGGGCTGTCCAATCCGGAGATCGCCGCCCGGCTGCACCTGGTCGAGGGCACCGTGAAGGCGTACGTGAGCGCGGTCCTCGACCGGCTCGGCGTCCGCAACCGGGTGCAGGCGGCGATCGTGGCGTACGAGGCGGGGTTGGTGGAGGGCTGAGGGCCGCGGGCCGGGGGCCGGGGCTCAGCGGTGCTCCACCGACGCGTACGCGGTGGTGGGGGACGGCACCGGCCCGGGCCCGGTGAGCCACCGTACGAGGCCCGCCGACGACCCCCGCATCGCCTCCGCCACCCGCGCCGCCGGACGTGTGCACAGGCGTACGGCCATGGCGGCGACGACCGCGCCGAGCAGGAGCCCCGCGGCGACGTCGTGCGGGTAGTGCACGCCGACGTAGACCCGGGAGAAGGCCATGAGAAGGGCCATCGGGGCCGTCAGCCACAGCAGTGCGCGCCGGGCGAGCGCCAGGGCGACGGCGGCGGCGCCCGCGATCGTGGCGTGGTTGCTGGGGAACGACCAGTCGCCGTGCGGCGGGCAGGGCGTGAGGGAGGCCGCCGCGTCGGCGACCGCTCGGCACGGACGTTCCTCGGTGACGGCCGACTTCAGCACTTCACTGCAGACGTACGCCACAGCAGTGGCCAGAGGTGCAAGGACCGCGATCGCGAAGGTGCGGGGTGTGGCGCCGCGGGACCGCCACCACGTCGTGACGAACAGCGCGGCGAAGAGCAGCAGGCCGGCTTCCGTCCAGGCCTCGGTCAAGTGCTGTACCCACGCGGGGGTGTCATGGGCGAAGTCGGTGATGTCGCGGTAGAGCCCGGCGTCCTCGGAGTTCATGGTCACGGACGGTAGGCGACCGGCCGTCGCCGTCACACCCTGCGATCGTCGCGTACCGCACCTGACGAAAGACAGGGGTGGGACGGCAGTTCGCGGAATGATGATCGTGAAAACTTGTGCGCTCCGGCGGCGGGTGACGCGAGCGAACCGGGTGATCTCTCGTACAGTTTGCGCCGTGGGATCTCTGCGCAATCCGGTCGGGCCGCTTCCCTCCTCCATCTACTGGCGTCGGAGGGCCGTACTGCTGTCCGTGGTAGCACTGTTGACGCTTCTGGTCGCCTGGATCGTCCTCGCGGGCGGAGGGGGCGGGAAGGACCAGGGCGACGGCTCCAACGGCAAGAATCCCGCGCCCACGATCACGCCGGGCCCCTCCAGTTCGGGGCCCGCGATCAGTCAAGCGCCGGGCGGACGCGACGAGTCGGGCGGCGGGGACTCCAGCGGCTCCGGCTCCGGGTCGGGCTCCGGGTCGGGGTCCGGCTCCGACGACGGTTCCGGAAGCGGGTCGGGCTCCGGCTCAGGGGGCTCCGGTGGGGCCGGCGGGAGCGGATCGGGCTCCGGGGGTTCCGGCGGGGCGGGCGAGGTCACTGTCGGCTCCGGCGGCACGGGAACCGCGTTGCCCGCCGGTTCGACCCTGCCCAACTGCACGTCCAGTGTGGTCACGTTGACCCTGCGCAGCGTCCACAACACGTACTCGCCCGACCAGACGCCGACCTTCCAACTGGTCGCGAAGAACACCTCCGCACATGACTGCAAGGTCGATCTCGGCCCGAAGAGCGCGGTGTTGACGGTCACTCAGGCGGGCAGCGAGGACGACTACTGGTCCTCGGCGGACTGCCCCAAGACCTCCGGCAGCCTGCTGTACCGGGTGCCCGCGGGCACCAGCATCACCTACACCGTGAAGTGGGACCGCAAGCCGAGCGCCCCGGAGTGCGCGACGCCGCCGTCCGGGTCGGCGGCCGCGGGGACGTACCTCCTGGAAGCGAAGGCGCCGGGGTTCGCGAAGGCACAGGCGTCCTTCGTGCTGTCGGCCGACTGAGCAGGGACTCTGCGGGCCGTCCGGGACGGCCGGGAAAGGGGACACCCCCGGTCTCGACGAGGCCGGGGGTGTCTCTTCACTGTGGTGTGAACTGAGGTTCAGCTCCAGTGCTGGGCCGAGTTCGTGGAGGCGCCTCGCCTGTCGGTGTAGACCACTCCGGTGCCCCCCGTGTCGAGGACGAGCCCGGTGGCCTTGTTCTTGAGGACCCAGCCGGTGGACTCGTGGATCTCGTGCCACTTCTGGTAGTCGCCACCGTTGCAGTCGAGAAGGTACACGTCACCGTCGCTGTTGCTGTCGAGGCACTTCCCGTTGCCAGTGAACTTCATCAAGTAGGTGCCGTCGGACTGCCTGTACTCGGTCCACTGTGTGGAGTAGCCAGTGCCGGAAACCAGACGGACGCGGGAGTTGTTGTACGCCAGGTAACCGTCGGTCCAGTTGTTCTTCCAGGTGACCGGGTTGCCGGCGGCGAACGCCTGCCCTGAGCCCGCAAAGATTAACGCTGGGGCGAGAACCGCCGCCGCGGCGAACGTTCCCATCAGGCGCTTCTTCATGGATTTCCCCCTCAGAGTTCGAATTGAGAATCGAACGAAATGGTCGGCGTCAAGCTACCTCGCATGATCAGTCCACGCAACGGTATTTGGGTCAACCGGGGGGGAAGGCCCGGACGTTGGGGCATCGGGCCAGGAACTCAGACGTACCGCTCCAGAATGGAGGACTCGGCCAGCCGCGACAGACCTTCCCGAACGCTTCGGGCCCGGGCCTCGCCGACGCCGTCGACCGTCTGGAGGTCGTCGACGCTTGCGGCGAGCAGTTTCTGCAGGCCCCCGAAGTGCTCCACGAGACGGTCGATGATGGCGCCCGGGAGGCGCGGCACCTTGGCCAGCAGGCGGAAGCCACGGGGCGAGACCGCGGAGTCGAGCGCCTCCGGCGAGCCCGTGTAGCCCAGCGCCCTTGCCACCGTGGACATTTCGAGAAGCTCGGCGTGGGAGAGGGCGTCCAGCTCGTACAGCGCCTCGTCGACCGTGCGGGAGCGCTTCGCCGTCGGCTCGGGGACGTAGTCCCGTACGACCAGCTCACGCTCGGGCTCCACGCCCGCGATCAGCTCGTCGAGCTGGAGGGCGAGCAGCCGACCGTCCGTGCCCAGTTCGACCACGTATTCAGCGATTTCGGTGGCGATGCGGCGCACCATCTCCAGCCGCTGGGCCACCGCGGAGACGTCCCGGACCGTCACCAGGTCCTCGATCTCCAGCGCCGACAGCGTGCCCGCGACCTCGTCCAGGCGGAGCTTGTAGCGCTCCAGGGTCGCCAGGGCCTGGTTGGCACGGGACAGGATCGCCGCCGAGTCCTCCAGGACGCGGCGCTGGCCGTCGACGTACAGGGCGATCAGCCGCATGGACTGCGAGACCGAGACCACCGGGAAGCCGACCTGCTTGGAGACGCGGTCCGCCGTACGGTGCCGGGTGCCCGTCTCCTCCGTGGGGATCGTCGCGTCCGGCACGAACTGCACGCCCGCGCGGAGGATCTTCGACAGGTCGGAGGAGAGCACGATGCCGCCGTCGAGCTTGCACAGCTCGCGCAGCCGGGTCGCCGTGAACTCGACGTCCAGGACGAAACCGCCCGTGCACATCGTCTCGACCGTCTTGTCGAAGCCGAGCACGATGAGACCGCCGGTGTTGCCGCGCAGGACCCGCTCGAGGCCGTCACGCAGCGCCGTGCCGGGAGCGACCGCGCTCAGCGAGGCGCGCATCAGGCCGTCGGCACCGGAGCTCCCACCGGACTTTCCGGGAGCTGCCGCCCGGTCGTTGGCTGCCACTGCACTCCTCCGGTCGCAGGTTCTGGGGCGCTCCCGTTTCGCGCACTCGTTCGTACGGACGGGCGAGACCTGGGCAAAGTCTACCGGCGCTCCTCCGCGTCCCGTGGGGCCTCTCGCCGACGGGAGCGCGGCAGCACCCGCAGGGCGTCCCCCATGTCCGCGACTTCCAGGACCTTCATACCGGCGGGGATCTTGCCCGGATCGCCCGGCACGAGCGCGTGCGTGAAGCCCAGACGGTGCGCCTCCGCGAGCCGGCGCTGAACGCCCGTGACCCGTCTGACCTCGCCCGCGAGGCCCACCTCGCCGATCGCGACGAGGTTCTTCGGCAGGGGGGTGTCGCTGGCCGCGGAGGCCAGGGCGAGGGCGATCGCCAGGTCCGCGGCCGGCTCCGAGAGCTTCACGCCGCCGACCGTCGCCGAGTAGATGTCCCGTTTGCCGAGAGCGCTGATCCGGCCCCGCTGCTCCAGCACGGCCAGCATCATCGAGACACGGGAGGTCTCCAGGCCGGACGTCGTGCGCCGGGGGGAGGGGATCTGTGAGTCGACCGTGAGCGCCTGGACCTCGGCGACCAGGGGGCGGCGGCCCTCCAGGGTGACCGTCAGGCAGGTGCCGGGGACCGGTTCGTCACGACGAGTCAGGAAAAGTCCACTTGGGTCGGCCAGGCCCGTGATGCCCTCGTCGTGCAGTTCGAAGCAGCCGACCTCGTCCGTCGCGCCGTAGCGGTTCTTGACGCCTCGCACGAGACGCAGGCGCGCGTGCCGGTCGCCCTCGAAGTGCAGGACGACATCCACGAGATGCTCCAGGAGGCGAGGTCCGGCGATGGCGCCGTCCTTGGTGACATGGCCCACCAGGAGTGTGGACATCCCGCGGTCCTTGGAGGCCCGGATCAGGGCGCCCGCGACCTCCCGCACCTGCGCCATGCCGCCCGGCGCGCCGTCGATCTCCGGGGAGGCCACCGTCTGCACGGAGTCGAGGACCAGCAGCGACGGCTTCACCGCGTCCAAGTGGCCGAGCACGGCGGAGAGATCGGTCTCGGCGGCGAGATACAGGTGGTCGTCGAGGGCCTTGATGCGGTCGGCGCGCAGCCGGACCTGGCTCGCCGACTCCTCACCCGTCACATACAGCGTGCGATGTTCGTCACTCGCCGCCTTGGCCGCCACGTCCAGCAGCAGCGTCGACTTGCCGACGCCGGGCTCGCCCGCGAGCAGCACCACCGCGCCGGGCACCAGCCCGCCGCCGAGCACCCGGTCCAGCTCCGGCACACCGGTGGAGCGGGCGGTCGCCTGGCGGCCGTCGACCTGGCCGATGGGCAGGGCGGAGTTGGTGACCCGCCCGGGCGCCGTCGTACGGACCGCGGGCGCGCCGTACTCCTCGATCGTCCCCCAGGCCTGGCACTCGGGGCAGCGACCGAGCCACTTGGCCGTCTGCCAGCCGCACTCGGTGCAGCGGTAGGACGGGCGGTCCTTGGTGGTCTTCGTACGGGCAGCCATGGACGAACCGTAACCGCCGCCACTGACAACGCGGGCGGCACCCGGCAACCCGCCCGGAGGCCCACCCCGGGACCCACCCGGCCCGCTCCGTCCGCCGCCCGGGGCGCCCTCAGGGACGTCCGAGCAGCGGAATAAACCGTTCCGCTCCCCGTATGAGGGATCGTTTCACCCGTACGAATTAAAAGTGCTCAAGGGGGGAGAACGGGACATCTCCCGCCACCTACGGTCGCACGGGTGATGAGCAGCAGTCCGGAGATTTCGACCCGCACCACAGGCGCACACCGGGCGCACCGCGAGGCGCGCGATCGGGGCGCGGCGCGCACGGTGGCACAGCGGCCGCCCGCGCGCTACGAGCCGTACCTGGACGGCCTGTTCACCTACTGCCTGTCGGTGCTGTGCGACCACGACGCGGCGACCGCCGCCCTCGGTGACGTCCTCGCGCTCGCCGAGCGGCGCGGGCAGCGCTTCCCGGAGGCCACCGGCGACCGCAGGGCCTGGCTGTACGCGATGGCCCGCTGGGCGTGCCTGCGCAAGCTGGCCGAGGCCAAGCAGAAACGTCAGGCCACCCACGCGGCGGGCCGCCACGGTGCCCACCGGCTGCCCGCCGCGCAGCCCGCGGGACCGTCCGTCCCGGGCGACGTCCAGGAGGAGCGGCGGCGCGAACTCGCCCGGCTCGCCTGGCCGGAGGCCGCGGGGACGACCCCCGAGCAGCGTGAGGCACTCGAACTCGCCGTGCGCCACCACCTGGCCGCCCACGAGGTCGCCGCCGTCCTCGGCATGGACCTCGCCGCCGCCCGTGACCTGCTCGCCTCCGCCGCCTGCGAGGTCGAGCGCACCCGCGCGGCCCTCGCCGTCGTGGAGACCGGCACCTGTCCGAGCGTGGCCCGCCTCACCGGCGACAACCAACTGGTGCTCGGCTCGGCCCTGCGCCGCGAACTCGTCCGGCACGTCGACGACTGCCCGCGCTGCCGCCACACCGCCGAGCGCGCGGTCCCCGGCCGCTGGCCCGGCGCCAGCGTCACGCCCGCCGAACTGCCCCTCCTGGAGGCGCCCCGTGCGGCGCTGCACCGCGCCCTGGCGCACCACCCACGCGCGCGGGGCGCCGGCGTCCCGCGCTTCGACCGGCGCGGTTTCCCGATGGACCCCAAGGACCGCGCGGCCCGAAGGGACCGCCTACGCGCGCGTGCCGTCACGACGACCGTGGTGGCCACCGTCGTCGCCGCCCCCGTGCTCGCCCTGTGGGCCGCCTACCGGGGCACGCCGACCGCCGAGGGCGCCGACGGCCGCGCGGCCAGCGCGAGCGAGCTCCAGGGGCCCGACAGCCTCGACGGCGAGGCGGTGGGCGGCTACCAGAACGCGGGCAACGCCAGCACCCAGCCCGGCCGCCGCCTCGGCAAGGGCGACGAGCCCGACGTGTCCGTGGAGGTGATCAGCGCCACGCGCGCCGGCCGGAAGGGGGCGGGGCACCTCTCCGTTCAGGCCGGCACCAGCGGCGACACCACATTCGTCACCCTCACCGCGACCGGTGACGCGCCGGTGCGCTGGTCCGCGTCCACCTCGGCGCCCTGGCTCTACCTGAGCCGGTCCTCGGGAACGCTCCGGCCCGGCGAATCGTTGACGATCAAGGTGTACGTCGACGCCCTGCGCGAGCCCTCAGGGCACTGGAGCGCGCGCGTGGCGATCTCCCCGGCGGGCGCCGTCATCTCCATCGAGGGCTACGGCACCGCCCCCGGCCCCCACCCCCAGCCCACCGACCCCGGCGACCCACCCCCACCCCACCCGGACCCGAGCCCCACGAACCCACCCACCACGGCCCCCACCCCGACGCACCCACCACAGTCCCCGGAGCCCACCCCCGACACCTCGACCCCACCCGCCACGGCGGACCCCACACCGTCCCCGAGCGAGAGCGACCAGCCGAGCCCGTCGGGATGAGGCCTGACAAGGGCAGGGGAGAGGCGGAGCCCCCCTCGGCCCCTCGGCCCCTCACCCCAAGGCCCCACCGGCCCTACACCCCCGCAGCCCCCTCAGGCCCCACCGGCTCCATCGGCGCCACCGGCCGTCGGCCGCGCCGGATCCGGATCCGCCGGATGCGGTGCCATCAGCGGCAGCTGCGACGCCAGTCGCGCCTCGCACAGCTCCACGAGACGGTCGTAACCGGCCTTGCCCATCAGTTCGGTCAGTTCGGGGCGGTAGGACACGTACACCGGGTCGCCGGCGCCGTGTGCCGAGGTCGCCGAGGTGCACCACCAGTGGAGGTCGTGGCCGCCGGGGCCCCAGCCGCGGCGGTCGTACTCGCCGATCGACACCTGGAGCACCCGCGTGTCGTCGGGCCGGTCGATCCAGTCGTAGGTGCGCCGGATCGGCAGCTGCCAGCACACGTCCGGCTTGGTCTCGAGCGGCTCGCGGCCCTCCCGCAGCGCCAGGATGTGCAGCGAGCAGCCCGCGCCGCCGGCGAAGCCGGGCCGGTTCTGGAAGATGCAGGAGCCGTTGAACGGGCGGGTCTGGCGGGAACCCTCGTCGTCCTTCGAGACCCAGCCGTTCTCCGTGCCCTCGTCGTAGTGCTGCCAGATCTCCGGAGTGAGCCTCGCCACATGTTCGGCGACGCGTTTCTCGTCGTCCTCGTCGGAGAAGTGGGCCCCCAACGTGCAGCAGCCGTCGTCGGCGCGGCCCGCCTGGATGCCCTGGCAGCCGCTTCCGAAGATGCAGGTCCAGCGAGAGGTCAGCCAGGTCAGATCGCAGCGGAAGACCTGCTCGTCGTCCGCCGGATCCGGGAACTCCACCCACGCGCGCGCGAAGTCGAGGCCCTTCTCGTCCGCGGCCAGGGCCTTCTTCGACATCTTCGGTGAACCGCCGGTGGATTTGTCAGGCTTCGCCTTTTTCGTCTTTGGCACCCGTCCAGGGTAAGTCGCCGAAGGCCGCAGTGGGGACTGCCCGCGGCCTCGCGGGCAGTAGCGTGCCCTCCATGAGACTCGGTGTCCTCGACGTGGGATCGAACACGGTGCATCTGCTGGTGGTGGACGCGCACCCCGGCGCACGGCCGCTGCCCGCGCATTCGCACAAGGCGGAACTTCGCCTCGCCCAACTCCTCGACGGGGACGGAGCCATCGGCCCCGAGGGGGTCGACAAACTGATCTCGGTCGTCCAGGAGTCGCTCCAGGCCGCCGAGGACAAGGGCGTCGAGGACCTGCTGCCGTTCGCGACCTCCGCCGTGCGCGAGGCCAGCAACGCCGACGACGTCCTCGCGCGCGTGCAGGACGAGACCGGCGTCGAGCTCCAGGTCCTCACCGGCGCGGAGGAGGCCCGGCTCACCTTCCTCGCGGCCCGCCGCTGGTTCGGCTGGTCGGTCGGGAAGTTGCTGGTCCTGGACATCGGCGGCGGCTCCCTGGAGATCGCCTACGGCATCGACGAGGAGCCGGACACCGCGGTCTCCCTGCCCCTGGGCGCGGGCCGGCTCACCGCCGCCTGGCTGCCCGGCGACCCGCCCGACCCCGAGGACATACGGGCGCTGCGCCGGCACGCACGCACCGAGATCGCTCGTACCGTCGGCGAGTTCAGCCGCTTCGGCGCCCCCGACCACGTCGTCGCCACGTCGAAGACCTTCAAGCAGCTCGCCCGCCTCGCCGGCGCCGCCCGCTCCACCGAGGGCCTGTACGTCCAGCGCGATCTCAAGCGGGAGTCCCTGGAGGCCTGGGTACCGCGCCTGTCCGCCATGACGACCGCCCAGCGCGCGGAGCTGCCGGGCGTCTCGGAGGGCCGCGCGGGCCAACTCCTCGCGGGCGCCCTGGTGGCCGAGGGCGCGATGGACCTCTTCGGCATAGAAACGCTGGAGATCTGCCCGTGGGCCCTGCGCGAGGGCGTGATACTGCGGCGCCTTGATCACATGGGCTCGCTGTAGCCACCCGGGGGCGCGGGCCGGCGCCCCCGAAGGAACGCCCCTCCGCGGTCGCCGGGCCGAACCCGTGCAGTCCGCCGCGTCGCCGGTCAGTACGTGGGCTGATCGACATCGAGCTCCACCCGATGCGCTCGGTTTCGCCGCGCGCCTGCCGTCGTCCGTGCGTCCGGTGAACGGCTCCCGAGGCCCGAAGGTGTGTGCGTCCGGCCACAACGGCGCCCTGGAGCACGGCCTCACCCGGGCCCCACCCCGTACGCTGTCCCTCGTGGCAGAACCAAGGGACGTGGTCCGGATCCCGGATGCGAAGGTCGCCCTCTCGACGGCTTCCGTCTACCCGGAGTCGACGGCGACGGCCTTCGAGATCGCCGCGCGCCTGGGCTACGACGGCGTCGAGATCATGGTGTGGAACGACCCGGTCAGCCAGGACATCGACGCGCTGCGCAGACTCAGCGACTACCACCAGGTCCCGATCCTCGCCGTGCACGCCCCCTGCCTGCTCATCACGCAGCGCGTCTGGTCCACCGACCCCTGGGTCAAGCTCCAGCGCGCCCGCACGGCGGCGGAGAAGCTCGGCGCCTCCACGGTCGTCGTGCACCCGCCGTTCCGCTGGCAGCGCCAGTACGCGCGTGACTTCGTCGCCGGGATCTGGCGGATGGCGAACGAGACGGACGTACGGTTCGCTGTCGAGAACATGTATCCCTGGCGCTACCGCGACCGGGAGATGCTCGCCTACGCCCCCGACTGGGACGTGACGAAGGACGACTACCGTCACTTCACGATCGACCTCAGCCATTCCTCCACGGCCCGCGCCGACGCCCTCCAGATGGTCGACCGCATGGGTGACCGTCTCGGACACGTCCACCTCGCGGACGGCAAGGGGTCGGCGAAGGACGAGCACCTCGTCCCCGGCCGCGGCAACCAGCCCTGCGCGGAGCTGCTGGAACGTCTCGCCGTGACCGGGTTCGACGGCCACGTCGTCATCGAGGTCAACACCCGCCGCGCCATGTCCGGCGCGGAGCGCGAGGCCGACCTCGCCGAAGCCCTGGCCTTCGCCCGCCTCCACCTGGCCGCGGGAGCGAAGGTGCCCCGGCGATGAACGGCACCGCTTCCGCAGCGCCGCCCCGCGAAGGTGCCCCGGCGATGAACAGCACCGCCTCCGCAGCGTCGCCGCGCGAAGGTGCCCGGTCATGACCGGAGCCACCGCCCGGCGCCGCGGCCGCCCCCCGCGTACGGAGGCCGCCGACACCCGTGACCGCATCCTGACGGCGGCCCGCGAGGAGTTCGCCGAGCGTGGGTACGACAAGACGTCCGTGCGCGGCATCGCCAAGGCGGCCGACGTGGACTCCGCGCTGGTGCACCACTACTTCGGCACCAAGGAGCAGGTCTTCGAGGCGGCGATCGAGGTCGCCTTCGCGCCCGCACTCAACGCGCCCGAGACGGTCGCCGACGGCCCGCTGGAGGGGGTGGGGGAGCGGCTCACCCGCTTCATCTTCGGCGTCTGGGAGAACCCCACCACCCGTAAGCCCCTGCTGGCTATCGTCCGGTCCGCGGTGAACAACGAGACCGCGGCCGCCGTCTTCCGCCGCCTGGTCGCCACCCAGCTGCTGCGCCGCATCGCCGCCCAGCTCGACCTCCCCGACGCGGAACTGCGCGCCGAGCTCGCGGCCGCCCAGCTCGTGGGGTGCGCGATGCTGCGGTACGTGATCAAGGTGGAGCCGCTGGCCTCGGCGGACCTGGAGCAGATCGTCGCGCGGGTGGCCCCGGTGGTCCAGGGACACCTGACCGCCCCTTGAGCCCGGTGGGCCATCATGAGACGTACATCCCGCATTCCGGACAAGCTGTCCGCCCCCTGGATGACCGGCGTACGCTCGACACAAGTCAGAAGTCTCTGATCGCAGTCTCTGCAGTCCTGGAAATCTGCAGTCCCTAAGGAGCGAGCGACGATGCCCGAGCTGAGGTCCCGCACAGTCACCCACGGCCGCAACATGGCGGGCGCCCGCGCCCTTATGCGCGCCTCCGGTGTACCCGGTGCGGACATCGGCCGCAAGCCGATCATCGCGGTCGCCAACAGCTTCACCGAGTTCGTCCCGGGCCACACCCACCTCCAGCCGGTCGGCCGGATCGTCAGCGAGGCGATCGTCGAGGCCGGCGGCATCCCGCGCGAGTTCAACACGATCGCCGTCGACGACGGCATCGCCATGGGCCACGGCGGCATGCTCTACTCCCTGCCCTCCCGCGACCTGATCGCGGACAGCGTGGAGTACATGGTCGAGGCCCACTGCGCCGACGCCCTGATCTGCATCTCCAACTGCGACAAGATCACCCCGGGCATGCTCAACGCGGCCCTGCGGCTGAACATCCCCACGGTGTTCGTCTCCGGCGGCCCGATGGAGTCCGGCCGGGCCACGCTGGTCGACGGCACGGTCCGCACGCTCGACCTGGTCGACGCGATCTCCGACGCGGTGAACGACAAGATCTCGGACGAGGACATCCTCCGTATCGAGGAGAACGCCTGTCCGACCTGCGGCTCCTGTTCCGGCATGTTCACCGCCAACTCGATGAACTGCCTCACCGAGGCCATCGGCCTCTCCCTCCCCGGCAACGGCTCGGTCCTGGCCACCCACACGGCCCGCAAGCGGCTGTACGTCGACGCGGCCCGCACGGTCATGGACATCACCCGCCGCTACTACGAGCAGGACGACGAGACGGTCCTGCCGCGCAGCGTCGCCTCCTTCGCGGCCTTCGAGAACGCGATGGCCCTCGACATCGCGATGGGCGGCTCGACCAACACGATCCTGCACCTGCTGGCGGCGGCCCAGGAGGCGGGCGTCCCCTTCGGCCTGGGCGAGATCGACGCGGTCTCCCGCCGGGTCCCCTGCCTGGCCAAGGTGGCTCCGAACGTCGCGAAGGACCGCACGTACTACATGGAGGACGTGCACCGCGCCGGCGGCATCCCCGCCCTGCTCGGCGAGCTGCACCGCGCGGGCCTGCTGAACGAGGACGTGCACTCCGTCCACAGCCCGTCCCTGGCCGACTGGCTCAAGACGTGGGACGTGCGCGGCGGCTCCCCGTCGCCCGAGGCGATCGAGCTGTGGCACGCGGCCCCGGGTTGCGTGCGCTCCGCCGAGGCCTTCTCCCAGTCCGAGCGCTGGGAGGCCCTCGACGAGGACGCCGAGGGCGGCTGCATCCGCTCCGCCGAGCACGCGTACTCCAAGGACGGCGGTCTCGCGGTCCTCAAGGGCAACCTCGCCGTTGACGGCTGCGTGGTGAAGACGGCCGGCGTCGACGAGTCGATCTGGACCTTCGAGGGCCCGGCGGTCGTCTGCGAGTCGCAGGAGGAGGCCGTCGAGAAGATCCTGCTGAAGCAGATCACCGACGGCGACGTCGTCGTCATCCGCTACGAGGGCCCCAAGGGCGGCCCCGGTATGCAGGAGATGCTCTACCCGACCTCGTACCTGAAGGGCCGCGGCCTCGGCAAGACCTGCGCGCTGATCACCGACGGCCGCTTCTCCGGCGGCACGTCCGGCCTCTCCATCGGCCACGCCTCGCCCGAGGCGGCCGGCGGCGGCACCATCGCCCTCGTCGAGGACGGCGACCGCATCCGCATCGACATCCCGAACCGCTCGATCGAGCTGCTCGTCGACGACGCGGAACTGGCCCGCCGAGAGCAGGCCCTGAACGGCGTCTACGCCCCGAAGAACCGCGACCGCAAGGTCTCCGCCGCCCTGCGCGCCTACGCCGCCATGGCGACCAGCGCCGACAAGGGCGCGGTGCGGGACGTCAGCAAGCTGGGCTGAGGCACCGTCAACGCATCGGCATCGTGAGGGCCGTCCCCACCGGGGCGGCCCTCACGCACGTCACCACCCGGCCGGATCCCGCGCGTCCACCCCGAACACCGTGCCGTCCGGCGCGCTCGCGAAGACGCGCCCCGCGGAGAGCACCGGCTCGGGCAGCGCGGCCGCGACCGAGTCGGCGTCGGCGGCCAGCCGGGGCGGCGTCTGCCCGACGAGCCTGCCGGTGCGGGCGTCGACGGCGAGCAGCCGCCCGTCGGCCGCCGCGACGTACACATGAGCGGCGTCGGCGACCGGTGCCGAGCCACGGCTGATGGACGTCTCCAGAAGCCACAGCCGTTTGCCCGAGTCGATGTCCACGGCCTCCAGCGAGCCACCGAACGACAGGATGTGCACCACGTTCCCGCGCACGCTCGCATGGGCGTCCGGGCGGGGCACCGGCAGCTTCACCCGGCGTGCGGCCTTCGTCCCCGGGGTGTAGCGCACGACGGCGTCCGCCCGCTGGAAGGCGTTGTCGATGGACAGGAAGAACACCGACCCGTCCTGCGAGCCGACCGGATTCAGCGTCCCCTCGAGCTGCGCCTCCCAGCGCACGTCCCCGGTGGCCGGGTCCAGCGCCGTGACCCGTGTCCGCTTCCCGTCGACGCTGCCGCTCACCGTGTAGGCGAGCGGGTCCCCGGCGAAGGAGAAGAACGCCGGCGTCGCCTGCCCCGGCACCGCCCGCTTCCACTTCGTGTCGCCCGAAGCGGCGTCCACGCCGGTCACGGTCCCGTCGGCGCCGGTCAGCAGAAGCATGCGGCCGACCACCCGCATCCCGCTGTACGGAGGCACCTTCCGCTGCCACCGCGGCTTGCCCGACGCCGGATCGAGCGCCTCCAGCCGCTGCCCGTGCTTCACCGAGGGCTGTACGAGCCCGCCCGCCACGACCGGCGGCCCGTCGTAGCGGGAGGTGGCGGAGGCGTGCTTCCACAGCAGGGAACCGTCGGCCGGATCGAGCGCGAAGACCAGCCCGGGCTGCGCGCACAGCAGCTTCCCGGCGCCGTGGGAGCACTGCCGCAGACCGCGAGCCGCGGAGACCGGCTTCACCTCCCACGCCCGGAACGCGGCCGCCACCGCCTTCGGCGCGGCGGGCCTCGGCGCGCTCGCCTCCGCACCGAACCACTGCACCGAGCCGAGCACACCGCCCACGACCAACACGGTCGCACCGGCGGCGAGCACCGCCTTCCTGCGCAGCCACCCGCCGACACTCCGGTGCCGCTCGCTCCCGGGCTCCGGCCGCCCCGGCGCGTCGATCGCGCCCGCGACCCGGATCTCGCCCGCGACGTCGATCTCGTCCTCGCGCCCGGCCTCGGTCTCGACGGGGACGGACCGCTGTTCCGGTATGAACGCCTGCGTGTCGTACGACGCAGCCACCGACCGCAGTTCGCGCATCAACTCGTCCGGCGTGGGCCGCTCCTCGGGCTCCTTGGCGAGGCAGCGCAGTACCAGCGGCGCGAGGCTCTCCGGGACGCCGGTGAGGTCCGGCTCGTCGTGCACGACCTGGTAGGCGACGACGTACGGGCTGTCGGAGTCGAACGGCCCGCGCCCCGTCGCCGCGTGCACCAGCACCGACCCGAGCGCGAAGATGTCGGCGGCCGGCCCGACCTCCCTCGGCCGCCGGAACTGCTCCGGCGCCATGAACGGCGGAGTGCCGATCAACTTCCCGGTCTCCGTGCGCAGTTCACTGTCCGTGGGCCGCGAGATGCCGAAGTCGATGACCTTCGGCCCGTCGTCGGCGAGCAGCACGTTGCTGGGCTTGAGGTCCCGGTGCACGACACCGACCCGGTGGATGTCCCGCAGCGCCTCGGCGAGCCCGGCCATCAGCCGGCGCAACTGGGCGGGCGCCATCGGACCGTTCCGCTTCACATGCTCGGAGAGGGTCGGCCCCGGGATGAACAGCGTGGCCATCCAGGGCCGTTCGGCCTCCGGGTCGGCGTCGACGACGGGCGCGGTGAAGGCGCCGCTGACCCTCCGCGCGGCGCCGACCTCCTGCCGGAACCGCCCCCTGAACTCGGGGTCCATGGCGAACTGGGCGTGCACGACCTTCACCGCGAGCTTCAGGCCCGAGGTGCTGCGGGCCAGGTGGACGACCCCCATGCCACCGGAGCCCAGACACGAGTCCAGACGGTAGTGACCGGCGTACTCGGGAAGTTCCGCTTCCGCGCCCGCCCCGCTGTCCTGCCGTGGCGCCATGGGACCACCCCCGTGCTGTTCGTCCGCGCGCGCGACGCACGGAGCCTAGTCGATGACTCGTACGAGACCGAGACGACTTGCTAGCCTCCGCGTACGAGTTGCGCACATGTGTTTCATGTCGCGTTTCAGGGGAATCAACGGGATCCCATGTCGGTCATGGGTTCAACGGGGGGAGATTCACATGTCTGTCGAGCACGTGGAAGAGAGAGAAGACAGAGAAGCCGTCGAGGGCGCCACGGCGGTCGCGGCGGCGGCCGTCCACTACTACCCGGTGGCCCCGGGCATCCACCTCAACGTCCGCAGCGGCCCCGGCACCCAGTACGGCATCGTCCGCACCCTCGCCGAGGGCGCCAACGTGCCGATCTACTGCCAGACCCCGGGCACGACGGTCGCCGGCCCGTACGGCACGTCGAACATCTGGGACAACATCGGCAGCGGCCAGTTCGTCTCCGACGCGTACGTCAAGACGGGCGCCGACGGCTACGTGACGTCGCGCTGCGGCTGACCCGCGTACGAGGGCGCAGGCATCCCCGGTCGACAGGGGAGCCTGCGCCACGGCGGCTCGCACACCAGAGCCATAATCGACCCGTGAGCGACGAAACCGGCACCCCGGACACCCGCGCGGGCTCTCCGGCCGCCCCCACCGGCCCCCGCCCCGAGCCCCTGCGCTTCTTCGGCACCACCTGGGTGAACCACGACAACGGCTACACCGCCCGCCGCGTCGGCGTGGCCGTGGGCTCGCTCGCCGCGGCCGTCGCCTCCTGCCTGGTCCTCCGCTTCGCGTTCGAAGGCCTGAGCATCGCCGGCACCGGCAGCCTGGTCACGCTCCTCGTCGTCGTGATGTTCGCCGTCTGCAGCTCCCTCGCCTTCGCCCACACGTGGGGCGGCTTCAGCAGGCGTCCCGACCCCGACCGTCAGGCCTCCCTGCGCGGCCTGCTCGCGATCGGCTTCGTCGGCTCGCTCCTCGCCCACTTCTTCCGCTCCCTCACCGAGGCCCCCGGCGAGAAACTCCTCCGCGAGGAGTACGAGACGGCACGCAAGGAGCACGAACGCCTCTCCGTCCGCCGCTCGGGCAACCCGTCGAAGAAGCGCCGACGCCGGTAGTAACCCGCGCGTCCGCCCCCACGTCCGTCCCCATATCCGTCCCCGCTCCCGGTCTTCTCACCGGAATCCCACCTCTCCGGCCCTCCACGCAGGCCACCATGGCCCCATGACGGCCAGCTCCCACACCACCCGTGCCCACTCCTTCAACGCCGCCGCGGCGCAGTACGCCGCGAACCGCCCCTCCTACCCGTCCGCCCTCTTCGACGCGATCGAGGACCTGGCCGGCCGCCCCCTCGAAGGCGCCCGCGTCGCGGACATCGGCGCCGGTACGGGCATCGCGACCGCCCTGCTGCACGCCCGCGGCGCCGACGTGATCGCCGTGGAGCCCGGTGACGGAATGGCGGCCCAGCTGCACTGCTCCCTCCCGCACGTACCGCTCGTCCGCGGCGACGGCAACGCCCTCCCGCTCGCCACCGCCTCCGTCGACCTCCTCACCTACGCCCAGGCCTGGCACTGGACCGATCCGGCCCGCGCGGTGCCCGAGGCGCGGCGGGTACTGCGCCCGGGCGGCGCGCTGGCCCTGTGGTGGAACATGCACGCGGTCGACGTGCCGTGGATCATCGATCAGGCGGAGCGCATCAGGCACCACTTCAACGGCGAGTACAGCAACGCGCAGGGCGCCTCCAGGAGCAGGACGGCACAGGCCTTCGAGGGCGCGCCGACCGTCCCCGCCCACGAGCACCGCGTCGTCCGCTGGAGCCGCAGCGTCCCCATCGACCGGCACCTCGCCAACATAGGCAGCCACTCGATCTTCCTCGTGCAGGGCGAGTCGGCCACGAAGGACTTCCTCGCCCGCGAGCGCGAGCACCTTCTGAAGGAATTCCCGAACGGCGAGGTCGAGGAGGTCTACGACGTCCTGCTGATCGTCGCCACCCCCTGACGTCCGCGCCGCGCGGCGGCCCACCCCTCCAGGGCCGTCGCACACGCGTGGTCGACATGCCGCAGCCCGCCCAGCTCCAGCCGCACCTCCCGGTCACCCGGCAGCGCGTCCAACGCGTCGAGCAGCTTCGGCAGCCGCAGGAACGTCGCATGGCCCAGCACCCGTACGACGATCCCGGCCTCCCCCCGGTCCTCGGTCTCCACATGCACATGGCTGGTGTCCCACGCGGTCTTCGCCACCGCCAGCGCCAGCCCGACCAGCACCCCCTCGAACAGGTTCCCCAGGACGATCGCCACCGCCGTCACCCCGAGCACCACGACCTCCCCGCGGTGCCCGCTCCACCACACCCGCACCTCCCGCACCGGCACGAGCCCGCACCCCGCGTGCACGAGCAGCCCGGCCAGCGCCGCCACCGGAATCAGCCCGAGCACCCCGGGCACCACCACCGTGAACAGCAGCAGCCACCCCCCGTGCAGCACCCGCGACGCCTTGGTCCGCGCCCCCGCCTGCACTCCCCCAGAGGGGGGACACCCCGCAGCACTGCGCACGATGACGGCCGTCATGGGCAGCGCCCCCAACAGCCCGCACACGGCGTTCCCGGCCCCCTGCGCCATCAACTCCCGGTCGTAGTCCGTCCGTGTCCCCCCGTGCAGCCGGTCCACCGCCGCCGCACTGAACAGCGACTCCGCCGACGCGATCAGCGCGAACGCCACGACCGTCCCGATCACCCCCACTTCCGTCAGCCGCCCGACATCCGCCAACTCCGGCACCCGCACGGCATCCAGCAGCCCGCGCACCTCGACCCGCCGCACCTCCAGGTCGAACACACCGGTCACCGCCGCCGCCGACGCCACCGCGACCAACGGCCCCGGCACCAGCCGAGCCCCCCGACGCCACCGCGACCACAGCAGCAGTACGGCCATCGTGGCACCCCCCACTGACAACGCCACCGGATCCACCCGCCCGGGCAGCGACACCAGACCGGCGATCTTCCCGAGCCCGCCCCCGGGAGCCGTCGCGTCCCCGAGCGCGTACATCTGCCCGGCGACCAGCACGAGCCCGATCCCGGCGAACATCCCCTGCACGACGGCCACGGACACCGCCCGGAACCACCGGCCGAGCCGCATCGCCCCCAGCCCGAGCTGCACCAGCCCGGCCGCGCACACCACCACGCCGAGCACCTCCGGGCCGTACGCCCGCACGGCCTCGTACACCAGCACGGTCAGCCCCGCCGCAGGCCCGCTGACCCGCAGGCTGCTCCCGGGCAACGCCCCGGCGACCAGCCCGCCGACGATCCCGGTGACCAGCCCCAGCTCGGCGGGCACACCGGAGGCCATGGCGACGCCGACGCACAACGGCAGCGCGACGAAGAAGACGACGAGAGAAGCGGACAGATCGGCTTTGCCTACGGCACAGCGCATGACAGCACCTCCGGTGAGCGACGGGAGATGCGTGGGCGCCGGCCCGGGGGAAGGCACGGCGAACTGAAATCCATTGTCGGGAACGGAAGCGTCCGGGGCGACAGTTCCGCCGCACCGACACCTCCATGTGGAAGCACTCGATCCGGAACGTCCCCTTCCGATCACTCCGCCACGCGCCTGCGCCACCCCGCGCACCCCTTGACGGCGTTCCGCTCCGAGCGCATTATTCATCACATGATGAATTACTCTCGCGGCTCGTCCTCCCCGCCCCCCGAGCCCCCGGAAACCCCCGCCGTACACGCCGAGAACCTCACCGTCGTCCGCGGCCCCCGAACCGTTCTGCGCCACCTCGACTTCACCGTCCCGCGCGGCCAGATCACCGGCCTCCTCGGCCCCTCCGGCTGCGGCAAGAGCACCCTCATGCGCTCCGTCGTCGGCACCCAGGCCAAGGTCACCGGCACCCTCGACGTCCTCGGCCGCCCCGCCGGCCACCCCACCCTGCGCACCCGCATCGGCTACGTCACCCAGGCCCCGTCCGTCTACGACGACCTGACGGTCCGACAGAACCTGGACTACTTCGCCGCGATCCTGAACCCTGGCCGAGCAGCCGCCGACCGCCGCGCCGAAGACGTCACCCGGGCCATCGCCGACGTCGACCTCGCCACCCACGCCGACGCCCTCGCCGGCAACCTCTCCGGCGGCCAACGAGGCCGCGTCTCCCTCGCCGTGGCCCTCCTCGGCACCCCCGAACTCCTCGTCCTCGACGAACCCACCGTCGGCCTCGACCCCGTCCTGCGCCGCGACCTCTGGAACCTCTTCCACGACATCGCGACCACCCGCGGAGCGACCCTCCTCGTCTCCTCCCACGTCATGGACGAGGCCGAGCGCTGCCACCGCCTCCTCCTCATGCGCCAGGGCGAGATCCTCGCCGACGGCACACCGGACGCCCTGCGCACCCGCACCGGCGCGGCCACGGTCGAGGAGGCCTTCCTCCACCTGGTCGACGAGGCGAAGGCGGCAACACGCACGAAGGAGACGACCCGATGACCCCCACCGACACCCACAAGCTCAGCCCCACCCCGCCGAGGGCCCTGAGCGCGGCCCGCACCACCGCGACCGCGGCCCGGGTCCTCCGCCAGCTCACCCACGACCCCCGCACCATCGCGCTGCTGATCCTCATCCCCTGCGTGATGCTGTTCCTGCTCCGCTACGTCTTCGACGGCAGCCCCCGCACCTTCGACAGCATCGGCGCCTCACTCCTCGGGATCTTCCCCCTGATCACGATGTTCCTGGTGACCTCCATCGCCACCCTGCGCGAACGCACCTCGGGCACCCTCGAACGCCTCCTCGCCATGCCCCTCGGCAAGGGCGACCTCATCGCCGGCTACGCCCTCGCCTTCGGCACCCTCGCCGTCGTCCAGTCGGCACTGGCCACGGGCCTCGCCGTCTGGATCCTGGGCCTGGACGTCACGGGCAGCCCCTGGCTCCTGCTCCTGGTGGCCCTGCTCGACGCCCTCCTCGGCACCGCCCTCGGCCTCTTCGTCTCCGCGTTCGCGGCCACCGAATTCCAGGCCGTCCAGTTCATGCCGGCCGTGATCTTCCCCCAACTCCTCCTCTGCGGCCTCTTCACCCCCCGCGACAACATGCACCCCGCCCTGGAAACCATCTCCGACGTCCTCCCCATGTCCTACGCCGTCGACGGCATGAACGAGGTCCTGAGGCACACGGACATGACAGCCACCTTCGTACGGGACGCCTTGATCGTCGCGGGCTGCGCGCTACTGGTCCTGACCCTGGGCGCGGCGACCTTGAGGCGCAGGACCGCCTAGCCGCATGCCCGCCCGGCGCGCTCGGTCCCCCCACCCCCACCCCCGCCCACCAGCCCAGTTCCGCCCACCGGACACCCACCCGCACGCAGAACGCACCGGTGCGAGGATGAACCACATGACCCAGAAAGTCGCAGTCCTAGGCACCGGCAAGATCGGCGAAGCCCTCCTGAGCGGCATGCTCCGCGGCGGCTGGCCCCCCGCCGACCTCCTGGTCACCGCCCGCCGCCCCGAACGAGCCGAAGAACTCCGCGCCCGCTACGGAGTCACCCCGGTCACCAACCCGGAAGCCGCCAAGACCGCCGACACCCTGATCCTCACGGTGAAGCCGCAGGACATGGGCACCCTCCTCGACGAACTCGCCCCTCACGTCCCCGCCGACCGCCTGGTCATCAGCGGCGCGGCAGGCATCCCCACCGCCTTCTTCGAGGAACGCCTCGCCGCCGGCACCCCCGTCGTCCGCGTCATGACGAACACCCCCGCCCTGGTCGACGAGGCGATGTCGGTCATCTCCGCCGGCAGCCACGCCACCGCCGACCACCTCAGCCACGCGGAGGAGATCTTCGGCGCCGTCGGCAAGACGCTCCGCGTCCCCGAGTCCCAGCAGGACGCCTGCACCGCCCTCTCCGGCTCCGGCCCGGCGTACTTCTTCTACCTCGTCGAAGCCATGACCGACGCGGGCATCCTGCTCGGCCTCCCCCGCGACAAGGCCCACGACCTGATCGTCCAGTCCGCCATCGGCGCCGCGACGATGCTCCGCGACAGCGGCGAACACCCGGTCAAGCTCCGCGAGAACGTCACGTCCCCCGCGGGCACGACCATCAACGCCATCCGCGAACTCGAGAACCACGGCGTACGGGCCGCCCTGATCGCCGCACTGGAGGCCGCCCGCGACCGCAGCCGCGAGCTGGCCTCCGGCAAGAAGGACTGAGACCCGCCGGGCGCGGTCAGAGGCCCGCCGCGCCCACGACCTCCTCCGTCGTCACCACCCGCGCGAACCCGCCCCCGTGCAGCGACACCGCCGACGCCTGCGCGACCTCGTCCGCACTACGCCGCCAGCCGAACGGCCCCTCCAGGTCGAAGGTGTACGTCGCGTCGTACGGCACCACCACGTCGTACCCGAGGTTCCCGCCCATCCGGGCCGTCGTCTCCACGCACATGTTGGTCTGGATCCCGACCACCACGACCTGCCGGATCCCCTCCGCCGTCAACCAGGCCCCCAGATCCGGCGTCCCGAGGAAGGCCGAGTTCACGGTCTTCGTCACGAACAGCTCGGCCCCCGCCCCCTTCCCACGCCGCTCCTCCACGTAATCCTTCAGGTCGTTCCCCTCGTATCCCGGCCGAAGCGGCGACTGAGGCTTCGGCGAGTCATGCCGCACGAAGACGACCGGCCGCCCGGTCGACTGCCATACGTCGATCAGCTCCGCGATGTTGTCATCGGCCCCCGGGTTGTTCCGCGGCCCCCAGAAGCCGGCCTCCTCGAAGCCCTTCTGCACGTCCACGACCACCAGTGCTGCGCTCTCCGCGATGTCCATGCCCACGATCCTGCCGCCTGGACACACACCACCCCAGATCTACAAAAGTCACCGGTCGATGGTTTACTGCCACCCATGCCACCCACGGCCGGCACCCACCGCATCGCCCTCGTCGCCTTTCCCGGCATCCGCGCCTTCGACGTCTCCGTCATCACCGAGGTCTGGGGCACCGACCGCACCGACCGCGGGGTCCCCGCCTTCGACCTGCGCCGGGTCGCCGCCGACACCACCACCCCCATCACGATGCGCGGCGGCCTCGCCCTCCTCCCCGACCGCGCCCTCACCTGGCTGCGCCAGGCCGACCTCATCGTCGTCCCCGGCCTCGACGACCACGTGACCCCCGCACCGGCCCCCGTCCTCGACGCCCTCCGCCGCGCCCACGCCCGCGGCACCACCATCGCCGCCCTCTGCGGCGGCGCCTTCACCCTCGCCCAGGCCGGCCTCCTCGACGGCCGCCGCGCCATCACCCACTGGAACCTCGTCGACCTCCTGCGTACCCACCACCCCCAGGTCGGCGTGGTCCCCGACGCCCTGTTCGTCGAGGACGACAACATCTGGACCGCCGCCGGCACCGCGGCAGGCATCGACCTCTGCCTCCATCTCGTCCGCCGCGCCCACGGCGCCGAGGCGGCCGCCACCATCGCCCGCTCGATGGTCACGGCCCCCTTCCGCACCGGCACCCAGGCCCAGTTCATCGAGCACCCCACCCCCCGGGCGGACCGCGACGCCGACGCCCTCGCCGCCGTACGCGAACACGCCCTGCGCCACCTGCACGAACCCCTCACGGTCGCCGACCTGGCCGCCCACGCGGGGATGTCCCCGCGCTCCTTCGCCCGTCATTTCACGGCCACCACGGGCACGACCCCCCTGCGCTGGCTCCTGGACCAGCGCCTCGCCGCCGCCCAGAAACTCCTCGAACGCACCGACCTCCCCATGCCCGAGGTCGCCCGCCGCGCCGGCTTCGGCAGCGAGGTCACGATGCGCCAGCACTTCGCATCGCGCCTCGCCACCAGCCCGCGCGCCTACCGAGCCGCGTTCAGCGCCGGCTCCACGACCGGCGGCAACAGCCCGATCGCGCGATAAGCCGCGTCCACGACCGGGCGCGCCATCCCCCGCGCCCTCTCGGCACCCGCCCTCAGCACCCCGTCCACATAAGAGGGGTCAGCGCACAGCTCCCGGTGCCGCTCCCGCAGTGGCCGCAGCACCTCGACCACGGCCTCGGCGGTGTCCTTCTTGAGATCGCCGTACGACGTGTACGCGCGGCTCAGCTCCTCCGGCTCCCCACCGGTACAAGCAGCGAGAATCTCCAGCAGATTCGCGAGCCCGGGCCGCTCCTCTCTGTCGTACACGACCTCGCGCCCACTGTCGGTGACGGCCCGCATGACCTTCTTCCGCACCACGTCCGGCTCATCCAGCAGATAGACGACCCCGGGTCCCACGTCGTCGCTCTTCCCCATCTTCGACGTCGGCTCCTGCAGATTCATCACCCGCGCCGCCACCCCCGGATGCGTCGCCCGAGGCACCACGAACGTCTGCCCGTACCGCTGGTTGAACCGCACCGCCAGATCCCGCGTCAGCTCCACGTGCTGCGTCTGGTCGTCCCCGACCGGCACCTCTTCACTCCCGTACGCCAGGATGTCCGCCGCCATCAGCGCGGGATACGTCAGCAACGACAGCCGCACGCTCCCGCCCCGGGCTTGCTCCCGCGCGGCCTTCTCCTTGTACTGGATCATCCGCCGCATCTCACCGTCGGTCGCCACGCACTCCAGCACGTACGACAGCCGCGTGTGTTCGTCCACATGACTCTGTACGAACACGGTGCACAGGTCCGGATCCAGCCCCGCCGCGAGCAACAGCGTCGCCGTCTGCCGACTGAGCCTGCGCACCCGGGCCGGATCGTGGTCCACGGTCAGCGCGTGCAGGTCGACGACACAGAACAGCGCGTCCGCCTGGTGCTGATCGACCGCGGCCCACCGCCGCATGGCCCCCAAGTAGTTACCCAGCGTCAGATGCCCGGTGGGCTTGATCCCGCTGAAGACCCGCTTCATTCCACTCCACCTCCAGGTCGTGGCCACCGCCCGGGCGGCCGACCCTCGGAGCTGCGGAGGGAGAAACACCAACGGCCGCCGAGGCGGCGGCCGTTTCATGCATACGTGAGCACGGCCGCCGTCAGGCGGCCCACCACAGCTGGGTGCACGTACGCGTAGTCATGCCTCCACAGTACGCCCCGAGAGTGCCGGACGTGGGGGAGTTGACACGCCCCCTGCCCATACGTAGTGTTCTCCGGGTTGTCCGACGTGAGCGCCGACTCCGGTCGGTCCCCGGACAGCCACTCCGCAAGTACCAACCACCACTCGACGAACAGTCACTCTGTCTGTCGTTGCTTGATTGGCGTGCGTATTTACGGAATGAGGAATCCGCGTTCGAAAGGACGCAGCCCCCGATTGGCTTCGGGAGCAGGGAATCCGCTAAAGTCTCACTCGTCGGAACGGCCCAATCAGCCGGGAAGACAACCCCCCTCTGGCTGGGAATCAGGGCCGAAAGGATCTGATAGAGTCGGAAGCGCCGGAAAGGGAAACGCGAGAGCGGGAACCTGGAAAGCACCGAGGAAATCGGATCGGAAAAAGATCTGATAGAGTCGGAAACGCA
>NZ_JBICUX010000030.1:0-52089 GCF_043198595.1 Streptomyces sp. NPDC048751
CCCACGAGTTCGAGACCAACTACTACGCTCAACACCAGCCCCGACCGGCGGCTGGAGTCAACGCATAGAGCCTCCACGGGTCCCGGAGCGGTTCATCTTCATCAAGATCAACGGGAAACAGAAGTACCTGTGGCGGGCCGTCGACCAGGACGGCAATGTCCTGGACATCCTGGTGCAGAACCGGCGGGACAAGGCTGCGGCCAGGCGTTTCTTCCGCAGGCTGCTGAAGAGGACGGGTGCGGTGCCGCGGGTGGTCGTCACCGACAAGCTCCGCTCGTACGGCGCGGCTCATCGCGAGGTCATGCCCTGCGCCGAGCACCGCCAGTCGAAGTACCTGAACAACCGGGCGGAGAACAGCCACCAGTCGACCCGGCAGCGTGAACGGGCGATGAAGGGCTTCCGCTCCGTGGGCGGGGCCCAGCGGTTCCTGTCCGCGTTCAGCGGTATCTCGCCCCACTTCCGGCCCCGCCGCCATCTGATGCCCGCCCACGACTACCGCGCCGAGATGACCGTCCGCTTCGCCATCTGGGAGCAGATCACCGGCGTCGCCGGCCTTGCCACCGCGGCCTGAGCACAGGCCCCCCTCCCAAGCCCACCCTGCCCCGACGCGCCGTCAGGCAGTCACAGCCAACAACGTGACAACGCCACCCAGGGAGGTCGGCGGCCGGGGTCAGGCCCCGCTTACCCACTACGAGCGCGTCACCAGTTTCCGGATGCCACGCCTCCACCATTCGCACTTTTCACCCAAATGGTGCGGGTTCCTCGTAGATCGCGTACCAGCCCTTAGGTCCATGCAGCATGAGCACACCTTAGGGGCGTGCTGTGTGGCCAACCAGATGGCCTAACTGGTGGGCGAGCGCAGCCCGTTGCCTGAAGGCGCTGCGGGCCCTGCGGGAATCCCGCACGGACGTGGAAGCCCTCGATCTCACCGCCGAACGCCTGCGTCATCTCCAGGACGCGTTCACCGAGGCGGCCGACCGGGCCCACACCACGATGAACCGCTACGCGCGCCGCGACGACGCCGAGATGCCGCACCCGGTGCGCGAGGACGACCAGCAGGCGCACCGCCCACAGCAACCCGGACCGCACCGCGGCCGGGATGCCGGCCACTGAGTGGACCCGATGGCGCGCACCCGGTGCGGTGGTGCGCACCGACGATGCGGTGGGCTCCACTCCACCGAGTGGAGTCCACCGCCTGGGAGTGGACGACACCGTGCTCGGCATCCACTCCACCGAGTGGAGCCCACCGAGTGGAGTGGACGACATCAAGGAGAAACGCACCGCCTCCACCCGGGCCCACTCCACCGCACCGCCTCCACCCGGTGCGCACCACTCCCGCGCACCGACCGCACCGGTGCGCGCACCACCGCACCGAGTGGAGGCGCACCGGATGGGCTCGGTGCGCCTCCACCGCACCGGATCGGTGCGCTCACCGCACCGGTGCGCACCCACCCGGTGCGGTGGTGCGGTCAGCGGTGCAGAGCTACCACGTTCTCCACCACCGCACGGGCCCGCGCCACCTGTTCATCGCGCAGCGCCTGCAGAGCCTGGACGGCGTCCGTGGGGGCGTCGGCGAGGACCTGGCCGACGAAGTGCGCGATGGTGCGGGCGATCCCCGGCGCGGCAGTCGCGGGGGCGTGCGTGGCCCACTCGCGGATCGCCATCAGGTAGATGACGCCGACCTTGTCCAGGACGAAGGAGTCGGCGCAGGGGTCGGAGTCGTCGGACAGTGCGGTCACGGGGAAGACGACCAGCTCCGCGATGCCCGGCAGCAATCCCGGCAGCTGCTCCACCTCGGGCGCGAGCCGCGCCGCGGTGGCGTCGTCTCCGGCCTCCACCGCCAGGACGTAGTCGAAGCCGAGCTGGACCAGGTGCGGGGGGCAGCGAGGGAACGATCGGGGACATGGGCAGCTCCTGACGTACGGGCGCCGTGCCGATCACGGCGACGTCCCAGCAGGGTCGGCCCGCCAGCCTGTGGACAGAGGCCAGAGAACTCTCCCCGCGAGCCGAAACCGGCGAATCGGGGCCGCAAGGGCCAAACCGGGCCCCCTTGTCCAGGGTGGTCGGCCCGACCACGAGCCCGACCATGACCCCTTGTCCACCTCTGCTACCGCCCCGCCCGCGACCGTGTTTCTCCTTGACCACATCTGCTACCGGCCACGGTCAGACCGCGGACAAGGGGGTCACCCGCACGCTGCTCCTTCGCAACGACCGCCCCGGCCAGGGCAGCGAAGGAGACGAGACGATGACGACCACCTACCCGAGGGCCCGGCAGTGGCACCGCTCGGGCCGATCACCCCGGAAGGCCGGTCCCTGGCGGGCAAGCCCAAGGGGGCTCCCTGGTTGCCCCCTTCGAAGGCCCCTTGGGAACCCCCTTTGGTGCCCGGCACCCCAGGCCGGAGGAAAACCCCTTGTCAGGGCCGCAATCGGCGCGAAAACTGCGCCGTCACAACCCTCTTCTCCCCTCTTGTTGTCCGTAGTGGAGGAGAGCATCGGGTTCCGGGGGGCCCGGACGCCCTCCCAGGCCGGGCGGGGCCAGCGGCAGCAGCGGCGGCGGTTGGCCGGCGGCCGGTCGCGAGCAACGAGGGAGCAGAGCTGATGGCGGGGAAGAGGAAGAACAACCCGGCGGGATCGACGAACAACTACCGCGGCGACGTGCTGCGCGTGCTCGGGGCACTGAAGGTGGCCACGGCTGATCAGATCCAGCGGATCGGTGCCCCGCACCTGACCTTCCGGCACGCCGACAAGGAGACCCCGTCGAAGCAGAAGCAGGCCCGCACCGCCTCGCACACCGCCGCGCTCTCCGACATGCGCAAGCACGGCCTGTCCGAGAACGGCGGCTCCACCGAGACGGGCGACTCCCTGCGGAACCTGACCACCAAGGGCCTGCAAGCCGCCTCCTACGAGCTGCGGCGCCCGGTGACGGAGATGGGCTCCACCGCGCGCGGCGCGGGCTCCAGCGGGGCCTCCCACCCGATGGCCGTCAACGAGACGGTGATCGCGATGCTGCGCCCGAAGCCGAACATGGCCAGGCTCATCGTCGACCCGCCGCACGTCCAGGCCGCCGCCCAGGCCGCCGTCGACGCACCGGACGGCATCGGCACCATCGCCTCGTACTGGACCGAGGTGTCGCTGCCCGCCACCGGCACGTGGAACGCGCCCGGCAAGGGCGGCGCCCAGGCCGACATCGTGCTCACCGCTCCGCAGGACGGTGTGCCGCTGCTGTTCATCGAGGTCGACAACTGCCACGAGACCGCGGAGGAACTCGCCGACAAGCTGGAGAAGTACGCCCGGTTCTTCAAGCGGAAGGTGAAGGACACCGACGGCAAAGAGCGCCCGATGTGGCGCACCCGCTGGCGCGCGCCGGAAACCTGGTCCGGCGACAAGACGCACCCGCCCGTCCTGCTGGTGTTCAACCGCATCGGCGAGCGCAACCCCAACCGCACCATCCCGCGCCTGCAAGAGCTGACCCGTCACCTGTGGCAGGGGCAGCGGCATACGGGCTTCCACGCCTACGACGGGAGGATTCCGATCATCGCGACCGGCCTGAACCAGTTGCGCGAGCACGGTCCGACTGGCGCCGTGTTCCTCCGCTTCGGCCGTGACCACAAGCAGCACCTGTGGGAAGCGATCGGCAATCCCAGCCGCGAGGCGGCCGATGCCCGCGCCCGAGAAGAGGCCAGGGTCCGACAGGAGGAGTACCAGGCACAGGTTCGGCGGGCGGCCCAGGAGCAGGCGGCGAAGCAGGCAGCCGAGCGCGAAGCCCGTCGTCCCGTCTGCACCGGCTGCGGGGCGAAGTTCACCGACGAACGCTGGGAGGCGGCAAAGGCGACGGACTGGGGCACCCCGAAGGACTCCCACCCGCACCTGTGCGACAGCTGCAAGCAGAAGGCCAGCGCCGCCGTCATCCCAGCGGCTGACACCCAGGAGCGCCAGAAGCCGGTACGCGACGAGGCAGGACCGGACGACTTCTGGAACAACCCCCAGCGCCCCGTCTGCACCGGCTGCGGTGCCGCGTTCACCGACGAACGATGGAAGGCGACCAAGCGCGTCGGCTGGAGCCATTCCCCAGCGAAGCGCCCGTCTCTGTGCGGGGACTGCGACCAGCCGTTCGAGTCCGACTTGGAGCAGACCTGGGGTGTGAGTCACCGGCAGGGGGAGCGCGACCAGGAGCAGAACCAGGCCGTGCCCGAGCAGAAGGCCGGCGGAACCTGGCTCTCACGCTTGCGCAGGTGACCGAGACCGGAGCAGGCTGCCGACGGCAGCCGCCAGGCCGAACGGATGGACTGTAAGGACGAGTAGCTGCTACGGCGCCGAGCACGACCACCCGGGCCCGCAGCCGGACCAGGATTTCGTGAGGCGTTAATAAGGCGCCCCTCCCCGGGCCGGGTGGAGGGGCGCCTTGTGGTTGCGGTGCTCAGGCGTCGGGCTCTTGCCGGAAGTAGTCGGGGGCGAGGTGCCGGAGCCGGTCGTCTTCCTCAGTGACCGGTTCGAGGAAGATGTGCAGGCCGTCATCGAAGTCGCCGTGGTGGTCGTAGCTGAACCAGGAGGCCACCACCCTGTAGCGGTCGCCGCGAAGGAGCACGGGACGGAAAGCGCTACTTCCTGGTCAGAGCCATCTGGCAGGGTGTGGCGTGTGACAAGCGAAGGCGATACGAGCAAGGACAGCGAGGCGTGGGCGATGGATATCCTCGTCCAGTTGCGCCAAGGCAGACAGGAGGCACATGCGCGTCGCGACGCGCTTGCGGCAGCGGTCGACGAAATAGCCGACGGTTTCACGCAACTGGGCCTCAAGCCTTGGAAATCGGAGCGTAAGAGCCCGGCGCGAGAGGACATGCAGGTCCCGGACGTCATGCTCGGTGACCGCGCCGAACCAGCCGCAACGGTTCTCCGGTATGAATCAGCGGTCAACATCCTCAGCGCCGCCGATCAGCTTCGGGGTTTCGCCGTCCTGCTTCGTGCAGAGAAATCGCTGATGGGCGCGGTCTCGGTCGCGCGTGGTGTCTTCGAGGCGTGTCTGTGGGCTACAGCGGTAATCGACCCGACCATCAGCACTGACGAGCGCCTGCAACGTGCCCTGACGCGTCGCCTCGCACGACTCTCGGCAGGTATCCGTCTCAGGAAAATGCTCGGCGGCGATACCGATGCCGACCAGCTCGTTGAGAACGACGGCGACGTGGATGACGCGCACGGGACCAACCGCGATCCTGCGAAGGACATCAGCGACATCTTGGCTTACGCCAAGGACCGGGGCTGGCCTGTGAAGAGGGGCCGTCGCACCTCCGAGATCACACCCCTTTCGATTGACTGGCTCAGCGAGAACCTTGAGCGCCGTATCGGCATCGAGGGGTACGCCTGGACGAGCGGCTCGTCGATGGCTCACGGCGAGCATGCTGCGGACACGGCGGTGTGGGTTGAACTGTCCCAGGACATCGGCACAGCTCCGGCATGGTTGATCCAGTTGTGGTCGAACGGTGCTTGGGCGGGACCGCGTCTCTTCCTTGCAACGCACGCCGCCTACACAGGGAAGGGCAGCCTGCGCCGCGAGTATCAGCGGTTCGAAGAGTTGTTCTTGAGCGGGGCCGGCAAGAGCTGAGGCCCTGGAGATCCATACAGCATGCCCTCATGCGCTACGCCCGCCGTCCTCGCTGCACCGAGTGCAAGGCAGCGTTCACGTACGAGCGATGGCAGGCGGTGGAGTGCACTGGCTGGGACGCCTCCCTCCGAAAGGCCCGTCCGACCCTGTGCGGGGACTGCGACCAGCGACATGGGACCGACTGGGAGGAAGCCTGGCCGAACGCGACGCGCCAGGAGCAGGAGCAGGAGCCGGCCGTGCCGGAGCAGAAGGCCACCGGCTGGCTCTCGCGCCTGCGCCGCTGAGATGGGCACGCCTCCCGACCAGCCGCGCTTCTCCTTCTGGCAAGGACCAGCCCGGCGTATTGGATGGCTACGACGGAGAAGGCACGTCATGCTGGAAGCGATCGATGCGAGGGGGGAAGCGTGAGCCGCGGGCAGACGGAAACTCTTGACGAGAAGCACCAGCGCTTGCTGGAAGCTTTCGTGTTGAGGGCCCGCAGGGTGGAGGAGCATTCGCTGGCCGCCGACTGGGACGCCCTTGTCGAGCTGACCCGCATGAGCATCAACGTCCGTGTCGACCGCGGCGAGGTCCGGATCTCGTACGAGCTCCCGCCCGAGGAAGTGGTCGAATCTGCGGCAGCGCGTATCAGGCCAATTCTGCTGGAGCAGGAGGACTGTTTTCACATGAAGGCGCTCTCGGCTCTGGGCTACACCTGTCGAGCAGCGCCACAAGATGCGGCGTGGATACGGGCCGCACGCGCTGAGTGGCGGACACGGGTAAGCCCCTCCACGCGCGACGAATCCGGCTATTGGGTCATGGTCGCTGACACGTCCACGGGCGAAGAGCGTGACCTCGATGCGCATGGGCTGGCCATGGCCTGGATCTACGGAGACGTGGTGCATCACGATCCAGAGCGACGCAAGGAAGGCGACACCTTCGGACTGCGCGATCGGTTTCGCGCCGCTGTGCCCCTGGTGGCCTGGGCGATGGTCGGCACAATCGAACTCCTTAATTTTGTCCGGGCACTGAACGAGGCCGGGATGCTGAAACTTCGACAGGAAGTGTTCGACGAGCAGGTCGCCTTGAAGTCGACCGTGTGGGAAGAACGTGCCGAGATGTACTACGCGCCCGTCGGCGCTCAACCTCCCGTGCTTGCGAGCTCTCCCATGCCCGAGGGGTGGCTCCCTCTGAGCAAGGCATCTGACCTGTCGGTCTTCCGTCACCGCATTGCGGGACAACTCTTGAACACGGAGCGCTCACCATCTATGACGTACCTCCCCTCACCCGAAGAGATCGAAGCCGCTCGCACGCCCGCCGGCGGTTGGAAGCGAGACCAGCTCGCCGCTTGGGGCGTGCCGTGGCCCCCGCCGAAGGGCTGGAAGGACGAGCTGGCCGAACGCTGGAAGGCCGCCGGCCCGGATGGCCCACCGGCGCCCACGCCCGCCCCGGCGCCGGCCGACTTCTCCCAGGAGACGTTCGACTTCGGCTGACCGACGACAGCGGGGCCGGACAGGATCATCCTGCCCGGCCCCGCTGCTCGTTCCTGCTGCTCACCGGCTGAGGCGGATGCGCGGTCCCACACGAACTCGAGGTCGTCCAGGAAGACCGTCTCCAGTTCCTTCTCCCACTGGCCGCGCAGGAGGAACGGGGCGCTCTCCATCCGCTCCACGATGACCAGGGTCTCGGGCTGTCCGATCAGCGCGTACCGGCCGTGCGAGGCGGGCTTGCTGCCCGGCCCGTGCGTGCGCAGCATCTCCTCCAGGCGGGCGTGGTGCTGCTCCACGAACGTCTCCAGGCGCTCGATGTACCCCTCGCGTTCCTCGGGGCGCACCGCGCTCAGAGCGACGTCCAGGAAGTCACCGCCGTCCGGCCAGTGACGCTCGCCTGGTGCGGCCACGGCCCACGGGAAGCGTTCCGCGGCCGCCAGGACGTCCTTCGCGTCCAGCGCCGGGGCCGGTTCCTCCACCGGAGTCTCCTGCGGGGCGGGGGAGGCGGGCTGCTGAAGGTGGGTGACCAACATGACGCTGGACGCGGCGAGCCCCCGCCTCGTGGTGGCGGTGGTGTCGGCGATGCGCAGCAGGTAGCTGGCGACGTCGCGGACTCCGGCGTGCCAGCCGTCCTCGAAGCGCTGCTCGGATCCGTGCGGGGCGCTGCTCTCGGAGTTCCAGGTGTGGGCGCCGGCCACCGCCCCGGCCTCCAGCTTCGCCACGATGTCGTCGGCCTGCTCGTGGCTGTGCCGGTTTCTTCGAGCTCTGGTCCACTTGGTGTGGCCGCGTACGCAGCGTGACTGTCGATCTCATCGTGACGGTGGCTGAGATAGCCCGAAAGTCGCCTGCCCGGTGTGCGGTGTGGTCGACAGTGCTGCCCCGGTGAACGAAGTACGGCCGCAACTCGAAGAGTTGCTGTTCTCCTCGTTGGAGAACGTGTTGGTGGAGTCGGTCGAGACGGCCGGCATGGTCGTCCGGGTGGCGGCAGCGAGCACTGCCCGGCAGGTGGCCTGCCCGGGCTGCGGGAGCCTGTCAGGGCGAATACATGGTTCCTATCTGCGGTTTCCCCGTGATCTGCCGACGGCGGGCAAGTCCGTGGTGGTCTCTTTGAGGGTGCGCCGGTTCCTCTGCGCGGAGAGCTCTTGTCCGCGCAGGACGTTCGTCGAGCAGGTGCCGGGACTGACCCGCCGGTTCGCCCGGCGGACGGAACGGCTGCGATCAACGCTCATATCGGTCGGCCTCGCGCTCGCAGGCCGGGCTGGGGCCCGCATGACAGACGTCTTCGGGGCGCCCGCCAGCCGCAATACCTTGCTGCGGCTGATCGCCTCGCTCCCGGACCCGCCATGTGTCACGCCGCGAGTGGTCGGAGTGGACGAGTACGCCCAGCGTAAGGGCCAGATCTACGGAACTGTGCTTGTCGACGTCGAAACCCGTCGTCCGATCGATCTCCTGCCCGACCGGGAGGCCGACACTCTCGCGGCCTGGCTCGCCGAGCGACCCGGCATCGAGATCGTCTGCCGCGACCGCGCCACCTTCTTCGCTGACGGCGCCACCCGCGGTGCCCCGCAGGCCCTGCAAGTGGCCGACCGGTGGCACCTTTGGCACAACCTGGGCGAAGCCGTCGAGAAGTGCGTCCACCGGCACCGCGACTGCCTGCGCCCCACGCCGGAACAGCCGGAGGAGCCCCAGGAGGAGGCGGAACCGGACGCGTCGTCGCCCTGGCCCACAGGACACCGATTCGCCGAACGCACCCGCGCCAAGCACGCCACCATCCACGCTCTGCTCGCCGCTGGACACAGCAAGCGGTCCGTCGCCCGGCAACTCGGCATGACGCTCAACACGATCCTGCGCTTCTCGCGCGCCGCCACCCCGGAGGAGATGTTCACTGGGCAGTGGCAAAACCGTCCGACAAGGCTCGATGCCTACAAGCCTTACCTCGATCAGCGCTGGCAGGAAGGCTGCACCAATGCCTGGAAACTATGGGAGGAGATCAAGGAACAGGGCTATCCCCGCGGTTACGGAGGCGTCCGCGCCTACGTCAGCAACAACCTTCGCAGCAAGCCCCAACCGGCCGGCCCTCGCCCGCCATCGGCCCGTGCCGTCACGCGTTGGCTTCTCACCCACCCCGACGCCCTGCCCGAAAGCGACCGGACCCAGCTCAAGGCCGTACTGGCCAACTGCCCTGAACTGACAGCACTCTCCGAGCACGTGCGCTCCTTCGGCCAGATGATCGCTCACCTTCGCGGCCATCAGTTGCCGACCTGGATCGAAGCGGCCGCCGCCACTACCGACCTGCCCAGTCTTCGACACTTCGCCCAGCACCTCGAACGCGACCTCGACGCCGTCACCGCGGGCCTCACGCTGCCCTGGAACTCCGGAGTGGTGGAAGGCCATGTCAACCGGATCAAGATGCTCAAGCGTCAGATGTTCGACCGCGCAGGATTCGAACTTCTCCGCAAACGCGTCCTGCTTTACACGTGACCCCTGCGCTCAACTCTGGCTCGTCAACGCAATAGCCTCAGTCCGTGAGCCACAGCAGCAGCCAGAACGAGCAGCCTCCCCCTGTCGCCCTCCCGTCCTTGCACGCACTGTTGGACAGCACGAACTGGGGGGCGCTCGCCACAGCCTGCGGGACCGGCGAAGAACTGCCAGCGGCGCTGACACTCCTCACCGACCCCGACCCGGTCATCAGGGAGTCCGCTCTACAGGCTGCGCTGGGGCCCGTGACCCACCAGAACAGCATCTACGAAGCCACCGTGCCCGTGGCGCTCTTCGTCGCGTCCATTCTCAACCATCCGGCCATCACGGCGGGCGACGACAGCACCGACGAGGGCACACAGCACCACCCAACTCTTGTGCAGTTGCTCGATTGGCTCGGCGACACCGCCTATGACGCCGACGACGAGTGCGTCGCCACCGGCGAACGCGTCTTCGACAGGGGTTTCCTGGACGATTACGAGGCGATGCGGGCGTTTCGGGACGCACGCCCGGAGATCTTCTCCGCTGTTCATCCCCTGCTCGGCCATAACGACGCCGCCGTCCGCCACTCCGCCCTGGTCACTGCTATTCCTCTCATCGAGCACCCCCTCCTTGCCCAACACCAAGCCAATCTGGCCGACCACGCCCGACGCCTACTGGCTACCAGCACTGACCGGCGCCACCGAGACCGCGCCCTGGACGCGCTGAGAGTGTGGGGCCACGACACGCGCGAATTGAAGAACGCGTCCGACACCACGGCGCACGAGCATTACGCCCGCCTCAAAGCCGCCCGCGCTTCCTGGGACGGCAACTGGACAGGTGGCGGCCACAGCGACGACCCGCCGTTCTGACACAAGGGCCATGCCCCTCAATCGCCCATTGATTACCCCGCGTGGCCTCGCCACACCAAGTGGACCAGAGCCTTTCTTCGGGAGTCGTTTGTTGGTGACTTCGGGAGTCACCCAGGGAGGTGTCGGCTTGATCAATGTCAGTGCCTTTTGATGTCACTCAGCACGCTCGCGTATCGCAATGCGAGGTATTTGAGCCGTTGTGTCCTCTCGATGTGAGTGCGCTGCGTGGACGGTCGAGCGGCATCGGGCCTCCCCCCTCGGCGGTACTGCGTAATGTTGGGATCCGGACGGATCTTGGGGGGCTTGTGAGTCTGAGGAACGCTTACTTGGAGACCGCCGCGCAGGCCGTAGCGTTGCTGGACGCACCGGAAGTGGCGGCCTCGTGGGAGAAGTCCAGCGCGTTGGCGCAGTGGACTGTCGGTGGTCTGGCCGGCCACCTCGCGTATCAGATCTTCAGCGTGGATCCGGCGCTGGAGGGGCCTGCCTCTGAGCAGGAACCCATCCCTGTGTCGGAACACTATGCGCGGGCCGGGTGGATCGACGCGCCGCTCGACGACGAGATCAGCGCCGGGATTCGAGCGAAGGGTGAAGACATCTCGTCCGAAGGCGTGCGGCGGCTGGTCGAGCGGGTCCATGCCGTGCTCGACCAGCAGCGAACCGGCCTTGAGGAGGTGCATGGCGACTGGGTGGTGTTCATGCCGCAGACAGGGTGGGCGCTGAGCCTGGACGATTTCCTCGTGACCCGGATGGTCGAGCTCGCTGTGCATATGGATGACCTGGCGGTCAGTGTGGGCCTCGGTGCTCCGGAGCTTCCAGGCTCTGCCCTCGATCCCGTGGTTGCGCTGTTGACCGGGCTTGCCGTCCGGCGTCATGGCCAAGTGGCGGTGCTGCGCGCCTTGACTCGCGCGGAGCGGGCACCGGCTGCGATCAACGTGTTCTGAACGTTGCGTCAGCTCGCTTCGGCCTGTTCGGCCTGGGCTTTGGTGTGGGCGAGGCGGTAGGACTCGGTGCCGGTCTGGATGATGGCGCCGTTGAAGGTCAGGCGGTCGACGATGGCCGCGCAGAGTCGCGGATCGGTGAACGTCTTCGTCCCCCGGAAGGCTTGCATGTGCCCCTCGAAGAACGCCTCCTGGCCGCAGGAGGCGAAGACCCGGTGCACTGCCTTGCAGGAGTAGGACAGCCGCATCGAGAACAGATAGACCTTGGTCATCTTGCCTGCGAGCATGACGTGCACGTCGCCGAAGTCGACCTCCGCCCCGAGCCTCAGAGGGGCGACGCGACGCACCCGCCGGTCCTGCTCGTCTTCAACCAGGTCGGCAAGCGGCCCGCCCTGAGCCAGATGAAGAAGGTCGCTGCCCTCACCCGCGAGCACTGGCAGGGCCAAGCGGCCGACGGCTTCCACCTCTACAAGGGGAAGATGCCGATCGTGGCGACCACGCTGGAGCTGCTGCGCGAGCACGGCCCGGCCGGGCCCGCGTTCTGGCGCTTCGGCCGCGAGGACCGGCAGAACCTCTGGGACGCGATCGGCAACCCCCGCCGGGACGCTGCCCTCGCACGCCGCGCCGAAGAGGCGCGACGCCGTCTCGCGCAGGAAGCAGCCGAACGTGAGGCTCAGCGTCCGGCGTGCGCGGACTGCGGGAGCAAGTTCACCGACGACCGGTGGAAGGCCAGCATCGCGGTCGACTGGGGCCGCGGGGACAGTCACCCGCACCTGTGCGACGACTGCAAGGCAAGGGCGCTCGAGGCGGAGCGGCAGGCCAAACAGGCCGAACGCGAGCGCCAGGAGCAGGAGCGCCAGGAGGAGGCGGCGGCGCAGGCCTCGAAGGCCGGCGGCTGGCTCGGACGCTGGCGCAGCTGACCCGGGCAAGCCACCCGGCAGCGCGAGGGCTTGCCCAGGACCGCCTGGGCAAGCCGTCGTTGTCGGTGGCGGCTGCGAGGCTGGACGACATGGACAGCGACGATGAGCAGCTGCTGCGCGGCCGGATCTACGGCACCGACCACGACCACCCGGGCCCGAAGCCGGGACGCAGCTACGCCGAACTGGTCGGCGGACCGCTGGACGGACTGCTGCTCGACATCACCGGCTGGAGGCCGGAGGAGATCGACGACGGTGTCTCCCTCGCCACGGAGCTCGGTCAGTTCGGCCCCGGTGGGCGAGCCCTGTACGACCCGCGCCCCGGCGACCCGGCCGCTGGGACTGGGGCGGCGACAGCCCCTGACGGCCTGCCGCTCGGTCGGGTGAAGACACCGCAGCGGCGGAACTCTCCCCGGGCGCCCGGGCTTAGTGCCGTACATGAATCCGATCAACGAGGTGCACGTGAGTGAGCCGGGCCTGGTCGTCGTCGACGTCGCGGCCGCCGACGACGCCACCGCCCTGGCCTTCCAGCAGCTGCTCGCCGACCGGTGGGCGACGGCGACAGCGGAGCACACGACCCGCGACGCGGGCGAGCCCGGTGTACGGTTGCGCTGCTACCTGGACTTGAGGCAGCCGGTCGGCTCGGATGCTTCGGCCCACGTGCCGCCGAAGGTCTTCACAGAGGTACAGCGATGACGATCGCCTGTCACGTGGTGCGGTCCCCGGCCGGTCGTCGCTGTGCGGCGCGTTCCACGAACGGTCCCAGGTCGCTCTCGGGGTGCATGTAGACGTAGCGGTGGGCGGTGTGGACCTGCACGGCGTTGAGGCGGTCGACGAAGGACTGGGGGACGGTGAGCCTGACGTCCTCGGTGCCCAGGGACAGCATGTGCCGTGGGCTGATGGGAAGTAGGAGGGTCTGGGCGTCCTCGAACGGCATGCCGTAGATGGTGCGGTCTCCCTTCGCGCACAGGGTCAGGGCCGGGTTGTCGCCGATGAGGAACTGGCCGGTCTCGGGCGTGATCACCTCCAGCCGTCGCGTCGACGCCAGGTCCCGCATTTTGTGGAAGTCGTCCTCAATGCGGGTGCGGAAGAGTTTGTCGCTCTCTGTGGACCGTTCGATGAGGCGTTGGGTGAAGGCGCCCAGGGCAGCCGGGCCGGACAGATATAGGCCCGTCTCGCGCAGTGCCTCGAGGCGCAGCTGCTCCGGGTACTGGGTGATCACCTTGGCGGCCAGCCGAGTGCGGGCCCGCTCGACCGCGCCGGTGTGCGCATCGCGGTAGTGGAGCGACCGGATGTAGTGGAGCGCGATCAGGTCGCGCAGCACGGCCACATGACGCGGGTCGGCGAACGGAGTTCCGGCGTGCACGGCGGCGAGCGCCGCGGGCACGCGTCTCTCCACATCACCCCACAGGGCTTCAACGGATGGGGAGTCGACGGCGACGAAGTTCTCCTCCCAGCCGCATCGGCTGGTGGGCATCCGCTTGTGCACGCGTTGCGGGTTGTGCAGGTCGAACGGGAGCAGTTGCCGGCTGCCGCCCTTCGGCTCGGGCATCGTGAACTCTTTGAGCAGTACCTGGGATATGAGGTGCTGCCGCGATGTCGGCTGTGCTGTTCCCACCCGCCGAATTCTGCCAAGTCTCTCTCGCCGCCCGCTCAGAGTTTCCCAGCTGCCACATGTCACCGGTCAGCGCAGCCGGACCACGGTGACGACGGCGTGCCGGGTCGTGCCCGCCACGACCTCCACCACCACGTCGCCGACGGCGGGCGTGTAGGAGTCGCCGGCCTTCGTGAACGCCCGCCCGGCCTGGGGGACCAGGCGCGGGGCCACGATCGAAGACAGCGCTGTGGTCAGCCGTTGGGACAGCGCCACCCGTCCGTCGGGCAGCCGTACGGCGAGCGCCTTCGGGTGCCGGGTGCTGCCGGGGAACCCGACCACGGCCGCGTCGACTGTGTCCGCGTGCCTGATCTTTGCCCAGATCCGGCCCGCCTTGTAGACCCCTCGCAGTGGCTTCGCCACGATCCCCTCTACGCCTGTTCCTTCGAGTGCCGCGTACCAGAGCAGGCCCTCGTTCAGGTCGGTGGTCGACCACACCGGCACGATCGACGGACCGGCGTCGGCGAGCACGTCCAGGAGGACATGGCGGCGCTCCACGGTGAGTCAGCGGGCACCGACCTGCGGCGCGCTCATGCCGTCACCTAGTTCCGAAGAGCCACGCGCGGGATGGCATCGGAGGGAAACAGCGCGAGCGTGTCGCGCAGTACGTCGGCGACGGAGGTCTGTGCCAGGGACTTGCGCAGAGCTTCGGTCGCACGGTCGTAGACGTGGGTGAGGACGGGCTGAATGTTGCAGCCGACGCAGCACTCCGGGTTCGGTTCCGAGGAGTGCAGTCCGAAGACGGGTTCGTCGGGGATCGCCTGGTAGACGTCCAGCAGGGTGATCGAGGCGGCGGCCCGGGCCAGGTCCCACCCGCCGTTCCTGCCATGGCTGACGGTGACCAGTCCCGCGTCCCGCAGCTGGCCGAGGCAGCGTCGGATGACAACGGGGTTGGTATTGACGCTGGTCGCGATCTGCTGCGACGTCCCGATCTCCGCGTCGGTGCCGCGCCGGTCGTAGGCCAGCCAGGTCAGGACGTGCACCGCCAGACTCATGCGGCTGTTCGCGCTCACCTGCGGTTTCCTTCCGTCGGTCGTCACTGGGCGCTGTATGTCTTTCCGCCCCGCCTCAAAGTGTAACCGACTTGACTACACTGTAACTATCATGGTTACAGTTTAGCTCGTGGTTCCCGGCTCCGCTTCCTCGCGGACGCGCCGGGCCGCCGTAGCGGAGCACCTCCACCTCGCCCATGCCGGTACCGGGCGCGACGTCCGGCGCCAGGAAAGAGAACGCCATGAGCAAAACGTCCACATTCAGTGCCCTGGACGACGAGCGGTTCAAGCAGCGCACGCTGTCCGCCAACGGGATCCGCGTGCACGCGGTCGAGGCCGGGCAGGGGCCGCTGGTACTGCTCGCCCACGGCTTCCCCGAGTCCTGGTACTCGTGGCGTCACCAGCTGCGCGCGCTGGCGGACGCGGGCTACCGCGCCGTCGCCATCGACATGCGCGGCTACGGGCGCACATCCAAGCCCACGGCGGTCCACGACTACCGCATCACCGAGCTGGTCGCGGACTGCGTGGGCGTCGTGCACGCACTCGGCGAGTCGCAGGCCGTGATCGTCGGCCACGACTGGGGCTCGGCCGTGGCCTGGTCGGCGGCGTGGACGCGGCCCGACGTCTTCCGCGCCGTAGTGGGGGTAAGCGTGCCCTTCGGTGGGCGCGGGCAGATGGCGCTGCCGGGCAACCCGTTCGGCGAGCGCCGCCCCTCGGAGGTCGAGCGCGAGATCGCCGGACCCGGGCGGCTCTGGTACCAGGAGTACTTCACCTCGCCGGGCGTTGCCGACCGCGAGTTCCACTCCGATCCGGCCGCCTGGCTCACGGGCGCGCTCTACAGCTTCTCGGCCTCGGCGCCCCAGCCGCCCGAGGCGGCCGCTGTCGACTTCACCCAGCTCTCCGACCAGGCCCTGGCCGCGATGCTGCGCGAAGCCGTGTGCATGCCGCCGGGGGTGGGGATGCGCGACGGCATGACGCCGATGCCCGACGACCTGCCCGACTGGCTCACGCAGGAGGACATCGACTTCTACGTCGCCGAGTTCGAGCGCACCGGTTTCACCGGCCCGCTCAACTACTACCACTGCCTCGACCTCAACTGGGAGCTGCTGGCGCCCTACGAGGGCAGGCCGCTGGAGGTGCCGGCGCTGTTCGTCGGCGGCGGCCGCGACATCGCCACCCTGTGGGGACGCACCGCGATGCAGCGTTTCCCGGAGGTCGCCCCGCAGGCGCGCGAGCCGATCGTCATCGCCGACGCCGGCCACTGGCTTCCGGACGAGAAGCCGCAGGAGCTCAACAAGGCCCTGCTGGAATTCCTCGCCGGACTGTAGGACAGGCCCCGGCTCTGCCGCGCACTTCCGAACGGCCCCGAGCACGGGTCGCGGCCTGCACCAACGAGGAGCGGCCGCGGCCTGCACCCGGTCACGACCGAGCCGACTGACCACGGCAACCCGGACGTGGCCCTCACCCCCCCCTGAACACCCCCACCAACAACCCGACACCGGGAGGACCCTTGTCAGAGATCACCAGCACCCAGATCCAGCTCGTCTCGCGCCCCGACGGGTGGCCGACGCCCCGGGACTTCCGCACCGTCCAGGTCGATTACGGCCCCCTCAAGCCGGGACACGTCCGCGTCGTCAATGAATTCGTCTCCGTCGACCCGTACATGCGCATGCGGATGAGCGACGTTCCGGGCTGGGCGTTCCCCCTCGGCGAGACGATGACGGGCAGCGCGGTCGGCCGCGTCATCGCCTCCGCCTCCGAGGACCTGCCCGTGGGCACCTGGGTCCTGCACGAGTACGGCTGGCGCGACGTGGCACAGGAGCACGCCGAGGGCTTCCGCATCGTGCCGGAGGCTCCGGGCGTACCCCTCTCGCTCCACCTCGGCATGTTCGGTCTGGTCGGCCTCACCGCCTACGCGGGCCTGACCGCCGTGGCGCGCATGCGCCCCGGCGACACGGTCTTCGTGTCAGGTGCGGCGGGCGCGGTCGGCTCCACCGCCGGCCAGCTCGCCCGCATCCTGGGCGCGGGCCGGGTCATCGGCAGCGCCGGTTCGGCCGAGAAGGTCGCCCTTCTCACCGGGAAGTACGGCTTCGACGCGGCGTTCAACTACAAGGACGCTCCGGTCGCCGCGCAGTTGGCCGAAGCCGCCCCCGACGGCATCGACGTCTACTTCGACAACGTCGGCGGCGACCACCTCGACGCCGCCCTGGCCGCCCTCAACGACGGCGGCCGTGCCGCCCTGTGCGGTGCGATCTCCGAATACAACACGTCCGGACCGGCGCGCCGCCCGCGCCATCTCGCGAACGTAGCCGCACGGTCGCTCACGCTCGAACCGTTCACCGTCGCGGACCACCTCGCCCTCGCCCCCGAGTTCCGCCGGCTCATGACCGAAGGGCTGGGCAACGGCCGCATCGCGTACGACGAGACAGTCGTCGACGGAATCGACCACGCCGCCGACGCATTCCTCGACATGATGCGCGGACAGAACATCGGCAAAATGATCGTGCGCACCAATCTCGGCCAACACGACTGAGTCCCACTCACCTGAAGGCCGAGGCTGCCGAACGCGGTGATCCACTACAGCTCACGTCAGGAACGTGGCCATTACTGCTCCCGCGACCTGGGCAGTCACTGACACAAAGCCAGATGCCTCATCTTGACCGAGACGGAATGTCCAACAGTGTCTCGCTCAAGATGAGGCACCGCAGGTCAGACATCAGGCTGCCTCTCCTCAGTGAGACCGGACAGATACGTCCCTGCACCTTCCACCCCTGTACCGCGTGGGCGGCGACCGGAACCGTGATGGCCACGAAAAGCGGCTGGCCGCCGCGCCGTTGCTGGGTCTCATCGACCAGGCGGTGGGGCGCGCCAAGGGGCGGGTATCAACGCTGCCGCTGAGGTTCCTCGCGGCGACGGCCGCGCAGTACCTGCGCTCGCCGTCGCTCATACCTCCAGCACCAACCGCTCTCCTTCTGGCGCACGCGAGACGCAGGGCAGCATGGCGCCCGCCGCACGTTCGGTGGCCGTGAGCCGACGGTCACGGTGATCGACATGTCCGCGCGCCACCCGTACCCGGCAGGTGCCGCAAAAACCCTGACGGCAGGAGAACGGCATGTCCGGCAGGGCCTCGTGGAGTACATCCAGGGCGGAGCGGTCGTACGGCACCGGCAGAACCCGTCCGGTGTCGCCCAGCTGAAGTTCGAAGGGACGGCCGTCCGTGATCGGAGGCGGGGCGAAACGCTCGAAGTGCAGGGCTGACGCGCGACTACCACCGAACGCGCGCCGAACTCCGTCGATCATGGGCGCGGGCCCGCAGCAGTACACCGCACCCGCCGCTGGGCTCAAGCCCAACAGATCGGCTGCTTCGGGCACGCCGGACTCGTCGTCAGGACGGACGAAGACCCGGCCAGGTGCTGCGGCCGCGAGTTTGGCCAGCTCTGCCGCGAAGGGCATCGAGGCGCGGCTGCGGCCGGTGTGCACGAGCCTCCAGTCCAGCCCGCGTCGGGCGGCTTCCCGGGCTATCGGCAGGATCGGGGTGATTCCGATGCCGCCCGCGATGAGCAGGACGAACGCTTCGGCGGCGAAGGGGAAGGCGTTCCGGGGCGCGGTGACGGCGACCCGCACACCGTCTTTGAGGGTGTCGTGCACCTCGGCCGAACCACCTCCGCCGTCGGCGATGCGGCGCACCGCGATGCGGTAGTGGTACCGGTCGGCCGGGTCGCCGCACAGCGAGTACTGCCGCTTGCGGCCGGAGGTCAGGCGCAGTTCGATGTGGGCGCCGGGCTGCCAGGGCGGGAGTATTGCCCCGTCGGGTGCTTCCAGCCGCAGGGAGATGACATCCTCGGCCTCTTGGTGCCTGGTGGCGACGACCAGTTCCCGGATCGCGGGCATCTCGGTGGCCGGCGGGCGCCCAAGAGGAGAGCCGCGCCGCGCGAGGCGCGTGACCGCGTAGTCGCTGAAAGCCGCCAGCTTCTGCATGAAGGAGTCGCCGCGCGGTCTGCCGTACAGGTCCGGCGGCCGGGTGACGGGTGCGCTGATGTCCACGGGATGCCTCACTGGTCGCCGGCTCATCGGGCCGCGGCTCGGGCGGCAGGGGACGCCGCCAGGTAGGCGACCGCCTGCTGGGTCGAGCCCTCCTGGGTCGGGTGGTACCCGGGGCGGAAGTAGCGCAGCACCGAGCGGGTGAACTCGCCCGGCGGAGGCAACAGGTCCTTGCGTGTCGCGGCCAGGTAGTCGCGGAAGCGGACCTTGACCCGATCGTCGAGTTCGGGGTCGGCGCTCATCAGGAAGCGGACTCCGCGGATCCACAGACGGGTCAGCACCGGAGCGGTAACGAGCATGCCGATCACTCGGCGCCGGTATCGGGGATCGAGGTGCACCAGCAGGTCGAACGCGACCGAGCGGTGTTCGACCTCCTCGGCGCCGTGCCAGCGGAACAGATCGAGCATGGCGGGGTCCGCACCGGCCTGGTCCAGGCGTTCGTTGCTGAGAATCCAGTGACCCATGTACGCGGTGAAGTGCTCGAAGGCCGCTATGAGGGCGAGCCGTTGGAGGAGGTGCGCGTGTGCGGCGGCCGGCGTCAGCTCCGGCCGGTCCCCGAGCACCCTTCGGAAGATCCATTCGGACTGCAGGGTGTACGGAGCCGGGTCAAGACCCTTGGTGAACAGGTGCTCCAGGACCTCCTGGTGCGCCTCGGCGTGCATCGCCTCCTGGCCGATGAAGCCGCGTACGTCCTCGCGCAGCCGGTCATCGGTGATCAGTGGCAGTGCCTGCTCGAAGGTGCGCACGAACCAGCGTTCGAGTTCGGGGAGCATGAGGTGGAGCACATCGATGGTGTGGGTGGCGAAGGGCTCACCCGGCAGCCAGTGCAGCGGGGTGGTGCTCCAGTCGAAGGTGACGTCCCGGGGTTGCAGCACCAGGTCGTGGTGGTCGACGGGCTCGGACGGACTCTCCCGGTGGGCACGTGCGGCTCGGAACATGACAGGTTCCTCCTGCGTCAGCGATCGAAGTGTGGGAAAGGGCGGTCAGGCAGTCGTCCAGTACTGCCGGCCTGTTGGTCCGTCAGATCGGGTTCGCGGTGTGGTCCGGGCTGAGGCCGGAGCCGTCTTCGACGCGGTGGGCGAATTCCGCGATCCGGGAGGCGACCTCCTCGGGGTGGCTGAGCTGTACCCAGTGCCCGGCGTCGATCGGGCGCCGTTGTATCTGGCGCGTCCAGTGCTCCACTCCGTACGAGAGCACCGGGGTGACGCAGAAGTCGCGCGTGGGGATGATGAGTTGGATGGGGACGGTGGTCGGCCGGTCGCGGGGGCGCAGCAGGCGGGGCAGCATGTTGGCACGGTAGAGCGCGGTGCCGGACACGGCGTCGCGGGCCAGCGTCCGCGCGGGGTAGAGGGTGTGCCAGGGCATGCCCTGGGAGCCGGTGAGGAAGGCGCGCCAGCGGTGTCCCAGTGCTCTCCAGCTCAGGGCGGGCAGCAGCGGAAGGTGGAAGAAGGCGACGTACCAGGACCGTGCGCCCTGCCGGAGCATCTTCGGCAGATCCGGATGCCGCGGCCGCACACGGGCCCGGATCAGGTGGCCGACGTGGTCCAGGCAGGGTCCGGAGATGGAGGTGAACGAGGCGATTCGCCCGGCCAGGCGGGTGCCGGTGACCGACTCCCAGGTGTGGATCGATCCCCAGTCGTGTCCGACCAGGTGCACCGGGCGGCCGGGGCTCACCGCGTCGAGAACCGCCTCCAGGTCGGCTTCCAGGCGGGACATCTGGTAGGCGCGCAGGCCCCTGGGCCGGTGGGAGGCTCCGGCTCCCCGCACGTCGAAGGCGGTGACGTGGAAGCGGTCGGCCAAGCGCTCGGCGACGGGGTGCCACACGGCGCTGGTGTCCGGATAGCCGTGCACCAGCACCACCGCAGGGGCCGTGGACGCTCCCCATTGGTAGGCGGCCAACTCCACGCCGTAGGCGCCGTCCACGACGATTCGGCGGGCGGCCGGGCCGGTCACCGGCCACCACTGGCTGCGGTCAACTCGCCGTAGTTCAGACCGCCGTGGAAGAAGCCGGGCTGCACCGGCCAGTGCCGCTTGAAGGTCGCCAGTTCCGAGGAGGGCAGGATCTGCAACCAGCGTGGATCGCGTCGGCTGGGGTCGGCGAGGGTCTTCTCCTTGACCATGGAGTCGTACTGGTCGAGAGAGTCCTCCAGGGTGTTGGCGTTGGGCACCACCTCCCGGCCGTAGAACGCGGCGTGGCGGCGCACCCCGGGGATGCGGGAGAGCTCGGGCTGCCAGTTGTCGGCCGAGATGCCGTTCTCGGAGGAGACCCACACCCCGTCGGGGGTGTTCAGCACCAGGGAGTGGTTGCCGTCCGTATGGCCGGGGGTCCACAGCAGACTGACGCCGACACCGAGTTCCACATCCCCGTCGAAGGCGGTGACGCGCTCGGGCGGTACCCCGTCCATGCCTCCGTCGACGTACCAGGCCCACTGCATCGGATGCGTCGATTCGAAAGTGCCCAGTTCCCTGCAGTGCACCAGCAACCTGGCGCGTGGGAACAGCGCTTCGCGGGGCGCCCGTTCGCCGGGAATGGTGCTGCTGCTTCCCATGATCATGCGCACGTCCTGGACGTGCAGGTGGTCGAAACTGACGAAGTCCACGTCCTCGGGCCGCAGACCGCAGGAGGGCAGGACTGTGTCCGGGTCCTGGTAGTAGCGGGTGAAGACGTGCTCGGTGAGAAAGTCCCCCGCTAGCCGCTTGAGCTGGGCGTAGAACGGCGCTTGAGCCGATCCGGCGGCGACGGTCGGCTCCCACACCAGTGTTTTCAGCTCACCGTCGAAGCCGTCGAACTGCACGACGAGCATCCGGTTGACGATGCTCACGAACGGGTTGACGGCGAGCGCGGCGCCGTGGAAGCCGAACCGGGTCGGGTACGGGGCGGCGGCGATGTCGAAACTGCGGACGGCGTGGATGCGGCCCTGCTGGACGAACCGCTCACGGTAGGCGGCCGCGGCGCTGCGCACGGCGCGCAGCCGGTCACCGCGGGGCCATACGTCGTGGACCCCTTCGAATTCGGGGATGGGACGCGGAGCGGCGGCGTCCTGGGCCTTCTCCGCGCTGGGCGCCGACTTGGGCGTGGTGGTCACGGGCTCAACTTTCGGGATGGCGGGCGGTCCGGGTGCGCTGCTCGTAGGCCGCACGGACCGACCGGTCCGACAGGGCGGCGAGCTGGTCGGGGACAAGGAAGTGATGCAGGGCGTCGCGGGCACGGCCCGGCAGCAGCGCGGCCAACCGGGTAAGGGCGGCCACCTGGCGGGGAACGAAGACCTCGAACCGCGGCCGCAGCACGACATCGAGCACCGCGTCGGCCACCTGGTCTGTGGTCAGGCGCGGGGTGCGGCCGGACGCGGTGCCCACGGCCAGCTCGGTGTCCACGACGCCGGGCATCACCAGGGACACCTGCACGCCGGTGCCGCGCAGTTCGGCGCGGACGGCGGTGCTGTAGCCGTGGACGGCGTGCTTCGTCGCCGCGTAGGTCGCCTCACCGGCCGGGGCGACCTTGCTGGCGGCGGAGGCGATGTTCACGACGTGGCCGCGGCCGCGCTTCCGCATCTGCGGGATCACGAGTTTCATCCCGCGCAGTACGCCGTGGACGTTGACGTCGAACTGGCGCAGGGCGGCTTCCTCCGGTTCCTCCTCGAAGGGGCCCACCCACATGATTCCGGCGTTGTTGATCAGTACGTCGATCGGCCCGAGCCGGGTCTCGACGGTGCGCAGGAAGTCTTCGAAGGAAGGTGTGTCGGTGACGTCGAGAGACAGCCCGAGCAGCCGGCCACCGCAATGCGTGCCGATGGCGTCGGCCGTCTCGATGGCAAGCTCCACGTCGAGATCGCCGATCGCCACCTCGGCTCCGGCAGCGGCGAGCCTGGCTGCGACGGCGCGCCCGATTCCGCGGCCCGCCCCGGTGACCGCGATCACTTTGCCGGTCAGCGGTTGTGCGCGGGGAAGCCTGTCGCGGTCTCTTCGGCTGGACGTGTGCGGGTCTTCGGGCGGTGCTGCCACGGTCGAGCCCCTTTCCTGCCCTGAGCATGAGCGGAACGCCGAGCGGCAAGCGGCCCACGCGTGTCTGACACGATGCCATGTCAGATGAACTGACAAGCTAGAGTGTCAGTTCGGAGCACACCGGTGTCAACACCTCTGCGAAGGGGAAAAATGACCGGCACACAGACCGCCGGGCGGCGCTACGGCGGACGCGACGCGGCGCAACGACAGCAGGAGCGCCGCACCCGCCTCATCCAGGCGGGCCTCGACCTGTTCGGCACGGCCGGATACGCCTCGGTCTCCGTCAAGCAGGTGTGCTCGCACGCTGGACTGACCGAGCGCTACTTCTACGAGTCGTTCCGCGACCGCGAAGACCTTCTCGCCGGGGTCTACAACGAGCTGGTCGCCACTATCACCGTCGAAACCGCGCAGGCCGCGGCCGCTGCCGCCCCCAATGTCGACGCCCAGCTGCGCGCCGGCCTCGAGGTGTTCATCCGCGCACTGGCAGGCGACGCCCGCACGGCCCGCCTGGTGCTCATCGAGGTCGTGGGCGCCAGCCCCCGCCTCGAAGTACGGCGCCGTGAGGTCCTGCACGAATTCGCCGCAATGGTCGCAGGCGTCGTCGGACCGCTCCCTGGCCCGGAAGCGTCCTCCAGCCGACTCACCATGACCGCGATGAGTCTGGTCGGCGGAGTCAACGAACTCCTCGTGGACTGGACGCTCGGCCACCAGAACGCCACCGTCGAAGAACTGATCGACCTGTGCCACACCCTGTACATCGCGGCCTACCGAGCCATTAGCGATCAGCCCTGATCACACAGGCCCGGATTCCTTCAGGAGCTTCTGCACCGGACGGCAGCCCACGCCCTCTGCTCACCGGCCAAGCACACTCGGCGGCCTGTATCAATCAGGGAGGCTGACGAGACCCGTCCTCGTGGGTTCACCGATTGCGTGGTGGGGATGCCAAGGTCCACGGCCGTTTTGCTGCTCGTGGCCCCGATCGAGATGGCGGAGCTTGCCCTCGGCGCCAGCCAGGCTGACCTGGAGACCTCCGGACCCGCTTCTCCGGGTTACTGGAACCTCCGCAGGCGCGGAGGCGGTTCTGCGGCCACCAGTCAGTAGCCCCTCCGCGTGCAGCATTTTGAACGAATGCAAGTAGATGGGACGGTACGAAAGAACCTAGTCGGTGGACTCTCGACGCGGTACTCACCGAGATGCCACCACCACGCCGTGCCCGCATCTTCGATGAGGGCGAACGCGGCCTGCTGCTGGTCGCCCAGCTTGCTGCGAACTGGGGCACGCGGCACAGCCGCGAGGGAAAGGTCATCTGGGCGGACAGTCCCTCAACCAGCGGGAGCCTCGGGCACGGTCGGTTCGACTCCTGTAGCGAGAAGGGCGCTCCCTTCGGGAAGGTGCCAAGCTGCTCGTGCTCGGGCAGGTGACCTCGGGTCAGGCCAACACCGAGTCCTGGAATCCCATCCCTCAATCAGCACCCCCACCAGTTGCGATGCCCGCCTCGATGGCGGCACGCCACGGCCGACTTCGTGGTGTCCGGTCGTCCACATCGCGCGTTCACGCTGCCTTGTGGGCTGATGCCGCTGAAGGATTCCGCTCCCCTCACCGACCTGACCAGGTGCTTCCCAGATGTTGAGACTCCTCTTCCTGCGGTGACGCCGGCGGGTGAGAATCCCTCTCATGCTGTGCCAGCTCATTATTAGCGGCAGCGTGCCGGCAGCGAGGTGACCGGGAGGAGACCCCTCTCAGGCAACCCACTGCCCGCACGCAGACCTCTCGCGCTCCGCGAGGGGTCTTTTTGTTTGCGCCACCAGCGACTCGATCAAGTCCCCTTGGCCCACAGGCCCGGCAGACAGGAACACCCGGACATGGTTCACGAGACCTTCCACGTCTTCGACACCACACTGCGCGACGGCGCGCAGCGCGAGGGCATCAATCTGACCGTCGCGGACAAACTCACCATCGCTCGGTACCTGGACGACTTCGGCGTCGGCTTCATCGAAGGCGGCTGGCCCGGGGCCAACCCCCGGGACACCGAGTTCTTCGCCCACGCCCGCCACGAACTCGACCTGGAACACGCGCAGCTGGTCGCCTTCGGCGCCACCCGCCGCGCCGGCATCAGCGCTGCAGAGGATCCCCATGACACCCCTCATCCACTTCTCGCCCTTGGCGTTGCCGACGTTCGGGTCCCATTCGCCGCCCTGGCCGCCGTCGCCTCCGGCGTTGCCGTGCGCTGCTCGTCCGCCGTTTCCGCCGGCGCCGTGGGAAGCGTGAAGTGCGCGGGCAAGTGCAAGGTGACCAAGAGCACCTTCCCGTCTCAGGTAATGAGCCAGAGCAAGGAGGCGGTGGGCCAGTTCTTCCTGGACACGACCATTAGGACCTATCCAAAGGGAGATGTCGGCGAGGGGCAGGCAACGGCCTCGTGGAACTTCACGAAGCCGGGAGCGACCCCGAGCAACCCGCTCACCCTGCCGACTACGCCGGTCCGTTGCGACAACGCCCTCCCGGGAACCACGAAGCCCGGTTGTGTGATGCCGTACATCCCAGATCGTCTCGTAGGAGACGACGATCCCACGCTCGAGCATGAGTTCGCGGAACGACAGCGGGAAGCGGAAGTACAGCCACACACATTGGGAGATGACCTCGACCGGGTACCGGTGACCCTTGTGCAACAGCGACGCACTCCCCGCGGACGACCCCTCCCAGCCTGATCGACCCGGAGATCATTCCACCGGTCAGCCAACGTGACAGTGCCGGCCGGGCCGCCCGTCGCCCCGGTGGTCCGGGTGCGACGGGCGGCTGCAGTGCCGAGAGGAGAGGGTCAGAAGCTCAGGCTCCAGCCGTCGAGGTATCCGGGGTCGACGGTGAAGATACCGGGGGTGTTGTCGTGGACGCGCAGCTTCCATGTGCCGTCGGCGGGGACCGCGGAGGCGTCGACGGTGTACGTCTCGTGCAGTTCCGTGCCGGTGTCCCAGACGAAGTTCTTCACCGGGATCACCGTGCCGTCCTGCGCGACCAGTTCGATGACCTGGCCGCCGATGAAGTCGTGGACGAGATCGACGCCGACCTTCAGATCGCGGGGGGCGTTTCCTTCCCGGCCGGTGACGGTGATGGGAGACTCGACGACCGCCCAGTTCGGGATGTCGACCCGGGCCGGGTTGGTGAAGAAGGCGCCGCCGGAGGCCAGCACGGTCCAGCGGAAGGACAGGGCACGGGTCTGCGCCGCGGAGTTCGTGATGGTGATGACCGTGGTGAAGTCACCGGCCGTGGTCGGCGTGCCGCTGACCGCACCGGTGGCGGTGTCGATCGACAGTCCGCCGGGCAGACCGGTGGCGGCGTAGGTGAGGGCACCCGGGCGGGTGGACACCGCGTCGATCCTCAGGCCGGTCGGCTGGCCGACCGCCGACTTCTGGGCGGGCGGCACCGACGCGGCGATGTTGTTGACGTACGACGGGCCCACGTTGACGGCCGCCCAGGCGTTGCCGACGGCCGTGTAGACATCGTTGTCCATGCCGAACAGATCGGCCGCGGCCCGCAGGGTGGCGGTGCGGGCTCCCGCGTAGTCGGTGCGGCTGGTCATGTAGACGGTCAGCGCTCGATACCAGATGGCGGTCGCGTTGTGCAGGCCGATGCCGGCGAGCGGCTTGCCGTCGTAGGTGGGGCTGTCGTAGTCGATGCCGTGGATGGTCTTCTTGCCGCTGCCCTCGGCGAGCAGGTAGAAGAAGTGATTCGCCACGCCCGAACTGAAGTGCGGGTCCAGCTTCTTCGTCTCGGGGGTCCAGTAGTCCTGGGAGGTGCCCTTCGAGGAGGCGTCCTTGGAAGGGTGGTCCATGTAGCGGATCGGCTTGCCGGTGCCGCGCAGGTCGATCAGCTCGGCCATCCGGTAGTCCGGCGTGTCCTTCGGGTTGTCTGCGAAGAACTCCACGGCCGCGGCCATGATGTCGCTGGTCGCCTCGTTCAGGCCCCCGGACTCCCCGGCGTAGTACAGGTCCGCGGTGGCGTGGGTGACGCCGTGGGTCATCTCGTGGGCGGCGATGTCCATGGAGGTGACGGGCCTGGCGTTGTCCAGTCCGTCACCGTAGGTCATGCAGAAGCAGAGGTCGTCCCAGAAGGCGTTGGCGTAGCCGCTGCCGTAGTGGACCCTGGAGCGGGCGCCGACGCCGTCGTCGGCTATGCCGTTGCGGCCGAACCGGTCCTTGTAGAAGTCCCAGGTCCGCTGCGCGCCGTAGGCGGCGTCCACGGCCGCCGTTTGGCGGTCGGCCGGCGTCCCGTCGCCCCAGTGATCGTCGTCGTCGGACAGCAGGCTCTGCGCGCCGTTCGCGGCGATGTCGTACGTCCTGTGCCCACCGCGCTGCGGATCGGTGAGTTCGTAGGTGTTGCCGTTGTGGACCGAGCCGATCTGTACGCGTCCGCTGTACCGGCTCTCGCCCTCGCCAGTGTGAATCTGCTCGACGCTCTCCAACTGCTTGCCGGTCGCGGCGTCGGTCACGACCTGCCGGCGGCTCGGCGTCCCGTCGTCCTGTACGCCGGTGACGACGGATTCCCAGGCCAGGGTGGTCTTTCCGGCCTCCGCCCAGACGACGAGGCGTGGTGCCCCGGCCGAGGTGGCCCTCTCGGTCCCCTCCGCCTTTCCGATGGCCAGAGCGGACCTCTTGGCTGTCGCGGCCGGGAGGGTGGCCTTGGTCGTCGGCACGGACACGGCCCTCGGCGATGCCTTGGTGGCGGTCAGGGACTCGCCCCGCTCGTGGACCACCAGGTCGCCGCCACGAACGGGCAGTCCGGCGAAGGTCCGCTCGTACCGCGTGTGCACCGTGCCGTCGGCGTCCTTGACGACGTCCCTCGGTACCAGCTTCTCCCGGTCGCCGAGCTTCAACCGGCGGGCGGTGGTGGTGCTCTCGTCGGCTGCGGCGCTGAGCATCCGGTCCCGCTGAGCGGGGGAGAGTTCGACGGTGTCAGCGCCGGGGCGGGGGTCCGCCGCGATCTGCCGCGGAGCCCGACCCTGGTCGGCCGCGGTCGCGGTGGTGACCGTCGCGGGGAGCGCCGATAAGAGGAGAGCGGCCGCCGCCACGCGTCTGCGCGGGACCACTCCACGGCGGGTGGTACGGGATTCGGCGGGTGATGTGCCCCTGACAACGCGCGGGCTGTTCGTCACTCCAGCAGCTCCTTTGGGTCGGCCGCTCGGTGACGGCCGGTAGGGCAGACCCGGAGCAGGAAGCTCCGGTGGGCGAAGGTGCAATGCCCGGGCAACGCGCAGATCGTTTCAACAAGTGAAGACGATGTCATCGATGCGGGAACTGTTGTCCGAAAGCTGGCGACCGTTGGCTGACTGACGCACGGTCACGGGCCATGCGCAACAAGGCAGTTCACGCGGTGGCAACACCGCTTTCACCTGTGATGATTGCGGCGTCTCATTGCTCGGTCGGTCGGCTGTCCGGTCCAGGAGTCACCCCGACTGTCGAGGCGGCTGGTGTGCCGCGCCGCGCATAGCTGTAAGAAGGTGAAGTGAAGGGATCGAGAAAACCCCTGGTTCTTCGATGTCTTGACGGTTGCTGCTCGTCCCTGGAACGGGGCGCGGTGGCCGTACGCCCGGCTCGGCGCCTCGCCGACCTTGCCCGTCCGCAGCGCACGAAGGTGGAGATCTCGGCCGTTCAGTACGACTCTCCGGGACGTGGCGACCGCTCTAACCGCTCGCCGAACAAGGAATGGACATAACACGTGAAAAGATGTGAATGTCCCTTGAAAATGATCAAATTGGACGCGCACCGCTAGAACTGCGCCCGCGTACGCGAGGGAAAATCACCCGCCCGGGCGCCACTGCGAGCGCCGACCGAGCCGCCATCGCCATCGCCATCGAGGAGGCGACAGACGCTGGGCCGCCGGTGACCGCCCGCCCGGCGGGACGGCTCCCAAAGTCGCCGCGCCGCCCGGCGGGATGACGAGGGCCACGGCGCGCACTGCGCCCTGGCCACGGCGTACTCAGGTGCTCCGATGCCATCAACCGGAAGGCAGCCATGAGGCTCAGCAAGCAGCAGGAGAAGGAAGCGACGCCGGCGAACTATGGCTACCCGGGAGACCTGTGGTATGCGATGGCCCGTCTCCACGCAGCCCACCCCGAGCCGGTCGGCCACAGCGTGCCGTTCGAGCGGCCGCCGGCGCTGCTGTCGATCGCGGAGCCGGACGATCTCGTCCTCGCGGCGCGGGTGGGACTGTCCGGGAAAGAGACGATGGGCCACCTTCACGACCTGATCGATACGGTGACGCGCGGCCTCGCCGGGGGCAGTCGGATCGGCGACTTCGCTCTCGTGCCCCACGTCGTGCTGGAGGTCATGGTCGGCAAGCGGCAGGAACTGGCGCTGCACACCGGCCACGTCGCAGGCCTCACCCAGCTCCTGCGGGACTCCATTGGCACTCTCGGTGCCCGCAGCACACCAGGGGGCGGCCAGTGCTTCCACTGCGAGGGGACCGGGCGTGCCCGCCCGCTGTGGGAGCGGTCGCGGTCAGCCGGCTACGACGTCGCGTAGTTCCCGTACGGCGCGCTCGCGGTGGTGCTGGGCGGGGATCGCCTCGTACAGGTCCAGGGCGCGGCGGCGGACCAGGCCGGTGCGGTAGTCGCCGGGTAGTCCGGTCAGGGCGTCGACCGCATGGCGGCACGCCTGCTCGGTGTCGCCGTCGTGATGGGAGCAGGCGGCGGCGTCGATGGTCAGCAGGGTGCGGGTCATGGTGCTGGTCGGCGCGGACAGTTCCAGGGCGCGCTGCTGACTCTCGTTCGCGCGGCGGGTGTCTGCGAGCGTGGTGAAGGCGTGGCTGAGGTGGACGTGGTGTTTCTGCTCGCCGTACGTCAGCCAGGTGTCCGACCGCTCGCCCTCGGGGAGCCGTTCCATGAGGGCGTCGGCGTCGGCGAGAGCCTGGCCGGCCTGCTCGCTCTGGTGGTTGAGGGCGTAGGCGCGGGCGGCGACCGCGGCCGCCAGCGTCGCCGCAGCGGTCGGCCGGGTACCGGCGATGCGGCGGGCCTGTTCGGCGAGGCTGGCCGCTGCCCTCGGAGCGCCGTAGTTGAGCGGCACCATCGCCTCCCGGGCGAGGACCCAGGCATGCAGCTGCTGGTCGCCGGATTCGGCGGCGGCCCGGGCGGCGGTGGCGAACCACGCGCGGGACTCCTTCCGGCTGCCCAGGTCGTGAAAGACGATCGCGGTCATCCCGGCCATCTGCCCGGCCGTCCGGCACAACCTGGCCCGGACCGGTGCGGGCTGCGGGATGGTGAGCAGCGGGCGCAGACCGGCGAAGTCCGAGACCAGATCGGCCAGGACGCGGGTGGGGGCTTGGCCGTGGTAGCCGTACCCGTAGCTCTCGGCTGCGGCCTCGAGGTCGGCCAGGTCCTGGGGCGTGTCGGGGGAGAGGGTCTGGTCGACGTCGGTCCGGGCGGCGGTGAGGGCGGCGAGTGCCGGGGCGGTGAGGCCGGCGGCGAGCGCGCCACGCAGCATGTTGCGACGCTTCATCGGGTCATCTCCATGGGCGGACTCCGTGCCGAGGGCGGCGGTGTTCTCCCAGGGTTGCGCAGCGAGCCCCAGGAGGGCACCGGGAATGCGCAGACCGCCGGAGATTCGCTCGACAGTTGCCAGCGCGGTGACAGCTGCGGTGCCCCGGGCGATCTGGCTGACTCGCTCGGACTTGAGCGCGCACGCCTCCGCGATCCGGTTGTAGGAGATCCCCTCGTCGTGCGCCATGGCGAACACCGTGGTGAAGTCGCGCTCGCGCAGGGCCCTCACGAACGTGGGGTCGGCCAGCAGACAGTGCGGCATCTGGGCGGGTGACGGCGGTAAGTCGTCCACAAGTTTCCCTGAAAGCTCGTGGAATGACGCTGCGTCAGCCTGATGACCATACCCACCATGGGGGCCCACTGACGGGGTTATCGCCGGCGCCTGCTACACGCCGGTGCCCAGGAGTTCGGCAGGGTCGGTGTCCGCAGGTAGTTCGCCGCGCTCAATGGCTCGGGTGACAACGGGTTCCGCCCGCCGGAACCGGTCGTCGAAGAGGGCATGCTTGACTTCGGCGAACTGGGTGGCGTGTTCATTGGCGAGCCGGTCGACGAGGCGACCGCAGACCGGGCAGTGCACGTCGCACTGGCCGCTGCGCACGCAGGCGTGTTGCCAGCACGAGGCTGCGGCAGCTTCACATACAGGCCTGGAAAGTCCCTGGCGGCGGGGGTGGGGCTGCCCTAACCCGCCACGCAGGGGAGGCTGGCCTCGCGTCCGCGATGGTTCCAAGCGCACCGGCCTGCTGCACCTTGCCCGCACTTTCAGGCTCCGCGCTCCCCATGTGAGGAGCCGAGCTGCTCATGCGGGATACGGCGTGGCCGCCGTGCTGTCGTGCGCGGCCGTCGCTTTACTGTCCTCGCCTTGCACCGTCGAACGCCGTCGGCAGCATGCGTTGCTGCGGCTCTCGTCGCGGCTGGACAAGCTCGACCTCTTACTCCACCTACTTCAAGGAGAAAGAACACTGATACGCAAGACCATGATCGCTGTCGGCCTGGCCTCTTCCGCCCTCGCGTTAGGCATGTGGCTGGCCAGTCCAGCTGCCGCCACGACGGGCAAGTCTGAGTTCACCGTTGTCTACCCGGACCAGAAGCCGCGCACGACGTTCTGGGTGGAGAACGTCGGCGCGTGGAGCGGGAACATGACCGGCAAGTCGGTGGTCTATTGGCAGGTCATCGACGACCAGGTGCCGTTCACCAGCTTCAAGATCACGACGCGGATCGAGGAACGCCTTACGCGTACCTCCGAAGACCACGTCGTGACCAGCAAGACGTGCGACTTGACCGAGATCGTCAACGATCACGCTGCGTGGTGGCGGGACGATACGGCGAACATCTGCGTCGCACCGCCCGTGACCTATGACGGTGAGTTGTATTGGTCGTCGGACGCCACCGTCGTCTACGACCTCGTAGGCGACGGCAAAGGCCCCATCACCCAGGAGCTGGATGGCTCGCCCCTCATCCACGGCTGAGAATCTGAGCAGTACGCCCTGCCCTCGCCGTTGGCCCATGGCTCCCCAATGGCGATGAAACCTTCCCCCAGGTCGGCTGCCTGCCGCAGCGTTGGCGCTGCGGCAGTCGGCTCGCTGTGCCATGACCCCACCTCGCGCACCTAGAAAGGGGCGTTCCCAGTCGGGAGCGCGCAGCCGCCCAGACCGGATACGGCGTGGCCCCACCGCGGCACGCCCGCCGGCATCATGAGTCGCTGCCGTTCTTCGCCCATACCGCTCGAGCAGCCGGCATTCCTCACACTCGCGTGTGCCCAGCAGTGCCCGGCGCATCGCAGGCGCGAGTGATGTCATGACCAGTTCAAGCACTGCGTCATCCGCCGCAACCGTCTCCTCCGTTTCCGGGGGAGCAGCTGTGGCGGCCTTCTTCTGTTCAAATCGGAAGGAAGGAACCGATGGTGAGAAAGCCGAAATGGCCGACGTACAGATCGCTGCCGTCGCCTCGACAGCTGTCCTCGTCAGCCTATTACAGGCTGCACCCGCGACGGCCGCAACCGACAACGCTCCGACTAGGCCGTGTATCGAAAGCGGATCTTGCACTGTGGGTGATCGCGGTTCGGAGGGTAGGGAGATCTCACGGACGAGCAGCGGGCCGTGCTGGAGCCGTTGGTTCCGAAGAGCGCGAACGCGGTTGACCGCCCGTCTGTCTTCCCCGTATGTACAAGGTGAGGCGTGGGTGCCCGACATGCTCAGAGAGGGGCACAACGGATGAGTTTCGAGCACCGCAGAGCTAGGGAGGAGTCCCTTAGCAGGGCATTCGCCGGTGCCTTGCGCGTCGAGTGTGGTCACGTGGATGTCGAGGCAGCCCGCCTGGCCTACCAGGATGCGGGTTTCGACGCCACCGACAAGCTCGTGGCGTTCCTCGGGAAGTACGGCGAGACGACGGTCTTCTGGCCGTCCCATGTCACCGGGGACGAGACCTCGCTGACGATCTCGGTCGGGGAGGCCACAGAGGCGTTCGCGCCGAACGTGCGGTACTTCGAGAAGCGCCTCGGCATGTCCGCCCAGCCGGTGGGCATCGCCCTCTCGACCGAGGAGATGGTTCTCCTCGCGGAGAACGGTGACATCGTCTTGGGCGGTGACGCAGGAGTTCAGCGAGTCGGGCACGGGTTCGAGGAAGCCGTGCGGGCCCTGATCTCGGGCGACTGGGACATGACGTTCTTCTAGTCGCCGCACCACTGGTGCTGATCACAGCCACTCGTTGATAGCTGCGATGAGGACGGCCGCCTCGTAGCGGACCGCCAGTTTGTCGTAGCGCGTTGCGACGGCGCGGTGCCTCTTGAGGCGGTTGATCCCGCACTCGACTGCGTGGCGCTGGCGGTAGTCGACCGGGTCGAAGTGCGGCGGCCGGCCGCCGCGGGAACCGAGCTTCCGGCGGTTGCGCGCCTGGTCAGCTTTGTCCGGGATGGTGCATCGGATCCCGCGTCGGCGCAGGTAGGCGCGGTTTCTGCGGGAGGCGTACGCCTTGTCCGCCCGCACCCGACCGGGACGGACGCGTGGCCGACCCGGCCCGATGCGGGGCACGCGGACCTTTGCCAGTACGGGTTCGAACTGCGGCGAGTCCCCGCGCAGTCCTGCCGTGACCACGATCGCCATGGGTTTCTGACCTTGCTCGACGGCCAGGTGCAGCTTGGTGGTGAACCCGCCGCGCGACCGCCCCAGCCCATGATCACAGGGCTCGGTGAAGATGCCGCCCGGTGGCTGCTTCTGCAGGTGGCCCTGCTTGCGGGCCCCGGCCGCATGCTGATGGGCACGGCACACCGTGGAGTCGACGCTCAGGTCCCAGACGATCGCGCCTTTCGCGTCGGCCAAGGTCTGGAGCCGAGTCAGTATGCGGTGCCAGATGCCGTCCCGCTGCCACCGACGGAAGAGGTCGTAGACCCGGCCCCACGGCCCGTATTCGACGGGAACGTCCCGCCATGGAACACCGGTCCGGACCCGAAACCGTATGCCGTCGATCAGCTGCCGCCGAGGCCAGACAGGCGGTCGCCCCGCCTTCATCCCCTTCGGCAACAACGGCTCCAGCACAGCCCACTGCTCGTCCGTGAGATCTCCCCGACCCATGGACCGTGATCATTCACAGCCCGAGATCCACTTTCGACACACGGCCTAGTGATCTCTCACCTGGTGCCGCTGGGCGACCGGAGCTGACCCAGCTCGCAGGCGGTTCTCGGTTGACGACATCACGCGCGGAAGCTCAGTAATTAGCCTGGACGCGGCGCCGACAGAGGGAGTGACAGACCTGATGAACCCCTTGGAACCGGATCCCTCTCCCGCGTCTGCGACATTTCCCATCGTGCCCGCGACAAATCCCGACGGCGGCTGGGGTGCGCGGCGGACTCCGCTGCCCGCGCCACCGCTCGATCTCGGCCCCGCGCAGTGCGACGGAGGCTTCGACTACGTCGCACTGCGCACGTTCGTGATGTCCACGCTGCCACCCGAGGAGCGTCGAGCCCTGCGCGAAGGGCTCGCCCCCGACGAACGGGCCCGCCTCACCGCGGGGGCGGCGGGCCCGGAAGGAGAGCGCCTCCTCACGGTCCGCGCGGGGCTGCGGCTGCTCCTCGGGCAACTGCTGGACGCCGACCCAGGGGCCGTCGTCATGGACGACGGCCCCTTTCCGCACTGCGGTCGGCTCCATGGCTGCAGTGCGTCCTCCCCGGCCGGCCGTCGACTGCACTTCGCCACTGCCGGGCGAGAGGATCTCGTCGTGTACGCGGTCAGCCGCTTCCCCGTCGGGCTCGGGCTCGCCGTGACCGACGGACCCGACCGCGAGGCATGGCTGCGGGGCCGCAAGCCGGCCCGGCTCGCCGCGGGCCGGCAGGCCGTGGCCCGGGGACGGAGTTCCCGTCCCCGGGACGGTTTGGTGCAGTACATCGTGCGTTACGTCGATACGGCGCCGGAGTACCGCTGCGTCGTATCGGTGGTGTATGAGGTGCCTTCCCACAAGGACGCCCCCATTTCCCTGGACCCGGCGACCGACTAGGTGTTGCGGGTCATGACGTTGCTGACACCACCGACGGGGAGTTCGGTGTTCCGTGAGAGCTGCCAGGCGCCAGCGCTCGGCATTGTGAGACTTCAGTCAGGTACTCGCTCATCGCATCACGGTTGCGGATGAGTACCTCGATCCGCTCGGTGAGCCGGTCCCGCTCGGCGGCGAGCAAGGCCAGCATCTCCGGTGTTGCATCGGGAAAGTGGATCGATCGAGGTTTGTCCAGGCACGGAAGGATCTGCTTGATGATGCGAGTGGGGAGCCCCGCGTCCAGCAGGCCACGGATTTGGTTGACCCGGTCCACGTAGCGGTCGTCATACTCCCGATACCCGTTCGCGCCCCGGTCCGGGACAATCAGCCCCTGCTCCTCGTAGTAGCGAAGTAGCCGACGGGACGCACCCGTCAGTCGCGACAATTCACCGATCCTCACACCCGCCGAAGGTACTCGGCGCACCTCGACTTGACCATCACATCTATGTGAAGGTTTCAAGATTCGGTCCATGACCACCACGTCTTCTGACACACAGTCTCGTAGGCGACGGGTCGGCCTGCCATGGTCGGCGCTGTTGGCACTGGGGACTGCCGTCTTCATCACGAGCTTGACGGAGACTCTGCCTGCCGGTGTGCTGCCCGAGATGTCGGCCTCGCTGGGCACCAGTTCAGGTGCTACCGGCCAGGCCGTCACCGTCTATGCGGCCGGTACGGCGTTGACCGCGATCCCGCTCGCCACGGCGACAGCATCTGTTCCGCGGAAACCACTGCTGCTCGGCGCCATGGTCGTCTTCCTGGTGGCCAACACGCTGACTGCGGCTGCACCGGGATACATCGTCCTGCTTGCGGGCCGGTTCCTCGCCGGCGTGGCCGCGGGCCTGGCGTGGGCGATCCTCGCCGGCTATGCCCGTCGTATCGCACCTGCCGGCATGGAGGGGCGCGCCATCGCGGTGGCGATGACCGGGATCCCCGTGGCGTTGTCCTTGGGAGTTCCGGCCGGCACGCTGATCGGTGAACAGGTGGGATGGCGGGCGGCGTTCGGCGCTGTCTCCCTGGTCACTCTTGCCGTCATCGGCTGGATCAGCGTGTCCGTCCCCGGCGTGGGGCAACCCGCCGTCGAACAGGCTGGCACCAACCGTTCGGACCCCGCACCGGAATCAGCGAAGTCGCCCCTGCGGCAGACCCTGGCGGTGCCTGGTGTCGCGCCGATCATGGTCACGGTCACGACGTTCGTTCTCGGGCACACGATCATCTATGCCTACGTCGCTCCCTACCTACGGCACGCCGGGCTCGGGTCGGCGACCGACGCGGTTCTCCTTGCTTTCGGTGTCGCATGCCTGGTGAGTATTTGGTACGTCGGACGCCATGTCGACCGCCGGCTACGGACTCTGATGGTCACCGGCGCGGTGCTGTTCACTCTCGCCACCGCAGCTCTTGCTGTCACCACAACGCATGCGATCGTCTGGGTCGCCGCTGTTCTTTGGGGCCTGGGGTGGGGCGGTGCCCCGACCTTGCTGCAAACCGCAGCCGGACAAGCCGGAATGCGGCGCAGCAGCGCTGCCGCTGACACCGCGCAAGCCGTCCTCGTCACCCTCTGGAACGCCGCGATGGCCCTTGGTGGCATCATCGGCGGTCTCCTGCTGCAAAACGCGGGCGTCACCGTGGTCGCCGTGTCAGCCGCCGCCCTCGGGGCAGTCAGCCTGCTCATCGTCGCCGGGGCCCGACACCACGCATTCCGCAACGCTCAGGCCACGCCATGACCCACGCCAACGCACCCCTGAGTGTTGAAGGACGCCGGCGTCTGGTCAAACGTTGCCGCACTCGGCCCATCGCGCACGTCGCCGCAGAGATGGGCATCTCCAGGGCGACCGCATCGAAGTGGGTCAATCGCTACCGCCACCACGGCGAGCTTGGGCTACACGACAGAAGCTCGACGCCACATCGCCAACCGACTGCGACCGCGCCCGACATGGTCGCGAGAATCGAGAAGATGCGGCGTACCGACAAGTGGTCAGCGGCCCGCATCGCCCACGAACTCGCAGCAGATGAGACCCAAGTCTCCCGACGTACGATCAGCCGCCACCTGGCCGACCTTGGACTCAACAGGCGCAAGTTCATCGACCCGAGCGGCGACACCAACCGTGAACCACAGAAGATCGTCGCCCGGCGGCCTGGCCACATGGTGCACGTTGATGTGAAGAAGGTCGGCAGGGTTCCCGACGGCGGTGGCTGGCGCGTCCATGGACGCGGAAGCGCCAAGGCTAAAGACGCCGAGCGCTCGAAGAGGAAGACCAAGGGCGGCGGCTACGTCTACCTCGATTCCGCGATCGACGGCTACTCCCGCCTCGCCTACACCGAAGCCCTCCTGGACGAGAAAGCCGCTACCGCGATCGCGTTCATGCACCGAGCACGAGCCTGGTTCGCCGCCCACGGCATCACCCACATCGAGCGGATCGTCACAGACAACGGTGCCTGTTACCGAGCCGACGCGTTCGCCCGGGCTGTCCTGGGGGCGCGGCATCAACGGATCACTCCATACACGCCCCGGCATAACGGGAAAGTAGAGCGCTACAACCGGATCCTCTCCGAGGAGTTCCTCTACGCCCGCACCTGGACATCCGAAAACCAACGCCGAGAAGCCCTCGCGGTCTGGAACATCCACTACAACTACCACCGCCCCCACAGCACAGCGAACGGGCATCCGCCAGCATCGCGGCTACGCGAAGGCGTCAGCAACGTCATGGCCTCCTACACCTAGGCAGCCGCTACGAGGCCGTCACCAACTGCCGACTTCTACTGACCACACTCGAGCAGGTCAGGTGACAGGCAGCCAGCCGATCTCCCGAAGCCACCACAAAGAAACTCATGACGAGGTGCCATCCTCACCAAACAGAGGCACCTCCTGGACGTGACGTCGGCGCGGATGCGGTGAGGGCGGGCCGGGTGCCGCCACCGTCCGGCGCTGTCGCAGGCGACGTCGATGTCGACTTCCATCACGACCTCCGGCTGCACCAGGACGGCTTCCAGGGTGCGCTGCGTTCCCCACCCTGCGCTTTCTCTGCCAAGTTCAGCGTGTTGAGCTGACAAGGCTTTGCGGGCCCGGGTGATCGACCCGTGACAGCCGGGGTGCGCTCACCGGCGGGGCTTGATCTGCTTCATGGTCAGGCGGGATTCGAGGCGGATGCCGACGGGCAGGCCCTTGAGTTTGTCCATGAGGAAGGCTTCGTAGGCGGCATGATCGGCGACGGCGACGCGGATGAAGTAGTCGGGGCGGCCGAACATGCGGCGGAACTCGACAACCTCCTCATAGGAGGCCACCGCGTCTTCGAACTGCTCGACGGCCTGGCGGTCCTTGGCGTTGAGCTCCACGTCGATGAGGACCTCCAGACCACGGCCCAGCGCCTGGGGATCGACGACGGCCCGGTACCCGGTGATCACGCCCGCCTCTTCCAGTCGCTTGACCCGGCGCAGGCACGGCGGTGGGGTCAGGCCGACCCGCTTGGCCAGCTCGACGTTGGTCAGCCGCCCGTCCCGACTCAGGTGAAACAAAATTTCTCGATCAAGCCCATCGAGGCGTACTTCAGTGCTCACACAGTGATCATAGAGCGTGAATCGGCAACCATGTGAGGCATGATGCCAAATATCATTGCTCCATGCATATAAGCCCTGCCGTTGTCGCTGGCGGATCTCAGCCCGCGCCCGAATCGCCACCCGGGCCGGCCTGTGAGGCACGTGCGGCGTTCAAGGAGTCCCTCGGGGTGGGCCTGGCGTTCGTCCCGCTCGGACTCGCCCTGGGGGCGCTCGCGTCACAGGCGGGCCTGGACTGGTGGTGGGCGGGTCTGTCGGCGGCGCTCATCTACGGTGGGTCGTTTGAGTTCCTGCTCATCGGACTGGTCACCGCCGTCACCCCACTGGCGTCCATCGCCCTGTCCGCGTTCATGGTCAACGTTCGGCACGTCTTTTACGCGTTGTCCTTCCCCCTGGACCGGGTGAACGGCCGTCTGGGCAAGACGTACGGCGCCTTCGCCATGACCGACGAGGCGTACGCGCTGACCACCACGGATCAGGCCCGTTCCTGGTCCGGCCGGCGCATTCTGTGGCTCCAGTTCTTCCTGCACCTGTACTGGGCGGGTAACGCGACCGTCGGAGCGCTGCTCGGCTCCCTCATCCCCGAGAGCGTCACCGGCCTGGACTTCGCCCTGACCGCCCTGTTCGCCGTCCTCGCTCTGGACGCCGTCCGGGACCTGCGCGGCGACCTGCCCGTTCCCGTGCTGGCAGTGCTCAGCGCCCTGGCCGCGCGCCTCCTCTTCCCGGACGAGATGCTCCTGGCCGCCTTCACGCTGTTCACCGCCGCCCTTCTGGCCCGCCATCGCATGACCGGCAGGAAGCCGAGCCATGCCTGACACCCGCTACGCCGTCGCCGCCGTCCTGGTCTCCGCCGCAGTCACCTGGGCCCTGCGTGCCCTCCCCTTCGCCGCGCTCACCCCGCTGCGCAACAGCGCGACCGTCCAATACCTCAGCACCCGCATGCCTGCCGGCGTCATGCTGATCCTCCTGGCCTACTGCCTCCGCGACCTCCCCCTCACCCACGCGAGCACCCTCGCTCCCCTGGCCGCCCTGAGCACCACCGTCGGCCTGCACCTGTGGCGCCGCAACGCCCTGCTGAGCATCCTCGGCGGCACAGCCGTCCACGTGCTCCTGACCAGCACCGTCTTCACCCGCTGAGGACCGCCCAACGTGGATGCCAAGCCCTGGGGATGTCGCCTTCCGTGTCGCAGACAACAGGCCCGGTCCCTGAAGGTGACCATGCACCAGCGGCACGCCTCCCGGCGATCCAGCATGGCCGGTGCCCCACTGCGCCCATGACCAAACAGGAAGAGCTTGTTCATGTACGGAATCCAAGCGTCCGAGTTCGGCTCGGAGAACGTCCTCGCCTACACCGAACTGCCCGCACCACAGCCTCAAGCTGGCCAGGTCCGGGTGCGGATGCACGCCGCCGGCGTCAACCCCGCCGACACATACATCCGATCCGGGACATACGAGTTCTTCCGGCCGGAACTGCCCTACACACCGGGATTCGACGGTGCGGGCGTCGTTGACCAGGTCGGCGCCGGTGTGGACACGGTCAAGCCCGGCGACCGGGTGTTCGTGGCAGCTCTGGGCACGCCCGGGTGCACCGGCACCTACGCCGAACTGACCGACGCCGACGCCACCGCGGTTCACCCCCTGCCGCCCAGCCTGTCCTTCGCACAAGGCGCGGCGGTCGGCGTCCCCTGCGTGACGGCCTGGCGCGCACTGTTCCAGCGAGCCCGACTGCAGCCGGGCGACACCGTCTTCATCCACGGCGCGAGCGGCGGCGTCGGCCTTCACGCCACCCAACTCGCCCACGCCGCCGGAGCCGTCGTCATCGGCAGCGCGAGCACCCCGGCCGGAGCCGACCTGGTCCGCGCCGCCGGGGCCGCACATGTCCTCGACCACGGATCGGCCGGATACCTGGACGAACTGACGCGCATCACCGACGGCCAAGGCCCCTCGGTGATCATCGAGATGGCAGCGCACCTGAACCTGGAAAAGGACCTGACCGCCCTGGCCACCGCAGGCCGCGTGGTGATCGTCGGCAGCCGAGGCAGCCTGGACTTCAGCCCGAGACTCGCCATGGTGAAAGAGGCCACGATCCTCGGCCTCGCCCTGTGGAACGCCACCCCCGCAGAAACGACCGACGCCCTCACCGGGGTGGCGGCACGCCTGCGCGAAGGCGCCCTGGTCCCAGTCGTCGGCGACACGCTGCCCCTGCGCGAGGCCGCCGCAGCCCACCGCCAAGTCCTGGAACAGGGGACCCGAGGAAAGCTCGTACTGATCCCCGAATGACGCCGGCCTCGCCCCGCCCGCGCCCCACGCCCCGCTGACGGCACAACTCAGCTCATGCTGCTACCGAAAGGTGAGTTCCATGGAAGACCCCCGCAACGCCTCCACCGTCGAGTCGCGACTCAACGCGCTGGGCCACACCATCCCGGTCCCGCCGACGCCCCGAGCCAGCTACACGCCCGGCAAAGTGATCGGCGACAAGCTGTACCTCTCCGGCCAGATTCCCTTTGTCGACGAGGTCCTGGCGGCGACCGGCAAGCTCGGTGACGACGTGACGGTGAAGGAGGGCCAGAAGCTGGCCGCTCGCGCCGCCCTCAACGCACTCGGTGCCGCACGTCAGGTACTGGGAACACTCGAAGGCGTATCCGTCGCGAACCTCAACGTCTTCGTCGCCTGCGCCCCCTCCTTCGCGGAGCACCACATCGTTGCCAACGGAGCCAGCGATGTCCTGACAGCTGCGTTCGGACCCGACGAGGCAATCCCGCGGACTGCGGTCGGCGTCCCCAGCCTTCCCCTCAATGCCCCGGTTGAGATTCAGCTACTGCTCACCATCGCGGCCGCTTAACTGGCACGTATCCATCCCTGCTCGATCCGCTTCAACACGTCGATCCAACAGGGAACGCCGAGAACGACCAGCCTGTCCACGGATGACCGCGTCGCCCCGGAGCGAGCAGACCGGCGACCGACGCACCTGCCGCCCGGGCGAGGGTGGTGGTGCGGCCGACGTACTGAAGGCGGCCTTCGTCGTCGTACCTGCCGAGCAGCAGCGTGCGGGGAACGGCCAGGGAACCGGTGATCGCGCCGACGATCGCCTCGCTCGTCTCGAGGACCTGGTATTTCTGCCAGCCCCTCACTGACGGGCGGTAGGCGGCATTGAGCCTTTTTGAAGACCACCCCCTCCATCCCGACCGACGCCCACGTCAGCCACTCGCGCACGACGTCGGCCTCGGTGGTCGACGGACACAGCGCCCACGGCGCCGACAGCTGGCGGGCGGCGAAAACGGACTCCAGCGCGGCCCTGCGCCGCCGATACGGCCACCCGGTCGTGTCCGTCCCGGACAGCCGCAGCAGATCGAACGCGGAAGCGCGCAGGTTCGCAGAATCTCGGTCCCGCGGAAGGGGGAACTCGCGTGTTGGTCGGTCTTCTCGGCGGTAACGCGCACGGGTTAGGGTCATGCGCCGTCTACGGCTCCAGGTACCGCTGGCCTGCTTCATCGATCGTGGCTTGGGGCTTCCTTCGAGACCACTGATAGATTCCTGCGGTGAGCGAGCAACTGCCCAGCGGCGGCATCGAACTGTCACCCGACGAGATCGAAGCCCTCCACGCCAGGTGGTCTTCCTGCTGGACCCCTAGTGAGGTCGCGCAGCAGTTGGCCGGGATCGGCATGCCCTGGTACGTGGCCGCGGGCTGGGCGCTGGACCTGTTCCGCGGCAGACAGACGCGCGCGCATGGGGACATCGAGATCGCGATTCCGGCTGCGAGCTTTCCTGAGGTCCGCCACCGCTTTTCCGGATACGTCTTCGACGCGGCAGGCGGCGGCCGGATCTGGGAGGACGCCAGACCGGAGGTGCTGGCCGCCGTACATCAGACATGGCTCCGCGATCCGGCCACTGGCAACTACTTGCTCGACGTGTTCCGCGAACCGCACGACGGCGACACCTGGATCTGCCGACGGGATGAGGGGATTCGGCTTCCCTATCGCAACATCATCCACCACACCCAAGACGGCATCCCGTATCTGGCGCCCGAACTGGTCCTGCTGTTCAAAGCCAAGCACGCCCGCCGAAAAGATCAAGCAGACTTCGACACGACCGTCCCACACATGTCCCCGGTTCAGCGTGAGACCCTGGCCGAGCTACTCGAGCGCGTACATCCGGGGCATCCCTGGATTGCGGATCTGTAGCGGGCTACTGGTGCGCTCGCTCAACTGTCACTGGCTCCCCGGGGAAGCCAGTCTGCGTCCACCCGGCCATGTGAAAGCCGGCCAGGGCGTGGGTTGTAGACGGGCTGCACAACGCCTTCCGGCTCAGCGGATCCGGGGCAGCGCCTTGTCGGGGTGGGCTGTGTGGACGTAGCGGACGGCGGTGCCGGGATGGATGCCGAACAGGTGCACCAGGTGTACCGGGTCGGCCGTTTGTCGGGCCTCTTCCAGCACACGGTCGCTCCACATCTGGCGCGGGGTGATTCCGGTGTGGTCGAACGCGCGGCGCAGCGCGCAGTAGCTGACGGGCGGAAGGGCGGGGTGGTGCGCCGAGTGCGTCGTCACCAGCAGGTGCGGATTGGGGGATGCGGGCCACTGGTCATGCCTTTCCTTGAGCCACTCGTCCAGGAGGCGATGGGTCAGCGTGTCGAGATAGACCGTGCGCAACCGGCCGCGCAAGTCGACTGTGAGGGTTGCGTGGGCAAGGTCGGGCGCGTTCATGCGCAGTTGAGCGATATCGGTGACCTTGATGGCGTGGACAGCCACCAAGCCGACGGCCAGACGCCCCATCGCGCTGTCCACTCGGTCCAGCAGGCCACGTAGCCGGTCGCTGGGCAATGGTTCGGGAAGCCGCACGGGGGTGGTGAGGGAGAGCCCGGCGAGCGGGTTGGTGAAGACGGTGCGTTCCTGTTTGAGGGCGCGGAAGACGCTGAGCAGAACGTGGTGGAGGCCACGTGCCTGGTGTCCCTGCCGGTTGCCGAGGGCGGAGGTCACGTGCGCGGTTGTGATCTCCCGGAGATCCAACCCGTTCTGGCTCCAGAGGAGCAGGACGGGGAGAACGACGTTGAGGTCGCGTCGGATACGTGTGTAGTCGGCGGGCGGGTGGGAGCGACGCCCTTCCCCGCGGCGGACGGCGACCCAGGTCCGCATCTGGTCGGCCATGGCGTCGGGGAGTTGTCGGAGCTTGGCTTCGATGGCCTGGCGGTGCCCGGCGTCTGTGCGGGCGGCGTCCAGGCGGGCCAGTGATGGGCTGGTGGTCGGGTTGCGGTCGTGGTCGGGTTCGAGTAGTCCGCGCTCATGCAGGAAGAACACGATCCGATGCAGAGAGGCGTTCGGCTCCAGGCTCGCGAGCGCGCGCACGTCCCGCTCAGAGACGGGCTCCTCCACGCCGGTGTAGGCCAGGAGGCGGTGCAGCATCTGGATGGAGTAAACGTGGTTCGGCTTTCGGCCAGCTGTGACGGGAAGGCAGGCAGAGAACTGTTCCAACAGTGCGTGTGCCTCGGTGCTGAGCGGGGGCAGCAGGCGGTGGGGCACAGAGCGAACGGCCCTCCAGTCACGCGGAGCTGTCAGCAGGGTGGTCTGCCCAGGGATGACCGGATCACAAGCGGACAGCGAGGCGACGTGGTCGTGCTCTTGGGCAGGTGCCGCGTACGGCGGTGTTCCTTTGCCGACCACCTGGTGGGCTAGCACTCCGGCGAAGGTGAGCTGAGTGAAGGCAGCGGATGGCTGGGGCACGTTCCGCACGTATGCCAGACAGCCCCGGCACAGGCTCGTCTTCACATGCAGGGGGAGGCCGTCGCGTCGGCAGCGGGTGCACCGCCCCGCTGGCCGTTTTGCGCGGTAGTTCGCGCACGCGGTGCACAGGCGGGTGGTGACGCCCCAGCTGCCGCAGTGCGCGCACCCTGTCACGGTGCCGGCGGGCACTCCGATCCGGTGCGGACGCATCTGGTCGCTCACCTGTGTCGGCCCCCGCCACAGGCCCGCCTGCTCCAGGACTTCCTGTGCGGCAGCCGCGCCGAACTGCATCCCGCGGCCCTGGTCGAGGATTTCCCGCGAGACCTTCCTTTCGCCCTCGGCATCCCGCACGGCCAGGGCCAGCCGCAGCCTTCGGCGCACCTGGTTGCACCACGCCCGGCCCAGGCCGCGCTGGCGCGCCAGGACCAGCGTGTACTGCTTCAGCGCCTCCTCCTCTGGCCAGTGCCTCTCGGCAAGGTCGAGTAGTTCCGGCGCTCCGAGTCGGCGTAGCACCGGGAACAGGACCTGCTGGCCCGGCGTCGTCGCAGGCAACACACAGCGCCGGGGCTCAGCAGGCCGCGCCGTGGGCGGCTTGCCAAGGCGCCAGGCTCCGTCCGCCGCGCCAGGAATCAGCAGCCGAAGCTGCGTCGGAGCCGGAAAGCCGGGCACGGTGCCTGCTGCCCGTTCGGTGTGTACCGTCAGCTGGCACCCGCGGCACAGCCCATCCTGGCCCAGGTGCTGCTGGTACCGGCACCGGGGGCACAGCCCGCGCTGGGGGTACTGGTGATCCCACTGCTGGCACCCTCTGCATCGCCAGCTGCGCCGGGGCTGGCCCGGAGCCACCGCCAGGCAGTCCTCGCACTGCCTCATCCGCGCCATTGCGCGGCTCAGTTCGGGGGCTGCAGGCGCCGCGGGCCGTCGCCTCGTGGCACCGGCCGCACCGGGCCAGGGGCCCTTTCGCCACCTGCGACCGCCCGGGTCTCACCTTCTTCAGCAGCCGCGGCCGCGGCCGGCTCGGCTTCCAGGAGATCGGCCACGGTGCATCCCAGCGCCTGGCAGATCAAATCCAGGTCCTCCAGCCGCACGGTGACTGGGGTGCCGCCCCACAACGCGGACACCTTGCTCAACGACGGATTGAAGCCCACCCGCCGAAACGCTGCCAGCAAGTCCGTCGGCCGCCAGATGTCCTGCCGCGCCGCCACCCAGCGCAGATTCCACTTCATCGAAGGCTCCCCGTGTCCGCCACCAGACGCTGTCCCGCCCGCTCGGCCGAAGCCCGCCGCGCCGCCTGCTCCGGATCCCCCTGCGCGGTCAGGAGGTACCGGACCGTGGTCGTACTCCACCAGTGCCCCAGCAATCGCTGCACCTCCCACAGGGACATCCCCCGCTCATAGTTGTGCGTCGCGCAGGCGTGACGCAGAAGATGAGGGAACAACTCCTCTACCGGGCCCGGCAGATACGCCACTGAAGCGGTCCGCAGCGCTCGCCTGAACGTCGAGGGCACCATCTTCGGTGCGACCGGCATGTTCAGCGCCGCGACCGCCACGGGCAAGCGCTCGGAGGGAAACAATGGCGCCGACGGATGCTCAGGATCGTCCCGGAACAGCCCTCGCACCTCCTCCACGTACCACCACAGCAGCTCCCGCCCCTGCTCAAACAAGAACGCCTCGCGCTGCCGCGGCCCCGACCCTCGGGCCCCCTTGCCATGAACGAGGAAGCGGCCCCACTGGCCCGACTCCCAGTGCACATCGCGCATACACACGCCGCACAGTTCGGCCGCTCGCACGCCCGACAAGTAGGCGATCTTCGCCATGACGTAGTCGCGGCATGCGACCGCCTCCTTGCGGGCCTGTGGCAGAGCACGCCGCCACGCAGCGAAGAACTCCCGCATGGCCTGCTGCGACGGTGGCACCCGCAGACCGAAGTCACCCCGGTGGCGCGGCCGGTTGAACGGATCGATCGGCGACTCCACGACCACACCGAAACGACGGCTGATCTCCCCCGCGTACCGCTGTTCAAGGAACGCGAAGTACCCGTCGATAAGGTTGATCTTGGTGCGAACGGTTGAGCGGGCCCGCTTGCCCGGTCCGGCGAAGTAGCGGTCGAGGTCTCGCGGCTGCAGGCGCCACGGCGCCAGATCCAGGTACTCACAGATCTCGATCACAGGCTTCACGAGCTTGTCGACCGTTTCCGGCATCAGGCCCGCCGCGTCGCGTGCCCACTGATACTCGGCGAGGGTGTCGAAGAAGTAGTCACGCTCCGACAGGCCGTCCCGCTCTCCGCGGCCACGGTGCAACTGGAAGACCTCGGCCAGCCCGGCGCCGCCGAGCTCCTCCGCTGGCTTCGGTTCCAGCGCGCTGCGACGGGTTCGGAATTCATCCACGAGCACGCAGATTACGAACCAGGCTCGCAGATTCTACGAGTTTCTGCGGAAACTCCACCGACCCAGGGACACGTCGAACACGGGTCTCGGACCTGCCGACATGTAAGAGATCGCACGCAGAGATCGTCTACGAACCCGCGCGTACTCCAGTTACGAAGTGGGCCGGCCACTCGGCCGCTGCCCGGGCCGCCCCGGCGCCGCGCCGCTGAAGTCGGTTCTGCAGCCGCTCGAACGCGAGGCGGCCCGCGGCGTCCCATACGACCAGCTCGCCGTCCAACGCGGTCGCGTCCGGCAGCTGCACGGCCCCGGCCACGAGCTCCGGAAACGACGGCCCCATTTCGGTGCCGCGCCTGGAGCGCAGCACTACCTGGCCCGAGTCGACGGAGACGAGAGCCCGAAATCCGTCCCACTTCGGCTCCGCAGCACAGCCAGGCCGCAGATCGGGCACGGGCACGGGGGTGGTCAGCATCGGCTCCGGCAGCGTCCATGTCACCTCCCATCCCTTACCGCCGCCACGCGGCCCGATATCTCAGGTACGCCAGAGGACGGCTTCGGCGACGTCGCCCGCGAGGAAGCCGCAGTCGAAGCCGCCCGTCTCCAGGCTGCCGCACCGCCGGAGCCGGAGGACGACGGCCAGGAGCCGGGCAAGCCCCGCCGCAGCCTGTTTCGTCGGCGGGCCTGACCCGGGCAAGCCGTAGGCGATCCTGGGCAAGCCTTCCTTCAACGGGGGCTTGCCCAGGCCGCACCCTCGGCGCAGGGCTGGAGACCGCGCGCGCCGAGACCCGGCCCGCGGCGAAGGAGGAACAGGTGCGCACCTTCGAGACGGGACAGACGGTCGTACGGCGTGACGTACACGGCTCAGGCCGGGTGTGGAGCGAGCACGCGCTGCGCGTCGTCGCCGACACCAGCGAGGCCCTGGTGGCCGCCTGCCCGCCAGGAGCCGAGACGCGCTGGCCGGCCCTGTACGTCAAGGCCCGAGATGATGGCGACCGATCGGTGCGCACGGAGGCGTTCGACGCGATGGCGACTGGCGTGTGGGAGCTCGCGGACGCCGTGTGGCAGGAGACCGAGCTGCTGCTGTGGAAGCCGCCGACGGCATGGTTCAGCGTCAACGCCTTCTACACCAGCGGCGGGCTGCGGAACTGGTACGTGAACTTCGAGCACCCCACCCGCCGTACGACGGACGGGTTCGACACCTTCGACCTCACCGTGGACCTGGTCGTCGACCCCGACCTGACCAGCTGGGAGTGGAAGGACGAAGACGAGTACGCGCACGTGCGGCGGCTCGGCATCGTCACCGACACCGAACACCAGGCCGTGGACGCCGCCCGCGACCAGGTCATCGCCATGCTCACCGAGCACTCCGGCCCGTTCGCCGACGCCGCCTCGTGGATGTCCTGGCGGTGGAACCCGACCTGGCCCGCCCCCCGACTGCCGCGCCCGACGCAGGGCAGCGCGGGCGGAACATCTGCCTGACCGGCAGCGGGGCCGGACAATCCGACCCGGCGCCCTCAGGGTGCGGGTTCTTCACCGGTGCTGTCCATCGCCGAACGGCACCACTGCAGTCCGGTGCCGTGAAGGACCAGGAGGGTGACTGCCCGGGACAGCCGCGGTCTTGGCCATAGCGGACAGCAGCCCGTCAGCCAGCGCGGTGCCGTCCTCCTCCGTCAGCGGCTCGGCGCTCGATCCATAGGGGCGCACCTGGTGGTGGACCTCGTCACCACCCTTGACGACGAGCGTGAGGTACTGGGACGACTGGCGCTCTCACTTGACTTGCACGATGGTGTCCGCCCGTACTGTCCGGCTGCCGGCGACGCTGCTCTGCGCCCGTACCCACACGTCCTGCATCCCCATGAGTGCCTGTGTCTGAATCCGCAGCCTCGGAGTGACTTTCGGCGCGCTGCGCCGTTGTTTGATCAAGTCGGGCGGACGCGGTCCGCCCGCGCCCTGCAACACCACGTAGGACAGATGATCGCGCCGCCGGGCACTGGATCGCCAAGCTGATCGGTGACGAGGACGGCCGCTGGGGCCCGGCCTGCCCAGCCCGGCGGCGATGTCACACCGCGTTGATGGCTGAGCCCCAGCAGCCGGGACTGGCTGCCGGGGCTCGACGCGTGCTGAGGGGCGGGGCACAACGCAAGCGTTGAGGGGCTCGCTGGTGAAGTCAGGTGAGCCAGCGCGGTGGGATGAGCGCGTTGCGTGTGCCGTCCTCGTCGGGCCTCCAGTTTTGGCCAGGCTGCGCTTGACGTGTGCCCATACCCACTCGACGGGGTTGAGGTCGGGCGAGTAGGCGGGCAGCAGGAACACCGTCAGCCACTTCCGCTCGGCGATCAGGTCCGGCATGGCGTGGGAGATCGGTACTCAGCCGGAGCCGCAGCCCTGGTCCGCTGGCCTCGCGCCGACCTCGCGCAGCGCCTGGTGTGAGTGGGCGCGCTGGTGGCAGCTGTTGTGCGTCAGCCGCGTCGGGTTGGTGATGACCTGGCCGTGTGCTGCAGGCGCGGGCTGGTCCGCTGCCATGAGGTGACCAAGTGGCTGTTGTGTTCCGACCAGCGTCGGATCGTCTGGCTGTCATGCGAGTGGCTGTTCACAACAGGCGGCGGCCCAGGCCCTCTTCCCACGTGCGATGCGCCGCTTTCATGTCAGTGGGTGGTGTCAGTGACGTCGCGTCAGGTGCTGCCGTTTGTGCTGGTGGAGGCAGTACTCGGATTCAGCTCACTGAGGCTTTTCGCACGACTGGCATGTTCTCTCCCGTTTGTTATCGCCTCCATCGGAGATGGTCCGTCTTGAAAGATCATCGTGTGGTGGTTCATGGTGGGGTGATACGCCGTCATGAACTCACCGATCAGGAGTGCGAGTTACTCGCTCCACTGACACCTCGGGCCGCGACGGGCCCCTCCTCCGGACGCGTCGTCACTGCGATTCGGCGGTTCCCTCCCCGCGCGTTCTCTCCTGTACCCGTACGCGGTATTCCATAGGCGACACCCCGTACGCGCTCCGGAAGGCGCGCGTGAAGTCGGGGGCGCGGACCAGGCCCCAGCGCATGCCGATGGTGCGGACGGGAGTGGAGCTGAGGTTGGGGTCTGCCAGGTCACGGCGGGCACCTTCGAGCCTCTGGGTGCGGATCCAGGCCCCGACCGTCTCGCCGGGGGTGTCCTCTTGAAAGATCCGGTGCAGGTAGCTCACTGAGATGTAGTGAGCGGCCGCTATCACGGGCGGCGCCAGCGCTGGGTCGTGCAGGTTCTGGCGGATGAATGCCCGGATACGCGTCGTCAGAGCCCGTCGGCGGGTCTCCGGCGTCAGTGCATCCTCCGCCTCCAGCACCTGCGCGAACCAGGCGGACAGCATGTCGATCACCACCGTGCCCAGGCGGGGTGCATCGGAGGGCTGAAGGGCATCGGCCTGCTGCTCCAGTCCGGTGAGGAACCCCGTCAACAGGGCCCCCACCCCCTCGCGCCCCGACAGCCGCCGTCCCAGCAGCTGTTGGACACGGGCGGGCGGCAAGGGCAACAACGCCTTGGGGAAGTCCACGCCCACCCCGGTGAGCACCTGACGGCCCAGATCAGCCGGCACATGCACTTCGTATGGCCGCGATGTGTCGCTCACCCACACATCGCTCGGGCCATACGCCTCAGCCCGCCCTACATGCTCGAAGCCCAGCCCGCCGCCGAGCACCAGCGACAGGTGGTACATCTCCGGATCGGACTGCCGCACCAGCCTTTCGGTACGCCTGAACCCCGTCGGCAGGTGTGACGTCGGCCATACCAGCACCGGCCCCAGCTCCAACAGCCTCTGCCGCGCCCAAAAATCGTCGGCGAACTGACTGCTCATACGGCTGGGGGCGATCGCCTGGTGCATCAACTCGCACCAGTACTCAAACCGATGCTCCCTGGGCACGTCGTCGCTCCGGAAGACCGTCCCGATCATGCCAGTTCCCCCTCATTGCTCCGGAACGACACCTGACCGCTACCACGATACGGCCGCCCACTGACCGACCCCGCCTCGCCTCTCGCCGCGTAGGCGACCGCCCTTCTGTCCCATGTCAGTGAGCCCTTTCAACGTGGCCACCGATCGAGTGACGCCGGGGTCATGCGGTGGGTGCGCCAGCGACTGCTGGAGTCCGCCCTCGAAGGCGAGATCACCGACCACCTCGGCTATGACAAGCACGATCCGGCGGCCAAGAACGGCGGCAACTCCCGTAACGGCAAACGGGGCAAGACCGTGGCTCACGGACGTCGGTCCGGTGGAGATAGCGGTGCCCCGCGACCGCGCTGGCACCTTCGAGCCGAAGATCGTCAAGAAGACCCCTGGCGAGCTGAGACGTCGAACACCTCCCTCAACGGCACGGGAGCCCTGTCCGTTGCGCGGCAGAGGCGGCTGACCGGTGTCGACGAGATGGTCATCCTCGCTGGCGGCGAAGGGCCTGACCACGGGCGAGGTCCAGGCCCACCTGGCCGAGGTCTATGGCGCCGACGTGTCCCGTGACGACAGGCCCGGCCTGCTCGTGGAAGCCAATAGCTGCGGAGAACACCAACCTCCCGAGCATGCGTGTGAGGCGTGCATCCCGTAGCTCAGTACGGTGGGCACGCACCGCAGCCACGAAGCATTTGAGTGAGAACGTGGCCGAGCACAAGAACGCATCGGCGGCAGCGGCTGCGCCGAGCTTTGGGGTGGGGGTGCTGACATGGGGCGGTAGACGCGCAGGTCGTGCACTGACATGAAACCGGCAGATCGCAGTTGGCACAGAGCCCACAGTGAGTTGGCACAGAGTGCACAACCGTGACTGCCACCTTGATAGGGGCATCTCGCGAAGGAAAGATCCCCAACAGCTCCTGAATGGGGAGTGTGCCGATGTCCAAGACGCTGAGTCAATTGGATCAATGTAGGGGGAAGCTCATGCGGATGCCTCGTTTCGTGAAGCGTGCAGTAGTGGCGGCGACAGCGACTGGGGGGATGGTGGTGTTTGCCTCGACTCCGGCGCTAGCAAGTGCAGATCTTACCGTCCATATTAAGGATTGCGGAGTTTGCTCCACTCATGGGTACGGGTGGTTTAAAGCGGATCCGGAAGGGAGTCTGCCCGGTGACGCGCTGAAAGCCTGCGACCTGGACGCCGATAGGTATGCCATAACGGCGTGGCTGTACAATCGAGACACCGGTAATCTCATTCGCAAGGTCAGTACTGCCGGTCACGCTGCTAACTATTGTACGCCTTGGGCAACCGGTAACATTGCGGAGCAAACCCCGGTCTGGCTCAAGGTCTGCACGACCCTGGGCGATACGGAATACCTATGTAACTCTGACAATGGGTGGGCTTGACGGCGTTTTAGCCACTGCGATTTGCCCGGGCACTGTGGGTTCTCACCTCGCCTCTGGCGGCCAGCGCCTCTTCCTACGCTGCTGGTGAGGCAGGGAACGGGGAGGTGCCATGGCGGACAGGACGGCAGACTTGCAGGAGTTGT
>NZ_JBICUX010000031.1:0-43311 GCF_043198595.1 Streptomyces sp. NPDC048751
GCGTCAGATGCGGTGCATCGCAAGGCGGAGGGACGTCCGCATACTGGATGTATGCGGACGTCCCGACAACGCGGCGAGGTGCCGTAGCTGTCGTCAGCTGTCGTCGCGCGCCCGCCAGGGATTACGGGACAGCCCTTAGGTACAGGAGAATCGCGGGTGGTGTTTCAGGCATGACGTGAGAATTGTTGATGCAGGCATCTGAGAATTGCCTGCTCATTCCACAGAGAATCGCAATATGAAGACGGCTGTGACCTGCTGTTTCGCTCTGAACTGCGAAAACACCGACCAAGTTCGAGCCGCGTTCGACGCCGGACTTGTGAACTTGACGCTCTGCATGGGCGGTTCTTGCAGCGGTTCAACCGGGAGAAGCCGCGTCAGTCGGCGTCTGGGCGACCAGCAGCGCCACCGACGCTTCCTGACCCAAGGCGGACACACCGAGAGGAGCGGCGTCCAGGAGTGCCTCGCTCGTCGCTGTCGACACCCAGCCGCTCAGGGGACGAGAGGGTCTTCCCGGGTCAGTTCGATGGTGTGCATTTGGTCCAACAGCCGTTTGGGGAGCCTGGGCAGGTCGTTGTCGACAGACTGGCGCCGTACGGTGCTACCGGGACCACCACGGTTTCTTGAGCGTGTGCAGGTGCTCCCGGACGGCAGCGATGTAGGCGGTCTCCAGCGTCTGTAGCGCGCTGAGGTCGATCTGCGCCGGCGGGATGTTCATGGCCGTGTCGCTCTCGATCGGAGACGCTTCCCACGCTGCGTGCATGGCCGCTCCAGCCGTCTTGCGCAGCTCTTGGACGAGGTTGGCGTAGGCACGGCCCACCGCTTCGGATTCGATCTTCGTCCAGGCAAGGTGGTAGGAGAGGTTGCCCTGGATCTCCCGCAACGTCTCCGACAGCCGCACGCGTTCCTCGGCCGCGGCGTCGAACCGGCGCCGCCTGATGGCGTAGGGCATCTCCTTGTAGGCGCTGTGGGCGGCGAAGGCCTCGGCGAAGGCGATCCGGAGCCTGCTGATCTCCTCTTCCCGGCTCTTTCGCCGTGCGAGCCAGATGTTTATGGCCGCGGTGAGCGCGGCGGCGAGGAAAGCCCCGGACACCACGGCCGGCCACACCGAGATGGCATCGGCCGCAGCAGGAGCCGCAGGCGGCGCGGAAGGAACCACGGTGGCCGTCGACACCGCCGGGACCGGCACGGAAGGGGCCGCAGGCGTCGCGGAAGGTACCGTTGCGGTCGCCGACACAGAGGGAGCCGGCGGCGCAACCGCCGTCTGCACGGGCGTCATGACGACCTCCAAACTGACACCGGGCACGCCGCTCACGTGCCGTGGGGAGCTTCCTGGCCGGGCCACTCGCCCGTGCTCCGCCACCATTGTTCACGCAGCAGATGGGCCACCACATGCCCCAGCAAGGCCTCCGGCCCGTCCGCGCGGACCCAGCGCTGCTCGGGCGCATCGTACGGGTACCACATGCACAAAGCGCCATCGGAATACCGGTGAGGCGACTTGGACGGCCCGTCGGTGTACACGTGCGGCACGTCGGGGGACCCTGGGCCGAACACGATCGAGACCGTCTGCTCGACGACGTCCGCGACCCGCAGCTGGATGGCCAACGCGAAGCCACCCCGGAAGCGGCGCGGAGGCGGGATGACCCTGACCGCCTGTCCGCAGGCGGCCAGACGGCGCTGGAAGGCGATGCGGGCCGCCGGCCTGGCGAACCAGGCCGGCGCACGCCAGGCAGGACGGCGTCTCACGCGTCATGCCCGGCGCCGTAGGCCCGGGTGGGCCGTACGTCGGCCGCCGGCCCGCTCAACCCCAGCGCCACCGTCGTGACAGGCGTGCGCTGCCGCAGCGCCGCGATCTTGCCCGCGAAACTGTCGGACACCGGGGCCTGCACGTACCGGTAGAACACCCCCGACAGCGCCGACAGCACCGCCTCGCGGTCGTCGTCCATCGCCAGAGCCTCGGCCACGCCGTCCGCCGCCCCGCGCAGCTGGCGGGCCGCAGCCTCGCGCCCCACCAGCAGCTTCACGTTCGGCGAGACCCCCAGCGGGTCCTTGGTAGCCGTCCCGGCCTCCACCCGGGCCGCAGCCTCGGACAGTACCGCGGCCAGCGCCTTCGCCACGCCCATCCCCGGCTCGATGAACTCCCACGCCCAGACCGTCAGGTTGTGCGAGGAGAAGCCCGGCTGGGAGTACTGCTTGTTCCACGCCTTCAGCAGACGCACCACCCTGCGGCGGGTACGGCGCATCGACTGCGTCCCGCTGGTGAAGAGCGCGACGTGTCCCTCCGGGTCGGATGCCTCCCACCGGTCGGTCTCCAGGTTCGGGATCCACAGCCCGCCCCCCTCCTTCCGGGTGAGGGCCACGACCAGGTCCACCGTCGGGTCCTGGCCGTCGACCGGCTCCCCGAAGGTGATCTTCGGGCCGCGCTTGGAGGTGCCGCACCGGGCCTTCGGGTACACCTTGCGTACCGCGGGGCCCAGCAGCGCGCACAGCTCGCCGGTGATCGCCGTCGGCGTCTCGCCGCCTCCGTCCGGCCCGAGCCGCGGATACACGCGCCGGTCCAGGACGACTCCGCCGTCACCGTCGCCGACCGGGTGGATGAAGGTGTGCTGGGGCAGCGAACCACTGCGGTAGGTCCGCAGCGCGCCCGTGAAGCCGATCGCGCTCGAGCAGACCAGGTCCAGCCGCGTCCGGGCCTGCGCCAGCGGCCCGGGGTGGGCGTCGATCTGGCCGCGGATGTCGTTGAGGATGTCCTCGGTGTATCCCATGAAGATGTGTCCGTTCAGGTGAGGGGCGCCGAGCGCCGCACATCGCCCGGGACCTTCCCCGGGCGGAGCCGTCACTCGGCGGCTCACCCTCCTCTGACGTCACACCGCCGAGATCGTCCGGGCACCCCTGGCCCTCGCTGCGATCAGATCAGGAACAGTCCCGGCAGATGGTGCTCGCACCCTCGAACCGGGACGGGGCCAGGACCATGAAGCACTCCTCGCAGGCACGATCGCTCTGCCTCCTGGCGGCCGTGCAGCCACAGTGCTCCTGCCCGCACGAAGGCTCCCCGCACTCCGCACACTCCGGCTCGATGATCTTGAACCACTCCCCGCACGTTTCGCACTCCCACCAGGAACCGAACCGGGAGCTCCCTGTCCGCGGCCGCGGCGCTGTGAAGGTACGCCAGGCCACGCTGTCCTCGGCGAGCACCGCGATCAGATAGTTCTCGTCACACCAGGCCGCCTGCCCGTACAGCAGATCGCTCTGCTGGCCGGACCGGTAGAGCACGAACGTCTTGTCGCGCTCGACCGTGGCGCGGGTCCCCAGAGCCGCGGCCAGGAGCGGGGTGCTCGACTGGTCGGAGCCCTGAGCCGGCGGAATCATGCCGTGAGCCGCGGCGAACCGCACTCGGCCCGCGGCGTCGAACAGGACGACCGCGCCCCCGCCGGCCAGGTACTGCGCCGCACGGACACAGCACGCCTCGCGCGAGGCCCGGGAGGTGCGGAACATGGCGACTACATCGTCGGCGCAGGGCCCGCGGCGACGTACATCCGCGGCAATCTGCGCATCCGGCACGAGGATGCGCGCGGCGAAGGCGTCACATGCGGCTTCCTCGAACGCCTCAGAGTCCTCCCAGTCGAACAGGCGCTGCCCCAGCTCGGGGTCGGTCTGCTGGAGATGGTGGCCCAACTCGTGCAGGCCGGTGAATCCGCGGCGCCGATGTGAGCGGGCCGCCCCGACCACCAGCGTGGGGGGATCGGTCTGGGACCGGTAGCTGCCGGCGACCGAGCACCGGCCACCGCCGTCCGACGCGGCCTCCAGCGACACCTGGAGGTCCGTCCAGCGGCCCAGCTCGGCCAGCGGATCGGCGCGCAGCGCTTCCACGGCGCCGGGGTGCAGCCGCTCAAGAGCCGAGATCATCGCCTCCGCCTGACGCGGAGCCTCTTGGTCGAACCGGCGCCGTGTCACGCGCCGCCCTTCGTAGTGTCCTTGCCGCCGAGGAACTGCCGCAGACGGGCGTCCCAGTCGGCCGCGCCACCGCCTGTTTCGCGAGCGGCCAAGGCGAAGGCGCCGTAACTGCCCAAAAGACGTGCCTGGGCTTCACTGATCTGTAGCTGCTGGGCGCGGCGTACCCATACTGAGCGCCACCGCGGGTGCTCTATGGCCTGGACGAGATCGGCGGGCAGGGGACGGACCGTCCGGGCGATCTGCTCTGTGCTCAGCCCGGTCGCCGAGGCGATAGCGTCGATCCGGTCGGCAGGCAGCGGGGCCTTGCCGCGAAGCAGTTTCATGACCTCGGGCTGCGGCATCTCCAAGGCAGAGCACAGCGTCCTCAAGTCCAACCGGTCGCCGAGCAGCGACGCCAAGGTTCCGGGAGGCCGTCCGTTCTCCTGAACCGGCAGACCGGGCGCATGTTGCAGATGCTCCAGATCATCAGCGAGACCGGCTCGCGTCTCGGCGTCCGGCTCCAGGGCGGAACGGATCATCTGTCCCTGGCGTACCCCTGCAGCGGCGGACGCCGGCCGGCCCTGGGCCCGGGCCGCCGCACACCCCACGATGTCCTCGTCCCAGGCATCGACCACGCGCTCCAGCACGCGCATGGGGACACAGGAGGCCAGTCCTGCCCACACGGTGGCCTCGACGCCGAACGCGGTACGTACCCCGTCCACGACCACGCTGGTCTCATCCTCACCGGGCGGGTCGATTGTAACGGGGACGGCGTTCACCTCATGGGACTCCACCTCCAGGATCAGCACAAGCATGCTGACCTCGTCCCAGCGTGCCCGCCATACCTGACCAGCCTTGATCTCCGCCTGAGCCGGATCACCGAAGCGCTCTCTCAGCCCTGCCTCCGACAGAGCATGCGGCCCACGCCTCTTTCGGGCCAGGTCCAGGAACCGCTGCGGCACTTTCGAGTCACTCATGGTGTCCTCCCGCATCCATCGACTGAGCAGGCCTCCACCATCGACTGACGTCATACCGGCCAGGACGTCCGGCCCCGGCCGCGCTCATCGTGTCTGCGCCGCTTCGCTGCACAGCCGGATCACCTCCGCCCCCACCGAACGTACCTGGTGCCCGTCTTCGTTCCCTACGAGCTGCTGCAGTTTCTCCTTCAGACGTGTTCTGTGGAGATACGCCTGGGACCGGCCGCAGCCCAAATGCGCCTGGAGCTCCCCCGGGCGTTCCAGATACGCGACCATGCCCCGCTCCTGAGGGCTGAGCATGGCCACGATTCGTGCCGCGGCAGACGCCGCACCGGCCTCGTCGTCGCGAGCAAGCACGATCTCCTCTGGGGAGGAATGCGCACTGGCGGTGATCTGCGATCCCGCATCGTCGGGGAGCGGGAGAACTCTCGGATCCAGCGCCACGGGAAAACGAGCGATGAACACCTCGACGAGTTGCGCGACCTCCATCGATCCGGCGGCGGTGGCCAAAACCGCACGGATTACAGCTTCCAGCGACTTCCTGTCAGCGAGAGGGGCACGACGCGTTTCACTGGTCCACTTCGGGATCTTGATGTTCGGCACGGCGTACGCGGCGTCGACGAGCGGGTCGGGGGGACCGGACCAAGGCTGCACCGCCGTGCCGGACAAGCGCCATCTACCGGCCCCCGCCTCGCCCGGCTGCACCGCCTCGAAGGCGCTGCAGTCCGTCAGCACCTCTTCCAGCGAGCGCCTGACCGAACCGAGCGCGGTTTTGCGGGCCTGGTCGATCAACCAGCGCCGGATCGATGTCCGCAGCAATCGTCCGACACTGTCATCGTCGTCGGCCTGAGCCAGGAGATTGGCGGTGACCGCCTGGAGGCGGTCTGCCAGGAACTCATACAGCAGATCCTCCTCGTCGGCCTTCTGCCAGCCGGCCAGCGGAGCCAGAACGGGAAAGCGCCGTGCTTCCTGCCGCACCAGCTTGCCGGTCAGCGTCAGACACGCGGGGCCGAAGCACCCGAGTTCGTGCAATTCGTCGAATACGGAAATAACCGGTACCTCCCCTTGATGGGCGAACCGTACGCCAAGGAGCCCTTCCGGCACAGGGAGTTGCACATTCAGGCTTGCACCGCAACCACGCCCGAGGGCTACATCCACCCCCACACCCGAGGGTTAAATCCAACCTGAGCCAACCCCAGCCGAGCCGGCCCCGCCCGGGTGTTACTCCCAGCGCATTCCGAGCTCGGTCAGTTCTGCGACCCGCTCGGGCGCTAGGTTCTGTCTCTCTGGTCAGCGTCGGGTCCAGATGAGGATGCCCGCGAGGTGGAGTGCGGCCTGGTAGGCGATCGCGAGCTTGTCGGTCCGTGTGGCCAGGCCGCGCCACTGTTTGAGGCGGTTGATGCATCGCTCCACGGTGTTCCGCTGTTTGTAGGCCGCTGCGTCGAAGGTGGGCGGACGGCCGCCGAGCCGGCCTCGCCGCAGGCGGTGGCCGATTTGGTCGGAGGGCTGCGGGATGACCGCACGGATGCCCCGGCGCCGCAGGTGGTCGCGGATGGCGCGGGAGGAATACGCGCGGTCGGCCAGGACGAGGAGAGGCCGGGTCTGTGGCCTGCCCGGCCCGATTCGAGGAACGCGGATGCGGGACATCACCGTCTCGAAGGCGGGTGCATCACCTGCCTGGCCTGCGGTGACGGTGAAAGCGAGGGGCCGTGCGCGGCCGTCTGCGGCCAGGTGGACCTTGGTGCTCAGCCCGCCGCGGGAGCGTCCGAGCGCGTGATCGGCGGGCTCGTGGAGGTGGACCGCCCCTCATTTGAGTGCACCGGCGGCGTGCTGGTGGGCCCGGACGACCGTGGAGTCCACCGACACCGTCCAGTCGATGTCGTCGTCGGCGTCCGCTGCCGCCAGGACCGCGGCGAGGAGCATCTCCCAGGTGCCGTCGACGGCCCATCTGATCAGCCGCTTGTGAGCGGTCCGGAACGAGCCGAGCTCGTCGGGAAGGTCTCGCCAGGGCGAGTTGGTGCGGTACTTCCACCCGATGGCCTCAAGAGTGCGCCGGTGGTCGGCCCATCGCCGCCCGCGGACCGGATCCGCCGGCATCAGAGGCTCGATCCGGGGTCCCACATCGCATCAGTGATCACTAATCGGACAGGCACATCCGATCAACTCACCAATCCATCAAAGAGACACGCGCTAGGCGTGCCTGGCGAGAGCGGCTGTTCGCGATGGACACCCGAGTGCGTGCTCGTCCCCTCTGACCTTCTCGATATGCCGGTGGGGCACCTCCAGGTGCCCTTCCCGCTCCCGGTACTGGCGGGCAGCAACCAGATTCGCTGCCCACACCTGCGCCCGCGTATGCCGCAGCTGCGCCCCGCCCCGCTCACCGTCCTGCACGGGGCCGAACCCGAGAGTTTCCCGCAGCAGCGACTGCTGCGCCACCTCGAGACTGTCCCACTGGCGCAGCTGCCGGCTGGCCCACCGTCCCAGGTCCTCTCCTTGGGCCACCACCTGTCCCGGCTCCTCGGCCAGCGCCTGACTCTCCTGGACGTGCAGCCGGGCCCGCTCTCGCCCGCTGAGTGTGGAGAACCCCGCTCGCGCGGGCTCTACCAAGGCGAGTACAAGTCCCCCATCCGCGACGGCGCGTCACTCCCGCTCGCGCGGGCTCTACACCGTGCGCTGGGACGGCGAGGAGTTGTCGATCGAGTCACTCCCGCTCGGCGCGGGCTCCACGCGTCGGAGACGAAGTTGAAGTAGGCTAGGACCGCGTCATTCCCGCTCGCGCGGGCTCTGCGCCTGTGCGCGGGCCCGGATGATGTCCGCCGCCGCGTCACTCCCGCTCGTGCGGGCTCTGCTGCGCCCCTGGACCACGAATCGCTGGCAGAGTCATTCCTGTTCGCGCGGGCTCTACGCGAGGAGAAAAGGTCCGAGCGGCTGGGCCGTCGCGCCATTCCCGCTCGCGCGGACTCTACGAGCGGGTCCGCACCGAGGTTTTCAACCTGATCGGGTCACTCCCGCTCGCGCGGGCTCCACCTGCTCGAGGCCGTGCAGGGGCGACGGGACACCGGATCATTCCCGCTCGCGCAGGCTCTACATCCGCAACTCATTGTCGGTCAGGCTGCCGTCCGGGTCGTTCCCGCTCGCGCGGGCTCTACGCCGCGGGTGTGAGCTTGTTCCGCTTTGACGACCACACCAATGGTGTCCGTCAAAGCGGACCAAGCTCACGTCCACCGCAACCCCCACGACGTCCGCCAGATCGAGTCACTCCCGCTCGCGCGGGCTACGTCTCAAGCGTGAACCGATGCTGGCGCCACGGATCGAGTCATTCCCGCTTGCGCGGGCTCTACCGCAGAACGGTATGGTCCGGACCGCGAGTGAACGGGTCACTCCTGCTTGTGCAGGCTTGCTTGATCAAGGCCCCGCCGCATCCGCGGTGAGGATCTGGTCGAGCAGGTCACTCCTGCTCGCGCGGGCTCTATGCCCACCTTGACCCTCACGACGTCCGCCAGATCGAGTCGCTCCCGCTCGCGCAGGTTCCAATTTAGCCCCAACTCAGGGGGACTTGCTTCCGGCCGAGCCATTCTGCTCGTGCGGGTTCCGCAACGCGGCGGTTACCGTCCTGGACGGGAAGTCTGGGTCACTCCCGCTCGTGCGGGCTCAGGAACGTGCGGGGCTGTTCGGCCAGGGCGGTCGGGTCACTCCTGCTCGCGCAGGCTTTACGGCGCGGGTGTTGCTAGCCGGGTCTCGGCCCTGAGACCACTCCAGCCCATCGCGGGCCGTGCCCCCTGCGTCTGAACACAGAGGACCGGGAGACGGAGTTACTCCCGCTTGCGCGGACTGTGTAACCCGGTATGGCCGACGGAGTGGCAGCGGCACGGGTCACTCCCGCTCGCGCGGGCTCTAGGAGCTGTTCATCGTACAGGCGTGCCGCCGGGACGGGTCACTCCTGCTCGCGCGGGCTTTACGCCCAGGATATCGACGCCAACCGGGCGCTGAACGCGCCACTCCCGCTCGCGCGGGCTCTACCCGTGCTGGGACTTGTCCAGTCCGCGCAGCAGCGCGTCATTCCCGCTCGCGCGGGCTCTACCGTAGTCGACGCCGTGTATCGCATCGGGGTGGCGGGTCACTCCCGCTCGCGCGGGCTCCACGCCTCCCGTCCCGCGGTCGGATATCTGCCGAGCGGGTCATTCCCGCTCGCGCGGGCTCCACGCGTCGGAGACGAGGTTGAAGTAGACCAGGACCGCATCATTCCCGCTCGCGCGGGCTCCACCCTTCTTGACCTGGGATCTCTGGGGCACTTTGCCAGTCGTTTGCTCGCGACCGGTTAGGGAAATGATGCCACATCAGAGGTTAGGCCCGTACGAGATGTACGGGTAGAGGGTGGATTGTAGCGGGCGCGAGGCTGATTGCTCTGCTTTTGCGTGATCATGTCGTTGTGGGTTCCGCGAGGTGGCAGTGTGTGGAGATGGGAGCTGTTGAGGACGCCCGATACGACGGTGTTAATCGTCGGCCCTGCGGGAAGTTCGATCGTGCGACGCGGAGGGTGTATTCGCTGCTGTTCCACTTGATCGATGTGGGTGCGGTGGCCGCAGTGCTGTGGGACCGGTTCCTGACCCCGAGCCAACGTAAAGTCATCAGCGCCGGGCTCAACGTCTCCCAAGGGCATGCGCGTTCGCTGGTGTCTTTCCTGGCTGCCATGCATGGCATCGGAAAGCTGATTCCGAGTTTCCAGTCCTTTGAGCCCTCAGTGCGCATACGACTGGGGGAGGACCTGCTGGCAGACATGGGCCCGGTGGTGCACGTGCCGCACGCGCGCGCGTCGATGCATGCAGGGCTGCATCTGCTCGGCGAGCTGGGATTCGCCGTCGGCGGTAACGACAGTCCCGCTGTCCGTGCTGCTCAGTGTTTGGGCGGGCATCACGGCCGGTTCCTGCAACTCGACGTGGACGGGGCAGCATCCGTTCACCGGGTGCAGGCCATCCTGGGCGGGCCTGTGTGGCAGGACCTGCGCCGCCGCTACACCCGGCTGCTGTGGCACCTGTTCGGTGTCGACGAGGCTCCGGATCGGGTGTCGGTCGAGGCTGCGGTGCTGATCACGGGTCTGACGATGGTCGCCGACCGGGTCGCGAGCCAGCTCCGGTACTGGGTGCCCAACGCGGACACTCCGTCCTTCGGGGCTGCCGAACACTACAGTCACGCCCGCAGGCAGGCCGAGGAGGAGGTCGAGCGTCTCGGTCTTCCACGCTTCGCGTTGGACCGGGTCCCGTTCACCACCGCCCACCCGGGGCTTGAGGAACCCAACGCTCTTCAGGCCTCCGTGATGGAGGAGCTGCCGCGGCTGGTCGCCGAGCGGGGGAGTGGCATCGCGGTGGTCACGGATGCCATGGGGGCGGGAAAGAGCGTGACCGCCCTGGAGATGGCACGGATCTTCAACGAGCACTGTGGCACTCAGGGGGTGATGTGGCTGCTCCCGGCCACGGCCGCCGCCGACCAGGCCTACGAGGTCCTGGACCGGTACGTGCGCGCCCACCGGCCCGAGTACGCACCCGTGACGCTGGTGCACCACCACAGCGACCTCAACGAGGCCTACACCGGCCGGCGTCTGTCCCCGGCGGACATGTCTGTCCTGGACGGGCCACCCGACAACCCGTTCACCGACGACCCGGACGATCTTGCGGCCGACGACGAGACGGAGTCCGGCCCGGGCATGGCCGGCCCTGACCGATGGCTGCGCGGAGGGGACAACGCGCTCCTGGCCCAGTACACCGTCTCCACCACCGACCAGGCACAGATGGCTGTCCTCCCCGTCCGCTACAGCGCGCTGCGCCTGCTGGCCCTGTCGGGCAAGACAGTCGTGGTCGACGAAGCCCACGCGCTGGACCCGTTCGGCCAGCTCCAGTTACTGCGCCTGCTGCACTGGCTGGGAGCCCTGAACTGCCCGGTTGTCCTGCTGTCGGCAACGATGCCTGCGTGCACCGCCACCGAACTGGTACGGGCCTACCTGGCCGGAGCCGGCCAAACTGGTCTCCACGGTGCGCCGTTCGCCCCCCGCTACCCTGGATGGCTGTTCGCGGACGCGGCAACCGCCACCGCCCACCGCATGTCCGAACCGGCCCAGGACCGGCAAAGGGCCGCCCAGCGCAGGACCGCTCACCTCCGCATCCGCCCGGTCACTTACCGGCGTCTCGAACAGGCGGGCCGCACCGTCGACCCGGGGGAGCGCCTGGCCGTGATCGCCGACACGCTCCAGCCGGTGGCTGGCCACGGCGGATGCGCGGCCGTGGTGTGCGCGACCGTCGCCGACGCGCAGGACACCTACCAGTACCTGCGCCGCACATGGACCGGCCCACCGCACGACCTGGTCCTCGTCCACGCCCGGGTCCGGGGGCGGCGACGCCAGAGCACACTGCGCGACCTCCGGACCCGGCTGGGGCCCACCGGCCCGCGCCCGGCCCGCCTCGTCTTCGTCACCACCAGCCTCCTCGACATGAGCCTGGATCTTGATGTCGACCTGATGGTCAGCGATCTCGCTTCTCTGGCACGCCTGCTGCAGCGCCTGGGGCGCCTGGGCCGCTTCTCCCGTCTGTGGGCCGGGCAGGACCGCCGCCCCGCCTGGTGGGACCGTGACAACAGCCCGACGCTGACGGTGCTGAACCCGGTCAACTCCCGCGGCGCGACCGCTCTGCCGCCCGGATGGGGCACGGTCGAGCCCGCCGTCACCCTCCACGAAACCGCCCGGCTCCTCCTCACCCTGGAGAAAGAGCCCCTTGTTGTACCCGACGATGTCCAGGCCCTCGTCGAACAGGTCCACGGTGTCACCTCCGGTTTCGCAGAGGAAACGACGCGTCTGCAGCAGATGGCAGCCACCCACCAGACCCGCACCCGTCGTCAGCAGCAGCTCAGCGCGCTCCACCTGGCGCCCCCGGCGATACGGGTCTCTTCCCTGGCGGACCTGCACCGTCAGCACCTCACCACCGCGCAAGCGGCCACCCGGCCCGGCATCCTGCCCCGCCGCCTGCTGCCCTGCTACCGCAGCCCCGACGGCACCCTGACCCTCGACGCAGCCGGCCATCTCCCACTCCCGGACCAGGAACACCTCAGCCCGCGCCACCTGCGCACCATCCTGGAAAACACACTGCCTGTCCCGGCCGCCTGGGTCACCCGCGCTTCCGACCGGCATCAGCCGCCCGAAAGCTGGAAGCAGCACCCCCTTCTCGCCGACACCGTGCTGCTGCCCACTGATTCTTCAACACGGGAGAGTGAACAACGTTTCGGCCATCACTGGCTCCGCATGGACGAAGAACTCGGCCTCCTGCACCGCAAAAACCATCAGTGATCACTGCACGTAATATTCAGGGCTGAATGCATTACGCCATCCTTTGATAGTCGGACTTTCTCACCGGTCGCGAAGTGTTGTGGCGACATGATTCGCTGTGCCGCACACCGCCGAACGCTCGGTCGCACATCGCACACCGCTTTGCCTCACAAGGGCGCTGCGGTGTCCCCTTTACAGCACCGGCCGCGCTCGGCCGGCCCGGCCGCCGCGTTGCCCCACACCAGCAAACACCCCGGGAAATGCCCAGCCTCGGCTGCCCCGCACCCCGCCTCCTCACGCTCCTCACTCTTCCCGAAAGACACCCCCTTGCCCCCGTTATCCCCGCCCGCCACGTTCAGCGCAGCCGACAGCCCCTGGATCGACGTCCGCTCAGGTCACCAGTACGACCAAGTGGGCCTGCGGACCCTGTTCCTGGACGCCCACCGCATCGACGATCTCGCCCTGCCCCACCCGCCGGCAGCCTCAGCACTGCTGCGGATCGCGGTCGCCGTCACGGCCCGGATCACCGGCCTGGACGACCCCGAACTCACAGCCTCCCAGTGGAACGCCCTGCGCCGCCGCTGCCTGGGCCAGGGCCGCTTCGACCCGGACGCCGTCCACGCCTACTTCGACCAGCACAGCTGGGGCGTCTTCGACCCGGTCAGGCCCTGGTTGCAGGACCCTTCGCTGCGCACCCAGTGCCCCAACAGCACCGGCATCAACGTCTTCGTGCCCGGGCGCCCCGCCGGCAACAACCTGGCCTGGTTCAGCCCGCACAGCCACCACACCGCCGAACCCGTTCCCACCGCCGAGGCCCTGCAGATCCTGCTCATCCACCGCTACTACGGACGTTCCGGCAAAGGCACCCCCCGCACTCTGGACGGTGCCACCAGCATGAAGCAGACCAGCGGGCCCCTGCGCTCCAGCGTCTCCTTCCACCCCCTGGGCCGCACCCTGCACGAAACGCTCCTCACCGGTGTCCCCGCCTTCACCGGCGACGAGCAGCCACCCGGCGCCGACGCCTGCCCATGGGAAGAACCCGCCCCGCCCGACCCGCAGGCCCCACCCCGCCCGCCGACCTGGCCCGGCCGGCAACTGACCGGACAGAGCCGGCACGCAGTCCTCCTCGTCCCGGGCCAGGGCGGCACCACCGTCACCGACGCCTACATCACCTGGGCCACCCAGCAGCCCAAGCAGATCACCACCGACCCCTACCTCGCCTACCGCTTCACCCCCGAACGCAAGAACGTCGCCCGGCGCCGCACCATCCACCGCGCCGACGCCTCCCGCGCCTGGTGGCGCGACCTGGAGACACTGCTCTTGGCCCCGGACGAACACGGCACGCACCGCCGCCCGGCCATCTTCGACACCCTCAACGACCTTCCCGAACCCGTCCGGCGCAGCCTGCGGATCCGCGTCCACGGATTCGACCAGGACAGCAAGGCCATCGACCGGCAGTGGTACACCGCCCTCACCCCGCCCCTGCTGAACTGGACCCAGGAACACGACCCGGCCAAAGCCCAGCGCATCGCCGAATGCTGCCGGGAAGCCGAACACACCGCGCACCGGCTGGCGACCGTCGCCAAACAGGCCTGGGACACCGTCACCCGCAGCCGCACCACGCAGCCCCCCTGGGCGGGCAAGGCTCTGACCCGGTACTGGCCGAGGGCCGAGACGGTGTTCTGGCAGCTTCTGGACGAGCCCGGCACCGGGGCACCCACCGCCTTCGCGGCCGCAGCCGCGGCCGCTCTGCGCGAGGTCACCGAAGCCGCCCGGATCCGTCACACCGGCGCGGGCCGCGCCGTGGCCCATGCCGTAAGGGACCTCTACCGCCAGCCCTCAGCACCCCGGAAGGCTGCCTGATGCCCACCGCAGCCGAACACCGCGCCTCCTGCGACGCGTTCGTCGCCCACGTCCACCTCCTGTGCGCCGAGCCCGGCGTCCGCGTCCGCCTCAGCAGAGGCAGGGGTCGGCCCGTCGAGGAATGCGCCCCCATGGACCGCTACCTGGCCCGGCGCACCGCACACCGCGCCGGACGCCGCGCCTACTACACCGTCGCGAGCCTCATCGCGACAGCCGGACCCCAGGCGCACACCCCGGGCGTGCGCCCCGACCCGGACGACGACGCCGAACTCATGACCGGGGGAGACGACTCCGGAGTCCTCCTCGTCGCACCCGTCGAACCGGCCCCCGCGCCATCGCCGCCGGATCCGGCGGCCTGGTTCGCCAGGCCGAACTTCGGCGCCACCCTCGCCACCGCCGTACACCGAGCCGGCCACGGAGCGGAGCGCACCGAGGATCTCCTGAGCGTCCTGACCCGCCTCAGCGACGACCAGTTGCACCGTCGCCTGCCCGCACCTGTCACACGGCTGCTGAAGGACGGCATCACCCCCGACTGGGGTGTCCTCCTCCACGACCTGGTGCAACGCCCCCACCAGCGTGACCAGGTCGGATTGCGCTGGCGCGACGCCTTCTACCTCGCCACCCCCGAACCCCGGCGCTCCTGACCCCCCCGCACCGGCCCCGCCCCTCCCTGCCGGCGCTCTCCACCGGGACACCACCCCGGTGCAGGCCGCCCGGCGGGGCCCATGCCCCGGAACCGTCCGGTGCCCCTCGGGCCCCGCCCGACCACCCAGGCCGCCCGATCGCCGGGACCGGCCGGCGGAACACAGACCGGCCCCGGCCCTTCACACGGCGCACGGCGCACGGCACCCCGTATTCCGCGGCCCGTATCAGCGCCATGCCCGCCACCCCAGTGGAAGAAGCACACCCATGCACATCCCGGCACGATTTCTCGACCTGCACATCCTCCACCCCGTGACCGCGGCGAACCTCAACCGCGACGCGGACGGCGATCCCAAGACCATCTCCTTCGGGAACGCGATCCGGGCCCTCGTCTCGCCCCAGGCATGGAAGCGCCCCATCCGCCTCAACGTCGAACAGGACCTGGGCGAGCACGCCGCCCGCACCCGCATGGTGCCGCCCCTCGTCGCCCGGAAGCTGCAGGAAGCCCAGTGGCCCGAGGACCTCGCCGCGTTCGCCTCGGCACAGATCGTCCACTCGGCCAAGAAGGGCGGCTTGAAGCACAACGACAAGGAGGGCTACCGCACCCAGGCCATGCTCTTCCTCCCCACGGACGTCATCGACGACCTTGTCGCCCTGTGCGAAAAACACCGCACCGAACTCGAAGAAGCACTCGCCGCCCACACCCCCAGGAAGAAGATCGACGCGGTTCTGCCCGCCAAAGACCTCGCCGCGCACCTGACCCGTCGCACCGCGAGCATCAACCTGTTCGGGCGGATGCTCGCCGAACTGTCCGCGGGCCACGTCGAAGCAGCCGTACAGATGGCCCCCGCCTTCTCTGTGCACCAGAGCGACCCGCAGCCCGACTTCTTCACTGCGGTGGAAGACCTGCCCGAGGACGCAGACCCTGGCAGCGCCCATCTCCAGACCGCGTTCCTGACCACCAGCGTCTTCTACCGTTTCGCGACCATCAACATCACCGACCTCCATCACAACCTCGGATCCGGCGCCCCCGCCGACACGGTCACCGACCTTGTCGAGCTCTTCGTCCAGCACTTCATCCTGAGCATGCCGGGCGGCAAGAAAACGTCCACCGCACCGCACACCGTCCCCGACCTCGTCCACTACGCCGTCCGCGACCGGCGCTCCGTCTCCTACGGCGCCGCCTTCGAACAGCCAGTCAAAGCCGCCCCTCAAGGCGGCTACACCGCCCCCGCCCGCCAGGCGCTCACCGACTACGCCGCCACTATCACCCGCCTGCTCGGCACCCGCCACCTCGTCGCCCACGGACACACCGGCACCTTCACCAGGCCCATCAAGGACCTCGGCACCCACCACACGTCTTTCAACGACCTCGCCGCCGCCTGCGCCACCGCCGCGACCGCCGCTCTGACCCCCGCAGACCGGGCATGACCGGCCTTGTCCTGCGCCTGGCAGGCCTGCTGCAGTCCTCTGGCGAACGCGGCGTCTTCCACTACCGCGACACGTGCGCCTTCCCCACCCGCTCCCAACTCATCGGCATGTTCGCCGCAGCCCAGGGCCGCCCCCGCGAACACGCCCTCGACCCCTACCCCCACCTGCAGGCACCGGGCGACACCACCTCCCCGAGCCACCGCGACCTGACCCTCACCATCCGCATCGACCAGCCTGGCACCCTGTACCGCGACTTCCACACCGTCGGCGGCGGCCACCCCAAAGACCAGAGCCTCCTTACCGGTGACGGCACCCGGCGCAAGCTCTCCGCCTCCACGCTCGTCTCCCACCGCGACTACCTCACCGGCGCCGTCTTCACCGTCGCCGTCGCAGGCCCCGACCTCCTCATCAGCCACATCGCCGAAACCCTCGAACGGCCCCGCTTCCACCTGTTCCTCGGCCGCCGAGCCTGCCTGCCCGACGAACCCTTCCTCCTCAACCCGGACAGCCCCGACCCCGTCGACGAACTCCTCACCCGCACCCCCCTCACCCGCACCCCGCCCCCCAACCCCGCCGACACACACCTGCCCACCACCTTCGTCTGGGAACACCCACCCCCCGGCGCCGACCCCACCTCCCCACCCGACCGGGAAAGCACCAGCGAACCCGTCAACCTCACGCGCCGCGCCCGCCGCCACCTGCCACGCCCTCTGTGGATGACCACCGAACACCTACCCGCCCACCTCTACGCAGGCCCCCGACCTCTCGACGCCCTCACCGCGTACATGCACGGAGAACCCGCATGACCAGCCTGACCCGCCTCGTCCTCGACCCCCGCCACCCCGCGGCCAAAGCCGACCTCGACGACGTCGACAGCCTCCACAAAACCCTCATGCGCCTGGTCCCCGACCACCTCGGCCCCACCCCCCGAGCCACCGCCGGCCTGCTGTTCCGCGCCGAACCCGGACCCGACCCCGTCCTGCTCGTACAGACGGCCCACACCCCCGACCTGACCGCGCTGCCCACCCACTACGGCACAGCCCGCACCGTCGACCTCACCCCTCTGCTGAACTCCCTCACCCCGGGGCGGACCATGCGCTACCGCATCACCGCCGCGCCCACCGTCGCCCGCTCCGCAGGCAACCCCACCCCCCACCCCGTCAGCGGAAAACGACGCGGCAAGATCACGCACCTCACCGGCGACGACGCCATCGCCTGGTGGCAGCGCCGCGCCACCGCCGCCGGACTCGAACCCGTCACCGTCTCCTCCCTCTCCCGCCCCTTTCCCCGCACCCACCGCGCACGTTCGGCCCCCTACTTCACGCTGACCCAGTTCGACGGCCTCGCCCGCATCACCGACACCACCCACCTCATCCACGCCCTGAAGAACGGCATCGGCCGGGCAAAAAGCTACGGAGCCGGCCTTCTCTCCCTCGCCCCCGCCTGACCCGACCAGGAAGCACACCCCGGATGCCACACCCGCCCGACCTCAACGCCCTGCGCGCAGCCGCCGTCCACCGGCTTTACACCCTCGAGCAGTCAGAGCGGCTCACCCGCAGCCGGATCATCGGCGTCGCCGACGCTTTCGGCGTCGACCCCCGCACCGTCGACCGCTGGCTCGCCAACGCCCGCGCCAACCACGGCACCTACCAACCCTCAGGCCGTACCGGCTTCGTCCTGACCCCACCCATGCTTGACGCCGTGGCCCGCTGGCGCGGCAACGCCACCGCCGCCTGGAGGGAACTGCGCGCCGAAGGCCACCCCGTCCCCTCCCTGGCCACGTTCCACCGCGCCACGAACAGATCCCTCACCCCTGGGATGCGGGCCGGCCTCCGCTCCGGCGAGAAGGCCCGCCGGCGCTTCGACGTGGCCGGTGAACGCGAACGCCACCACCGCAACTACGCATGGGAGACCGACCACGTCGAAGCCAGCGTCAAAGTCCGCGTCGAAGGCCACATCCGCAAACCATGGATCACCTTCTTCGTCGACTGCGCCACCTCGGCCATCTGCGGCCTCGCCATCAGCCCACAACGCCCCAGCCGTGAAGGCGTCCTCGTCGCCATCCGTGACGCCATCCTCATCGACGAACACCACGGCCCGTTCGGCGGCATCCCCACCTACCTGCGCGTCGACGGCGGCAAAGAATTCCTGTGCGCCACCGTCACAGAAGCACTCGGCGTCCTGGGAACCGAAATCATCGCCCTGCCCCCCTTCACCCCCGAAGGCAAAGGCAACGTCGAAGCAGTCAACGGAGCCATCAAAAAGACCCTGTTCGCCGGCATGCCCGGCTACACCCACGCCCCCACCCTGCGCGGCAACAAGCCCGTCGACCCCGACCAGCCGTTGCTTCACTTCGAAGCGTTCGTCGAACAGGTCCTCACCTGGGTCCACCACTGGAACCACGAGAACACCCTCAAGGGCCTGGAAGGCCGCACGCCCCGCCAGGCCTGGGACGCCGACCCCGCACTCATCGACACCGTCACCGCCGAAGACCTCCACACCTACACCCTCGAACGCCACGGCAGACCCCTGACCATCAACAACCACGGTGTCCGCTGGCGCAAACGCAACTACATCGCCGACTGGATGCACGGCCGCGTCGGCGAGCAAGTGCACCTGCGCTACCTCCCGCACCACGACCACCGCGTCGAACTCTACGACCCGCACACCGGACGCCACCTCGGCGCTGCCGTCATGGCCCAACAAGCCACCCGGGAACAAACCCTCAGCCTCAAACAAGCACGGCGCCGCGAAGCCGACCGCCTGCGCGCCCAGCTGAAACGCGCCGAGAAGAACCGCAACCAACGCTACGCGGCCGCAACCCGCCCCACCTCACCCGTCCCCCTGGACGTCATGCCCGAGGAAGAGGCCCTCGAGCACCTGCGCACCCTCGACGGCTTCACCCCGGCCGAACAGGCACTGCCCGACCTCATCCAGCTGCCCGAACCCGACCCCGCACTCACCCGGCCCCTCGACCCCGCCCCCCACCCGACCACACACCCCAAGGACCAGCCGTGAGCTCCGCCCCCACCACCGCGCCCCGCCCCAGCCAGCTCCCACCGCCCAGCCAGGACCACTACCTGGGCCTCACCGGAGCCAACGCCATGGCCACCAAAGCCGTAGCCGAAACCGAAACCCGCATCCTCAAAGCCATCAAGCACAACGCCCTGGTCTGCATCCACGGACACGTCGGCCTCGGCAAAACCTTCGCCGTCCACACCGTCCTACGCCGCCACGCCCCCGAAACCACCGTCCGGCTGCGCTACAACAACGGCGCTAACATGAACGAAATCCGCACCCAGCTCTGGCGCCGCCTCGACCTGCCGGGACAACCCCCGCAATCCGTCGGCCCCTGCGACCAGCAGATCCTCGACGCACTCGAAGCCGAGCCACGCATCCTGCTCATCGACGAAGTCCAAGGCCTCGGAACCAAAGCCCTGGAGTACTTCCGCACCCTGTGGGGCGACGACGCCCGCCGGGCCCCTATTGTCCTCGTCGGCAGCGGCAACGCCCGGCAGAAGATCCTGAACAACCCCGCCCTGCACTCTCGCATCCTCGACTGGTACCAGTTCAGCCCCCTCACCCCCACCGAAGTCCAGTCCATCATCCCCGCCTACCAGCGGACCTGGGCCGAAGCGCAGCCCGAACTGATCCTGTACACCGACGATATGGCGGGCCACGGATCGTTCAGGAACTGGGCAAGAATCACCCTCCTCCTCCACGACGTCCTGGAAGAAAAACCCGACCTGACCCTCAACAAGAACCTCATCCGCTGGGTACTCAGCCGCATCGACCCCACCACTCGCCACGCCTCGCAACACAGATGACCGCTCCGGTCCTCATCTGGGGCGACCAACCGCGTGCGTACGGGCCCACATCACGAACCAGGAGCTTGGCGCGCGGGAGTCGGCCACCTGCGACCTGCGGAGCTTGAAGTCGTCGTGCTGGGTAGTGCGCTGGGGGGAGAGGTGGACGCGGGCCAGGCAGTATGTGCGTGCGTGACCGAGTTTTGGACTGCCCGGGCAGACACGGTTGGTTCTGCGTTCGTGGCGGCCGACATCCGCGGATCCGGGACGATTCTGAGGTGGGTGAGAAGTTGCTGCTGTCCGGGGCTTAGACGACTCTCGATGGTCCGCTTGCGGCAGTCCAAAGGGGTACGTCGGTCGGGGTATCGGGCACCCGATTCCTGTGCGCTGGCACTGGGGGCGCGGGGCGGCGGTGCACCGGTAGTGCCTCCATGGTGGGGCCGCCACAGGCCGGCCGTGTGTGCCTCAGGGCATGGCGCTACTTGCCTCGGAGGTCGTCGATCCGACGCTGTTCCCACCAGTCCAGGACCATGTCGAGGCGTTTGACGGATGGTTCGATACGGCTGAGGGCACGGTCCAGGTTGAGGAAGGGGACCATCAGGCCAGTGAGTGACGAGCTCTTGGACTTCAGGCTCTCTGCCTGCCTCGTCCAAGGCGTCAAGTGTTTGGCTGTATCACCGAGGCCGGTCAGCATACGGGCCATGTCGTCATCTGGGGGTGCCGGGTCCGTTTCACCGGAGTCCTTGAAGCTGAGGAGTTGCTGGGCGATAGCGACGGCCGTGGAGATGGCCTGGACTCGCTTCGCGGCGTGGTCATGGAACCGATGGGCCATCGATGTGAGATCGATGTCGACGCCTTCGGTCAGGCGGCCCCGAAGCTGTTGTGGCGTCACGATGGGGGCGCGGTCCGATGACGCCAGAGTCCAAGCGATCGGTTTGTGCCGGCTGAGGAGGTCGTCCGCCAGCACCCGATAGGCCAGTACGAGGTCTGAGATAAGGTCCGGTTCCAGGGTGTCGCGGTGGTAGGCCGCGTTGCGATATTCGTGCAGCCGGTCGAGTACGTCGCGTTCGTGATCTGTCAGCACACCCCTCTGCTTCAGGAACTTGGTCTTCTGGTCCAGATGGTTGTCCATCTTCGCCCGCCGGTCCGGGCCTACATGCTGGTCGATCAATTGGGTTAGTTGTTCGTCGAGCTGCCCTCCGCTGTCACGGAACTCCCGCATCTCCTCGATGATGCTGTCGGGGAGCTGGAAGGCCAGTTGGGCGTTGACCTCACGGCTGATGATCACCTCGACCAGATGGTCGAGGAGGATGAGAGCTAGGCGGTCGTGTGCTTGGTCGCCTGCCTCGGCACATCGCCGGATCTCGGCTATTTCGACAGCTAGCCAGTTCCACTGTTCGGAGCCCTGTGAGGACGGGCGGTCCCAGTCGGAAGCGAAAGGCTGCATGAGAGGCATGACGACACCCTTTCACCCCTTCTCCGGGCGACCAATCGGGAAGAGGGGCAACCTCGAGGTGGCCTCACTGCTCGCGACCGACTGGGTGGCCCCCCCCCGAAGGCCAGGTCCGCACCAGTGGCCTCCTGTGCCCACAGGTCCGTGCGGCTTCCCAAGCTGTGGCCGCTCAGCGCTCGACCACGTTGCGGGCCTTGTAGAGCTCTCGGTCGAAGGCCGGCGGCCTGCCGCCGGTCTGTCCGCGCCGCACACGGTTGGAGTTCTGATCCGCCTGCTCCGGGATCACCGCCCGGATGCCCTGCGCCGCAGGGAATGGCGGATCGCCCGGGACGAGTACGTGCCTAATAGGCACTGTGGGTTGGCAGTTGTCAGTCCTGGCAGGGGTCGCGTGAGACGTCTGGGCTGTATGCAGCGCCCGGGAGTGCTTCGACAAGAGGGGACGCGTGCACGGCCTCTGCCCCTTCGAGTTCGGTGGTCATACCGTGCCGTGGTTCGAGCCGTTCCCAGGAACACCTCCCGATCAGCCGGAGCCGTGGAGCTCTTCACGAGGCGTGTGCTGCGGCGCTGTCAGGCGTCAGCCGACGCGGGCTGCTCCTGGGGTGCCTCTTCCAGGGCGTCGGGTGCGGTGTAGAAGACAGAGGAGCCCTGCTTGGTGCGATGGGCCTGGCTTTTGGCCACCAGCCCTTCGATCGTGGTGCGCACCACGTTCGTCTTGATCGTGCGTTCGGGATGGGCCTGACTCAGGACCGCGGCGACCTCCGCAGCCGAGCGCGGTTCGCTCTGCTCCGCCAAGTGGCGACGGACCAGGTCGACCAGCGTCGGCTGCGCCGTCTCCTTCACCGCGGTGGTCTTACCACCGCGCTTGCGGGGGGCTGGCTTGCTGTCTCGAGCAGCGCGACCAGTCTCGGTAGCGGCCTTCTTCGTCCCTGGCCGCCTGGCGCTCGCGGAGGGCCCGGCTGTCTTCTTGCGGGGGGCACGCACTGTGGCGCTCTCGGATCCGGCCGCCGGCCCAGCAGGAGCCGGTGCCGCATCGATCGCCTGCTGAATGCTGAGCAGCACTGTGTGGTCGCGCTGGAGGGCTGCCAACTGCTCCTGCAGCACGGAGATTTCGCCGCCGATACGTTCCTGTTCCTTGGTGTTGCGTTCGAGGTCGGCGGTTACTTGAGCGGTGTACTGCGATGTCAGCTCGGTGATTTGGGCGTTCTCAGACATGCGACGCGCAACCTCTCTCGGTTCAGGGCCGAAGGCGCAGAGCCAGCAGGCGTGCGTGCTTCCCGGCCTGATGGGTGCGGGACGACGTAATTGAGCCAACCCGCAGGGGCCTGCTCATAGATAGTACGGACGAGCGGAGCAAGTTGTTCTCCTCCAGCGTTCCGCTCAATCGCCGCACGTATCAATGGGCAGCAGATGGGAGCTGAGGATGGCCGGTCGGGGAAACGCGTGCTCTGAGGGCAGTTGCCAGCCCACTTCATCGGTTTCCCGATCGTGGTGCCAGGAGGCCAGAGCACGGATGGTCACCAGCCGGTCCAGGAGTTCTCCGGTCTGCTGAGGGGATTGCCCGCACAGGCGGGCGAGGAGCTCCATGTCCGCGCCGTGACCGCCATAACCTGCGTCGTGCACTGCCAGTACGAGGGCGGCCAGCCGCAGGACGGGCGGCGTGCCAGGCGGCGGGACCAGCGGCGCGCAGTACAGCGCCCAGTGAGCGGCGCGGCGGCGCGAGCGGCGGCCAGGTGCCTGGTCCACAACCGCGGCGTCGAGCAGCCGTACCGTCACGACGCCAGGCCTCAGATCCGGCATCCTGAGCCAATTGTCCTGGGCCAGCTCCTGCCAGACCTCCTGGCGGCCGTGCAGGCGCATCCCTCGCAGCAGACCCGCAGGCAGCCGGACCTGGCCGTGGGTGTCAGCGCGCAGGGCGCACTGGAGGGCAAGCAGCCGCGCGCCGGGGGAGGTGAACCGGGGCAGTGCGGACGCCAGGTAAGTGAGCATCTCCCGTACGCGCACCCGCTCGCCTTCGCCAGCGGGCGTGGCGGGTGGGGGAGGGGGCGGGTAGACGTCGTGAAGGGCGCGCGGTCTCATCAGCGTGTCGGGCACTACGGCGGTGTGGCTGGTTGCCGCAGCGCAGGCGGCGCAGGTGTCGGCCAGGCGCCAGGTGCGACCGCTGCGGCTGCGGGTGAGGGCGAGCAGTACTGGCCCGGCGCAGCCGCGGTGCCGCGGATGCCAGGTGCAACCCAGCGTCCGGCACTGACAGGTCCGCAGATACCCCGGCACCACGTCACCGCGGGCATGGCAGGCGAGATGCGCCAGGGCCGCGGATCGGGCGGACGCTGCCTCTAGCGGGGCGGTGTGCGCGGTGCAGTGGGCGCACACCAGACGTGGTCCGCCCGCCTGAGGATGCAGGTCCACCGTCCAGATGCGTCGCATCGCAGCATGTGTGCCGGCCAGCCTCATCGGCCCGTTGTCCTCCCGTCTGAACATGCCGCCATGGCAGATGACCCGGCGGCAGGCGCCAGGACGCCTGCACGGTAGTGCAGAACTCTGCACCGCAAACGTCACCCTCATCCCGGCAAATAGTGCAGAAGTCTGCACTGACAGGGCAGGTGTCTGCACCGTCGGATGGTGGGGTGACGATCTTGCCGCCCGACCCCGACCTCACCGCGCTGCGCGTCGAACTCGCGCGCCTGCGGGGCGAGCGCGGCTGGACCTTCGATGAACTCGCCAGCCGCAGCGGCCTGGCCCGCCGCACCCTCATCGACCTCGAGCACGGCCGCACCACCGGCAGCCTCACCACCTGGCACGCCCTCGCACACGCCCTCGACGTGCCCATCGAGCAACTGCTCGGCACCCTCTGCAACGACCACACCCCGCCCGGCCCCACAAACCCCTGACCGCGCGCCGCCCCCGACGGCCCCGCCGCGCGAATCACCCGAACCGACGAGAGCACGCCGAACACCTATAGGTGTGTCCGTTCAGGTGTTCACCTCCGCTGCGCCGTTCGCTGGACACACCGGCGGCCGATCCCGCCATCACGGCGTGCCGCCTGGCACGGTCCCCCGCATGTGCCCCCACCCCGACCGCGCCCGCTGCCACTGGGACGGCAGCCCGCGCACCACCCACCCCCGCCGGCCCCTGCGGGTCTCCGCCACCAGCCCCAGCCGCCTCCTGCGCACCGGCCAGGACAGGCACTGCCGCCGGTGCGGCAACCGAATCGACCTCTACCAGCGTGCCGACCAGCAGCCCATCGCCCTGCACCCCGCCGAACTGGCCGCCACTCAAGTCCCCGAAGCCTGCCGCTGGCACCTGAGCGGAGGCATTGCCCACCCACACGGCGACCGCAGCGACTGGTGCCGTATCTCTCACCACGTGATCTGCCCCCATCACACCCCCACGCCGCACATCGGGCCGTACCTGCAGGCAATGCGCCGCCAACTCGCCCTACACACCCGACGCCTGATCGACACCGGCGCGCTCACCCCGGCCACGCCCACCACACCTCAGGCGGCCACAACCGCCGCATCGCCGGCCCGCCCGGTTGTACAGATCCTCCTCGGCCGCTACCTGGCCGACAGCCCTGTCGACGCCATCCAATGCGTGGCCCAGACCCGCCACCGCCACCGCTGCCCCCGCCCCGTGCTGGACGCCCATCTCCCCGCCGGACGCTGGAAACTGCTGCCCACCGGCCCTCACCGCGGGCAACTCACCCTGCCCGCCGGACTGATGGCCGTCTACGACCTCGGCCGCCTCGCCTACACAGAACAGCTGCGCTGGCGCACCCAGCGCTGCACAGCACACGCCGCCGCCCCCGGGGCAGCCGACCTCGCCCTGGCCGGATGGCAGGTCTTCGACCCCCTCCTGCACTCACCACACATCCACACTCGCCTCCCGCACCCCGCACCGGGCCGTGGCGGAAAGAGGTGAAAATGCCGCACCATGCCCTGGAAATCATCCTGACCCGGCCGGTGGCCCCATCCGAACTCCGCCACGCCACCCGAGCCGTGCCCCTCGCAGCCAACCACGATGCCACCCGCCTCATGACAGTCTGGCCGGCCAAGACACCAAGCCGTGCAGCCCACCGTCTGCGCCGCCACGTCAGCGACCGGCTGCCCATCGACGTGATCACCAGCCACTACCCAGACGCCAGCGGCCAGGTCCTGCTCAACATCGCTTTCCCGCCCGCCGTCCACGCCACGATCCGCCAGGCTGCCCATCAAGCGGGGCAGAGCCCAGACCACTTCGTGAAGCTGGCCCTGCACCGCGCGCTGACCCAGCACGCCAGTGACGAGGCCGACCGGCTCAACCGGGCCGTGCGGCAACTACTCGCCGGCACTACGGCCGCACACCTTCTGACAGCCGTCGGCCACGTCCTGACCCGCACCCCCGGAGCAGCCCCCGCATGAACCAGACCGACGAACAGACGGCCGCGGCCGACGCCTTCCACGCGGGCCAGCACCTTGCCCTGCAGGCCGGCGCAGGCACCGGCAAGACCACCACCCTCACCCTGCTCGCCAGCTCCACCCAGCGCCGAGGCCGCTACCTCGCCTACAACCGGGCCATCGCCCAAGACGCAGGCGCCCGCTTCCCCCGCAACGTGCTGTGCAAGACCGCCCACGCCCTCGCCTACGCAGCCGTCGGCCACCGCTACACCCACCGCCTCAACGCACCCCGCCGCCCCGCCTGGCAGACAGGCCAAGCCCTCGGCATCACCAAAACCATCCGCATCGGCGACCGCGACGTGACACAAAAAGCCCTCTCCAACGCCACCCTGCGTACCGTCACCCGCTTCTGCCACACCGCCGACGAAACCATCACCCACCACCACGTCCCCCACCTGCGCGGACTGGAAGACACCGACCTACACAACCAACTCGCCAACCACATCCTGCCGTTCGCCCGCAAAGCCTGGACCGACCTGCAACACCCCGACGACGGCGCCGTCCGCTTCGACCACGACCACTACCTCAAAATCTGGGCCCTCACCCAACCGCGCATCGACGCCGACTTCCTGATGCTGGACGAAGCCCAGGACACCAACCCCGTCATCGAACAGATCTTCCTCAACCAACGCGACCACGCCCAACTGGTCATGGTCGGCGACTCCGCCCAAGCCATCTACCACTGGCGCGGCGCCAAAGACATCATGACCGGCTTCGACGGCACCCAGCTGACCCTGTCGCAGTCCTTCCGCTTCGGCCCCGACCTCGCCGCGGAAGCCAACCGCTGGCTGCACCTCGCCGACGCCCCCATCCGCCTCACCGGCACCCCCGCCGTGACCACAGAACTCGGCCCCCTCACCCGACCCGACGCCGTGCTCTGCCGCACCAACGTCGGCGCCATGGCCCAAGTCATGACCCTCATGGCTACCGGCTACCGAGTCGCCCTGACCGGGGGAGGAGACAGCCTCCACGCCCTGGCCCTCGCAGCCCGCGACCTGAAAGAAGGCCGCCGCACCCACCACCCCGAACTGATCCTCTTCCCCTGCTGGGGCGACCTGCAGGACTATGCCGCACACGACCCGGCCGGACGCGACCTGCAGCCTCTGGTCAACCTTGTCGACACCCACGGCACTGACGCCATTCTCGCCGCCGTCGCCCAACTGACTCCCGAGCCGCACGCTCAGGTTGCTGTCTCCACCACCCACAAAGCAAAAGGCCGCGAGTGGCCGCGCGTGCTCATCGCAGACGACTTCGCCCGCTCCCAGAACAAGATCACAGACGACCAGACAAACACACCAGCATCAAACCCCATTGATGACGCCGAAGCACGCCTGGCCTACGTCGCCGTCACCCGCACCCGCCAGCGCCTCGACCTAGGAGGCCTGTCCTGGATCCACGACCACCCTGACGGTGCACCGCATTGCTAGAACAGGCCCCCAACCACCCAGCACGTATAAGACGGAAGCACAGGTGTACGACCTGTCAGCTCTCTCCGCGGTACGGGGGGCTGGCTCATGCGGTTGTTGTGCCGTGGGTGCCAGCCATTCGGGTGCCCGAGTGCTTCTGCCGGTCATGATGACCAACCAACTCCACCTTGCATGCAGACAAATGAACACATGCGGTACCTAGCCGCAGGATGCATGCTCTTCAAGGCTATAGCGGTCTTAGTCCAGGGCTCTTCTTTGCTTTTTCCTTGACTTCCGTTGGTCGATGCATGTGTCATTTGCTCACCTGTGAGGATCATGTAAGCAAGGGGTGGGGAAGTGGGGGACGGGGGGCGCCGTGCGCGCAGCGTCGCGCGTGGCAAACGGGGCGGTCTGGCTTGGTTGACAGCGCTTACCGTGCTGGTGTCAGTACCTGTGTTCAACCAGGGCGCGGCAGCGGCATCCGCTGCGGCCGCGGGCAGCCGGAACCTGTCCGCCACGGAGCAGGCGCAGCAACAGGCCGTAGCAGCAGGTGAACCTGTCGAGGTGACCGGGGAGCGCACCGAGCGGGACACGGTGTTTGCCAACCCGGACGGAGAGACGTTCACGCTCAAGAGGTCGATCGTCCCTGTACGCGTGGAGAAGCCAACGGGCGGTTGGACAGCGCCTGACGCGACGTTGGAGAAGCGCGCGGACGGATCGATCGGTCCCAAGGCTGCCACGGTTGACTTGTCGTTCTCGCCCGGCGGTGAGGGCAAGGGCCTGGTGACGATCGGCGAGGACGGTCAGTCCGTGTCCCTGGGGTGGCCGGGCAAGCTCCCGGAACCGCGGCTGGAGGGTGCACGTGCCGTCTACGAAGACGTGCGTCCGGACGTGAATCTGATCCTCACGGCAACAGTGGAGGGTTTCCGGCAGGTGCTGGAAGTGGAGACGCTCCAGGCTGCCAAGGACCCGGCCCTTGCCTCCCTCGAGTACTCGATGGACGTCGAGGGGCTGCAGATCCGCGAAGGGGCGGCCGGAAGCATGGACGCGGTCGACGGCAACGGCCAGGTGGTCTTCCGCTCGCCCTCGGCCCGCATGTGGAACTCCGCCGGAGGCACCGCCGAGTCTGCCGGCAGTCAAGGGCCCAGCACGCAGACGACTGCAGTTCGCCCCGTCTCGCAAGCCCCCCAGGGAGACACGGCAGAAGCCGACTCGCTTCCCGCAGGCCCGGTGGAGGAAGGCGATCCGCTCGCCGGCCCCGGCACCGGCGACGAGGCAGCGGTCATGGACGTGGACGTGACCGAGCAGAAGGTCACCATCACCCCCGACACCGGTCTAATCGACCGGACGGCCAGCACCGAACTGCCGCTGTACATCGACCCGTCGGTCGAGCTGAATTCATCCGAGCGCACGGTTCTGTCGTCTGACGGTGACTCCTTCTACAACTTCTCAGGCGGCGACAATGGCGTCAGCGTGGGCCGCTGCGGCTCGGCGGTGATCGGTAACTACTTGTACTACTGCACGACCGGCAGCCCGTACACCAACCGCATGTACTTCGAGTTCACCCCAGGCAGCCTGAAGGGCAAGCACGTCCTGGACGCCACGTTCGTCGTGACGGAAACCTGGTCGTTCTCCTGCGACGCGCGGTGGGTGGACCTGGAACGTACGGACGGCATCTCCTCGTCATCTAAGTGGCCGGGACCGGGCGGGCCGAAGTCAGACAACTCCTGGGACCAGATGGTCGACAGGAACGTCTCCGCCGGCCGGGGCAGCGCATGCGACCCCTCCCAGCCGCGGGCACCGATCGAGTTCAACGACAACCCCGACGAGGCGGACGAAAACCTCACCCCGACTGTGAAGGCCTTCGCGGACGGCAAGTTCTCCACGCTGACACTGATGCTGAAGGCGAAGGACGAGTCGGACCCCATCGCCTGGAAGCGGTTCGACGATGACGCGGCGATCGTCGTGAAGTACGTCGGCAAGCCCGCCATGCCCGACGAGTACGGGTTGCGCACGGGCAACAGCGTGGTCTGTTCCAAGAACGCATCCGCGCCGACCATGTGGTCGGACCCAACACCCAGCCTGGGAGCCACGCCGCGGACAATGGCGGGCGGATCGGCTTCGGCATCACTGCGCGTCTATTTCGACCTGGACATACGTAGCGGCGACACATGGTCGGACGCGAAGGAACCAACCAGCGGACCGGAAAGTCCAACTACCGGGTATGTGGGCGCCGGGGTTGACCAGACAAAGGTGTGGAACGCGACCCTCACAGACAACAAGCAGTACCGCTACCGGGCCTGGACCCGCTCGTACAGCGGGTCAATCGTCCTGGGCAGCAGCCCCACACCGTGGTGTTACTTCACTGTTGACAGCACTGCGCCCAAGCCGCCATCGATCACATTCAACACCGTCTACAGCGCGTGCCTGCCCGGCGCGTGCACACCCGCTGGAGGACCCGCGCAGGCAGGCAGCGTCACCTTCACACCGGGCAGCGGCGACGTGAATGCCTTCTACCGCTACAAGCTTTCCACGGACACCGCATGGCGGGACTGGAAGCCGGGAACGACCGTCACCGAAACGATCACCCCGGGGGACTCGGGCACCATCACGCTGGACGTCCAGGCCATGGATGCCCAAAAACGGCCGGGTGGACAGAACAGTGTCCGCTTCCTGGTCAAGGAGAGCAACGAGTCGGTGGGCCGTTGGACGTTCAACGAAGCATCTGGCGCAGCCGTCGACGTGTCGACCTCCGACACTGCACAGCGGGACAACGCAACGATCAACGGTGGCACGCGCGTGAAAACAGGCCGCCGCGGCGTGATCACGGAAAACGGGGCGACCAGCGAGGACAAGGCCCTCAAGCTGAGCGGGCAGGCCTATGCCGCCACATCCGGAAAGGTGGTGGAGACCCAGGCCTCGTACACGGTTGCCGCGTGGGTGCGCCTGGACGCCACGGGCACGACTGCAACAGTGATGGGGCAGGACGGCACGTATTACAGCCCGTTCTTCCTCGGCTACTGCGCCGGCGCGAACCGGTGGTGCCTGCGCATGGCGGATGCTGATGCCGCCAGTACCTCGATAGACAACCAGCGGGTCGATTCGCTGGAGGCACCGCAGACCAAGGTGTGGACGCATCTGACCGCAGTGATCGATACCCGCCTGGAGGAGCTCATCCTCTACGTCAACGGCGTCAAACAGGGCAGCGACACCCTGACCACCGGCGCATGGTCGGCTTCCGGACCCCTGCAGATCGGCCGGGTCAAATACAAGGGCGCATACGTCGACTACTTTCTTGGCGACATCGACGAGGTAGCGGTGTGGCAGGAGGCCAAGCTGCCCCCCAGGGTCGCGCGCGAGGCCAGCCCCGTGGACGCCAGCAACAAGGCTTACGCCGAACTTGTCGCCCAGTACACACCCTCAGGCGCTACCGGTACATCGCTTCCTGACCGGTCCGGCTACGGCAACACCCTCAGCCTGTCCTCTGGCGCCTCCCTGGACGGCGAGGCTCTGGTCCTCAACGGCACGTCTGGTGCGGCCAGCGTTTCGCGGCCGTTGGTGGCCGACACCGGCTCCTTCACTGTTGCCACCACGGCTGAAGTGGACACGCAGGCGCTGGCTGGCAAGCCGGACGGCTATCGCGCACAGGTCCTCGGCCAGCGCACGGCGACGGGCTCCTCCTGGAGCCTGTGGGTGGAGAAGACCGGTACCTCGAGCGAGACGGTCGAGGACGGCAACGGCGATCCCGTCCTGGACGACAACGGAAACGTAGTGAAGCGCCCTGTCGTGAAGGCGCGCTGGTACTTCGGCCGCCTCACGGCGGAAGGCACGACCATGTCCGTTGTCAGCGACCAGGAGGCGGTCCTGGACAGCGAAGTAGGCCTGGTCGGAGCGTATGACGCCTACAAGCGTCAGATCACTCTCTTCGTGGGCAGCGACCCCCAGGACGTTCCTCTTGCCTACACAGCCACGGTCGGCAGTGGTGAGTTCGCAGTGGGCAAGGGCTTCACCAACGGCGTCTCGGGCCACTACCTGCCCGGCCGGATCACCGACATCCGCCTGTGGGCGGGCGCGGTGACCGACCCCACCCAGGTGGAAACGCTGATCGGCTACTGACCCCTCGTGGGTGTGCCGTCCCGTGGCGGCACACCCACCAGGCCGAGCCGAGCGTCACCCACCTTTTCATCGAGCTTCCGGCCGCACACCGGCTGCCCTTCACCTTCTGGAGAGCTTTCCGTGTCCCCTCGCCTGTTCCCGGCTCGCCTTCCTGGCCGGCGTGCCGCGCTGACGGTCCTGCTCGCGGCGGTGCTGTCTATACCCGCCACGCTCACGCCACTGGCCTCGGCGGCCGAACTGCCGGGCCGTCCCGATGTGCCTGGCGTCAAGCCGACCCGCGTCGTGCCCGTGACCTCACCCCTCGCCAAGGCCGCGCGTGCCAAGGTGGCCAAGGAGAAGAAGGCCAACCGCAAGCTGGTCGTATCGGCCACGGCCGAGCGCCGCGCCGAGTGGCCGAAGGCCTCCGTCTCCACCACCGACCTGGGCGACACAGGAAACGACCATGCTCTGGTCACGGTGAAAGCGGCCAAAGCCAGCAACACCTCTCGGCAGGCGCGAGCCCTCGCCGGAGGCAAGACGAAGGTCACCGTCCTGGACCAGAAGGCCGCCCGTCGTGCAGGCGTGACCGGAGTCCTCTTCACCATCGCAGCGGACAGTCCGGGAGCCGCTCAAGTCACCGTCGACTACAGCTCGTTCGCCTCGTCGATCGGTGGCAACTGGCCCTCCCGTCTGGGGCTTGTCACTCTTCCCCCCTGCGCTCTGACGACGCCAGAGAAGGCCCAGTGCCGCGCCACCACCATCCAGGCATCGAACAACGACATCCACGCCCAGACGGTCACCGCCCGCACCACGCTCGCAGGAATGACCGCGACTGCACCGACGGTCATGGCTGCCACCGCCACATCAGCTACCGCATCCTCGGCGGGCTCCGGTGACTTCGAGGCGACGCAGCTTTCGGCATCGTCGAGTTGGGAGGCGGGGGGCGCCTCGGGCGCGTTCACCTGGTCGTACCCGATCGCGGCACCGCCTGCGGCGGCCGGCCCGGAACCGTCCCTCAGCCTGTCCTACAACTCGGGAAGCATCGACGGCCGTACCGCCAACACCAACAACCAGTCGTCTCTCGTCGGTGAGGGCTTCGAGCTGACCTCGTCCTACATCGAGCGCAAGTACGGCGTGTGCGAGGACGACGGGCAGACTGACAAGTTCGACCTGTGCTGGAAGTACGACAACGCCTCACTTGTGCTGAACGGCAAGGCGACGGAACTGGTCCTCGACGACACCAAGGGCGTCTGGCACCTCAAGGACGACGACGCCTCCAAAGTCACCCGCCTCACCGACGCGGACAACGATGACAACAACGGTGAGCACTGGAAGATCGTCGCCGGCGACGGCACCACGTACACCTTCGGCCTCAACAAGCTGCCCGGCGCAGGCAGCGGGCGCACCAACTCGGTCTGGACGGTTCCGGTCTTCGGCGACGACGACAAGGAACCCGGCTACGACAAGGGAGCCCAGTTCAAGGACCGTTCCGAGACCCAGGCCTGGCGCTGGAACCTTGACCTGATCGAGGACGTCCACGGTAACGCCTCCACCTACTGGTACAAGGCGGAGACCAACCACTACGCCAAGAACGGCGACAAGACCGACCTGGCCCCCTACACCCGAGGTGGCTACCTCGAAGAGATCCGTTACGGCCAGCGCAACGACACACTGTTCACTGCTCCCGCCTCCGACAAGATCACCTTCACCTACAAGGAGCGGTGCACCGCTGCCGACTGCTCCTCCCTCACCAAGGACACCGCCGACAACTGGCCGGATGTTCCCTTCGACAGCATCTGCTCGGCCAGCGAGGACGACTGCAAGGCCACGGGCCCTGCCTTCTTCACCCGCAAGCGACTGACGAGCATCGACACCCACTACTGGTCACGTGCCGCTGAGCCGGACACCTTCCAGCCGGTCGACTCCTACGCCCTCGACCAGAGCTTCTTCGACGGGCAGGACATCGACAACAGCTCCGACCAGGTCCTCACGCTCGACTCGCTCACCCGCACCGGCAAGAATGGCACCGCTACCAGCGTGCCGCCCGTCGAATTCACGTACCAGCAGCGCCCCAACCGGGTCGACTCCACCAGCGACAACATTCTTCCCCTGACCAGACCGCGCATCGCCTCCGTCGTCTCGGAGACCGGCGCAATCACGTCCGTCACCTTCTCCCAGCCCGAGTGTGTGCGCGGCAGCAACATGCCCGCGGCCGAGGACGACAACGACAAGCCCTGCTACCCGGTCTACTGGCCGATCAACGGCGGGGACCCGGGGCTGGACTGGTTCCACAAGTACCGCGTCACCGCCATCACCACCAACGACCCCGGCGCAGGCAACCCCGGCACTCAGCTGGCATACGAGTACTCCGCGCCGGGCTGGCACTACAACGATGACCCCTTCACCAAGGAGAAGGAGCGCACCTGGTCGATTTGGCGCGGCTATCAGCAGGTCACCACCTATACCGGCGACGTCGGCACCACCCGATCCAAGACCGTGAAGCTGTTCATGCAGGGCATGAACGGCGACAAACGCAAGGACGGCACCACCCGCACCGCCGTCGTCAAGGGCATCGACCTCGACAACGTCACCGGCGTCAGCACGGACGATCTCGACGTCGGCGACTACAACGACCACGACTACTTCGCCGGCCAGGTACGCCAGGAGATCACCTACAACGGTGTCACGGCGATCTCCACCACCATCAACAACCTCTGGGCCCAACAGACCGCCAGCCAGCAGAAGTCGTACGCGAACATCAAGGCCTACTTCGTCAGGGGCGCCCGGACCTACACCGACACGTACCTGACCGCAGCCCAGAAGTGGCGCATCGCCGCGGTCTCGCGGAGCTACGACACCACGTACGGCATGGTCACCAAGGTCGACAACCACGGTGACTGGTCCCTCACCGGCGACGAAACCTGCACCCGCACCTGGTACGCCCGAAACGACGCCAAGGGCCTGACGGCGCTCGTCTCCCGCAACCGCGTCGTCGCCAAGCCCTGCTCCAACACCGACGACACCCTTACCCTCCCGACGTCCGCCACCACACGCGGCGACGTTCTGTCCGACACCGCCACCGTCTACGACACCCCTGCCGCCACCGGCTGGAGCCCGGACCAGACCCCGACCCTGGGCCTGCCCACCTGGACCGGCCGGGCCAAGGCATACCCGGCTGCCTCCGGCACGGCAGACCGAAACCCCCTGCCCACCAGCGGCTGGCAGACCACCGCCACCACCACCTACGACACCGCCACGGCCAAGCTAGGCCGCCCCCTGACCGTGACCGACGCCAAGGGCCGCACCACAACCACCACCTACTACCCGGCAGCGGCCGGGCCACTGTTCACGCTCGCCGTCAAGGCACCACGCTTGTCAGCCAACGACCAGACCCACCAGACAACCACCAACTACGACCCAGCGCGCGGCACGGTCAATTACACCCTCGACGCCAATGTCAACCGCACCGAGCACACCTACGACGCCCTCGGCCGTATCACCGCCACCTGGCTGCCCAACCGCTCTCGTTCCGCGAACGACACGCCTAACGCGAAGTTCGGCTATGGCCTCGCACGCGACAAGGCGCCCTGGACCTCCGTCGCCACTCTCAAGAGCAGCAGCGCGTACCGCACCGTTTACGCGCTCTATGACTCACAGCTGCGTCCGATCCAGACCCAAACGGAATCACCGCTGGGTGGGCGGATCCTCACGGACACACGCTATGACAGCCGCGGCCTGGTCTACGAGACGTACGCTGACGTCTACGACAACACCACCGCCCCTAACGGCGAGTACTCCCAGGTGCCGTACGGCGGGGCGACGCAGAACCAGACGCAGTTCGACGGCGCCGGTCGCGCCACTACGTCGACGCTGCTCGTCGACGGGGTGAAGAAGTGGTCCACCACCGCGACCTACACCGGTGACTCCGTCGCCACCACGGCTGTCCAGGGCGGCAACGCCACACGCACCATCACCGACGCCCTCGGTCGCACCACGGAAACGCGCACCTACGCAGGCACCCAGCCCAACGACACCGGATACGGTGCGACCACCGGCACCTCGTACACCCGGGTCCGCTACACCTACACCGACGACGGCCAGACCGAAACGATCACTGGCCCTGACAACACGCAGTGGAGCTACGAATACGACCTGTTCGACCGCCAGGTGAAGGCGGTGGACCCGGACAAGGGCACCACTCGCACCAGCTACACGGCCCTCGACCAGATCGACACGACGACAGACGCCGAGAACCGCACCCTCCTCTACGGCTACGACGAACTCGGCCGCAAGACCGACCTGTGGCAGACCGCCCGCACTGACGCCAACCAACTCGCCGCCTGGACGTACGACAGCCTCTTCAAGGGCCTGCCCACAGCGTCCATCCGCTACGAGAACGGCAAGGGGGGCAAGGCCTATACCAAGCAGGTCACGTCCTACGACTCCCTCTACCGCCCCACCGCCACCACTCTCACCCTGCCGTCGGACGATGCACTCGTCACCTCCGGCGCGATTGCAGCGGTCAGCACCTTCGAGACCACCTATCGTCTCGACGGCACAGTCGGCACTATCCGGGAGCCCGCCGCTGGGGGACTGGCTTCCGAGCTCCTCGAGTACCGCTACAACAACGCGGGCCTGCCGACTGAGCTCTCCGGTACTACCGGCTACGTGCTGGACACGGACTACACGGCGCTCGGACAAGTCGGCCAGGTGCAGCTCGGCACCTCAACGGCCGAAGGCATCAAGCGGGTCTTCCTTACCAACACCTACGAACGAGGCACCGGCCGCCTGCTGAGCGCCGCCACAGACGACCAGACCCGCGGCCCCGTACAGGACCTCACCTACCGCTACGACCAGGCCGGCAACGTCACCTCCATCTTCGACAGCGCGAACATCGGCACAGGCACAGACAACCAGTGCTTCACCTACGACACACAGCGTCGCCTCGCCGAGGCCTGGACCCCTAAGACAGCAGACTGCGCAACCACGAGCCGCACCACGGCTAACCTGAGCGGCCCCGCCCCGTACTGGACGTCGTACACCTACACGGCATCAGGCCAGCGCAAGACCGAAAAGCAGAACACCGCCACCCCCATCACGACCACCTACTGCTACGACGCGGCACGTCCGCACGCCCTGACCGCCACCACGACCACCAGCACGTGCACGGGCCTGCCACAGCAATACACCTACGACAGCACGGGCAACACCGAAACACGCGTCGAAAAGCCCGACTCCACCACCACCCAGACCCTCAACTGGAACGCAGAAGGCAAACTCACCCGCCTCACCGAGGGGACCGCAGCCACCTCCACCAACTACCTCTACGACGCCGACGGCCAACTCCTCATCCGTCGCGACAACGCCACCAACGGAGAGACCGTCCTCTACCTCGGTGCGACCGAACTCCACCTCAAAACGGGCAAGAAGTGGGCCAACCGCTACTACACCGCGGCTAGCGCCACCATTGCCCTGCGCACCAACGAGTCCGGCACCGAGAAGCTCAGCTTCCTCGCCGCCGACCACCACGACACCAGCTCCATCTCCATCACCAGCGACTCCACCCAGACGCTCAGCAAGCGCTACAGCAAGCCATTCGGCACGAGCAGGGGCCCAACGACAGGCGTCTGGCCGGACGACAAGGGTTTCCTTGGCATGCCGGCTGATGCTGGCACGGGCCTGACCCACATCGGCGCCCGCGAATACGACCCCGTCATCGGCCAGTTCATCAGCGTCGACCCCTTGCTGACCCTGGACCAGCACCAGTCCCTCAACGGCTACAACTACGCCAACAACAGCCCGGTCACGCTGAACGACCCGTCCGGTCTCGGGGTCTGCATGCCCGAAGTCGGCTGCGGTGGTGTGAGCTCTGTCCAGGAGGCAGTGCAGAAGCATCAGGAGCGGAACCCCGAGCAGTACGACGGTGTCGTCGAGGGAAGCGGCTGCGACGCGGCTTGCGACGCCGGCCTGGATTGGGCAGCAAGCCAGACGCCAAGCGTCTCTGGCCTCCAAGGCATGTGCGGCGTTGATGTGTCCAGCGGATGCGACCAAGAATTTCGGCAGCGCGTCGCCAAAGACTATAAGGAATTGACCGTCTTTGACGACTACTGGAATTGCACAGTCCATCACGACGAAACGGCTTGCAATGTGGCGGGATCGTCGTTCTCTTCTGGCGGAGCGACTTGGGCCGGCAGTATCGCCTTTATGTTTCTGCATCGAGCTGAAAATCGGCTCGCAATAACCGGGACGCGAACCGCGGCACAGCTGAGGAACTCGCCCGGCGCTGTTACGGGGGGCGCGCTCCTTAAAGATATTTCTGGTCAATGGCTCAGGGGGAATAAGGCGAACGCTGGCAAGATTCCAGGGCAGGTTGCTCGTCAGCTCCAGGGGCAAGAGTTTGCAAAATTCGGAGATTTTCGTGAAGCCTTCTGGAAAGAGGTCGCAAAGGTCTCAGAATTGGCCAATCAGTTCCCTAAATCAGACAGGACGCGTATGGCGAGCGGAAGGGCACCGTTCGTATTCAAGGGGCAAAACGTAGGGAAGAATTCCAATTATGTACTGCACCATGTCACGCCAATCCAGCGCGGTGGAGGTGTCTACGACCTGGACAACCTGATAGTTGTGACCCCCAGATACCATGAGGAGGTGCTGGACCCGAGTTATCACAAGTGAACGGCCTCATGCAGGGAGCGGAAAGCGAATGAGTATGACCCGCGAGCAGCTCATCGAGTTGGTTAACAAGATCATGGCCGTGGAGGGCACCGAGGAGGAGGAAGCTATTATGATCGAGACCCTCGAAAGTAATGTGCTACATCCTCGAGTGCTTGACCTCATCTTCCATCCGCAATCGGAAGGTCTGCCTGACGAGCCAACTGCTGAGCAGATCGTCGATGCCGCCCTTGCCTATAAGCCCATCGCGCTGTGAAGGGTTTACAGGTCGCGGCTGTACAAGCACGTCACATTCGGTAGGAATGGGCCTGCCTGCAGCAGGCGAGCGTTAGCGATGTGACCGCAGTGCTGATGTTCGCTATCCGCCCGGCTCTCGCCGGGCGGATACGCCAGGACCGGTGTCATTGCGGTCCTCGTAGCGGCGCGGCCACCGGTACGTGGCTGCCGCGGAATGGGGGCGAGAGCGCGGGGATTGCGCCGTCTCGGCTCACCCCCCGTTTTGATTAGTTGGGCTGAGCCGGGCATGCCGTGGCTGTCGGAGGGTGCGCATGCCTGGGACCTGACCTGGGCGAACCAAGGCAAGCCCGACCGGCTCCCGACGCACCCACGGAATCACCTCGCAGCCGGCCCCCAGTGGTAACTGCCCAGCCGGTTGCGGAGCTGCGCTGCCGGGGCCGATGGTGGGTGAACCGCTCCGGCTCTGATGGAGGCTCGATTCCCTGAGAGGATCGAGTCATGGCACGTCCGTCCCCCTACCCTCCTGAGCTTCGTGAGCGTGCGGTGCGCATGGTCGCGGAGATCCGCCCCAACTACCCGACGGAGTGGGCCGCGATGAAGGCGGTCGCCGCGAAGCTGGGCATCGGTGCCGCTGAGACGGTGCGGACCTGGGTGCGCAAGGCCGAAGTCGATGCCGGCCAGCGTCCGGGCGTGACCTCGGACGAGGCTGCAGAGATCAAGCGCCTGAAGGCGGAGAACGCCGAACTGCGGCGGGCGAACGAGATCCTCAAGGCGGCATCCTTAGTGGTCGGCTCCGGAAATCCTTCGGGGGTTGACATCGGGGCGCGATTCCACATCGGTCCGTCGTGTCTGGGGTGGCGAAGTGGGGCTGTCAGGCACAGTCGAAGGTGTCCGCGTGGAGGCGGTCGGTGGGCCCAGCCGGGTTCCGGGGCTTTGATCACGTCGGGGAGGCGGAATATCGGCGGCACTGGCCTTGTTGCTCGCCATCGTTGATCAACAAGGAGGCCCCATGTCTGTGATCCTTCGGCCCCGCACGCTACGTTCCGGCGACCTCGTGGTCGTTACCGCGCCCTCGGGCCAGCTTGAGCCGGGTGAGGAACCACTGCTCGCCCGCGGTGTGGCGATATTGGAGCGGATGGGTTTCCGCGTGCGAGTCAGCCCAATGGTCGACCCAGCGCAGAATCGCTGGTGGGCGTCGGGCACTCCGGCGGAGCAGGCCGCCGAGCTCAATGGTCTACTCCGTGACCCGGAGGTGCGGGCCATCGTCGCGCATACCGGTGGACAGGCGACCATCGGCTATCTCGATTTGATCGACCTGGACGCGATCCGGGCCGACCCGAAGCCGATCCTCGGCTATAGCGACATCTCGGTGCTGCACATGGCGTTGTACGCCAAGACCGGCCTCGTCGGCTTCCACGCCGACATCGTCACCCACGGTTTCGGCAGCGATTGGTACACGTTGGGCGACGAGGCCCGTCGGTCCGAACTCGTCGACCTCTACGCCCGTGTGCTCACCAAGGCCGAGGCGCCGGGCGCGCTGCCGGCAAGGGAGGCTTGGGAAACCTGGCGGCCGGGCCGCGCGCAGGGACCACTGGTCGGCGGCTTGCTGAACCGCCTGGTCCAGCTGCAGGCGACACCGTTCGCCCTGCCCGCCGAACGGTTCGACGGCGCCGTCTTGTTCTGGGAAGAGCTACAGCGGCCGGTCACGCGGATCTGGAACGACCTGCATGTCTTGCGGCTGTCCGGTGTGCTGGACCGGATCGCGGGCATGGTGGTCGGCATCCCGAGAGAGGTCACGCCCTACGAGGGCGGCGGAGACCAGGTGGGTCTGCGCGACGTTGTGCTCGACGTTCTGGCGCAGCGTGACATCCCCGTCCTCGCCCAGGTCGACTTCGGCCACACCTCGCCGAACCTGCCGCTGCCTCTCGGCGTCCGCGCAGACGTGGACGCGGACAACCAAACGCTGTCCCTGCTCGAGTCGGCGGTCGCGGAAAGCTGAGTTCTGTTGGCTGTTGGCGCGGGCCCGGAGAGCCGCGCCCCGTCGTCTTCCGCTTCTCCCGATCGGCCCGTCTGACATGCCCGTTGCGTCGGCCTGCCCGATCGTCCTGACCGCTGCCGAGCGCGAGCGATTGAAGAAGTTGGCCTATGGCCACAAGACCGAGCACCGGCTGCGGTGCCGTGCGCAGATCGTCCTGCACGCGGCACGGGGACGCTCCAACGCGCGCATCGCCCACGAGACCGGCCTGCACCTGGACACGGTTCGTGCCTGGCGCGGCCGGTTCGCCCACGGCGGCCTGTCGGCCCTGGCCGACCGTAAACGCTCAGGACGCCCGGCTCGCTTCACCCCCGTGCAGATCGCCGAGACCAAGGCGCTGGCCTGCCAGTTACCCGCCGAGACCGGTGTGCCGCTGTCGCGCTGGTCCTGCCCGGAACTGGCCACCGAGCTGACCGCGCGCGGGATCACCGACACCGTCTCCGCGTCCACGGTCCGCCGCTGGCTGCGCGAGGACGTGCTCAAACCCTGGCAGTACCGGTCCTGGATCTTCATCCGTGACCCGGACTTCCGCGCGAAGGCCCGGCGTGTCCTTGACCTGTACGCCCGTACGTTCGAGGGTGTCCCGCTCAGGCCGAACGAGTACGTCATCTCCAGCGACGAGAAGACCTCCGTCCAAGCCCGCTGCCGCTGCCATCCGACGCTGGCCCCGGGGCAGGCCCGGGCGATGCGGGTCAACCACGAGTACGGCCGCGGCGGTGCGCTGGCCTACCTGGCTGCCTACGACGTCCACCGTGCGAAGGTCTTCGGCCGCTGCGAGCCGAAGACCGGAGTCGTGCCCTTCATGACCCTGGTCACCCAGGTCATGGCCCAGGAGCCCTACGCGAGCGCCAGACGTGTCTTCTGGATCGTCGACAACGGCTCCTCCCACCGGGGGAAGAAGGCCATCGACCGTCTCACCACGGCCTTTCCGAACGCAGTCATGGTCCACACCCCCGTACACGCCTCTTGGACGAACCAGATAGAGATCTTCTTCTCGATCGTCCAGAGAAAGGTCGTCCAACCCAACGACTTCACGGACCTGTCCCAGGTCCGGAACCGGCTTCGCGCCTTCGAAGACCGCTACAACGCCACGGCACAGCCGTTCCAGTGGAAGTTCACCACCACCGACCTGGACGATCTGCTGGCCCGACTCGACCGGCACGCACCCGCCGACCGGCCAGAAGAATCCTCTGTTGCCCTGGCCGCCTGATCAACCCCCGAAGGATTTCCGGAGCCGCCCACTTAGATTCAACCGGTCAAGGCAACACTCTCGGCTGGTGTGCGGAATCCCAGGCACTTGCGTGGACGGTTGTTGAGCTTCGTCGCGATGGCGTCAAGGTCGTCCTGGCTGAACGTCGACAGGTTGGTGCCTTTGGGCAGGTACTGGCGGAGGAGCTTGTTGGTGTTCTCGTTGGTGCCGCGTTGCCAGGGACTACGCGGGGCCGCGAAGAACACGTCGACACCGGTGTCGGCGGTGAGCCGCTTGTGGGCTGCCAGTTCCATGCCGCGATCCCAGGTCAGCGTGCTGCGTAGTCGGGGGTCCATACGTTCGTAGGTTTCGATGAGAGCGGGAACGACCACGGTGGTGTGGCGGCTGGTGAGTTTCACGACTGTGAGGAACCGTGACTTCCGGTCGACCAGCGTGGCGACCTGACTGTTGTTCGAGCCGATCACCAGATCGCCTTCCAAGTGCCCGGACTTGCTGCGGTCTTCTGCCGCCCGGGGCCGCTCCTCGATCGGTCGGGCATCGGTGATCTGTGAGCGCCACTGGCCTTTCACCGTGTGGTGCTTGTTCTTCCGGATCGGGCGGCCAGTCCGCAGGCGCTTGCACAGCTCGCGCGGGATCACTTTCCAGCGGGTGGTGTAGACCGATCGGTAGATCGTCTCGTGGCTGATCCGCATGACGGGGTCGTCACCGTGATGCCGACGCAGGTGGCCGACGATCTGCTCGGGCGACCACTCCTCTTCCAGCAGCCTCACCACCGTCTGCCTCAGCGCGGGTCTGCGGGCGAGGAGGCACCGCTTCGGGCGTCGAGCGCGGTCAAGTGCGCGCTCCTGTGCAGCAATTGCCCGGTAAATGTCGCGTCCGCCGTTGTTGTTGACTTCACGGCTGATCGTCGACACCGCGCGTCCCAGGAGGCCGGCGATCGTTCGGTAGGACTCACCGGCACAGAGCCGACGCGAGATCTCCTCCCGCTCGTCCATGGTCAGGCTTCCGGCCCGTGTCTTGCGGGATTCAGGAGCGATCCCTCCGTGGTGCTTGAGGACGGTGAACACCGAGCCCGGCGGCTTACCGATCTGCCTGGAGATGACGCTGATCGACTCCCCGGCCCTCCACCGTCGCCACAGGTCGGCCTTCATCTCGTCCGACATCCCCGGCCGACCCAGTCTCGCCACGCATACCGCCCTCAACCAGCACTGTTGCTCTGACCGGTTGAATCTAAGTCGGCTTTCTTCGCGGCCGAGCTCGACCGGCCAGCGAAGCGCTCGTAGCATTCATCGACGCACACCGCCAGGTGTTCGGAGTCGAGCCGATCTGCCGAGTCCTGACCAGCCACGGACTGAAGATCGCAACGAGCACCTACTATGCGGCGAAGAACCGCGTCCCCAGCGCCCGGACGGTCCGTGACATTGAGCTGAAGACGCAGATCAGCCGCGTCCATACGGACAACTTCGGCGTCTACGGCGTCCGGAAAGTCTGGCGTCAACTACATCGCGAAGGCATACCGGTGGCCCGCTGCACCGTCGCACGGCTGATGCGGGACCTGGGCCTGGAGGGCGCCCGTCGAGGGAAGAAGATCCGCACCACTGTCCGGGATGACGGCCATGATCGGGCCACCGACTTGCTGGAACGCGACTTCACCGCATCCCGGCCGAACGAGCGATGGGTCGCGGACTTCACCTACGTCGCCACCTGGTCCGGGATCGTCTACGTCGCGTTCGTCGTGGACGTGTTCTCACGGGCGGTCGTCGGCTGGTCCGCCGCCACCAGCAAGCGGGCCAAGCTTGTCCTCGACGCCCTCGACAT
>NZ_JBICUX010000032.1:0-39411 GCF_043198595.1 Streptomyces sp. NPDC048751
CTTCGGTCTTGCGTTTCCGACTCTATCAGATCTTTTTCCGATCCGATTTCCTCGGTGCTTTCCAGGTTCCCGCTCTCGCGTTTCCCTTTCCGGCGGTTCCGACTCTATCAGATCCTTTCGGCCCTGATTCCCCGTCAGAGGGGGGTTGCCTTCCCGGCTGTTGGGCCGTTCCGACGTCTCAAACCTTAGCGGATCCTCCCGGCGTTTCCCAATCGAGTCGTTCGACGCGATCGAAAGCGGCCGAGCTCCCGAGCGAATTGAATTCGGGCACGCCGAATTCACCCCGTCAGGAGTGATCGTTCTGCTGGTTTGGTTGCCGCACGAGGCGGCGGGAGTGGTGCCGCAGAACCGTTACGGCTCTCCGACAACCCGAAGAACTCTACGGATCCCCGAAGGGGCTGTCAAGTGCCCGCTGTCAAGATCTTTTCGGGCGCTTCAGCCGAGGGCGCGGCCGGGTCTCAGTCGAGGTCGCTGAGGCGTCCGCCGGAGTCCGGCTGCGCGTCCTCCACCCGGCGAAGGAGCCTGGTCAGCACCTCGCCGAGGACCGCGCGCTCGCCCGGTGACAGGTCCTGGAGGAGGTCCTCCTCGAAGACCGTCGCCAGGCGCATTGCCTGCAGCCACTTCTCGCGTCCCTCCGGTGTCAGCTCGACGATGACGCGGACCCGATTGGCCTCGTCCCGTTCTCGGGTAACCAACCCCTCCGTAACCATGCGGTCGATCCGGTGGGTCATCGCGGCCGGCGTCAGGCCGAGGCGCTTGGCGATGTCGCTGGGGCCCATGCGATAGGGGGCGCCGGAGAGGACGAGCTCCTTGAGGACCTCCCACTCGGCGTTGCTGATGCCGAGGGCGGCGGTCTGGCGGCCGTAGGCGACGTTCATACGGCGGTTCAGGCGGGAGAGCGCCGAGACGATCTGCTCGACCTGGGGGTCGAGGTCCTGGAACTCGCGCTGGTAGGCGGCGATCTGCGCTTCGAGTGTCGGCTCACTGAGGCTGCCGGGGGTGTCGCCCATGCCCGAAGTATGGCATGAGGTCGCTTGGCGTTGAAGTCCTTCGAGGTGTACCGTTTAGCTTCTAACTTTAGCTTCGAAGTCTTCAGTCCTAACTACTGAGGCACTTCAACTACTCGAGAGAGGTGAACGTGACCAGGGCGAAGGGCGCAGCGATGCGCCGGATCCACGTGGGCAACGCACTCAGCGCGTTCGGGCTCGGTTTCACCGTCCCCTACCTGTACGTCTATGTGGCGCAGGTGCGGGGGCTCGGTGCCATGACGGCGAGTCTCGTACTCGCCGTCTTCGCCGTGGCCGCGCTGGTCGTGCTGCCGTTCGCCGGCCGGGCGATCGTGCGGCGGGGCCCGCTTCCGGTGCTGCTCGCCGCCCTGGTCACCGCCGCGCTGGGGTCACTGAGCCTGGGACTCGCGGGGACCTCCACGGCGGTACTGCTGTCGGCGGCGGCGCTCGGGGCCGGGCAGGCCGTGATGCAGCCGGCGCTCGCGACGATGATCGTGGACTGCTCGACGGCCGAGACGCGGTCGCGGGCGTTCGCGACGCAGTTCTTCCTGCAGAACCTGGGGCTCGGCGTCGGTGGGCTGATCGGTGGGCATCTCGTCGATGCCACGCGCGTGTCGTCGTTCACGCTGCTGTTCGCGATCGAGGCGGCGATGTTCCTGCTGCTGGTCGTGGTGATGGCGACGGTGCGGATGCCGCACTCGCCGCGGATCGAGGACGCGCCCACGGGGTCGGCGAAGGGGAGCTGGAAGCAGCTCCTCGGGAACCGGGCCATGGTGCAGCTGAGCGTGCTGGGGTTCGTGCTGTTCTTCTCCTGCTACGGCCAGTTCGAGTCGGGGCTGAGCGCGTACGGCGTGGAGGCCGCCGGGATATCGACGTCCGCGTTGGGGACGGCGCTGGCCGCGAACACCGCGGTGATCGTCGTCGCGCAGTTCGCGGTGCTGAGGTTCGTCGAGCGGCGTCGGCGGTCCCGGGTGATCGCGTCCGTGGGGCTGATCTGGTCCGTGGCGTGGCTGACGGCGGCGTACGCGGGACTCGGGCACGGCAGCCAGGAGATGGCGACGGCGGCGTTCGTGTCGACGTACGCGCTGTTCGGTCTCGGGGAGGCGATGTTGTCGCCGACGGTGGCTCCGCTGGTGGCGGATCTGGCGCCTGCCGGGATGGCGGGGCAGTACAACTCCGCGTTCGCCCTGGTGAAGCAGTTGGCGTTGGCGGTGGGGCCGGCTGTGGGTGGGCCGATGGGGGCGTCGTTGCACGCGCCCTATGTCGTGACGTTTCTGCTGTTCTCGCTGGGGATCACGTTCCTGGCGGTGCGGCTGGGTGGGCGGCTCACGGTCGCGCAGGATCAGCCGTGGGTCGCTCGGAGCCGGGTCGTCGCTCGGGGTGGGGCTGCGGCGGAGTCCGTGTCGGCGGAGGCCTGACGGCGCGCGGCCCGTAGCCGCGCCGGTGGTTCTAGGCCTTCGGCAGCACGAACTCGCACCACACCGCTTTTCCGCCTCCCGGTGTACGTCTCGACCCCCAGTTCGACGCGATCGTGGCCACGATGGCGATGCCCCTGCCGGACTCGTCGCCCGCTTCCGCGCGGCGGCGCCTGGGGAGGTGGTCGTCGCCGTCGGTGACCTCGATGATCAGACGGCGGTCGGTGCGGCGCAGGCGCAGGCGCATGGGTGGGGTGCCGTGCTGGAGGGAGTTGGCGACGAGTTCGCTGGCGGCCAGGACGCCGAGGTCGTGCAGTTCGGGTGGGAAGCGCCAGCTGGTGAGGACGCCGGAGGCGAACGCACGCGCGCGTGGGGCCGCCTCCACTCCGCCGAGGAGTTCCAGGGCGGCGTTGCGGAAGAGTTCGCCGTCGGGACCGGTGCGGGCAGGGTGCTGGAGGACCAGGACGGCCACGTCGTCGTCGTGGTCGGCGGTGACGCCGGCCGTGCGGACCAGGCGGTCGCAGATCACCTGGGGGGTGCCCATGGCGCCGGCGAGGGCGCGTTCGAGGGCGGCGATGCCCTCGTCGAGGTCCTCGTCCCTGCGTTCGACCAGGCCGTCCGTATAGAGGACGGCCGTGGAGCCGGGGCCGAGCGGGATCGAGCCGGAGGCGTGCATCCAGCCGCCCGTGCCGAGGGGCGGGCCGGTGGGTTCGTCGGCACGCTGGACCGTGCCGTTCTCGTCGCGGACCAGGATGGGCAGATGGCCGGCGGAGGCGTACAGCAGCCGGCCCTCGTTCGGGTCGTGGATGGCGTACACGCAGGTGGCGATCTGGTTGGCGTCGATCTCGGCGGCGAGGCCGTCGAGGAGTTGCAGGATCTCGTGCGGGGGCAGATCAAGACGGGCGTAGGCGCGCACGGCCGTGCGGAGCTGGCCCATGACCGCGGCGGCGCGGACGCCTCTGCCCATGACGTCGCCGATGACCAGGGCCGTGCGGCCGCCGCCGAGGGTGATCACGTCGTACCAGTCGCCGCCGACCGCGGCCTCGGTGCCGCCGGGCTGGTAGGTGGCCGCGATGCGCAGGTCGTCCGGCTGTTCGAGTTCCTGGGGGAGCAGGGAGCGCTGGAGGGTGACGGCCGTCTCGCGCTGGCGGCGTTCGCTGGCCCGGAGGCGTTCGGCGGCCTCGGCGTGGTCGGTGACGTCGGTGGCGAAGACGAGGACTCCGCCCTCGCCGTCGGCGTTCTTGGCGACGGGGGCGCAGGTGAAGGTGTAGGAGCGGCCGTCGGGGGCTTTGCGGGACTTGACGGTGCGGGACTTGCCGCTGCGCAGGACCTGGTCGAGGAGGGGGAGCAGACCGAGTTCCCGCAGCTCGGGAAGGGCGTGGCGGGCCGGTTCGCCGAGGGGGCGTACGCCGAAGGCGGTCACATAGGCGTCGTTGACGTAGGCGAGGCGGTGGTCGGGGCCGTGGATCAGGGCGACGAGGGCCGGGACGCGGTCGAGGACCTCGCGGACCGGCAGCTCGTCGACGGCCCGTACGAATGTGGTGTCGTCGGTCAGTTGTTCGGCGCGGGCCGCGGGCACGGAGTTCTCTCCCCGTCGTTCGGGGGAGGCGGGGTGCTCGGTCCGCGCTGCTGCGCGGCGCTGCGTTCCGGGGAGCCGGGCGCTCCAGCGCGTGAAGTTCACGAATCCTTGCCTCGTGTAGTCGTCGTCGGCCGGCTCCGGACCGGGCCAGGGCTCCGGTGACCGCGCGTGGTGGCAGCGCCGGGGTGTGCGGCACTTGGGAACAGCGTCGTGGGTTCGCGGGGTGGAGGGCGGGCGGCCCGCCCGGGCTCGGGGGATCAGTCTGGCAGGGCGGCCGTCCGGGCCGACAGTCGTCAGACGCCGGGGCGGCCGGTGGAGTTCCTGGGTCGGGTCAGGACGACCCCTTCGGGTCGTCAGAAGGCTTTCCACCGGCAGCCAGTTCGAACTCTGCTCGAGGGTGTTCGAGTGATCCGAGCGAGACGATCTCCCTCTTGAAGAGCCCGGAGAGGGTCCATTCGGCGAGCACACGCGCCTTGCGGTTGAAGGTCGGCACCCTGCTGAGGTGGTAGGCGCGGTGCATGAACCAGGCGGGGTAGCCCTTGAGCCTGCGCCCGTAGACCTGGGCGACGCCCTGGTGGAAGCCGAGGGAGGCGACGGAGCCGGCGTATTTGTGGGCGTACGTCTCCAGCGGTTCGCCGCGCAGGGAGTGGGCGATGTTGTCGCCGAGGACCCTGGCCTGGCGCAGCGCGTGCTGCGCGTTGGGGGCGGTCTCCTTGCCGGGTTCGTCGGCGGTGACGTCGGGGACGGCCGCGGCGTCGCCCGCGGCCCACGCGTGCGTGGTGCCCTCGATGGAGAGCTCGGCGGTGCATTTCAGCCGTCCGCGCTCGGTGCGGGGCAGGTCGGTGGCGGCGAGCACCGGGTGGGGTTTGACGCCGGCGGTCCACACGACCGTACGGGTCGGGAAGCGGGCGCCGTCGCTGAGGACGGCGACCCGGTCCGCGCAGGAGTCCAGGCGGGTGTTCAGGCGTACGTCGATGTTGCGGCGGCGCAGCTCGGTGACCGTGTAGCGGCCCATCTCCTCGCCGACCTCGGGCAGGATGCGGTCGGAGGCCTCGACGAGGATCCACTTCATGTCCTCGGGCTGGATGTTGTGGTAGTACCGCGCGGCGTAGCGGGCCATGTCCTCCAGCTCGCCGAGCGCCTCCACGCCGGCGTAGCCGCCGCCGACGAAGACGAAGGTGAGGGCCGCGTCACGGATCGCGGGGTCGCGGGTGGAGGAGGCGATGTCCATCTGCTCGATGACGTGGTTGCGCAGCCCGATGGCCTCCTCGACCGTCTTGAAGCCGATGGCGTGCTCGGCGAGGCCGGGGATGGGCAGGGTGCGCGAGACGGAGCCGGGCGCGAGGACGAGTTCGTCGTACGACAGCCGGAGGGCGCCGGTGCCCTCCTCCTCGGTGGCGAGGGTGGTCACGGTGGCGGTGCGCTTGGCGTGGTCGACGGCGGTGGCCTCGCCGACGATGACGTGGCAGTGGGACAGGACGCGGCGCAGCGGCACGACGACGTGGCGAGGGGAGATGGAGCCCGCGGCCGCCTCGGGGAGGAACGGCTGGTACGTCATGTACGGGTCGGGTGTGACCACGGTGATCTCCGCGTCGCCCCGGGCCAGTTCCTGTTTCAGCTTCCGCTGGAGCCGCAGGGCCGTGTACATCCCGACGTAGCCGCCGCCGACAACGAGAATGCGCGCGCGTTCCTTCACCATCCCATGACGCACCCGGCGTCGGCGTTTGTCCACAGCCCCGACAATTTGTGTGACCGGCGATCTGATGTGCGCAGGGTTGGCCGAATTACGAGCGTACAGGGAAGATCCGCAGGTCAGAGGGGGTGCACCGAGGGGCGAGAAGGGGAGTAATCGGGATGTATGCGACCCGTACTCCGATCGGGGGGCGCTCCGTGCGGAACGTGCCCCTTCTGAATTGACTCCCTCTCAACTATGTTCGTGTGTCGACGGGGTGTAGGGGGATGGCTCGTCGAGACCGCGACGGGCGGCCTCGGGAATCGGGCATGATCCACGCGCCCCGTGCGTTCAATGGCGGGGAGAGTCTCCGGGGGGAGACGTCATTACCGGGGGATCATTCATGCATATTCAGGATTCTCATTGGTCGTCCGCATCCGCCGTCGTATCGGGCGGCGGAGCGGTGATCAGCGCGGCGGCGCACAACGGACGCGGTGAGGCACCGCGCACGACGCCGCTGCGCGTGGACGCACAGCGCAACCTGGAGCACGTACTGCGTGCGGCGCGCGAGGTCTTCGGCGAGCTGGGATACGGCGCGCCGATGGAGGACGTGGCGCGGCGCGCGCGGGTCGGCGTCGGCACGGTGTACCGGCGCTTTCCGAGCAAGGACGTCCTGGTGCGGCGGATAGCCGAGGAGGAGACCTCCCGGCTGACCGACCAGGCGCGTACGGCGCTCGGGCAGGAGGACGAGCCGTGGTCGGCGCTGTCGCGCTTCCTGCGGACGTCGGTGGCCTCGGGTGCCGGGCGGCTGCTGCCGCCCCAGGTGCTCAGGGTCGGGGTCTCCGAAGACGGCGCGGACGGCGCCTCGTTCGACACGGCGCGGGTGCCGCAGCAGCGGACCCAGCCGGGCGGCGGCGAGCTTCGGCTGGTGCAGAAGGAGGAGAGCGCTTCGTCGTCGGTCGCCGCGGACGACGACACCGGGGCGGCGGCACTGCTCGAGGTCGTGGGCCAGCTCGTGGAGCGGGCACGCGCGGCGGGTGAGCTGCGGACCGACGTGTCGGTGTCGGACGTACTGCTGGTGATCGCGACGGCGGCGCCTTCGCTGCCGGACGCGGCCCAGCAGGCGGCGGCCTCGGCGCGACTGCTGGACATCCTGCTGGAGGGACTGCGGTCGCGGCCGGCGTGAGACACGGGTGCGTGGGCACCGCACCGCCCACGCACCACCACCCCGTTCCAGCCGCCGCGAAGGCCGGCCATGTGGCACTCTGACCCGGTGTTCGGGACTGGTTGGTCTGGCGGCGGGGGCTTTCCGCGATGAGCGTTCACGGGCGGGACGGGTCACTCGATGACGGTGACGCGGAGGTCGGCGGCCTGACCACACCGCAGGTGCCCAGTCAGGGCAGGCGGACGCTGCCGTCCTCCGACGCCGAGCTGATCGGCCGGATGCGCTCGGGCGACGACACGGCGTACGAGGAGCTGTACCGGCGCCACGCGGACGCCGTGCGCCGGTACGCGCGCACCTGCTGCCGTGACGCCCACACCGCCGACGACCTCACCGCCGAGGTCTTCGCCCGCATGCTCCAGGCGGTACGCGGCGGCTCGGGCCCCGAGCACGCCGTACGCGCCTATCTGCTCACCTCCGTCCGGCGGGTCGCCGCCCAGTGGACACGGTCGGCGCGGCGCGAGCAGCTCGTCGACGACTTCGCGGTGTTCGCCACGCACGCGGCACGGTCCGCGCCGACGGCCGACGGCGACACGCTCGACCTGGGCGCCGACGTACGCGCGATGCACGAGGCCGAGCAGTCGATGGCCATGCGGGCCTTCCGCTCGCTGCCCGAACGCTGGCAGGCCGTGCTGTGGCACACCGAGGTCGAGGACGAGTCGCCGAGCGAGGTCGCGGTGCTGTTCGGCCTCGACGCCAACGGCACGCGCGTGCTCGCCAGCCGCGCCCGCGAGGGCCTCAAGCAGGCCTATCTGCAGGCCCACGTCAGCGACAGGCTCACCGGCGACGAGGAGTGCGCGCGCTACGCCGACCAGCTCGGCACCTATGCCCGGCGCAGGCTGCGCACCCGTGCCGAGCGGGGGCTGCGCAAGCACCTGGAGGAGTGCGCCAAGTGCCGCCTTGCCGCACTGCAGATCGAGGAGGTCGCCGGCAGCATCCCCGCGGTCGTGCCGATCGCGGTCATCGGCTGGTTCGGTGCCGCCGGGTACGCCAAGGCGCTGGCGCTCATCGCCGGCGGAGCCGGGGCGGGAGCGGCCGGCGTGGCCGGAGCGGCCGCGGCGGGCGGCGGCGCGTCCGGCGGGGCGGGCGCCGGCGGCGGCGCGCTGGCGACGGAGGGCCTGGCAGCGCCGGTGAAGGCCGGTATCGCGGCCGGTGTCGTCGCCGTCGCGGCCACGGCGGCGGCCCTGGCGCTCATCGGCGACGACGGCCAGGCCGGGAAACCGGTGGCCAAGCCGCCCGCGTCCGCGCCGGTCGTCCGACCTCAGCCGCAACCGTCGACGCCCCTGGCGAAGCTCTCGGTTCCGCCTGCGCCTGTGCAGCGGCAGTCGCAGCCGCAGCCCGTGGTGCTGGCGCAGAGCCCGACGCCGACGCCGACGCCCTCCCGCACGCCGGGGCAGAAGCCCGCGCCCCCGCAGGCGTCCTCACCCACCCCGAAGACGGGACCGAAGCCGCCGAAGACGGAACCGAAGCCGACTCCGACTCCGACTCCGAGCCACACATCCACCCCTGCGCCCACCCCGACCCCGCCCCCGGCCCCCACTCCCGCGGCCCCGCCGCCACCCGCCCCGGTCGTCTACCAGTGGAGCGAGCTGTCGTACGACGTCACGGGCGATGGCACCAAGCCCGAGATGCGGTTCGCGGCGAGCAGTTGGGTGTGGCAGCGGTACGGACTGTCGATCGACGGCCGACGGTACGCGCGCGGGGTGACCGTGCACGGCGAGTCCTCCGTCACCGTCGACCTCAACCGAGCGTGCTCCTCCTACGACGCGCTGGTCGGCGTCGACGACCTGACGTCGAAGCTCGGCAAGGTGTACTTCTCCGTGTACGCGGACGGGGCCCGGCTGTGGAAGTCCGGGATGATCAAGGGCGGGGACCCGGCCGTGCCCGTCCATGTGAACCTCACCGGGCACAGCACGGTACGGCTGGTCGTCGAGCCGCACAGCAGGCCCTTCGACCCCGCGGCGCTCGCGGACTGGGCGGACGCGCGGTTCACCTGCTCGTAGCACCGGCGGGGTGCTCCCGCACCGCCTCGGCGAGTTCGCGCAGGGCGCCCTTCACGCCGAGGTCCGCACCCCTGGTGCGCTCGGCCTCGACACGCTCGGCGCCCAGGGCCACGAGGGCCGCCTCCTCCGTCCGCTCGGCCTCCGCCCGCTCCGGCATGGGGCGCGGATGGCCGCCGCGCAGCCGGTCGCCCGCCGCGTGCAGGCGGACCGCGCGCGGGAGGTCACCGAGCCGGGCCAGCAGAGACGCCGTACTGTCCACGATCGCGGCCATGACCGCCTCGGAACACCAGTCGGCCACGGCTTGCCGCAGCACGTCGGCGAGCATCGGCAGCCCCTGCGCCGGGCCGCGTTCGGCGGCCGTGACCAGCGCGTCGAGCAGGCCCAGCGCCGCGATGAACTGGGGCGGCGGCGTGCCCCGCACCGTCTCCTCCTGGGCCGCGTCGCACAACTCGCGCGCCAGGGCGGTGTCCTGGTCCTCCAAAGCCAACTGGCACCGTAGGAGCAGGACGAACGCCCGGGAGTCGATCACGCCGTAGCGGTCGGAGGCGGCGTCGGCCTCGTCCAGCGCGGCCAGGGCGGCGGGGCGGTCACCGGCACGGAAGGCGATCTCGGCGAGCCGGGCGATGAGGAACGGCGACTCGGCGTAGGCGCCGACCTCGTAGGCGAGCCGCAGCGCCTCGCGGTACTCCCGCTCCGCCTCCTCGAAGCGGCTGCGGCCCATGGCCGCCTCACCGGCCGCGCTGCACACCTGGGCCCACATCCAGCGGTCACCGACCCGTCGGCTGAGCTCGCGCAGCTCGGCGAGGTCGTCGTCGACACCGCGCATACCGCCGGGTGAGTCGACGACCATGTGGGTCCGCATCATCAGGGTGGCGCCGATCGACCAGTCGTCGCCGTACGCACGGCAGTTGGCGACCGCCGCGTCCAGGGCGGGCCGTACGTCCTCCGAGCCCCGCCGGTACAAGGCCATCAGCGGCCAGGTCATCCCCGGCATCCGGGCCGCCTGCGGACCGCCCCGCTCGTAGTGGGCGCGCACGCGGGCGACGTACTGCGGGTATCGGGGGTCCTCCTCCACGTCCTTCGACGGGGACTCCGAGGTCAGGAAGAGGGACAACATGTGCAGGTCCATGCGCGTGCCGTGCAGGGGGTGGGACGCGTCCTGCTCGGGGGCGGTGAAGAAGGCGTCGATGGGGTCCAACGGGTCCAGGGTCTCCCCGGGGGAGGTGTCCCCCGGGGAGGTGTCCAGGGAGACTCCCAGGCGCAGGATGCGCTCGACCCATTCCGCGCCCTCGTGGCGGTAGTTGCGCAGCCACCAGAACCAGCCCATGGCGAGGGCGAGAGCCGTGGCCTCGGTCTCGTCGCGGGAGGTGAGGGACCGGGCGAGGGCGGCGCGGATGTTGTCCAGCTCGGTCTCCAGGCGGGCGATCCACGGGAGCTGCTCCGCGGACCGCAGCAGCGGCTCGGCCCGCTCCACGAGGGCGCGTGCCCACGCGCGGTGCCGCCGTTCGGCTGTGGCGCGCAGCTCGGGGGTCTCGGCGGCGCGCTCGGTGGCGTACTCGTGGATGGTCTCCAGCATGCGGTACCGCATGCCGCCGCCGTCCCGCGCGGAGGGGGCGGCCACGACCAGGGACTTGTCGACGAGCGCCCCGATGAGGTCCGCGGCCGGGCCGGTGCACACGGCCTCGGCGGCCTCCAGGTCCCAGCCGCCCGCGAAGACGGACACCTCGCGCAGCACCGTCCGCTCCCGCTCGTCGAGCAGGTCCCAGGACCAGTCGACGACCGCGCGCAGGGTCTGCTGGCGGGGCAGGACCGTGCGGCTTCCGGAGGTGAGGAGGCGGAACCGGTCGTCGAGGCGGTCGGCGATCTGGCGCGGGGTGAGCAGCCGCAGGCGGGCGGCCGCCAGCTCGATGGCGAGCGGCAGCCCGTCGAGGCGCCGGCAGATCTCCGCCACCGCCTCCTCGTCGCGGAGCACGGCGGCCGCGTCGGGACGGACGGCGGTCGCGCGCTCCGTGAAGAGGCGGTGCGCCTGGTCGGGGACGAGGGGCTCGACCGGGCGGACCGACTCGCCGGGGACGCCCAGGGGTTCACGGCTGGTGGCGAGGATCGTGAGCCCCGGGCAGCGGGTCAGCAGGGTCTCGGCGAGGCCGGCGGCCGCGTCGATGACATGTTCGCAGTTGTCAAGGATCAGGAGCGGGCTGCGCAGGGCGCAGTACTCGACGAGCAGGGCGACGGGGTCGTCCTGCGGGGGCGCCAGGTCGTTGGTCAGCAGCACGGTCTCGCGCAGACCGAGCGCGCTGACCACCGCGCCTGGCACCGCCTCCGGCCGGTCGAGCGGTGCGAGCTCGGCCAGCCACGCCTGCGGCAGGCCGGCGGCGGCCTCTTCGGCGAGGCGGGTCTTCCCGGAGCCGCCCGGTCCGACGAGGGTGACGAGGCGGGTCCTGTGCAATTCGGAACGGATGGCGTCGAGTTCGGGTTCCCGGCCCACGAAAGAGGTAAGACGCGGACGGATGTTGCCCTGCGGTTCCGGGAGTCGGGGGGCCATGAGCCGTGCCGGTGCCGATGCCGGTGCCGGTCGGGGTGGCGCGGTCGCCGGGCCGGGGGTCGTCCCTTTGAGCAATTCCTCGTGCAGGGCGCGGAGTTCCGCTCCTGGGTCGGTGCCCAGGCCGTCGGCGAGGGCCCGGCGGGCGGTCTCGTACGCGGCGAGCGCTTCCGCGTTGCGGCCGGTGTCGCGCAGGGCGCGGACGAGGAGGGCGTGCAGCGGTTCGTCGTAGGGGTGCGCCGCAGTGAGTTCCGTCAGGTGCGGTACGACGTGCTGGGCGCGGCCCAGTCGCAGCTCCGCCTCCGCGTGGGTGCGGGTCGCCTCCAGGCGCAGGGCGTCGGGACGGGTGGCGGCGCTGCGGTCCGGGAGGTCGGCCAGGGCGGGGCCGCGCCACAGGGCGAGGGCGTGGGCGAGGTGGCGGGCGGCGGTGGAGGCGTCGGCGTGGTCGTGCAGGGCCGTGGTGCCCTGGCGAACCAGGCGCTCGAATACGAAGAGGTCGACGTCGTCCGGTGTCGCGGTCAGGCGGTAGCCGCCGGGCTCGGAGGTGATGGCGTCCTTGCCGAGGGCGCGGCGGAGCCGGCCGACGAGGGCTTGGAGGGCGGCGGGGGCGTCCTGGGGCGGGTCCTCGGCCCAGATCTCGTCGATGAGGGTTTCGGGGGTGGTGGCGCGGTCGGGGCGCAGGGCCAGCGCGGTGAGGAGGGCACGGAGCCGGGCTCCGGGGAGGGGGACGTCCGCGCCCTGGGTGTCCTGCGCCTGGGTGACGCCCAGGATTCTGTACCGCATCGGGTCATTGTCGCCGGGGCGGAGGGGTGAGGCACGGGGTTTGCCGGGCCAGGGGTTTCGCGGGGCGCCCGGCGCTGACGGGTGCTGCCCGCGGCTGACGCCGAGGAGCGGCGCCGGCAAGCGCAGGTCAGCATCCTCCAGCCCGTCCGGCGCAGGCCGTTCAGGCCGAAGCGGGGGGCTGGGGGCGGCAGCCCCCAGGGACGGTCACCGCGCCCGGCGCTGCTGCTGAGGCAGGACGGTCGCGCAACCCGGCGCCAACGGGTTGCCGCCCGCGCCCACCCTCCCCCACTCTCGGCTTCGCTCGAGCGGGGGACCCCCATCGCCCCAGCGGCACGACTGCCCGCGGCTCAGACTGAGCGGTGGCCACTGGCGAGCGCAGGTCAGCATCCTCCAGCCCGTCCGGCGCAGGCCGTTCAGGCCGAAGCGGGGGGCTGGGGGCGGAAGCCCCCAGGGACGGTCACCGCGGCCGAGCCGCACCCTTCCACGGCCTAACCGCCGGAGGCCAGCGCCCCCCTCTGTGGTGAGATTCCCGCCGGTACCGCACGCGTGCGTGCCGGTGTGCCGGTCCAGCAGGTGCCTCGGCGGGAGAGGAGGCGGCGGAGCCAGAGTTCGAGGGAGACGAGGTCGGCGAGGCCGTCGAGGGGCAGGGGTTCGCCCTGGGCGGCGGAGCGCAGGGCCTTGCGGACGACGCGGGCCTCGACCAGGCCCGCCTCGGCCAACAGGGGCGTGTCGAAGAGCGCGATGAGCGAGTCCGCGGCCACCCTGAGCCCCGTACGGGCGGCGGCCGCCACCGACGCGTGGGACGGCGCGCCCCAGCCGGGCGGGAGGTCGGACACACCGGCGCCCTCCAGCACCGTACGGAGGATCGCCGACCGCGCGCCCGGCTTCACCCGGAGCGTCTCGGGGAGTTCGCGGCAGGCCCGTACGACCTGGTTGTCGAGGAAGGGCGCGTGCAGCCGCTGCGAGCGGATCTCGGCGGCCTGTTCCAGGACGCGGAGGTCCGCCGCGTGCCGGGCGAGGGCCGCACGCGCGCGGAAGTCGCCGGGCCGCTGCCCCGGACCCACGCCTGAGCGATGTGTCGCCCCTTGCAGGCGAACCGATACTTCAGCCAGTGCCTCTCCGGTCAGCCAGCGCGCCGCCGGCCCGGGTCTGGCCCAGGTGAGCGCCGCCAGGGACGCCCCCACCGCACCTGTGGGCTCGTCGACCCTGCGCTGCATCAGCCGCTCGGCGAGTGCCTCCACACCGGCCCCGTACGGCGTACGGGCCAGCCGGCGGGCCGCGCCGTACACGCGCGCGGGGACCAGTACCGAGCCGTCCGCCTTGGCCAGCGCGGCGACCGGGCGCACGAGGTGGCGCCGTTTGCGGTCCATCAGCAGGTCGGCGAGGCGCGCGGGGTGGGCGTCCAGGACCTGCCGGGCGCCGTACCCCGTGAAGTGGTCGGCGCTGCCCGAGGCGAGGCGGGCGCGGTGGCGGGCCGCCGTCACCAGGGAGGGGCCGGGCTCGTCGGTGAGCGGGCCGTCCAGGTCGGCGTAGGGCAGGGCCTCCTCGCCGCCCGCCACGACGACGTGGTGCAGGCGCGGGTTGGCCGCGAGAGCGCCCGCGCGTTCCACCTCGGCCTCGCGGCCGGGGACGGCCAGGTCGTTGAAGGTGACGGCCAGCAGGCGCTCCCCCGCGCCCGTGCCGTGCCCCAGGAGCGTGCCGGGGTTGCCGGGCAGGCCCGCCGCCAGCAGGGCCAGGGTGCCGGAGGCAGGGCCGCCGGAGAGGTCCGCGCCGATGCCGGGAACCGGCATCCCGCGCGCGGCACGCCGTTCGGCGGGGCCCATCCCGGGAACGGGCCCGGGGTCGATGTCGGGGACGTGCCGGGGTGCGGAGAGGCGGGCCCGTACGGCCTCGACGAGCGCGTCACGCACGGCGTCGACCGCGCGGTCCGGGTCGGCCGCGGGCGCCGCCACCGCGAGGGAGGCGACCCGCTCGTACCCGGCGATTTCACGCGCCCCGGCGCGCAGAATGAGCGCATGCCCCGGCGGAATGCGACGTACGCCGTCGTACGGGGTGGAGTCCTGGAGGGCGGCCGGTACGTCGGGAGCGGCCAGGAGCGCGGCGAGGTGCCCGAAGTCGAGGTTGGCCTCGATGAGGTCCGCGAGGGGCAGCGCGGCCGTCGCGTACGCCGTGCCGTCGGCCCAGGGGGTGTGGAACACCGGGCGCGCGCCCGCCAGATCGCCGCAGACGGTGATCCGCCGCCCCACCTTGACGACGGCCGTGTAGCTGCCCGGCCAGGCGGTCAGATGGCGAAGTGCCCCGCCGCGCGCGGCGAACAGGCCGACCCGCAACTGCTCGTCGGTGGCCCCGCACAGACCGAGGACGGCGATCCGCGTCTGGTCGTCGACCTTGACGACACGCACCTCGTCGGGGCGCCAGTCGCCGACCGCCCACAGCGGATCGGGGTCGTCCCACAGCAGTTGGGAGCCGACCGGGTGCAGCGTCTCGCCGTCGAGCCCGGTGGCGCCGGCGGCGCCGGGCTCAACGGCTCGCGCGGCGGTGCTGCTCCATCCCACCAACCACCGCATCGACGCCTCCACAGGCTGTGGACAACCAGTGCTCCGTACGAACGGTTCACCATGCTGCCACGAAGAACGCCTCACAGAGGGGCGGCGGAGCCGCTTGTGATCCAGGAAGTGTCAGCCGGTCCGCGCCGTCTCGTCGGCCCGAACACCCAGGCGGGAGGCGGTGACTTCGACTCGAATGCGCCCCCGGTACGCTCCCCGAAAACGCCCTTCGCGCCCTCAACTCCCATGGTGGGAGCGGTAATCCCATACGAAGGGAAGGGTCTGTTTTCGGCCAAATCGAGGGCATGCGGCGATCGTCGAGGCGGGCGCGCGCACGCTCCGTGCACGCTCCGTACATGCCCTGCGCCACGCGACGGGCGCGCAGCCCGGGAGGCGAAACGCACCTCCCGGACCGGTCCGCCGCCCGCGGGGATGTAGGCGGCGGTGTCCCCCAGCCCACCGGATCCAGTACAGCGGGCCGACCCACGCACGGCCCATGGAACCGCTCCCCCGGTGGCCGGAGAAGAGCGCACGGCCGGGCGCACAGCCACACAACGGGAGCACGCGGCAACCGTGCGTAGGTGAGTCCGTACTTCAGTACGGACCACAATCCCGCCATCCGGAAGAATGCCCCTTAACGCTTGGGATGCGGCGAACTACGCTGGGTTTACGAATGCCGCGTGGTTATGCCAGCGCGGCAGCCGTCTGTGTCGAGGGGTGGCGCATGTCCAGGGAGCAACGCGGGCCGAACGAAAAACTCGGCGCCGTTCTCGCCCTCGCGGGAATCAGCAACGCCGGACTCGCGCGACGCGTCAACGATCTTGGCGCTCAACGCGGGTTGACGCTTCGCTACGACAAGACGTCCGTGGCGCGCTGGGTGTCGAAGGGCATGGTGCCGCAGGGCGCCGCTCCCCACCTCATCGCGGCCGCCATCGGCCAGAAGCTCGGCCGGCCGGTGCCCCTGCACGAGATCGGCCTGGCGGACGCGGACCCCGCTCCGGAAGTGGGCCTCGCCTTCCCGCGGGACGTCGGACAGGCCGTGCGGTCGGCGACCGAGCTGTACCGGCTCGACCTCGCCGGGCGCCGCGCCGGTTCCGGCGGCATCTGGCAGTCGCTGGCCGGGTCGTTCGCAGTGAGCGCATACGCAACGCCCGCCTCACGATGGCTGATAACCCCGGCCGACAGCTCGGTGGCACGTGAGGTGAACCTCTCCGAGGACTCCGGCGCACCGCTCAAAGTCGGCCACAGCGATGTGCAGAAGCTGCGGGAGGCCGCCGAGGACGCCAGGCGCTGGGACTCCAAGTACGGGGGCGGCGACTGGCGTTCGTCGATGGTGCCGGAGTGCCTGCGGGTCGAGGCCGCGCCCCTGCTGCTCGGCTCCTACTCCGACGAGGTCGGCCGGGCCCTGTTCGGGGCGAGCGCCGAACTCACCCGCCTGGCCGGATGGATGGCCTTCGACACGGGCCAGCAGGAGGCCGCGCAGAGGTACTACATCCAGGCACTGCGCCTCGCGCGCGCCGCCGCCGACGTCCCCCTCGGGGGGTACGTGCTCGCCTCCATGTCGCTGCAGGCGACGTACCGCGGGTTCGGCGACGAAGGCGTCGACCTCGCGCAGGCCGCCCTGGAGCGCAACCGGGGACTGGCCACGGCCCGCACGATGAGCTTCTTCCGGCTGGTCGAGGCACGCGCGCACGCGCGCGCCGGTGACGCCCCCGCGGCCGGCGCGGCCCTGAAGGCGTCCGAGGGCTGGCTGGAGCGGTCCCGTGAGGGCGACAACGACCCGTCGTGGCTGGGGTTCTACGGCTACGACCGGTTCGCCGCCGACGCGGCGGAGTGCTACCGGGACCTGAAGGCGCCCCGGCAGGTGCGGAGGTTCACGGAGCAGGCGCTGTCGAAGCCGACGGAGGAATTCGTGCGGTCGCACGGATTACGGCTCGTCGTCTCGGCGGTGGCCGAGCTGGAGTCCGGCAATCTCGACGCGGCGTGCGAGCAGGGCGTGCGGGCGGTGGAGGTGGCCGGGCGGATCTCCTCGGCGCGGACCACGGAGTACGTGAAGGATCTTCTCCATCGGTTGGAGCCGTACGGGGACGAGCCGCGGGTGGTGGAGCTGCGGGAACGGGCTCGGCCGCTCCTCGTGGCTCCGGCGTAGCACCCTGAGGGAAGCTGCACTCGCCTTGGTTTGAACGCGCTGTCAGTGGCGCAGTGCACTATCGGAGGCGGGAGGTGGTGCAGGTGCGGGTCGGTGCGTACGACTGTGACGTGCTGGTGATCGGTGGGGGGATCGTCGGGCTGTCCACCGCGTTCGCGATCACTCGGGCCGCGCCGGGGACGCGGGTGACGGTGCTGGAGAAGGAGCCGGGGGTGGCCCGGCACCAGACGGGGCGCAACAGCGGGGTGATCCACAGCGGGATCTACTACCGGCCGGGGTCGCTCAAGGCGCGGTACGCGGTGCGGGGCGCCGCCGAGATGATCAAGTTCTGTGCGGAGTACGGCATCGCGCACGCCGTCACCGGGAAGCTGATCGTCGCGACCGAGCGGGAGGAGCTGCCCCGCCTGCACGCGCTCGTGCAGCGCGGCCGGGAGAACGGGATCCCGGTGCGGGAGCTGGGCGCGGCGCAGATCGGGGAGTACGAGCCGGAGGTGCGCGGCCTCGCGGCGATCCACGTGGGGACGACGGGGATCTGCGACTTCGTCGGGGTCGCCCGGCAGCTGGGCGAGGCGTCGGGGGCGGAGATCCGGTACGGCGCCCGGGTCGAGCGGATCGACCGGCGCCCCGACCGGGGCGTCGCGGTGCGGACCACGAACGGGGATGTCATACGGGGCCGGGTGCTGGTGAACTGCGCCGGGCTGTACTGCGACGAGATCGCCCGGATGACCGGGGACGAGCCCGGGGTGCGGATCGTGCCGTTCCGGGGGGAGTACTACGAGCTGGCACGGCCCGAGCTGGTGCGGGGACTGGTGTATCCGGTGCCCGATCCGGCGTTCCCCTTCCTCGGGGTGCATCTCACGCGCGGGATCGACGGCGGCGTCCACGTCGGCCCCAACGCCGTGCCGGCGCTGGCCCGGGAGGGGTACGGGTGGGGGGTCGTACGCCCGGGCGAGGTCGCGACGACGGTCGCGTGGCCCGGAGTGTGGCGGATGGCACGGCGGCACTGGCGGTACGGAGCGGGTGAGCTGCGGCGGTCGGTGTCGAAGGCGGCGTTCACGCGGGCGGTGCGCAGACTGCTGCCCGCGACGGGGGAGAGCGACCTGGTGCGGACCGCGGCCGGAGTGCGCGCTCAGGCGGTGCTGCGGGACGGGGGACTCGTGGACGACTTCCTGATCCGGGAGGGCGCGCGGGCGGTCCACGTCCTGAACGCGCCGTCCCCCGCGGCGACCGCCTCGCTGCCGATCGGGCGGGAGGTTGCCCGGCGGGCGCTGACCGTGCTGGGGTCGGCGTAAGGCCACAGCCAAAGCTCCAGCCCCACCAGTCCCAGTCCCACCGCCCGCCACACCCAGTCCCATGCCACCGGCCCCAGCCTCATGGCCCCCGGCCGCCGTGACCGACGGCATGCTTCCCGCACAAGTGAGCCCCGTAAAATCGAGTGCACTGTGTCTGACTCCCTCAACACCCCCGAAGCCCCTCAGCCCGCCCCCGGCGAGCAGCACCCGCACGGCCCCGGTGTCTCCGTCCGGCACAGCCGGGCCAAGGGTGAGCCCCGGTTCCCGGACGGGCCCAGGGCCGATCCCGCCGGATCGCACTTCGAGCGGCGGATCCGGAGTTTCCAGCCGCGCCGCAGCCGGGTGACCGCGGGGCAGGCGGACGCGTTGCAGCGGCTGTGGCCCAAGTGGGGGCTCGACATCGACGGGCAGCGGGTCATCGACCTGGGTGAGCTGTTCGCCAACGACAACCCCGTCGTGCTGGAGATCGGGTTCGGCATGGGTGAGGCCACCGCGCGGATGGCCGCCGCGGACCCGGGCACGAACGTCCTCGCCGTGGACGTCCACACCCCGGGGCAGGGCAACCTGCTCAACCTCGCCGACCAGGGCGGGCTGTCCAACGTCCGCGTCGGCAACGGCGACGCCATCATCCTGCTGCGCGAGATGCTCGCCCCGGACGCGCTGGACGGGCTGCGCGTCTACTTCCCCGACCCCTGGCCCAAGAAGCGCCACCACAAGCGGCGCCTGATCCAGCCGGAGTTCCTGAGCCTCGCCGCGACCCGGCTGAAGCCGGGGGCGGTCCTGCACTGCGCGACCGACTGGGAGCCGTACGCCGAGCAGATGCTCGAGGTGCTCACCGCGCACCCGGACTTCGAGAACACACAGGCAGACGGCGGTTTCGCGCCACGTCCGGAGTTCCGGCCACTGACCCGTTTCGAGGGCCAGGGACTGGACAAAGGTCATGTCGTGAACGATCTGCTCTTCCGCCGCGTACAGCACCGCAAGCCGAACGCGGCTCGGCTCTCCCAGCCCGATCCGCACCACCTGTCCCCCACCGAGCCCCCCGCCGGCGGCTGACGAACGCGCACCGTCGCGGGCGGCGCGCTGCCTCGTTAGGGTCGATGCCGTGGCCACCTGTCCCCCGTACCCGACGCATCCCGACGGTCCCGCCGCTGGGGGCGTGCTCCGGCACGCGCACTGGTGGCAGCGGAAGTCGGTGCGCTACGGGGCGCTCGTCACCCTCCTCGCCCTCTCCGGGCTCGTCATCCTCGCGCTCGTGCGCGAACAGACCGGCACGGAGGGGTTCCTGGTCGGGCTCGGGCTCGCCCTCCTGCCCGTTCCGCTGCTCGTCGCGGCGTTCCGGTGGCTCGACCGGGTGGAGCCCGGCCCCTGGTACAACCTGCTGTTCTCCTTCGCCTGGGGCGCCTGCGCGGCCGCGCTGATAGCGATCGTGGCGAACAGTTTCGCGACGAGATGGATAGCCACGGCCACCGCCGACCCGTCCAGCGCGGACACCCTCGGTGCGACCGTCATAGCCCCGGTCGTCGAGGAGTCGGCCAAGGCCGCCGCCGTGTTACTCGTCTTCCTGTTCCGGCGGCGGGACTTCACCGGAATCGTCGACGGGGTCGTCATCGCCGGGATCACCGCGACCGGGTTCGCGTTCACCGAGAACATCCTCTACCTCGGCACGGCCTTCGGCACCGACCAGCTCACCGGCGACAGCGGCATCGCCTCGGTGACGGCGGCGACGTTCTTCGTACGCGTCATCATGTCGCCCTTCGCGCACCCCCTCTTCACCGTCCTGACCGGCATCGGCTTCGGCGCCGCCGCGCTCGCCGGGGAGCGTCAGCATGTGCGGCGGGTGGCGCTGCCGGTGCTTGGACTGCTGCTGGCGATGGGCATGCACGCGTTCTGGAACGGCTCGTCGTCCTTCGGCGAGTACGGGTTCTTCGCGGTGTACGGGGCGTTCATGGTGCCCGCGTTCGGGCTGCTGACGTGGCTGGTCGTCTGGACGCGGCAGCGGGAGCTGAGGACCGTGCGGGAGGAGCTGCCCGCCTACGCCTCCGCGGGATGGCTGACGCCGGCCGAGCCGTTCGCCCTCGGCTCGATGCGGGCACGGCGGCTGGCCCGCGAGTACGCGCGGCGCCACCACGGCAGGCCCGCTGCGCGGGCGGTGGCGCAGTACGAGGCGTACGCGACGTCCCTGGCGTTCCTGCGGCGCCGGGGGAACCGTGGCAAGGCGGGGGCCGACTTCGTCGTACGGGAGGCGGAGTTGCTGCGGGAGCTGTGGGGGCGGCGCGACGTGGCGCGGCCCGCGCTGGACCACGCGGCACGGGTGACCGCGCCGCCGGTGCCGGTGGTCGCGCCGCCCTGGCCGGTCCACGGGGTGTACGGGTACGGGTACGGACAGGGCCCCGGGGCGGGGTACGAGCATCCGGCGGCGCCTTACCCCGCGTACAACCCCTACCGCTCGTAGCGGGCGGCGGAGGCAGGGGCCACAGGCGGTTCGGCACCGCCGGACAAGGGGGACGTGCCTACGGCACTAGGCCGAAGCCGCTGTCAGCTTCGCCACCTCCTGCTCCGTCAGCCGCAGTTCCGCCACGCCCACCAGCGCCGGCAGTTGCTCGACGGTGCGCGCGGAGGCGATCGGCGCCGCGACGGTCGGCTGGGCGGCGAGCCAGGCGAGGGCGACGGTGGCGATCGGGGCGTCGTGGGCCTGGGCGATCTCGTCGAGGGCGGTGAGGACCTTGATGCCGCGCTCGGACTCGAGGTGCTTGGCGGCCCCCGCGGCGCGCACGCTGTCCACGGTCTTGCCGGGCCGGTACTTGCCGGTGAGGAAGCCGGAGGCGAGCGCGTAGTACGGGACGGCGGCCAGGCCCGCACGGGAGGCGAGGTCGCTCAGCTCGCCCTCGTAGGTGTCGCGGGAGACGAGGTTGTAATGGGGCTGCAGCGCGACGTACCGGGCGAGGCCCTCGCGGTCGGAGAACTCCAGGGACTCGCGGAGGCGTTCGGGCGAGATGTTGGAGGCGGCGATGTGCCGCACCTTGCCCGCCCGCACCAGCTCGTCGAGGGCGCCGATGATCTCCTCGACGGGCACCTCGGGCCGGTCGAAGTGCGTGTAGTAGAGGTCGATGTAGTCGGTGTCCAGGCGGCGCAGCGAGGCATCGGCGGCGGCCTTGATGTTGGCCGCGCTCAGGCCCTGGTAGTCGGGGTGCTGGCTGACCTTTGTGGCGATGACGACGTCGGAGCGGTTGCCACGGGCCTTGACCCACTTGCCGATGACGGTCTCGGACTCCCCGCCCGAGTTGCCCTCGGCCCACGCCGAGTAGGCGTCGGCGGTGTCGACGAAGTTGCCGCCGGCCGCCGTGTAGGCGTCGAGGACGTCGAAGGAGGTGGCCTCGTCCGCGGTCCAGCCGAAGACGTTGCCGCCGAGGGCGAGCGGGAAGACCTCGAGGTCGGAGGAACCGAGCTTACGGAGAGATGAGGAAGTCATGCTCTGTGTCAACGCGTTGACGGGAGGCACGCATTCCGCGCCTCCCGTCAACGGTTCGTAAACATCCGGGAGACCTCACCGACTCCCGGAAGCTTTCGTCAGGGGTTGATCCCCTTGCTGCGCAGCCACGCCGACGGGTCGATGCCCGTGCTGCTGCCCCCCGGGTGGACCTCCAGGTGGAGGTGGGCGCCGGTGACGTTGCCGGTGGCGCCGACACGGCCGATGACGTCGCCCGTGCCGACCTTCTGGCCGACGCTGACGTTGATGGAGGACTGGTGGCAGAACCACAGCTCCGTACCGTCGTCGAGGGTCAGGATCGTGCGGTAGCCGTAGGAGCCGGCCCAGCCCGCCTCGGTGATGGTGCCGCTGTGGATCGCCTTGATGAGCGTGCCGGTGGGCGCCGCGAAGTCGAGGCCGGTGTGGTAGCCGGAGGACCAGTAGGAGCCGGCCTGACCGAAGGTCGAGGTGATGGTGTACGAGGAGGTCGGCAGCGTGTACTCCTTGGCCAGCTCGGCCAGGCGCTCGGCCTCGGCCTTGCGCTGCTTCTCCTCCTCCGCCTTCTTCTTCGCGGCCTCGGCCTTGGCCTTGGCCTCCTGCTCCGCCTTCGCGACGGCGTCGGAGGCGGCCTTGGCGGCAGCGGCCTCGGCGGCGGCCTGGGCCTTGCTCTCCAGCTGGCCCTGCTGCGACTCGGCCTGGGCCATGATGCGGCTGCGCAGCGACTCACCGGCGTCGGCGGCGCTCTGGGTGGTGGTTTCGGTGTCCGCGCCGACGCTGCTGAGGGCGTCCGCCGCGTCCTGGGCGGCGTCCGCGGTGTCGTCCGTCAGGAGCGAGCCGACGGAGGGCAGGTCGGGCATGGAGATGGAGACCGGCGGCTTGCCGGTGTTGGCGCTGGCCATGCCGCCCGCGCCGACGGCGGCGATGACGCCGACGCCCAGGACGGTGGAGCTGCGGGCGAGCCCGCCACGCTGCTTGGCGACACGGTGCCGGCCACGTACCGGGCGAATGGACTCCGCGGTGGGATTCCACTCCTCCCAGGGGCCCTCGTCGGTGCGGTAGTCGCCGTAACCGAAGGTCTCGGTGCTGCGGCGGCTCGGCGCGTGCGGAGCCTCGGGGGCAGGCGGGTTGGACGCCACGAAGGCGTGCTCCTTTCCTTCCGTGACGCCTACCGGGTTAGCTGACGGGTTCGGAGCGGGAAGGTCTCCTACGCGCGTATACCGGCCGTGAGTCCACGGCGGCATCCACGTGATTCACCCCAAGGTGGTGGTTCCCCGGTTCCCTTGCGGGATTCGGCGCTTGAGCACGGAGCCGTCTCTTGTGACGGCTGGGACGACCGCGCTGCGTTATCGAACGTTAATAGACACGGGGTCAGGTTTCCAAGCCGTTCGGCTTGATCATTAACATTTTCGCCCTGGACTTACGTCCCATGAGCGGTGAAAAACGGGCGAGTTGACCACGCGGCGTCCCGGCACGCCGCGAACGGGGCCGCTGTTCTGCAAACACACCGATGGCCGGGATTCGTGAGAATCCCGGCCATCGGCCTCCAGTAGCGGGGACAGGATTTGAACCTGCGACCTCTGGGTTATGAGCCCAGCGAGCTACCGAGCTGCTCCACCCCGCGTCGGTGATTCCAGTGTACGGCATCCGCGGGGTGCGAAGCACACGGGTATTCCGGTGACGGGAAATCAGCCGAGCAGGTGGCGGTTCGGAGCCATGGCCCGCTCCGCGAACTCCGGCACCACGACGACCTCGACACCGCCCGCCACCAGCACGCCCGTGCCGTCGGCGCCCTCGACGAAGGTGTCCGGCTCACGCCAGGCCGTGACGACCCGCCGGATCCCCGCGTCGAGGATCAGCCGGGCGCAGGGCGCGGGCCGGGAGGCGCGGCGGGCGCAGGGTTCGAGGCTGCTGTAGACGGTGGCGGACGCGAGCCCGGGGTCGGCCGGGTCGATCTTCGCGAGGGCCGCCTCCTCCGCGTGCACGACGGGATCGCCGCCCTCCCGGGAGTGCCCGCGCGCCAGCTCGGTCCCGTCGGCCGCCACGACCACCGCGCCCACGCTGAAGGCGCTCTCCGACGGCGGACACAGCTCCGCGAGGTGACAGGCGAGGGCGAGCCAGTGCCGGTCGGCGGGGGAGGCCGGCCCCGCGCCGCCGGGTGCCGTCGGCTCGTAGCGCATCAGTACGACGTCCTCGATCTGCCGGGTCTCCACGAGCCGCAGTCGTCCGCCCTGGTAGGCGCCGGGCCCGAACAGTCGGGGCGCCCGGGGGTCGCCCACGAAGAGCGGCGCGAGGACGAGCTGGAGTTCGTCGGCGAGTTCCTGCTGGAGCAGCTGGGTGTGGACGGTTCCGCCGCCCTCGACCATGAGCCGTCGCACCCCGCGTACGTCATGGAGGTGTTCCAGGATCCCGCGCCAGTCGAGCTCGCCGCCGAGCGCCACGACATCGGCGCCGGCGTCGATACCGGCCCGCCGGGCCCGTTCCGCGCCCTTGTCCGTGGTGTACAGGACCTTTTCCCCGCCCGTGTGCCAGAACTGCGCCGCCGGGTCCAGCTCGCCCGAGCCGCTGACCGTGACCTTCAGCGGGAACTCGGGCTTCCCCGCGGCGACACGGGCCGCGCGCCGCTCGGGCGAGTTGACCAGCAGCCGGGGGTTGTCGGCGCGGATCGTGCCGGCGCCGATCAGGATGGCGTCGACGGAGGCCCGTACCTCGTCGACCCGGTCGAAGTCGGCCGGGCTGGAGAGCAGGAGCCGCTCGGGGCCGGTGTCGTCCAGGTGGCCGTCGAGGGAGACCGCGGCGGACAGCAGGACGTAAGGGAGAGGCATCTACGCACTCCATCGTGGGACGGGAGCATCCGGGGACAGGGGCACCGTGGACGGGGGCATCCAGGTCTTGGTTCAAGTTTGAAACAAACTTACACTGGTCGCATGACGACCCGCTGGCTCACCCCTGAGGAGCAGCGCGCCTGGCGCGCGTACATCGCCGCCACCATGCTCCTGGAGGACGCGCTCGACCGGCAGCTCCAGCAGGAGGCCGGGATGCCGCACATCTACTACTCCATCCTGGCCACCCTGTCCGAGACACCGGAACACCGGCTGCGGATGACGGACCTCGCCGAGCAGCTGAAGATCACCCGCAGCCGGCTGACGTACGCGGTGGCCCGCCTGGAGAAGGACGGTCTGCTACGGCGTGAGGGGTGCACGTCGGACCGCCGCGGCAGCCTCGCGGCGCTGACCGAGGAGGGGCTCGCCGTGCTGGAGCGGGCGGCGCCGGGACACGTGGAGACGGTTCGCGCCCACATCTTCGATCACCTCAGCCCCGAGCAGGTGGCACAGCTGGAGGAGATCTTCACCGGGATCACGAAGGGGCTCGTCGGCGAGGGGCCGGGGGACGGTCAGGGGGACCTGCCGTGGCTGCGGCGTTCCTCCACAGGGTGTGCGGGAACGGAATGAGCCCGACGCCTGAAACGTGAGGCGCACGCCACAAAGCAGTTGCTTCAAATTTCAAGCAGGGGTAGGGTCCCGGTTCGAGGCTGTGCTTCAAATCTGAAGCAGAACCTGGACCGATCAGCGATGCACCCGACCCCGGAGGCCCGCATGCCCGCATTCCCCGCCGCCACCACGCGCTCCCGCGTCCGGGTACCGCTGCGCTTCCAGGACGGCTACGGCGTCGACGCCGAACTGGTCACCTTCCACGGTCTGACCGACGGCCAGGAACACGTGGCCGTCGTCCTCGGCGAGCCGGGCCCCGTCCCGCTGGTCCGGCTGCACTCCGAGTGCCTGACCGGCGACGTGTTCGGCTCCGCCCGCTGCGACTGCGGCCCGCAGCTGCGCGAGGCGGTCGAGCGGATCGCGGAGCGCGGCGGCGTCCTGCTGTACCTCCGCCAGGAGGGCCGCGGCATCGGCCTCTACAACAAGCTCGACGCGTACGCCCTCCAGGACCAGGGCCTCGACACCTACGCGGCCAACGCCGCCCTCGGCCTGCCGGAGGACGCCCGCGACTACACGGCGGCGGCGCAGATGCTGGACGCCCTGGGCATCACCGGCCTGGACCTGCTCTCCAACAACCCCGACAAGGCCGACCAGTTGCGCACCCTGGGCGTCGACGTCCGCGACCGCGTCCCCACCGGCGTCTTCGCCACCCCGGACAACGTCCGCTACCTCCGCGCGAAGGTCCTCCAGACCCAGCACACGCTGCCGCTGACGGAACTGCCGGTGGCGGCGCCGCTGACGGAACTGAGCGTGGGCTGAGTCCGGGGCTGCTCGAACCTTCCCGGCACCGGTGCTCCTGCTCGTACCGGTGCCGTGCCGGGGCCGGGTCCGGAGCCGTGGGAGTGCCGCCTACGAACGGTTCGCAGCGCCCCCGTGGCCGTCCTCGAGCGCCATGTAGAGGCGGGTGCCGCCCGGCCTGAAGCCGACCCGCTCGTAGACCTGGCGGGACCCCTCACCCGAGTATTCGAGCCACACCGATCGTGCCCCGCCCGCGAACAGGGCTTCCGCCAGCGCCGCGGTCACGGAGCCGGCGACACCGCGGCCACGGAAGGCGGGCCGGGTGCCGACGCCGGCCAGCTCCGAGGTGCCCACGGCGGGCGCGGAACAGGTTCCCGCGCCGGCGCAGCCGCCGTCGGAATCCCGTACGAACCGCACCGCTCCCCCGCTCTCCTGGATGCGGCGCAGTCGGGCGGCCCCCTCCTCCGACGCTGCGAACGCGCTGTCGAACGCCTCGGACAGAGCGGCGTCGATCGCCGCGTAGTCCGCGTCCGTACCCGGCGTCTCGACGAGGAGGCCGGTCCGCGACGGCGGCGGCGTGAGGGTGGCCGGCGTGCAGACCAGGTACGTGTGCACCGCTTCCGTGGTGAACCCCGCCGCCCGCAGGGCGGGTTCGACCTCGGGTGCGGCGTCCGGCGCGAACTCGAGACGGGGCTTGAGCCCGCGTGCGCGGAACGCCTCGATCAGCGCCGCGACATCGTCACCGCTCGGACGGGCACCGGGCTCGGGAGTGGCGTAGTTGAGGTACGGGCTGGTGGTCGACGGGTCGAGCCCCAGAACGAAGGACGCGACGTCGACCACCGCGGGGCGGCGACGGAGGTTGCTGACGGCGAAGGCCTGGACGTCGGTGTGCTGGACGTCGACGTGCTGAGCGTCGACGTGCTGAGCGTTGTTGCCCATGGTGAAGTGACCTCACGTTGAAGTGGTGTGTGGCGTGGCGGTGTGGGACACCGCGACGTCGGGCCGCCGTGAGGAGAGCGGAACGGCACTGAGCGGAGAGAAAGGTTCCGTTCAGTCCCGACGGCGGCCGCTGCGGGGCGCCGCATCCATTGGCTTCAGTCCTTCACCATGAGGGGGTGTGCACCTGCTGCTGGGGCACTCGGGGCCAGCTTATCCCCAGTGCTCAACTGTGCGCCCTCGCAAGGAGATAGGGGTCACGCCGAAGCACCTCGCGGCTGCCGAGAAGCGTGCCGACGGCCAACCCGAGTCCGGGCAGCAGCAGCGCGGCACCGACCCACACCACCCCGGGCAGGGCGTCCGCATGCCTGATGGGCAACCCGAGAAGCTCGCTGAGCGGACCGACGAGCGCGACGGAGAGCCCGGCACCGACAACCGCGCCGACCACTCCGGCCACCCCACCGGACAGCACGGCCTCGCCGAGCAGGATCCGCCGCAACTCCGGCCGCCCGGACCCGAGAATGCGCAGGACAGCGAACTGCCCGACCCGCGCCCGCGCACTGTCCGCGGCCCGCACGACACCGAGCCCGACCGCCCCCAGCGCCAGCACCAGCACCCCGACCCGCATCGCGAGATCCGCCACCCCGAACAGACCGGGCAGGTTGCGGACCCGGTCGGACACCGGCGAGGCCGCGAAGCCGTCGTCCTGCAACGCCTCGGTGACGTCGGCCACCTCCCGCTGATGCCGCACCACGACGACAGCGGACTGTGCGCCCTCCCGCTCCCGGAACACGCTCGGCTCCTGCCCGGCCCGAGCAGCCGCCAGAAGCGCGGCGGTCTCCTCCGACAGATAGGCGACGCCGGGCCCGTCGGCCTGCCAACTCGGGTCGTACAGAGCGACGACCCTCAGCTTCAGCACCGCGGTGGTCCCCGACGCGCTCCCCGTCGCCTTCGTGTACCCGAACCGAACGGACCGCCCGACCAGCGCACCGAAGTCGGTCCCCTGCGCTTCGGCGGGAAGCACGACTTCGTCCGCCCCGAGCTCCGTCGGCACCTCCCCTTTCACAACCGGCAGATCATCCCCGGGCGTCAACGTGTGACTGCCCAGGTCATACGTCCCCTCCTCCTCGGCATACAGCACCGCCGAATAATCCGCGACGACCCGCCGAACCCCCGCCACCCCCGCCGCATCCCGCAACGCCGAGTCGGTCAGCGGTCGAACCGACGCATCCCCCTCGAACGCCGAAATTTCCACCTGCGTCAGTCCACCCGCCCGCAACACATCCCGCTCCACGGCCCCGGCAGCACCCCCCGCCACCCCTGCGGACATGGTCAACAGCGCGGCCAACACACTGAGCGCAGGCAAGGCCCGCCGCAATGAACGCCCGTCCCGAGTCCAGGTGTAGAAACTCCAACGACTCATCCGAGGGTCTCCTTGCGACTGTTCTGACGCGCACTCAGCACACCGGCGTCGAGCACGTACCGCTGATCGCACCTCGCCGCGACCCCGGAGTCATGCGTGACTAGCAACACAGCCGCCCCCCGCTCGGTACACGACCGCAGGGAGCCCATGACAGCGTCGGCGGTCTTCGCATCAAGCCCCGAGGTCGGCTCATCGGCCAGAACGAGCACCGGTTGCTTCACGGCCGCCCTGGCGACGGCAATACGTTGTCGCTGTCCCCCGGAGAGCTCCGTTACGGGCGAGTCGGCCAACTCCCCCATCCCGAGCTCAGCGAGCAACGCACGAGCCGCCGTACGGTGCCGGCCGAGCCGGGGCCCGAACGCCGCGGCGACGTTCTCCCAGGCGTTGAGGAACGTCAACAGCCCCAGATCCTGCAACACGATCCCGATCGACCGCCGCCGCAACAGATCCCGCTCCCCGGCACCGAGCCCACCGGTGTCCGTACCACCGACACACAGCACCCCTGCCCCCGGCGAGAGAACCAACCCGAGCAAAGCAAGCAACGTGCTCTTCCCCGACCCCGAAGGGCCCCCGACCGCAGCCATCACTCCCGCGTCGAGAGTGAGATCCGCACGGTCGACACCGCCACCGGACGCGTATCTGAAGGAGAGGCCCTCGGCGACGAGAGCGGGTGGGGAGGCGGTGTTCATACGGGCGATGCCCTCCTGAAGCGGGATACGGGGGTTCGGACTCAGGCGAGGAGGTAGTACGCGGCTCTGGTGGCGTCCGCGGAGGCGGCATCGCCGGGCTCGGCGGCGTACAGGTCGGGGAACTCTGCGTCGCGGTAGCGCTCCAGCAGCGCGGGAAGCTCGTCCCACAACGTCTGCGGAATGCTCTGGTCGGACGCGAGAGCAGCCTGGACCGCGTCGGAGGCGGTCGGCAGGTCCCCTTCTCGCAGGGCCTGCCGGGCCTGTGCGACGAGGTCGGTTCCCTCAGTGAGCCGTTCGGCCTGGGTGGTACAGCCCGCGTCTGCGAGCACCACCACGATGCGCAGCGAACGGGGAGAGAGGGCGCCTGCCTCGCCCCTGGGCCGTTCGACAGAGGTGCGTCGGCAGCCCAGACCGAACTCGGCGCGGGCTGCCATGGCGCCGTACCAACTGCGCTGGTTCTCCGCGGTCAGGCGTGCCGGCACCCTCAGTTCGGCTGCCTCCTTCGCGCCCTTCTCGGCCTGGGGTCCGCAGGCCAGGGACAGCCGGTGGCAGGTCATGGCGAGCAGGAGCCGGTCGGACGGATCGAGGCCGGGGCCCGAGCCCAGTCGCCTGAGCCGTTTCGTCAGCCAGTCGGGAGCGCGCTGCTGTTGTGCGCTCGCGGTGAGGGCTCGCGCGGCGTTGTACGTGGCGGTGAGCGTGCCCAGCTGGATCGGCGACTTGGCGACGAGGCCGTCGGGCCGGATGCTGCTCACGGGCGCGGGAAGCGCCAAGGTCGATCCGGTGGCACCGAGGGTGAGGGCACGTCGGACCAGCCATCGCGTCTGGGTGTCGGAGTCCTTCAAGGCCGGCGACAGACAGGTACGGGTCTGTTGCGTCAGCTGCCCGTGCAACAGAGAAAGAGCAGCTCGCTGAATGGGGTCAAGCCTGGCGCAGTCGGCCTCCAGGAGCTCATCGGCGTCGCGGAGGGCCCGGGTGGCGTGGGCGCGCACCCCGACCGCCCGCAGCGCCTCGACGGCGTAGAGCGCTGGTACGGGCTGGTCCGCACTGGCGGTGTCAGCCGCGAGGTGGTCCAGGCCGGCGCGGGAGACCTCGTCGTCGCGGCCCAGGCAGGTCAGGGTCTGGAGGAAGGCGGCACGTGTGGCGAGCGAGGTCAGTGCATCGTCCTCTTCGTCCGGCGCGCGCAGGTACGCCAGCGCTTCGCTCTCCGCCCGCTTGCGAAGCCCCGCCCGCTCAAGAACAGTCACCGGGTCGGTCCTCTTGGAGCCCGTGGTCGACAGGCACACGTAGTGCGCCTGCCAGGCGGGGGTGTCCAGGCTGTCGGTGCGGGCGAGATCCGCCAGAGTCGTCGAGCGGACCTCGGGCACTGGCGCGGGCGTTCCGTGGCCCTTGTGGAGGGCGGCCTCCAAACGCCCGTACGCCGTCGGATACAGCGCGGGGTCCCGCCCGACATCGGCACGGGTCGCTCGTACCAGGTCGTTCGCTCCACGCAAGGCGTCCAGTTGCTCGGCCAGGTCGCCGCCCGGCCGGTGGGGCCGGTCCACCGTCCCGCCGCTGAGCATCGAGACGCCCAGGGCGGTCGCCGCGATCGCCGCCGTCGCGGCCGCGAGCACCTGGCCACGGCGGCCCCGGTCCCCTTGGAGGAGGCTGTCCTTCATGCGGCGGCTCATCAGTCAGTCGTTGGCGCAGGCCGAGGCGAAGGCTTTGACACCGGACTTGAAGGCGCCACCGTCGGAGCAGGTGGTGATGCTCGTGTTGAGCGAACCCCCGGGGTCGGCGATGCCGCTGATGTCGGCGATCCAGGTGTTCTCGTTGGTCCAGCTGACCTGGCGGGTGTTCTCGCTCACCATCGTGCCGCTCGGGCTCAGCGCGAGAGTGGCCTGCCAGCCGTTGGCCTTCACGGTCGCCGTGTTGGTGATCTTGCTGACCTTGTACTTCGCGCCGTGCTTCCTGGTCTTGGTGGACGTCTTGAAGGAGCACTTGTCGGTGTAGGCGCTGCACTGCCAGGCGTTGACCTCGACCTTCGCGCCGGTGCCGGGCAGCGACGTCGACGCGGAGTCGGAGATGGCCATGGTCGGCGCACCCGTCCCCACCAGCAGAGCTCCGACGAGTCCCGCGGTCAGCAGGATCTTCTTCACTTGTGTCTCCCCGTGCCTCGTGTCGCAGATGCGTAGTTCGCATATCCCCCAGCTAGGAACTGGATTGTATTTGTTACCCCAAAGCGCATGAATGACTGAAAAGCAGCGCATGCCTGGGCACGAGGGGAAGGATTGGGCCCGGCCCCGAGGCGCACCACTCCCCGAATCTGCGAGACAGAGCCTCACCGCAGGGACACCCTCGGCCAGTCCAGGGGCGCGTTCCAGCCACGCACAACTCGACCCCGTTCACGCCTACGTGGGACCGAGCGACCCGTTCCCGGTTGCCTGTTGCTGTCGGGGCCGTGGAGATTGCGGAAGTAGTGGGAGCTTCTTGGGGAGACCGGTCGGTAGCGGGGGAAGGGCTGCGCGGCTGTGATGTTGCTCCGGTTTCCTTCTGCTCACCCCCCATGCGAAAGGAACATCCATCCATGGCCGACGAGAGGGTGCTGGGCGCCCAGAGATTCATCAACGGCACGTACGGAGACGTGCCGGGTATCGGCAAGGTCGAGGAGACCGGGGTGGTGGACTGGCCGACGGTGTACGCGTTGGTCCGCGCCCTGCAGTACGAGCTGGGCATCACCGCGCTCTCGGACAACTTCGGGCCCACCACACTCGCAACGCTCACGTCCAAGTGGCCCACGATCGACGGGAGTTCCACGACCGTCCCGGCCAACGTCATCCGTATCGTCCAGGCCGCCCTGTGCTGCAAGGGCTACGACGGCGGCGACATCGACGGTGTGTACGGCGCCCGAGTCGCAGCCGCCGTAAGGCAGTTGAAGGCGGACGCGGGCCTCGACGAGCCGTATCCCGGGGACGCCGTCGTGCCGAAGTTGTTCAAGGCGCTGCTGAACAGGGACGCGTACACCTGCCAGGACGGCGGCAGCGGCACCGTGCGCGCGGCGCAGCGCTGGATGAACGCGACGTACGTCGGGCGGGCCAACTTCTTCGTCATCGCCTGCGACGGCCGCTACTCACGGGACGTGCAGCGGGCGCTGATGTACGCCGTGCAGTACGAGATCGGTATGACCGACGACGTGGCCAACGGTGTCTTCGGTCCCGGGACACAGAGCGGGGTCAGGTCCGCCACTCTCTCCGTCGGGTCGACCGGCGCCTGGGTGCGGCTGTTCTCGGCCGCGATGGCGTTCAACCAGCGCCGGGGAATCACCTTCACAGACACGTTCGACGCGCGGCTCGCCGGACGGGTGGCCTCCTTCCAGGAGTTCGCGCGGCTTCCCCTCACCGCCAAGGGCGACTTCACCACCTGGGCGTCCCTGCTGGTGTCCACCGGCGACACCTCACGCAAAGGCACCGCCTCGGACTGTTCCACGGAGGTCACGGACACCCGGGCCAAGGAGCTCGCCGCCGCCGGGTACCAGGTGGTCGGGCGGTACCTGTCGAACGTGCCCGGCACCACCCTCGACAAGATGATCAAGCCCGGCGAGCTGAGGACCCTGGCCGCGAACGGGCTGCGCTGCTTCCCGATCTACCAGACCAACGGTGCCGCCGCGAGCTACTTCACCTCCGCGCAGGGCGCCTCGGACGCCGCCGACGCCCTGTACTGGGTGCGCTACCACGGCTTCCGCCCCGGCACCCGCATCTACTTCGCCGTCGACTACGACGCCGTGGACGCCGAGGTCACCACCGGCGTGCTCCCCTACTTCCGGGCCCTCAAGGCCGCGATCGACGCCGACGGCGCTGGCTACCTCACCGGTATCTACGGCGCGCGCGCCGTGTGCGCCCGGGTGGGCGCCGAGGGGCTCACCACCGCGAGCTTCGTCTCCGACATGTCCACCGCCTACACCGGCAACGTGGCCTCCCCGCTCCCCGACGACTGGGCCTTCGACCAGATCGCCACCGTCGACGTGGGCACCGGCGAGGGCGCGATCCAGATCGACAAGAACATCGCGTCCGGCCGCGACGTCGGCCAGATCACGTATGCCCCCCCCGGCCGTAGCGACCGACCTCGACGTCCGCTTCGACACGTCACGACGAGCGGTCGCCCTCACGGACGTAGGGCTCTACCTGCGCTCCTGGGGACTCCCGGAGCGGGGGGCCGGCGACCCGACGCCCACGTCCACGACGGTGACCTCCGGCGCCGACAGCACGACCAACGCCTTCGACACCCTCCTCGCGTACGACGCCGTCCTGACCGACCTGGCCCGCACCCTGCGCATGCGCAAGGCCCTCATCGCCACGAGCGTGCTGTGGTCGGTGCGCACGGGGACGACGCTCTCGCCGCACACCACCATCGCCGCCCGCAACTACTGCGTCCAGCAACGCATCCTGCGCGGCCCGCTCCTCGACGCCTCCGACTCCGCCGACGTCCGCGCGGTCCGCCAGAAGACCCGCGACGACGACAAGTTCCGTATCAACAGCACCGCTTACGCCCTCATCAAGGCCGCCCACGACCTGGGCCTGCCCCGCCCCGGCCTCGCCGACACGGCGGAGAGCACCCGTCGGCTCCTGGGCGACTTCCTCGGCTCGGGCGGCCTGGACGGATCGACCCAGCTGGGCCTGTACCAGGTCCTGGAGAAGCACTACGCGCCCCTGCGCGGCACGGGCCGCTGACGGACGCGGGAAGCACCGGAGAGGAACAGAGCACCCATGGCAGCAACGCGACGACACTTCCTGCGCTCGGCGGTCACCACGGCGGTCGCGGCGGGCGCGGTCGCCGGTACGACGGCACCTGCGGCCTTCGCCGCCGACAAGGCGACGTCGGCGGACCCGGCAGGCTCGACGGACAGCCCCCCCGTCTCCGCCAACGGCTGGCCGATCGCCACGACACCCCCCAACGCCGACGGCAGCATCTGGACCTGCCCGGTACCCGGCGCCGGCTTCGGCATCGACCTCGCGATCGGCGACGCGGAGACGATCCTCGTCCACGTCGTCCGCCGCTTCCACTACGAGATCGAGGCGCTGCGCGACGGGGACGTGATCGGCTACCGCCCTCCGGCGCAGACAAAGGGCTACGACACGAACCACGCGTCGGGCACAGCCGTCGACATCCGGCCCGACTCCTACCCGGCGGGCGCCCGGGGCGGCTTCTTCGCCCCCCAGCTCGCCGTGATCCGCGACCTCCTCACCGACTGCGAGGGCGTGGTGAAGTGGGGCGGCGACTTCCCGACGCCCGACGAGAGCCACTTCCAGATCGACGTCCCGCCCACCTCCCCGAAGGTGAAGCAGGTCGCCGACAAGATCCGCACCTGGAACGCGACCCCCGGCAAGGGCGCCGGAGTTCTCGTTCTCTGACCCCGGTGTCCTTAAGTGTCTTCGGTCTCCTGCTCGTCCAGTACGGGCAGCCGCATGCCCCGTGACTCGGCAACGCGCAGGGCATCGCTCAGGCACTCGGCGATCCGGATGCCGGCGTAACGGACCTCGGTGTACGACGACGAGGGGTCGTCCAGCAGCGGGCGGGCGAGGCCCAGCACGTCGGCGGCCGTGGCGAGTTGCATGGCCTCCAGGTCGTCGGCGAGACGGGACACGTACCCGCCGCCGCTGTCCGTCACCAGGTAGCAGGGCTTGCCGTCGGGGGACAGCCAAGGGAGGAGGCGCTTCATCAGGCGGCCACCTCCTGAGCACCGATCAGGAGGTAGGGGCGGACGAGGGCGGAGTCGGCGCCGTCGAGGGGAGCGGCGAGACCGTAGGGGGAGCGGTGGTGGGGCAGGTGGGTGTGGTGCCGCACGACCGTGACGTGCAGGCACAGTCGGGGGCGGAGGTGCCTGTGCGTACGGCGCCGTTTGCCCGTGCCCGGGCCGAGTAGAAGGCGCAGCGATTCGAGGGTGCGGCGGATAAGGTCGTGCATGTCGACGCTCCTGAGTAAGCGTTGGCCGTGCCCCGGGAGGTCTAGCCACCTCGCCGGGGTGTTTCATCTCGTGAAAGCTATATCGGGCTATAGCCCTCTGCATACAAGTAGAGAGGGATCCACTCGATCGTGGAACTCCCTGTCCCTCTACGTTGGACATATGAGCGATGCAGAAGAGCCAGAGGCCGTCCTGGACCCAATGAGCGCGAGACCGCTCTATGCCCAGTTGGCCGACGTCATCGCTGGGAAGATCGCGGCCGGGGAGCTGGCCCCGGACCGGCCGATCCCCTCGGAGAACCACCTCGCCGACGAGTACGGCGTGGCACGACTCACCGCGCGGCGCGCCGCACAGGAGCTTCGCGAACGCGGCCTGATCGTCACCGTGCGCGGTAAGGGCTCCTTCGTCGTCGAGCAACCACCCAGCGCCCGCCCCGAATCGGGCGAACCCCACGTGTGAGAGCCTGGAACCGAGCCCGATCACGTGGCTCCCGGACGATGGGTGCCGTACCCGGCGTGCGACAAGACGGCCCGTAGGAGGGCTGTCATGTCGTGGTTGGTTCTGGCCGTCTCGGGCGTACTGGAAGCCGTGTGGGCCACCGCCCTGGGCAAGTCCGCAGGCCTCAGCCGCCTCGGCCCGACCCTGGTCTTCGCCACTGCCTTGACCGCGAGCATGGCCGGACTGGCCTACGCGATGCGGGACCTCCCCGTCGGGACCGCGTACGCGGTGTGGGTCGGCATCGGCGCGGTGCTCACGATCCTCTACGCGATGGCCGGCGGACGGCAGCCGGTGACCGCACCGCAGGTGCTGTTCCTGACGCTGATCGTCGGCAGCGTCATCGGGCTCAAGCTCACGCACTGAGCGAGTTCAGGAGTGCGGCGCCGCGTTCGGCGTCATCCACGCTCACGGCGAAGTCCTTGCCCCGGGCCCGGATGACGAGGCACTCACCACCGCGCAGCATCACGGTGGTCCCCAGGCCACTCAGTCGATAGCCCCAGCCACCCACCTGCACTGGTGTGCGCCGCTCGACGCGAGCCGACTCGATGTCCTCGACAGCCCAGTGCCGCGTCGGCCAGCCGAACGGCCCGAAGGACACTTCCAGCCCCCTCTCATCGACCCGCGCCTGCACGGAGGCACAGCCCAGCACCAGGACCGAGGCGAGCGCGAACGATGCCGTCAGGGCCAGCCCTGGACGCAGGCTCACCAGATCACCGACGGCGGCCGCACCGGCGGCCAGAGTCAGAAGGCCCGTGACGGCCGAGGTCGCGTGAAGCCACGGGTTGGAAGTACGGGATAACCACACCAGCCGCTGCCCTTCAGGGATGTCCGTGCTCGGTCCGTTCGTCCACCAAGAATGCGCAACGCTCGCGGTACCAGGCAACAGTCCCATCACGATGCGTAACGGGAACCTCAGCTTCCTGTGGCTCGTCCTTCTCCCGAGAAGGGGGATCCCATGACCAAGGATCTGACAATCGGCGAGCAGATTGTGCTGCTCGCACTGGACGAAGAGACAGGCACCCTGCGCGAAGCGCCGCTGCGGGTGTCCCTGGCGGTTTCGGCGGCCGCCTTGCTGGAGTTGAGCTCCTCCAGGTATCTGACGGAGCGTGACGGCGCACTCGTCGTCTCCGGCGCGTCGACTCCGGTGGATCCGGCGGCCGCGGCCATGACCGAGCACGTGCGGAGCCATCCCGAGGAGACGCCCCGGGAGTGGCTGCTGGCCGTACGCGAGCAGGCACTCGACGCGGCGTACCGGGGGCTGTTGGAGAAGGGACTGGTACGGGAGCAGGGACGACGGGTCCTCGGCGCCTTCGGATCGGTGAAGCACCCGGTCACGGACCTGCCAGAACTCGCGGCGCTGCGAGGGCGTCTCACAGCCGTCGTCGCGCAGGGCCAGGACCCCGATGAGCGCACGGCGGCGCTCATCACCGTGCTGCACCACGCGGGCCTCCAGACCGTCCTGCCGCATGGCCCCGGGGCGGAGGCACGCGATGACCGTCTGAGCGCGATCGCCGAGGGGCAGGGCAAGGCCGCGGCACTCGGAGACACGATCCGCACCACGGTCGCCGCTCTCACCGCGGTCATCGCCTCGTCCGCCCTGTAGGGAAAGCGCTGCCCTAGGCGCCGGCGGGCCCGGAGCGGCAGCCGGAGGCGGGGGCAGGGCGGCCGTCCGACGGGGCGGCCGCCCGCTCGCCATGAGACCCACCTGACACGGACACACCCCCGGCTCGTTCCTGCTGTGAGCTGGGGGTGATGCGGTAGGCCCTGTGGGACTCGAACCCACAACCAATGGATTAAAAGTCCACTGCTCTGCCAATTGAGCTAAGGGCCCTGGCGGTGTTGCGTGATGTTGCCTCCACGAGCATAGCGGGACGCGGCCGTGTCTCCGATCGGGTATCCGGAGACACGGCCGCGCCGGGTGGCTGGATGAGGCCGGGAGTGTCGGGGAGTGTCAGGGATCGACCGGTTCGGGGGCGCCCGCGCGGGCCGCCTCGCGGGCGCGGGTACGTTCGTGGTCGGGGTTGAGGAACCAGTGGCGGGCCGACGCCTGCCACCAGGTCGCGGCGAAGCCGAGGACGGCGAGGACGGCGATCGGCGCGTAGTTGAAGGTCTCCCAGGTGACCGGGGACACCTGCGGAAGCATGAACAGGACCGTGATCACGCCGACCCAGCCCACCGACACCACACCGATCACCCCGGACCACCGGCCCAGGTGCCACGGGCCCCGCTCGAACGCCGCGCCCTTGCGCACCCGCAGCAGCGTCGGGATGACGTACGCGATGTAGAGGCCGATCACCGCGATGGAGGTGACCGCCGCGTACGCGGTGACATCGATCAGGTACGGCAGACCCAGCACCAGCGCACCGCCCGCCGCCAGCCACACCGCCGCGACGGGGGTGCGGGTGCGCGGGCTGACCGTGTGCCAGACGTGGGAGAGCGGGAGGGCGCCGTCGCGGGAGAAGGCGTAGATCATGCGGCTGTTGGCCGTCACCGACGCCATCCCGCAGAACAGCTGAGCCCCGATCACCACCAGCAACAGCAACTTGCCGGCCGTCGCGCCCAGCGCGTCGAGCAGGATCTGCGCGGGCGGCGCGCCGGTCGGGGAGGCGAGGGCGCCGTCGTAGGACTGGATCGCGAACGTGAAGCCCAGCAGCAGCACGAAGCCCGCTATCCACGACGTCCAGATCGAACGCACGATCCCCTTCGGGCCGGCCGTGGACGCGTCGTGCGTCTCCTCCGTCATATGGGCGGAGGCGTCGTAGCCGGTGAACGTGTACTGCGCCATCAGCAGGCCCAACAGCACTACGTACACCCCGCTGCCCCAGCCCGTGTTGTTCACGAACTCGCCGAAGACGAAGGACGCCGACTGGTGGTGGTCCGGTACGAAGGTCAGCGCGCCGACGATCAACGCCACGCCCAGGACGTGCCACCACACGCTCACGCTGTTCAGCAGGCCGACGATCCGGACGCCGAAGGTGTTGAGCAGGCCGTGCACCACCAGGATCGCCGCGAAGAGCAGCACCGTCCGGCCGGGCGTCACCTCGAAGTCGAACTGGAGGTTCAGGTACGCGCCCAGGAAGGACGCGGCGCCGAAGTCGACGCCCGCCGTCACCGCCACCTGGCCCAGCACGTTGAACCAGCCCGTGAACCAGGCCCAGGCCGCCGCCGTACGCGGGGGCGCGAGGCGGTGCGCCCAGAAGTACAGACCCGCCGACGTCGGGTAGGCCGAACAGATCTCGGCCATCGACAGGCCGACGAAGAGCGTCATCAGGCCGACCGCCACCCAGCCCCAGGTGATCACGGCGGGGCCGCCCGTGTTCATCCCGAACAGGTACAGCGTCAGACACCCCGACAGGACCGAGATGATCGTGAAGGAGACCGCGTAGTTGGAGAACGCCGACATGCGGCGGGCGAGAACCTGCGTGTAACCGAGCTGGGCCAGCCGTTCCTCGTCAGACAGCCCACTCACTCTGGCGTCATCTGTCATGTCCCCAGCGATTCCCTCACCGGGGACGCGACATGCGCCACAGACCCATCGAATATGGCTGGAAAACGCCGGAAGGGCCCGTACGACCGGAGTCGTACGGGCCCTTCCGGGATCAGATCGTCAGCCGACGTCAGCCGTTGCGCTTCCAACGCGGCTTGTCCTCGCGGCGGCCGAAGGAGCCACCGCCGCGGTGGTCGTCACGACGGCCGTACGGACGGTCGTGACCGGGACGGTCGTGGCCGGGACGGTCGTGGCCGGGGCGGTCGTGGCCGCCGGAGCGGAAGCCCGGGCGGTCGTCACGACGGTCGCGGTTGAACGGACGGTCGCTGCCGCGGTGACCACCGCGGTCGTCGCGGCGGAAGCCGCCACGGTCGTCACGACGCTCGAACGAACGGCCACCACGGTCACCGTCACGGTCACGGTTGAACGGACGGCGCTCGTCACCGCGGTCGTCGCGGCGGAAGCCACCGCGGTCGTCACGACGCTCGAACGAACGGCCACCACGGTCACCGTCACGGTCACGGTTGAACGGACGGCGCTC
>NZ_JBICUX010000033.1:0-33606 GCF_043198595.1 Streptomyces sp. NPDC048751
ACGCCCGGTTACATTCCGAACCCGGAAGCTAAGCCTTACAGCGCCGATGGTACTGCAGGGGGGACCCTGTGGGAGAGTAGGACGCCGCCGAACAAATTTTGAATGGGTTGGACCCTGAACCTTCGGTTCCGGGTCCAACCCTTTTTTGTTTCCCTTCACTTGAAGTTCACATTGCGCAACCAACATCCAGAGCATGGGTACTGCTGCAATGCTCAGGGCCGCCGACATAGGTGTCGGCGACGAGGTGGTCGTGCCGGCCTTCGGCAACGTGGAAGTCGCCGAGGCGGTGACCCTGGCCGGGGCGCTCCCGGTGTTCGCCGACATAGACGCGGTGACCTACTGCCTTGATCCGTCCGCGGTCGAAGCAGCCATAACTCCGCGTACCGCGGCCGTCGTTGCCGTACATCGATTCGGGCGGCCGGCCGACATCCTGCGACTGCACGGTGTGGGGCAGCGGCACGGGTTGCTCGTGTTGGAGCAGGCGGAGTCCGAGTCGCCGTACGACGAGGTGGCGCAGCGCCGGCAGCGGGCGGCTTATCTCGACGGGAAGTTGCGAGGGGTGCGGACTCCCGACGGTGGGGACGGGCACACCTACCAGCAGTACGTCGTGAGGGTGCCCGGGAACGGGCGGCCGGACCGGGACGCGTTCGCTCGGGCCGTGCGGGCCAAGGGCGTTGACTGCCGGGTGCCGGTGAAGACTCCCGTGCACCGTCTGCCCGAGTTCCGGCGGTGTGTGTCCCTGCCGGAGACGGAGCGGGCCTCCGACGAGACGCTCGCGTTGCCGGTGGACGCCCTGCTGACGAAGCGGGACATGCAGCGGACCGTGGCCGCGTGCAACGCGCTCGGTGGGCTGCTGCAGCCCGCCTTCTGAACGGTTTGGGAGCACGGGTCTGTTCGGGGTATGATCTATTCCGTTGCCGCGAGGGAAACCTCAAAAGGTGACAGGCCCCTATAGCTCAGTCGGTAGAGCGTCTCCATGGTAAGGAGAAGGTCAACGGTTCGATTCCGTTTGGGGGCTCAAGCATTAAGGCCTCCGCCCTTTCGGGCGGGGGCCTTTTTCATGCCCGTGTCAGTTCTCGTCAGTCCTTGTGGATGCCCGGGACGCGCATCGCCAGGATGGCCATGTCGTCGGAGGGCGCGTCCGACGCGAAGCGTTCCACGGCGCGCATGATGCGGGCCGCGACCGCGCCGGCCGTCAGACCCGTGCAGGTGGTGAGGACGTCGGCGAGGCCGTCGTCGCCCAGCATGCGGGTGCCCTCGCGGCGCTCGGTGACGCCGTCCGTGACGCACAGGAGGACATCACCGGGGTCGAGGGTGACCGTCTGCTCGTAGAGCTCCAGGTCGTCCATGACGCCGAGGAGCGGCTGGGGCTCGGCGGCCGCCTCGACCGTGCCGTCCTGGCGCAGGCGGAGGGGGAGAGGGTGGCCGGCGCAGACCACCTTCAACTCCGCGCTGCCGTCCTCCTGGGGGCGCAGTTCGCCGTAGAGGAGGGTCAGGAAGCGGCTGCGGGCGCCCTCGTCGAGGATCGCGGAGTTCAGGCGTTCCAGGACGGCCGGGCCGCTGAGGCCCTCGCGGGCCAGGAGGCGCAGGGCGTGCCGGGCGAGGCCGGTGACCGCGGCCGCGTTCGGGCCCGTACCGCAGACGTCGCCGATGGCGAAGCCGTACGCGCCGTCGCGGATCGGGAAGAGGTCGTAGAAGTCGCCGCCGACCTCGTTGCCCTCGCCGGCCGCCCGGTAGATGACCTCGACCTCGACGTTCTCGATCTCGGGGAGCTCGGGCGGCAGGAGGCTGCGCTGGAGCGACTGGCTGATGGCCGTGCGCTCCGAGTAGAGGCGGGCGTTGTCCAGGGCCAGGGCGGCCCGGCGGGAGAGGTCCTCGGCCAGTTCCAGGATCTCCTGGCGGAAGTGTTCGTCAGTGGGCTTGCCGAGCGTGAGCATGCCGATGACACGGTTGCGGGCGACCAGGGGGAGGACGACCGTCTCGCCGCCCACGGCCGAGGCCGTCGCCAGCGTCGGGCCGATGCCGGAGCTGACCGTGGTGGGCTCGCCGAGGCCGAGGCTGCGCATGGAGGTGCGCAGGGCGGCCTGGTGGGCGGCCTCCGCGGGGGCCGGCCAGACTCGGGCGCCGGGGGTGGGGACCGGGTCGGGCGGAGAGATCTTCGACAGCAACGACTTGATGCCGTCGATGAGTTCCTCGTCCTCGTGCAGGACGTACGACAGGTAGGGCTCCGAGGCCTGGTCGGCGATCGTGTAGACGGCGCACCAGGTGGCCAGGGTCGGGACGGTCATCTGGGCCATCAGGGCCAGGGTCTGGTCGCGGTCCAGGGTTCCGGCGAGGAGGTCGGAGGCCTCCACGAGGAAGCTGAGCGAGCCTCGGCGCAGGCGTTCCAGCTCGCCCAGGCGGGCCGACTCGACGGCCAGAGCGATGCGGTCGGCCGCGAACTGCAGGCGCAGCGCCTCCTCGTTGGAGTAGCGGCCGGGAGATTCCGCGGCGACGCCGAGGGAGCCGGTGAGGCGGCCCTCGACCTTGAGGGGGACCGTCACCACCGAGCGCATCCCGGTGCCGTTGAGCAGGGGGACCGCGCCCGGTACGGCCGTGAGGTCCTCGTGGACGGCCGGCATGCGGGCCGAGCCGTAGCGGCCGGGGCCCGCCTCCACGGGCACGCGCGCGAAGCGCTGGCGGGCGGAGGGCAGGCCGGTGGAGGCGCGGACCTCCAACTCCGTCTCGTCGTCGGTCGCGAGGAGCAGGAAGGCGGAGTCGGCGTCGAGCATGTCGCGGGCGCGTTCGACCGTGCGCTGGAGGAGGCCGTCGAGGTCGTCGGGGGCCGGAGAGCCGATGAACACCTCGAAGGGGTCGTTGCTCGGGCCGTCGATGGCGGATGTCGTGTCGGAGGACGGGACGCGCAACGGGGTCTGCAGAACAGCCCGTTCGTGGTCACGTACGAGGAGGCACACGGTTGACGGCTCGCCGCCGGTGTCGCGGACGCGGAGGTGCGAGGCGTACACGGGGGTCACGCGTCCGTCGGCGCCGCGGATGCCGTAACTGCCCTCCCAGCGGGAGAGTTGGAGGGCCTCGGCGATGCCGGTGCTGGTGCCCGGGGTGTGCGGCCAGGCCGCGAGGTCGGTGAGGGGCTTGCCGACGACCTGGTCGGCGGCGTAGCCGAAGAGTTCCTCGGCGTCCTCGTTCCAGGCGGAGATGGCGCCCGTACGGTCGATCTGGACGACCGCGACGCGGACGCGGCCGTCGGCGAGGGGGAGGAGGTCGGCGGGGAGCGAAGGGCCTGCCGCGCGGGTGCCCACCGGGCGTTCCGGGAGGTCGAGTTGGAACCACACCTGCTTGTGCGTGGGCGTGTACTCGACGCCCCAGCGGCCGGCGATGGCCGCGCAGAGCTGGAGGCCGCGGCCGCCCTCGCGGTCCAGGTTGCCCATGTTGACGGCCGAGCCCTGGAGGGGGATCTCGCGCTCGGGGTAGCGGTCGCCCACCTCGATCCGTACGCCGTTGTCGCTGCGCAGACACAGGACGTCGGCGTGGGTGCCGGCGTGGACCACGGCGTTGGTCACGAGTTCGCTGGTGAGGACGACGGCGTCGTCGACGATGTCGCCGAAGCCCCAGCCCTGCAGGGTGTCGCGGACGAAGGAGCGCGCGGTGGCGACGGATCGCCCGACGGGCTCGAAGCTGGCGGCCGCGCGCGCGGTGATCACAGAACTCCTCGACCGGTTGTCGGCGTGCTGGGCTGCCTGGCCGACACGCTCGCTCCGCTGGTGCGGCGGCAGCGCGCTCGTCGGCCGAGGGTCCGGGGTCTGTCCCCCCGGGATCAGTCCGGTGGTCATGTGTGCGGCCGCCCCTCCGATGCCCGCTCGTTCTCGTGCCACCGCCCAGGCCGGACGGGCCGGCGCGGCTGGACAGCCGGATGCAAGGTTACTTACCTTCCCCCACCGTGCGGATGCCGGTCGCCTGTGATTCCGTCCCCCGGGTGTGCGGACCGTGTGCGAAGCTGCCGAACTGTTATGGCCTGGTTGGGTGAGGGTGAAACACTGGGCAAGCTTCTTGTGAAGGTCCGGGCAGGTCGCGTGTCTTCTGTGTATGTCGGGAAGCAGCCCCTTGGCCCGGCCTGATTACATCGGGCAGGAATACGCAGCAGTAGCGGCAGCAACCGGTACGTCGAGAAGCACCACCCCAGTACAGCAGTAACGGTCGACCCCTGCGGGAGGGACACAGTGGAGTCTGGCGCAGCGACGCGGAGTACGAAGGCGCGCGCGAAAGGCGGACAGTCCCTGAGCAAGCAGCGCACGCCCCGGGGCGGCACCACGGTTGTGGACACGGCCGCCCTCAACAGGCTGCTGGCGGCCCTCGTGTCCATGCGTGACGGGAACTTCCGCAAGCGGCTCACGGTGTCCGGGGACGGCGTGATGTCGGAGATCTCGGCCGTTTTCAACGAGGTCGCCGACCGCAACTTGCAGTTGACGGGCGAGCTGTCGCGGGTGCGGCGCATGGTGGGCCGTGAGGGAAAGCTCACGGAGCGTCTGGAGACGGGTGCCTGCGAGGGTGCCTGGGCGACGGCGATCGACAACGCCAACGCGCTGGTGGAGGACCTGGCCCGGCCTGTTTCCGAGGTCAGCCGGGTGCTGTCGGCGGTGGCCGAGGGTGATCTGTCGCCGCGCATGGAGCTGCGGACGCACACCCCGGAGGGGCCCGGGCATCCGTTGCGCGGTGAGTTCCTGAAGGTCGGGCGGACCGTCAACAACCTTGTCGACCAGCTGTCGACGTTCACCGACGAGGTCACGCGGGTGGCCAGTGAGGTCGGTACGGAGGGCAAGCTGGGCGGGCAGGCCCAGGTGCGGGGCATGTCGGGTTCGTGGAAGGACCTGACGGACTCCGTCAACACGATGGCGGACCGGCTGACGGCGCAGGTGCGGGACATCGCGCTGGTGACGACGGCGGTCGCCAAGGGTGACCTGTCACGCAAGGTCACGGTTCATGTCGCCGGTGAGATGCTGGAGCTGAAGAACACCGTCAACACGATGGTGGACCAGCTCTCCGCGTTCTCCTCCGAAGTGACGCGTGTCGCCCGCGAGGTGGGCACGGAGGGCATCCTGGGCGGCCAGGCGCAGGTGTCCGGCGTCGACGGTGTGTGGAAGGAACTCACCGATTCGGTGAACACCATGGCCGGCAACCTGACGGCCCAGGTGCGCGGTATCGCTCAGGTGACTACGGCGGTCGCCAACGGTGACCTTTCACAGAAGGTGACCGTTCCGGCGCGCGGTGAGGTCGCTCAGCTCGCCGACACGATCAACCAGATGACCGAGACGCTGCGGATCTTCGCGGACGAGGTCACGCGCGTGGCCAACGAGGTCGGGTCCCAGGGGGCTCTGGGCGGGCAGGCGAACGTGCCGGGTGCGGCGGGGACCTGGAAGGACCTCACCGACTCGGTGAACACGGTCTTCCGGAACCTGACCACGCAGGTGCGGGACATCGCCGCGGTGACGACGGCGGTGGCCAACGGTGACCTGTCGCAGAAGGTCACCGTGGACGTGGCCGGCGAGATGCTGGAGCTGAAGAACACCGTCAACGGGATGGTCGACCAGCTGTCCGCGTTCGGCGCCGAGGTGACGCGCGTGGCGCGGGAGATCGGTGTCGAGGGTGAGCTGGGCGGTCAGGCGCAGGTGTCCGGGGCGGCCGGCACGTGGAAGGACCTCACCGACTCCGTCAACACCGCGTTCCGCAACCTCACCGGGCAGGTGAGGAACATCGCCCAGGTGACGACGGCGGTTGCGAACGGTGACCTGTCGCAGAAGGTGACCGTCGACGTCTCCGGCGAGATGCTCCAGCTGAAGAACACCGTGAACACGATGGTGGACCAGCTGTCGAGCTTCGCCGACCAGGTGACCCGGATGGCCCGTGACGTGGGTACGGAGGGCCGGCTGGGCGGTCAGGCCCGGGTGGACGGGGTGTCGGGCACCTGGAAGGAGCTGACCGACTCCGTCAACTTCATGGGTGGCAACCTCACCTCTCAGGTGCGGCAGATCGCGCAGGTGACGACGGCGGTCGCGCGGGGTGACCTGTCGCAGAAGATCGACGTCGACGCGCGCGGCGAGATCCTCGAGCTGAAGAACACGATCAACACGATGGTGGACCAGCTGTCCGCCTTCGCCGACCAGGTGACCCGGGTCGCCCGTGAGGTGGGTACGGAGGGCCGCCTCGGCGGTCAGGCGCAGGTGCCCGGTGTGGCCGGTGTGTGGCGCGACCTGACCGACTCCGTGAACGGCATGGCGTCGAACCTGACCGGCCAGGTGCGCAACATCGCCCAGGTGGCCACGGCGGTGGCCCGGGGTGACCTGTCCCAGAAGATCACCGTGGACGCGCGCGGCGAGATCCTGGAGCTGAAGAACACGCTGAACACGATGGTCGACCAGCTGTCGTCGTTCGCCGAGGAGGTCACGCGTGTGGCCCGCGAGGTCGGTACGGAGGGCATCCTCGGCGGTCAGGCCGAGGTGCAGGGTGTCTCCGGCACCTGGAAGGACCTCACGCAGTCCGTGAACTTCATGGCGAACAACCTGACCATCCAGGTCCGCAACATCGCCGAGGTCACGACCGCGGTCGCCAAGGGCGACCTGTCGAAGAAGATCACCGTCGACGCCAAGGGCGAGATCCTCGAACTGGTCACGACCGTCAACACGATGGTGGACCAGCTGTCGTCCTTCGCCGAGCAGGTGACCCGCGTGGCCCGCGAGGTGGGCACCGAGGGCATCCTGGGCGGCCAGGCGCATGTGCCGGGTGTCACAGGCATCTGGAAGGACCTCAGCGACAACGTCAACCTGATGGCCAAGAACCTGACCGTTCAGGTGCGCAACATCTCCCAGGTTGCCGCGGCGGTCGCCAACGGTGACCTGACGCGGACGGTGACGATCGAGGCGCGCGGTGAGGTCGCGCAGCTCGCCGACACCTTCAACACGATGGTGAAGACGCTGAGCTCGTTCGCCGACCAGGTCACCAAGGTGGCCCGTGAGGTGGGTACGGACGGCATCCTCGGTGGTCAGGCGCATGTGCCCGGTGTGGCCGGCACGTGGAAGGACCTCACCGAGTCGGTGAACCAGATGGCGTCCAACCTGACGGGTCAGGTGCGCAACATCGCCATGGTCACGACGGCCATCGCCAAGGGTGACCTGACGAAGAAGATCGACATCGACGCGCGCGGGGAGATCCTCGAGCTGAAGACGACCATCAACACGATGGTCGACCAGCTGTCGAGCTTCGCCGAGGAGGTCACCCGAGTCGCCCGTGAGGTGGGTACGGAGGGGCAGCTCGGCGGTCAGGCACGCGTGCGTGACGTCGACGGCACCTGGCGCGACCTCACCGAGTCGGTGAACGAGATGGCCGGGAACCTGACCCGGCAGGTGCGTGCCATCGCGCGCGTGGCGACCGCGGTGACCCGTGGCGATCTCAACCTGAAGATCGACGTGGACGCGTCCGGGGAGATCCAGGAGCTCCAGGACTACATCAACAAGATGATCGCCAACCTGCGCGACACCACGATCGCCAACAAGGAGCAGGACTGGCTGAAGGGCAACTTGGCCCGTATCTCCGCGCTGATGCAGGGGCGCCGGGACCTGGAGGACGTGGCCTCGCTGATCATGAGCGAGCTGACGCCGGTTGTCTCGGCGCAGCACGGCGCGTTCTTCGTGGCCGTGTCGTCGGCCGACGGCTCGGGGGATCCGTACGAACTGCGGATGCTGGGCTCGTACGGCTATTCGATGGGTTCCATGCCGACGTCGTTCGCGCCGGGTGAGGCGCTGGTCGGCACGGCCGCCGAGGAGAAGCGCACGATCCTGGTGGAGAACGCGCCGAGCGGCTATCTGAAGATCTCCTCGGGGCTCGGCGAGGCGCCGCCCGCGCAGGTGATCGTGCTGCCGGTGCTGTTCGAGGGCAGCGTGCTCGGGGTGATCGAACTGGCGTCGTTCACACCGTTCACGCAGATCCAGAAGGACTTCCTCAACCAGATCGCGGAGATGATCGCGACCAGCGTCAACACGATCTCCGTCAACACCAAGACGGAGCAACTGCTGAAGCAGTCGCAGGAGCTGACCGAGCAACTGCGGGAGCGGTCGGCGGAGTTGGAGCAGCGACAGAAGGCCCTCCAGGCGTCCAACGCCGAACTGGAGGAGAAGGCCGAGCTGCTGGCCCAGCAGAACCGCGACATCGAGGTGAAGAACACCGAGATCGAGGAGGCGCGACAGGTCCTGGAGGAACGTGCCGAGCAGCTCGCGGTGTCGATGCGCTACAAGAGCGAGTTCCTGGCGAACATGTCGCACGAGCTGCGGACGCCGCTGAACTCGCTGCTGATCCTGGCCAAGCTGCTCGCCGACAACGCCGAGGGCAACCTCTCGCCGAAGCAGGTCGAGTTCGCCGAGACCATCCACGGTGCCGGTTCCGACCTGCTCCAGCTGATCAACGACATCCTCGACCTGTCGAAGGTCGAGGCGGGCAAGATGGACGTCTCCCCGACGCGTATCGCGCTCGTGCAGCTCGTCGACTACGTGGAGGCCACCTTCCGGCCGCTGACCGCGGAGAAGGGGCTCGACCTGTCCGTGCGGGTGTCGCCGGAGCTGCCGGCCACCCTGCACACCGACGAGCAGAGGCTGCTGCAGGTGCTGCGCAACCTGCTGTCGAACGCGGTGAAGTTCACCGACTCCGGGTCGGTGGAGCTGGTCATCCGGCCGTCCGGGCAGGACGTCCCCGTCGGTATTCGCGAGCAGCTCCTGGAGGCCGGTTCGCTCACCGATCCGGACGCGCCGCTGATCGCGTTCTCGGTGACCGACACCGGCATCGGTATCGCGGCCAGCAAGATGCGGGTGATCTTCGAGGCGTTCAAGCAGGCCGACGGCACGACCAGCCGCAAGTACGGCGGTACGGGCCTCGGGCTGTCCATCTCGCGGGAGATCGCGCAGCTGCTCGGAGGCGAGATTTACGCGCAGAGCGAGCCGGGGCGCGGCTCGACGTTCACGCTGTATCTGCCGCTGCACCCGAGTGAGCTGCCGCCCCAGGGCTATCAGCAGCTCGTGCCGACGCTGGCACCGGGAGAGCTGGTGGCGGCGGCGGAGAACGGTGCGTCCGAGCCGGCCGAGCTCTCCGGCCCGGAGATCGAGACGCCGGCCGAGGTGAAGTCGTACCGGGAGACGCAGAACGGCCCGGCCGCGCTCTTCCGGCGTCGGCGCAGGCAGCTGCCGGGCAACGGATACCACCGGTCCATGCAGCAGGAGCAGCAGCCGTGGTCGGTCGCGGAGCAGGAGCCGGCGCCGCAGGCGCATCCCGGGATCCGGTTCGGCGGTGAGAAGGTGCTGATCGTCGACGACGACATCCGCAACGTGTTCGCGCTGACGAGTGTTCTGGAACAGCACGGTCTGTCGGTGCTGTACGCCGAGAACGGCCGTGAGGGCATCGAGGTGCTGGAACAGCACGACGACGTGGCGGTCGTCCTGATGGACATCATGATGCCCGAGATGGACGGATACGCGACGACAACGGCGATTCGCCGGATGCCGCAGTTCTCCGGGCTGCCGATCATCGCGCTCACCGCGAAGGCGATGAAGGGCGACCGGGAGAAGGCGATCGAGTCCGGCGCCTCCGACTATGTGACGAAGCCGGTCGACCCCGACCATCTGCTCGCGGTGATGGAGCAGTGGATGAGGGCCGAGTGACCGAATGGCGGGACTTGTCGAGGGTTCGTCGAGGGTTCGTGCCGATGTGGCGGGAACCTTCTAGGTGCGTGAGGAGTTGCTGGTGGAGTTGCTGAGTGAGGGTTCCGGAAGCCGTGTAGAACCACGGTGTTCGGGGAACCTTCTGGTCTCCCGCTACGTTTTTGCTACGTGCACAGTGACATCACGGTGACAGGGTGTGGCGACGGGCGGGGTGCGGCTACGATGACCGGCACGAGGACGGGCGGCGCAAGGGAGTCGTCCCCTGGGGCGGCACCGGGCGGTGTCACCCCAAGTCCTGCGGACAGGGGAGGCCCCATGCCGGGGCGAGGAGGGCGGGCCATGGTGCAGAAGGCCAAGATCCTCCTGGTCGATGACCGGCCGGAGAATCTGCTGGCGCTGGAGGCGATCCTCTCTGCGCTCGATCAGACGCTGGTGCGGGCATCGTCCGGGGAAGAAGCGCTCAAAGCACTGCTGACGGACGACTTCGCGGTCATTCTGCTGGATGTGCAGATGCCGGGAATGGACGGTTTCGAGACGGCGGCGCACATCAAGCGGCGGGAGCGGACGCGGGACATCCCGATCATCTTCCTCACCGCCATCAACCACGGCCCCCACCACACCTTCCGGGGGTACGCGGCGGGAGCGGTCGACTACATCTCCAAGCCGTTCGACCCCTGGGTGCTGCGCGCCAAGGTCTCCGTGTTCGTCGAGCTGTACATGAAGAACTGTCAGCTGCGCGAGCAGGCGGCGCTGCTGCGGCTCCAGCTGGAGGGCGGTGGCGGCAAGGCGGCCGGTGGGGCCAAGGAGCCCGCGGGTCTGCTCGCCGAACTCTCCGCGCGGCTCGCGGCCGTCGAGGAGCAGGCCGAGGCGCTGTCCAAGCAGCTGGACGACGAGTCGGCGGACGCGGCCGCAGTGGCCACGGCGGCCCACCTGGAACGCAAACTGACGGGCCTGCGCCGGGCGCTGGACGCCCTGGAGCCGGGCACCGGAAACGGCGGCGCGCCGGTGCCGTCGCAGAACTGACGCGTGCCGAGCACGCAGTTGCCCGTGAGCGCGCGTCAGTTTCACGCCTCGACAAGGGCGACACGAACGGGTGAAGCAGTGGGCACACGTGTCCGCTGTCGTCTCCACCGGTAATGTCACACCTATGGCCTCACGTCCCTCCGCAGCCAAGAAGCAGCCCGCCAAGAAGGCGGCCGCTCAGGCGAAGGCTCCGGCGAAGAAGGCCGCTGCCAAAAGGGCCCCGGCGAAGAAGGCTCCGGCGAAGAAGGCCCCCGCCAGAAAAGCCGCGGCCAAGAAGCCGGTGCCGCCACCGGCACCGAGCCCCACCGGGGGCGTCTACCGACTCGTGCGCGCCCTCTGGCTCGGGCTCGCCCATGCCGTCGGCGCGGTGTTCCGCGGGATAGGGAACGGCGCGAAGGGCCTCGACCCGGCCCACCGCAAGGACGGAGTCGCGCTGCTGCTGTTGGCCATGGCGCTGATCGTCGCCGCGGGGACCTGGGCCGATCTGCGCGGGCCCGTCGGTGACCTCGTCGAGATCCTGGTGACCGGCTCCTTCGGCCGCCTGGACCTGCTGGTGCCGATACTGCTCGCGGTCATCGCCGTGCGCTTCATCCGTCACCCCGAGCAGCCCGAGGCCAACGGGCGCATCGTGATCGGCCTGTCCGCGCTCGTCATCGGCGTGCTCGGCCAGGTCCACATCGCCTGCGGCGCGCCTGCCCGCAGCGACGGCATGCAGGCCATAAGGGATGCCGGCGGTCTCATCGGCTGGGGCGCGGCGACCCCACTGACGTACACCATGGGCGACGTCCTCGCCGTACCGCTGCTCGTGCTGCTCACGGTCTTCGGGCTGCTGGTCGTCACGGCCACCCCGGTCAACGCCATCCCGCAGCGGATGCGGCTGCTCGGCGTGAAGCTGGGGATCCTGCACGACCCCATGGAGGACGAGTACGCCGAATACCCCGAGGACGACGAGCGCTACGACGAGCAGTGGCGCGAGGCGCTGCCCGCGCGCCCCCGTCGGCGCTCGAGCGCCCCTCAGGCGTACGACCCCGACGGCGCCGAGCAGGAGGCACTCTCCCAGCGCCGGGGCCGTCCCCGACGCTCCGCGGTGCCGCAGCCCGACATGGGGCGGCAGATGGACGCCGTGGACGTCGCCGCGGCGGCCGCGGCCGCCCTCGACGGCGCAGTCCTGCACGGCATGCCGCCCTCGCCGGTCGTCGCCGACCTCACCCAGGGCGTGCACGTGGGCGACCGCGAGGACACCACGCCGACGCCAGTCCCGGCACCGGCCGCGCGCCCCCGGCAGGAGAAGCTCAAGCAGGACAGGCCCAAGCAGGGCAAGCTCAGCTCCGGGGAGGTCCCCGACCTCACGAAGGCGCCGCCCCCGCAGGAGCGCGATCTGCCGCCGCGTGCCGAGCAGCTCCAGCTCTCCGGCGACATCACCTACGCGCTGCCCTCCCTCGACCTCCTCACGCGCGGGGGCCCGGGGAAGGCGCGCAGCGCCGCCAACGACGCGGTCGTCGCCTCGCTCACCACCGTCTTCACCGAGTTCAAGGTCGACGCGGCCGTCACCGGCTTCACGCGCGGGCCGACGGTCACGCGCTACGAGGTGGAGCTCGGCCCCGCCGTGAAGGTCGAGCGGATCACCGCGCTGACGAAGAACATCGCGTACGCCGTCGCCAGCCCGGACGTGCGGATCATCAGCCCGATCCCCGGCAAGTCGGCGGTCGGCATCGAGATCCCGAACACCGACCGGGAGATGGTCAACCTCGGCGACGTCCTGCGCCTCGCGGAGTCCGCGGAGGACGACGACCCGATGCTGGTCGCCTTCGGCAAGGACGTCGAGGGCGGCTACGTCATGCACTCGCTGGCGAAGATGCCCCACATGCTGGTCGCCGGCGCCACCGGCTCCGGCAAGTCGTCCTGCATCAACTGTCTGATCACCTCGGTCATGATGCGGGCGACCCCCGAGGACGTCCGAATGATCCTGGTCGACCCCAAGCGCGTCGAGCTGACCGCCTACGAGGGCATCCCGCACCTGATCACGCCGATCATCACCAACCCCAAGCGGGCCGCCGAGGCGCTCCAGTGGGTCGTACGGGAAATGGATTTGCGCTACGACGACCTGGCGGCGTACGGCTACCGGCACATCGACGACTTCAACCGCGCGGTGCGCGAGGGGAAGGCCAAGCCGCCCGAGGGCAGCGAGCGCGAGCTCCAGCCCTACCCGTACCTCCTGGTCATCGTCGACGAGCTCGCCGACCTGATGATGGTGGCGCCGCGGGACGTCGAGGACGCGATCGTGCGCATCACGCAGCTCGCGCGCGCGGCCGGCATCCACCTGGTGCTCGCCACCCAGCGGCCGTCCGTCGACGTCGTCACCGGGCTGATCAAGGCGAACGTGCCCTCGCGGCTCGCCTTCGCCACCTCCTCCCTCGCCGACTCGCGCGTCATCCTCGACCAGCCCGGCGCCGAGAAACTCATCGGCAAGGGCGACGGGCTGTTCCTGCCGATGGGGGCCAGCAAGCCGACCCGTATGCAGGGCGCGTTCGTGACCGAGGAAGAGGTCGCGGTGGTCGTCCAGCACTGCAAGGACCAGATGGCGCCGGTCTTCCGGGACGACGTCACCGTGGGAACCAAGCAGAAGAAGGAGATCGACGAGGACATCGGCGACGATCTCGACCTGCTGTGCCAGGCGGCCGAGTTGGTGGTCTCGACGCAGTTCGGGTCGACGTCCATGCTCCAGCGCAAGCTGCGGGTCGGCTTCGCGAAGGCCGGGCGGCTGATGGACCTGATGGAGTCGCGGGGCGTGGTCGGGCCCAGTGAGGGTTCGAAGGCTCGTGACGTTCTTGTGAAGCCTGACGAGTTGGATGGTGTGCTCGCGGTGATCCGCGGGGAGGCCGAAGGGTAAGGGAAAACGGGAGCGCGACGGTCGTCTCGCGGGCGGAAGCGCAACCGGGTGATGTTCGGATCGTGACTCACCCGTAAGGGATCATTGAGCAACCGTTTCCCTTCGGCATACGTCAAGTTGAGGGAAGCAACAAGCACGTACCCCACCGTCGGAGTGTCCGGCCATTCCGATGGCGTACAAAGCCCCGCCGTCCGGTTGCCCCACCCTTTTGCACCACCCCTAGACTGAACCTCCAGCACAGGTGGCTACACGCTCGAAAGGCGCCCCCGTGTCCATCGGCAACTCCCCTGAAGACGAGCGTCCGTTCGAAGACGTTTCCGAGGAAGCCCGCCCCTCCATCGGCCGTACGTTGCAGCAGGCGCGTATCGCGGCCGGGCTGACCGTCGACGACGTCAGTACCGCCACCCGTGTCCGCATCGCCATCGTCCACGCGATCGAAGCGGACAACTTCGCGGCCTGTGGTGGCGACGTCTATGCCCGTGGGCACATCAAAACGCTGGCCAGGGCCGTCCACCTCGATCCCATCCCGCTGCTCGAACAGTACGACGCCGGCCGCGGCGGCCGACCGGCACCCACTCCGGCCGCGCCCCTGTTCGAGGCGGAGCGCATCCGTCCGGAGCGGCGCGGGCCGAACTGGACCGCGGCCATGGTCGCCGCGATCGTCGTCGTGGTCGGCTTCGTCGGGTTCACCGTGTTCGAGGGCGGCAACGACGGCGGTACGAAGGAACAGGTCGCCGACGGCACCACGCCCACCGCCACCGACTCCGCCTCGCCCACCACCAAGACGACCAAGCCCGACGAGAAGCCCGACCCCACGGACAGCGCCATCGCGGCCGCGCCGCAGGACAAGGTGACCGTTCAGGTGAGCGCCGTCGACGGCCGCAGCTGGATCTACGCCAAGAACCACAACGGCCGCATCCTCTTCGACGGGCTGCTCAAGAAGGGCCAGTCCAAGACCTTCCAGGACAGCACCAAGATCAACCTGGTCCTCGGTGACGCCGGGGCCATTCAGCTGTACGTCAACGGCAAGAAGATCGACGACGACTTCCAGCCCGGGGCCGTGGAGCGCCTGACCTACACCAAGGGCGACCCGCAGGTCGGCTGACCGGCGTACGCGTGTTCGGGGTTGGCCAGGAGGTGCCAACCCCGTCGACGTGGGGTGTCAGCGGGACGAAGTACTCTTGAGCCCATGCCTGAACGCCGTACCGTCGCACTGGTCACCCTTGGCTGCGCCCGTAACGAGGTGGACTCGGAGGAGCTCGCAGGCCGTTTGGAGGCGGACGGCTGGCAGCTCGTGGAGGACGCCGCGGAAGCCGACGTGGCCGTCGTCAACACCTGTGGCTTCGTCGACGCCGCCAAGAAGGACTCCGTCGACGCCCTCCTCGAGGCCAACGATCTCAAGGGGCAGGCGAGAACGCAGGCCGTCGTGGCGGTGGGCTGCATGGCCGAGCGGTACGGCAAGGAACTCGCCGAGGCCCTCCCCGAGGCCGACGGTGTGCTCGGCTTCGACGACTACGCCGACATCTCCGACCGCCTCCAGACCATCCTCTCCGGCGGCATCCACGCCGCCCACACCCCCCGCGACCGGCGCAAGCTGCTGCCGATCAGCCCGGCCCAGCGTCAGGAGTCGGCCGCCGAGGTCGCACTGCCCGGGCACGGCCCGGCCGAGCCCGCCGTCGCACCGGCCGACCTTCCGGAGGGCCTCGCTCCGGCCTCCGGCCCGCGCGCGCCCCTGCGCCGCCGTCTGGACGGCGCCCCGGTCGCCTCGGTGAAGCTCGCCTCGGGCTGCGACCGGCGCTGCTCCTTCTGCGCCATCCCGTCCTTCCGTGGCTCCTTCATCTCCCGCCGCCCGAGCGACGTGCTGAACGAGACGCGCTGGCTGGCCGAGCAGGGCGTCAAGGAGATCATGCTCGTCTCCGAGAACAACACGTCCTACGGCAAGGACCTGGGCGACATCCGTCTGCTGGAGTCGCTGCTGCCCGAGCTCGCCGAGGTCGACGGCATCGAGCGGGTGCGCGTCAGCTACCTCCAGCCGGCCGAGATGCGGCCCGGCCTCATCGACGTGCTGACCTCCACCGAGAAGGTCGCTCCCTACTTCGACCTCTCCTTCCAGCACTCCGCGCCCGGCGTGCTGCGCGCGATGCGCCGCTTCGGCGACACCGACCGCTTCCTGGAGCTGCTGGACACCATCCGCAGCAAGGCCCCCGAGGCGGGTGTGCGCTCCAACTTCATCGTCGGCTTCCCCGGCGAGTCCGAGGCCGACCTGGCCGAGCTGGAGCGGTTCCTCAACGGCGCCCGGCTGGACGCCATCGGTGTCTTCGGCTACTCCGACGAGGAGGGCACGGAAGCGGCGACCTACGACAACAAGCTCGACACGGACGTCGTCGCCGAGCGGCTCGCCCGCGTCTCCCGGCTCGCCGAGGAACTGGTGTCGCAGCGCGCCGAGGAGCGCCTCGGTGAAACCGTGCGCGTGCTCGTGGAGTCGGTCGACGGCGAGGAGGGCGCGTACGGCCGCGGGGCACACCAGGCGCCGGAGACGGACGGTCAGGTGCTGCTCACGAGCGGCGAAGGCCTGAGCGTCGGTCGTATGGTCGAGGCGAAGGTGGTCGGTACGGAAGGTGTCGACCTGGTGGCCGAGCCGCTGCGTGGCTCGCTCGCGTGGAGTGAGGAGGCGGGCAGATGACGGGTGTTCCGGCATCAGCCGCGGGTGGCTCCTCCCAGGCGAAGGGGCCGGTGCCGACGGCTGCAGCGGCCGGTGCGTCGGGCCCGTCCTCCGGCGCCACCTCCGACGGCGGTTCGGCCGGGCCGGGCGGCGCCAAGTCGGTGCGGGGCGGGAAGATCGCTGCCGCCGCCGTCAACCAGGCCAGCGTCTGGAACATCGCGAACCTGCTGACCATGCTCCGGCTGATCCTGGTGCCGGGCTTCGTCGCGCTGATGCTGGCCCACGGCGGATACGACCCGGCCTGGCGCTCGCTCGCCTGGGCCGCTTTCGCCATCGCCATGATCACCGACCTGTTCGACGGCCACCTGGCGCGGACATACGACCTCGTCACGGACTTCGGGAAGATCGCCGACCCCATCGCCGACAAGGCGATCATGGGGGCGGCGCTGATCTGTCTCTCCGCCCTGGGCGACCTGCCCTGGTGGGTGACCGGCGTCATCCTCGGCCGGGAACTCGGGGTCACGCTCCTGCGTTTCTGGGTCATCCGGTACGGCGTCATCCCGGCGAGCCGGGGCGGCAAGCTCAAGACGCTCACCCAGGGCGTGGCGGTCGGGATGTATGTGCTGGCGCTGACGGGATGGCTGGCCACGCTGAGGTGGTGGGTGATGGCCGTGGCGGTCGTGTTGACCGTGGTGACCGGCCTCGACTATGTGAGACAGGCCATTGTGCTGCGCCGACAGGGAATTGCCGAGCGCAAGGCCGCGTTGGAGGAGACGGAAGCGTGAGTTCCACGGCCACCGACGTGGTGCGACTACTCACGGTAAGGGGTGAGACCCTCGCCGTCGCGGAGTCGCTGACCGGGGGCCTGGTCGCGGCGGAGATCACATCGGTCCCCGGTGCGTCCAAGGTCTTCCAGGGGTCCGTGACGGCGTACGCCACCTCACTGAAGCACGATCTGCTCGCTGTCGACGCCACCCTGCTGGCCGACCGCGGAGCGGTGGACGCGCAGGTCGCGGCCCAGATGGCAGCCGGAGTACGCAAGGCGCTGGGCACCGACTGGGGTATCGCGACCACCGGCGTCGCCGGACCGGAGCCGCAGGACGGACAGCCGGTCGGAACGGTCTTCGTGGCCGTCGACGGGCCTGTGGGAGCGGATTCCGGTTCCGCCGCTGGCGGAAAAGTGGAGGCGCTGCGGTTGAACGGCGACCGCGCGGAAATTCGTATGGAGAGTGTACGGAGCGTACTCGCACTGCTCCTGACAGAGCTTGTGAGCGAACACACTGGGAATGAGCGGGCACAGGATACGGAACGGAACGGGGGGTTTTGATGTTTGCAGCCCTGAGTGAACACGACATCGCTCCCCGCACGGCCGCGGCGCGAGGCGGTACGGTGGGGCGAGAAGGATGCGGCTACGCGGTCCGAGGAGGGAGCCACCGATGATTCTGCTCCGTCGCCTGCTTGGTGACGTGCTGCGTCGGCAGCGCCAGCGCCAGGGCCGTACTCTGCGCGAAGTCTCCTCGTCCGCCCGAGTCTCACTCGGCTATCTCTCCGAGGTGGAGCGGGGGCAGAAGGAGGCTTCCTCCGAGCTGCTCTCCGCCATCTGCGACGCGTTGGACGTACGGATGTCCGAGCTCATGCGGGAAGTGAGCGACGAGCTCGCCCTCGCCGAGCTGGCCCAGTCTGCTGCGGCCACCGAGCCCGTTCCCACGCCGGTTCGTCCGATGCTGGGTTCCGTGTCGGTGACCGGCGTGCCACCGGAAAGGGTGACCATCAAGGCACCCGCCGAAGCGGTGGACGTGGTCGCCGCGTGAGGTTCACGCGCGTGCGTGTGTGATGCGTGTGTGAGCCTGTATGTACCGATGACGTGCATGTGCGCCGTGCACGCATGAGGCCCCGGCCGGGGCTTCTCCGGAAGGTCCCGGAGGAGTGCGGTCGGGGTTTTCGCGTTGCCGGGGTGGGGCGCGGCGGTCATGGTGGAGGGACATGGCCGGGGGGCGAAACCCACGGAGGATGTGGATGTACGTCGTCAAGAGCCCGCTCCCGGACGCCGCGCTGAAGACCGTGTCCGAGGCGCTGCAGGGCGCGCTCGTCGATCTGCTGGATCTGTCGCTCGTCGCCAAGCAGGTCCACTGGAACGTCGTCGGACCCCGGTTCCGCTCGGTCCATCTCCAGCTCGACGAGGTCGTGGACACCGCACGCACGCACTCCGACACCGTGGCCGAGCGGGCGTCGGCGCTGGGCGTCCCACCGGACGGGCGCGCAGCGACGGTGGCCTCCGGAAGCGGTATCGGTCTGGTGTCCGAGGGATGGATCAAGGACACCGACGCGGTGGGGACGCTGGTGGCGGCACTGGGCGCGGTGATCGTCCGGATGCGGGCGAGGGTGGCGGCGACCGGGGACCCGGATCCCGTCAGCCAGGACATCTTCATCCAGATCACGGCGGATCTGGAGAAGCATCACTGGATGTTCCAGGCGGAGAACGGGTGAGGGTGGCCCAGGGCCTGTCGTTTGGATCAGGTCGCAGGGGATCGACGCGGGCTGGTCAGACCCCGCGTCTGCGGCGTGATTCCTACGACAGGCCCTAGCGGCGGCCAGGTGCCCATGTGCCCGTGGTCGGCCGCCTGAGGAGTGCTTCGTCGTGCCACTTGTGCGCCCTGTGTGCGCGCAAGGGCGTCGCTTTAGCGTCCGGCTGGAGGTGGCGGCGATGACGAGGACCTGGGGAGCTTGGGGGGCCGCCGTGGGGCTTGGGGCGCTGTGGTGGTGGGCTGTGCTGCGGATCGCGCTGGCACCGGACGCGGGAGTGCTGGAGGGGGCGATCGCGGCCGGGGGATGGGGGCTGAGCCTGTTGCCGGTGCACTGCGTGGCCAAGGCGCGGGCGGTGGGCGCGGTCGGCGCGGGGCGGTGGGTGGAGGCATGGCGGGGGGCTGGAGATGGCGGCCGGATCTCTGGGGCGCGTGCCGGCGCCGGCGTGGGGGACGGGGATCGCGGTGACGCCGTGAGGTAGCGGGGTGACGGTGAGGGGGATCACGGTGGTGCTGGCCGGGATCGTGGGGGCGCCGAAGGGGAGCGCGGTGGCGCGGGCGGGGATGGTGGGGGCGCCGAGGGGGAGCGCGGTGGCGCGGACGGGGAGGGTGCGGGCGTGACTACCAAGGCATCGCCACGCCGCCGTTGGGGCGGAGGATCTGGCCCGTCGTGAAGGCTGACGCGTCCGAGGCCAGGTGCAGGACGGCGTGGGCGACGTCGTCCGGTTCTCCGACGCGGCCCAGCGGTGACATGCCGGACATGAGCGCCTCGGTGTGCGCCTGGGCGTCGGAGTCGTGGCGGTCGGTCATGGGAGTGCGGATCCAGCCCGGCGCGACCGCGTTGACCCGGATGCCGTGCCGGCCCAACTCCGTCGCCAGCGTCTTCGTCAACTGGACGACGGCCGCCTTGGCCACGCCGTAGCAGAGCAGGCCGGGGCCGCCGGTGTCCACGGCGCCCGAGGCCATGGTCACGATGCTCCCCGGCACGTTCCGGGCGAGCATCAGGCGCGCCACCTCCTGGCAGGCGTACAGCACGCCTTTGAAGTTGACGTTCAGCACCCGGTCGAGGTCCTCGTCACGGGTCTCCAGGACCGGGCTGCTGTGCATGATCCCGGCGACCGCGGCCAGCACGTCCAGGCGCTCGCAGCTCTCCACGGCCTGTCTGACCTGGTCCCGGTCGGTGACGTCGAGGTGGTGGGTGCGGGCGGTGCCGCCGCGATCCTTGATCAGGGTCGCCGTCTCGTGCAGGCCCTGTGCGTCACGGTCCGCGCAGTGCACGGTCGCGCCCGCCTCCGCGAGCAGGACCGCACTGGCGCGCCCTATGCCGCTCGCGGCGCCGGTGACGAATGCGGTGCGTCCGGTGAGGTCGTACGCCTTGACGGGCATGAGACGACGGTACGAGCGTTTCTGACGACCCGTCAATTACTGTCCCGGCAATGAGTGGTCCATCAGTTGGTCGTGCGGGGGCGGAATCTTTGGGCCGCGGGGCTGTCGGGGGCCGGGACCGGGCCCGTCTGGCAGGTCGGGCACCAGTAGGTGGGGCGCTCGCGGGAGCCGTCGCCCTGGTCGGCCACCCGGATCGGCGTACGGCAACGGAGGCAGGGGCGCCGCGCCCGTCCGTACACGAACAGGTCCTGGCCCCGGCGGCCCGTCGTGGCGCGGATCGGACGGTCGCGGTTGACCTCCAGGAGCTTCTTGGCGAGGGCCGGCAGCTTCGCGGCGCGGTCGGCGGGGAGGGCGCCGACGGGCAGCCATGGGGTGGCGCCCAGCAGGAAGCACAGCTCGCTCTTGTAGACATTGCCGATGCCGGCGAGGTTGCGCTGGTCGAGCAGCGCCTCACCCAGAGGGCGGGCGGGATCTGCGAGGAGGTTGGCGAGGGCCTGGTCAGGATTCCAGTCAGGGCCCAGCAGGTCCGGGCCGAGGTGGCCGACGGCGCGGTCTTCGTCGGCGGTGTGCAGCAGTTCCAGGACGGGGAGGCGGTAGCCGACGGCCGTGCGGTCGGCGTTTCCGAGGATCGCCCGGATCTGGTGGGCGGGGCCGCCGCTCCAGCGCTGGTCGGCGGCGTACACCTTCCAGGAGCCGTCCATCCGCAGGTGCGAGTGGAGCGTGAGGCCGCCCTCGATACGGGTGAGGAGGTGCTTGCCGCGCGGTGTGACGTCCAGGACGGTCCGGCCGGTGAGATCGGCGGTGGCGTACTTGGGCACCCGGAGGTCGGAGCGGGTCAGCAGCTTGCCGGCCAGCGCGCCGTGCAGACGCTTGGCGGTCTGCCAGACCGTGTCTCCTTCGGGCATGGGTCAAGGGTGGCATGCGGGGCGCGCGGAGGCCCTCAGTCGCACACGTCACGCCCTCAGGCGCAGGCCGCGCGGGGTCGCGATGAAGCCGGCTCCTTCCAGGAGGGTGCCGATGGGGGACGTCAGGGCCGAGGCGCCGTTGACGCGCTCCACCGTGACCGTGCCGAGGGAGCCCGCGCGTGCAGCCTCCGCGAGGGCCTCCGCGGCCGCCCGCAGGCGGGGGTCCTCCGTGGCCGAGGTGTCGGGTTCGGCGGGCCAGGCCAGGAGCGTCTTGCCGCCGCGCTCCATGTAGAGGGCCAGTTCGCCGTCGACGAGCACCACCAGAGAGCCCGCCTTGCGGCCTGGCTTGTGCCCCGCGCCCGTCGGCGGCTCCGGCCAGCCAAGGGCCGCGCCGTACGCGTTCGCAGGGTCGGCGGCCGCGAGGACGACAGCTCGGGACGCGGGGGTGGGGCGGGTGCGGTGCGGGGGGAAGGCGGGGGTGCGCGGGGCGGCTGGTGGGGGGTAGTCGCGGGGCGAGACGTAGTCGCCCGGAGCGGGGCGGTTCCGGGGGGAAGGGCGGGCCCCCGGCGCGGTGGGGGCGTCAAGGAAGTCGCCGTCGAGATCGGCGAAGGCGCCGTCAAGGTCGGGAAAGTCGTACGTCGGGTTGCCGGAGGCGGTGTCGGACCCGGTCCAGGCGGTGGAGGGCCCGGCTCGGTCGGGCGAGGGTGTGCCGAAGGTGTCGGGGCGGGCGTGGCCGTCGGTTGAGCCGAAGCCGTCGGGCGGGCCGAAGCCGTCAGGGGTGCCGTTTTCGAAGGTGGGGGGTGGTGCGTCGCCCCGGTCGCGGGCGTTGGCGACCGCGCGGAGGCGGTCCACGGCGCCGTCCATCGCGAACTGCGCGGCGCCGAGGCCCTCCACCACATAGCCGCGCCGGGCCTGACCGGTCTCCTCGAAGGCGGACAGGATGCGGTACGTCGCCGAGAACCCGCCCTCGACGCCCTCGGCGGAGACCGCTCCCCGGGTCACCACACCATGCCGGTCGAGGAGGGTGCGGGCCAGCGCGTGGGCGCGCACGGTGGTGTCCGGTTCGCGCCCCGGGAGCAGCGACCAGCGGCCGGCGACGGTGGGTGGGCCGCTTCGGGACGTGGGGCGGGCGGCGGCGGTCAGCGAGCCGTAGCGCCCGCGCGGGACCGTGCGCTTGGCGCGGTGGGCCGTGGAGCCCGCGGTGCGGCCCGAGCCCAGGAGGGAGCGCATGGGTGCGAGCGTGTCGTTGGTGAGCCGACCGGACCAGGCCAGATCCCAGAGCGTGTCGGCCAGTTGAGGATCCGTGGCGTCGGGGTGGGTGGTGGCGCGGACCTGGTCGGCGATCTGACGGAAGAACAGGCCGTAGCCCCCGCTGAGGGTGTCCAGGACGGACTGGTGGAGGGCCGTGAGCTCCAGCGGATGCGGGGGCGGCAGGAGCAGCGGGGCCGCGTCGGCCACGTACAGCGAGACCCAGCCGTCCTTGCCGGGGAGCGCGCCGGCTCCGGCCCACACCACCTCTCCGGCGGCGGTGAGTTCGTCCAGCATCGCCGGGGCGTAGTCCCTGACGCGGGACGGCAGGACGAGCTTCTCCAGAGCGGACGCGGGCACGGACGCGCCCTGCAACTGCTCGATGGCACGCACAAGGCCGTCCACGCCCCGCAAGGAGTGGCCCTTGCCGATGTGCTGCCACTGCGGGAGGAACTGGGCGAGCGCGGCCGGAGGCACCGGCTCCAGTTCGTGCCGGAGAGCGGCGAGGGAGCGGCGGCGCAATCGTCGTAGCACGGCCGCGTCGCACCACTCCTGGCCGATTCCGGCGGGATGGAACTCTCCCTGTACGACCCGGCCGCTCGCCGCGAGCCGCTGGAGCGCGCCGTCGGTGACCGCGATGCCCAGGCCGAAGCGGGCCGCCGCCGTGGCCGACGTGAACGGGCCGTGCGTGCGGGCGTAGCGCGCGAGGAGGTCGCCGAGGGGGTCCTTCACCGGCTCGGTGAACGCCTCCGGGACGCCGACCGGCAGTGCCGTGCCCAGCGCGTCGCGCAGCCGTCCCGCGTCCTCGATCGCCGCCCACTGGTCGGCGCCGGCGACACGGACGCGGATCGCGCGGCGGGCGCCGGCCAGCTCCCGCGCCCACTGCGGATCGGCGCCCCGCTCGGCCAGCTCCGCCTCGGTGAGCGGGCCGAGGAGGCGCAGCAGGTCGGCGACGCCTTCGGCGTCCTTGGCACGGCGGTCCTCGGTGAGCCACTGGAGTTCCCGCTCCAGCTCGGTCAGCACCTCGGCGTCGAGCAGCTCGCGCAGCTCCGCCTGGCCGAGCAGCTCGGCCAGCAGTCGCGAGTCCAGGGAGAGCGCGGCGGCACGGCGCTCGGCCAGCGGCGAGTCCCCCTCGTAGAGGAACTGGGCGACGTAACCGAAGAGGAGGGAGCGCGCGAAGGGGGACGGTTCGGGGGTGGTGACCTCGACGAGGCGCACCTTGCGGGACTCCAGGTCGCCCATCAGCTCGACGAGTCCGGGCACGTCGAAGACGTCCTGGAGGCACTCTCGGACCGCCTCCAGAACGATCGGGAACGACCCGAACTCGCTCGCCACCTGCAACAGTTGGGCGGCGCGCTGGCGCTGTTGCCAGAGCGGGGTGCGCTTGCCGGGGTTGCGGCGCGGCAGCAGCAGCGCGCGGGCGGCGCACTCGCGGAAGCGGGACGCGAACAGGGCCGAGCCGCCCACCTGGTCGGTGACGATCTGGTCGACCTCGCCCTTGTCGAAGACGACGTCCGCCGCTCCCACGGGGGCCTGGTCCGCGTCGTACTCCCTGCCGATCTTCGTGGGTTCCTGGTCGAGCAGGTCCAGGCCCATCAGATCGGCGTCGGGCAGGCGCAGGACGATACCGTCGTCGGCGTGCATGACCTGCGCGTCCATGCCGTACCGCTCGGAGAGCTTGGCCCCGAGGGCGAGCGCCCACGGGGCGTGGACCTGGGCGCCGAAGGGGGAGTGCACGACCACCCGCCAGTCGCCGAGCTCGTCACGGAACCGTTCCACGACGATCGTGCGGTCGTCCGGGACGTGGCCGCAGGCCTCTCGCTGCTCGTCCAGGTAGGACAGGACGTTGTCCGCCGCCCAGGCGTCCAGGCCTGCCGTCAGCAGGCGCAGGCGGGCGTCCTCCTTGGTGAGGGAGCCGACCTCACGCAGGAACGCGCCCACCGCGCGGCCGAGTTCCAGCGGGCGGCCCAGCTGGTCACCCTTCCAGAAGGGGAGCCTGCCGGGGACGCCGGGGGCGGGGGAGACCAGGACGCGGTCGCGCGTGATGTCCTCGATGCGCCAGGAACTCGTGCCGAGCGTGAAAACGTCCCCCACGCGGGACTCGTAGACCATCTCCTCGTCGAGCTCGCCGACCCGGCCGCCGCCCTTCTTGGGGTCGGCGCCGGCGAGGAAGACCCCGAAGAGACCGCGGTCGGGGATCGTGCCACCGGAGGTGACGGCGAGGCGCTGGGCTCCGGGGCGGCCCGTGATCGTGCCGGCGACGCGGTCCCACACCACGCGCGGGCGCAGCTCCGCGAACGCGTCGGAAGGGTAGCGGCCGGCGAGCATGTCGAGGACGGCCGTGAAGGCGGATTCCGGGAGCGAGGCGAAGGGGGCGGCGCGACGGACCATGGCGAGCAGGTCGTCGAACTGCCAGGTGTCCAGTGCTGTCATGGCGACGAGCTGCTGGGCCAGTACGTCGAGGGGGTTGGCGGGGACCCTCAGGGACTCGATCGAGCCGGTGCGCATGCGCTCCGTGACCACGGCTGCCTGGACGAGGTCGCCGCGGTACTTCGGGAAGACCACACCTGTCGACACGGCGCCGACCTGGTGGCCCGCGCGGCCCACGCGCTGGAGGCCGGAGGCGACGGAGGGGGGCGATTCAACCTGGACGACGAGGTCGACCGCGCCCATGTCGATGCCGAGCTCCAGGCTGGAGGTCGCCACCACGGCGGGGAGGCGGCCGGCTTTCAGGTCTTCTTCGACCAGGGCGCGTTGTTCCTTGGAGACCGAGCCGTGGTGGGCCCGCGCGATGACCGTCGGGGCGCCCTGGGCGGCGCCCGAGCCGCCCATGAGCTCGGCCGGGGCGTGGTGCTCGTCGAGGGGTTCGCCGGTGGCCCGCTCGTAGGCGATCTCGTTCAGGCGGTTGCAGAGGCGCTCCGCGAGACGGCGGGAGTTCGCGAACACGATCGTCGAGCGGTGGGCCTGGACGAGGTCGGTGATGCGCTCCTCGACGTGCGGCCAGATCGACGGGCGCTCAGCGCCTGCGGCGCCGTCCGGGCCGCCCGCGCCGTCGGAGCCGTTGGCGGCCGGGGAGCCGCCGAGTTCGCTCAGGTCCTCCACCGGGACGACCACGGAGAGGTCGAACTCCTTGCCCGACTTCGGCTGGACGATCTCCACTTTGCGGCGCGGGGAGAGGTAACGGGCCACCTCGTCCACCGGGCGCACGGTGGCGGAGAGGCCGATGCGGCGGGCCGGCCTCGGCAGGAATTCGTCCAGGCGCTCCAGGGAGAGGGCCAGGTGGGCGCCGCGCTTGGTGCCTGCCACGGCGTGGACCTCGTCGAGGATCACCGTCTCGATGCCGGTCAGCGCGTCACGCGTGGCCGACGTCAGCATGAGGAACAGGGATTCGGGCGTCGTGATCAGGATGTCCGGGGGGCGCGTGGACAGCGCGCGCCGCTCTGCGGCGGGGGTGTCGCCGGAGCGGATGCCCACCTTGACCTCGGGTTCGGGCAGGCCCAGGCGCACGGATTCCTGGCGGATGCCGGTCAGGGGGCTGCGGAGGTTGCGCTCCACGTCGACGGCCAGGGCCTTGAGCGGGGACACGTACAGGACGCGGCAGCGTTTCCTGGGGTCGGCGGGGGGTGGGGTGGAGGCGAGCTGGTCCAGGGCGGCGAGGAAGGCGGCGAGGGTCTTGCCGGAGCCGGTCGGGGCGACCACCAGCACGTCCGAGCCCTCGCGGATGGCCTGCCATGCGCCGGCCTGGGCCGCGGTGGGCGCGGAGAAGGCACCCGTGAACCAGCCGCGGGTCGCGGGGGAGAAGCCGTCCAGGGCTCGGTGTGCGGAGCTGACCATGCGTCCATCCTGCACCCGGGGACTGACAAACGCGCTGACCTGCGGGTTCGCTGCGGTGGCCTGGCCGGCCTGGCCGGCCTGGCCGGCCTGGCTGGGCGGGCTGGGCGGGCTGTGCTTGTCTGGCCGACTGGGCTGGTCCGGTCCGGCGGGCTGGGGTCGGCGAGTGTCGAGTGGGGGTGCGCGGTGCCGGGGTGCTGACGCCTGCGGTTCGTCGTGGGTCGGGGCCGCGGTGGTGCGTCGAGCCCGCCGCGGGTCGTGCCCCTCTGTCCGCTGCCACAGTGGGCGGCGTGGGGACCAGCTAAGCGGCGGGCTGCGACGCACCACCGCGGCCCGCTCCCGTGCGTGGGCGGCCTCCCGTAGTGGGGTGCATGAGTGGTTGGCCGCGGCTGTGGTGGTGACGGTGGGGCTGAGGTGTGGCGGTCAGCCGATGGTGCGGCCGTGGGCCCTCAGGGTGCGTAGTGCCTCGATCGTCACGATCGGGCGGGCTTCCAGGGCGGGGCCAGGGGCCCACTGGCGCCAGCGGATCGGCCAGCCGCCGTCCTCCTGCTGCTCACTCGCCAGGAAGTCCAGCGAGCGGGCCATCTCGTCGTCCGTGAACCACGCGCGCGCGAGGGAACGCGGTGTTCTGGCGTAGTCGTGCGGGAAGTGGTGCTCGCCGGGGGCGTAGCCGGGCGCGACCGGGTACGCCCCCGGGTCGTCCGGGTCCAGTGCCGCGAGTCGGTGTTCGCGTACGAGACGGCCCAGGCGGTCTGCGGCGGCCTCCGCGCGGGAGCGGTCGGGAGCGGAGTCCAGGAAGGCGACGGCGGCCTCGATCTCGTAGGGGTGGGACTGTTCCAGCGCCTCGACGCGCTGCCAGCAGAAGTCCGTGGCCCGGAACAGCCACGCGTGCCACACCTCGTTGCGGTGCAACAGGCCCACCACCGGGCCGGTGGCGAGGAGTTCGCCGGGGGGATCGTCCACGATCGGGATGAAGGGCGCCGCAGGGTAGCCGCGCTGGCCTGGGTGGATCGCGGGCAGGGCGCCGTCGGGTGTGGAGACGGAGGTCAGATAGCGGCACACGCGCTCCACGCGCTGCCCGCCGCAGCGTCCGACGGCGTCCAGGACGCGCAGGGCGTGAGCGGTGTGCAGCGGCTGGCTGACCGGGCCGCGCAGATCGGGCTCCAGTGCGTGGCCGTACCCGTCGTCGGCGTTGCGGTAGGCGTCCAGTGCCGTCTCCACCGGGTCGGCGCCGCCGTTGAGGAAGCCGTGGGCGAAGAGGCGCTGTTCCAGCACACGCGCGGTGAGCCAGACGAAGTGCTCGGCGCGGAAGAGCGGGGAGCGCGCCGGGGGCGTGGGAGAGAGCGGGGGAGCTCCGGTTTCGGCCATGGGTCAGACCGTAGGACGGAAAGCGGTCTCGACAGGCGGTCCCCGCTCGGGCCCACCCTCAGGGGCGGGATACTGATGGCATGCGGTTGACGGTCTTCTGGCAGCGGATGGACGAGCACTTCGGCGCGGGGTACGCCGAAACCTTCGCACGCGATCACGTGATGTCCGAGCTCGGCGGGCACACGGTGCAGGAGGCGCTGGCGTCGGGCTGGGAGGCCAAGGACGTGTGGCGTGTGGTCTGCACGGTGATGAACGTTCCGCAGGAGAAGCGCTGATCTGTCACGAAGATCGCCCCAGGTCGGCCGATTGTCAGCAGGGTGGGCGAGACTTGGTCCGTGGCACCCACTGACGAGACCGGGCAGGTCGCCCAGCACGCATCCTCCTCCGGCACGACGCCGCCCGAACGGCCCCCGGCCCCCGGCGCCGCGCCGGGCGCGGGCATGCCGCGGTGGCTGCCGCGCGCCATGGTGCTCGCGCTCGCGCTCCTCGCCGCGTTCCAGCTGGGCACCTGGGCCTTCCACCAGCTGATAGGGCTGCTGATCAACATCCTCATCGCGTTCTTCCTGGCTCTCGCCATCGAGCCTGCGGTGAGCAGGATGGCCGCTCACGGTGTGCGCCGGGGGTTCGCCACCTTCCTGATGTTCCTGGGCCTGCTGATCGGCGCCGCCGGATTCGTCACCCTGCTCAGCTCGATGCTCGCCGGGCAGGTCATCAAGATGATCGAGGGCTTCCCCGAGTACCTCGACTCCGTCATCCACTGGGTCAACTCGACGTTCCACACCGAGCTCAGACGCGTCGACATCCAGGACAGCCTGGTGCACTCCGACTGGCTGCGAAAGTACGTCCAGAACAGCGCCACCGGTGTCCTCGACGTGTCCGCACAGGTCCTGGGCGGCCTCTTCCAACTGCTCACGATCGCGCTGTTCTCGTTCTACTTCGCCGCCGACGGACCTCGGCTGCGGCGCGCGGTGTGCTCCGTGCTGCCGCCCAGCCGGCAGGCCGAAGTGCTGCGCGCGTGGGAGATCGCCGTCGACAAGACCGGTGGCTATCTGTACTCGCGCGGACTGATGGCACTGATCTCCGCTGTGGCGCACTACATCATCCTGCAGGTGCTGGGCATCCCCTACGCGCCCGTGCTCGCCCTGTGGGTGGGCGTGGTCTCGCAGTTCATCCCCACCATCGGCACCTATCTCGCGGGCGCCCTGCCCATGCTGATCGCCTTCACGGTCAACCCCTGGTACGCGCTGTGGGTGCTGATCTTCGTGGTGATCTACCAGCAGTTCGAGAACTACATGCTGCAGCCCAAGCTCACCTCGAAGACCGTCGACATCCACCCCGCCGTCGCCTTCGGGTCGGTCATCGCCGGCACCGCACTCCTGGGCGCCGTCGGCGCGCTGATCGCCATTCCCGCGGTCGCCACGCTCCAGGCGTTCCTCGGGGTGTACGTGAAGCGGTACGCCGTCACGGACGACCCCCGCGTGCACGGCCACCGCACCCGCGAGACCGGGAGGAACCTGCTCACGCGCGCGCGGCGCCTCTTCGAGAAGCGGCGGTCGGGCGGGTCGGAGGAGGACTCCTCCTGACCCGGGAACAGTGTCGTCGGTGCGCGGGAGCGCGCCCGCCGCTTCAGTATGTGCAGACGGCCCATACGCCGGCTGCGGCGACCGCGGCCGCGTAGCAGACGACCACTCCGGTCACGATCCGCCGTCGTGTCGCCCCGCTCCAGGACGTGCGGGACAGCAGCCAGGCCAGTGCGGGCAGCACCAGCACGGCGTGCAGACTCACGCCGTGCAGCGGCTTGAGCGGGGCCGTCGAATGGTAGGCGGCCTCCTGGTGGCCGGTGCGGGTGAGCAACACGCCGCGGGCGATCATCACCGCGCCCGACGCCAGAGCCACCAACAGGATCGCGAACCCGGAACGCACCGCGAGCGCCATCCCCGCGGGACCCGTGGGCCGGTGGCGGAAGGACGCGACCGCGAACCAGGTGAGCACCACGACCAGGACGCCACCCCCCACCGCGAGGATCATCGACACCGCCGTGTCGAAGGGCGTCTCCATGTCGAGGTGCGAGGGCACCCCACGCCAGGCCTGGAGGGTGATGCCGCCGACCTCCACCACACAGTCGGCCGCGAACACCGTGAGCAGCACGGCGCGCAGTCGTCGGCCGACGCTCAGATACGACGTGACCCAGGCGACAGCGAGGAGTGTCACCCCGAAGGAGAGCCCGAAGGTCACCGGCTTGCGCCAGGAGACGGGCCCGTCCCACGGACCGCCGTCCACAGCGAACACCAGCAGATGGGCGAGGCCGGAGAGGATCAGGAGGAGGCCGGTCGCACGGCAGAAACGGTCCACGAGCTGAGGCAGTGGCGTGGCAACGGCTGTCTGCCCGGCGACTACGGATCGGGGACCGACCGTTTCGCGGTCCGCCTGGGATGTCCTCACGTCGTCCATGGAGCGAGCCTGGCGGGAACAGCCGTGCGCTGTCGTCCTACGGCTGGAGGCGGGCGCGGTACCCCGGGGGAAGTAGACGCCAGTACCGCTCCGCCGGTCCGGTTGGCCCGGTTTCAGGCCCGTTGTCGGGCCGCGAGCGTAGTCTCGGGGGTGCCGGTGGAGCGCTTGACACAAAAATCGAACATCCATTCTCATGGAGGCTCCGGCGAGGCTCTGGCAGGGCGTTTCGCCCCTGTTTCGACGGATGAGCGCCCCAGTTGTCCACAGGCCGGACCGGCGTCGGGACGCATTGTCAGTGGCAGGCGTTAGCGTCTTTGACGTGAAGCGATCGACTCAAGCAAATCGGGTGGAACCCATGGCAGGAACCGACCGCGAGAAGGCCCTGGATGCCGCGCTCGCACAGATTGAACGGCAATTCGGCAAGGGCGCGGTCATGCGCATGGGCGAGCGGCCGAACGAGCCCATCGAGGTCATCCCCACCGGGTCGACCGCACTGGACGTCGCCCTCGGCGTCGGCGGCCTGCCGCGCGGCCGTGTGGTGGAGGTGTACGGCCCGGAGTCCTCCGGTAAGACGACCCTGACCCTGCACGCCGTGGCCAACGCGCAGAAGGCCGGCGGCCAGGTGGCCTTCGTGGACGCGGAGCACGCCCTCGACCCCGAGTACGCGAAGAAGCTCGGCGTCGACATCGACAACCTGATCCTCTCCCAGCCGGACAACGGCGAGCAGGCCCTGGAGATCGTGGACATGCTGGTCCGCTCCGGCGCCCTCGACCTCATCGTCATCGACTCCGTCGCGGCGCTCGTCCCGCGCGCGGAGATCGAGGGCGAGATGGGCGACAGCCACGTCGGTCTGCAGGCCCGCCTGATGAGCCAGGCCCTGCGGAAGATCACCAGTGCGCTCAACCAGTCCAAGACCACCGCGATCTTCATCAACCAGCTCCGCGAGAAGATCGGCGTGATGTTCGGCTCCCCGGAGACCACGACCGGTGGCCGCGCGCTGAAGTTCTACGCCTCGGTGCGTATCGACATCCGCCGCATCGAGACCCTGAAGGACGGCACCGAGGCGGTCGGCAACCGCACCCGGTGCAAGGTCGTCAAGAACAAGGTCGCACCGCCCTTCAAGCAGGCCGAGTTCGACATCCTCTACGGCCACGGCATCAGCCGCGAGGGCGGTCTGATCGACATGGGCGTGGAGCACGGCTTCGTCCGCAAGGCCGGCGCCTGGTACACGTACGAGGGCGACCAGCTCGGCCAGGGCAAGGAGAACGCGCGCAACTTCCTGAAGGACAACCCCGACCTGGCCAACGAGATCGAGAAGAAGATCAAGGAGAAGCTCGGCGTCGGCGTACGTCCGGAGGAGACGCCGGCCCAGCCGGGTGCGGACACGGCGGTCTCCACGGCCGGTGTGGCGGACGAGGCCGCGAAGGCGGTGCCCGTGACCGCGGCGGCCAAGACCGCCAAGACCAAGGCCGCGGCTGCCAAGAGCTGATCCGTGACGCGACGAACCGACTGGGCCGAGTACGCCTACTCCGGCACCCCGGGCCAGCCGGGGCCGGAGGGCGACGGGGGCTTCGCCCGGGACGGCGAGGGCCCACCGGACGACGGCGCCCACCACGGCGACGACGGGTGGGAGGACGGCGTCTCCCGCCGTGGCGACAACCGGTGGCAGCACGGCGAGTCCTACCCCGGCGGCGACGGGTGGCCGGGGGACGACGGTTCCTTCAACGACGACGGCGACCCCCACCGGAGCAGTGGGGGCGCGAGCGGTGACGGTCGGCGCCGAGGGGGCCGTGGACGGCGAGGCGAGGGCGGTTCACGCGGTGAGCGAGGACGCCGTCGCCGTGGCTTCGGAGAGCCGTCCGGTGAAGACGGGGGCTCCCCCTCCTTGTCGAGGGCCGAGCAGGGGGCACCTCCAGGGGACCCGGCTGAGCGGGCGCGGGCGATCTGCCTGCGCCTGCTCACCGGGACCCCGCGCACCCGCAAACAACTTGAGGACGCCCTGCGCAAGCGGGAGATCCCGGACGACGTCACCGAGGAGGTGCTGTCACGGTTCGAGGAGGTCGGGCTGATCAACGACAGCGCGTTCGCCGACGCCTGGGTGGAGTCCCGGCACCATGGCCGAGGGCTGGCCAGGCGGGCCCTCGCCCGGGAACTGCGGACCAAGGGTGTCGACTCCGCGTTGATCGACGAGGCTGTCTCCCAGTTGGACTCAGAGCAGGAGGAAGCGACCGCGCGCGAACTGGTCGCCCGCAAGCTGCGTGCCACACGCGGCCTCGACCGTGACAAGCGCCTGCGTCGCCTCGCGGGCATGCTGGCCCGCAAGGGCTACCCCGAGGGCATGGCCCTGCGCGTGGTCCGGCAGGCACTGGAGGAAGAGGGTGAGGACACCGAGTTCCTCGACGACTAGTAGTGCTTCGTTGGGTTCTGGCTCTGGTTCTGCTGGTGGTGAGGAGTCGGCCGCAGGTGGTGCAGGTGCCGGTCCAGCACCTCAGCAGGTCCTGGAGTGCGTCCAGGACCTGGTAGAGGGTCATACCGGCGTGTGTGCTTTTGGGGCGAGGCGCCGGACGGTGAGGAAGGCCTGGGCGTCGGTGACGAGGTGACGTGGCGGTGCCGGCCGCGCCAGGTGCGGCCTTCGAAACGGTCCAGGCCCAGGCCGTGCTTGAGCTCGCGGTGTCGATTGGCCGCGAGCCTTGCACCTTCGACGACGTCGACCGGCTCAGGACAAGGGCGGCAGTTCTCCGCCGGAGGTGCCGTCGCTCTCCGACGACAGCGACTCCTTGATGGCGCGCAGGAAGGACCGCCGCTCCACCAACTGCGCCCCCCTCGCCTCGGCCAAGGGCTCCGGTCGGTGCCCGAAGCCGGCGGGGAGGGTCGGCAGCCCCAGCGCGGCGAAGGCCTCGTCGAGGTGGTGCCGTGGATCACCGGTGCCGCGCAACGCGGCGGCCAGGGGCCGGTGGTCCGTCTTCCCGTAAGCCGCCGTCAACGCGGTCGCCCGCTCCGCCGCCTCCTGTTGCGTCGGCATCTCCGCGGGGTCCTCCCACCACACGTGGGCAGCCACCAGACGGCCGTCGCGGTAGAGCTGGAGCGTGTAGTCGGCTCCCTCCTTGGCCGCGACCAGGACCGGCCACTTCGCACCCCGGCTGAACGTGGCAGCCAGGCGGGGCAGTTGGCCTTCCCCGAGCAGCGTCGTACGCATTCCCTTGCGCCGGCCCGGCGGGTCCGCCGAGGGTGCCGCCTCGACGAACGTGCCGCCGCCGGGCGCCGGCGCGAGACGCATGGTGGTGCCGGTGATCAGAACGGCCTCGCGGACCTCACGCAGCGGCGCACCGGCGTGCGCGACGGCGTGCGCGACGGCCGGAGCAGCTGCAGGAAGCGCTGTGGCGGTCGACGGGTCCGTGGGTCCCGACGGGCCGTCCGTGGCCGGCGCGGGCACGGAGCCGCCGAAGTACGGTGTCCGGCGGGCGACATGGGCGCGCACTCCCTGCCGCATCAGCAGGAACGTCTCCCGTGGATCGCCCATGTAGGCCCACGGGAACGTGCGCGCCTCGGTACCGACGAGCCGGAAGACCCCCAGTGCCTCGGCCTCACGGCCGGAGCGGATCAGTGCGAGCGCGAGGTGATTGCG
>NZ_JBICUX010000034.1:0-29588 GCF_043198595.1 Streptomyces sp. NPDC048751
GGCACAGTTCGACAACCTGTCCATCACCCCCGGCAGCGGCGGGAACGACGGCGGCACGACCGGCGCGATCGTCGGGGTCGCCTCCGGCCGCTGCGCGGATGTGCCGAACCAGTCGCAGACGGCCGGCACGCAGGTGGCGCTGTGGGACTGCAACGGCGGCAGCAACCAGCAGTGGACGGACACCTCCGCCGGTGAGCTGCGGGTCTACGGCAGCGACTGCCTGGACGCCGCGGGGCAGGGCACCAGCCCCGGCACCAAGGTGGACATCTGGGACTGCAACGGCGGAGCCAACCAGAAGTGGACGATCCACGCCGACGGCACGATCACCGGTGTCCAGTCCGGTCTGTGCCTGGACGCCACCGGCGCGGGAACGGCCAACGGCACCTTGCTGCAGATGTGGACCTGCAACGGCAGCAGCAACCAGAAGTGGCGGCGTGACTGATCCCGTGACCGGCCGGCGCTCGCAGACTCCCGCACCACCTCCGTCAATTCCCCCGAGAGGCCCCCACATGTCCTCCTCTTCCTCACCGCTCAGCCGACGCGGACTGCTGGCGGCGGCCGGTGCGTCGGCGGCCGTCGGTCTGCTGCGGTTCGCCCCCAAGGCCGCCGCGACCGAGGGCCCCCGGAGCTACACCGCGAGCTGGTCCTCCGTGGACCAGCACCCCCCGGCCCCGGCCTGGTTCCAGGACGCCAAGTTCGGCATCTACTACCACTGGGGCGCCTTCAGCGTCCCCGCCTTCGGGAACGAGTGGTACCCGCGCAACATGTACATCGGCGGCTCGGCCGAGAACCGGCACCACATCGCCACCTACGGCGACCCCTCGATGTGGCCGTACCACAACTTCATCGACGGCGCCCGCGACAAGGCCGGCAACCAGGTGCAGTTCGCCCCCAGACTCGTCTCTCAGGGCGGCAAGTGGGACCCGGACGCCTGGGCGCGGCTGTTCAAGGCCGCCGGCGCCAGGTTCGCCGGACCGGTCGCCGAGCACCACGACGGCTTCTCCATGTGGAACAGCCGCTCCAACCCGTGGAACTCGGTCCAGCGTGGCCCCAGGCTCGACCTGGTGGGGCTGCACGCGCAGGCCATCCGCGGGCAGGGGCTGAAGTTCATGGCCTCGCTGCACCACGCCTACAACTTCAACGGCTACTACGACCACGTGCCGTCCCAGTCGGACCCCACGCTCCGCACCCTCTACGGCCAGCAGGGCTCGGCCGCGGAGAACAAGCTCTGGTACGACAAGCTGGTCGAGGTCATCGACGGCTACCAGCCGGACCTGGTCTGGCAGGACTTCGCCCTGGACCGGGTGCAGGAGTCCTACCGGCTGCAGTTCCTCGCGCATTACTACAACCAGGCGGTCGCGTGGAACAAGGACGTGGTCGCGACCTACAAGGACGGCCTCAACAACAAGGGTGAGGTCTTCGACTTCGAGCGCGGTGGCCCGGCAGGTCTGCTCACCCCCTACTGGCTGACCGACGACAGCATCTCCTCCTCCAGCTGGTGCTACACGGTGGGCATCGGCTACTACTCGACGCAGGCCCTGCTCCACTCGCTGATCGACCGGGTCAGCAAGGGCGGAAACATGCTGCTGAACATCGCTCCGACGGCCGACGGCACCATCCCCTCCGGGCAGCAGTCCATCCTGCTCGCGATGGGGGACTGGCTCGGCCGCTTCGGAGAGGCGGTCTACGGGACCCGTTCCTGGGCCAGTTACGGCGAGGGTCCCACCAAGATGGGTGGAGGTTCGTTCAGCGGGCCGGTGGCCGGCAAGCCGCAGGACGTCCGGTTCACCCGCAGCCGGGACAACAAGGTGCTCTACGCCACCGCCCTGGGCTGGCAGGGCGGCACCCTGACGATCACGACGCTGAACTCGAACCAGATCAACCTCAGCAGCCTGACGGGCGCCCAACTGCTGGGCAACACCGCCGGCACCTACGTCAACCTGCCCGCACCGACCCAGGACGCCTCGGGCCTGCATCTCACCATGCCGTCGTCCAACCCGCCGTTCAGCGCGCTCGCGTACACGGTCAAGCTCACCTTCTCCGGTGAGATCCCCGTCCTGGGCGCGCCGGGCGGTTCCACGACCTGGGTCAGGATCGCCAACGTGACCAGCGGACTGGTGCTCGACAGCGGCGGCAGCGTGGCCTCCGGCTCCAACCTCAAGCAGTGGAACTACGACGGCAGCACCAACCTGCAGTGGCAGCTGATCGACCTCGGCAACGGCTACTACCGCATCATGAACCGCACCAACGGCATGGCCGCCGACAGTTACGGCAACGCCGCCAACGGCGCTCCCGCCCGCCAGCAGGCGTGGAACGGCGGCAACAACCAGCAGTGGTCACTCAACAGCCTCGGCGACAACCGCTACCAGATCGTCAATCGCGGCACCGGCACCGCCCTCGACGGCAGCGGCAGCACCACGGCCGGCTCCACCACGGTGCTGTGGACGCCCAACTCCAGCACCAACAACGAATGGACCATCACCGCCGTCTGAACACCGGCACTCCCGGTCCCACCCCCGAGCACGGAAGAAGGAGAGCATGAAACGCAAACCGCTCTTAATGTCCCTCGTGGCTGCGCTACTTCTCGTCCTGGCCAGTGCGGGCACTTCGTTCAGCAGCGCCCTCGGCGCACCCGCGCCGGCCACGAGGTCCGCCGCCGCGGCAAGCGCCGGCTGCGGCAAGGCCCCGACGCTGACCAGCGGCAACCACACGATTCAAAGCGGCGGCCAGAACCGCAGTTACATCCTGCGGGTCCCCGCCGGCTACGACAGCAACCACCCCTACCGGCTGGTCTTCGGCTTCCACTGGCGGGGCGGCACAGCCAACGACGTCGACTCGGGCGGAACGGACGGGTACAACTGGTCCTACTACGGCCTCAGGCGCCTGGCGGACAACGCGAACAACGGCACGATCTTCGTCGCGCCCCAGGGCAACGGCAACGGCTGGGCCAACCCCGGCGGCCAGGACGTGGCCTTCGTGGACGCCATGGTCAACCAGATCGAAGCGGGCCTGTGCGTCGACACCACCCAGTTGTTCGCCGGCGGTTTCAGCTACGGCGGCGGGATGTCGTACGCCCTCGCCTGCTCCCGGGCGACGGTCTTCCGCGCGGTCGCGGTCTACTCCGGCGCGAACCTCAGCGGGTGCAACGGCGGCAACCAGCCCATCGCCTACATGGGTCTGCACGGCCTCAGGGACAACGTGCTGCCCATCCAGTCGGGACGAGACCTGCGCGACACCTTCGTCCGGAACAACGGCTGCACCCGGCAGAACCCGCCCGAGCCGGCCAACGGAAGCCTGACGCACATCATCACCACCTACTCCGGATGCAGGTCCGGATACCCGGTTGTCTGGGCCGCGTTCGACGGAGCGGGCCACGACCCCGGTCCCATAGACGGCTCCACCGGTGACGGCTGGCGCACCTGGACGTCGGCGGCGGTGTGGCAGTTCTTCACCCAGTTCGGCTCGAGTACGCCTACACCGCCGCAGCCCTCCGGCAACCAGGAGATCGTCGGCCAGCAGTCCGGGCGCTGCCTCGACATCAACAACTCCACCACGGCGAACGGTACGCAGGCACAACTGTGGGACTGCAACGGCGGCTCCAACCAACGCTGGACCTACTCCACCGGAAAGCAGCTGGTGGTCTACGGCAACAAGTGCCTCGGCGTGGGCCAGGCGCCGGGCAACGGCACCCCGGCGGCGATCTGGGACTGCAGCGGACAGGCAGACCAGCAATGGAACATCAACCCCGACGGCACCATCACAGCAGCGCAGTCGGGGCTCTGCCTGGACGCCAGCGGCCAGGCGACCGCCAACGGGACGAAGGTCCAGCTGTGGAGTTGCTCGGGCGGCGCCAACCAGCGCTGGCGCCTGCAGAACTGACAGGACGGGGCCAGGCACGGCACCGTGCGGACCTGGCCCCGCACACCTCGACGTACGGCGGACGGCTCACGAGGCGGAGCCGGCGATCCCGGTGCCGGTACGGGTGACGTGGGCCGGCGAGTCGGCCGCGCCGGCCGAGCTGGTCGCCGATCCGGCCGCCGCCGTCATCCCAGCTCCTTACCGAACGCCGCCTTCGCGTACGGTGCGCCGATCGCCATCGGCCCGACGACGGTCGCCGCATCCGTCACGATGCCCGTCGGCCGGCCGCGCAGTACCCAGACCGCTCCGTTTCCGCCGTCCTCGCCCGTAGCCGCCGTGGCGAGGTCGGCGTATCCGTTGCCGTTGATGTCGAGGAGCGCGACCCGCGCGCCGAACGCGTCGCCCGGCTCGGCCGTGCCCGGTACGCCGACCGTGTCCTGGGTGAATGCCTGGGCGCCCCGGCCCGTCAGCCCAGCCCGGCTGCCGCGCAGGACGACGACGGAGCCCGCTCGGTCGTCGGAGCCGAGCTCCTTGCCGGGGACGCCGACCGCGAGGTCGTCGATGCCGTCGCCGGTGATGTCGCCGGCGGACAGGGCCGTGCCGAAGCGGTCGTTGATTTCTTTCGCTCCGGGCACGCCCGGCACGTCCTGGCTGTACGACTTCCAGGTGCTGCGGGGACGGACCCCGGAGGCCGAGCCGTAGGCCACCGTGACGGTCGAGTCGGTGGCGGAGCCGACAGCGACGTCGTCGTGGCCGTCGCCGTTGAGGTCGCCCAGGGCGACGCCGCCGTCACCGTCGGGGACGGCGTCGCGACGATACTTCAGGCCCGACGCGGAGCCGGCGTAGAAGTCCGTGCAGTAGTTGCCGTCCCCGCAGTAGACGGCGAGCGCGAGCTCGTCCCGGCCGTCGCCGTCCACGTCCCCGGTGGTGCCGTCCTTGACGTCGACGTACTGGAGGTGGTCGGGGTCCAGGGCGCTGGTGCGGGCGGGGGTGCCGGAGCGACCGACCGGGCCGGTCCACACCGTGGCGGTGGTGCCGAGCAGGTCGTCGCCCGGTGAGTCGCCGGTGCGGAACAGGGCGAGGTCGAGCCGGCCGTCGCCGTCGAAATCGCCGGTCACCGTGCGCGATGCGGGGATGGACACACCGCCGCCGGACAGGCCCCGCGGCCCGCCCCACACCACGACCGCGTCACCCGTCCGGGTCGCGACCCCGACGACCAGGTCCGCGTACCCGTCCCCGTTCAGGTCGCCCTTGGAGATCTGAGTGCCGAAGCCCTGGTCCTTGACCGGGCTGCCCGGAATGCCACCCGTGGCACGGCTGATGACGACCCGTCGGTTGTTGGACAGCCCGTGCGGTCCGCCGTACGTCACCGCCACGTAGCCCGCCCCGCTCTGCCCGCCGACAGTGGCTCCCGGAGCGCCGACGGCGAGGTCGGCGTACCCGTCGCCGTTGAAGTCGTCACGGACGGGGACCCGGGGCGCGGCCTGCGCGCTGCCCAGCATGTCCGCCGGGACCGTGCCCAGCGCGAGCAGGCTCACCACCAACGGCACGGCCCAACGGGTGGACGAACTCATGGACACCATGCTGGTACCCCCTCGTGCGGCTTCACCGTCACCCACAAGACTCCTGACGGCGCCCGGGAGTTGTAGCCGGCTCAGCCCCCGACGTGGTGATCAGCGAACGACCTGTCCAGGCTGAGGACACCTACTCGCCGGCACGCGCCACGAGCAGCGGCTGGAAGAAGCCCGTCGCCTGCGGCATGTGCCACGCGGGGTCCACGAAACCGGCCTCGGCTGCGAGGCCGGCCAGCCGGTCGCGGCCGAGCGCCCAGTAGGTGGTTCGGCGGACCTGAACGCGCCATTCTCCGCTTGCCGGAAGGAGCTGGAAGTGCTCGAGGTCGTAGTGCTCGCCGTCGTCGTGCCAGTGCCAGAGCTGGAAGGTGACGGTCCGTTCCCCGCCGTCGGCGCTGTCAACGACACGGTGCACTTGTGGAGGCGTCGAAGAGGGACGGTCGCGCAGCAGTTCGTCGTAGGGACGCGTGCTGACCAGCAAAAGGCCGGCGGGACGCAGCACACGGCGCATCTCGGTCAGGGCGGCGTGCACGTCCTGCTCCGTCAGCAGGTGAGGCAGCGCGTTGTCGGCGCAGACGACTGCGTCGAAGCGGCCGTCACCGAACGGGAGGCGTCGCATGTCGGCGGCGGCCGTACGCAGGCTCACGCCCCGGCCGGCGGCCTCACGGGTCGCGCGGGCGGTGGCGCGGCGGCTGAGGTCGGTCCCGGTGACGCGGTGCCCGCGCAACGCCAGACCGATGGCCTGCGTGCCGATGCCGCAGGAGCAGTCGAGCACCGCCGCGCCCTCCTGGCCGATCAGGGCGTCCAGGGCGTCTCCCTGCCGGCGGATGCTCGCGTCCCAGTCCGAGTAGATCAGGTGGTAGTCGTCGGCCAGGTCGTCGTAGAAGTGCGCCACCGATGTCTCCTGCACGGCCCGAGATTACCCGGCCAGGCCTGCTTTCCCGGAGGGGTTGGGAGCTCACCCGCGCGGGCGGTGGGGCCGGTGCCGACGTGCTGTACACATGTCCGATGACGAATTATCAGTTCGAGCTGCGCTGCGTCACGGAGCAGGAGTTCGCGCCCTGGGCGCGCATGATCGCCGACACCTACGGCATGGATCGGTCGGAGAAGGAACTGGCTGATCAGCGAGCCGCGACGGATCTCGCCCGCACCCTCGCCGTCTTCGACGAGGGTGAGCCGGTCGCGGGAGCCTCCATCTACAGCCGCATGCTGACCGTGCCAGGGGGCAGCCTGCCCGTGGCGGGGACGGCCTCCGTGGGGGTGGCCCCGACCCATCGCCGCCGCGGCATCCTCACCTCCATGATGCGCGCCCAACTGACCGGCCTGCATGAGCAGCAGCGCGAGCCGATCGCCGCGCTCCGCCCCTCCGAGGCCGGTATCTACGGACGGTACGGCTACGGCCCCGCGACAGCCGGAAACCAGCTGCGCTGCGACCGACGTGCCATGTGTTTCCGCCCCGGCACCGACTTCGGCGACGGGACCGTGCGACTGCGGCACGCCGACCAGGCCCGCCCCCTCCTCGAGAAGGTGTACGACCAGGTCCGCGCCGCCACGGTCGGTTGGCCCGACCGACAGACGGCCCACTGGGCGGGGCGCCTCGCCGATCACCCACACCGGCGCGGTGGCGCGACCTCGCTCCGGTTCGCTGTGCACCACGAGCGCGACGGACGCGCCACCGGCTACGCGCTCTACCGGCACAACGAGGCGCCGGACGGGCTCGGCGGCAGTGCCGGGGTGGTGCAGGTGGTGGAACTGGCGGCGTGCTCGAGCCAGTCGTACGCGGCGCTGTGGCGCTTCCTCGCCGGGATCGACCTGGTGACCTGGATCGACTACGAGGGGGCCGTGGACGAGCCGTTGCCCCACCTGCTGGCCGAGCCGCGAGCGGTTCGGGCCGCACCGGTGGACCGTCTGTGGCTGCGGACGGTCGACGTCGACAGGGCCTTGGCAGGCCGGAGTTACAGCCTTCCGCTGGACCTCATCCTCGAAGTGCAGGACGACTTCTGCCCCTGGAACAGTGGGCGCCACCGGCTGCAGGCCGAGGGCGGGAGCGCAGTCTGCGAGCCCACAACCGCCCCGGCCGACCTACGACTGACGGCGGCGGAACTCGGCGCCGCCTTCCTTGGCGGCACCTCGCTGACCACCCTCGCAGCCGCCGGCCTCGTCGAGGAACTGCGGCGCGGTGCGCTCTCCGTCGCCTCGGCGGCTTTCCGCGGCGAACGCGAACCCTGGTACCCCGGCGGCTGGGCCTTCCCGCTGTACTGAACAGCCCTCCGGCACACCGCTGCTGCGCGACGAAGGGCCGAATGCCCGGAAGGCGGCCGTCTTGTTATCGCAGCAGGTAGCGGATGAGGAGGGAGCGGGCGGTGTCCGGGCTCAGGCCGAGCGCGGTGCCGATGGTCTCCTCGGACAGTTCGTCCGCGTGGGCTGCGCCGGCTGCTTCCTGGCCGATGCGGGTGGTGAGGCGTTCGAGTGCGGCCGTGGCCCTGAGCGCGGCGAGTGGCGCCTGGTCGGCGAGCGCGGAGAGTCTCCCCTCCACCTGATGGATCAGAGCGGCGACGTCCTCGGGCACGGGCACCGCGCGCTCTTCGACGTCGCGGGTGTGGCTGGTCCAGTCGCGGTGGGCGGCGTCGGTGTCCAGGTCGTCCAGCTGGTCGCCGGTCAGCTGCTCCCAGTCGATCGGATGGGTGGGGCCTCGCCACCCGCAGGCGCAGGCGGCACGGTAGCCGGCCGCCTGTGGCCGGTTCATCGTCCCGTCGTAGACCCACCACTCGCTGGTCTCCAGGCCGCCGGCGCCGCCGCTGCCGAAGTCCAGACAGACGGGCTTGGGCTCGCTGCCGTCAGCGAGGACCGCGCCCGCGATGCCTTCGTGGGACTCCCCGAACTCCTCGTGCAACCACCGCTCCACAACCACTCTTCCCTTCCCTCTCCTGGCGCCCGTCGCACTCCCTGTGCCGACCGTCACGGCCCGGCGGCCGCCGGCTCCCGGGAGGCGTGCGCGGTGCGATCCTGCCCCAGGCCGGCCCGCCATGAACGGAGCGAACGAGTGCCTCTGCATCATCGAATCAGCCGCCCGGGCGGACCGGCGCACACGAGGTGGGCAGCTCCCGGACCATGGGGGCACGGGCCGGAAACCGCCGCAAGAGGGTGGGCGATCAGAGGCGGAACGGCATCAGCAGATGACGAGGCCCTGGAACTTCCAGCTGGTGCCCATGACCGGCTGGTCCCTGTGGAACTCCGCCTCCTGGCCGGGCTGGAGCTCGTAACAGTCGGGCGCCGGAACCATCTCGAGGTTCCACGTCGGCTTGACCCGCTGCGTGGTCGTACAGTTGTTGGTCATCCACACGGTCACGACCCGGAAGAAGATGACCGCTCCGGTTCCCTTGACACAGCTCGGCGCGGGGGCGGCCGCTGCCGCGGGGGCAGTCGGCGCTGCGGCCGCGTGGGCCTGGCCGACGCCCAACAATGCCGTACCTGCCAGGGCCGCCGCGGCGATGCCTGAAGCGAATCTACGCACGTTCTCATCCCATCTGTTCACGGGCGATTACCTCGTCCGCACTCTCACCGAGGGGAACGGTCCGCTCAACGCTGGATCAGAGACTTCGAAGGCACGCATACGGTCTTCCCATGGATGATCAGCGGTTGTTCCGCGTGTGTGCGCATACTGCCGAGGTGGAGATCGCACATGAGTGAAATTCCGATGGACGAGGCCGGAGACGTGCGAGAGGCGTGGGGCCGGGTGACCGCGTGGCTGGAGCGGCACGACCCTGAGGTTTTCGCTGCCCTCGGAGGTCCGGGGAGCCAGGCGGCCATCAGGCAAGCCGAACTGCGCATGGGGCTGGAGCTGCCGAGGGAGATGCGCCAGTGGCTTCTCGCGAACGACATCGATGCCGGCAGGCAACCCGATGTGCATGCGTGTCTGGTGGCGCTGGGGTGCGACATCGCCCTCCCCGGCGGTCATCTCCTTCTCGGCCTGACGGACATTCAGCGGGTCTACCGCAGCCAGATGGCCTTGGAGGAGACGCAACCGTCCGCAGACCCCGACCACCCGCTCTGGCGCCGTGAGTGGGTGCCGATCGCCGCGGAGCGCGACGGCCTCTACGGGACGTTTCTGGACACGCTCAACGGAACCGTCGGAACGTGGGCTGAGGCACACGGTCCTGAGGAAGGCGTATACGCCTCGTTGTTCGCTTTCTTCCAGGAGGCAGCGGACCGGCTGGAAGGTGTCTCCTCCGGAGACTGGAGAGGCCCTGGCAGACCTGTCAGATCCCGTGGGCTCGACGCCCCCCGTGCGGAGGACGAGCCGATACGCCTCTGGGCCCGCACCAACGGCTATCCCGTGAGTGATCGTGGGCGTATCCCCGCAGCCATCCGCGAGGCTTACGAAATGTCTCGGAGGTGAGCATGGGATCCGGCCGTACCCCACGGACACCGAACCGTCGGGTTGCCGGTCCGGCCGCCCCCAACTCCCTGCCCCGCACGTCATGACGGGGCGTTCTCGTGTCTGTTGAGGCGGGCGCAGGGTACACGGTGCATGCACGCGCTCTTGCGTGGACGGAGGAGAGGAGGCCGGGGCAGTGGCGGTGAAGGCGATGGGGTGGGCGCACTCGTTTCCCATGTCCGAGGGAGTGCGCGCCGGGCGGGAGTGGACTCGGAGGCGTCTCGAGTCCCTGCCCTGGGCCGCTGCCGAGCCGGACAAGGTGGACGCCATCGTGCTGGCGGTGTCCGAGCTGATCACCAATGCACACATCCACGCGCACAGCGACGCGCACCTGGTTCTCACCTGGGACGGCGATTGCCTGCATGTGAGCGTGCACGACGAGGACCCGACGCTGCCGCGCGAGCGCGAACCGGAGCTGGGGGAGGTCTCCGGCCGTGGAGTGGGAATCGTCCGGAAGCTCGCCGATGAGTGGGGGATGAGGTGCCAGCGGCACGGCAAGACGGTGACGGCCTGCTTCCGCCCCGCCGAAGCCGATGCCGGTGCGGATACGGATGGCGATGCCGATGTCGGGGTCGGCACCGAGCGGCATGGCGGTAACAGCAGTTGAGTTCTGCTCACCAGTGAAGCCCGCCCTTGGAGGAGAGGCGTCGTGTACCTGGCACGAGGAGCGAGTGATGACCCCTATGTCTTGCCTTGGGTCCTGGGCGCGATCGGCCTGTACGCACTGATCAGCTACGCGCTGACCTATCGCACCCGCGCCCGGCGCGGTTCCGCACATCCGGCTCGTGACGCCCTGCACGACCTCAAGGACCGGGAGGATCCACAGCCGTGCGAAAACCGCTTCGTCAGCCGCGTGATCATGCTGTGTGGAGCGGGGCTCACCGGTCTGGTCGCGTTCCTGACCAGTGGCGCCGTCCGGGTCCTGGCGGTCGGGCTCGTGGCCGTGGGGGCGGTGACCATGTGGGCGTACTACGACCATCGCACGCAAAGGCGCGCCTCCGAGCAGCGATGACGCAGAGGTGTGCGGCTGGAGGCGACGTTCGCGACCGGGGCTGCTCAGGCGCGCCGGCGTCTCGTGATCGCGTCAGCTTGTGGTGCGAAGCGGCGCCATGGCGTTGCGGATGCCTTGTTCGAGGCTGTCGCGGTGCTGGGCGGAGAGGTGGATGCTGATCCGCTGCCGCGTCGCCCGCTTGTGCTCTTTCCCGTAGCGCACCATGCGCTCCTCCACTCGCCGGAAGGGCCCCGCCCTCCACGCCTCGAGTCTTGCTTGCCGCGCGCCGATTCTCACTCTATTGTCTTACGAAAATAATGCAATGAGTTGGGGAGTCCATGATGACGACAACTCGGCCGGTGGCACTCGTGACGGGTGCGTCATCCGGGATCGGGAAGGCCGCCTCCCTGGCGTTGGCCGAAGCGGGTTTCGACGTGATCGGTACGAGCCGCGACGCCTCCCGGGTCACCCCGCTCGACGGTGTGACGTACCTCGACCTCGACGTGGCCAGTGACGAGTCGGTCACCAGCGCGGTCCAGCAGGTGATCGGCCGGTTCGGGCGGATCGACGTGCTGGTCAACAACGCCGGCGTCGGCTCGACGGGTGCTGCTGAGGAACGCTCCGTCGCGCAGGACCAGAGGGTCTTCAACGTCAACGTCTTCGGCACCATGCGCATGACCAAGGCCGTCCTGCCGCACATGCGCGCCCAGGGACGCGGACGCGTCATCAACATCTCGTCCATATTCGGGTTCATCCCCGCGCCCTACATGGCCGTCTACGCCGCCTCCAAGCACGCGATCGAGGGCTACTCGGAGTCACTGGACCACGAGGTCAGGGAACACGGCGTCCGGGCCCTTCTCGTCGAACCCGCCAACACCCAGACCGCATTCGACGTGAACGCCGAACACCCCGAGACGTCATTGCAGGTCTACGCGGACCAGCGGCAGACCTTCGACCGCCTGATGGCAGCGCTGATCAAGGACGGCGACGACCCCGCCACCGTCGCCAGGGTGATCGTCGCGGCAGCGACCGACCCGAAGCCGAGGCTGCGCTACACCGCTGGTGCCCAGGCCGGACGCGTCAGCGCACTGCGCTGCATCGTTCCCGCCCGGTCCTTCGACAAGCAGATCCGCAAGATCAATCAGCTGGCCGGCTGACACCCGCCGCCGGCCGCCGCTTCGAGCGATCATGGCCACCAGGACGCCCAGGCCCCGGTGAGTGCAGCCGCCCCCCGGCTGGATGTCCGTTGTGCTGACCCTGGGCCGGGCGGCCGAGGACGCGAGTTCGCCTGACCCGGCTCAGTGCCTGTTTCTATCGGAGACCGGGCCCCCAACCCGTGATGCGTCTCCGCCGCTATCCCTCGGACACCACCAACGCCGAATGGGCCCTGCTCGAACCCCTGCCGCCCACACCGGCCTGCGACACCAGCCGCGGCGGCCGGCCGGAGAAGCATCCCCGCCGCGGGATCGTCGATGCGATCCGCTATGTCGTGGACACGGGCTGCAAATGGCGGGCCTTACCTGCGGATTTCCCGCCCTGGCGCACGGTCTGGGGCTTCATGGCCCGCTGGGCCGCGGCCGGTGTCGTCGGCCAGATCCGCGACCAGCTCTCCGGGCGGATCCGCCGCGAGATGGGCAAAGGCCCCCGCGCGGTCGCCACCGTCATCGACTCCCAGTCCGTGAAGGCCGCGGAGACCGTCGGTAAGGACTCGCGTGGCTACGACGCGGGAAAGAAGATCAATGGACGCAAGCGGCATCTCGTGGTCGACACCCGCGGCCTGCCCCTGATGGTCATGGTCACTCCGGCCGACCTGCACGACTCCGCAGCGGCGAAGGAAGTCCTCTTCCGCCTCCGGCTGATGCACCCCGAGATCGCCATTGTCTGGGCCGACCGGGCCTACGCGGGCAAGCTCGGACCTGGGCCAAGCGGCACCTGAACCTCACGATCAAGACCGTCAGCCGTCCGAAGGACACCTCCGGGTTCATCGTTCTGCCCCGCCGCTGGGTCGTCGAACGCTCGCTCGCGTGGCTCATGCACGCCCGCCGTCATGCCCGCGACTACGAACGACTCGTCCAGCACGCCGAGTCCCTGATCACCTGGGCGGCGATCACCCTCATGACCCGCCGCCTCACCCGCAAGCCGGCACGGCAGCGGACACCGGCCGCCGCCTGACGCCGGAGGCCCTAAACCCGTGTCGGGGCATGTCTGCCCAGGGCCGCGATCGCTCTTGAGGGCTCGTATGCCACCTCAGGCGCGGGGCTGAGCGTCCAGGAACCGGTGGAGGGATGCCGTCATGCTCGCCACGAACGCGTCACGGGTCCGGTCGGAGACCAGGTCCAGGGACAGGTACGGGTTGAGGTCCTCCAGCTCTACGAGGAGCAGTTCGCCTTCCTGGGTGCGGCAGGCGTCCACGCGCTGGATGCCGTGGTCGAGGGTGTTCCAGTCGATGAAGCGCCGGGCGAAGGCCAGGTCGGCGTCGGTGGGCTCGTAGGGCTCAAGGACCCAGCGCCGCTCGGGATCGGGGGCGTGAAGGGCGTACTGGAAGGCGTCGTCGACGTAATAGAAGGACACCTCGTAGCGGAAGTCGATGCGCGGCTGGACCAGGATGTCGCCGTAGGCCAGGTCGCTCAGCTGCTCTCGGGGCACGAAGGTCAGGCCGATGGAGTCCGCGCCCGCTTTCGGCTTGACCGCGTACTGGCCGACTTCGGGCAGCAGGTGCAGGTCCTCGGGCCGGTCGATGGTGGGGATGACCGGGTATCCGGCGGCGGTCAGGTCCAGCAGGTACTGCTTGCCGGCCATGTCGCCCCGGCCGGACAGCGGGTTGTAGACCCGGATGCCACGGACCATGGCCTGCTCCCGGAAGGCGTCGTACTCCTTCTGGTAGTGCAGCACGGGCCCGCTGTTGCGGACCACGACCACGTCGAAGGCGTCCATCAGGGCGGCGGCATCCAGCGGGTGACACAGGGCGATGTCGAAGCCGTCGCGCAGTCGGGAGGTCAGGAAGATGTCCTCGTCGCAGTAGCGTCGCCCCCGGGCCTGGTAGGCGAGGTCGGTCACGAACAGGACTCTGCGGCGCTCGGGCATAGTGCATCTCCTTAGACGGTGACCCAAACCTACCTATCCCGCGGAACACGGCCTCGGGCAGCCGCGTTGTCGTGGGCTGTCAGCGCGCTCACCCCCCTGACGCCCCTCGATGGCATCTACTGCTCAGACTTCCCTACGCCCTTCTCCGGGATCGAGCGAGGTTCGGTGGCACACGCTCATGATGCGATGTCAAAGGACGCTCAGCCCCGAGTTGGGGTGCCGTTAACGAGCGGCGAACCAAGTGACAAGTACCCCGCCAGTAGCCGTAGGGTCGCCCGGGTGCCAGTCGGGCATCCCGTTGAACCGTCATACGACGGCCCATATGGCATCTGCGGAGCTGCTGAAGGCCGAGCTCCCGTACGCCTGCGCCATGGCGGGGTAGTCCTCACGTTTCAGGGTGGCGGGGCGACCGTGTGGCGGCCGCCCGCCGTCTTCTCTTGTCGTGCGCGGGATGGGAGTCCCCGCCGGTGATCAGCTGGTCAAGGGCTTCCTGGCCGCGGGCGGCGAGGGACTTGGCGCTGACGGCGCCGATACCGAAGGAGGCGCCGGTGATGACGACGACCTTGCCTTCAAGGTGGTTCATGGGGATCTCCCAGTGGGAGGGCAGCGCATCGCCCCTGTTGAGGGCTGGACGGCCGGGTGCGGAGCAGGCCCGGCCGGGGTTCAGTGCTTGCGGCGCTTGACGACATAGGCGTACTGGTCGGGCCAGCGCGGCTCGGCGCCGAGTGCGAGGGCGGCGTGCTGCGGCCAGTAGGGGTCGCGCAGCAGTTCACGGCCGAGCAGGACGGCGTCCGCCTGCCCGGAAGTGATGATCTCTTCGGCCTGGTGGGGGTCGGTGATGATGCCTACGGCGGCGGTGGGGATACCGGCCTGGTTGCGGGCCTGGGCGGCGAACGGCACCTGGTAGTTCGGCCTGGCGACGATCTTCGCGTCGCGGACCATGCCGCCGGTCGAGACGTCGAGCAGGTCGACGCCGTGAGCGGTCAGTTCCTTGGCGAGGCAGACGGTGTCCTCACCGGTCCAGCCCTCGCGGGTGTCCTCGGGGTTCTCGGTCAGCCAGTCGGTCGCCGAGGTGCGGAAGAAAACCGGCAGCTCGGCGGGCCACACGGCGCGCACCGCGTCGACGACCTCCAGGGCGAAGCGGATCCGGTTCTCGAAGCTGCCGCCGTAGGCGTCGGTGCGGTGGTTGGAGACCGGGGAGAGGAAGGAGTTGATGAGGTAGCCGTGGGCGCCGTGCACCTCGGCGACCTCGAAGCCGGCGGCCAGCGCGCGGCGGGCGGAATCGGCGAAGTCAGCTACCAGCTGCCGGATCTCGGCCACGGTCAGTTCGTGCGGGACGGGCAGGCCGTCGTACGCGACCGCGCTGGGCGCCACAGTCTGCCAGCCGCCCTCGCTCTCGGGTACGCACCGGTCGGACAGCCAGGGCTTGTCCACCGACGCCTTACGGCCCGCGTGGGCGAGCTGGATCGCCGGGACGGCGCCGTGCGCCTTGATGGCCGCGGTGATCCGGGAGAACGCCTCCTGCTGGTGGTCATTCCACAGGCTCAGGTCCCAGGGACTGATCCGCCCGTCGGGACGGACCCCGGTGGCCTCGGCCATGACCAGGCCCGCGCCACCGGCGGCGCGCGAGGCCAGGTGGGCGAGGTGGAAGTCGGTCGGCGCGCCGGCCTCCGGGCCCGTGGGGGCGGCGGAGTACATGCACATCGGCGACATCCACACCCGGTTGGGTATATGGAGGGAGCGCAGCTTGAGGGGGGTGAACAGAGTGCTCACGGTGTTCCTCTTTCAGGTGGGGCATCGCCGACCGGGACAACGCCGTGACGGGGAGATGAGTTGAGATGCGGAGCGCCGGTTCAGCGGGCGGCGTGGGCTGCCACGGCGTCCGCGATGGGGGCGGCGCCCCTGATGACCTCGACGGTCCGGCCGTTCAGACGCGGTTCGTCGAGCAGCGCCAGCAGGATGGCGGCGACACCGGCCCGGGAGATGGGGCCCGGGCCGGTCTGCTGGGCGAGCGTGACCCGGCCGGTGCCGGGGGTGTCGTCGAGCGGACGATCATCGCCTGGAGCGCGGTCCGGGACCGGATGCCGTTCTCGGCCGCGAGCTTGGCCCGCAGATAGGTACGGAAGACCGGGTCGAGGCCGTCGTCGTCGACAACCCGCAGATCGGCGCCCATGGCGGAGAGCAGCAGGGAGCGTCCGACACCGGCGGTCTCGGCGGCGTCCGCCAGCAGGATCGCCGCGCCGCGGTCCACGCTGTCCTTACGGCCTACCGAACTGCCGGAACCCGCCCGGCGGCGAACACCACCGTGTCGGCACCCGTTAGGTGCCGGGCGGCCTCGTCGCTGGTGGCCTTCTCCAGATCCACGGGATGGGCCTGGGCTCCGGCCTTCTCCAGCGCCTCGGCCTGGGCCGGGTTGCAGGTGAGGCCGGTGACCACATCGCCGCGCCGGAACAGGAGCTGTTCCAGGAGGAGGGCGGTCTTGCCGTGCCCTCCGGCAATCACGACCTTCACGATCAGGCCGGCAGGCGGGTGTCGAGGACGAAGTTGACCTCGATGAGCTGGCCCGGGAAGAACAGCGACGCGACGCCGATGGTGGAGCTGGTGGGGCGGTGGTCACCGAAGTAGGCCAGGTTCGCCGCGGCCATCGCCACGTTGTACCGCGGCAGGTCCACGATGAACTGGGTCTCGGAGACGACCTGGTTGCGGGTGGCGCCGTAGTGGGCGAGCACCTTCTCGAAGTTGGCGTAGGACTGCTTCAGCTGGGCGACGAAGTCGCCCGGGTAGAGGAAGTTGCCCTCCTCGTCATGCGAGAGCTGCCCAGAGACATAGATTGTGTCGCCGACCCTGATGGCCTGAGCGAAACCGAAGTCCTTCTCACCGGAGACGTCGTGGCTGTAGGAATCGATGGCGGTCATGACGTTTTCCCTTGCTTGCTGGTGGCAGTTACTGCTGGCTGGGGTGTGAGCTCAGGCGGCCGTGAGGCGGGTGACGGCGTCCGCGACGGGGGTGTCACCGGAGGTGAGCTCGACGATCACGCGGCTGAGGGCAGGCGCGTGCAGGGCGGCGTTGAGGAACGCGGCGACGTCGTCGCGGTGCACGTCGCCGTACTCGACGGCGGGACCGGCGGTGACCCGGCCGGTGCCGGGGGTGTCCAGAAGGGTTCCGGGACGGACGATCAGCCAGTCCAGATCGGTGCACGTCAGATAGACGTCTGCGGTTTTCTTGACCTTGATGTAGTGCTCGAAGCCCTCACTACGTGTCCCGTCGCGCAGCGCGTCGGGGAACACAGAGACGAGGACGAACCGCGCCGCCCCGGCCAGCGCGGCCGCGTCGGCGGCCTTTTGAAGGCCACGGCCGTCGATCAGGGTCGTCTTGTCCTGACCGGTGCCATGTGCGCCGGCCGAGAAGACCACGGCGTCATGGCCGCGCATCTTGCCGGCCAGATCCTCGACCGAGTCGGTGATGAGATCACCGACCACCGGAGTCCCGCCGGCCGCCCGCACCGTCTCACCCTGAGCGGGCCCGCGGTGCATGCCGGTCACAAAGTCACCGCGTGCGGTGAGGAGTTGAGTAAGGCGGCGGCCGACTCCTCCGGCGGCGCCGATCTGGAACACCTTCATGAGCTCGTCCCGTCTTTCGCGAATGGGGGTGGGTGGTGCCGGCCGCCGGTCAGGCGGCGAACACCTGCGAGTCGTCGGCGAACGCCTTGAACTCCAGCGCGTTGCCAGCCGGGTCGAGGAGGAACATCGTCCACTGCTCGCCCTTCTGACCCGCGAAACGCACGTACGGCTCGATGACGAACTCGGTGCCCGCCGCCCGCAGCCGCTCGGCCAACTCCTGGAAGGCCTCGACCGTCAGAACCAGACCGAAGTGCGGCACGGGTACGTCGTGGCCGTCGACCGGGTTGTGTATGCGCTGCGCGCGCTCCGGCGCGAGGTGCGTGACGAACTGATGGCCGTGCAGATTCCAGTCCACCCACGTGTCCGCACTGCGGCCCTGCTCCAGGCCCAGGACGTCGCCGTAGAAGCGGCGCGCGGCAGCCAGGTCGTCGACCGGCACGGCCAGGTGGAAGCGGGGGATCGGGGAGTCGAGAACGGTCAAGGCACTGCCTTCCTGCCGGGGAGCGGAGCGGCCCGTGGGCGACCCTGCTCGACTTGTCCTAATGTTGACATCACGACAACGTCTGAATGTTAACATTAGGCCATTGGTGGAGGAGGTGCAATTCGGGCATGAGTGATCAGGGCAAGGTGGCCCCGGCTCGCCGCCGGGGTCTGGCCGACGAGGTTGCGGACCGTATCCGCGAGGCCATCTTCAACGGGGCCTACGCCCCGGGCGAGCAGCTGCGCGAGGTGGAGCTGTCCGGCGAGCTGGGCGTCAGCCGCGGCCCGGTGCGCGAGGCGCTGCGGCTGCTGGAGCGCGAGGGCCTGGTGCACTGTGCGTGGCACCGGGGCACGACGGTGACGGCGCTGTCCGCCGAGGACGTGGCTGAGCTCGACAGCCTGCGTGGCGCGCTGGAGGACCTCGCCGTCCGCCAGGTGATCGTCCACGCCTCGGACGAGGACCTCGCCTCCATCGCGAAGACTGCCGACATGATGGAGCGGGCCAGCGATGCGCACGAGATGGTGCGCCTGGACATCGCCTTCCACGACGCGGTGTTCGCCGCCGCAGGGCACCAGCGCCTCGCCGACGCCTGGGACGGCATTCGGTGCCAGGTCCACCTGTTCCTGCTGACCCGGATCAGCCGCAGCACCGCCGGCTACCTCGACTGCATCCCGCCTGAGCACCACGGACTCGTCACCGCACTGCGCGCCCGGGACACCGACACCGCCCTCGACCTCTTCGCAGCACACCGTCGCCACGCCGTCGACGTGGTCGCCGGAACCACTGCCTGAGTGTCGGTAAACGATGGCGAGCTCAAGCGGTCAGCGCATCACTGCTGTTCAGGAGGTCAGCGTAGACCTCTGCCGGAGTGCGGTAGCCGTGGGTCTTGCGCGGACGGTGGTTGAGTTCGTGAGCGATGGCGTCCAGGTCGGCCTGGCTGAACGTGCGGAGGTCGGCGGCCTTGGGGAGGTAATGCCGAAGCAGCCGGTTGGTGTTCTCGTTGGTGCCGCGTTGCCACGGGCTCCGCGGCTTGCAGAGGTAGATCGGCATCCTGGTCTCGGTGGTGATGGCCTGGTGCTCGGCGATCTCCCGGCCACGGTCCCAGGTGAGCGTCCGCCGCAGGTGGGGCGGGATGCCGAGGAGGCTCCTGGTGAGGTGCGGGGTGACCTGCTCGGCCTTGATGCCGTCCGGCAGCGCGACGATGGTCGTGTAGCGGCTGGTGCGCTCGACGAGCGTGGCGACCGCCGAGGGCCTGGTGCCCATCACGAGGTCGCCCTCCCAATGACCGGGGATCTTCCGGTCCTCGACCTCGGCGGGGCGGGCGGTGATGGACACCATGCCGCGGATGATGCCCCGCCCGGTAGGACGGCGGGCGATCTTCGGGCGGCGCATGGGCCGGGCTGACCGCAGGTGCTGAGTGAGGCTGCGGTCGATTGCCTGGCGGCGACGAGGGTCGTGGAGCGAGAGGTAGATCGCTTCGTGCGAGATCTGCATGGCGGTGTCACCAGGGAACTGGCGTCGCAGCCGCCCTGCGATCTGATCGGGAGACCAGCACAGAGCCAGCTTCTCCTCCACCAGGGCGCGCAGAGCCGGTCGTTGGGCGAGCTTGGCCTGCTTGGGCCGGCGCCCGCGCGCGTAGGCGGCCTCATCGGCGGATGCGGCACGATAGCGGTCCCGGTCTCCGTTGCGGGCGATCTCGCGGGAGACGGTCGAAGGCGATCGGCCCAGCCGCCTGGCCAACTGCCGGCCAGATTCCCCGGCGGCGATGCCGCGGGATATCTCTTCGCGCTCGCTGCCGCTCAGATGCCGCTCTGATCGCTGCTGCGGGGTGAGGCGGACGCCGCCGCTCTGGTGCAGGAACCGACGGGCGTTCTGCATCGGTGCCCCGAGCGCCCGCCCGATCAAGCTGAACGATTGCCCCTCGCGCCAGCGTCTCCGGATCTCATCCTGCTGAGCCGGCGAAAACCCGTAGTCACGCACCTGTGCCTCCACGATCACATGATCATCCGTGGGTGGTGCGTTGATCACTTGAGGGTGCCATCGAATGACGACAGGCACGGCAGGCGCGCAATGAACCCGGACTTTCCGGGGCCCGACAGCGGCGCCGATCCAATCAGATCCGATGGCGGATGACAGGGTTTGCTGATAGCTAGGGTCGAATGCGACCACCACAACGGGGAGCGGCGCGGCCAGCCTCGTCTACAAGCGGGTGTCGACCGACCAGCAGAACCTCGTCCTGGACGAGGCCGGGATCTAGGACGTCTTCGAGGAGACCTCGGGCACTTCCAGCCGCCTCCACCCGCTGGAGCGGCCGAAGTTCGGCGAACTGCTCGCCTACGCGCGACCGGGCGAGACGGTGCACATCTCCGAGAGGTTCCGCCTGGTGCGCGGCACCGGGCAGATCCTCGACGTGCTCGACGTCCTGCACCGCGACCGTCTCGCCCTGCGCATCCACGACGGCGCGTTTTCCGCGATGGACCTCACCGCCCGCCACCCGCGCACCGGAGAACTGCTGTCCGCCGTGAAGTTCATGGTGCAGACCCGCGCGGCCGCCGGCGAACTCCAGCGCGACTTCCAGCGGGAACTGACGTACGACGGGCTGCAGGCCGCTGAGGCCAAGGGCAACAGAGGCGGCCGCCGCCCGGCCGTGACGGCCGGGGAGACCGACGCCATGCGCACCGCATACCTGGAAGGCCGGTCCATCGCCGCCCTCGCCCGCGACCACGACGTAAGCCGCGGCGCCATCCGCACCGCCGTCGCCGACCTCCTGCCCGAGCACGGCCGCCGACCCGGGCGCCTCAGCCCGGGAGCTGCTGGTCGTCCTCGACATGCCGGGCAAGGTCGCCGACTTACTTCGCACGGCCGACCTGGAGCCCGCCGAGCGCGCCGCACTCGACCAGGGGGTGACCGTACGACGCGGCCACGGCTACACCCTGCGCGTCACCGCCGCGCCCGCGGTCCACCGCCAACTCCTTGACCGCTGCCAGCCCCTAACCGGACCCAGGGCACCCCGGTTGCCCCGGCACAGCGCAAGGCCCGCCGCGAGTACGAGAACCGCGTCAACGCCCTCCCGGCTACAGCCGGACCTTGATCAAAATCTCGCAACCACAATTCGATGGCCCCCGGGGACAGTGTCCAACCTTCGGTCAAAAGCTACCGGCAGGTTACTTGTCACTTGGTTCACCGCTCGTTAACGGCACCCCGAGTTGAGAAACAGGCACTGAGTCCCGGCACACAGTGCTCACCGGCCTGACGACGCCGTACCCCAACTGGGCGCGAACGAGATGGACGTCATCAATGCCGCGCTGGGCTGCGCCGGTGCTTGTTCATGACCGGGCGGCCCGGCATCGGGAAGTCCACGCCAGCCTTCTTCGATCGTGTGAACTGGGCCTGGGCCGGGTGCTGGAGTGGAACATCGCGAGCCGCACGGCGCTGTCCCATGGGCGTTGTACCGGTATCCGGGGGTGCCGACCCATATATGGCTGAGATCACAGCACCCTGCGGGACGGCGCCCTGACCTGGTGATTTCCCTGGCAGCAAGTTTCGCCCACTTCCATAGAGTTCAGCAGGTTGTACCGGGCCCAGGAAGTCCAACGAGTCCACAGCACGACGGACTTCGTTAATCCCGGTGTCAGTCACCCATCACTAGACTGCTGTTCCACGCAAAAGGAGCCCTGCATCCCAACAGGTTCCTAGGCCTCTGAGTTGGGAGGGCTCCTTGCGCGGTGTTCCCGCACGCCTATCAACGAGAGGGACTCCGTATGGAGGAGAGTAACGCGAAACGCCAGCCCAAGCACCCGTCCCGCTGGGCCAAGCGACGCGCCGAAACCATCCGTCACCTGCGTAAATGGATCGGCCGACAGGGACGAAACGTCCCAGGCGAGTTCCTGCAAGGCGCGGCGTACAAGCTCGGCAGCGGCGCGGTGACCCTGCTCATCCTGTGGTGGGAAACCCGCCGCTGATCCTCTGCTGCTGCCCGGTCCGGAGCCGTCGCCGGTGCGCTTCGTCGGGCACCACCTCGTCGTCCGGGCCGCGCGTCCGCCCCGGCGTCGGTCGCTCAGGCGGCGAGGGCGGTGCGGCCTGCGGCGTAGACGCGGGCGACCTCGACGACGCGCTGGCCGAGTTCGGCGGCGGTGGCGATGTCGGCCTTGTGTACGCCCTCGGCTCCCTGGTCCATGTTGCTCTGGGCGCCGGCGCCGAGAAAGAAGCCGAGGCGGTTGAGGTCGTTCTCGGACGCCGTGGAGGCGTTCCAGCCGGGCATCAGGCCGAGGCTGACCCAGTGCATGCTGTGCTGCGCGGCGAGCACGGTGAAGTACTGCAGGGTGTTGAGCTTGTCGCCGCTCTTGCCGGCGGAGTTGGTGAAACCTGCGGCGATCTTGTCCTTCCACTCCTGGGTGTACCAGCGCTTGGAGCTGGCCTCGGCGAAGGCGTGGAAGACGGCGGAGGCGCTGCCCATGTAGGTGGGCGAGCCGAAGACGATCGCGTCCGAGGCGTCGAGCAGGTTCCACTGCTCCTCGGAGATCTCCTCGACGTTGATCAGGTGGGCGGTGGCGCCGGCGGTGGTCACCCCATCGCGGACGGCCTCGGCGAGGACGGCGGTGTGGCCGAAGCCGGAGTGGTAGGCGATGGAGACGACAGGGGTGGTCACGTTACTTGCTCCTTCGGATGTGCATGTCGGGCCGCGCGGGATCCGGGCCGCGGGGCCGCTGAGTACTCTTTGCTCAGCTGGCGTTGAACGCCTCGGCGACGGTCAGTGTGTCCTCGTACTGGTGCAGGCGAACGATCCGGCCGTCCTCGACCGTCAGGTGCATGGCCGTAGGTGTGGTGAACTCCTTGCCATTGGCCGCGACGGTGTGTGTGAAGACCGCCATCAGCGCCACGTCACCGCCGTCGACGATGATGCGCTCCAGTACGGCCTTGCTCTTGTCGTGCGCGAAGTGCGACCACATCGTGGTGAAGTACGGTGCGACGTCCTCCCGGCGGGTACGGCGCCCGGTCCAGGGCAGCGCGTCACTGCCGGGGACGTGCCAGTCGATCTCCTCGGCGAACAGTTCCTGGATGCCGTCGGGGTCATGCTTTGCGAGGCGCTCCACGAACTTCTTGGCCACGGTCCGCGAGGTCTGAGTATCTGTTGTCATCGGTCCTTGTCCTTTGTCTCTTCGTTTGCATCAGGTGTCGGTCGGGCCTCAGCCCTGGAACAGGAAGTGCTTGCAGCTCAGCGGCCCGCCGAGCCGAATGAGCGCCCCGTCTTCACGCGGCGCGCCAAGGTCGACCGGTGCGAACCCGAATTCGGCTCTTCATGACTCACTCCCTGCTGTGTCGTTGTGTCGAATCCGTTGCTCTGGCGACGGTCGCAAGTACGCGGCTCAGACACCCTGGGGTATCGGATGCGTCCCGCGATTTGGCGCCTAGAGCTGTGTGGCTCCGCCGTCGACGAACAGTTCCGCGCCGGTGGTGAAACTGCTTTGGTCGCTGGCCAGGTAGAGGGCGGTGGCGGCGACCTCGTCGGGACGGCCGGCGCGGCCGAACGGGGTCGGTGGGGCGGGCTCGGCCGCGGTGGGCTGATCGCTGTGCGGGAAAGCGGCGTGGAGCTCGTCCAGGCCCGGGGTCTCGACAGGGCCTGGGGTGAGGGTGTTGACGCGGATTCCGCGGCCGGCCAGCTCGGCGGCCCAGGTGCGGGCGAGGCTGCGGATCGCGGCCTTGGTTGCGGCGTAGACGCCCAGGCCCGGGCGCGCCCGCAGGGCCGAGCTGGAGGAGAGCAGCAGCACCGAGGCGCCGGCCGTCAGCAGCGGCAGCGCCTTTTGGACGGTGAAGACCGTGCCCTTGATATTGATCGAGGTAGTGCGGTCGTACTCCTCCTCGGTGATCGCGCCGAGCGGGCTGTAGTCCGCGACCCCGGCGTTGGCCACCACAATGTCCAGGCGGCCGCTGCGGTTCGCGATCTCGGCGAAGAGCCGGTCGAGGGCGCCGAGGTCCGAGGCATCGCCCTGGACGGCGATGCCTCGGGCGCCGACCTGCGCGACGGCGGCGTCCAGCGCGTCCTTGCGGCGGCCGGTCAGGTAGACGGTCGCGCCCTCGGCGGCGAAACGGCGGGCGATCGCCAGGCCTATGCCGCTGGAGGCGCCGGTGACAAGGGCGGTCTTGCCGTCCAGCTGTCCCATGAGATTCTCCAATTCCTTGACGTAGCCGGCATGGCCCGCGCGGCGCGTGCCGCCCGCCCTGCCGGTCCGGTGCCTCAGGCCCGGCCGGCCTGCGGGTTGGTAAACATGTGGTTGCCCGCCACCGTGTCTTTCGCGGGCACTTCGTCCTGCAGGACGTCCCAGTGCTCCACCACCAGGCCCTCCTCGAAGCGGAAGATGTCGACCGCCAGGAGGGGTGTCTTGGTGCTGCCGGAGTACCTGCCGTGGATCATGACCAGGTCTCCCTCGGCGATGATCGCTCCCGGCTCGTACCGGCTGGCGTCGGGCAGGTCCGCGATGAACTTGCGCAGCCCGGCCCTGGCCGGCGGGATGAGCGGGTTGTGCTGGATGTAGTCGGGGTGCAGGTACCGGTCCAGCGCGGTGAAGTCCTTCGAGTTGAACGCGGTCGTCAGGAATTCGAGGACGGCGGCCTTGTTCCGCTCCGTCTCCGTCTCCGTTCGGTTCTGAGTCATCAGTTCTCCACGGGGTTGCCGACTGACGCGGCTTTGTTGACTGACTGGACCACAACGGAAACATGAAGTGGTCCAGTTGGTCAACAAACCGAGGAGTGTCGGGCGATCCCTCCGTGCCGGCATGAGGGCTGGGTTGCCGACCATTGTGGTCCATCTGGACCACAATGAGGTATCGTGAGGTCATGGGGCGAAACCGAGGCTTCGACGAGACCACCGTGCTCGATGTCGTCCGCGACCGGTTCTGGACCACCGGATTCGACGGCACGTCCACCTACGACCTCATGGATGCGACCGGCCTGGGCAAGGGCAGCATCTACAAGGCGTTCGGCAACAAGCACGCCCTTTATGTGCGCGTCTTCTCCGACTACTGCCAGGGCCTCGTCGCCCAGGCCCGCGAGGAGCTGCGGGAGGGCCCGCACGCGGTGCTCACCTCGCCGATGGCCCGCCTGGAGCGCTACGTCGTCTCACTTGCCGACACCTTCGCGAGCGAGTCGCCCCGCCGGGGATGCTTCCTCAGCAAGGTCACCGCGGACCGCGCCGGAGAGGACGACATGGTGGCGGGCACGGCCCGTCGCGCGTTCGAGGATCTCGCCGGCGCCCTCGCGTCCGCGATACGCGACGCCCAGGACGCGGGAGAAGTGGCCGAGCACGTCGACGCCACGGCCCTGGGATATCTGCTGCTGAGCGTGATCAGGGGCATCGACAACATGGCCAAGGCGGGCGTCGACGGCACGACGCTCCGGCAGACGGCCCAATCGGCGCTGGACCTGATCCCCAGGGCGGACGCACCGAACGTGCGGCGCTGACATTCCCCCCTCTCGTCCGACGACGGACATGCCGCGGCGGACATAAGCAAAATGTGCAGTTTGAGTGTGGCGAAGAGCTCGCTGCCTCTCACCGGGAGTCCCCATGCGTGCCATCCAGATCACCCAGTTCGGAAAGCCGGAGGACGTCGTACGCGTCGTCGATCTCCAGGAGCCGAACGCTCCCGGCGCCGGCGAGGTCAAGGTCGCGGTCGAGTTCTCACCGCTGAACCTGCACGACCTCAAGGTCGTCAGGGGCGAGCTCGGGCGGCCACCGCTCCCGCTGGTCCTCGGCAGCGAGGGTGTCGGCCGGGTTGTCGAGGCGGGCCCCGGCGTCGACACGCTCGCGGCGGGCGACCTGGTGGTTCTGCCGCTGCTCGCCGGTGCCTGGCGCGAGCGGCTGCTGCTGCCCGCCGACGGGCTGTTCCGACTGCCGGAAGGCAGCGTCGAGCAGTTCTCGATGCTGGGCATCAATCCGCCCACGGCCGGTCTGATCCTGAGCGAGTACGCCGACCTGAGGCCCGGGGACTGGATCGTGCAGAACGCCGCGAACTCCGGCGTCGGACGTTCCCTGATCGCCCTGGCGAAGGCCCGCGGATTCCGGACGATCAACTTCGTCCGGGACGAGTCCGTGTTCGCCGAACTGACCGCGGCCGGCGCGGACATCGTCCGCCTCGACGGCGCGACGGCGGTCGAAGAGGTTCGCACGGCGATCGGCGATGCCCGGGTCGGGCTCGCCGTCGACTCGGTGGGCGGCGACGCTCCCGCCCGCCTGCTCGACCTGCTGTCCGAGGGCGGTGCACTCGTCAGCTACGCCTCGGCGACCGGGCAGCCGATGTCCGTCGACGCACTGACCCTGATCGGCAAGCGCGCGACGGTACACGGATTCTTCGCCGGCCATTTCGACTACGCGACAAAGGTGCTCCCCGTCATCCGCGAGGCCGCGCCCCTGGTCGCGAGCGGAGCCCTGTTCGTGCCGCTAGGCGCCGTGTTCGACCTCGATGACATCCATACGGCGATCGAGCAGGTCATCCGCGGCGGAAAGACCCTGCTCAAGGTGGCCCGGTCATGACGATCTCCGGAGGAACTCGCACCGTCGCGGGTCCCGCGCGCACGCGAGCCGAGCCGTAGCAGGGCGTTCGAAGCGGCATCAGGGCCATTCCGCCGGGGACGATGACAACCCGGCGCCTGGCCTGACCTGCCGGAGCTCTCCAGACCGCCGCGTGCACGCCGGTAACGCGCGCCACGGGTTTCCACCGTGGGATGTAGATCCACTGATCAATAGTGCTCACCCTCGCCAGGCAAACCGCCGCTCATTCGCGCGTTCGGTGAGGGGCAGCCCCTGCCACGAGAGAAGTGTCGAGATGCCTGAACTGTCCTACGAGGTCCTCGTCTCTGACGGCGTTCCCCGGACGATCGATCTTCAGCTGCCGAACGGCGACGGGATCGTGTCCTCGCCGATCTCATCCACCCTGATCACCGGAGAACGCGACGCGGTCCTGGTGGACCCGCCGCTGACGCACACCCAGATCGCGCAGGTCGCCGAGGGCTTGGCGCGCTCAGGGAAGCGTCTGGCGTACGTCTACGTCACCCACGGCCACCCCGACCACTGGTTCGGCACCGCGACGCTGCTGGAACGGTTCGGCGACGCCGACAGCGTGGTGTACGCCACCGAGGGCACCATCCGGCAGATGCGCAGCCAACTGGAGAGCAAGGACAAGGGGTTCGCGAAGACCTTCCCCGGGGTCCCGGAGAACACCCCGGTCCTCGCCGTGCCCGTGCCGACCGAGGGATTCCGGCTGGAGGGCCAAGTCCTGCGGGCCGTCGAGACCGGTCACACCGACACCGACGACTCCAGCGTCCTGCACGTGCCGTCGATCGGTCTCGTCGTCGCCGGGGACGTGGTCTACAACGGCGTGCACCTGATGATGCTCGAAGGCGGTGACGGCGGCCTTCAGACGTGGCTGGACGGCATCGACCGGCTCGCCGCACTCGATCCGCGCCACGTGGTCGCCGGCCACAAGAAGGCAGACCTGCCCGACGACCCGAAGATCCTGGACGAGACCCGGCAGTACCTGCGCGACGCGATCCGGCTCCTGGCCGGCGCGCCGGAGCCGCTGGAGTTCTTCGAGGAGATGTCGAAGCTCCACGGTGACCGGCTCAACCCGGGACCCCTTTGGTACAGCGCCCTGGGCCTGCTCGCCTGAGCCACACCGCGTCGCCACCCCGCGAAGACAGACGCATCACCTCGACGGAATACGGAGGTTGCCGACATGGCCACCCGCATGAAGATCGCGATCCTCGACGACTATCAGAACGTCGCGACGAGCCTGGCCGACTGGGGATCGCTCGTTGCCGAAGTCGTCGTTTTCACCGAGCCGTTCGCCGATGCCGACGAGGTGGTCCGTAGCCTCGCCGGGTTCGACGTGCTCGTGGCCATGCGGGAGCGCACGCGATTCCCGGCCGAGGTCCTGGAGCGGCTGCCCGACCTTCGGCTCCTGGTCAGCACCGGCCCGGCCAATGCCGCCATCGACCTTACGGCCGCCAACAGACTCGGCATCACGGTGTGCGGGACCCGCTATGAGTCCCACCCCACCATCGAGCACACCTGGGCGCTGATCCTCGGTGCCACGAGAAACCTGGTCGTCGAGGCGGAGTCGATGCGCGCCGGCGGCTGGCAGGTATCGGTCGGCGAGGGGCTGCACGGCAGGACTCTCGGCATTCTGGGCCTCGGTCGCGTCGGCTCCGGAGTGGCACGGATCGGACAGGCTTTCGGAATGGACACCATCGCATGGAGTCGGAACCTGACCCCCGAAACCGCCGCCGAGCACGGCGTGCGGGCGGTGACGAAGGAGCGACTCTTCACCGAAAGCGATGTGCTCTCGATCCACGTACCGCTCAGCAAGCAAACACGCGGGCTGGTCGGCGCGGCGGAACTCCGGTCGATGAAGCCCTCGGCCGTCCTGGTCAACACCTCACGCGGACCGGTCGTCGACGAGGTCGCCCTGATCGACATCCTGCGTGAGGGCGCGATCCGAGCAGCCGCCCTCGACGTGTACGACACCGAGCCGCTACCCGCGGACCACCCGTTGCGGGCGCTGCCGAACGCGCTGCTCACGGGGCACGTCGGATTCGTGAACCGCGACTTGTACGAGATTTTCTATCAGGACTCCGTCGAGGACATCGCCGCGTTCCAGGCGGGTTCTCCCGTGCGGCTGATGAAGTAGGAGCCGAAGACGACGACCCGACCGACTCACACACCGCCTCTCTCCCCTGTGACGGCTCCGACGCGGTTCGTCACGGCGAACGGGATTCGGTACGCCTGCCGACGCTTCCGCGCCGAGACCGGCACACCGCTGGTGTTCCTGCAGCATTTCCGTGGCGGCATGGATCACTGGGATCCTGCGGTGACGGACGGACTGGCCGCGAACCGTCCGGCCATTCTGTTCGACAACACAGGCGTCGCAAGCTCCAGTGGCCAGACCCCGGACACCGTGGAAGCGCAGGCCGATGACGCGGCGGCGCTCTCTGCCAGTACGCGGCCTGGGAAAGGTGCTGTTCTGTCACGCCACCCCTCGGGGCGACGAAGAGGTCGTTCTGGTCGACTCACACCTCGACCGTTGGGGAGAAGTCCTCAGCGGGCTTGACACCGGCATTCGCACGGTGGTCTGCGGGCACACACACATGCCGTTCGTCCGCCTCGCCCACGGCCGACTTGTGATCAACCCCGGCAGCATCGGCATGCCCTACGGACGGGCCGGCGCCCACTGGGCGCTCCTGGGCCCCGGCGTCGAACTACGCTCCACAGCCTTCGATATCGAGGCAGCCATCACCCAGGTCACCCAGGACTCAGCAGGGATTGTTCGCCCAGCCGCGGCATAGCCGCCCGGCGGCCCGCCGGGCAGCCTGCCTACCCCAGCCGACAGGGCAATAGACATCCCGCCCGCAGGGTCCGCAGGCCGCGGCAGGTCCGCGGCCTGCGGACCCGCGGGCCGGACCTGCTGGCGGCGGCTGCGGGACTGGAACGAGGCCGGCGTCTGGCAGCGACTTCACGAAGTTCTCCTCGCAGAGCTGAACGCGGCCTCGCGAC
>NZ_JBICUX010000035.1:0-27663 GCF_043198595.1 Streptomyces sp. NPDC048751
TCCACGGCGATGTCCCCACAACGGATCGAACGCTCAACTCCCGCCCTGGACACGGCAACCAGCAGCGATACACCTCATTGTGTTAGCCGTTGTAAAGGACGGCGAAGAATTTCACGATCTTGGTGATGGCCTGATCCATGTACTCGGGAACGTCGTACATGGCGATGTGAGTCGCGCCGTCGACGACAAAAAGTTCCTTCGGGCCGTTGGAAAGCTCGTACGCCTGGTCGCTGAACACCTTTGTGTCCGCCTTGCTCCCCGCGATGAGAAGCAAAGGCTGGGTCAGCAGTTCCGGAATCTGGTCGAACGCAGAGAAGGCGTACATCTTGTCCATGCTGGTCAGCAGGAAACGGCCCTTGGAATTGGGATGCTGGCCACGCGGAGTCCGGTAGTAGTCGTACCCCTCACGCAGGAGGTCCGGTGTGGTGTCGTCGATCTCCTCCAGCGTCTCCGGGACGAACGGGGCGTAGACAGGCGCTGCCCCCCTCGCCTCCGCCGTGCGCTGCTGAGCGACCATTTCCAGAGTCTTGATCTGCTCGGCAACCGGAGACAGGTGCCCCAGGAAGCCCCTGGAGCCTTCGCCCATCGGAGCTGCGCTCACCGTGGCCACCGCCTTGAAGCGGCGTTCGGTCTGCGCCACGCTGATCGCGTAACCACCGCCGGCGCAGATACCGAAGACACCCATCCGCTCGGTGTCGACGTACGGGAGAGTGGTGAGGAAGTCCGCCGCGCAGCGGGCGTCCTCCACTCTGGTCGTCGGGTCTTCCAGGAGACGCGGTTCGCCGCCGCTTTCTCCCTGATAGGAGGAGTCGTAGACCACGGTGACGAATCCGTGGGCGGCCAGCCGTTTCGCGTACTGGCCGATGGTCTGCTCTTTCACACCACCGGCCGGGTGAATTCCGACCAGGGCCGGGTACTTCTTTTCTTCGTCGAATTCGTCCGGCAGATGAAGGTGTCCCGCGATTTCTACTTCCTTGTTCCTGAATGAAACAGTCTGGACCATGGCGCCTGTCCCCTTTTCGCCCCTGTTCCGCCGACTGGCGGTCCGCGCACCATGATTCGCCGGTGTCGAGATGATGTCCACTCACGATGGGGGGAAGAAACTGTCCCCTGGATATGAATTACCGGGCAGACGAGTCCCCTTCTCATTCCTCGGGTGCGTTCCACAGATCCCGGTGCGCGGTGCCGGGTCGCCGGCGCGACGCAGGTCAGCGGCCGAGGTGGGCAGCCCTGTCAGGACCAGGTCGAGGTACCGCACGTGGAGCCCGGTCGCCTGCTCGCAGGTGACGGTGATCCGCGCGGCGAGATGCTGAGCAGCTCGGGATGTGGGTGTCCCGGGTCAGGAGCGCCTGTCGACGGTGAGGGCGTCGGGGTTCAGTCGCTCGACCAAGTGGTAGAGCAGACGGTGGATGGTGTCCTTGTCGTCCGTGCCGAGCGGCGCGGTCGTCTCCGCTTCGATGCGGCCGGCGATCGACGCCGCGCGAGCGGCCGCCGAGTGCCCTTCGTCGGTGACGTACAGGCGCATGCTGCGACGACTGGTCGGATGGGGCTCGCGTCGCAGCAGCCCTCGTGCGACGAGCTGGGTCACGGCGGCTCCCATGGACTGAGCCGTGATGCCGGAGCGGCGGGCGATCGCCGCTGCGGACACCCCTGGTGTCAGTGCGGCGTGCTGCAGTGCGTTGTGCTGGGCCAACGTGAGATCCTCCGCACGCAGCGCCCTTTCCAGTCGGCCTGCCACGATCTGCGAGAACTGCCAGGCCAGATATCCGGTGGTGGGGAACACGGCGTCGGTCACGTCGGCAGTTTACGAGAACGCCTCTCGGTTCCCCTCGGCCGATACGGCCCGGCCCCGGCCTTGGGGATCATCGGTACAGCCGTTGGCGCCGCGAGGGGTCATCGTCGGCCGGTGCTCTGCTCCAGCGCACGCGCTCCACGATGTCACGCCGGGGAACCCAGGTCAGGCGACCGCATGGCCGCGCGTACCGCGTGCGTCGCGCCAGTACAGCATCGCGGCGGCGATCAGAATCCACACCACCAGGACGACTACGCCGACGGTCAGGCCGTCATTGCGGAAGTGGGACAGGCCCTGGATGGCGCGGACACCGACTCCTACCGGGAGGATCTCCGAGAACGGATGGAGCCACCCCGGCAGGTAGGCGGTGGGCAGCGTGCCGCCGCTGGTGCTGTTGCCGAAGGTGAACAGGACGACGGCCGCCAGCGACATACCGGCCCGCCCGAAGAGGCGCATGAACGCCATGGTCGCGCTGCCGACGGCCGCGGCCATCAGGGCGATGACTCCAGCGATGCCGAGGAAAGGCCCGGGCAGTGCCGAGAAGCCCACGCTCCCGGCCATCACCGCGACCAGGGCCCCGGCGGCGACGCTGAAGGCGGCCAGACTGGTCAGCCTCGACCGGTACTCCAGGCGGGGGGCGATCTGGTAGGTCATCATGCCGAACAGGAACCCGGCGAGTACGACACCGAACCCGGCGTAGAACACCGACATCCCGCGCGTGTCGCCCGCCGGGGCCGGCACGGTGTCCTGCAGGGCCAGACGGTCGCCGCTCTGCTTGGCGACACCGGAGAAGGCGCCGGTGACCGTCGACGTCACCGAAGGACCGTTGGCGCCGGCGTAGAGGAGCTCGGAGGACTGCCCAGGGCCCGTGACGTAGGCGGCGTACACCTTGCGGCCCTCAAGAGCGTGGCGGGCCGCGCGCTCGTCGGCGTAGCGCTTCACGTCGAAGCCGCCGGGCAGCCCGAGCTCCAGCGCTCCGGTGACCTGCTCGACCTGCTCGGTCGTGCCCACGACGGCGACCGGAAGGTCATGAGGGCGCGGAGCGTGAAAGGCGGACAGGAACACGCTGATGAAGATCGAACCGATGATCAGAACGATCGCGGCCGGCAGCAGAACTCCCTTCAAGCCGGTCGCGCCCTGCGGCGAGGGAGCAGGGTCCAGGGCGTGGTGATGGTGAGCGTGGCGGGACTCGACGGGACTGGGCGGTGGTGTGGACACGAGCTTCTCCATGCCTCGCGAAAGTAAGGTACCTTCTATTTCTAGCATGAAAATATAAGGCACCTTACTTTTTTTGGGGGGGCTCATGGGCGGTACGCACGTCGACCCTTCGGCGCGCATCGGCTATCTGGCGTGGCAGGTGACACACGTGATGGGGGCGCGTCTGGAGAGGGCGTTGCGTTCGCTCGACCTCACAACCGCGCAGCACAACGCTCTCCAGCACCTCGTCTGGACGCCGGGAATCTCCGCCGCGGAGACGGCACGTCGGACCGGCTTCACTCCCCAGTCCATGGGTGCCGCTGTGAATGAGCTGGTCGACCGCGGGCTTCTGGTGCGGCGGGAGCACCCTTCCAACCGCAGAACCGTCCCCTTGGTCATCACGGACAAGGGAGTTGAGCTCGCCGAACGGGCCCGGGACGCGGTGGAGCGCCTCGACAGGGAAGCGCTGGCGGTTCTCACCTCTGCCGAGCGGTCCCTGGTCCATTCCCTGCTGTATCGGATGCTGGCCGAGCTCAACCCGGCTGCTCTGCCCCCGAGTGGACCCTCGTGACCCGGCATCCGGCACGGCCTTGGCCCCACCGCACTCCGCCGTGCCGCCGCGGTGAGCGTCCGGGGCACGGGACCGCACAGTGGGGCTGCCGGACGGTCGGTGCCGCGACCCTCTCAGACCACGCGAACCCTCTTGGCCACCCGGTTGAGCAGCGTCCGCAGTTCCGCGGTGCCGTCCGAGCCGAGGTCGTCGGTGATGTGCTTCTCGACATCGGCGATCACGGCGTCGGCCGAGCGCAGCGCCTCGCGACCGGCGGGGGTGAGATGCAGTTCCTGCACATGCCGGTGGCGGGGGTGCTCGCGCCGTTCCAGCAGTCCGCGACCTTCCAGGCGGGTCACCAAGGAGGCGATGGCCTGCGGGGTCACCTTGAGGCGGCGGGCCAACTCGGCTCCGGCAAGTCCTGGTTCGGCGTAGACCGACATCATGCCGGATCTCCTCGGCTCCTCGTCCCAAGGAAGTCATTCAGGTCGGCGTGCCATCCGCCGGCATTCAGCGTCCCTTCGCGCCGAGCGCCACGTGCGCCCCAGTCATCGCCCTCGGGGTGCTGCACGCGGGCGGGCGCAAGAAGAGTGGGAGAACCCCATGACCAACAACAATGCGACGATCACGCGTGACGGAGTCATCGGATATGACGCGAGCGAGATAGTCACCTTCGACCAAGCCACCGGGGCTGAGTTCGCGCGGTACCCCGTGGCCGGCAGGGGAGAGGCGGCCGCGGCCGTCGCCGCTGCCCGTGCGGTCACCTCCGCCTGGTGGGACCTCGGCTTCGAGGGCCGGGCGGAGCGGCTGAACGCGTGGCGGCGGGAGCTGGCCCTCGGCGGTGAGGAGGGCGCCGCGCTCATCCACGCCGAGAACGGCAAGTCCCTGGAGGAGGCCCGTGTGGAGGTGCTCGGCACCCTGGAGCACCTGGAGTACGTCATCGCCAACGCCGAACGCGTGCTGGGCGGCCGGGAGGTCCCGAGCAGCCCGACCGTGCCCAACCAGCGGGCGTGGGTCGAGTACCAGCCCTATGGCGTCGTCGGTGTCATCGGCCCGTGGAGCTTCCCGCTGCTCACCCCGGCCGCCGTCCTCGCCGACGCGCTCGCGGCCGGCAACGCGCCCGCATCGACCTCCACCATCACGTCGCCGACGGCGGGCGTGCAGGAGTCGCCGGCCTCCGTGAACGCCCGCCCGGCCTGGGGGAGAAGGCGCGGGCCGACGACGGAGGCGAGTGCCGTGGTCAGCCGCTGGGACGGCGCCACGCGTCCGTCGGGCAGCCGTACGGCGAGGGCCTTCGGATGCCGGGCCGTGCCGGTGAAGCCGACCACGGTGGCGGCGACCGTGTCCGCATGCCATGGGAGGGTGGGTGTTTCCGTGCAGGCTTGCTGGCCGCTGGATCGACGGAGACACGGCGCTGAGAGCACCGGCAGTGACTCCGTGGCGGAGGTTGCTGTGGGCTCGCGGTGCTTAGGCTGGGGTCGTGGAGCAGAGGGAGATCAAGGATTTTCTGGTGTCGCGGCGGGCCCGGGTGTCGCCGCAGGAAGCGGGGCTGCCGGCGCTGAGCGCGCATCGGCGTGTGCCGGGGTTGCGGCGTGAGGAGGTCGCGCTGCTGGCGGGGGTGAGCGCGGACTACTACGTGCGCTTGGAGCGCGGGAACCTGGCCGGCGCCTCGGACTCCGTCTTGAACGCGGTGGCCGACGCGCTGCAGCTGAGTGCGGCGGAGCGGTCTCATCTGTTCGATCTGGCCCGCTCGGCCCGCGGCGGGGGTGTGGAGGCGTCGGAGGAGCCGGTGGGGGAGGGGGTGCAGCGGGTCCTGGACGCGATCGGGGCGGTGCCCGCGTTCGTGTGGAACAGACGGCTGGACCTGGTCGCGGCCAACTATCTCGGCTACGCCCTGTACGCGCCGCTGTTCGACAGCGCCTCGACGAAGCCCGTGAACATCGCCCGGTTCAAGTTCCTCGATCCGGCGGCGCGCACGTTCTTCCACGACTGGGAGCATTCGATCCGCAACACGGTCGCCCTGCTGCGGATGGGAGCCGGGATGACGCCCGGCGACCAGGGCATGCGGGACTTGATCGCGGAACTGTCAGCGGCCAGCGAGCCTTTTGCCCGGTGCTGGAGTGATCACGAGGTGCGGCTGCACTGGAGCGGGGTGAAGGAGTACGAGCACCCGGCTGTGGGGTGGCTGAGTCTGCCGTTCGAGACGCTGACTCTGCCGGGGCGGCCGGATCTGATGATGTCGGTGCTGACTCCGGTGCAGGGCAGCGAGTCAGCACAGCGGTTGCGGCTGCTGTCGGACTGGGCCGATACCCAGCCTTCCGTTGCGGCGGCGTACACCGGGTAGCGCCCCCGGGCAAGGACCTCGGTACGAGGTCAGGGGCGGTTGTCCTGCTGCTGAGGCGAGTGCTGGTGGTCGGTGGCGGCCCAGGAGGCGAGCAGGCACAGGGCGTCGTGGTCGGGTGTGCCGGGTTCGGCGCTGTAGGCGGTCAGGGTCAGGCCCGGGTGGGCGGGCAGTTCCATGACGTCGAAGTCGAGGGTGACCTCACCGACGACCGGGTGGCGGAACGCCTTGCGGCCGGTGCGGTGCAGTCGCACGTTGTGCTTGGCCCAGGCGGCGCGGAAGACGTCGCTGCGGGTGACCAGCTCCCCGATCAGGTTCGTCAGCTCCGTGTCGCCCGGGGACCGGCCGGCTTCGGTGCGCAGCAGGGAGACGGTGGTGTTGACCGAGGCGTTCCATTCGGGGCAGAAGTCGCGGCTGGCGGGGGTCGAGGAACTGGAAGCGGGCGCTGTTCACCGGCCGTTCCGACCCGGCGAACAGCGGGGCGTAGAGGGCGCGTCCGAGCGGGTTGACGGCGAGGACGTCCAGGCGGCCGTTGCGGATGAAGGCCGGGGAGCCGGTGATGGAGTCCAGGACGCGCTTGAGGCTGGCAGGGACGGCGTTCTTTGTCTTGCGGGCGGTGCGGCGTGGGGGCCGCTGGCGCTGGGCGGCGGCCAGGTCGTGCAGGTGGGACCGTTCGGCGTCGTCCAGCTCGAGAGCCCGGCAGACGGCGTCGAGGACTTCTTCAGAGGCTCCGGCGAGCTGGCCGCGCTCCAGACGGGCGTAGTAGTCGATGCTGACACCGGCCAGCAGCGCGACCTCTTCACGGCGCAGTCCGGGCACCCTGCGGGGCGATCTTGGCGCGGCGGGTGGCGAGGAAGTCGCTGATCTCGCGGGCGGCGGTGTCCATGTTGGCCAGGCTAAGTCGGGTGGAGCAGAGCTGGGGGGTTCTGTCAGTACCTGGATCAGCAGTGCCTTCCCCGATCCCGTGACCTGCGGTTTCCTCGATGGTGGCAGCAGACGCGGCCTCCGTGCGCAGGTCTCGGGAACCCGTCTGCGGATGCCGTCCGACCTGGTGTGGCCGCCGGTGCAACGCCGCATCCACGTCTTCGAAACAGCGCAGGGAGTCATCATGACCGCGATCGCCCAGCTGAAGGAGATCGCCGACGAGCCGGCCGCCTGATCGCCCCTGCCAGTCCTGACATCCCTGCTCGCAGCAAGGAAAGCAGCCGTGGAACACATCACCACCAGCCCCACCCTCAAGGCCCCGGCCGAACGCTTCACCGGCGACGTCTACCTCAACCCGATCGAGTCGCCCACCGAGCCCGCCCGCCTGGTCGCCGCCCTGGTGCGCTTCACCCCCGGCGCCCGCACCAACTGGCACTCCCACGCCAAGGGGCAGACCCTCTACATCACCGACGGCGTCGGCCTGGTCGGTACCCGCGACGGCAGCGTCGTGCGGGCCGCCGCCGGTCAGACGGTCAAGTGCCCGGCCGGTGAAGAGCACTGGCACGGTGCCACCGACACCACCTTCATGGCCCATATCGCCATGCTGGTCGGCGACGAGAACGGCGACGGCACCACCTGGCTGGAGCCGGTCACCGACGAGCAGTACGCCAAGGCCCTGGCCGGCATCGCCCGCTGACAGCCGACCACCCTGCATCTCGGACGGCAGCAGGGCTCCGGCGCTTGAGACACCGGAGAAGCGCTCCTCAAGTGCTGCCCCGTCCTGATCCCGGTCCCGGGTGCCGAGCAGCAGCCCTGTGCTCCCGAACTCCACGTCGCGCATGAACCACAAGGCGCCCAGCATCAGCAGCGGCCAGAGCAGGTGGCTGGACAGCTCCCCTCCGTTGGTGAACGCTGGCGCAGCTGGATCAGGCCGCGCCCCAGGCCGGTGCGTATCGCACAGGTCATCGTGAAGCCTCCGCCTCGTGCACGAGCGCCAGATACATCTGTTCCAGCGAGGCGCGGTGGACTGCGAGTTCGCTGATCTCCTCGCCGTGCTGCTGGAAGAGCTTGCGTACGAAGTCGGTCGACTGCGGCGTCGACCGGCTGAAGCGCTGCTCGCCGTGCCGCCACCGCACGCGGTCCGCGCCGGCGATCTGCCCAGCCAGTCCGTGCGGCGTGCCGTCGGCGACGATCCGCCCGCAGGACCGTGGTGTCCAGGCAGCAGCGCACCAGCTCGTGGAACTCACGCCTGGCCTGAGGGTCGAAGCCGGTCGTGGGTTCGTCGAGGAACAGCACGTCGGGGCGGCCGACGATGCCCAGCGCCACATCCATGCGGCGCCGCTGCCCGCCCGACAGGGTTCTGATCTTCTGGTCGGCTTGCGCGGTCAGGCTGACCGCGTCGACGAGCTCGTCCGGCTCCCACGGGGTGCGTGCGCAGCAGGCGTAGTAGGAGGCCTGGTGGGTGAGGAGTTCGTGGACCCGCCACTTGCCGTGGTCGCGCCAGGAATGGAGCATGACGCCCACCCTGGCGCCACCGCTCGTCGGCGTGTGCCGGGTCGGTGCCGAGTGTCAGGAGGAGAGGAAAGCGCCCAGTACGGTGAGCAACGCGCACAGCCCGATGTTGACCGTCCTGTAGTGCAGGAAGATCGCTGCGAACTCGCGGATGGTCGCGCTGGGCCAGAAGTAGGAGGCGGTGGGAGAGCCGATGACCTGTGCGTCGACGCCGGTGCGGCGGGCCGTCAGGGCGGCGCGGAAGACGTGGAAGTTGTTGGTGACGACGACGCACGCGTAGTTCTGTTTGCGCTCCCGCATGAGGGCTTCGCTGAAGCGCAGGTTCTCCTCGGTCGTGCGTGAGCGGTCCTCCCGTGCGACGTGGTCTGCGGGGACACCGCGCGCGACGAGGTAGGCGGCCATCGCGTCGGCCTCGGGCACATCCTCGTCCCGGCCCTGGCCGCCGGAGGTGATCAGCACCGGCGGTCGGCCCCGCGCGGCCTGCGCCTCGTACACCGCGCGCGCCCTCTCCAGCCTGCTCGCCAGCAGGGGCGGCACCCGCGAGCCGCCGACCAGGCCGGAGCCGAGGACGATGACGAAGTCCACGTCGTGACGGATCCTCAGCCGCGCGTAGAGGAAGGCGTAGGCGAGGAACGACAGGAACACGTACGAGACGTAGCAGGCGAAGAGGAGCACCGCGCCCGCGGTACGTTGCAGCGGCACCGAGTCGGTGTCGTCGGCGAACAAGGTGAGCGTGACACACCCGAGGGTGGTCAGCCCCACCAGCCCGGACAGCAGGTTGGCCGGGCGTAGGCCCTCTTTGCGGACCATCGCCACGCCGTTCGCGATCAAGAAGAACGCCAGGGCGAGGACACCCAGGGCGCAGAGCAGCACCACGAGGGTCACCGCCGCGACGAGCGGTGTGGGCGCGCTCCCCTGGGCCGCCTGAGCGAGCAACGTGAGGGTCAGAAGGAGGAAGGACAGCCCGGCGAGGATCGCGAACACGAGTGACGGCATGAGGTGGTCTCGACTTCCTTGGTGCAGAGGGGTTTCACGGGTGCGAGGCGCGGAGGACCTTCACTCGGGTCGCGGGCCCGTCCGCCCCGTGACGGACTTCAGCAGGGGGCGGCTGAGCGCACTCGCCCCCAGCAGCCCGGTGACGCCCAGGCCGAAGCACACCACGAGCAGGGTGATGCCTCCGGTGTCGAGGGTGGAGGCGCCGCCCGCGAGGAGGGTGAGCGGGGCGGTGGCGAAGAGGCCGGTGAGGACGGATCCGCCGGCCAGCACCGCCACGGGGATCAGGGTCTCCTTGCGGCGGGCGGCGTCCAGGATCCGCAGCGGGGTGCCGGCGAGCCGGAGCAGGCCGTAGGTGCGGCGGCGGTCGAGGACGGAGGCGGCCGCGGTGATGCCCGCGGACGCGATGGCGGTGACGAAGGTGACGCCGAGGACGACCCGGGTGGCGGTGGAGAAGTCCCGCGCGAACAGTCGGCCGGACCAGTCGACGTCACTTCCGGTGACCGGGTACTGGCCGGGCACGGGGGATGTCAGCGCGGTGCGGGCCCGCTCCAGGTTCTCGCTGCCGCCGGGCACGGTGGTGATGACCTGGACGCTGTCCTCGCCGCCGCCGACGGCGACCCAGTCGGTGCCGGTGTCCACGGTGGCGGTGATCCCGGCGTGCGCCAGGCGCTGCCGTGCTTCCTGCTGAATTACGGCGGCCCGGCTCTTGGGCACAGCCACGGCGAGGGCGTCCGGACCGCCCCATGGCGAGGCACCGGAGACGCTGAAGAGGGCGAAGAACCCGGCCACGAAGCCGGCGAGGGTGAGCCCGGAGACCGTACGCCAGCCGCTCTTGGGATCGTCCAGCAGGCGGCGCCCGGCCAGCGGGGTCGCGGTAGTCCTGGCCTTCGCGCTGACGATACGGCCGAGGACGCCCACCACCCACGGGCCGATCACGGACAGGGCGAGGAAGACCGCGGCGAAGAACACCAGAACACCGTTGACCTCGCTCTTCATGTTCTCGCTGAACCACGAGTAGCCGAGGATCACCGCGACGAAGACCAGCGCCCGCAGGAAACTCATGCGAGGCGGCTGCGAGCGCCGTGCCACACCCACAGCAGGCTGATGACCTCCATGCCGGTCGTCTGGTCGAGCGCGCCTGTCTGCTCGTCGGCGAAGATCACCTGCGGGCCGCCGACCAGCGCGCGGGCGATGGCCACACGCTGCGCCTGCCCGCCGGACAGCTGTCCGGGCCGCCGGTCCTCCTTGCCCGCCAGCCCCAGCCGGGGGAACCACTCGCGTGCCTGCTGGACCGCCTGCCGGCGCGGCATGCCTCCGAGCATGAGCGGCAGGGCCACGTTCTCGTCGGCGGGCAGCTCCGGCAGCAACTGTCCGGACTGGAAGACGAACCCGAAGCGGGTACGGCGCAGCTCGCTGCGCTCCGGCTCGCCCAACTGGTCCACCCGTTCCCCGGCCAGCAACACCTGGCCCTCGTCGGGCCGTTCAATGCCGGCCAGGCAGTGCAGCAGGGTGGACTTGCCCGACCCCGAGGGGCCCATGACCGCCAGCGACTCGCCCGCCGGGACGGACACGTCGACGCCGGCAAGCGCGCGGGTCAGGCCGAAGGACTTCACCAGACCCGTCCCCTCAAGGACGGGGGCAGCGGTGGCTGTGCCGTACAAGCTCATCGGGACGCCTCCATGGCGGCGTGAGGGCGGGGATCGGGGCCCGGCTCGACCGGGACATCGTGAAGGGGATGCTTTTGCATGCCGTCGACCATCCCGCCCCACCGGCACGCCCCGCTTCGGCCGCCGGGCCGGTACGGACACCTCCGCATCGGCCCACAGGCCGACCCTCTCCTCGACCGCTCGTCACTACCCTCAAGGGGTGGAACCCGACACCCCGCTCTCTCCTGCCGTCCGGCGGCTGATCACCGGCCTGCTGACCGTCGGCATGGCGACGCTGTGGCTGCTCGACCTGGTCAACGTGGACGACAGCGACGGCAGCCCGCTCCAAGTGCTCATGCTGGTCTTCGGCACGCTCACCGCCCTGGCCCTGCTCTCGCCCGGCCGGCCCCCCGCTCCCGCGATCCGCGCCGGCATCGCGGCGCCGGGTTCGCTGGCCTTCACCGCGGTGTCGCTCATCGGCACCCGGGCGGAGTTCTCATGGGGCCTGCTGGAGACCACGGCGCTGCTGGGTCTGCTCGTCCGCACTGCGCGCCGCACGCGGCGGCCCGCCGCCGCCGTGGCCCTGTCGGCGGCGCTCGGCGTCGCGGTGATCGCCCTGCCGCTGCGCGTGAGCACGGACTACGAAACCCTCACGTTCTCCTTCCTCCTGACCTTCGCCGTCGGCGGGGCCGTGGGCCTGGGCTGCTACCTGCGGCTGCTGGACGCCCGACGGGCCCGGGCGATGACCGCCGTACGCCACAACGAGCGCCTGGAACTCGCCCGCGACCTGCATGACTTCGTCGCCCACCACGTCACCGGCATCATCGTGCACGCCAACGCCGCGCTGATGATCCAGGAGTCCTCGCCGGAGCACGTCAAGCCGCTGCTGGAGGGCATCTCCCGGGCCGGTTCGGAGACCCTCGACTCCATGCGCCGCCTGGTGCGGGTCCTCAGGGAGGACGACCACCAGGCCGCGCGCCCGGGCGAGCTGCTGACCGAACTCGACCGCCTGGTCTGCGCGTTCGCCGGGGCACGGCACCGAGGCGACGCTGGACGCCGAGTCCGCGGTGCGCGGGATGCGGCTGGCACCCGAGGTGGAGACGTCCGTCCACCGGGTGGTGCAGGAGGCGCTGACGAACGTACGGCGCCACGCTCCCGGCGCGGATGTGGTCGTCCGCCTGGGGATCGACCGGGCCAGAAACGGCAACTCGCTGCGGGTGGAGGTGCGCAACACCGCCCCCAGCGTGCGCTCCAGCGTCCCGACGGGCGGCCGGAGCGGCTTCGGCCTGGTCGGGCTCCGCGAACGGGTGGAGGCCGTGGAAGGCTCCCTGACCAGCGGCCGGACACCGGACGGAGGTTGGTCCGTGCGGGCCGCCTTCCCCGTTCTGCCGGCCGTGGCAGGATCACCGGTAAGAACAGCGGGAGTGATGTGAACGGGGCGAGCGGGGCCCGGACGAAGGTACTGATCGCGGACGACCAGGACATGGTCCGCACAGGCTTCCGACTGATCCTGGGAACCCAGCCCGACCTGGAGGTCGTCGGCGAGGCCGCCGACGGGGCGGAGTGCGTCGAACTCGCCCGCAGACTGCGCCCCGACGTGTGCCTGGCAGACATCCGCATGCCCAGGCTGGACGGCCTGGAGGTCACCCGCGCCCTGGCCGGACCGGGCGTCACCGACCCCCTGCGCGTCGTCCTGGTGACCACCTTCGACCAGGACGACTACGCCTACACCGCCCTGCGCAACGGCGCCTGCGGATTCCTCCTCAAGGACGCCGCCTCCAACCTCCTGATCGAGGCCGTACGCTCCGCGGCCCGCGGCGACGCCCTGGTCTCCCCCGCCGTAACCGTCCGCCTGCTCAAACACCTCGCAGCGCACCAGCCGACGCCACCCGCACCGCATCCGCTGTCCGAGCGGGAACTCGACGTCGTACGCCTGCTGGCGGTCGGGCGCACCAACCAGGAGATCTGAGACGAGCTGTACCTCTCCCTGGGCACCGTCAAGACCCACCTGGCCAACATCAAGGACAAGCTGAACCTCCGCAACCGCGTCGAGATCGCCGCCTGGGCCTGGGACACCGGCACCGTACGCGAACGCCAGCCGCCGCCTGCCTGACGCCGCCCGGCGGGTCGGCCTCCAGGCCGACCCAATGCGACCGCTATAGGCCGGTGAGCCGAAGCGGCGCCGTCACATGGCGGGCCACTGTCCTCGGGACAGCTTCGCAGAGGCAAGCGCAACCCCGAGGAGAGACAGTGAAGTACATCGTCGTGTCCGTGGCTGCGGCCACCGTGGTCGTCGGCGGCCTGGCCGTGGTGGCCGCCCCCCGGTTGCTGAGCACCGAGTCGACCAGCTCCGTCGGCTCCACGTCGACCGTGGCTCGTGCGGAGGTCGAGAAGCAGGTCCGCGAGAACTACGCCCTGCCGCTGGTGCAGCAGAAGCCTGAGGCAGTCAGCTGCGCCTCAGGCCTCAAGGCGCAGCTGAACGCCACCGTGGACTGCACGGTGACATCCAAGGACGGAAAGAAACAGCACATCGTGGTGTCCGTGACAGAAGTCGACGGCGGGGAAGTCTCGTACGACTACGTGAAGCTGACCGACTAGAACCGCTTTGCTGTCCCGGGACGGGACGGCGCGTCAAGTCCCTCCGCCATGGCGGACATCGAAATGCCCGGCGTGCAGTGTGGGCACGGTCCGCGCCGCATGAGGGTGCTGCTGGAGCCGACTGAGCGCCAGGAGACATCGGTTCACTGGGTTCAATTCGCAGTGGCCGCTTGTATGCCGGCCGGCACCTGTCAGCTGCCGGCCCGTCAAGGCCTTACGCAGAAACGGCGACGCCCGGAGCCTTCGCGTCCCCGTGGGACCACGCCCGCCCTTCCGTACCTGGACCGTCGCGGTGCGAGCCCGTCACTGGGCGACCTCAGCGAGCCCTCTGTCCGGCGATCGGCCCGTGGGAATCCCATCGCGGGCCGGAGCCAGCGCCGCCGCCCCCGTGGTCGGAGCGAACACCCTCGCCAGCGGCGGCGGCCCAGCCCGCAGCCTCCTGCCGGGCTGTACGACGGCTCAGTCCCTCCTTGCACCCGCCAGCCGCGGACTGGTCACCCTGCAGGGCAGGCAGGCGTCCCGGGTGAGCGGGCCGCGCTGGCAGGCTGCTCTGAGCCCTGTCAGACATGGGGATCCGGACGGTGCGCGCTGCGGCGCTGTCAGGCGCCAGCCGGTTCGGGCTGCTCCTTGCTCTGGGCGGCTTGTTCTCGGGTGTCGGGGCCGGTGTAGTAGACGGATGAGCCCTGCTTGGTGCGCTGAGCCTGGCTTTTGGCCACGAGCCCTTCGATCGTGGTGCGCACTACGTTTGCCTTGATCTCGCGTTCGGGATGGGCCTTGCCAAGGGCTGCGGCGACCTCCGCTGCCGAGCGCGGTTCGCTCTGTTCCGCGAGGTGGCGGCGGACCAGGTCGACCAGCGTCGGCTGTGCCGTCTTCTTCGTCGCGGTGGTCTTGCCTCCGCTCTTGCGGGCAGCTGGCTTGTCGGCCGGGGCGCGACGGGGCTCGGCGGCGGCCTTCTTCGTCCGTTGCCGGCCGTGGCTTTCGGGCTGCGCGGCTGTCTTCTTGCGGGGGGCGGGCACCGTGGCGTCGTCAGATCCGGCCGCATTTTCAGCGGGGGCCGGTGCCGCATCGATCGCACGCTGAATGCTGACCAGCACGGTGTGGTTACGCTGGAGGGCGGTCAACTGCTCCTGCAGCGCGGCGATTTCGCTGCTGATGCGTTCCTGTTCCTTGGCGTTGTGTTCGAGATCGGCGGTCACTTGTGCGGTGTACTGCGATGTCAGTTCGGTGATGGGGGCGTTCTCAGACATGCGGCGCAACCTTTCTTGGTCAGGGCCAAAGGTGCAGGGCCTGCAGATGTGTGTGCTTCCCGGGCTGATATGCGCGGGATGGCAAAAATGAGCCAACGCGCAGAGACCTGCCCGTAGATAGTACGGACAAGCGCAGCAAGTTGTTCTCCTCGAGTCTGCCTCTTGATCTTGCCTCACACATCAGTGGGCCGCAGGCGGGGGCCTGCGGACGCTGAGATGGGGGAGCGTGTGCTGCGACGGCAACTGCCGGACCACCTCGTCGGTCTCCCGGTCGTGGCGCCGGGATGCCAGCGCGCGGACAGCTGCGACCGCCGTGGCTGCGGGTGAGGGCGAGCAGCACTGGCCCGGCACAGCCGCTGTGCCGCGGATGCCAGGCGCAGCCCAACGCCCGGCACACCGCGCTGCGCGTCGAACTCGCGCACCTCGCCGAAGCCGCCGACTGGCTCGCAGCCACCGGGACTGAAGAGAGGTGATCCGCTCGGCTGATGAGGGGGTGGCTGCCTGCACGGTGGGCACTTCCGCAATACGACGACGGCCTGCACAACCCCGGCGGGTCGTGCAGGCTGTCGCGTAGGACGCCCCTGATTTAACCGGCAGGCTTCGATGACGGCCCGGGGCGTTCGTTCAGGAGTTCGCGGGCGGCCAGGGCGGTGCCTTCGATGCGGGCGCTGATCTTGGCGAAGGCGGTGTCGCGGGAGGTGGAGGTGTCGTCCGCGAAGGGGGAGAAGCCGCAGTCGTCGCAGGTGCCCAGACGGTCGGGGGGCAGGTGACGGGCGGCGGCGAGGACGCGGTCGCGTACCTCCTCGGGCGTTTCGACACGTGGGTCGATCGGATCGGTGACGCCGATGAAGACCTGGGCCTGGGCGGGGAGATTTGCAGCGAGGACGGCGAGGACCCTGTCCGGTTCCGGCTCGCTGGCGAGCTGGATGTAGAAGGCACCGGCCTTGAGATGGAGGAGGGCGGGCAGCAGAGCCGTGTAGTCGACGTCCAGGCTGTGGGTGGAGTCCTGATCGCCGCCGGGACAGGTGTGGATTCCGATCCTGGTCTGTTCGGTGCTGGAGAAGCGTTCCAGGACGCGGTTGTTGAGGGCGATGAACTGGTCCAGCAGGCCGCCGCTCGGGTCGAGCTTCAGCGCGAGACGGGCCTCGGTGAAGTCGAGCTGGACGCGATGGGCGCCGGCGTCCAGACATCGGCGGATGTCCGCTTCGGCGTCGGCGGTGAGGTCGTCGAGGAAGGCTTCGCGGGGGTATCCGTCGATGCCGTCGGCTGGGTAGAGCAGGCTGAGCGCCGACGGCGCGATGACGGCCTGCTTCACCGGTGAGGCCGCGTGCCGGAGTGCGGCGTGCAGATAGCGGTCGGCGTAGACGCCGTAGCGCAGCGGCCCGGCCGTAAGGCGGGGCAGCTGCCGCTGGTGCCCGTCGGCGAACGGGATGACCACGCCGTCGGGTGCCAGTCCGTTCAGGCCGGTCAGGGGGTAGGTGGCGAAGCTGGGCTTGGCCTGTTCGCCGTCGGTGACGACCGGGGAGCCGATCTCCTCCAGGCGGCGGACGGTGTCGCGGACCGCGCGATCCTGGGCGGCGGCGAGTTCCTCCTCGCCGATCCGGCCCGCGGCATGGTCGGCCATGGCGGCGAGCAGCTCGGCGGGCCGCGGAATGCTGCCGATCGGTTCGGTGGGAATGCCCACCGTGGTCCCGCTCACGGCCTGATCTCCAGCTGTGCCTCACCGTTGCTGCCCCGAAGCCCGGACAACAGGCATGAGGCGGGCAGTTCACCGGGGAGCGCGGCAACGGTCCGATGTGCCGCCAGCCCTTCACCGCGGCCCTCGACCACCCAGCCTGACATCCTGACCACGAGGACGCCGGCGACCCGAATAGTGGTGCTGCTGTCGTACGCGATCAATGACCGTTTCCCGTCACCGTAGTGGACGACTTCCTTGAGGCGCGGGCTGTTCACCGTGATGCAGGACGCAGACGGCGACTTCCCTTCCAGGTAGCCGGTGGCCGACACCGTCCGGCCGGGAGCAACCGCACACGTGTACCTGGCGTGTGTCTGGACGCGGGTCTGGCGGGGCAACAAGGTCAAGGGCGGGTCGTATGTGCTGTTACTGGAACCTGCGCACAGAACGTTCTCTCGGTGCACAGTCTCATGAGCCTGACCCGCCGGAGCCCACACGACTGTCGAGGCCACCAGGGCCAGGGAACTCATCACGACCGCTGTGCCGTGTCTGCCCAACATCCACCCTCCACGGAATGTGTTCTTCAACAAGGGTTGTAACTACCGTCAGGCTGCTTCCGCCGTCTCCGGCGTGTTGAGTCACACCACCGGAGCACCACGCGCAGTACGCGTGGTGAAAGACGCCCGCGCCCCCCGAATGGGCCCCTTGATCGTCAGACCTGGAGGGAAGGACAACCCACTCGAATCGAAGCGCTCACACGCGAGCACCGTGAGAAAGGAACCTCGATGGACCAGACAGCCGCGCAGAAGCTCGTCTTCGCCATGCTGGACGCGGACGGAGACGGAATCGTCTCCAGAGAGGAGTACATGGCGCGCACGAGGAACGTGGCGCGGGCGATGGGTCTCAAGGAGGACGACCGGCTCGTCGTCACCGCACGCACCCTCGGCGAGCGCGCGTGGGCGTCGATGGACGCCGACGGCGACGGAAAGATGACCTCCGACGAGTACGCGGCATGGGCCGGCGCCGAGGCGTTCGACACCGTCTGCGCACCCGTCCTCGGCGCCCTCTTCGACCTCGCCGACACCGACCACGACGGCGCCCTCGGCCTCTCCGAGTTCACAGCCCTGCGCACAGCACTCAACAACCCGGCCACCAACGCCGAAGCAGCGTTCACGGCCTTGGACACCGACGGCGACGGCCGCATCAGCCGCGACGACTACATCGCGTCCATCCGCGCTCACGTCACAGGCGAAAGCTCTCCCATGGGCAGGGCGCTGTACAGCAGGCCACTCTCCGACATCCCAGCGTGATGATCAACGCGCGTGGGCGCCGGTGTGCAGGTGGCCGCAAGCGGTGCCGAAAGCGGCAAGGACATGACGCCTGATGTGCCCCGGGTCTGATGGCGTCGTCGCAGTCGGAAGCCGCCGACGGTGACCCGGATGCCGCACCGTCGGCGGAAGATCTATCCCTGGGGGCGGACCGTATGGTTCGGGGACCTGAGGCGGCTCCGATTCCGCGGAGAACGGAGAGCCCGTCGGTCTGGTTGCCGGCCGGAAGACTGCCTGCGATGAGCGGGTGAAGGACGCTGCCGGTACTCCCGGTACTCCCGGTGCGCGGTACGCGGCTTGCGCGTCGTCCCTGGAGCCGGCTGTCGAACTCAACGCCGACGAGGGGCAGCCGACGTCCGCGGCCCGGGCCTGATCCCGGACGATGATCCACTGGGCGATGGCTAACAAAATGTCCCGCGAACTGACGGGAGAATCCACACCAACCTGGCGAATTGAAACGGATATCCCACTCACATCAGCGTGAACGTTGATCAGATGCCCTCTAAGTGGACAAGGACCGCGTCCGCTTCGCTGCCCTTGGCCTGGTGAACGGTGGAGCTGCGCATGGCCGCAGCGGGTGTGCTGTGGCTGTCGCTCTGGGACAGGCCGATCAGTGATCCGATGGGCTGGTCCAGTTCCTTGGTTGCCAGCGACAAGATCTTGGGTGACCTCAGCTGGCTTTTCGAGGGCGGGAGCTGGGCTGCGAGGACGGCGCCGACGGTGCTGCGCCAGTCGCGAGCCGGTGTTGCATCGACTGGGGGCAGCGCGGTCAGGAACTTTCCCGCCCGGCGGCGCATGACGGCCGGGGAGATGACGTGAGGTGACCAGGCTGTCGGCAAGGGTCTCCTCGGTGTCGGGGTGCCAGTAGTCGTCGAGCAATGTGTGGCGATGGCCAGCGCGTGCTTGCGTGCGGCCGCGGGGCCTCAGCGGCCGTGAAGACGGCCGCGGCCCATGCCAGCGCCCTGGTATCGGTGCCCTTGGGGTGATTCGGTGCGGGGCGCGAACGCGCCTTGGGGACGGCGTCGTTGCGGTAGGCCAGGGCCAGGCGGTCGGCTGGAGGGATGTCCTCGCGCGCGGCATAGCCGACGAATGCCTCGCTGGCGTCACTGGCGTCGAGCAGGCCTGAGGTCTTCCTTCCGTGACGGCCGTAGGGCAGGAGAAGCAAGGGGATGGCCGCGGTGTGGTGGTTGCCTACCGGATCGTCGGGGACGCTGCGGGCTGGCCCGGCGATGGCGTTCGGGTATGTGGCGGCACTGGCTGCGGCGGGGGAGCTCTGACCGCCGGGAAGGCCGCAGTCGGGATACGCCTGTGCATTCAGCATGAACATGTCCTAGTGTCATGCTGATTGCTGGGGAGGCAACAGGTGCGTGTGAGGCACGGGGGGCGGTTCGCCGCGTCAAGGACTGCGGCGACGGTTGCGATGACGACGATGGCCGTGCTGGGCCTGTCGCTCGCGGGATGCGGGCAGAGGTCCGGGGTTCCGGAGGCGTACGACACTCTGGCGGAGGTGCCGGAGAGGCTCGCGCCGAACGGCACGACCATCGTGGTCGGCGACCGGGACGCCGAGATGACCGTGCACCTCTACGAGGACATGCGCTGCCCGTTCTGTGAGGAGTTCGAGACGACCGGCGGCGGCCCGGAACTCCAGAAGGCCGTGATGCGGCGGGACGTGAAGGCCGAGTACACCTTGGCCTCCTTCCTCGACGACAAGCTCGGCGGGAGCGGCTCGAAGAAGGCGGCCAATGCGCTCAGGGCAGCGCTGGACGCCGGCAAGTTCGCCGAGTACCACGAGGTGCTGTACGCCAACCAGCCCGAGGAGGTCGTCGACGGTTTCACCGACGCCCGCCTCCTCGAACTGGCCGACCAGGTCGACGGGTTGCGCACCCCCGCCTTCGAATCGGCCGTGAAGACGATGAAGCACCGCCCCTTCGTGACCGCCGCCGAGCACGCGTACGAGGTCGCGGGCACGGAGGCCCGGAAGGGCCCGGGCACGCCCACAGCCGTGATCAACGACATCCGTGTCCCCGAGGAGATCGGCGGGGTGTTGTACGACCCGACACTCTTCGCGGACCTGCTGGAGCTGATCCAGGACAGACCGGGGGAGTGGCAGGCGTACGAGAATTACCACGCGCCCCCGGACCCCGAGGACTACGAGTTCTGACCCAACGGCCTGTGCTCAGGTCCGGGAAAGGCAGGAGCTCAAATACTCCAGTGAGAAATCGTGTCCTGAGCTGGTTCTTCTCGTTGTCCGGGCATGGAGGGGATTACTGAGCGTTTTCAGCGTGGCCACTGATTGGGTGACACCTGTGAGGTCGAGGTGAGGGCCGCAACGCACAAAGCCCCCGTGCCATTGGGGGAGGTGTTCGAAGTCTCAACTCATCGGCACAGGAGCCCTGTTGGTTCCCTATCCTGCCGCACTCGACCTCCCGCATGCCCTCGTCGAGTGGGTCACCATGCTCATCGTCACCCGCGAGGGTGACCGACGATGCAAACTCCCGCCGCACCAGCGTGCGCTCGTCGCCCTGACGTACTTGCGTAAGCACGACACGCTTGCCCAGATCGCCGTCGGCTTCGGTATCGGGGGCCCAAGGACCAGCTGGCGAAGCTATGGACCGAGAAGCGCCGCACCCTGAACTACGCCGAGCACCTGCTCCGCGAAGGACCCGGCAACGCGATCCTCGGAGTCGACGACGACGGCCGGGCGCCACTGACGTTGCGCCGCCTGGGAGCAGAGCTGGGATAGGGCGAGTACGGTGGCGGTGTTGGTCATCTCGACGTAGCGGTGTCCACCAGCGCACGGTAGTAGCGGGCCAGCGGTTTGGCCACTGCCTCCACGGTGAGCAGCCCTCGTTGAACGGTCGGGCCGTGGCCAGGTCGCCCTGCTTGCCCCACAGCCATGTGGCCGCAGCCTGCGTGCCTGCCTGGTGGCTGGTGCGAGCCCGTTAAGGTTCGGTTTCCTCTACGGCAATGTCCCTTGAACCCGACCAAGCCGTGATCGCCTGACCGTCGGCGAGTTCGACACCGGGCGGGCTCTGGGGCCGTACTACACACGGCAGGGCTTCAATGTGCTCTACCTCCAACAACACGGCCAGCACAACCGCATGACCGAATGCCCACCCGCTGCAGGCCGAGGTCGATCCACCAGAGCTGCCTGACGGGCACGCCGCTCATCCGGCGACCGTCTGCCCCGCCACCCCGTCGCATGGAGTGTTCATGATCTTCTTGCGGGTGGCCTCAGCCTGGACCAGCGCCAGTACCTTCAAGACCCCCACCGCGACGTCCGGGTCTCCGCCATGAACTCGAACGAGGCCCGCCAGTTCTTCGAGGTCCGCCTGTCCCTGCCGGTCACGGGCCGTCATTTCGGTCGACTACCGGCTGGCCCGGGAGGGCCTCGTAGTCGCAGGCCGGGCGACCTGCCGGGTGCACGCCACCGGTAGAAGAACGTCAGACCCGGCCCTTCTCGTTCGATGAGGGTGAGAGCCAGTGTCCAGGATGAGCTGCCGGTTCAGCGAGGCGGGTTGGTCGCGAACGGCCCTCACCGATGGGCCCGAGCCTCACCCGAGGGAGACACGATGACCCCCTTCCAGTTGCTGGCGATGCTGCTGGCCCTGTCCGTGGCCCTGCACGTCGGCTCCGTCGCCGCGTTCACCGCCTGGCGCGGCGGCACCCAAGCCACCAAGGCCCTCCTCATCGGCGGCGGCGCCGCCGGCAGCGCGGGTGCTGTACTTCGCGGCCGTCAGCGCCTACCACAGCTCGCGAAAGTACACCCGAGCTACCTCTACGACGCCAACGGCGAACTCCTGATCCGCCGGGCCAAGGGAGACGGCGACACCGTCCTCTCCCGCCCTCGCAGACCAGCCACCACTCAGAGTAGCCGCTCGCCGACAGCTTCGTGATCGCTTTCGTCCTTCAGTCCCACCCCGGTGACCCCCAGCTCCCGCCCCCTCCCCATCAACCCCGCCAACTTCTCCGCTGCCAGCTCATACGTCAGGCCCAGGGGCGGCCGGATGTTGCTCAGGCAGTTGCGGTCCGCGTCCGTCGTCTCCCCCGGCCTCGGCCGGTACGTCAGGTACGCGCCCAGCGAGTCCGCCGCCGACATCCCCGGTCGTTCGCCGACGAACACGACCACCATCGCCGCTCCCATCGCGGACGCGATGTCGTCGCCTAGGGCCACCCGAGCCTGTTCGGCCAGTACCACCGGCGCCACCCGCCATCCCACGAGCCGCGCCACCGTGCCCCGCACCATCGCAGCCGCGTGCTCGTGCACGGCCCGGCTGGACAACCCGTCCGCGACGACGAGCACCACGTCCCAGTCACCGACGGGCAAATGCGCACGGTCCATCGGGTCCAACCGGCGCCCCAGATCGGGGCGTTGGAGGTACGTGAGGCGATCACCCGCCGCGCTGCGGACCCGTACCGTCTCCCTCCCCGCGAGCCCCGCCGCCACCACCTCCGGCTCGAACGGCGAGTGCACCGCGTCCCGTGCCGCCGCGTGCGCGGACTGGAGTTCGAGCCGGTGCCGCGTCGGCAGCGAGGTGCCCGCGCGGCCGAGGCCGATACGGGCCTGGGTGTGCCGGCGCAGCGCGGACCAGAGGGGCAGGTCCCCGACGGTGAGATCGACTTGGCCGTTCGTCATGCCGCCAGTTCCCTTCCGATCGCCGTGAGGGGATGCGCCGAGTCCGACGGCACCTCCCTGATCGAACCCGCTTCGTCCAGCAGTCCGATCGACCCCAGCCATGCCTCGAACTCCGGTGCCGGGCGCAGGCCGAGGACCTCACGGAGGTACAACGCGTCGTGGTAAGAGGCCGATTGGTAGTTGAGCATGATGTCGTCGCCGCCCGGCGTGCAGATCACGAACGACGCGCCCGCGACGCCGAGCATGGTCAGCATGGTCGCCACGTCGTCGTCATCGGCGTCGGCGTGGTTCGTGTAGCAGATGTCCAGGCCCATGGGGAGGCCGAGGAGTTTGCCGCAGAAGTGGTCCTCCAGGGCAGCGCGGAGGATCTGGCGGCCGTCGTAGAGGTACTCCGGGCCGATGAAGCCGACGACCGTGTTCACCAGCAGGGGCTCGTAGCGACGGGCCACCGCGTACGCCCTCGCCTCCACCGTCTGCTGGTCCACACCGTGGTGCGCGTCGGCGGACAGGGCGCTGCCCTGGCCGGTCTCGAAGTACATGACGTTGTTGCCGACCGTCCCCCGGCCGAGCCCGCGCGCCGCCTCGTGCGCCTCGTCGAGGAGGCCGAGCGTGACACCGAAGGAGGCGTTCGCCGCCTGGGTGCCGGCGATGGACTGGAAGACCAGGTCGACGGGGGCGCCCTGCTCCATCAGCTGCACGCTCGTCGACACATGGCACAGCACCGACGACTGGGTCGGGATCGAGTACCGGCCGATCACACCGTCCAGCAGCTCCAGCAGTGCCCTCGTCGCCTTCGGGCTGTCCGTCGCCGGGTTGATGCCGATCACCGCGTCGCCGGAGCCGAGCAGCAGGCCGTCCAGCAGGGCCGCCGCCACTCCCGCCGGGTCGTCCGTCGGGTGGTTGGGCTGGAGGCGGGTGGCCAGCCGCCCCGGCAGTCCGATCGTCGAGCGGAACGCCGTCACGACCCGGACCTTGCGGGCCGCGGCGACGAGATCGGCGTTGCCCATCAGCTTCGAGACCGCCGCGACCATCTCCGGGGTCAGCCCGGGCGCCACCGCCGACAGCGCCTCGCTCCCTGCCGCCAGCAGCCATTCCCTCAGCTCGCCGACCGTCATCCCGCCCACGGGCGCGAAGGCCGCCGCGTCATGCGTGTCGAGGATCAACCGGGTCACGTCGTCGGTCTCGTACGGGATCACCGGCTCGGTCAGGAAGGTCGCGAGCGGCACCTCGGCGAGGGCCCAGCGCGCGGCGACCCGTTCCCGGGCGCTCGCGGCGGCGAGGCCGGCGAGCCGGTCGCCGGAGCGCTCGGGGCTCGCGGCGGCGAGGAGGTGCGCGAGGGAGCCGAAGCGGAAGCGTTCGACGCCGAGAGTGGACGTGTAGACGGTCATGGCGGTGACCGTACGAGCCGTGTGTTGCCTACAGGTTGCGCCAGGTTTCTAAAGGTCTGGTTGACAAACATTTAACGCCCCGAGACCCTTGCTCGACTCATTCGGTCTACAGAGTTCCGGTCCAGTGCAAGCAGCGAGCAGCAGGAGAGGGGCCACCGGCGATGGCAGTGGACGAGGGAGTCGCCCCGGCGACGGAATCGGGCGAAGAAAGCACGGTTCACCGGCTTAAGCCCAACGCGATCGGCCTGCTGGGCGTGGTCTTCATGGCCGTCGCGACCGCCGCCCCGATCACCGCGATGACCGGCAACGTGCCCTTCATGGTGTCGTCGGGCAACGGCATAGGAGCCCCGGCGAGCTATCTCGTCGCAATGGTCGTCCTGGCAATCTTTTCGGTCGGCTTCACGTCGATGGCGAAGCACATCACGTCCACCGGCGCCTTCTACGGCTTCATCTCCTACGGCCTCGGCCGCACCGCGGGCCTCGCCTCCGGCCTCCTCGCGACCTTCGCGTACGTCGTCTTCGAGCCGGCGCTGATCGGCATCTTCTCGGTCTTCGCCAACACAACGCTCAAGGACCAGACGGGCGTTGACGTCCCGTGGTGGGCGTTCGCGATCCTGATGCTCGCCGTCAACGCGACCGGCACCTGGTTCGGCGTCAGCGTCGCCGAGAAGCTGCTCGTCGTGCTCCTCGGCACCGAGGTCACCGTCCTCGCGGCCATGGCCATCTCGGTCGCCCTGCACGGGGGCGGCCCGCACGGCTTCACCTTCGGCCCGGTCAACCCGGTCAACGCCTTCAAGGGCACCTCCGCCGGCCTCGGCCTCTTCTTCGCCTTCTGGTCGTGGGTCGGCTTCGAGTCGACGGCGATGTACGGCGAGGAGTCCCGCGACCCGAAGAAGATCATCCCCAAGGCGACGATGATCAGCGTCCTCGGCGTCGGTGTCTTCTACGTCTTCGTCTCCTGGATGGCCATCACCGGCAACGGCGAGGCGGAGGCCGTGAAGGCCGCGTCCTCCGCGAACCCGCTCGACCTCTTCTTCAACCCGACCGAGCACTACGTCGGCCACTGGGCGGTCGTCGTCATGCAGTGGCTGATGATCACCGGCTCGCTGGCCTGCGGCATGGCCTTCCACAACTGCGCCGCCCGCTACATGTACGCGCTGGGCCGCGAGGGCGTCCTGCCGTCCCTCAAGCGCACGGTCGGCCGCACCCACGCCAGGCACGGCTCCCCGCACATCGCGGGCCTGGTCCAGACGGCCGTGTCCGCCGTCCTCATCGGCGCGTTCTGGGCGGCCGGCAAGGACCCGTACAACGCGCTGTACGTCCTCCTCGCGATCCTCGGCACGATGGCGATCCTGGTCGTCCAGGCCGTCTGCTCCTTCGCGGTGCTGGTCTACTTCCGCAGGAACCACCCCGAGAGCCGCCACTGGTTCAGGACCTTCGCCGCCCCGCTCATCGGCGGCATCGCGATGCTCGGCGTGGTAGTCCTGCTGGTGTCCAACATGGGCGTCGCGGCGGGCACGGAGTCCGGCTCGCTGCTGCTGAAGGCGACCCCGTGGCTGGTGGCCCTGGTCGCGGCGACGGGCATCGGCTACGCCCAGTACCTCAAGCACCGCTCCCCCGAGCGGTACGCCCTGCTGGGCAGGACGGTGCTGGAGGAGACCAAGGAGCGGTAGGGGCATGAACGGTGTCAGGGGTACGGGGTGTGGGGGTCACCACGTACCCACCGTCCAGACCGAGGTTGACCGTGGCGCGAGGCGACGGCCCGCGGCCCCCAGTGGCTGCGCCGAGACCTGCGTGGGCGTCGGCGTCGCCGCGAAACTGCCGCTCGCGCCCGCCAGGGCCCAGGGGGACGGCACGGAGTAGCACTTCGAGGTCTGGCCGGGGGCGCCTCCCAGACATGCCGTGAGCCGGGTGGTCCCGCGACGGCGACCAGGTCCGTGTAGACGAAGCCCGTGGCGTCGCTCAGGCGGGCGACCGTGACGCTGTGTTTCGGCTGCCCGGGGCCCGTGAAGCCGAGGGTGTTCCCGACGGCCGTGTTCCAGACCCTCGCCCAAGCGGCACGGCACAACACGCCTTTCGAAAGCCTTCAGGCTTCAGGCGGGAGTCTCCAGGCCGGCGTCAACATCGCCTACCACCTCGCGCTCCTGGAATGCGGTCTCACCCACCCTGACGTCCTCGTTCCATCGATCCTCATCATCGACTCTCCGCGCAAGGCGCTCGGCAGCAACCCCGACGACCAGGTCCACGAGGTAGCTCCCGGTTCGAGGGCGGCGACGAAGGAGTACGGCCAGCCCGGGATGAACTGGGCGGCGGACTTCGCCCGGCCGTAGACGTTGCAGAACAGCCGGTCTGCCGAGCACGGCGCGCGTCCGAGCGCAGCCACGGCGACACGTCGGCCGCCAGCACCAGGCGGCCGCCCTCGAACCGGGGCAACGGCAGCCCTGCGAGCAAGGTCCGCAGTCCCTCGACGTCGATCCTGCCCTGGTTGAGGGCTCCGTACAACGCTCCGTGCCCACGCCGGTGCTCGGGCACCATCGTCAGGTCCACCGGCGAGGTGACCGGCCCCTCGACGCACAACAGCGCGTCGGCCAGTTCGAACAGTTCGTCACGTCGGGGGGTCAGACAGAAGCAGAGATGAAACGCGTACTACCAAGCCAACCGCTGATGGACGCACCGGTTCGCTGGAAAGCGCCCAATGATCACGACGCAGCCCAGGATCGGCGCTTCTCGGTCATGCCCATCGCCACACCCACGCCACTGCGGTGAGCAGTCACCCCGCGGAGTGATGCGATCCCTACGTCTGGGCGATTCGACGCCCGGTGCTGAAGGGGATCGAGCATTGCTCCCACAGCGCCGAGGGCATGCATGGGCACCGCCCAGACCGTGGCGCGTTCCGACGACTCAAGGAACATACATGCGCATCCGTACCGCCCTGGCCGTCGTGGCTTTCGCCGCTGCCGGCGTGCTCACCACCGCCGGCACCGCGACCGCTGCCCCCATTCCCGACATCTGTCTTCCCAACATCGGCGCTACCGACATCATCGTGCTGCCGGTCGAAACGCTGACCCGAAGCGACCTCAGCTGCAACTCCGCGGGCTGACAAGTGAAAGGCAGTCGCCGGCAGTCTCGGCAATGTCGCTGACCAAGAGACCGCCCGCGTACTCACCCACCCAAGGCACGGGAGGGCAAGGGGGACTGCTTCGTCCCCTGCCCCAGCCGGCGAAGCCGCCGGATTTTGAAGAACCTCCCCTGGCCCGCGCTCGCCATGGGGCCCGTGCCCTTGCAGGCCTGGGCCCCATGGCGCCCGGGTCAGGGGGCGGGGTTGATGGTGACGTCGGCGTCGGGGCACTCGTGCAACGATGCGGCGCATGGCCTCTTGCTCGGCTGGGTCGACGGTCAGGTCCCACGCGAGCTTGATGGCCGACAGCCTCCTCCAGGGCGCGGGAGTGAACAGCCGCAGAATCACCCGCCCGTGCACAACAGTGTCGTACTGGCGAAACGAAACGCCTGGCAAGCCCAATCCGGCACGCTGTCGTCTTCCACGTCCCGTCCTTCTGGTCAGCTGGCCAGGGTCAGGACAAGGGCGGCAGTTGTCCGCTGGAGGTGCCGTCGCTCTCCGATGACAGCGACTCCTTGATGGCGCGTAGGAAGGACCGCCGCTCCACCAACTGCGCCCCCCTCGCCTCGGCCAAGGGCTCTGGTCGGTGCCCGAAGCCGGCGGGGAGGGTCGGCAGGCCGAGCGCGGCGAAGGCCTCGTCGAGGTGGTGCCGTGGATCACCGGTGCCGCGCAACGCGGCGGCCAGGGGCCGGTGGTCCGTCTTCCCGTAAGCCGC
>NZ_JBICUX010000036.1:0-26836 GCF_043198595.1 Streptomyces sp. NPDC048751
TCGGGGCGGTGGTGGAACCATTCGGGGTGTTTGTCCACCCAGGGGTGGTCCGGGGAGCACTGCAGGGCGAAGTCGAGGGCGATCTCCAGGCCGTGTTTGCCGGCTTCCCGCACGAACCAGGCGAAGTCCTCGATCGTGCCCAGGTCGGGGTGGACGGCGTCGTGGCCGCCTTCGCTGGAGCCGATGGCCCAGGGCACGCCGACGTCGTCGGGGCCTGCGGAGAGGGTGTTGTTGGGGCCTTTGCGGTAGGTGTGGCCGATGGGGTGGATCGGGGGGAGGTAGACGACGTCGAAGCCCATGGCGGCGATGGCGGGAAGGCGTCGTGCGGCGGTGCGGAACGTGCCGTGGGGCTGTTCGGGAGTGCCCTCGGAGCGGGGGAAGAACTCGTACCAGGCCCCGTACAGGGCCCGCTCCCGCTCCACCTGCAACGGCAGCGCCTCCGAGGCGGTCACCAACTCCCGCAGCGGATACCGGTCCAGGACCTGGCCGACCTCCGGCGTCAACGCGGCCGCGAGCCGCGACGCGGCCGGGCGGGACTCGTCCCTGAGCGCGTCGACGGCGGCGAGGACGGTCTCGCGGTCCGCCCCCTTCGGCACACCGTCGGCGGCGCGTTCGTGGAGCCGCGCGCCCTCCTCCAGGACCAGGCCGGTGTCGATGCCTGCCGGGATCTTGATGCGGGCGTGGTGCCGCCAGGTGGCGATCGGGTCGCTCCAGGCCTCCACGGTGTAGGTCCAGCGGCCGACGGCGTCCGGGGTGACGTCGGCGCCCCAGCGGTCGGTGCCGGGGGCGAGTTCACGCAGCGGGGTCCACGGGCCGGGGCGGCCGTCCGGGTCCCGGAGGACCACGTTGGCGCCGACCGCGTCATGTCCCTCGCGGAAGACGGTGGCCGAGATCTGGAACGTCTCGCCGGTGACCGCCTTGGCGGGCCTGCGCCCGTGCTGGACGACGGGCCGCACGTCGAGGACCGGTATGCGCCCGACGGCGGTGGCGTCGCCCGCGGAGGATCCCTCCGGGACCGACGGTGGACCGACGTCGGCGGGGCGCACGGGGGGTGCGGCGGTGCTGGGTGTCGGGGGTGCTGACGAGTGGTGCGTGGCGGGCATGACCGCTCCTGTCCGCGTCAACGTGGGTGGGCGGATGGCTATGGGGAGGTGGGTCCTGCGTGGTGTACCTGGGGGGTATACCGGTGGAGCCTTCCCACCCTATTCGGGTGGGCAATCCGGCACTTTGTTAACTACTCATGCGTATGTCTACGCACAAGACCGGCCCCGTTCGAGGCGAACGGGGCCGGACGGGTACTCCGCCCTACGAGGACGGCACCCGCAGAAGTTTGTTCGGTGAACCCGGCCCACGGCCGGACACCTTCCCCTTCGATGCCTCGTCAATCAGCGCGCCGGCGACTTCACTCGGCTTTGCCTTCGGATGGTCGGCCAGGTAGAGCGCGGCCGCGCCCGCCGCGTGCGGCGACGCCATCGACGTACCGGAGAAGTTCGCCGTGGCGGAGTCGCTGGTGCGGGAGTCCGAGGTGATCGACACGCCCGGGGCGAACAGGTCGAGGGCGGGACCGTAGTTGGAGAAGGCCGGTTTCGCGTCCTCCCGGTCCGTCGCGCCGACCGTGATCGCCTCCCTCACCCGGGCGGGGGAGTAGGTGTCGGCGCGCAGCCCGTCGTTGCCCGCCGCGACCGTGTACGTCACGCCCGACCTGATCGAGTTGCGTACGGCCGCGTCCAGTTGGGCGTTGCGGTGGCCGCCCAGGCTGAGGTTGGCGACCGCGGGCTTCCGCGCGTTCCGGGTGACCCAGTCGATCCCGGCGATGACCTGCGCGGTCGTGCCGGAGCCGTCGTCGGCGAGGACGCGCACGGCGACCACGCGGGCCTTCTTGGCGACGCCGTGGGCGGTGCCAGCGACGATGCCGGCGACATGGGTGCCGTGCCCGTTGCCGTCGGTCGCGGACCGGTCGCCGTCGACGAAGTCCCAGCCGGGACCGGCCCGTCCGCCGAAGTCCCGGTGGGTGGTGCGGACACCGGTGTCGATCACGTACACCGTCACTCCGGCGCCCGCGGACTTCGGCCCGCTGTAGCTGCGGTCCAGGGGCAGGGCCGGCTGGTCGACCCGGTCCAGGCCCCACGGCGGCGGGGTGCGCGGCGCGCGGTCGAGGGCGACGCGGCTGTCCTGGACGACCGAGGCGACACGTGGGTCGGCGGCGAGGAGCCGGGCCTGTCTCTCGTCCGCCCTGATGGCGTAGCCGTTGAGCGCCGTACCGTAGACATGGCTGATTCTGACCCCGTACTGCTCGGCGAGTCTCCTTCCCGCCGCCGACGGCGCCTTCGTCCCCCCTCCGAGCGTCACCAGGTAGCTTCCGCTGACGGAACCGGGTGCCCCGGCACCGGCTATCGGTCCCTCCGGTACGGCGTGCGCGGGCAGGGTGACGGCCGACAGGGCCGCGGCACAGGCCGCCGCGGCCAGGCCCCCCGCCCGGCGCAGACGCCGTTGTCGCGTCCGTGCCATGGCGTGAACTTCCCCTCCTCCACGGCGCACGGGCCGCGCGCCCGCGTGCGTGGCGCACCCGGCGTGGACCCGAACGCCACTGGGCAGCCTCTCGTGCGGGACGAGGTGTCACAAGAAGGCCTATGGGGATGGAATCGGCCATATCGTCCGGGCCGTGGCACTCCCAGCGAAGGAGACGCCGACGCCGGTAACGTCAAGGGTGACGCCGAGACGCACACCGCCGTGCGTCCACAACGCAACGCGCCGAGGTGGAATGTGAAGGCGATCCGTCGATTCACCGTCCGTCCCGTACTTCCCGAACCCCTACGGCCGCTCAGCGACCTCGCGCGCAATCTGCGCTGGTCCTGGCACGCGGAGACCCGCGACCTCTTCCAGTCCGTCGACCCGGAACGCTGGGCCGCATCCGACTGCGACCCCGTACGCCTGCTGGGCGGTGTCTCCTCGGAGCGCCTGGCGGAGCTGGCCGAGGACCGTCGTTTCCTGCGCCGCCTGACCGCGGTCGCCGACGACCTGCACGACTACGTCACCGGGGAGCGCTGGTACCAGACGCAGTCCGGTGAGCTCCCCGACGCCGTCGCCTACTTCTCACCCGAGTTCGGCATCACCGCCGCCCTGCCGCAGTACTCCGGCGGCCTCGGCATCCTCGCCGGCGACCATCTGAAGGCGGCCAGCGACCTCGGTCTGCCGCTGATCGGCGTCGGACTCCTCTACCGGCACGGCTACTTCCGCCAGACCCTCTCCCGGGACGGCTGGCAGCAGGAGCACTATCCCGTCCTCGACCCCAACGAACTGCCGGTGGCGCTGGTGAAGGAGGCCGACGGGACCCCCGCCCAGGTCTCCCTCGCCCTGCCCGGCGGGAAATCGCTGCACGCCCGGATCTGGCTGGCCCAGGTCGGCCGGGTCCCGCTGCTGATGCTCGACTCCGACGTCGAGGAGAACGGCCTCGGCGAACGCGGGGTGACCGACCGGCTCTACGGCGGCGGCAGCGAGCACCGGCTGCTGCAGGAGATGCTGCTCGGCATAGGAGGGGTCCGGGCGGTGCGGACGTACTGCCGGCTGACCGGTCACCCCGAGCCGGAGGTGTTCCACACCAACGAGGGCCACGCCGGCTTCCTCGGGCTCGAACGCATCGCCGAACTCTGCGCGGAGGGGCTCGACTTCGACTCGGCCCTCGAAGCCGTCCGCGCGGGGACGGTCTTCACCACGCACACCCCCGTCCCGGCCGGCATCGACCGCTTCGACCGTGAACTCGTCGCCCGCCACTTCGGCCCCGACGCCGAACTCCCGCGCATCGACGTCGAACGCGTCCTGCGGCTCGGCATGGAGACCTATCCGGGTGGCGAGCCCAATCTCTTCAACATGGCCGTGATGGGTCTGCGCCTGGCCCAGCGCGCCAACGGCGTCTCGCTGCTGCACGGCAACGTCAGCCGCGAGATGTTCTCGGGCCTGTGGCCGGCCTTCGACCCCGACGAGGTGCCGATCACCTCCGTCACCAACGGCGTGCACGCCCCCACCTGGGTCGCCCCGGAGGTGCTGCGCCTGGGCGCCCGCCAGGTCGGGGCCGAGCGGGCCGAGGACGCGCTGAGCGTCGGGGGCGCGGGGCGCTGGGACGCGGTCGCCGACATCGCCGACCAGGACATCTGGGAGCTGCGCCGGACCCTGCGCGAACAGCTGGTGGACGAGGTGCGGGAGCGGCTGCGGGCCTCCTGGCGGCAGCGGGGCGCGGGGACGGCCGAACTCGGCTGGATCGACGGGGTGCTGGACCCCGACGTGCTCACCATCGGCTTCGCGCGGCGCGTGCCGTCGTACAAACGGCTGACGCTGATGCTGCGGGACCGCGACCGGCTGATGGATCTGCTGCTGCACCCCGAGCGGCCGATCCAGCTCGTGGTCGCGGGCAAGGCGCACCCGGCGGACGACGGCGGCAAGCGGCTGATCCAGGAGCTGGTCCGCTTCGCCGACGACCCGCGCGTGCGCCACCGGATCGTCTTCCTGCCCGACTACGGCATGGGGATGGCGCAGAAGCTCTACCCCGGCTGCGACATCTGGCTGAACAACCCGCTGCGCCCGCTGGAGGCCTGCGGCACCTCCGGCATGAAGGCGGCCCTCAACGGCTGCCTCAACCTCTCCGTGCTCGACGGCTGGTGGGACGAATGGTTCCAGCCCGACTTCGGCTGGGCGATCCCCACCGCGGACGGCGACGGCACCGACCCCGACCGCCGGGACGACATCGAGGCGGCCGCGCTCTACGACCTCCTCGAACAGCGCGTCACCCCCCGCTTCTACGAGCGGGGCCAGGGCGGCCTGCCCGACCGCTGGATCGAGATGGTCCGCCAGACCCTCACCCTGCTCGGGCCGAAGGTCCTGGCGGGCCGCATGGTCCGCGAGTACGTCGAGCGCCTGTACGCCCCCGCGGGCCTCGCCCACCGCTCGATGGACGCCGACTCCGCCCGCGAACTCGCCGCCTGGAAGGCCCGGGTGCGCGCGGCCTGGCACGGGGTCAGCGTCGACCACGTCGAGACGTCCGCCACGACCGCCACCGCCGAACTCGGCACCACCCTCACCCTCCGCGTCCGCGTCGGCCTCGGCGACCTCGCCCCCGACGACGTCGAGGTCCAGGTCCTCTCCGGCCGCGTCGACTCCCGGGACCGCATCACCGACGCGACGGTCGTCCCGCTGAAGTCGACGGGCGGCCCCGACGCGGAGGGCCGCTGGGTCTACGAGGGCCCCCTGTCCCTGGACCGCACCGGCCCGTACGGCTACACGGTCCGTGTCCTCCCGGCCCACCGACTCCTCGCGTCCAGCGCGGAGCTGGGTCTCGTGACGGTGCCGGGGGAGGAACTCGGGGAGGAGGCGGGGGTGTTGCTGCGGTGAGGGCCCCGCGACACTGACGTGAGGGCCGGCCGGGAGCTTTCCCCGGTCGGCCCTCGTGTCATCCGGGGAAGCTGATGATCCTCAGTGGCAGGGACGCCGGGCGCCTGGTGCTCACGCACCCCGACCTGTCCCGGTGAGCCACCCTGCGCGGGCGGGCCGGGCGGTGGGTGCCGAAGGTGGGCGACCGGGTAGCGCCTCAGGCGGTGTCGTCCGGGGCGCACAGCTTGCGCAGGACCACTCCGCACCTGCGGGCGTACGCGTGCTGCAGCCCCCGGGTCGCCGGGCCGCCCGCGCGGGCGTACCACTTGGCGGCGCGGCTGAAGGCGGAGATGGTCAGCCAGACCGTGCCGTCGCCGGTGCGGTCCACGACGAAGGACTCCTCGCCGCACTCGGGGTGGCCCGCGAGGGTGCCGTAGGCCCAGCCCGCGCGGCGGGGTTCCTCCACGGTCCAGACCACGCGGCACGGTGCCTTGATCATGCCGGCGAGGGTGACCGTGACGTCGACGTCGGGGGCCGCGCGGTCGGCGGCCGCGTCTATGCCGACGCCCAGCGCCCGGTGCATCTCCCAGCCGAGGACGGCGTCCGCGGCCCGCCGGAAGAGCGCCTGGCCCTCACCGAGGCGGGAGCGCACATGGAGCGGGTGGAAGCCGGGCGGGCAGAAGCCGCTCTCGCGGGTCGCGCCGACATCCGCGTACGTGAAGGACATGCGCCCAAGAGTAGGGCGGCCCCCGGGACTGCCTTCGTCCCGGGGGCCACTCATGTCAAACAGATGTGCGTCAGGCGACGTTGACCGCCGACCAGGCCGCGGCCACGGCCTTGTACTCGGTGCTGCTGGAGCCGTACAGCGCCGACGCGGCGCTCAGCGTGCCGGTGCGCGCCGACTTGTAGTTGGTGGTCGACGTGAAGTACGTCGTCAGCGCCTTGTACCAGATCTGCAGCGCCTTGTCGCGGCCGATGCCGGTGACGGTGGAGCCGTTGGACGTCGGGGAGTTGTAGGTCACCCCGTTGATCGTCTTCGAGCCGCTGCCCTCGCTCAGCAGGTAGAAGAAGTGGTTCGCGACGCCCGAGGAGTAGTGGACGTCCTTGTTGCCGACGGTGGAGGACCAGGAGTCGGCGGAGCCGCCGTCCTTGCTGGGCTTGTCCATGTAGCGCAGCGGGGTGCCGTCGCCGTTGATGTTGATCTTCTCGCCGATGAGGTAGTCGCCCTTGTCGGACGCGTTGTTGGCGAAGAACTCGACGCCGGTGCCGAAGATGTCCGAGGTGGCCTCGTTCAGGCCACCGGACTCACCGCTGTAGTTGAGGCCGGCGGTGGCCGCGGTCAGACCGTGGCTCATCTCGTGGCCGGCCACGTCGAGCGAGGTCAGCGGGTCGGTGTTGCCCTCGCCGTCGCCGTAGGTCATGCAGAAGCAGCTGTCGTCCCAGAAGGCGTTCACGTAGGCGTTGCCGTAGTGGACGCGGGAGTAGGCGGCCTTGCCGTCGTTGGCGATGCCGCTGCGGCCGAAGGCGCTCTTGTAGAAGTCCCAGGTGACCGCGGCACCGTAGGCGGCGTCGACGGCGGCCGTCTGGTCGGTGCTGGAGCTGGAGGCGGTGCCGGTGCCCCAGACGTCGTCGGCGTCCGTGAACAGGGTGCCCGCGGAGGAGCTGGTGCTGCGGGCCTTGTTGTACGTCTTGTGGCCGCCGCGCCCGCTGTCGGTCAGCTGGTACGTCGAGCCGGACTTGGTGGTGCCGAGGGTGACGGTGCCGGAGTAGAGGCTCTTGCCGCTGCCGGTCTCGATGCCCTGGTACTCGTAGAGCTTCTTGCCGGTGGCCGCGTCGGTGATGACGTGCAGCTCGTTCGGGGTGCCGTCGTCCTGGAGGCCGCCGATCACGGTCTCGTAGGCCAGGGTCGGCTTGCCGTTGCCCGCCCAGATCACCTTGCGCGGGGCCTGGTCGGCGGCGGTCTTCGCCGAACCGGCGTCCTTGGCGGCGGTCAGCGCCTGCTTCTCGGCCTTCGCCGCGGTGACGGCCGGCTTCAGCGAGGCCACCTTGACGGCGGCCTTGAGGGCCTTGGTCACGCCCTTGGTCTCACCGGACTTGGACTGGTGGACGACCAGGTCGCCGCCGAGCACCGGCAGGCCCGCGTAGGTGCGCTCGTAGCGGGTGTGGACCGAGCCGTCGGCGTCCTTGACGACGTCTCTGACGACCAGCTTCTCCTTGGCGCCGAGGCCTATCTCCTGCGCGGTCTCGGGCGCCTCGGCCTGCTGCTGCTTGATGAGCGTGGTGCGCGCGGCCGACGTCAGCTGGACCGGGGCGGCGGCCAGCGGGGCCTTGGCGGTGGTGTCCGCGGAAACCTGGGCGACGGCGGAACCGGTGGTCAGACCGGTGGTGAGCAGCGCTCCGGCGGCGACGGCGGTGGCGATGGCCAGAGTGGAACGCTTGTGACGCGCGTAGAGGGAGGACACACAAGCTCCTTCGTGGGGGAGTCCGGGCCGGCGTGGGGCGGCCGGCCGGAGTTGGTTGTGAAGTTGTGCGGCGGTTGTGAGGAAGACTGCACCAGGGACGCGTACATGTCATGACCCTCAAGTGATGTTGGCTGAAAACCGTCTCCCAGGTGAACGTTGCGGGAATGTAAACGGAGTTGACCTGGGTAAAGCACCAACCCGGCCTGCGCATAGGGCGGGCAAAAAACGAGGGCGCCGCCCCGGGGCTCGAAGCCCGGGACGGCGCCGGTGCGGACGGTTCCCCGAAGGGCGGCCGGTCTACGGGAAGGTGAGCTTCCAGCTGTTGATGTAGCCGGTGTCCACGGCCGCGTTGTCCTGGACCTTCAACAGCCAGGTCCCGTTGGCGACCTCGGAGGAGGCGTCCACGGTGTACGTGGTGTCGATGTTGTCCGAGCTCCCGCCGGTGCCGTACCCCTTCAGCGTGTACGCCGTGCCGGCGGGGGCGATCAGCTGCACCTGGAGGTCACCGATGTAGGTGTGCACGATGTCGACGGCGACCTGAAGGTTCGAGGGGGCGTTGCCGGTCCGCCCGGAGACAGTGATCGGCGAGGTGACCGCCGCTCCGTTGTCCGGAATCGATACGTCGGCGGTGTTCTCGAAGGAGGTGCCACCGCCGCCGCCACCGCCGCCGGAGCGCGAGCCGACCGCGACGCCCGCCCACGCGTCCTGCACCGCCTTGTACTCGGCCGAGTCGGTGCCGTACAGCTCCCCCGCCGCCGCGAGGGTGCCGGTGCGGGCGCCCGCGTAGTTGGTGTTGGAGGTCCACTTCGTGGTGAGCGCCCTGAACCAGATCTGCTCCGCCTTCGCGCGGCCGATGCCGGTCACCGGCAGGCCGTCCGAGGTGGACGAGTTGTAGGTGACACCGTTGATGGTCTTGGTGCCGCTGCCCTCGCTGAGCAGGTAGAAGAAGTGGTTCGCGGGGCCCGACGAGTAGTGCACGTCGAGGCTGCCCAGGCCGGAGTACCAGCTGTCCTTGGACGCGCCGTCCTTGCTGGGCTTGTCCATGTAGCGCAGCGGGGTGCCGTCACCGTTGATGTTGATCTCCTCGCCGATGAGGTAGTCACCGACGTCGGAGGAGTTGTTGGCGTAGAACTCGACCGCCGTGCCGAGGATGTCGGAGGTGGCCTCGTTCAGACCGCCCGACTCATTGCTGTAGTTCAGCTTGGCGGTGACCGAGGTCAGGCCGTGGGTCATCTCGTGACCGGCCACGTCGATGGACGTGAGCGGGTTGGCGTTGCCCGAGCCGTCGCCGTACGTCATGCAGAAGCAGCTGTCGGACCAGAACGCGTTGACGTAGTTGCTGCCGTAGTGGACCCGGGAGTAGGCGCCCACCCCGTCGCCCCGGATGCCGCTGCGGCCGTGCACGTTCTTGTAGTAGTCCCACGTCAGCGCGGCACCGTAGTGCGCGTCGGCGCCGGCCGACTCGGCGTTGGACGCCAGGCCGTTGCCCCAGACGTCGTCGGGCCCGGAGAAGAGCGTGCCGGTGCCGGAGGAGCCCCGGTTGAGGTTGTACGTCTTGTGGCCGCCGCGCGCGCCGTCGGTCAGGTTGTACGTCGACCCGGACTGCGTGGTGGTGAGGTCGACCGTGCCGGAGTACACCGTGTTGCCGGTGCCGGTCTCGATCGCCTCCCACTCGTACAGCTTCTGGCCGGTGGTGGCGTCGGTGATGACGTGCAGTTCCTGCGGGGTGCCGTCGTGCTGGAAGCCGCCGACGACCGTCTCGTACGCCAGGGTCGGCGTGCCGTTCGCGGCCCAGATCACCTTGCGGGGCGCGCTGTTGACGTCGGGGCTCTTGGCCTTCTCCGCCTTCGCGGCACCCAGTGCCTGCTGTTCGGCCTTCGACGCGGCGACGGCCGGCTTCAGCGAGGCGACCTTGATCTGGGCGCGGGTGGCCTTGACGACACCCTCGGTCTGTCCGGCGGGGGACGTCTTGACGACCAGGTCGCCGCCGAGCACCGGGAGGCCGTCGTAGGTGCGCTCGTACCGCGTGTGGACGGTGCCGTCGCGGTCCTTCAGCACATCACGGACGACCAGCTTCTCCTTGGCGCCGAGGCCCAGCTGCTGCGCGGCCCTCGCCTTGCCGGCGTCCGCCTGGCGGAGCAGTTCGGCGCGCTGGGCCGGGGTGAGCTTCGCGGGCAGGGCGCCCGGGTTGGCCTTGCCAGCGGCCGACGGTGCCTTCGCCGGGGCCGCGGTGGCGGCGCCGCTCTGGACGGCGGCGGCCAGGAACGCGGCGACGCCGACGAGGGCGACGGCCGTGGCCTTGCGGGTGTGGGAGGTGCGTCTGTGGGAGGAACTGCTTCTCAACACTGACTCCTTCTGCGTGGCCGCGGGTCGCACGGCCAGGGGAGACCGAACGGCGGGTGGGCCGTCCGGGCAGAACAGGGCGTTACGCGGAACCAGGTGCGGGTGACCGTGTGGCGACACAGCGATGGACGTGTGGGGTTGCTGTGAAGCGGCCGTGGGAAGCCTGGCACCGGATGGCGCTTGCTGTCAGGAGCGCGTCAAGAAGTTGGCCGGAAAGCCTCCGTTGACCGGATAGTCATGTTCGATATACGGGCCATTGGTTGCAAGAGGGGCGCGTCACCGGTTGGTCGGGGGGGCGAAACGGCCGGACTCAGCCGCCCGCCGACCGCTCCCCGTGCCAGGTCCGCCACAGCGCCGCGTACGCCCCGTCGGAGGCCACCAGCTCGTCGTGCGTGCCGAGTTCGGTGAGGCGGCCGTCCTCCATCACGGCCACCCGGTCCGCGTCGTGCGCGGTGTGCAGCCGGTGCGCGATGGCGATGACGGTCCGGCCCTCCAGGACGGCGGCCAGCGCCCGCTCGGTGTGACGGGCGGTCGCCGGGTCGAGCAGGGCCGTCGCCTCGTCCAGGATCAGTGTGTGCGGGTCGGCCAACACCACCCGGGCCAGCGCGAGTTGCTGCGCCTGCGAGCCGTCCGTGGCGCAGCCGTGCGGCCCCAGCTCGCTGTCCAGGCCGTCCGGCAGCTCGCGCACCCAGCCGTCCGCGCCCACGGCCGCGAGCGCGGCCCACACCTGCTCGTCGGTCGCGTCCGGTTCGGCGATACGGAGGTTGTCGCGGACCGTGCCCAGGAAGACGTGGTGCTCCTGGGTGACCAGCACGACCTGGCGGCGCAGCTGTTCCGGGCCCAGGTCGGCGACCGGCACCCCGCCCACCGTGACCGTCCCCGCGGTCGGCCGGTCGATGCCCGCCAGCAGCCGGCTCAGCGTGGTCTTCCCCGCCCCGGACGGGCCCACCACCGCGAGCCGCTCCCCGGGCCGCACGGTCAGGTCCACCCCGCGCAGCACCTCGCCACCGCGGTCGTAGGCGTACCGCACGCCCGTCACGTCGATCCGGTCGTCCGCCGGCGCCCTCGACACACCCTCCTGCGCCCGCGGCGCCCGGGCCAGCCCCTCGACCCGGGCGAACGAGGCGCCGCTGCTCTGCAGTTGTTCCACCCGCATCAGGATCTCGTCCAGCGGCGAGGTGAACCGGTTCAGATACAGGGCGGCCGCCACGACCGCACCCAGACTGACCGCCCCACGCTCGTGCAGCACCCCGCCCACGAGCAGCACACCCGCCACGGGCAGGACGTACGACGTCTCGACCACCGGGAAGAACACCGTCCGCAGGTAGAGGGTGTAGAAGCGCTTCACGCGGGACGCCTCCAGCGCCTCCCGGCTCGCCGCCACCCGCCGCTCCCGCAGCCGGAGCGCCTCCACCGTGCGCGCCCCCGACGCGGTCGCCGCGAGGACCTCCGCGACCTGGGACGTCGCCGAGCCCTCCGCCAGGTAACCGTCCCGCGCCCGGCGCAGATACCAGCGCAGCGCGCACCAGATCGGGACGAGGCACAGCACCCCCACCGCGCCGAGCAGCGGGTCGAGCACGAACACCGCGCCCAGGAGCAACAGCGCCTCGACGGAGTTCAGCAGCAACTCGGGCCCCGCGTCCCGCAGGGTGGTGCCGACGGCGGCCACGTCGGCCGTGCCGCGCGCCGTCAGATCACCGGTGCCGGCCCGCTCCACCGTCGAAGCGGGCAGCGCCAGCGCCCGGTCCACGAACTCCTCGCGCACCCGCGCCAGCGTCCGCTCCCCGAACCGGTATCCCACGTTCCGGGCCCAGCGCGCGAGCAGCAGCTGCGCCGCCGAGCACACCAGGATCCCCAGCGCCATCCGGTCCACGGCGGCGACGCCGCCCCCACCCCGCACCTCGTCGATGATCCGTCCCAGCAGCCACGGCCCCACGAGCCCCGCCCCGGCGGCCGCCGCGTTCAACGCCAGCACGACACCGAACACCCGCCCGTCGGCCCGCACCAGCCGCACGGTGGCCCGCCGCACATCGGCCCGCTCCGCGACGGGGAGTTGCCCTCGGGTCACCGCACGACCTCCTCGGCGTCCGCGTCCCGGGCCACCAGGGCCCGGTAGCCCGGCTCTTCGTCCAGGAGCCGCTGATGGGTGCCCGTCGCCGCCAGCTTGCCGTCGACCAGGTAGTGGACGACGTCCACCTGGGCCAGGACGAGGGGTGAGGTGGTGGTGACGACGGTGGTGCGGTCGCGGCGGGCGGCGCGCAGGCGTTCGGCCACCGCCGCCTCGGTGTGGGCGTCGAGCGCCGACGTGGACTCGACGGCCAGCAGCACCTCGGGGTCGGCCAGCAGGGCGCGCGCCAGCCGCACGCGCTGGCGCTGACCGCCCGAGAGGTTGCGGCCCTGTGCGTCGACGGGGGAGTCCAGCCCCTCCGGCAGCCCCTGCACGATGTCGTCGGCCACGGCGGCCCGCACGGCCCGCATGATCTCCGTGTCGTCCGGGACCCGGCGCCCGCCGAGCAGTTCGCGCAGCGGCCCGGCGAACAGGTCGGCCTCGTGGTCGGCGACCAGGATCCGCGCCCTGACCTGTGCCAGGGGGATCTCGTCCAGCCGTACGCCGCCCCAGGCCGCCTCCGACGGTACGTACCGGCCCAGGCGGTCCACCACGTCCGCCGCGTCGGCGGGTCTGGCCCCGGCCAGCGCCGTCAGCCGCCCCGGCAGCACCCGCACCCCGGACTCCGGGTCGTGCAGCACCGCCGGTTCCGCGGGCGCGTCGGTCGTCCCCTCGTCGGGTTCCGGCTCCAGCCGCAGCAGCCGCACGACCCGCTCCGCGGCCACCACGCCCCGGCCGATCTGGTAGCCGCTCTCCACGAGGAACGCCACCGGCGCCACCAGCACCGCGACATAGCCGTACACGGACACCAACTCGCCCACCGTGATCTGCCCCTGCGCGGCGAGCCGCGCGGCCAGCCAGGTCACCACGGCGAGGAACACCGTCGGCAGGCCCACCCCGAGCGCCTGGAGCCAGCTGGTCACCGCCCCGACCCGGTAGCCCTGCTCCCGCAGACGCCCCGAGTCCCGGCGGAACGCGTCGGCGAACAGCCCCTTGCCACCGAGACCGTTGAGGACCCGCAACCCGCCCGCGAGGTCGCCGATGCGCGCGGTCAGCACTCCCTGCCGCTCCCGGTACTCCGATTCCACGGCCCGCAGGCGCCCGAGCAGCGGCCCCACCAGGACGGCCATCACCGGCACCCCCAGCAGCACCACCACCGCGAGCTGCGCGGAGGTCGACAGCAGCAGAACGGCGACCACGCAGTACGCGACGACCGCGCCGACGCCGGGCCCGACGACCGTCAGCGACTGGCTGACCGTCTGCACGTCGCCCACGCCGATCGTGACGACCTCCCCGGCCCCCGCCCGCCGCGGCAGCGCCGCCCCCAGCCGCACCGCCTGCCCCACGACCACTTTCACCGTGCGGAAGTTGGCGTCCATCCGCACCCGGGTCATCGTGCGGTGCCGCATGACGCCCAGCCACGAGTTGAACGCCCCCACCGCGACCAGGGTGCCCGTCCACCCGGCGAGCGCCCCCAGGTCACCGCGCTCCAGCCCCTCGTCGACGGCCCGCGCCATCAGGTACGGCGTCGCCGCCAGCAGCACCATCCAGACACTGCCCAGCACCGCCCCGGCCACCGACCGCCCCGGCTGCCGCGTCACCAGCCACCACAGATACCGGACCCCGCTCCGGGAGTCGGGCGTGCCGGGATCCTCGTACGCGTCGATCAACGGTCCCTCCGGAAGCTCACGCCAGACTGTCCCGCCACGCCCGGTGCAGATCGGCGAACCGGCCGGTGCCCGCGATCAGTTCGGCCGGAGTGCCGTCCTCGACGATCCGGCCGTACTCCATGACGAGCACCCGGTCGGCGATCTCCACGGTGGACAGCCGGTGCGCGATCACGACCGCCGTACGGCCGTTCAGCACCGTCGCCATCGCACGCTGCACGGCCCGCTCGCCGGGGACGTCCAGCGAGCTGGTCGCCTCGTCGAGGATCAGCACCGCCGGGTCGGCGAGCAACGCCCGTGCGAACGACACGAGTTGACGCTGGCCCGCGGAGATACGGCCGCCCCGCTTGCGGACGTCCGTGTCGTAGCCGTCGGGCAGCGCGCTGATGAACTCGTGCGCGCCGATCGCCTTCGCCGCCCGCTCGATCTCCTCCCGGCTCGCGTCCGGCCGCCCGATCGCGATGTTATCGGCGACCGTGCCGGAGAACAGGAACGCCTCCTGCGTCACCATCACCACCCCGCGCCGCAGTTCCGGCACGGACAGCTCGCGCAGGTCGACCCCGTCGAGCAGCACCCGGCCCTCGGTGGGGTCGTAGAAGCGCGCGAGCAGCTTGGCCAGCGTGGACTTGCCGGCGCCCGTCGAACCGACGACCGCGACGGTCTGCCCGGCCGGCAGGGTCAGCTCGAAGCGGGGGAGCACCTCGCCGCCCGTGCGGTAGGCGAACCGGACACCGTCGAAGACGACCTCACGGCCGGGCTGCTCACCCGGCAGCGGCGGCAGCTCCTTCGGCGCCGACGGCTCCGGCACGGACGGCGTCTGCGCCAGCAGCCCCGCGATCTTCTCCAGCGAGGCCGCCGCCGACTGGTACGAGTTCAGGAACATGCCGAGCCGGTCGATCGGGTCGTACAGCCGGCGCAGATACAGCACCGCCGCCGCCAGCACACCCAGCTCCAGCGAGCCGTCCGCCACCCGGTAGGCGCCCCACAGCACGATCCCCGCGACGGCCGTGTTGGCGACCAGCCGGGAGCAGACGACATAGCGCGCCATCTCCAGCAGGGCGTCGCCGTTGGTCCGCTCATGTTGCCGGTTCAGCACCCGGAACGCCTCGTCGTTGGCGTCCTCCCGGCGGAACGCCCGCACCGGCCGGATCCCGTTCATCGTCTCGACGAACTTGACGATGACCGCGGCGATCGCCGTCGACCGCTTGGTGTAGACCCGCCCGGCCCGCCGCCGGTACATCCGCACCAGCAGGTAGAGCGGCCCGAACGAGGCCACCGCCACCGCGCCGAGGCCCAGGTCCAGCCAGAGCAGCATGGCCGAGATGTAGACGAACGACAGGACGACGGTCACCAGCTCCTGGAGGCCCTCGTCGAGCAGCTCGCGCAGCGACTCCACGTCCGTCGTGGAGCGGGAGATGAGCCGCCCCGAGGTGTAGCGCTCGTGGAAGTCGACGCTCAGCGCCTGGGCATGGCGGAAGATACGGCCGCGCAGGTCGAGCAGCACGTCCTGGTTGACGCGCGCGGAGGCGACGATGAACGCGTACTGCAGCCCGCCGGACGCCACCGCGCACAGCAGATAGCCCACCGCCACCGCGATCAGCGGACCGTGGTCGTGGGCCCGGAACGCCGGTACGGCCCGGTCGATGGCGTACGCCACCAGCAGCGGGCCCGCCTGGACGGCCGCCTGCTGGAGCAGCAGCAGGAGCGTGGTGACGGCGACGCGCGCCTTCATCGGGGCGAGCAGGGAGCGCAGGAGGGCGGAGGTGGCGCCCGGCGGGGTGGGCAGGACGTCGCGGTCGAAGGGGTCGCCGGTGGTCCCGGAGCGGGGGAGTTCCTCGCCGTCGTCGGCGGAGAGGGGGGTGGGTGACGTGGTGGACGTGGTCATCGCTCGTCCTCCTGGTGACCGGCCTGCTCGCCGGACATGAGATGGGCGTACTCGGCGTTCGTGCGCAGCAGTTCGTGATGGGTGCCGACGGCGGCGATCCGGCCGCCCGACAGCAGGGCGACGCGGTCGGCGAGCAGCACGGTGGACGGCCGGTGCGCCACGATCAGCGCCGTGGTGTCGGCGAGCACCCGACGCAGGGCGGCCTCCACGGCGGCCTCCGTGTGGACGTCGAGCGCGGAGAGCGGGTCGTCCAGGACGAGGAACTCCGGCTTGCCGACGACGGCACGGGCCAGCGCGAGGCGCTGCCGCTGACCGCCCGACAGGCTGAGGCCCTGCTCGCCGACCTGCGTCTCGGTCCCCTGCGGCAACGCGTACGCGAAGTCGGCCTGCGCGACGCCCAGCGCCCGCCCCAGCTCCTCCTCGCCGGCCGCGTCCCCGGCCCCCATCAGCACGTTCTCCCCGACACTCGCGGAGAAGAGAGTGGGCTCCTCGAACGCCACGGCGACACGGGCGCGCAGCGCCTCCCTCGACATCGCGGTGATGTCCTCGCCGTTGAGCGTGATCCGCCCGGACGTCACCTCGTGCAGGCGGGGCACCAGCGCGGTGAGCGTGGTCTTCCCGCTCCCGGTCGCACCGACGAGCGCCATGGACTCACCGGGCCGGATGTGGAGGCCGACACGATCGAGGACGGGCGGGGAGCCGACGGGGGCGTCGGGGTAGCGGAAGGTGACGTCGTCGAAACGCAGTCCGATGTCGTCGGCCTCCGCCGCAGTCGAGGGGGTGACGGTCTCGCGCTCCGGCTCCTCGTCCATCACCTCGAAGTACCGCTCCGTCGCCGTCGCCGCCTCCTGGCTCATCGCCAGCAGGAACCCGATCGAGTCCACCGGCCACCGCAGGGCCAGCGCCGTCGACAGGAAGGCCACCAACGTGCCCGCCGACAGATCCCCGTCCGCGACCTGCACGGTCCCCAGCACCAGTGCCGCCCCGATGGCGACCTCCGGCAGCGTCACGATGACGCCCCAGATCGCCGCCAGCAGCCGCGCCTTGCGCAGCTCCGTGCCGCGCAACGTCCGCGACAGCTCACGGAAGGCCCGCGCCTGGCTCCGGTGCCGGCCGAACCCCTTGATGACGCGGATGCCGAGCACGCTCTCCTCGACGACCGTCGTCAGATCGCCGACCTGGTCCTGCGCGCGCCGCGCCACCTGCGCGTACCGTCTCTCGAAGACCACGCAAGTCACCATCACCGGCACGGCGGGCCCCAGGATCACCAGCCCCAGCGTCCAGTCCTGGGCCAGCATGATCAGCACGCCGACGAGGATCGTCACCCCGTTGACCAGCAGGAACGTCAGCGGAAAGGCGAGGAACATACGCAGCAGCATCAGGTCCGTGGTGCCCCGGGACAGCAGCTGCCCCGAGGCCCACCGGTCGTGGAAGGCCACCGGCAGCCGCTGCAGATGCCGGTAGAGATCCGCCCGCATCTCCGCCTCGACGTGCGACAACGGCCGCGCCACCAGCCACCGCCGCGCCCCGAACAGCAGTGCCTCCGCGCATCCGAGCAGCAGCAGGTACAGCGCGCCGAGCCAGACGCCCGCCGGGTCCCGGTCGGCGACCGGACCGTCGACCATCCACTTCAGGACGAGCGGGATCACCAGTCCCACACAGGACGCGACGACCGCCACGAACGCGGCGGTGAACAGCCGCATCCGCACGGGCCGTACGTACGGCCACAGGCGCAGCAACGTCCGTACCGCGGACCGGTCCTTGGTGGGTGCAGGTTTCGTCGGCATCACGGCGAGCCTACGGATCGGCACTGACGACGCCCACCGAGTTTCGGCCGGAACCCCCTCCTCCATCAGTCCTACGACCTGCGCGTTCGGGGATCCGAACCGCACGTCAAGTCGTACGCCCGCATCAACCGATCGGCGGATGCCGGAGCGAGCGCGTCGGCCGATGCGCGCCCCCCGGGCGCTTCGCGACCCTGGTGCCATGTCCGTCATCGAAGTCAGCGAACTGCGCAAGTCCTACGGAGGCCGCCCGGTCGTCGACGGTGTGTCCTTCACCGTCGAGGAGGGCGAGATCTTCGGTGTCCTCGGCCCCAACGGCGCCGGCAAGACCACCACCGTGGAGTGCGTCGAGGGCCTGCGCGTCCCCGACGCGGGCCGCGTCCGTGTCACCGGCCTCGACCCCGTCGCCGACCACGCGCGTGTGGCCCGCGTCCTCGGCGCCCAGCTCCAGCAGAGCGAGCTCCAGCCCAAGCTCACCGTGCGCGAGGCGCTGGAGCTGTACGCCTCCTTCTACCCGAGCCCGCTCGACTGGGCGCCCCTCGCCGAACGCCTCGGCCTGACCGCCAAGCTGACCACCCGGTTCGCCCAGCTCTCCGGCGGCCAGAAGCAGCGCCTGTTCATCGCGCTCGCCCTGATCGGCAACCCGCGGATCGTCGTCCTGGACGAGCTGACGACCGGCCTGGACCCGCGGGCCCGCCGGGACACCTGGGAGCTCATCGAGGACGTGCGGGCGGGCGGTGTGACGGTCCTGCTGGTCACCCACTTAATGGAGGAGGCCCAGCGCCTGTGCGACCGGATCGCGGTGATCGACAAGGGCCGGGTGGCCGCCCTGGACACCCCGGCCGGCCTCATCCGGCGCTCGGCGGGTGCCACCGTCATCAGCTTCACCCCGTCCGGCCCGCTGGACGACCGTGACCTGAACGCGCTCCCCGCGCTCGCGTCCGTCGAGCACAAGGACGGCCGTATCACGCTCTCGGGCACGGACGAGACGGTCGACGCCGTCATCACCCTGCTCGCCCGCCACCACGTCACCGCCCATCAACTCCGTGTCCTGGACGCCACGCTCGACGACGCGTTCCTCGACCTGACGAAGGAGACCGCGGCATGAGCACCGCCGTACTGAAGACCGAGGTCCGCCTCTTCCGCCGTGAACCGGGCGCCGTCTTCTGGATCCTGCTGTTCCCGCCCCTGCTGCTGGTGATCCTCGGGTCCATCCCGTCCTTCCGGGAGCACCAGGCCGAACTCGGCGGCCTGCGCACCGTCGACGTCTACGTCCCGGTCGCCGTGCTGCTCGGCCTGATCGTCGGTGGACTCCAGGCGATGCCGCAGAGCCTCACCGGCTACCGCGAGCGCGGCATCCTGCGCCGGATGGCCGCCACACCGGTGCGCCCGGTCACCCTGCTCTCGGCGCACATGCTCGTGTGCGGCGCCGCCTCCCTGGCGTCGGCGCTGCTCGCCCTCGCGGTGGGGCGGCTCGTCTTCGACGTACGGCTTCCCGAGCAGCCCTTCGGATACGTCCTCGCCCTGCTGCTCGCCGTCCTGGTGGCCCTCGCTCTCGGATCGGTGGTGTCGGCGCTGTCCCGTACGACGAAGATCGCGGGGGCGATCGGGTCCGCGGTGTTCTTCCCGTCGATGTTCTGCGCGGGCGTGTGGCTGCCGGTGCAGCAGATGCCGGACACCTTGGCCCGGATCGTCGGCTGCACGCCCTTCGGGGCCGCCGCACAGGCGCTCGACCAGGCGGCGGCGGGGCACTGGCCGGGGTGGAGCCACCTCGGTGTGCTGGTGGTGTGGATCCTGCTGCTGACGGGTGCCGCCAGTCGCTGGTTCCGCTGGGAGTAGGGGCGTGCCGTGCAGACTGGGGACATGACCGCGGTGGACACGCAGATCGAGCGGCGCTGGGACCAGTTCCACACCTGGGGGCCGTACGGGCTGCTCGGCATCGGCGTCGTCCCCGCGCTCGCGACCGCCGACCCGCACGCCCCCCTGGTCAAGTGGTACACCGCCTGGGCCCTGATCGGTGCCGCGGTCGCGCTCCAACTGTGGTGGCACAGCACCCGTTCTGGCGGGCCCGATTGCCGCCGGAGGCCGTCCCGGGCCGGGACGGCGTACTACATCCTCCGCTGGGCCCTCGCCTTCGCCCTCACCTGGCTCAACCCGTTCTTCGCGTTCTACGCCGCCGCCGGCTACATGGACGCCGACGAGACCCTCCCGGGCCGGTGGCGCCGGCTCGGCCTGCTCGCGAGCGCGGTCACCGTGGCCGGGGCGCAGGCCGGCGGGATGCCGTTCGGAAGCGTGGTCCAGTGGGCCGTCTTCGCCGCCCTCCTGATCGCCAACTCCGGGCTCCAAATGGTGGTCGCCCACCTCACCGAGCAGGAGGCGCACCGGGCCCGCGAGCGCAACGAGACCATCGCCGAACTGGAGCGCACCAACACGGCGTTGCAGCAGGCCCTCGACGAGAACGCCGCCCTGCACGCCCAACTCCTCGTCCAGGCACGGGAAGCCGGAGTCGCCGACGAGCGCCGGCGCCTGGCCGCCGAGATCCACGACACCATCGCCCAGGGACTGACCGGCATCATCGCCCAACTCCAGGTCGTCGCGAGCGCCCCCGACCTCGCCGTCGCCCGCACCCACCTCGAACGCGCCTCCGACCTCGCCCGCCACAGCCTCGGCGAGGCCCGCCGCTCCGTGCACAACCTCGCCCCGGTGGCGCTGGAGGACGACGGACTGCCCGAGGCCCTGAAGAAGACGGTCGCCGAATGGGGCGAACGCACCGGCGTGCGCGCCGAGTTCACCGTCACCGGCACCGCGGAACAGCTGCACGGGGAGCTCGCGGCCACTCTCCTGCGCATCGTCCAGGAGGCGCTGTCGAACGCCGCCCGCCATGCACGGGCGACCCGGGTCGGCGTCACCCTCTCCTTCATGGGCGACGAGGTCACCCTCGACATCCGCGACGACGGCCGCGGCTTCGACCCGGCGGCTCTCCCGGAGCGCACCCGCACCAGTGGCTTCGGCCTCGACGGCATGCGCGCCCGCGCCGAACGCGTCGCGGGCACCCTCACCGTCGAGTCCGAACCGGGCCACGGTACGGCGCTGTCGGCTCGCGTACCGTTGGTCCGCCATGACAGATGACGTGACCGCAGACGCGCGGATCTCCCTGCTGATCGTCGACGACCACCCCGTCGTACGGGACGGCCTGCGCGGCATGTTCGAGTCCGCGCCCGGGTTCACGGTCCTCGGGGAGGCGTCGAACGGCGTCGACGCCGTCGGACGGACCGAGGAACTCGACCCGGACGTGGTCCTGATGGACCTGCGCATGCCCGGCGGGGGAGGCGTGGACGCCATCCGTGAACTGACCCGCCGGTCCGCCCGCGCGAGGATCCTCGTCCTCACCACGTACGACACCGACTCCGACACCCTCCCCGCGATCGAGGCCGGCGCCACGGGCTACCTCCTGAAGGACGCCCCGCGCGAGGAACTGTTCACCGCCGTCCGCGCCGCCGCGCAGGGCCGTACCGTCCTCTCCCCGGCCGTCGCCTCCCGCCTGGTCTCCGCGGTCCGTACGCCCGGGGCCTCCGGCAACGAACCCCTCTCCGCCCGCGAACGCGAGGTCCTGGCCCTGGTCGCGCGGGGCACGTCCAACCGCGAGATCGCCCGCGAACTGTTCATCAGCGAGGCGACCGTGAAGACCCATCTCACCCACCTGTACGCCAAGCTGGGCGTCAACGACCGCGCGGCGGCGGTGGCGACGGCGTACCAGAGGGGGATCCTCGGCTGAGGACGGCACGGCGTCTCAGCCGGCCACCCTCAGCAGCAGCACCGCCCGTGCCGGCACCGTGATCGCCGCGCCCGCCCGGTGCTCCACGCCCGGCGCCTCGGCCTGCTCCTCCCGTGACGTGTCGACGACCACCTCGTACCGGTCCGCCCACGGCGGCCCCGGCAGCACGAAGCTCACCGGACGGTCCCCGGCGTGCAGCACCGCGAGGAAGCTGTCGTCCAGGATCGCCCGACCGCGCTCGTCGCGGCCGGGGATGTCCCGCCCCGACAGGTACATCCCGAGCGTCGCCGCCGGCGCGTACCAGTCCCGTTCCGTCATCTCCGAGCCCCGCGAGGTGAACCACGCCAGGTCGCGCAGCCCGTCCGCCGAGTGCGCCCGCCCGGAGAAGAACGCCCGGCGGCGCAGCACCGGGTGCCGGTGGCGCAGCGCGATCAGCCGGGAGGTCAGGTCGAACAGCGCCTTCCAGCCCGGCTCCTCGAGGAGCCCCCAGTCCAGCCAGCTGGTCTCGTTGTCCTGGCAGTACGCGTTGTTGTTGCCCCGCTGGGTGCGCCCCAGCTCGTCGCCCGCGACCAGCATCGGCACACCGGTCGACAGGAGCAGCGTGGTCAGGAGGTTCCTGAGCTGCCGCCGCCGCAGCGCCCGCACGCGCTCGTCGTCCGTCTCGCCCTCGGCGCCGCCGTTCCAGGACCGGTTGTCGTCCGTGCCGTCCCGGTTGCCCTCGCCGTTCGCCTCGTTGTGCTTGCGCTCGTACGACACCAGGTCGCGCAGGGTGAAACCGTCGTGCGCGGTGACGAAGTTGACCGAGGCGTACGGCCGCCGGCCGCCCCAGGCGTACAGGTCGCTGGAGCCGGACAGCCGGTAGCCCATCTCCCGTACGTCGGGCAGCGCGTGCCGCCAGAAGTCGCGCACGGCGTTGCGGTAGCGGTCGTTCCACTCCGTCCACAGCGGCGGGAAGGCGCCCACCTGGTAGCCGCCGGAGCCCACGTCCCACGGCTCGGCGATCAGCTTCACCCGCCGCAGCACCGGATCCTGCGCGATGACGGCGAGGAACGGCGAGAGCATGTCGACGTCGTGCATGGAGCGGGCCAGCGCGGCCGCCAGGTCGAAGCGGAAGCCGTCCACGCCCATCTCCGTCACCCAGTACCGCAGCGAGTCGGTGATCAGGCGCAGCACGTGCGGCTGGACCACGTGCAGGGTGTTGCCGCAGCCCGTGTAGTCGGCGAAGCGGCGGGCGTCCGACTGGAGGCGGTAGTACCCGCGGTTGTCGATGCCCTTCAGTGACAGCGTGGGCCCCAGCTCGCCCGCCTCCGCGGTGTGGTTGTACACCACGTCGAGGACGACCTCGATCCCGGCGTCGTGCAGGGCCCGCACCATCCGCTTGAACTCGCCGACCTGCTGTCCCGTCGTCCCCGAGGCCGCGTACCCGGCGTGCGGGGCGAAGTAGCCGATGGAGTTGTAGCCCCAGTAGTTGCGCAGGCCCCGGCGCAGCAGATGGTCCTCGTGCGCGAACTGGTGCACCGGCAGCAGCTCGACGGCCGTCACGCCCAGCTTGACCAGGTGCTCGATCGCCGCCGGGTGCGCCAGCCCGGCGTAGGTGCCGCGCAGCTCCTCGGGTATGCCGGGATGCAGCTTGGTGAAGCCCCGTACGTGCAGCTCGTAGATGACCGAGTCCGCCCACGGCGTCTTGGGCCGGCGGTCGTCCCGCCACTCGTCGTCGGGCGCGTCGTCGTGGACGACGACACCCTTCGGGACGTACGGAGCCGAGTCGCGGTCGTCGCGCACGGTGTCGGCCACCTGCTGTTCGGGCCAGTCCCGGACGTGCCCGTACACCTCCGGCGGCAGCCCGAACTCGCCGTCCACCGCGCGCGCGTACGGGTCGAGGAGCAGCTTCGCCGGGTTCCAGCGGGCACCGGTCCACGGGTCCCAGCGGCCGTGCACCCGGTAGCCGTAGCGCTGGCCCGGCATCACGCCGGGCACGAAGCCGTGCCAGATCTCGTGCGTCAGTTCGGAAAGGCGCGCCCGGGTCTCCCGCCCCCGCTCGTCGAACAGGCACAGCTCGACCGCCTCGGCCCCGCCCGCCCACAGCGCGAAGTTGGTGCCCGCGACCCCGTCCGGGCCCACCCGGAAGCGGGCGCCCAGCGGCATCGACGTACCCGGCCACACCGGCGCGGCGGGCGGCGGTGCGGCGCGGCGCGCGCCGTTCACCACGACGGCGGGGCGCCCGCCCTCGGCCACCGCCTCCTGTTCGGCTGCGCTCGACACTGGTCGGCCTCCCGCGGCTCATGCGGCACGGGATGGGAAGGAGCGCGCCACGTCGCCCTTTTCACCGGCTCGTGCGCACGGGCGCGGCTCCCCATCACGTCGTCCTTCCCACTGTTCTGCCCAGCACATGGGTCGCACTCACGTTTCCCTGGGGCAGGCCCGCTCGTTGGGGATCCCGTGAGGCGAGTTCAAGGGCGCGCAGGGCGCGCGAGGGCCGTGCTGGCCACCGTAGTGACATGGGCAGGACTGCTGGCCGGGGCCGCCGGCTGCACATCGGATCCCGGTGGCGGCGAGGCGGGCGGGGCGTTCGGCAAGGGCCCGACGCCCGAGGACGTCATCCAGGTCTCCCCGGACGACGGCAGGAAGGACGTGCGGCCCGACCGGGCGCTGCGCATCCGGGTGCCCGGCGGGAGCCTGGAGTCGGTGAAGGTCGTCAAGTCCCGCGACGCGCAGGACACCCCGGTGCCCGGGCGGATCTCCGCCGACGGCACCAGCTGGGCGCCGAACGAGAAACGGCTGGCGCTCGCCGCCCGGTACACGGTCGACGTGGTGGCCCTGGACGACGAGGGCCGCCGCTCCGCCCGGCACACCACCTTCACCACCCAGGTACCCGCCGAGCGCTTCATCGGGTACGTCACCCCCGAGAACCGCTCCACCGTCGGCACCGGGATGATCGTCTCCCTGGAGTTCAACCGGGAGATCACCGACCGCGCCGCCGTCGAGCGCGGCGTGCGGGTCACCGCGCGGCCGGCCGTGGAGATCCGGCCGCACTGGTTCGGCACTGCCCGCCTGGACTTCCGCCCCGAGCACTACTGGCAGCCCGGCACCCGCGTCACCGTCGCCCTGAACCTCCGGGACGTCGAAGGGGCGAAGGGCGTCTACGGTCTGCAGGAGAAGACGTTCTCCTTCACCGTCGGACGCCAGCAGGCCTCCCTCGTCGACGCGGCCAAGCACACCATGGAGGTGCGGCGGGACGGCGAGGTGCTCGCCACCGTGCCGATCACGGCGGGCGCCCCCAAGACGACGACGTACAACGGCAAGATGGTCGTCACCGAGATGTTCGAGCTGACCCGGATGAACGGCGCCACGGTCGGCTTCAAGAAGAAGAACGGCAAGGGCGAGTACGACATCCCGGACGTCCCGCACGCCATGCGGCTCACCGACTCCGGCACCTTCCTGCACGGCAACTACTGGGCCCCGGACGCGTTCGGCCGAACCAACGTCAGCCACGGCTGCGTCGGTCTGCGCGACGTCAAGGGCGGCAGCGCGGACACGCCCGCGGGCTGGTTCTTCGACCGCAGCCTCATCGGAGACGTCGTCGAGGTCGTCAACAGCAAGGACAAACAGGTCGCTCCCGACAACGGCCTCGGAGGCTGGAATATGGGTTGGAACGAGTGGAAGGCGGGCAGTGCGCTGAAGTGACCCGACAGGGGGGTGGGTTGCGCGAAGTCTCTGATCAAGTTGGGACTGAACGGTGACAATCATGAGCAGCCGGGGCCCCTGACCTTGTGGTTAATATGCGCCAGGGCCGTCGCGGTGGTGACGGCCAGGCGCGCGGGGGCGCGCCGGTGTGTGGGCCCGAGGGGGCCCGGGGGAGGGGAGAACGGACTTGAACGTGCGACCGATATCGGGGGCGTCGGTTGACGCACGCGTACCCGGCCGCGGCAGGAAGGTGTCGGCGCTGATACTCGGCGCCCTGCTGCTCGGGGTCACCGCGTGCGGTGGGGGAGACTCGGACCCGGGGTCCGGCGGGGCGAAGGGCAAGGACAAGGACGCGGCAGCCGCGCGGAGCAAGCAGTCGGAGGCGGTCGTCACGATCGCCCCGAAGGACGGCACCAAGTCCGTCGACACCAGTGGCGCCCTGAAGATAAGCGCCGCCAAGGGGAAGCTGACCGAGGTCGAGGTCAAGGACGACAAGGGCACGAAGGTCGACGGGAAGATGTCCGCCGACGGCGCGGGCTGGACGCCGGCCACGCACCTGGCCGCCGCGACCACCTACAAGGTGCACGCGGTCGCGAAGGACTCCGAGGGCCGCACGGCCGCCGAGGACTCCTCCTTCACGACCCTCACGCCGGAGAACACCTTCCTCGGCAGCTTCACCCCCGAGGACGGCTCGACGGTCGGCGTCGGAATGCCGTTCTCCCTCCGCTTCACCCGGGGCATCACGCATCCCGAGGACGTGGAGAAGGCCGTCCGGATCAAGACCGAGCCGGCCGTCGACGTCGAGGGCCACTGGTTCGGCAACGACCGCCTCGACTTCCGGCCCGAGAAGTACTGGAAGCCCGGCACCAAGGTCACCGTCGACCTCAACCTCGACGGCGTCGAGGGCCGCCCCGGCGTCTACGGCAAGCAGCACAAGACGGTCTCCTTCACCATCGGCCGCGCGCAGGTCTCCGTCGTCGACGTCGACAAGCTCACCATGAAGGTCCAGCGGGACGGCAAGCCCTTCAAGACCATCGCCGTCACCACCGGCAAGCCCGGCATGGAGACCTGGAACGGCCAGATGGTCATCAGCGAGAAGCTCAAGGTGACCCGCATGAACGGCGAGACGGTCGGCTACGGCGGCGAGTACGACATCAAGGACGTCCCCAACGCCATGCGCCTGACCACGTCCGGCACCTTCCTGCACGGCAACTACTGGGGCGGCGACGCCTTCGGCAACTACAACGCCAGCCACGGCTGCATCGGCCTGCGCGACGTGCGCGGCGGCTACGACGGCGGCACCCCGGCGGCCTGGTTCTTCAACCACTCCATGGTCGGCGACGTGGTCGTCGTCAAGAACTCCCACGACCGGACGGTCGACCCGGACAACGGGCTGAACGGCTGGAACATGTCGTGGGAGAAGTGGAAGGCGTGAGCCTGTCCTGACGTGAGCCTGTTGTGACGTGAGCGGCCCCGGTGTGAGGTAAGGCACCGGGGCCGTACCGTCAGCCCCCGTGCTGTGTCTGCCTGGGGGCAACCCCCAGACCCCCGGCCGAGTGTGTGAGCCACCGCACCTCACCAGGCCCCGTTAGCCCCCGTGCTGTGTCTGCCTGGGGGCAACCCCCAGACCCCCGGCCGAGTGTGTGAGCCACCGCACCTCACCAGGCCCCGTTAGCCCCCGTGCTGTGTCTGCCTGGGGGCAACCCCCAGACCCCCGGCCGAGTGTGTGAGCGACCGCACCTCACCAGGCCCCGTTAGCCCCCGTGCT
>NZ_JBICUX010000037.1:0-22589 GCF_043198595.1 Streptomyces sp. NPDC048751
GTCGGTTGCCAACTCCCCCACGCTCGGCTTCGCTCGCGCGGGAGGGACCCCCATCGCGTTGACGCCCTCCTCCGCCTTGCAGCTGCACGCACCAGCCCCCGCTCGGGTCGGATGCAAGGCACCGGGTCTTACAGCCGGCCTGATCCAAACGACAGGCCCTAGACCAGCCCGGGACCGGGCGCGATCTCCCTAGGATGACTCCATGTCACTCCCGCACGCGATCCTCACCGCCCTGCTGGAAAGGCCGTCCTCGGGGCTTGAGCTGACCCGCAGGTTCGACAAGTCGATCGGCTACTTCTGGTCGGCGACGCACCAGCAGATCTATCGCGAGCTGGGGAAACTGGAGGCCGAGGGATACATCCGCGCCCTGCCCTCCGAGCAGCCGGCCCGCGGGCAGAAGAAGAGCTACGAGGTCCTGCCCGAGGGCCGCGCCGAACTGGCCCGCTGGACCGCCGAGTCGCAGGACCCCAAACCGCACCGCGATCCGCTGCTGCTGCGGCTGCGCGCCGCCGCCGTCGTCGGCACCGCGGGCCTGGAGTCCGATCTGCGCCGCCACCTAGAGCTGCACCGGCTGCAGTTGGCGGAGTACGAGGAGATCGAGAAGCGCGACTTCCCACTCGACGAGGACGAGCCGCAGACCCGGCTCCAGCACCTCGTCCTGCGCGCGGGCATCGAGCTGGAGACGTTCTGGGAGCGGTGGCTCAGCCAAGCACTGGAGGAGCTCACCGATCTGCCCACCACCGAATCGCCCACGGAGGAGAACGGGGAAACGGACAGGACGGGCAGAGCGGACAGGGCGGGTGGGACGGGCGGGACGGGCAGGGCGGACGGGACCGCCTGACCCGCCGCCCCCCCCCGCCCGAGCCGAACGACTAGAGGCGATACGGCTTCGACCGGCGCCGCAGGAACCACGCCGTCGCGGCGACTCCCGTGCCGACCAGGACCCCGCCGACCGTCAGGGTGAGGGTGCCGTAGTCCTTGCTGGCCCCGCCGAGACCGCCCATGACGCCGCGCGAGGGTGACGCCGTCGCGGAGATCGTCGGGCGGGACGGCGCGGCGACGACGACGGACTGGGTGCCCGCGGTGTTTCCGTTGGAGCAGACCACGATCACGGTGTACGTGGCGGGGGTGACGTTCGACCACGCGGCGGACTGGCTGATGGTCGTGCCGGACAGGGCCACCTGGCGCCCCTGGGCGAAGTTCGCCTGCGAACCGGTGAGGAGGGACGCGGTGCCCCAGCTGCCATTGATTTGGGTGCACGCGCCGGTCACCACGGAGACCGTGGACCCGGTCGTGCTCACGGAGATTCCGGACTGGGCGGCGGCCGGCCCGGCGGACAGGGCGAGCGGCACCGCGGCGGCTGCGACGGTCAGGCCGACGCGCCGGAAAGGGTGAGTAGTGCGCATGGAGTGTCCTCCGGCGGCACGGTTGGCGGAACATCCCTTGCGCCGCCGGAGGTCGGGAACGCCCGTGCTGCCTCAGGGGCAGCCAACGCGGCCCCGGCCCGCCCCGCACCCGGAGGGAGGCCAGGCAGGTGACGGATTCCCCCGGATCGACCCCTGTTCCTTCGGACGGCCGATGCCTGGTGGCGCGTCACCGGCCGGCAGGGCCCGTCGTGACGGTCCGTTCGGTGGAGAAGGCGCCCCAGGTGCCGTCGGGGAGCCTCGCCCTGACCCGCACGCGGTGGTCGACCCCGGGATCCCGACCCACGTAGAAGCTGTAGGACGCCCGCCCGCGCGGCGCCGTACCGCCCCACACCAGCGAGGTGGCCGGTCGTCCGTCGAGCTCGATGCCGTACTCCGTGACCACGCCGTCCACGCGGGGCGGGACCCAGGACAGGTCGAGGTGGTACGCGCCGTCGGCCCGGTGGGTGCTCGCGCGGAAGTCCCCGGGCGCGGTGTCGCGGCCGTCGTCCGTGCCCGGCGCGGTGGTCAGGCGGACGGTGGCACCGGCGGGCGAGACGTTGTCGGCCGCGTCCCGGGCCCGAACGGTGAACGCGTACCGGGTGCCTGGCCGCAGGCCCGTGACCACGGTGGCCGTCTGCCCTCCGCCGACGCTGTGGATCTTCACGGAGCCCTGGTAGACGTCGTACGACAGCACCGCGCGGTCGTCCGCGGACCGGGCCCATGACAGCTGGACCGCCCGGCTCCCGACGGCGCGGCCGGTGGTGCGGCCCGGGCGGGTCGGTGGCGAGCGGTCCGCGGCGACCGTCGCCGGGGTCGTGGTGCGGACCTCTCGGCTGCCCGGGCCGAGGCGGCCCTCGGCGTCGCGGGCCCGCACGGTGAACACGTACGCCGTGGACGGCCTGAGCCCCGTGACATCCACCATGTGCGCGGAGGCGGGCACGTCCCGGACCTTCGTGCGGCCGCGATACACCTCGTAACCGGCGACGGCCGGGTCGGAGGCCACCGTGTTCCACATGACGTGCACGCTGGTCGCGCTGCCCGCCTCGGCGGTGACTCCCGTCGGAGCCCCCGGCAGCCGCTCTTGTGCCCCGTCGTCGGCCCCCGCCCACCCGCAGGACGCGACGAGCAGGACCCCGCACAGCAGCACGCGTCGCACGACTCGGCCTCCCGGCGCGGTACGGTATGGCACTGGTCCGGACCAATATGAACCCGGTGTGGCGATCGCATCAAGAGGTGGGCGCCACCGGGGCGCAGGTGCCGAGCGCTCGAGGGAGTTACGTATGCTGAAGCTCCTCACGGCCGAACTCGTCTCGAGGGATGGTGAGTTCGTGTCGGTGGCGCGGACCGCTGTCGTCGCTGATCCCGCGCCGGCGTGGGCGGCCGGGAGGCCGGAGCCGCGACAGGCTCGGGCCCCCGCCCCCTGTCGGGCCGTCAGAAGCCGTGCACGTACGGCCCCCGAGAAGTGGCCGCCCGGGCGGACCGGCGCCACATTGGGCCGAGTGTCCGTCACCGTCCCCCCACGAGAGGGCCCTTGACCGTGCCCGTCCCCTCGCTGACGCTGGCCGCAGCCGGCCTCGCCCTGCTGGTCCAGGCCGGACAGCCCACCGCACCTCATGTCCCCCGAGCGCCGGTGGCACGCCACGAAGGCACCGTGCCCGCCGCCGACCTGCTGGCCAGGGTGCGCGACTGCGCTCCCGTCTCCCACGGCCGCTACCGCAGCGACACCGGCGCACCCGCCGACATCCCGGTCTGCGGTACCGACGGCGCCGTCTTCTGGAAGGCCGACCTGGACATCGACTGCGACGGCCGGCCCGGCCCGCACTGCAACAGCGGCGCCGACCCGTCGTTCTCGGGCGCCACCGCCTACCCGCAGTCCGACGGACGCCCGTTGAGCGCCGAGACCCTGCCGTACATCGTCGTACCCGCCCCGAGCCGGCGCTGGGACCATCGCGAGGACGGCGTGCGCGGCGGATCCGTCGCGGCCGTCGTCCACGGCGGCCGGGTGCAGTACGCGGTGGTCGGCGACGTCGGGCCGGCCGGCGTCATCGGGGAGGCGTCGTACGCCACCGCCAAAGGGCTCGGCCTCCGCACGAACCCGCGCGGAGGCGGGGCGGCCTCGGGGGTCACCTACATCGTCTTCAAGAACTCGAAGGTGACCCCGATCGAGAACCACGCCGCCGCCGTGGAGGCGGGGGAGCGGCTGGCACGGCAGTTCGTCGAGGGCACCCCGGCCGCCGAACGGAGCCGGCGAACCGTCAGACCGCTGACCAGCCGTCGTCCACGGGCAGGATCACCCCGTTGATGTTGCTCGCTGCGTCCGAGGCGAGAAACAGGATGGCGGCCGCCTGCTCCTCTGGCTCCGCCAGCCGGCCGAGATTGACGAAATGCGGTCCGAGCGCCGCCGGACCGTGGGCGGAGCTCTCCACGTCCACGACGATCGACGTGTTCGTGCCGCCCGGGGCGATGGCGTTCGCACGGATGCCCTTGCCGCGGTACATCACCCGAGGGACTTGGTGAGCCCCACCACCCCGTGCTTCGACGCCGTGTACGCCGCCCCCGCCGCGCTGCCCCGCAGGCCGGCCTCGGACGCCGTACTGACGATCGCGCCCCGGCCGGCCGCCAGCATGTGCGGCAGCACCGCGCGGGTCAGCAGGAACGGCGCGGTCAGGTTGACCCGTATCACGCGCTCCCACTCGTCGTCGCTGACATCCGCCAGCGCCGACATACGGTCCATGATCCCGGCGTTGTTCACCAGGACGCCCACCCCGCCGAAGCGCTCCACGGCGGTGGCGGTCACCTCGTCGACCACGGCCTGCTCGCTCAGGTCACCGGTGACGGCCACGGCCTTGCCGCCCGCCTGCTCGATCTCCTCGACGACCGCCGCCGCGCGCTCGGCGTCGAGGTCGGCCACCAGCACCCGGGCGCCCTCCGCGGCGAAGGCCAGCGCGGCGGCGCGCCCGATGCCCGCTCCCGCTCCGGTGACGATGACGCTGCGGTCGTACAGTCCAGTGGCCATGAGGTGCTCCTTGGGGTCGACGGTTTGCGGGTGGCGAGCCCGGGGAGCCCTACCGTACGACTTAATGTCCCTGAGTGACATAAATCTGCGCTGGCAGATTTCGGGAGCAGAGATGACCCAAGCGAGCGGGCGCACCGGGCGACCGCCCCTGACCGAGGCGCGCAAGGCCGAGATCCGGCTGGAGATCGCCCGCGCGGCGGTGGAACTGTTCGTGCGCCAGGGCGTCGCGGCGACCACCGGTGAGCAGATCGGCCAGGCGGTCGGGGTGTCGGCGCGGACCCTGTGGCGGTACTTCCCCAGCAAGGAGAGCTGCGTCAGCCCCCTGTTCACCGCCGGGATCGACGTCATCGCCGCCTGCCTGCGCGACTGGGCCCCGGGCCAGCCCCTCGACGAGGCCTTCGAACGGGCCCTCAGCACCCAGCTGCGCCGGCTGCCCGGCCCGGGACACGCCCCGGTCCTGGCGCTCGTACGGCTGACCCGCACCGAGCCGGCACTGCGGGCGGTCTGGCTCCAGTCCTACGACGAGGCCGAACCGGCGTTCGCCCGCGCCCTCGCCGCCCGGGCCGGGCTGCCCGCGGACGACCTGCGCCCGGCCATCCAGGCAGCGGTGCTGAACGCGGCCCTGCGCGCGGCCGTCGAGCACCACGCCTGGCACATCACCGACACCACGCCCGCCCCCGCGACGGCGGAGGCGGAACTGGCGGCGACGATGCGGGCGGCGGTGGCTGTGGCGGCGGAAGGGGTGGCGTAGCGGGACCCGCGCTCCTCACGCCTTTCGGTAGCTGTAGGCCTCCGCGGCCGCCGCCTCCACCGCGTCCAGGTCGGCGCCGGCCGCCGCTGTGACGACCGCGGCGACCGCGCCCTCGACGAAGGGAGCGTCCACCAGGCGGGTGTTGCCGGGCAACTCGTCGCCCTCGGCGAGCAGGGCCTTCACGGTGAGGACCGCGCTGCCGAGGTCGGTGAGAACGGCGACACCGGCGCCGCGGTCCACCGACGCCGCCGCGGCGGCGATCAGCTCGGCGCTGGTGCCGAGCCCGCCGCCCTCGGTGCCGCCCGCCGGGGCGACGGGCACCGCCGTGCCCCCGCCCGCGAGCCCGCGCGCCAGCTCGGCCACCGACGTGGCCACCTCGGCGCTGTGCGACACGAGTACGATCCCGACCTGCCCGGCTGCCTCACTCACCGTTCGCCTCCAGCAGCGCCGCGACCAGCAGGGCCGCCGAGGTGGCCCCCGGGTCCTGGTGTCCGATGCTGCGCTCCCCGAGGTAGCTCGCCCGGCCCTTGCGGGCCTGCAGCGGCGTCGTGGCGACAGCACCTTCCTCGGCGGCTGCCCGGGCCGCGGCGAAGCCGCCGCCGAGGGCGTCGACGGCCGGCACCAGCGCGTCGATCATGGTCTTGTCGCCGGGCGCGGCACCACCCAGCGCCATCACGGCGTCCACTCCCGCGCGCAGCGCCTCGGCGAGCTGTTCCTCACCGACCTCCGAAGCGTCCCCGAGCGCCTTGCCGGTACGGCGCAGCAGGGTGCCGTACAGCGGGCCGGACGCCCCGCCGACGGTCGAGATGAGCTGCCGCCCCGCGAGGGTCAGCACGGCACCGGGAGTCGCGGGCGGCTCCTTCTCCAGGGCGGCGGTGACGGCGGTGAAGCCGCGCTGGAGGTTGGTGCCGTGGTCGGCGTCGCCGATGGGGGAGTCGAGGGCGGTGAGCCGTTCCGCCTCGCGGTTGACGGACGCGGCGGTCGCCGTCATCCAACGGCGGAAGAACTCGGCGTCGAGCACTGGATCTCCTTGCGTGTAGGTCGTCTAGCGTCGGTGTCCGCCGGGTCACATACCCCAGCGCAGGCCCGGTGTACTGACCGGCGCGTTCCAGAGCCGCAGCAGCTCCTCGTCGATCTGGCACAGGGTGACCGAGGCGCCGGCCATGTCGAGGGAGGTCACGTAGTTGCCGACCAACGTGTGGGCGACGGCGACCCCGCGTTCGGCGAGCACACGCTGCACCTCGGCGTTGAAGCCGTACAGCTCCAGCAGCGGCGTGGCGCCCATACCGTTGACCAGTACGAGGACCGGGTTGCGCGGGGTGAGATCCTCCAGGATCGCGTGGACGGCGAAGTCGGCGATCTCGCCGGAGGTCATCATCGGACGCCGCTCCCGGCCGGGCTCGCCGTGGATACCGATGCCGAGCTCCAGCTCTCCCGGCGGCAGGTCGAAGGTGGGGCTGCCCTTGGCCGGAGTCGTGCAGGCACTCAGTGCGACACCGAAGGTGCGGGAGTTCTCGTTGACCTGCCGGGCGATGGACTGCACGCGGTCCAGCGGCTGCCCCTCGTCGGCGGCGGCGCCCGCGATCTTCTCCACGAACAGCGTCGCACCGGTACCGCGCCGACCCGCGGTGTAGAGGCTGTCGGTGACCGCGACATCGTCGTTGACGAGGACCTTCGCGACCTGGATGCCCTCGTCCTCGGCGAGTTCGGCCGCCATGTCGAAGTTGAGCACGTCGCCCGTGTAGTTCTTCACGATGAACAGCACACCGGCTCCGCTGTCCACGGCGGCCGCCGCGCGCAGCATCTGGTCGGGCACGGGCGACGTGAACACCTCACCCGGACAGGCCGCCGACAACATGCCGGGACCCACGAAACCCCCGTGCAGCGGCTCATGCCCCGACCCACCGCCGGAGACCAGCGCCACCTTCCCCGCGACGGGCGCGTCCCGCCGTACGACCACCCGGTTCTCCACGTCGACGGTCAGCTCGGGATGGGCCGCGGCCATACCCCGCAGCGCGTCCGTGACCACGGTCTCCGCGACGTTGATGAGCATCCTCATCTGTACCTCCTAAGGGGCTTAGCAGAGGGGCCTCTGACCTGCGTTTTCGCTGGTCAGGGCGGGTTGGTTCAGTTGGCGATCCTGACGGTGCGCAGCGGCTTGTGGCGGTACCGGTGCTGACTTACTGCTGACCTTGATAACGGTTCGTCATGTCTGTGTCGACGACGGGCGAGGGCAGGCTGTCAATGCCCCTGTCGTCAGTATCGACCTTGCGAGAGCGAAGGTCATGTGCGCGGCCACTCCGAGTTGTGCACAGCGCTTGGGGTGGCACTGCCGGCTGCGTCATGTGGAGGCTGAGCTGCCCGACGGCCAGGGGAGCGAACCGCTTCAGGTCATCGCCGGACCCCCTCGGCCGCCACTGGCACTGGTGAGGCATGTCCGGGCGCATGATTCGTCTGTTCTGTCGAAACATTCGAGCCTCAACCATGGCCGCAGTGTCGCCGTCCGTGGACTGGATATCGCAGATCAGCAGAGTGCTCCCGGTAGTCCCAGGGGTACTAATTGCAGTCCGGACGTCAGGGGATGTTGACATGTCGGGCCGCCTGTCTAGTATCCGTGTCGCCTGACTTTCCGAATGACATCTCGAAAGTGCGAGCACGGAACCCTTTGGATGTCATGAACTTGACATCACTCCCTCCCGGGAAGGAGCCCCCGGTGCGCATACCCAGACGATCAGGCGGACGACGACTGCTTCAGCTCCTCGCGGCCGCCGCACTCATGGTCACCGCGTCCATGACGGCCTCCGCTCACTCCGCCGCCGCGCCCGGCAGCCCGGCGCTCACCCCGCCGCTGGGCTGGAACAGCTGGAACAGCTTCGGATGCGGGATCACCGAGGCCCAGGTCCGCCAGGCCGCCGACGCGATGGTGTCCTCGGGCATGCGGGACGCCGGTTACCGGTACGTCGTGGTCGACGACTGCTGGTTCGACCCGCAGCGCGACGCGGCGGGCAACCTGCGGGCCAACCCGACCAAGTTCCCGAGCGGGATGAAGGCGCTGGGGGACTACATCCACGGCAAGGGCCTGAAGTTCGGCATCTACCAGGTACCGGGCGACCGCACCTGCGCACAGACGAGCGGCGCCTATCCGGGATCGACGGGCAGCAGGGGGCACGAGGTCCAGGACGCCACCACGTTCGCCTCGTGGGGTGTGGACTACCTCAAGTACGACTGGTGCTCCTCCAGCGGCACCCGCGACGAACAGGTCGCGCGGTTCACCCTCATGCGGGACGCCCTGCGCGCCACCGGGCGGCCGATCGTCTACAGCATCAACCCCAACAGCTTCCACGCCATCACCGGCGCCACGTACAACTGGGGCGAGGTCGCCGACCTGTGGCGGACGACCGAGGACCTGCTCGACATCTGGCAGAACGGCAACACCAACAGCTATCCGATGGGCGTCGGCAACGTCCTGGACATCACCGCGCCGCTGGCGGCCCAGTCGGGCCCGGGACACTGGAACGACCCCGACATGCTGGTCGTCGGGCGTCCCGGCCTGTCACTGACGGAGTCCCGCTCGCACTTCGCCCTGTGGTCGCTGCTGGGCGCCCCGCTCATGGCCGGCAACGACATCCGCACCATGTCCGCCGACGTGAGCGCGATCCTGCGCAACTCGCGCCTGCTGGCGGTGAACCAGGATCCGCTGGGCGCCGGCGGACGCAGGGTGCGCGACGACGGCAGCACGGAGGTGTTCGCCAAGCCCCTGTCCGACGGCTCGGTCGCGGTGGGCCTGTTCAACCGGGGCGGCGGCACCGCGACGGTCACCACCACGGCCGCGCAAGTCGGCCTGTCGGGCGGGTCGTTCACCCTCACGGACCTGTGGACCGGCGGCACGTCGAGCACGTCCGGGCAGATCTCGGCGAGCGTCCCCGCGCACGGTGTGGCGGTGTTCCGGGTGGCCGGCGGCAGCCCGGTGCCCGCCACCACCTCGCGGCTGCGCGGCACCGCGTCCGGTCGCTGCCTGGACGTGGACAACGCCTCCACCGCGGCCGGAGCCGCGGTGGTGCTCTGGGACTGCCACACGGCCGCCAACCAGCTGTGGACCACGTGGGCCGGCGGCGAGATCCGCGTCTTCGGCGACAAGTGCCTGGACGCCTACAACCAGGGAACCACCGACGGCACCCAGGTCATCACCTGGCCCTGCAACGGCCAGGACAACCAGAAGTGGACCGTCGGCTCCGACGGGACGATCCGCAACGCCCACGCCGGGCTGTGCCTCGAGGCCGACCGGGCCGGCACCGCCAACGGAACGCGGCTGGTCCTGTGGAACTGCAACGGCCAGGCCACCCAGAAGTGGACCCGCACATGAGGGATGCAGCGCACCCGTCAACGGCTCATCCGCCCGTAAGGCGCTCCCCGGAGGCCACGATGATCCCGGCTCGGCCCTCACCCACCACCGGCACCAGGCTCACCCGGGCAGTCGTCTGGACCCTGGGCCTGCTGCTGGCGTTCGCCGTCGTTCCCGCCGCGGTCGGTCCCACCGTCGCCCGGGCCGACAACCCCATCGTCCAGCACATCTACACCGCTGATCCGGCCCCGCTGGTCCACAACGGACGGGTCTACCTCTACACCGGGCACGACGAGGACGGCTCCACCTACTTCACCATGAAGGACTGGCGGGTGTGGTCCTCCGCCGACATGGTCAACTGGACCGACCACGGTTCACCGCTCAGCCTGGCGACCTTCAGCTGGGCGTCCGCCGACGCGTGGGCGGGACAGGCCGTGGAGCGCAACGGCCGGTTCTACTGGTACGTGCCCGTGAAGAACCGGGCCACCGGCCGGATGGCCATCGGCGTGGCGGTGTCGGACAGCCCCACCGGCCCGTTCCGCGACGCCCTCGGCCGTCCGCTGGTGGAGAACGGGGAGATCGACCCGACCGTCTTCATCGACGACGACGGCCAGGCCTACCTGTACTGGGGCAACCCGAATCTGACGTACGTCAGGCTGAACGCCGACATGACCTCCTACTCGGGCAGCCCCACCAGGATCCCGCTCACCACCGCGGGGTTCGGCACCCGCACCGGTGACCCCAACCGTCCCACGCTGTACGAGGAGGGACCCTGGGTCTACAAGCGGAACGGCCTGTACTACATGGTGTTCGCGGCCAAGTGCTGCTCCGAGTTCATCGCCTACTCCACGGCGCCCGGCCCGACCGGGCCCTGGACCTACCGCGGGACGGTCATGCCCACACAGGGCAGCAGCTTCACCAACCACCCCGGGATCGTGGACTTCAAGGGCAGTTCGTACTTCTTCTACCACAACGGCGCACTCCCGGGCGGCGGTGGTTTCACCCGCTCGGTGGCGGTGGAGAAGTTCTCCTACAACGCCGACGGCACGATCCCGGTGATCAACATGACGAACGGCGGCACCCCGCAGGCCGGCACGCTCAACCCGTACGTACGCCAGGAGGCCGAGACGCTCGCCTGGGGATCCGGGATCGAGACCGAACCGGCCGGCGAAGGCGGAATGAACGTCGGCTGGATCGACAACGGCGACTACATCAAGGTCAAGGGCGTGGCCTTCGGGCCGGGCGCGTCCGCCTTCACCGCACGCGTGGCCTCGGGCAGCGGCGGCGGCAGCGTCGAACTGCGCCTGGGTTCGCCGAGCGGCACGGTCGTGGGCCGGTGCGGTGTGCCGAACACCGGGGGCTGGCAGAGCTGGACGACGGTGACCTGCCCGGTCGCCGGCGCGGCGGGAACCCAGGACCTCTACCTGCGGTTCACCGGCGGCAGCGGCTACCTGCTCAACATGAACTGGTGGCAGTTCACCCCCGGCACCTCCAGCACCATCGCGAAGGCTCCGCGGTAAGCACAGAAGGGCAGTTGCACGACGACAAGGACAACATCCTCTTATGAGCCGAAGCGGCACACACGGCGGCTTCCGGCGCCGGGCGGCACGCGCGCGCCCGGCGCCGGTCAGGTCACGCCTTGCTGCAGGCCGTGCCGTTCAGGCTGAAGGCGGCCGGCGCGGCGAAGGTGCCGCTGTAGCTGCCCTGGAAGCCGAAGGTCTGGCTGGCACCGGGGGCGATGCTCGCGTTGTGCGCCAGGCCGCTCGCCGTGACGGCTCCCGAGGAGGGGAGGACGGAGGCGTTCCAGGCGCTGGTGATCTGCTGCCCGGAGGGCAGGGTGAAGGCGAGGCGCCAGCCGTCGACGGGTGCCGAACCGGTGTTGGCGACGGTGACGTTCGCGGTGAAGCCCCCCTGCCACACGTTCGTGGCGTACGACACGCTGCAAGCCTGGGAACCGCCCGGTCCACCAGGGCCACCCGGTCCACCACTCGTGTTGACGGTCGACGAGAACGAGTTCACGCTCAGCCCCGCGCCGTTCTGCCAGGGCTCGAAACCGGCCTGGACACTGGTCAGGTACCAGCTGTTCTGCGCCAGCCCGCGGGCTACGGCCTGCCGGACGAAGTCCATCACGTCGAAGCTCCAGCTGCCGATCGCCGAGGGGGCGACGAAGGACAGCACACGGTTGGTGCCGTTGCTGCCCGACCAGACCTGCCAGGAGCGTCCGCCCACCGTGGCCGTGCCGACCTGGGAGCCGATCGGCTGGATCGGGCCCACCTTGTTGAGCCAGATCATGATCTCGGTCTGGTTCACACCGTCGGTGCGGGGCGTCGGGTCCAGCCAGATGTCGTACGAGGCGTTGTACACGGCATCACCGACGTAGCCGTAGGAGATGCTGCTCGGCGCGCTCGAGATGCCGGCGAGCTGCGCGGGGAGCCTGGTCCCCGGCGAGCAGTTGGTGTAGTGGCAGCCGTTGAAGACGGAAGGGTACGACTTCGGTGCGCCGTTCGTGGGCACGGAACCGTCGGCCCGGCTGACCCGGAAGCCGGTGTCGGTGGTGGTGACGCACTGTGTCGCGCTCGTGTTCCAGCGGTTGTTCTGGACGACGTAGCGCCCCTGGACGACGGTCGAGCCGAACTCCTCGCAGACAGTGGTGTCGGCCTGGGCCGCCGGCGTGGCGGCGAAGAGCGCGGCGATGACGGCGAGCGCGGTGACCAGCGCGCCCAACGCGCCGCGCAGGGGGTGGGGGAGGCGCGGTAACGGTCGCATGCGGGGCCTCTTTTCCGGAGGGACGGGCCAGGGACGGAGTTTGGTTGGGAGCGCTCCCATGTTTGGGTTCTGCCCGGGACTCTAAGGCTTAGTCATGACCCTGACAACAGAGCTGCGACCCTCGTTACATGGGATGTATGTGCCACCCGGTGGCGAAGTCCGCCGTCGGCTGATGCCCTCACGCACGTCAGCCGCCCCGGCCCTCGCCCCGGGGCGGCTTCGCATCGCGTTGACGACGATCAGGACACCGGCATCACTCGATCCGTCGGCCCGCGCGGGTCAGGCCAGACCGAATCGCTCGGCGTGCACGTGCCGGTGGGGCACCTTCAGCGTGCGCAGAGCGCTGAGCACGGCCGAGGTCATCCTGGGCGGGCCGCAGACGTACACGTCGCGTTCGACGATGTCGGGAACGAGGGCGCGGAGACTCTCCGGCTCGAACGGTGACCGTCCCTCACCGGTGCGGCCGGTGAGCAGGTGCAGGCGCCCGCCGCGGGACGCGACCAGGGCTCGTACCTCGTCGACCAGCACGGCCTCGTTCTCGCTGCGCACCCGGTAGAGCACGACGACGTCACCGGCCGTTTCCTCTTCCAGCAGGGCTCGAACCGGCGTGATCCCCACTCCTCCGGCGATCAGCACCACGCCGGGCCGTGTCCGCTGCAACGAGGTGAACGCGCCGTACGGCCCCTCGACGAAGGCGCGGCTCCCGATCGGGAGGTGCCGCAGGCCGGCGCTGGCGTCGCCGACCGCCTTGGCCGTGAGACGCAACGTCCGGCCGTCGGGTGCTGCCGACAGCGAGAACGGATTCGCCGACCACCAGGGGTGGTGGCCGGGGAACCGCCAGATGCAGAACTGGCCCGCACGCGCCGGCAGCCTGTCGAGATGACGGCCGGTGACGTGCACCGTCACCACGTTGTCCGATTCCGGCACCACCGCCGTGACCCGGAACCGGTGATAAGCGTTGCGCCACAGCGGCATGACGATCCGGCCCGTGACCAGGGCGCCGAAGGCGGCCAGCCACAGGGCCCACCAGTAGATCTTCGCGGGCGCGGAAGAGCTGAAGGTCGTGGTCTCCAGCAGCTGGTGGACGAAGGACAGCCCCAACGCCACGTACAGCAGCAGGTGCAGACCGTGCCAGGTCTCGTACCTCAGGCGCCGTCTGGCATACCGGGCGGAAACCGCTGCGACCGCGACGACGATCGCAGCGGCACACATGCCGAGCAGGGAGGCCGGCACTCCGGCCAGCGCCCCGAACGTCTTCGTCGCCGACGCGCCGTCGAGCCTCGCGTAGCCCAGCACCACCAGCAGGGCGTGGGCGAGGACGGTCCACAGCAGGGTGAAGCCGAGCCACCGGTGCCACACCGTCAACCGGTCCATGCCGATGCGGCGGTCGAGCCAGGGCAGTCGGGCCACCAGCAGCAGCTGGAACAGCATCAGCACGGCGGCGTGCAGGCCGAAGAACTTGGCGACCGTGAGCACCCCGTTCTTGCCGGTCCCGGCTTTGAGGAACAAGACCTCGACGATCACCAGGTTGACGATGACGAACGTCCACAGCGCCCACCGCGCCGCGACGACCGGAGGTATGGTGCCTTGCCGCACCCGTGAAATCGTCGCCTCCACCGCTTCCCCTCTTGTTCATGTGCTCTCGTGAACCCGCCGGACGCCCGGACGGACACGCAGGTCGTGGCCGGAAACGTCCGCTGTCGCCGGTACGCTGAGTGATTAAGGCCTTAACCACAAGCCGTCACAGGGCTGTTGGGGAACAAGGGCTGTGGGGGGACACATGAAGAGCTCGCCTGTCTGGCGGCGTCCCACGCTCGACGCCGTGGCCGCACGGGCCGGGGTGTCCGCGGCCACCGTGTCGAACGCGCTCAACGGCACGGGACGGCTGTCCGAGTCGACCAGGCGGCGTGTGCTCGCCGCGGCACGCGAACTCGGTTACGCCCCGGCGGGCGCGGCCCGGGCACTGGCCCACGGCGGTTCCGGGGTGCTCGGCCTGACCATGACGACATACGGCGACCTTCCCGTCCCGTACACCGAGATCCCCTACTACGCACAGCTGGCGTTGAGCGCCATGGCGGCGGCGCACGAGCGCGGTTACCTGCTCATGGTGATGCCGAGTTCCCTGTCACCGTGGATGTGGCTCAACACGCCGATGGACGGCGTCATCCACGTCGGGCCGCGCGCCGACGACCCCGTGCGGTCTCTCCTCCTGGAGCGTGGCATCCCGATGGTCTGCGAAGGCCGGCCGCCCCAGCCGCGCTGGTACGACGCGTGGGTCGACGCCGACCACGAAGCGGGTCTGCGGCTCCTGCTCGACCACCTCGAGGAGTCCGGCGCCCGCCGGATCGGGCTCACCCTGCCCCTTCACGACGACGAGTACCCGCGCCTGATCGGACGGGCGTACGCGTCCTGGTGCGGCGACCGCGATGTGCCCGCCCTGGTGGAGGAGTTCGCCACGCTGCCCGATTACTTCACGGCCGAGCGGGACGCGGTCGGCCGTCTGCTCGCCCGCGATCCACGCCCCGACGCCGTCGTCGGCGTCTACTCCGACTCCGGTCACAACATCCTCGCCACCGCCCGGCACCACGGGCTCCGGGTGCCGCGGGATCTGCTGGTGGCGTGCATCAGTGAGGATCCGGATTACGCGGCGACGACCCCACCCGTCACCACGGTCAGCCTCCGTCCCGACCGGGTGGGCGACGAGGCGGTCGACCTCCTGATCGCCCTCATCAACACCCGCCACGGAACGGACCGCCGTCGCCTGGTGCAGCCTGCCCTGATCCCTCGCAGGTCGACACGGGCCCCGGTGCGGCGAAGGACGACACCGTCACCGTAGCGCGGCCCGCGAAATGTTTCGACATCGGCAGCGAATCTTGCGAGAGGTATTGACGCCTTTCCCGGGCCGTCCCATCATCCTGGTGCTCGACACTTCGCCGCTTGTTCGACATCTCGCACGCGCACCTCCGGGCCACGCCCACCGAACGGCCGCCGAGACGCAAGGAGCATGCCGCTCACGCGTATGTCATGGACCCATCAGCTCGGCGGGGCCACTCCGCGCTGCGGGACGGCGACCGCAGCACATCGACAGTCCGGGCAGCCCCTGACGGGGCAGGCCGGAACCGCTCACTGACGAAGCAAGAGGTCCCCATGCGAAAGTTCAGCCGCAAACGTCTGTCCGCGGTGCTCGCCGCCTCGGTCGCCGCCCTCGGCTCTCTGGCGGCGTCGCTCGTCGCCAACCCGGCTCAGGCGGCCCCCAATGCCTGCTCTCTTCCGTCGACATACCGGTGGACGTCGACGGGTGCGCTGGCGCAGCCGGCGAACGGGTGGGTCGCGCTGAAGGACTTCACCAACGTGGTGTACCAGGGCAAGCACCTCGTCTACGCGTCGAACGTGTCCGGATCGTCGTACGGCTCGATGAGGTTCAGTCCCTTCACGAACTGGTCGGACATGGCGTCGGCCGGACAGGCCGGGATGAACCAGTCCGCGGTGGCGCCCACCCTGTTCTACTTCGCGCCGAAGAACATCTGGGTGCTGGCGTACCAGTGGGGCGCGTGGCCCTTCATCTACCGCACGTCGAGCGACCCCACCAACCCCAACGGCTGGTCCGCGCCGCAGCCGCTGTTCACCGGCAGCATCTCCGGCTCGGGCACCGGCCCGATCGACCAGACCCTGATCGCCGACGGCCAGAACATGTACCTGTTCTTCGCCGGCGACAACGGCAAGATCTACCGGGCGAGCATGCCGATCGGGAACTTCCCGGGCAACTTCGGCTCGTCGTACACGACGGTCATGAGCGACACGGTGAAGAACCTGTTCGAGGCGCCGCAGGTGTACAAGGTCCAGGGGCAGAACCAGTACCTCATGATCGTCGAGGCGCGGGGTGCGACGGAGCAGCGCTTCTTCCGCTCGTTCACGGCCTCCAGCCTGAACGGGCCGTGGACCCCGCAGGCCGCCAGCGAGAACAACCCCTTCGCGGGCAGGGCCAACAGCGGTGCCGGCTGGACCAACGACATCAGCCACGGTGACCTGGTCCGCAACAACCCCGACCAGACCATGACCATCGACCCGTGCAACCTGCAGTTCCTGTACCAGGGCAAGTCGCCCTCCGCGACCGGCCCCTACAACTCGCTGCCCTGGCGGCCGGGCGTCCTCACCCTGCAGCGCTGACCCGCCGGCCGACGCTCAGCGCATCGAGGAACCCCAGCCGTGCACCGGCTGGGGGTCCTCTTCTCCTCGTGAGTAGGATCGCGGCGTGTCATCACCCGACCTCGTCCAGCTCGTTGAGCGGCTCCACCAGGACCTCGGCCGCCCCGAGCGCGAGCTTCTGGCGCCGGGCAGTAGCTGGAACCTGTCCCAGACGCTGCAGCACTGCGCCCAGACCGTCCGCTACTCCGTGACCGGATATCCCGCGCTCAGGCCCGCCCTGTTCCGGGCGACGGCAGGCGCCCTGGCCAAACGGGTCTTCCTGCGCCGCGGAGCGATGAAGCACCCGCTCGGTGCGGAGATCGACGGAGCGCCACCGTTGGACCCGGCTCTGCCGGTGACCGAGGCCGCGGCCGGCCTCGCGGACGCTGTGGCCCTGTTCACCGGCCACACCACAGAGCACGCCCCCCACCCCGCCTACGGACGCTGTTCGCACGATGAGTTCGCGCGGCTCCACGCCATGCATCTCGCCGAACACCTCCCCGGACTGGCCGGCGGCTGACACCGCGCCGGGCCGCGGACCCGCCCGAGACGACTCGCGGCGGCTTCACCACCACCTCGGAACCAGCTCTGCCTGGCCGTCCCGGACCGCATCGCCCTGCACCACGTGGCGCAGATCGCCGCCGAGATCGGCGACGCGCCCCGCATCGAGGACAGGCTCGCCGACTTCGCCCGGCGGGCCGAGCAGCACAGCGGCGGCAGCTCGTGGACGGCACTGGAAGTCGAAGCCGGACGGGACCTGGGGAGCGGGGGGCAGGGCGATGCGCCACACCGAGGTTGCGGGCCTCGCCACGGACTCGGACCGCTGGACCGCCACGGACAGGGGAGGCGGATCATGTCGTCGGCGCCCCGCACGGCCCCCGGCATGGCAAGCTGTGGTTGCCCACCCCCCGAATACAGGAGGCCACCGTGACCGCAGAGCCCGAATCCACGGAAGGTTCGGAGCCGGCTGCCCCGGAGAGGTCTCCCTTGGCGCCGGACAGCGACGGCAACTACGACCTCAAGCGCAAGTTCCGCGAAGCCCTGGCGCGCAAACGCGGTGCGCAGGCGGACGCCGCCGATCCTGCCGCCAACCCCGACGCGTCTAAGGTGCGTGCGGCGCACGGCCCCGCTGCGAGCCAGCGGTCGTTCAGGCGTAAGAGCGGCGGCTGAGTCGATCGGTAATTCGGTCGCGACCGGTGATCTGCCCCTGAAGACTGTGGCCCGTGGATCGCTTGACGGAGATCGCGAACCGGCTGGCAGAGGTCACCGGCATCGTCGGCGTATGTCTGGGAGGCAGCCGGGCGAGGGGTGTGCACCGCCCCGATTCCGACTACGACCTGGGCCTGTACTACCGGCCCCCGCTGGATACCCCAGCTCTGCGCCTGCTGGCGACCGAGCTGACCGGCGGGCCGGTAGAGGTCACCGAGCCGGGCGGCTGGGGACCGTGGGTTGACGGTGGCGGCTGGTTGACCGTCGACGGCCTTCACGTCGACTGGATCTACCGCGACATGGACCGGGTGCACCGTGTCTGGGAACAGTGCCGGGCCGGGCAGTTCGAAATCGGCGCCCAGCCCGGCCACCCCCTGGGGGTGTACTCCCACTCCTACGCCGGTGAGGTGGCCCTTGGGCGCGTCCTCGCCGACCTCGGTAGCGAGCTTCGCACCCTTCAGGAGCGGACGCGTCGCTATCCGGAGCCTCTGCGCGAAGCGCTCATCGACAACGCGCGATGGGAGGCACCGTTCATCCTGGCCTGCGCTCGCAAGGGAGCGGCCCGCGGTGACGCCTTTTATGTCGCCGGTTGCCTCTTCCGCGCGGTCGGGCTTCTCGTGCACGCGCTCCACGCTCATGCCAGATGCTGGGTAGTCAACGAAAAGGGTGCGGTGCAGGCCGCGGGGAAACTCCCCAGTGCCCCCGCGGACTTCGCCGGGCGGGCCCACACGTTGTTCTCCGCGCTCGGCACTGCCCCGGAGACGCTGGCTGCCGCGCTTGATGACGCTGACCGGCTGGTCGCCGAGACAGGCAGTGAGCTCGTCGGCTGACCAGCGTCGTCATAGGCATAGGTTCCGCTCGCCGTGGCCGCTGCGATCACTCCAGGCGGCGGCCGGACGGCGGCGCCCAGGAACCGGCGGATCAGCGTCCGCTGGGCGTCGGGGCCACGACCACGGGCCCGTGGTACCGCTGACGGTGTGGACGACCGGCGGCCCGTACATGCACGTCCGTCCAGCCCTTGGGCGGGCCAGATCGCAGCGCTCGGAGCGCACGGCGATGCGCGGCTCGTCGTACAGACGCACGACCCGTGCCCTGCGCGCGGCGCGTCGACGTCGTTCCGGACGAACGTGATGCCGACGGTGCGCTGTCGCAGTGTCTTGCCGAGGGCCGGCGGACCGAGCACGCCCGCGTCGGTCACCGCCTGCCGATCCGGGCACAGCTGTGGGGCGAAGGGGTGCTCGGTCCGCGGCGCTGGGCCACGCGTACGGCGTTGCGGCCGCTCCCGGGAGACTCGTCACGAAGGGTGCTGGGCGAGCGCCCTGGTGCCCGGCAGAGCCGACTGCGTGCCCTGACGGGCCCGGGCCGGCGAAGGATGCCGCAGTGTCATGAGTCGCGGTGAACGGCGTCGGCTCGCCGGGAACCGTCACGCGTCCCGGGGCTCCCGTGGGGAGCGTGGAGCGAATCGGTTCCGCGCAAGGGCTTCGACGGGACGGTACGACTGGCGGAGTTCGGGGTTCATGGCGTGCTGCGCGGCGAAGGCGGCGCCGGTGTGCGGACCCAGGCGCCGCCGCCTCAGCCAGTGCTTTGCTGACCGGCCCCGGGTCATATGGATGCGGCGGCTGCATCCCTGCTCACCAGTACGACAGGCAGCCAGCCGGTGAGCCGGGCCCGGCCGCCGCACACACCGGCGCGGCCCACCGCGCCCCGCACGGCGGGAGGCCACGCCGCCCTCCGCACGCCTCCACCTCGAAACCGTTCGAGCGTACGGACCGGTCCCGAACCGCAGGAATCAGCCGTCGAACCGATTCGCGACAAGGTGGGCAGCAGGAGCCTCCACACCCTTGACAGCCCGTCAAGGCGGGAGCACCGTCTCCCCCCGAAACCTCTCTGCAACCTCCTGCACATACGGCACCTCCAAGCGCTTCCGGATGGTCGGCGCCACCAAGGCGACCCGATCGGGCTGCGCCGGAACGGTAGGGAGATCAGATGGGCACCATACGGACAAGACGCCACCTGCTGTCCGGGCGCGGCGGTGGGCAACCTTTACGCGTGGCGGTACGGCGCCGTGGCAGGCCGGACAACGTGTCGGACCGGGCACACGTCCCCGCGCCGACGCTTGCGCCCGGCTCCCTGCCGAAGGCGTTCGCACGGGCGGGTGCCGCAGCCGTGCACCAGACGTCCGCAGTCACCAAGGTGGTGACCTGGCCGTGCGGCGGCGGCGCCAACCAGCAAGGGAGCCTCGACTGACCAGACGGCTCCGACCCGTGGTCGGCTCAGCCCCGGCCACGGGCCGCCGCACCGGACACAGGCGTCCGGGTGCCCGACGCCCGGCCCGCAGCCCGGCTGGATGTCCCGACCACCCGGTCTCCCTCGCCCCCGACACAACCGGCCCGGTGCGTCAAGACCCTGGCCATGGCGGCCACCGGACTGATGGCCGCCGACCGCAGGTGAGGTGATCGGCGCCAACACCCGCGCCCGGCGACACGGCGGCCGTCGCCGGACGCGGTTCTCGGCATGCCCGCATGGCGGATGACCAGGGAAAAACATGGGATGTATCAGCCCTCTGAAACGCGGAGACACGTGTATTGACAGCGCAAGAAGGCTGTGGGATCACTATGCGACATGGGATGTCTGAGTGTTCTCCGCGGGTGCTCTCGGGCACGCTGACGGGAGCGGTCGACGGCCCACTTCTGCATCCCTTCGAGCAGAAGCGGCACTCCCTGTCCCCTTTCCCCCCATACATCCGAGGAACGAATGCAGCCTTCATCCGCTCCGCCCCGAAGCCTCGCTCGTGGACCACGCTTATCGGCGGCCGTCGCCGTATGCGTGATGGCACTGCTGACCGTGCTGCTGGAGACCGCGCCGACATGGTCGGCACCAGCAGCCGCAGCACCCCTCGTGAGCTCGGCGTCGGGGCGGTGTCTGGATGTCAAGGGCAACGTCGACACGCCGGGAACGGCTTTGGACATCTGGGACTGCAACGGCCAGGTCAATCAGGCGTTCGAGTTCACGTCGGCGGGTGAGTTGAGGGCGATGGGCGGCACCCGGTGCGTGGACGCCTACGACGACCGGACGGCTCCGGGAGCCCCGGCGGTCATCCGGTCGTGCGACGGGCGGGCGACCCAGGTGTGGCGGCAGAACTCCGACGGGTCCGTCACCGGAACCCGGTCCGGCTTGTGCCTGGACGTCAACGGCGCCGCCACCGCCAACGGCACTGCGATCATCCTCTGGACCTGCAACGGCCAGAGCAACCAGAAGTGGAGCCCCCCGACAACTCCGCCCCCGCCCACACCCAGCGGATCGGGTCCGTGCGACATCTACGCCGCCGGTGGTACGCCGTGCGTGGCCGCGCACAGCACGGTGCGGGCGCTCTACGGTTCGTACCGTGGCGCCCTGTACCAGGTCAGGCGTTCCTCGGACAACGCCACCAGGGACATCGCCGTGCTGGCGCCCGGCGGCTTCGCCGACGCGGCGGCACAGGACTCGTTCTGCGCGGGCACCTCCTGCGTGATCACGGTCGTACGCGACCAGTCCGGGCGCGGCAACGACCTGTGGTACCAGGGATCGGCCCAGGTACCGGGATCGAGTCAGAGCAGCCCCGCGAAGGCGACCTCCGAGTCGCTGACCGCCGGGGGCACCAAGGCGTACTCGCTGTACATCAATCCCGGCAACAGCTACTGGCGGGACGGTCACCTGACGGGCGTGCCGACCGGTGCCGCACCCGAAGGTGCGTACATGGTCACCAGCGGCACCCACGTGAACAACGGCTGCTGCTTCGACTACGGCAACAGCGAGACCACCCGGAAGGCCGACGCCGCCGGGGCGATGGACGCGATCAATTTCGGCACCCAGTGCTGGTTCGGCGGCTGCGCCGGCAGCGGTCCCTGGGTGCAGGCCGATCTCGAGTGGGGCCTGTACTCCGGGGGCAGCCAGTCCTGGAACAGCAACCAGCGGGCCTTTCCCAGCAAGTTCGTCACCGCGATGCTGAAGAACAACGGGACATCGAGGTTCGCCCTCAAGGGCGGCAACGCGCAGTCCGGCGGCCTGATCACCCTGTGGGACGGCGGGCTACCCGGCGGATACAGCCCGATGAAGAAGCAGGGCGCCATCGTCCTGGGGAGTGGTGGGGACTGCTGCAAGCCCGGTGGCGGCGCCAACCTCAGCGCCGGCACCTTCTACGAAGGAGCGATCGTCGCCGGCTATCCCTCCGACGCGACCGACAACGCGGTGCAGGCGAACATCACCGCGGCCGGCTACCGCTGAGCCCCTTCACCAGTGAAGGGGGTGCCCATGATCACCGAGAGAGCCGGGCGACTGCGGCCGCCGTCCGCGTCGCCGCCCTTGCGCAGCGAGGACAGCAGCCGACCGGCGGACCAGTTCATCCGGCCGCTGGTGATCAACGCCTTCCGCGGCGCCGGTTGGTTCTCCGGCGGCTGGATCAGGGCTCGACGGCGGTCTCGGCCTCCGAGGACTCCTCCGCCAGGCGAGCGGTGGCGGTCATCGGCGACTCGAACGGGTACACCGGCGCCGCGTCCGTGACTTTCGACGGGCTGCCGTCCGTGCCTTGGCCGGCGAACGCCGACAGCGTGCACGTCACCGTCCACCCCAGGCAGGACCAGGCGCCAGGTCCCAGGGCCGGACCCGCCACCACCGGCCACGGGACACCTCGATCTACGAAAGGAACCCACAGTGTCAGCATTCGGACGGCTGTTACGGCGCCTGCGCGCCTCGACGGTCGTGCTCGCGGGCCTCGTCCTGGCCGCCGGCGGCATCGTGGGCACGGCCGCCGGGCCGGCCCAGGCCGCCACCTCCATCACCCTCAACGGCACCTCGGGCGGCCGGACCTTCGACGGGGTCGGCGCGATCAGCGGCGGGGGCGGCAACAGCAGACTCCTGATCGACTACCCCGAGCCC
>NZ_JBICUX010000038.1:0-20263 GCF_043198595.1 Streptomyces sp. NPDC048751
AGCCGAGCGTGGGGGAGTTGGCAACCGACGACAACGCGGCAGATGTGCGTGCCAGACCCCGCGACGCCGGGATGATCCAAACGACAGGCCCTAGTCTGCCCTGACGGGCACGACGCGAGGGTGACCGCCCGGTGGGCCGGTCCCCTCCCAGGCGTGCCGCCCGCGCGGCGGCACGCGGTCTCGCCGTACCCGCCGCCGTGGCGGTCCTGACCGTCTTCGCTCCGCAGGCCGCGGCCCACACCGAACTCGACACCAGCAGTCCGGGCACGAACGCCACGCTCGCCGAGCTCCCCCGCGTGTCACGCTGACGTTCAGCGACGAGATGACACGTCGTCACGCCAGGGTCGCGGTTCGACGCAGACCTCGCCGATCCGGAGGTGGCCGGCCGCGTCCCGGAAGACCGGCGCGACGGCCTGGGCCTGGGCGCGCGGGGCACCCCGACCTTCGTCGTCGACGGAGTACGGATCCGGACCCCGGGCTCCTACGAGGAGTTCAGGTCCCTCATCGACAGCCGGCTGACCGGATGAGCGGGCCCGGTCACCGTGTCCAGTAGGCGATGTTGCGGAAGCGGGCCTCGGCGCGGCCGGAGCCGTGGTGGTAGACGCCGTTCTTGAAGTAGCGGGTGGCGGGGCCCCGGTCGGCGACCGTCAGGGCGAGGGAGTTGTCGAAGTAGACCTTGATGGTCCCGGTCCCGCTGCTCGCCTGGTGGGCGATCTTCACGTTGAACCAGGTGTTGTACGCGCCGGTCCTGAGCACCGTGCCGTCGTAGCGCCGCACGGTGCCGCCGTCGGTGTCGTAGGCGTTGAGCATGATGTCGGTGGCCGCTGTGCCCGAGGGGTGGACACTCCGCAGGATCTGGACGAAGGACGCGCCGTCAGTGCCGGACGGCAGGTAGACGTCGGCGTCCCACATGTGGTCGCCCGTGCTGTAGTCGGCCTTCCAGCGCATCTCGGTACGCGGATCGGTGGAGCTGCCCTCCTCGAACGGCTCGTCGGTGGCGTACACCCACATGCGGTGGACGCCGCCGCTGTAGCTGTGGCGGTCGCCGAGGTCGAGGTTCCAGGGCTTCTGCCAGCTGTACGTGAACGAGGTCCGCGTCCAGCCGTCGGTCGGGTCGGCGGCCGGCGTCGCTGTCGCGGCGCCGGCGGGCGGGAGCGGAGGCAGGGCGAGCGCGGCACCGCCGGCCAGCAGGCCGGCCCCTGCCCGTAAGACGGATCTCCTGTTCATCCCGTGTCCTTTCCAGTGAGGAACGTGACGCGTTGGAGCGAGCAGGGAACCCGAATACATCGGAGGAGTCAAGCACTACGACCATTGACAGGTACACGAAGTGTGCCTAGGTTCGCCGATACACCCGATGTATCGACGATCCGTCAGATCTGGAGGACGATGATGACCTCGCAGTCGGGGAAGAGCTCACCGTTATCCCGCAGAGTCGTACTGGGCACCGCGCTGGGTGGCGCGGCAGGAGCCGCCTTACCGGCGACGGCGCACGCCGAGCAGCCCTCGCCGCAGGTGGCGGGCGGCGGCAGACGCCCGTGGCGCCTGCGCTCCACCATGACCACCGACAACGCCTGGGCCGGGTTCCTGCGCCAGCAGGACCTCCTCTGGAGCAGGCTGCCCACCCGCTGGTACGAGGGCCCGTTCCTCGGCGACGGGCTGCTCGGCAGCATGATCTACCAGGAGCCGGGCGTGAACCAGATCCGGTTCACGGTCCAGCACGGCCGGGTCCAGGACCACCGGCCCCAGTTCGGCAGCGGCTGGGGCACCTGCCGCCTCCCGGTCGGCCACCTCACCCTCGAACCCGTCGGCACCGTCACCGCCGTCAACTGGCGGCTGAGCCTGTGGAACGCCGAACTCACGGGCACGGTCACCACCACCGCCGGCACCCTCACCCTCGCCGCGATCATCCACGACGAGGTCCTGGCGATCCGTGCCCGGGCCACCGGCGACGAACGGGTCGTCTGGACCTTCCACCCCGAGGAGGCCATCAGCCCCCGGAAGATCCAGGAGGCCCCGCCCTCCGGCTACACCCCCAACCCGCCCTGGACCACCAAGACCGCCGCCGACGGCACCGAGCAGGTGCTCCAGCCCCTCAGCGGCGGCCAGACCGCCACCGCCTACCGGCGCCACGGTGACGAACTGCTGGTCAGCGTGGGGCACAGCGCGCCCTCCACCACCGCCGCCGAGGCCGACTCACTGCGCAACCTGCGCCGCGCGGGGTCGTACAGCGCCCTGCGGCGCAAGCACACCCGCTGGTGGCACGGCTTCTACCGGAAGAGCTTCGTGTCGTTCCCCGACCAGCGGCTGCAGAGCTTCCACTGGATCCAGCTCTACAAGGTCGCCTCCGCCAGCCGTGCGGGCGGCCCGCCCATGGCCACCCCCGGCCCCTGGCTGGAGCCCACGCCCTGGCCGGCGGTCTGGTGGAACCTCAACATCCAGCTGGAGTACTGGCTCATCCACGGCTCCAACCACCTGGAACTCGACGCCCTCGCCACCACCCTCAGGCAGAACCAGGAACAGCTCGTCGCCAACGTGCCCGCCGCCTACCGCTCGGACAGCTCCGGCGTGGGCCGCAGCTCCGACATGTTCGCCAATCGGGAGGTGGGCCGCCCCGGCACCGGCGCCGAGACCGGTGACCTCACCTGGGCGCTGCACAACGTATGGCTGTCCTACCGGCACTCCATGGACGAGTCCTTACTGCGCGACACGGTCTTCCCGGTGCTGCGCCGGGCGATCAACTACTACCTGCACTTCCTCACGCCGGGCAGCGACGGCAAGCTCCACCTGCCGAGCACCCTCTCCCCGGAGTACCCGGTGGTACCTCCGCAGGACACCAACTACGACCTGGCCCTGATCCGCTGGGGCTGCCAGACGCTGCTCGACTCCGCCGAACGCCTCGGTGTCGACGACGCGTCGGCGCCGCGCTGGCGGGAGGTGCTGGCCAAGCTGACGCCGTACCCGGTCGACGCGAACGGCTTCATGATCGGCGCCGACACCCCGTACGCGCAGTCCCACCGGCACTACTCGCACCTGCTGATGGTGTACCCGCTGTACCTGGTCAACTGGGACCAGCCGGAGAAACGTGAGCTGATCACGAAGTCGATCGAGCACTGGCACGCGCTGACCGGCGCCCACCGGGGCTACAGCTACACCGGCGCCGCCTCGATGTACGCCATGACCGGCGACGGTGACACCGCCATCGGCTACCTGCGGAAATTCTTCGACCCCACCACCCGCTACCCCTGCCAGGCCAACACCCACTACACCGAGGCCGGCCCGGTCATCGAGACGCCCCTGTCCGCCTCGCAGTCGCTGCACGACATGTTCTGCCAGAGCTGGGGCGGTGTGATCCGCGTCTTCCCGGCCGTCCCGACCGCCTGGGCGGACGTCACCCTGCACGACTTCCGCACCCAGGGCGCCTTCCTGGTCAGCGCCGTGCGCAAGGCGGGCAGGACCCGGTTCATCCGGATCAGGAGCCTGGCGGGCGAGCCGCTCCAGCTGAAGCACGGGCTCAGCGGCCGGCTCACCGTGCTGCTCGACGACGGCAGCCCGGCCCGCACCCACGACCTGGGCGACGGCGTGCTCTCCATCGAGCTGCCCAAGGGCCGCGAGGTGCTGGTCCACTCAGGATCCCGCCCCGACCTCGTCATCGCGCCCGTCACCGTCAGCGAACCGGGTGCGGCCTGGGGACTGCCGTAACCACCGTCCGTCCACCCGTACCCGCACGACTGGAAAGGCTCTCATGGCTGTTCCGATCAGAACCGCGGTGGCCGGGCTCTGCGCCGGGCTGGTGTCCGCACTCCTCACGACCGTTCCGGCACAGGCCGAACAACGTCAACAGCACGAGCGCGCCTGGGCCGTGTCCTCGGCCCCACACGCGCCCCGGGCGCGGATCTCCCTCGACGACAGCACCGGCACACTGAGCCTCACGGTGTCCCGTGACGGCCGTACGGTCCTGGAGCCGTCGCCCGTCGGCATCGTCACCGAACAGGCCGACCTGTCAAAGGGGTTGCGTTTCCTGCACCGCAAGGACCGTACGGTGGACCAGCGTTACCGGGCGAAGTCCGGCAAACGCCTGGACCGCGCGGTCCGTATGAAGGAGACGCGGCTGTCGTTCGCCACCGCCGCGGGCGCCCGCCTGGACCTCGTCGTCCGCGCCTCCGCCGACGGCGTCGCCTACCGGTACGTCCTGCCGACCGGGCACGGCGACGTGCTCGGCGAGGCTTCGGCGTTCAACCTGCCGGCGGACGCCGGCGCCTGGCTGAGCACCTACCGGGTCGACAACGAGGGGCAGTTCGCCCAGTACACCGCCGCCACGGCACCCACCGCCGCGTACTCGCCCCAGGCGCTCTTCGCCACCCCCGGCGGCTACACCCTGCTCGCCGAGTCCGACCTCACCGGCTCCTACTCCGGCGCCCGGCTCGCCCACACGCAGGGCACCGGGACCTACCGGATCCAGCTCGCCGACGAACGGGTCGACGCCGACGGCCCGCTCGTCACCCCGTGGCGGGCCATGGTCACCGGCGATCTGGCCACCGTCACCCGCTCCACCTTCACCGACGACCTCGCCCCCGCGTCCAGGGTCGCCGACCAGTCCTGGATCCGGCCCGGCACCGTGCTGTGGACCTGGCTGGCCGGCGGGCGCACGGCCGGACAGAGCCTCGCGGCGCAGAAGGCGTACGTCGACTACGCCGCCGAGCGGGGCTGGCCCTACGAGGCCGTGGACTCGGGCTGGTACTTCAAGAAGGACGAGTGGGACGTCACCGATCCCGACTGGCAGACCAACAGCTGGATGCCGGAACTCGTCCGGTACGCGCGGGCCAAGGGTGTCGAGATCATCGTCTGGATCCACCAGCGCGACCTCGACACACCGGAGGAACGCGCGCAGTGGCTGCCCACCCTGGAGCGGTGGGGCGTCGCGGGAGTCAAGATCGACTTCATGAACTCCGAGGCGCAGTCCATGCTCCGGTGGTACGACACCATCCTCCCGGAGACCGCCGCCCACCACCTCCTGGTCGACTTCCACGGCTCCACCGTACCCAAGGGCATGCAGCGCACCTGGCCGCACGTCATGAGCCTGGAAGGGGTCGGCGGCGAGGAGAAGCGCACCAACACCGCCGCCCACCTCACCACCCTGCCCTTCACCCGCAACGTCATCGGCTCCATGGACTTCACCCCCGGCGCCTTCCAGCGCGTCGGCCTGCGCCCCAACTCCGACGCGGCCGAGACGGGGCTCGCGGTGACCTACGAGTCCGGGCTCCAGATGTACGCGGGGACCCCGGAGTCGTACGACGAACGGCCGCTCGCCCGGGGCTACTTCGACCAGCTCCCGGCCGCCTGGGGCGACACCCGGCTGCTGGCAGGACAGCCTGGCCGGGAGGCCGTCGTCGCCCGCCGCAGCGGGGACCGCTGGTTCGTCGGAGGGGTGTACGCGGGCGCCGCCCGCACCGCCGAGGTGCCGCTGGGCATCGGCCCCGGCCGCTGGCTGGTCCAGACGATCAAGGACGGCGCCGACGGCCTGGTCCAGGACAGCCGAGTGCTGCGCGGCGGTGACACACTGCGTGTGGACGTCGTCGCCAACGGCGGCTTCGCCGCCCTCGCCTGCCGCTGGCGACCGGGGGTCACCACCTGCTACCGGTGACCGTCGCGCGCACCGGTCGTGGTCGCCAGGGTCACCTGACGACCACGGTCAACCGGCACTCCCTTCCTACTGCTGGGTCAGGGTGACTTCGTCGCAGTAGCCGTCGCCGGTTCCGGAGACGAGGTGGCAGTAGATGCGGGCGGAGGTCACGCCTGCTCCTGTCGTGAAGGTCGTCGACTGTTTCGAGTACGTGCTCGACGTGGTCGAGGCGCTCGTGGTGGCGGTGCCGTTGTACAGCTTGGCCTCCAGTGCCGTCGTGGTACCGGCGGTCTGGCTGGCGAGGGAGCCGGTCAGCCGGTAGGTGGTGTTCGGCGTGAGGCCGGTGATGATCTGGAACAGGGTGCCCCCGCTCAGTGACGCGTTCGTCAGGGCTGCGGCGTTGCCGTTGGCCGCCGTGCTCGTGAGCGAGAAGTCACCGTTGCGCCAGGGCACGGTGTGGCCGGACTCGAAGTTGCCGTTGATCGCGTAGTTCGTGACGGGGGTGACGGCGAGGTCGTCGCAGTAGCCGCTCCCCGAGCCCGAACTCTTGTAGCAGTACAGCCGCACGGTGTTGTTCGTCGCCCCGGTGGTGAAGTCGGCGGAGACGAACGTCCACGAGGTGCCACTGGAGCTCGCCACCGTTTCCAGGCCGCCGGTGTTCTTGACGCCGACGTTCATGACCTCACCGGCGACATCCGACTTCACCCAGCCCGAGACGCGGTACGTCGTGCGGGGCGCGACGGGGACGGACTGTTCGAGAGAGGCGGGCGACGAGGAGATCTTGGCCGCCCAGGTCCCGGTGTGGGAGGTCGTGTTCGTCACCGCGGCGGTGTTCCACTTGCTCCAGCCGCTGGTCGTCCCCTTCTCGAAGCCGAGGTTCTCGTTCGCGAGGCAGGTCGCGTCGGAGGGCGTGCTGAACTGGTCGGCGCCGATGTCGGGTGCGCAGGTCGAGGGGACCGCCGATCCCCAGTAGTCCTGGCCGCCGTTGTCGGGGACGACGACTCCCGCGCCGATGGCCGGCGACGACGAGGAGCTGATCTGGTAGCCCCCGACGCTGCCGATGCCCGTGCCGCCGGTGCCGGGCGCGGTGAGCAGGGGATCCGCCGTGATCTTCCCGGGGTCGGAGGGCTCACTGGCCGGGTGGTTGCCGTAGAAGACGCACCAGCCGATTCTGGGCAACTTCAAGGAGGCCCTGTCCCTCTGGCCCTTCCTCGCCTACGCCCGCAACTCCCTGACGCTCTCCGTCACCTACGCACTGCTGGTGACGCTGGCCTCGGCCTGGGCGGGGTACGGGTTCGCCCGGCTGGAGGCGCCGGGCAAGCGGGTGGTCTTCGGTGTGCTGCTGTCGACGATGATGCTGCCGCAGATCATCACCCTCGTCCCGACCTACCTGCTGTTCTCCAAGATCGGCCTGCTGAACACCTATCTGCCGTGGGTGCTGTGGGGGCTGTGCGGCGCGCCCTATCTGATCTTCCTGTTCCGTCAGTTCTTCAGCAACATGCCGAAGGAGCCGGAGGAGGCGGCGATCGTCGACGGCTGCGGGCAGGTCCGTATCTTCTGGCGGATCTTCCTGCCGCAGTCCTGGCCGGTCATCGCGACCAGCCTGATCCTCTCGTTCAGTTGGACGTGGGGCGACTGGATCGCGCCCGCCCTGCTGCTGGGCGACGACCACACCACGCTGGCCGTCAGGCTCGCGAAGGGCTACGCGAACGTGCACGGCGATCCGCTGAACAATCTGGTCGCGGCCGGCACCGTGATGTACATCGTGCCCGTGCTGCTGCTCTTCCTGATTCTGCAGCGCGGCTTCGTCGCCGGTGTGTCCACCTCCGGCCTGAAGTGACCGCTCGCGGCGGCGCGGATGCCGTCCCGGCTCGACGGGCAGGTTCCTCCCGCACCGTCCATCCCACAGAACCAAGGAGTAACCGTGCTTCCCCTCTGCCCCGCAGCCGGAGTTCCGGCCGGAGAGGCGGGGTCATGACGGACCGTCCCGCCATGACCCCGCAACTGACACGGACCAGGGTCATGGCCATCCTCCGCTCAGCCGACGCCTCCGGCCTGCCCGCGGTGGCCCGGGCGCTGGTGGCCGGCGGTGTGACCTGTCTGGAGATCACCCTCACCACCGAGGGAGCGCTCGACGCGCTGGCCGCCGTCCGGGCTGAACTCGGCCCCGAGGTGGCGGTCGGCGCGGGCACGGTCGTCACCACCGCCGAAGCCCGGGACGCGCTCGCCGCGGGAGCCGAGTTCCTGGTGGCCCCGGTGGTGGACACCGATGTGGTCCGAGCCGCCGCGCGCAGCGGTATCCCCTGCTATCCGGGCGCCTGGACACCGACCGAGGTGTCGACGGCCTGGCGGGCGGGCGCCGCCGCCGTGAAGCTCTTCCCGGCCTCCACCGGTGGCCCGGCCCATCTGCGCCAGCTGCTCGCTCCGCTCCCTGACGTGCCTCTCGTCGCCGTGGGCGGGGTCGACATCGCCCGGGCACGGGACTACGTCGACGCCGGGGCCGTGGCGGTGGGCATCGGCTCCCCGCTGCTGGGCGGAGTGGACCAGGATCCGACCCGGGAATCCCTCGACGCCCTGACCGGACGGGCCCGTACGGTGCTCCAGGCCGTACGCCCCGGCGCGAGCGCCGAGGAGGCCGGCCTGTGAACGGCCCCGAGCGGGAACGCTATCTCGTCACCGTCGGTGAGATCCTCGCCGTCCTGTCCGCGCCGCAACCGGGCCCCCTCGCCCTGGGGTCCGGGATGCGACTCGGGCTCGCGGGGGCCGAGTCGAACGTCGCGGTCGGGGTGAGCAGGCTCGGCGGATCCGCCGTCTGGATCGGCCGGGTCAGCGACGACGAACTCGGTGAACTCACCCTCCGTGAACTACGGGCGGAAGGGGTGACCGCCGTCGCCACGCGGGATCCGGCCCCCACCTCGCTCCTGCTGAAGGAACGACGCACCGCCACCCACAGCCGCACGCGCTACTACCGCACCCACACGGCAGGCTCCCGGCTGACCGCACAGGACATACCGGGGGACGTCGTCGCCGGGGCGGCGGCGCTGCACATCACCGGGGTCACACCGGCGCTCGGCACCGGCCCGGCCCAGGCCGTGCGGCGGGCGGTGGACATCGCCGCCGCCGCGGGCGTGCCGGTGTCCCTGGACATCAACTTCCGCTCCCTGCTGTGGAGCGAGGACGAGGCCCGGGAGACCCTGCTGCCCCTCCTGCGCAAAAGCCACCTGGTGTTCGCCGGAGTCCACGAGGCCCGGCTGATGGTTCCCGAGCTGCGGGATCCGGCGGAACTCGCCCAGGGCATCTGCGACTTGGGACCCGCGGGAGCCGTGATCAAGCTCGGCGCCGAGGGGGCGTTCGCGCTCCTGGACGGCAGGACCTACCGGCAACCGGCCATACCTGTCCAGGTGCACGACCCGGTCGGCGCGGGCGACGCGTTCGCGGCCGGCTACCTGGCCGAACTCCTCACGGGCGAGCCACCGGAGCGGCGGCTCGCCACGGCGGCCCTGCTCGGCGCCTTCGCGGTGAGCACCACCGGCGACTGGGAGGGCCTGCCCCGACGCGACGAACTGTCGCTGCTGAACCACCACGACGACGTCGTCCGCTGACGCTTGATCCCCGACCGATCCCCCTTTGTCCTCCCCATCCCACCCAGCGAGGAACTCCATGACAGGGCCCTCCCCGGCCGACGGCATCCACCTGCTCACCGGCTCGTACACCCCCGACACCGGCGGCTCCGGCACCGGGCTCACGGTCCTGCGCCTCGATCCCGCGTCCGGCGCGCTGACGGCCGAGCCCCCCGGCTGGCGCCCCTGCCCGTGAGCGGCGCGTCGTTCCTCGCGGCGCACCCCTCCCTCGACGTCGTCTACAGCACCAACGAGAAGGACACCGGCGCCGTCAGCGCCGTCGCCGTGAACGGGGACGACCCGCCGAGCCGACTGGGTTCCGAGGTCGGCACCGGTGGTGCCAACCCCTGCCATCTGACCGTGCATTCCGGCGGACGCTGGCTGCTGACCGCGAACTACGGCAGCGACACGGCGGCCGGCAGCGTGGCCGTGCACCGGCTCGACGCGGACGGGAGCGTGGCCGAACTGACCGACCTCGTCGTCCACGAGGGGTCCGGCCCGGTCGCCGGGCGGCAGGACGGCAGCCACGCCCATCAGGTCGTGCTCGACCCGGCGGGCCGCTTCGTCCTCGCCACCGATCTCGGGGCGGACGCGGTCTTCACCTATCGGCTCGACACCGGCGCGGGCTTGCTGGAGCCGGTGGCCGTGAACAGGATGCGTCCGGGTTCGGGCCCCCGCCATCTGGCCTTCGCGCCCGACGGCGAGCTGGTGTGGAGAGCGGACGAGCTGTCCTCGACGGTCACCTGCCATCGGTACGACGCCGCCACGGGCACGCTGACCGAGGTCTCCAGCACGCCCGCCACCACCGTCCGGGACGTCACCAACCTGCCCGGCGGCATCGTCGCCTCGCCCTGCGGGCAATTCGTCTGGGTGACCAACCGCGGCGCCGACACGGTGGCCGCGTTCCGGGTCACCGGCACCGCCCTGGAGCCGATCGGCGAGATCCCCAGCGGCGGCGCCTGGCCACGCGGCCTGACCCTGACGGGCGGTCATCTGCTCGTCGCCAACCAGCACGGCGGCACCCTCGCGGCGCTGCGCGTCCTCGACACCGGAGCACTCGAGCTGGCCGGCCCGCCGGCCGTCGCCCCCTCGGTGGTCTGCGCACTCGCCCTCTGACCGCGGTCGCCCGCCGACCACAGTGCCCTCCGACCACACTCGCCGCTGAGCGCACCCATCCCTCTCAGCCCCGTCGCACCACCTCGAAAGGCAGCCATGTCCGCCCAACCCGACTCGTCCGCCCGTTTCGTCCTCGACGCCGCCTTCGGCGTCGGCCCCGTTCATCCCCGTCTGTACGGATCGTTCGTCGAGCACCTGGGACGCTGTGTCTACACCGGCGTCCACGAACCCGACCACGCCACCGCCGACGCCTCCGGCCTGCGCCAGGACGTCCTGGAGCTGGTCCGCGAACTGGGCGTCACCACCGTGCGTTACCCGGGCGGCAACTTCGTCTCCGGCTACCGCTGGGAGGACTCCGTAGGGCCGCGCGAGGAGCGGCCGACCCGTCTCGACCTCGCCTGGCGGACCACCGAGACCAACGAGTTCGGCCTCGGCGAGTTCATGGACTTCTGCGCGAAGACCGGGGTCGAGCCCATGATGGCCGTCAACCTCGGCACCCGCGGTGTGGAGGACGCCCTGCGGCTGCTGGAGTACGCCAACCACCCTGGCGGCACCGAGTTGTCCGACCGCCGTGCCGAGCACGGGGCCAAGGAACCGTACGGCATCAAGATGTGGTGCCTCGGCAACGAGATGGACGGCCCCTGGCAGATCGGCCACAAGACGGCCGAGGAGTACGGCCGGCTCGCCGCCGAGACCGCCCGCGCCATGAGGATGATCGAACCCGGTCTCGAACTGGTCGCCTGCGGCAGCTCCAGCTCCGCCATGGAGACGTTCGCCGCGTGGGAGGCGACGGTCCTGGAGGCCACGTACGACCTGGTCGACCACATCTCGCTGCACACCTACTACGAGGAGATCGACGGCGACCGCGACTCCTTCCTGGCCTCCGCAGTCGACCTGGAGCACTTCATCGAGGCGGTCGTCGCCACCTGCGACCACGTGGGCGCGCGACTGAGGTCGAAGAAGCGGATCAATCTCTCCTGCGACGAGTGGAACGTCTGGTACCAGCGCCGGCCCAACCCGCACCAGGTCGAGGACTGGCAGGTGGCACCCCGCCTGCTGGAGGACATCTACACCGTCACCGACGCCGTGGTCTTCGGCTCACTACTGATCGCCCTGCTGCGGCACGCCGACCGGGTCACCGCCGCCTCCCTCGCCCAGCTCGTCAACGTGATCGCGCCGATCATGACCGAGCCCGGCGGTCCGGCCTGGCGGCAGACCACCTTCTTCCCGTTCGCGCAGGCATCCCGGTACGGACGCGGCCGGGTGCTCCAGGTCCAGGCGGACAGCCCGACGTACCACACGGCGAAGTTCGGTGAGGTGCCGCTGCTGCACGCCACCGCCGTCATCGACGACGAGACCGGTGACGTCACCGTCTTCGCCGTCAACCGCGGCCAAACCGGCACTCTGCCGCTGGAGATCGACCTGCGCGGCGTCGACGCCCGCACGGTGGAGGAGCACCTGGTCCTCTCCGACGCGGACCCGGAGGCCCGCAACACCCTGGACCGGCCCGACCGGGTCACCCCGCACCCCGCCCAGGGCACCACGGTCACCGACGGAGTGCTGCGCGCCGAACTCGAGCCGCTCTCCCGGAACATGATCCGCCTCTCCCGCCCTCGGGACTGAACAGCGGGGAGGGCGCAGCGGCCGGCCTGGCCACTGTGCCGCTCACCGCGGGAGGCGAGGCAGCCCGGCAACGCCCGCTGCTGTCCGCCCGGTCAGGCGCAGGCATGGAACGGGATCGGCGGCTCGGCGGCTCGGCGGCTCGGCGAGGCGTAAGGGCGGCTCGGGGCTGACCGCCGGGTGGTGAGTCCGATCGGCCCGAGCCGGGCGCCCTCGATCAGCTCAGTCGGCGCGGAGAATCAGGTCGAGCAGCCCGGGGAAGCGTGCGTCGAATTCCTCGCGGCGCAGGCGGTTGACCCGCTTGGGTCCCTCGTCGCGCTGCTCGAGCAGGCCTGCGCCGCGCAGCACCGAGAAGTGGTGGCTCTTGGCGGCTTTGCCGACGGGTACGTCGAAGCTGCCGCAGCTGCGCGTCCAGTCGGGCGAGCCCGCCAGCTCGCGGATGAGCTGGATGCGGACGGGGTCGGCGACCGCGGACAGCGCGGTGAGGACGGACACGTCCTCAGGATGGGTGTGGACCGGCGCCGCACGATGACTGCCGCCCTCGACCTGGTTCGACATGTCCTCCCCCTCGCCACGCGTATCCCTGCCGCGATGCCAGGAATTCAAAGCGGTCGCTTGCATAGTGTTCGACGAATATCTTACAGTCCGAGTGTTCGCTTTCCATTGAACACCCGCCCGAGCGGTCGTCGAAGGGTGCGTTCCCTCATGCGTGCAGTCGAGTTCCAGGAGTACGGCGCCCCCGAGGTGCTGAAGATCGTGCAGACCGACACCCCCGAGCCGGGGCCGGGCCAGGTGACCGTCGACGCCGTGTACGCGGGCGTGAACTTCGCGGATCTCAAGGCCCGCTCCGAGGGCTACCGCGTGGAGTCGCTGCCCTTCCGCCCGGGCCTGGAGGTCTCCGGGCGGATCCGGGCCGTCGGCGACGGCGTCGAGGGACTGCACCCGGGACAGGAGGTCGCCGCCCTCGTCAACAGCGGCGCCTACGCGGAGGTCGTGGTCGCCGAGACCGCCACCGTCTTCCCCCTCCCCCAGGGCGTGGACCTGCGGACCGCGGCCACCCTCCCCGCGGTGCTGCCGACCGCGCACGCCCTCCTGCACGAGGTGGGTCGGCTGCGCGCCGGAGAGAGCGTGCTGGTGCACGGCGCCGCGGGCGGCATCGGCACGGTCGCCGGGCAACTGGCCAGGGCGGCGGGCGCCGGCGCGGTGTACGGCGTGGTCTCCTCGACGAGCAAGGCCGACCACGCCCTCAAGCACGGCTACGACGAGGTGTTCACCACCGACACCTTCCCCGACGACGTCCGCCGGGCCACCGACGGAAAGGGCGTCGACCTGATCCTCGACCCGGTGGGCGGCGGCACCCTGCGCCGCGGCCTGGACGTGCTGGCCGTCTTCGGACGCCTGGTCTCCTTCGGCAACGCGAGCGGGGAAGGGCCGTGGCAGGTCGGACAGCCCGAGCTCTACGCGCAGGGCCGGTCGGTCGGGGGCTTCTCCATCCTGGCACTGGCACAGTCGGCGCCCGAGACGCTGCGCGCACTCGCCGAGCGGGCCTTCCGCACGGTCGCCGACGGCACCGTGCACCTCCCGGTCACCGCGGAGTTCCCGCTGGCGGAGGCGGCCGAGGCCCACCGGCTGATGGGTGGGCGCAGGTCGACGGGCAAGCTGCTGCTGCGGATCGGCGACTGAGCACACAGCGCACCGCCCCCACGCCCCGTACGACAGAGGGTGATCATGCCGGACCTCGCATCCACCGCCCTCGCCGACCGGCAACCGCGGCCGGCGCGGGTCAGACGGCGAGGCGACTGACGGCCTGGACGAGGAGGTCGACGTCCTGCTCCGTGGTCGCGAAGGAGGTGACGAAGCGGACGACGCCCGGCGCCCAGCGGTCGTGGTAGAAGGCGAAGCCCTCGGCCAGGAGTCCTTCGGTGACCTGCTGGGGCAGGCGGCAGAAGAGGATGTTGGCGTCGGCGGCGCCGAGCAGACCCACCCCGGGTATCGCCTTCAGGCCCTGCTGGAGACGGGCGGCCATGGCGTTGGCATGGGCCGCGTTGCGCAGCCAGAGGCCGTCGGTGAGGTAGGCGTCCAACTGGGCGGCCTGGAAGCGCATCTTGGAGGTGAGCTGGCCGGCACGCTTGGCGCGGAAGGCGAGTTCGGCGGTGCGGGAACGGTCGAAGACGACGATCGCGTCGGCGGTCATCGTGCCGTTCTTGGTGGCCCCGAAGGACAACAGGTCGACGCCTGCCCGCCAGGTCAGTTCGGCCGGGGAGCAGCCCAGGGAGGCGACGGCTCCGGCGAAGCGCGCGCCGTCCATGTGCAGGCGCAGCCCCGCCTCCTCGGCGATCGACCCGAGGGTGCGGATCTCGTCGAGGGTGTAGACCGCTCCGGTCTCGGTGGCCTGGGTGATGCTCACGACGGAGGGCTCCACGCTGTGCACGTCCCCGGCCTTGTGCCGGGCGGCGGCCCGCAGCTCCTCCGGGTCGATCTTGGCGTCGTCCCCGCCGAGCGGCACCAGCTTGGCGCCCGCCGTGTAGAACTCGGGCGCACCGCACTCGTCGTTGTTGATGTGGCTCTCGCGGTGGCACAGCACGCTGCCCCAGGGCGGGGTCAGGGCGGCCAGGCTCAGGGCGTTGGCGGCGGAGCCGGTGGAGACGAGCAGGACGTCGACGTCGTGCTCGAAGATCTCGCACAGACGGCGCCGGGCGTCGCCGGTGATGCGGTCGGCGCCGTACGGGAGGGCCTGGCCGGAGGCCGCCCGGGCCACGGCGTCGACGATCTCCGCAGAGGCGCCGGCGGCGTTGTCGCTGCTGAAGATGCGAGCCGTGGGAGTGGGGGTGCTCATGGTCACGTTCCTTGTGGTGCGGTGGCGGCGGGAGGGACGACGGCAGCGGCAGCGGCAGCGATGAGCTGGCGCAGCGCGCCGTAGTAGACGTCGTGGTCGGTCACGGCGGGCACGATCGCGGCGAGGTTGCCGCTCAGCGCCGGGAACTCCTCCGGATCGAGAGCGGCCAGGGCGGCGCGTGTGGTGGCCCGGGCGGCCTTGGCGTCCCGGTGGTCCACGAAGCCGGCGCTGCCGAGGGTGAGCAGGTACATCCGCCGGTAGGCGGTGATCGCCTCCTCGGGAGTCATTCCGGCGGCGAGGCTGTCGGCGAGCTGCGGCTCGACCAGGCGGGCCAGCAGGTGGCGTCCGAGCCAGGGCCGCGTCCCGCGCAGGGCGAGCAGTCCCGGATGAGCCGTGAGCAGCTGGTAGAGCGCGGTGAACCGGGTCTCGGTGGCGGTGGCCCAGTCGGTGTCCGGCCCGGTCTGCGGCAGTCGGGCGGCCAGATGGTCGATGCACAGGTCCAGCAGCCCGGCCAGATCGGTGCAGCGGCGCTGGAGCGAGGCGAGGGAGATCTCCAGCCGCGACGCCAGCGCGCGGAAGGTCAGCGCCTCGGGCCCGCCCTCATCGATCAGAAGGAGGGCGGTTTCGGCGATGCGGTCCGGGGTCGCGCGGTCCAGTGAGGGTGAGTGGCGGGGCATGCGGGTCATCGTACGGTACGGTGTATCGATTGTCAGCCCGGGAGTTCTCGGGGGCCTTTCGGCCATACCTACGGGGCAGGGATGCCGGAGCAAGCCTTCCCGACCAGTGCCGCTGTATCGGCGCGGTGGTGACGCTGCACGCGGTGCTCGCCCTGGACGACCTCGAGGCCCTGCCGGAGGAGAAGCGGGCGGCGGCTCTCGCTGTCGCGCTGGACCTGCTCGTCTGAGCCAGTCCGCCCGCGCCTGCCGCCGCGGCCTGCAGCGGTTGCCCCGCGCCCCACGCGACCGCGTGCTCATGCCCGGGCCACCCAGCATGCCTGCGAGCCGCAACTCGTCCTACCTGAGGAGGAGATGTCACGTCGGCTCGTGCGACGGCACGAGGCGCAAGTGCCCGTAGGCGCACGACGCGGAGGAAGGCCCGGGCCCGCGAGTCTGGGGCGGTACGCACGAACGGATGCGGAGATCCCAGACACGTGGCTACCTTCCTTTATCGCATGGGCCGTACCGCCTTCCGGCGGCGCTGGCTCGTGGCACTGCTGTGGGCGGTGATCCTCGGCGCCGTCGGGGCCGGCGCCGCCAAGGCACCCGCCGCCGCCGACGACGGCACGTCCTTCATGCCCGGCATCGAGGCGCAGAAGGCGTTCGACCTGATCGGGGAACGCTTCCCGGGGTCGGCGGCCAACGGCGCGGGCGCGCGGATCGTGTTCATCGCTCCCGACGGGGAGAAGGTGACCGCGCCCAAGTACCACGCCGCCATCGACAAGCTGGTGGCGGAGACCGCCGAGGGGCCCCAGGTCGACAGAGCCGTGAGCCCCTTCAAGGCGAACGCGGTGAGCGAGGACGCCTCCACGGCGTACGCCACGGTCACCTACAAGGTCAAGGCCGACGACCTCACCGACGTCGGCAAGTCGGCCCTGGAGAAGGCCATCCAACAGGCCCGCGACACCGGCCTCACGGTCGAGGCGGGCGGCACCGCGCTCGCCACCGAGCCGGCGGCCGGCGGATCGGCCGAGGCCATCGGCATCGCCCTGGCCGCCGTCGTCCTGCTGGTCACCTTCGGCTCCCTCGCGGCCGCCGGGCTTCCGCTGCTCACCGCCGTCATCGGCGTCGGGATCAGCATGGCCGCCGTCATGGCCCTGGGCGGCGTGTTCGGGCTGACCATGACCACCGGCACGCTCGCGTCGATGCTCGGGCTCGCGGTCGGTATCGACTACGCCCTGTTCGTGGTGTCCCGCTACCGGGAGGAGCGTGCGAACGGGCACGAGGCGCGTGAGGCGGCCGGACTCGCGGTCGGCACGGCGGGCTCCGCCGTGGTCTTCGCCGGCTTGACGGTCGTCATCGCGCTGGCCGGCCTGTCCGTGGTCGGCGTGCCGATGCTGACCAAGATGGGCCTGTGCGCCGCGGGCGCCGTCGTCGTCGCCGTCCTGATCGCGCTGACCCTGGTCCCCGCGCTGCTCGGGATGTGGCCGAACGCCGTCCTCGCCCGCAGGGCACGCAAGCGGGGCGTCCTGACGACGCACGACGCCGGTGCTGTGCGGAACGGCGGCACCCGGTGGGCGCGGTTCGTGCTGCGCCGTCCGGTTCCGGTGCTGCTGGCCGGCGTCGCGGGTCTGGGCGTGCTCGCCCTGCCCGCCGCCCAGTTGGAGATGGGTATGCCGGGCGACGAGGCCAAGCCCACCTCCACGACGGAGCGCCGTGCCTACGACGCGCTCGCCGACGGATTCGGCGCGGGCTTCAACGGCCCGCTGACGGTCGTCGTGGACGCCAAGGGTGCCGACGACCCCAAGTCGGCCGCCCGCACCATCGCCGAGGCGATCAAGGGCACCGACGGCGTCGTGTCCGTGTCGCCCGCGCGGCTCAACGCGGCCGGCGACACCGCGCTCTTCTCGGCGGTCCCGGCCACCGGTCCGAGCGACGAGACCACGAAGGAACTCGTGCAGAGCATCCGCGCCGAGCGCCCCGGCCTGGAGAAGGACACCGGGGCGACCTTCGAGGTCACCGGCAGCACCGCGATGAACATCGACGTCGCGGGGGCCCTTCAGGACGCACTCGTCCCCTATCTGACGGTGATCGTCGTCCTGGCACTGCTGCTGCTCCTGGTGGTCTTCCGTTCCGTCCTGGTGCCGGTCAAGGCGGCCTTCGGGTTCCTGCTGTCGGTGCTGGCGGCGCTCGGCACGGTCGTCGCGGTCTTCCAGTGGGGCTGGGGCGCGGAGTTGCTGGGCGTCGAGCAGACCGGCCCGATCATGAGCCTCATGCCGATCTTCCTGGTGGGCATCGTGTTCGGCCTGGCGATGGACTACGAGGTCTTCCTCGTCGCTCGTATGCGGGAGGCGTACGTCCATGGGGAGCGGCCCGCGCAGGCGGTCGTCACCGGCTTCCGGCACAGCGCCCGGGTGGTCACCGCCGCCGCGGTGATCATGATCGCGGTCTTCTCCGGGTTCGTCGGATCCGGCGAGTCCATGATCAAGACCATCGGTTTCGGCCTCGCCGTGGCGGTGCTCTTCGACGCCTTCGTCGTCCGCATGGCGATCGTGCCCGCCGTCCTCGCCCTGCTCGGCGAGAAGGCGTGGTGGCTGCCCCGCCTGCTCGACAGGGTCCTCCCCCGGGTCGATGTCGAGGGCGCCGGGCTCACCTCGCAGGCCGCCGGTGCCGGCGTCGGCGCCGGGCCGGCCGACAGCGAGGCCCCCGCGCGGGAATGGGCGCGCAGCTGAGGTCGGCATGCGCGCAGCGGGTCGCGGTACCGTGCACAACGGCGCCGCGGCCCGCGTCTGTCACCCTGTCCCCATCCGGTCCTACCTCGGAGAACGTGCCATGAGCACACGTTGGCGCCGCAGCACGGCGAGCCGCCCGCACGCGGTCGAGGCCGCCACTCTGGCGCTGGTGTTCCTCTTCACCTTGTCCGGCGTCTGGATGACCCACGCGCTGCTGGACGAGCCTGTCCCCCTGTGGCCCGGCATCGCGCTGTCCGCCCTCGCCTGCGCGGCACTGCTCTGGCGCCGCAGTCACCCCCTTCCCGTCCTGGCGGTGACGGCGCTGTGCATCATGGCCGAGGGAGCCCTCGGTTACCTGATGACGCCGCTGCTGATGGGCCCTGTCATGACGGCGCAGTACGTCGCGAGTTTGCGTACCGATCGCAAGACCACGTGGAACAGCGCGCTGGCGGCCGCCGTCGGCATCGCCCTCACGGGCCTGTTCCACAACGCGTTCCGGGACCCCGTTCTCAGCGCCGTCAACCCCGCCGCGTGGCTCCTCATGGTCGCGGCCTTCGGCAGCTACGTGAGGGTGCGCCGTGAGTACGCCGCTGCCCGTGCCGAGCACACCGCCCGTGAGCGGGAGGAGGAGGCACGGCGCCGCGTGGTCCAGGAGCGCATGCGCATCGCGGGCGAACTGCACGACGTCGTCGCCCATCACCTCACTCTGGCCAACGCCCAGGCCGGCACCGCCGTCCATCTGTCGCGGACCAACCCCGACCAGGCCTTCGAGATCGTCGGCCAGCTGTGGGAGACGACCACCATGGCGCTGCGTGAGCTCAAGGCCACGGTGGGCCTCCTGCACCAGGACACCGACCCCGACGACGAACTGGCCCCCGCTCCGGGCCTGGGGCAACTGGACGACCTGGTCGCCGCGTGTTCGGCGGCCGGACTGGACGTCGCCGTCACCGTGGACGGCGAGCCCCGACCCCTCACCGGCGCTCTGGACCTGACCGTGTACCGGATCGTCCAGGAGGCGCTCACCAACGTCACCAAGCACGCCGCCACCCGCACCGCGCGGGTCCGCCTGGCCTACACGCCCCGCTGCCTCACCCTCGACGTCACCAACGAGACCTCCTCCTCCCTCCCCCGGGCCTCGAACAAACCCGCCGGCGGCTACGGACTGCTCGGCATGCGTGAGCGCGCCCGGTCGGTGGGTGGTACCTTCCGCGCCGGCCCCCGCCCGGGAGGCAGGTTCGAGGTCACCTGCGCCTTCCCGTTGCACAGTCCCGACGAAAGCTCCGCCACATGACCATTCGCGTCCTGCTCGCCGACGACCAGGCCCTGCTGCGGGCCACGTTCCGCATCCTCATCGACTCGGACCCGGACATGACCGTCGTCGCGGAGGCCACCGACGGGCAGGAGGCAGTCGACCTCGCCCTCGTCCACGAGCCCGACGTGGTCCTCATGGACATCCGCATGCCCGGCACCGACGGACTGACCGCCACCACGGACATCTGCTCCCGGCCGGAACTGTCCACCACCCGGGTCCTGATCCTCACCACCTTCGAGAACAACGAGAACGTCGCCAAGGCCCTCAGGGCCGGCGCGAGTGGATTCCTCGGCAAGGACGTCGGCCCGGAGTTCCTCCTGTCCGGGATCCGCACCGTCGCCGCGGGCGACTCCCTGCTCTCCCCCACCGCGACCCGGACCCTCATCACCCGTTTCCTTGCCTCCCCCGACACCGACACACCGCTCGCGCCGCCGGAACGCCTCACCACCCTCACCGAACGCGAACGCGAGGTCATGGCCCTGGCCGCGCACGGCAAGTCCAACGCCGAGATCGCCGACCGTCTCGTCCTCAGCCCGCTGACCGTGCGCAGCCACATCCAACGCGCCATGACCAAACTCGACGCCCGCGACCGCGCCCAACTGGTCGTCATCGCCTACCAGTCGGGCCTTGTCCAACCGCGTCCGCGGTAAGGACCCCTAAGGGGTCCTTGCACTATGAGCGCCCGATGAGGTCGCGTGGTCTGGTGCCGTGCATCGCAAGGCGCCGGAGAGCCGCAGTAGCGGAGCTACTG
>NZ_JBICUX010000039.1:0-13714 GCF_043198595.1 Streptomyces sp. NPDC048751
GCCTGAAGCCCACCCGATGTTCCCCCAGGTGCGCCAACACAGCGTGATTCGCCTCCCAACCGTCGGGGCTGTATTCATTGGCCGCCTCCGGCGGCCTGCCGGACTCCGTCCGGCGGTGGGGCCGGGGAGGTCGGAGCCGATGGGCGGTCCTCTCGGTCTGCCTCAGGGCTTCCAGGCGGTCCGATGTTCCCCCAGGTGCGCCAACACAGCGTGATTCGCCTCCCAACCGTCGGGAAACTTCACGATCGTCCCCAGCTGGACCGGCTCCGTCGACGGGTAGTCGTCGAGGAGGTCGCTGACGCCGGCGCGGCAGACCACGATGCAGGCGTGGCGGTGGCGGGAGGCGAGGACGCAGAGGCGGCCGGTTTCCAGGTGGAAGGCGGTGGCGTCGGGGCGGCCGGAGAGGGGGTGGAGGACGACGGTGACGTCGTACTCGCGGCCCTGGAGCCGGTTGGCCGTGTCGACGGTGACGTCCGTGACGCCCAGGTCCGCCAGGGCCGCCCGGACCGCCGCCGCCTGGTCCCGGTGGGCCGTGCCGACGGCGATCCGGTCGGCGGTCAGGGGAGCCGGGTCCGGGGAGCGTTCCGAGGTGGCGGCGCCGCCCCGGTCCAGCAGGCGTCGTACGACCGTCGCCACCGCCCGCACCGCCTCCGGGTCCGTGCGTGGCGTGTGCCGGGCGGGCAGCTCCAGCAGGCCCCAGCCGGACTCCGCGGCCTCGTCGATCACCCGGTCGGGGCCCGAGCCGTCCGACGCGACGGCGAAGGAGAGGCGGCGGTCGCCGTGGCCCGTGCCGCTGCGGAACGGGGTGTACGGGTAGAACGCGTCGGAGACCAGGGGCGCGGCCGACGCCGGGAGCCGCCAGGACACCGGGAGGCGGTGCTGCGGCAGCGTCGGGTTGTGCGCGAGCAGGGTGGAGACGGCGGAGGCCGACGGGTCGTACGACAGGCCCGCCCACTGCTCGCTGCCCACGATCGCGAACGGGTCCAGCTGACCCGGGTCGCCCACGAACAGGGCCCGCTCGAACAGCCCGGCCACGGCCAGCAGGCTGTCGGAGCGCATCTGGTACGCCTCGTCGACGATCGCGTGCGGCCACGGCTCGTCGGTCTTCACGTGCGCCCACTTGGCAGCCGTGGAGATCACGACCGGGAGCCCGTTCAGGTCCCCGGCCTTCGCCGACGTGCGGACCTGCGGCAGGTCGTCGAGCGCCTTGTCGTACGCGTCGGCGTCACTGCTGTGCAGCCGCCCCACCGGCAGCTCGGGGTTCTTCTCGGCGAGTCTCAGGACCAGGTCGTCGACCTGGGCGTTCGTCTGGGCCACCACCATCAGCGGGCGTCCCGCGTCGGCGAGTTCGAGTGCCGCGCGGACGACGAGGGTGGACTTGCCCGCGCCGGGCGGGGAGTCGACGACGACACCGCGCGCGGAGCCGTTCAGTGTGTCGTGGAGGATCGCGTCGGTGGCCCGCGAGGCCGCGGCTCCGGGGTCGAAGGCACGCCCGGCGCCGTCCCCGTGCCCCTCTCCCCGTGCGGCCTCCTCGGTCTGGGGCGCGGTCAAAGAACGTCCTCCTCGGTCACGGGATCGGCGGCCTCCGGTGCGGCGGCCGTCTCACCCGGCGGGCCACCGTGCGTCCACGGTGTGTCCTCCGGGTCGGGCAGCTTCGCGCCGCCCCGCTGTTCGTGCTCGAACAGCGTGAAGCAGACCCGGTCGCCCTTCTCGGGCACCGAACCGACCTCGGGCTCCTTGCCGCGGCCCATCTTGTCGACGATCCGCAGCACCACCAGACCCTCGCCCTCGTCCCCCACGAACTCCGCAGCCTGCGGCTTGCCCGCGAGGGACCGGTACACCTTCACCCGCTCCCCGAGGTGCGGCCGGTCGTCCGTGCGGACCGTGACCAGCGGGCGCGGGCTGGGCCGTTTGCCCTCGCTGTACGCCATGACGACACCCGTGACCTCGCCGGCGAACGCCTCCCCGGCCAGTCGCCGCCCGGCCATCACCAGCGGGTCGTCCAGGGCCTCCTGTGCCTCCAGGCGGGCCTGCTCGCGCTCACGCGTGGCGAGCTTGTTGGCGGCGGTGACCGCGTCGTCGCGGCGCGGCTGCGGGGGCTCGCCGGCCAGGACCCGGTCGCGGTGGCCGGTGAACGACCAGCGGTCGCGCGTCCACCGCTCCTCGACGTGCGCCCCCTCCGGCAGCGCCCGCAGCAGGTCCAGGCCGCGCCACACGGCGTCCCAGGTGGGCCGCGTACGGCTCTCGACCAGGGCGCGGATCTCCCGCTCGGCGGCGGTCAACGCCCCGAGCCGGTCGTCCGCCTCCAACCCGTCCTCGGCGGCCGCGAGGGCGGTACGCGCGCGGTCGTAGCGCTCGATGGCCGGGGCGAGCAGCTTGTTGTCGAACGCCGGGTCGGTGGCCGGGCCGGCCGGCGGGCACAGCAGCTGTCCCTCGGCGTCCCGGCCCACCTCGGCCCGCAGCGCCGCCTCGGCACCCGAGGTGCCCTCGGGAGGGGCGATCCAGGCCAGCAGCGCGCCCAGGTGCTGGTCCTCCAGGGTGGACTGCCCGGTCGCCCAGTGCCGGCCCAGCACCTCGGTCAGCGCCAGGAGCAGGGAGGAGCCGGGCACCCGGGCCCGCTCCCCGAAGTGCGTCAGCCACCGGCCCAGCAACGGCACGCGCGGCGGCGCGGGATGCGGGGTCTCCGGGTCCTGCTCCGCCGTACGCCGGAAGCGCATGGAGCGGCCGAGGATGCGTACGAATTCGACGCCCGCGCGGCTCGGCACGACCAGCTGCGGGGCGTCCGCGCACAGCTCGACCTCGACCTTGACGCGCTTGCCGGTCTCCGGGTCGGTCTCGTTGCGCTCGGCGGCCTCCACGTTGTCCGCGTACGCGTCGACGTACGGCAGGACGACATCGGCCAGCTCGGCGAGGAACGCGAACCTGAGGTCGCGGTCGCGCGGCTGCGGTACGACCAGCAGGCGCGGCGCGTCCCGGTCGGTGCCCACCAGCGCGCCGAGCGGGGCGCCCGCCTCACCGGCGGTGATGAGCGGCACGAACACCAGCGGCCGCGCGGAGAGGTGGCGGTGCCGGGCGGTGGCGAGGGGCTGGGCGCGGCCGGTGGTGACGGCCTCGAGGCGGGCGAGGGTGGCGATCAGCGACACGCGCCCACCCCGCCACCGAGGTCCGCGGCCGACAGCTCGCCCAGGGCCTCCGCCCGGAGTTCGGCCGCCCGGCGCAGTGCCGCGACCGCCGGGTCGTCCGGGTCGCCGGCCTCCCCGCGGGCCGCGGCCAGGACGTCCTCGACGGTCGTCAGGCCGCCCAGCTCCGCGCGGACCGAGCGGCCCAGGGAGGTCACCGCGCCGTCCGCGCGGGAGCGGTCGCGGCAGTGGAAGGCCAGCTCGCACGCGGACAGGCACTCCGGCGCGTACGTCGCCGGGACCGACTCGACGGCGGCCGTGAGGTCCTCGGCCGGCAGGTCGGGGGAGAAGCACGTGCCCTCGGGGAGCGCGTCGGCGATGTCCTGCACGCGCGTGAGGCGGGCCAGCTGACGGCTGGTGACCGCGCGCTGTTTGCGGACGTCGACGGCGGAGGCGGTCGGCAGGTTGGAGAAGTCCTTCGGACAGACGAGCAGGACGTGGTGGCGCACAGTCGGGGCCGGGTCCAGGCGCGCGGCGACGTCCTCCAGCGCCAGCACGTACACAGCGGCCTGCCGGGCGGCCGCGCCGACCTTGGACGGGTCCGCGGAACCGTCCACCATCGGGAAGGACTTGATCTCCACGACGGTCCAGCTGCCGTCGGGGTGCACGACGACGGCGTCCGGCTCCAGGAAGGCGGGGGAGCCGGCCACGTCGAGCGCCAGCATGGGATGGTCGAGGAGCGTCCAGGCGCCGCGCGCCCCGGTGGCCTCCCGCAGCTCCAGCGCCGTACGTGCCGTGCGGCCCTCGGGGCCGATCGCGGACAGGTCGGGCACGCGCGCGTCGGCGGGCGGTTCGGCCCGCGGATCCAGCTTCTCGTGGACCAGCCGCAGCAGCTCCTTGCCGCCGTCCGCCTTGACCTTCGCCTCGAACGCGTTGCCACGGGTGAGGGCGAACTGCGACTGCCCGAAGGCGGACGGCGAGCCCAGCGCGCTCGCCAGCGCCGCCTTGTTCACCCCGGCGCCGTCCAGGATCGCGCGCCGTCTGCACCCGGGGTTCGCGGCGAGTGCCGCGAGGGCGCGGGCGTCCAGCGCCTTGGCCGGTACGTCGGGACCGCGCAGCTCAGCGAGCCGGTGCCGGAGCGCCGTCCCCCGCGTCCGTGGGGGAGGCACCCGGCTCGGCTCCTGACCCGAACCGCGCATCGCGCTGCCGTGGAATTCGCTCACCCGTGGAAGTCTGGCATCCGCCACTGACAACCGGGGCACGTGTGTCGGGAGAGGCGTCCGGAGAAAGGTCCGACGAGAGGGCGAGAGAGGCGTCGTGCGTGGCCGCCGGGACGGGCCCGAACCGGGTCGCGAAGCCGGCCTTCGCCCGGTCCGCGGCGCGCATCACCAGCGGGGCGAGCAGGAACCCGACGCCCATCACGGCCGCGCCCGCGACCGCGTCGAGGAAGTAGTGGTTGGCGGTGCCCATCACCACGATGGTGGTCACCAGCGGGTAGACGACACCCGCGATCTTCGCGGCCGGCGTGCGGCCGTAGCGCCACAGCATCACCCCGCACCACAGCGCCCAGCCCACGTGCAGGCTCGGCATCGCCGCGTACTGGTTCGTCATGCCGCCCATGCCGCGCGGCGCGCTCGCCTCGCCGCCCCACCAGCCGTACGAGCTGTACTGGGCCATCGTGTCCACGAACCCGTGACCGGCCGACAGCAGGCGGGGCGGGCAGGTCGGGAGCAGGGTGAAACCTATGAGGCCTATGAACGTGGACGTCATCAGCCAGGTGCGAGCCGCGCGGTAGTGCGGTTTGAGCGAGCGGAACAGCCATACGAGGATCGCGGGCGTGACCACGTAGTGCAGCGACGCGTACCAGAAGTCGGCCGGTACGCCGAGCCACGCCTGGCTCGTGAAGAGGCGGTTCAGCGGGTGCTCGGCGTTGATGTGCAGGACCTTCTCGACGCGCAGGATCGCCAGGCCGTGGTCCACGGCCGAGGAGACGTCACCGCGCGCGAGGAGCCGACCGGCGGAGTAGCAGGCGTACACCAGCATGATCAGCGGCAGTTCGGTGAACCAGCGCAGGCGGGTGCGCGATGCTGCCTCGATGCCCGGTGTCTCGGTCTGCGGCATCCGATCGCCTCCCCCTTCGTTCTCGCGCGGCGCCCGGTGGTCCGGCCGTGCCACTTTACGGCGTATGCGCGGGCGCTCGTCCCGCGCCCCCGGCCCTGATAGACGCGGAGATCGCCCCCCGGGTTGCCCGTGCGGGGGGTGCGCGATGATGGAGGGGTTCCGTCTGAAGTCTCTTCTGGAGGGGCCCTCCATGGCACCGCGCATCCTGCTGGCCCGGCACGGACAGACGGAGTGGTCGCTGTCCGGCAAGCACACCGGCAGGACCGACGTGCCCCTCCTCGAAGAGGGACGACGCGGCGCCAAGCTGCTCGGCGAGCGACTGAACCGGGCGCCGTTCGAGGGCCTTCCCGGCGTCGAGATACGCACCAGTCCCCTGGCACGCGCGCGTGAGACCTGCGAACTCGCCGGCCTCGGTGAGCGGGCGACCACCTGGGACACGCTCATGGAGTGGGACTACGGCGCGTACGAGGGCATGACCCCCGCGCAGATACAGGCCGTCCGGCCGGGCTGGCTGATCTGGCGGGACGGGGTCCCCGAGGGGGAGACCCTGGACGAGGTGTCCGCGCGCGCCGACGAGGTCGTGGCCTGGGCGCGGGCCGAGGAGCGCGATGTCCTGGTGTTCGCCCACGGTCACATCCTTCGGTCGATCGGTGCGCGCTGGCTGGGCCTGCCGCTGGAGTTCGCGGCACGGATCCGGCTGAACCCGACGTCGCTGTCCGTTCTGGGGTGGGCCTACGGGGAGCCCGCGATCGAGAGCTGGAACGACCTGGGGCACCTGGTCGGCTAGGCCGGTCACGGACTAGGCCATGCGCGGCAGCGAAGCGTGCCGCTCCAGGAAGCCCGAGACGCCCGACGCCCTGCGGTGCGGGAGCAGCACCCGTGCCGTCCCCGAGAGCATCGTCTGGATGCGGGACGACTGGACCTCCGTCAGCAGGTCCAGCACCCGCATCCCCGCCACCGCCGCCTCGTCGGGGCGGCCGCCGCGGGCCAGGTCGTCGGCCAGTTCCGCGGTGTACAGCGCGATGTTCCGCGTGAAGTGCGGATCCTGGAGTTCCGCGGCCCGGCGCGCGTGCCGGGCGGCCCGGGGCCAGTCGCCCAGGGCGGACCAGCACTGTGCCTCCAGGCCCTCCAGCTCGGCCTCGCCGTAGAAGCTCATCCACTCGGGGTCGGCGTCGCAGGGGCCCCGCTCGTAGAAGGCCTGCGCGCGGACTAGGGCCTGTTCGCAGCCGGAGCGGTCGGCGAGACCGGCCCAGCCGCCCGCCTCCCGGAGCGCGAGGAGGGACATCAGGCGAGGTGAGCCCAGCGGGCGGGCGACGCGCTGCGCGGCCTGCGCCGCCCGGACCGCCTCGCGCGGTCGCCCGGCGTCACGCGCGAGGAACGCGGTGTTGCAGAAGGCGTGCGCCTCCAGGCCGGCGTCCCCGTTGACCCGCGCGGTGGCCAGCGCCTCCGCGTAGTGCGAGCGGGCGTCGTCGAACCGTCCCGAGTCGTGCGCCAGCCAGCCCACGGAGATGGCGAGTTCACCGGCGCCCGAGTGCAGCCGGTCGGCGGTCGCCTGCCGGGTCGTCTGGGCGTCCAGCAGCGCGTACGCGGCACGCAGGGGGGCCGCCGCGCGGCGGTACAGGCCGTCGGCGCCGTGCCGGTCGTCGAGCAGACGGATCCTGCGGACCGCTTCTTCCAGGGCGCTCGCCTCACCCGCTCCGACGCGGCGCGCGGGCCGCTCGGCGGCCGACGCGTCCAGGGCGAGCCCGAAGGGGCCCAGCGAGGCGGCGGCCACCGTGGCGCCCCCGCCGGTCATGAATGCGCGACGCAGCACGTCGCTCTCCTCGTGGTTGTCGTACCTGTCGTACGGGTCCTGCGTGTCATACGGCTCGTGCGCCCCTCGCGTCTCACCAGAGGCGTACGCAGGGCTCGTGGTCCGCGTAAGGGGCGCGTCCTCGGCTGCGCGCGCCCCTCTTCCGCGTACGGAGGAGCGAGGCGCGAAGCCGAGGTCGGTGAGCGTGCGACCGGGGAACATATGGAGGAACACCCGTTCGTACGCGTAGTTGGGACAGCGGATCTCACCCGCCTCCACCCGGCCGATGTAGCGCGCGTCACAGCAGACCCGCTCCCCGATCTCGCGCGCCGCCCGCCGCACCAGGGCGGCGAACTCGGCCGGTGAGCGCTGGCCGCGCACCTGCCGGAAGGCGAGATTGGGTCGCGGTGGCGGACTGGGATGGGATGAGCTCACCGTTGACGACGCCATGGCCGGGTCCTCTCGTGCGAACCGTCGAACCATGCCGGATTCGGAATGAGTTGTCCGTCTGACACCCCGTTTCCGGCGGGCAAGAACGTACCTGCTGTGGCCGTGTCGACACGCTGTGTTTGGCTACAAACCGGATATCTCATCCACGATCTGCCATGAACTGCCATCCTTTGCGGCGGACTTCCGCCGTAGCCGTTGACGGCGAGCCGCGTTGAATCCCGTGGACTGCAAGTGGGGTTCCGTGGTGGAGGCCGGGATGAAGACCAGCCAGAGCATCGATCCTCGTACACAGAGGGGCTGTGACGTGGTCACCGTCCCGGCGCGACAGGGCCTGGAGGCCGTCGACATCCTGCGGCGGGGCGGCGGCGAAGCGGTCGGGCCCGTCCTGCACGACGACGGCTGCGACACGCTCGGCTTCGTGGTGCCACCGGGCACCGCGGCGGCCTGGGACGTGCCGGGCAGCACCTGTACGGAGACCGACGGACGCGGACTGCGACTGAACCCCGAGCCGCCGGTCGAGGGCTCGGACTGGCTCCTGCACCCGGAGGACGCCGACCTGGCCACCGACCCCGCGGTGCTGCGGGCGGCGCTGGACGAGGCGGCACGGCTGATCGAAGCGGCGGACAGCCGAAGATGAGGCCCCCGTCCCGGCCGGTGCCCCGGCCTGCGGGAGCATGAGCCTCTCCCGGCTGCGAAAATGGTCCAATGGGCAAGTACAGGAACACGCGGCGCGGGCAGGCCGCGGCCGACGCCGTCGTCGAGACCGTCGACGGCGGGCTCGCCCAGCTCATACCCGACCGGGACCGGGCACGCGCCTGGACACTCCTGATCGACGGGGCCCCGCAGTCGCACGTGGACCTCGACGACCCGGCGTTCCTCTCGTTCGAATACCAGCGGCGCCTCGGACACGTCATCGACCTCGCCGCACCGCCCGGCAAACCCCTGCACGCCGTCCACCTCGGCGGTGGCGCCTTCACGCTCGCCCGCTATCTCGCCGCCACCCGCCCCCGCTCCACCCAGCAGATCGTCGAGCGGGACGCACTCCTCGTCCAACTGGTACGCCGGGAGCTGCCGTTGGACGCCGGCGCCCGGATCCGGGTGCGGTCGGTGGACGCCCGGGACGGGCTCGGCAAGGTGCCCGACGGCTGGGCCGACCTCGTCATCGCCGACGTGTTCAGCGGGGCCCGCACACCGGCCCACCTGACCTCGACCGAGTTCCTCGACGACGTCCGCAGGGCCCTGGCCCCGGGCGGCCTGTACGCGGCCAACCTCGCCGACGGTCCACCGCTCGCCCATCTGCGTGGCCAGATCGCCACCGTCGCCGCCCGCTTCCCGGAACTCGCCCTGATCGCCGACCCGGCCGTCCTGCGCGGCAAACGCTTCGGCAACGCGGTCCTCGTCGCCTCCGACCGCCCGCTGCCGGTCGCCGAGCTGACCCGCCGGGCCGCCTCCGACCCGCACCCCGCACGGCTGGAGCACGGCAAGGCGCTGACCGACTTCACCGGAGGGGCCGCACCGGTGACGGACGAGGCGGCGGTCGCGTCACCGGCGCCACCGCCGTCGGTGTTCCGGTGACGCGACGCGGCAGCTCCCGATGACTCGGATGACTCAGTAGGTCCCGATCTCCACCCGCGGCGGCCCGTCGTGCCAGGTGCAGAACACCGACACCCGGTCCGCGCCCGAGGTGAACTCCACCCGGATCCACGACTCCGTCTTCCACACCTGCATCGACCAGCCCGTGCCAGGAGTGGCCGACACGAGCGTCGCGGAGGTCCTGCCGAGCGAGAAGACCACGCGACCGCCGTCGGTGTCGTAGCTCTTGACCTGGCCGGAGGGGGAGGCGGAGGGGGCCCGGCTCGACCCGCGGGCCGGCGTCCGGGAGGGTGTCGGCGCGGCGGGCGTGCGGCTCGGGTCCGGCTTCGCCGACGGACTGCTCGACGTCGACGGCGACGCCGACGACGATGGCCGACCGGTGCCGGACGCCGGCGGCTTCGACTCCTGAGTGGTCACGTCGGCCGCCGTGACCGGCAGGGCGCGGGGCGGGTCGTAGGCCGTGCCCGCGAGCACCGTGTGCACGCCCCACCACGACAGCGTGGCCGCCGCGCCCGTGGCGAGCGTCCAGGCCAGCACGTGTACGAGTCCCTTGCGCATCGCCGGTCATACTGCCTCACACGGCCTCACCCGTCACACGGGCCTCATGCCTGCCCCACCGGTTGTCCACAGGCCGGGAGTTGTCCACAGGCCCCTGTTCGACCGGTCGACATGGCGTACGGTGCCGCGCATGGCACGTGTGCTCGTGGTCGAGGACGACCAGTTCGTACGCTCGGCGCTCATCCGGCATCTGACCGACGCCGCACACACCGTGCGCAGCGTCGGCACCGCGCTGGAGGCGCTGCGCGAGGTCGCGCACTTCCGCTTCGACGTCGTCATCCTGGACCTCGGACTGCCCGACCTCGACGGCTCCGAGGCGCTCAAGATGCTGCGCGGCATCACGGACGTGCCCGTGATCATCGCCACCGCGCGTGACGACGAGACGGAGATCGTCCGGCTGTTGAACGCGGGGGCGGACGACTACCTGACCAAGCCGTTCTCGGTCGAGCACCTGTCGGCCCGGATCGCCGCCGTACTGCGCCGCTCCCGCGCGGGGGCGACTGACTCGCCCCCGTCCAGCGTCCTGCGCGTCGGCGGCCTGATGGTCGATCCGCTGCGCCGGCAGGCCGAGTTGGACGGTGTCCGCCTCGACCTGACCCGCCGTGAGTTCGACCTGCTCGCCTTCCTGGCCGGACGGCCCGGAGTCGTCGTGGCGCGCCGGGAACTGCTCTCCGAGGTGTGGCAGCAGTCGTACGGCGACGACCAGACCATCGACGTGCATCTCTCCTGGCTGCGGCGGAAGTTGGGGGAGACGGCCGCGCGGCCCCGCTATCTGCACACCCTGCGGGGCGTGGGCGTGAAGCTGGAGCCACCGGGCGGGGCGGAGCCGGTGCGATGAGGTGGGCGCTGGTCAAGGTCTGTCTGGCGGTCACCTCGATGGTCGTGGTCGCCTTCGCGGTCCCGCTTGGTCTCGTCGTCAGGGAGTTGGCGCGCGACCGCGCCTTCTCCAACGCTGAGCGGGAGGCGGCGGCCGTCGTACCGGCGCTCTCCATCACCACCGAACGCGCCCAGTTGGAGCGCGTGGTCGCCTCCGCCGGCTCCGACGCGGGGCCGGCCGTGCACATCCCTGCGACCGACGGCCGGGCCGCCGTCGACCTCGGACGGCAGCGCGCGTCCGACGGTGACATCGAGACGGTACGGAGACTGGGGCGGGCCTCCACCAGCGAGGTGCCCGGCGGCTTCACGCTGCTCCAGCCGGTCGCGCTGAGCTCGGGCGCGATGGCCGTGGTCGAGGTCTACGTCCCCGAGTCCGAGGTCAGCAACGGTGTCGGCACGGCCTGGGCGGTCCTCGCCGCGGTCGGCGCCGCCCTGGTCGTCGGCTCGGTCGCGGTCGCCGACCGGCTCGGCGTGCGGATGGTGCGGCCCGCGCGGCGGCTCGTCGAGGGCGCGCACGAGCTGGGGGAGGGCCGGCTGGGCGCGCGGGTGCCGGAGGAGGGCCCGACCGAGCTGCGGCTGGCGGCGGTCGCCTTCAACTCCATGGCCGACCAGGTCGTCCAGCTGCTCGCGAACGAGCGGGAACTGGCGGCCGACCTCTCGCACCGGCTGCGCACCCCGCTGACCGTGCTGCGGCTGAACACCGCCTCCCTCGGCGACGATCCGGCCGCCGAGCAGACCCGGGCCGCCGTGGCCCAGTTGGAGCGCGAGGTCGACACGATCATCCGCACGGCCCGTGAGGCCAAGCCGCAGACCGCGGCCGCCGGGCCGGGCGCCGGGTGCGACGCGGCCGAGGTGGTGCGGGAGCGGATGGCGTTCTGGTCGGCGCTCGCCGAGGACGAGAACCGCAAGGTGCGGGTGGCCGGTGTCGACCGGCCGGTGCGCATACCCGTGGCCCGGGCGGATCTGGCGGCCGCCCTGGACGCCCTGCTCGGCAACGTCTTCCGGCACACGCCCGAGGGCACGGCCTTCGCGGTCGACGTGCACAACGGCGAGGACGCGGTGATCGTGCTCGTCTCCGACGCGGGCCCCGGCATATCCGACCCGCGGGCCGCGCTGGCGCGCGGGCGCGGCTCCGGCAACGACGGGTCGACCGGGCTCGGCCTCGACATCGTGCGCCGGCTCGCGGAGTCGACGGGCGGGGACGTCCGGATCGGGTCGTCGGTCCTCGGCGGCACCGAGGTGCGGATCTGGATCCAGCTGGACGGGCGCGAGCCGTCGCGCGGGGGACACCGGGGCTCCGTACGGAGGCGCCGACCGAGCCGATGGGCCTCGACCTTCAGTCGGTCCCGGTCCCCCAGGTGATCACAGATCCCCATAGGGGATCAATCGTGTCGATTACGTTTCGACAAATGAACGCAATGACTCTTGACGCATGGCAGCAGGTGGGGCTGAGATGGCGCCACCGTGTTCGGTCAAGTTGATTTCTGGTCGATCGTGATCAGGTTTCAGTCAGCCTCGCCTCATGGCCGAACCCTGCCCTCAGGAGCCGTTCATGCACGACCTCTCTCCCTCCGGACTCTCCCTGCCCTCCCCCAGTCGTCGCAGCCTGCTGCGCGGTGTCGGCGGCGCCGCACTTCTCGCGGGGGCGGGCATACCCCTGCTGAGCGCTTGCGGCGGCAGCGGGACGGCCTCCGACTCGAAGACCGTCTCCCTCGGCTCGAACTCCTCGGACGCGGTGCCGAAGAAGGCGTTCGCGGAGATCTACGCGGCCTTCACCAAGCAGTCCGGGATCAAGGTCGACGTCAACACCAAGGACCACAACACGTTCCAGGAGCAGATCAACTCCTACCTCCAGGGCACCCCGGACGACGTGTTCACCTGGTTCGCCGGCTACCGGATGCAGTTCTTCGCCAACAAGAAGCTCGCCACCCCGATCGACGACGTGTGGGCGAAGATCGGCGGCAACTTCCCCGACGCCATGCAGAAGCTCAGCAAGGGCGCGGACGGAAAGTACTACTTCGTACCGCTGTACACCTACCCCTGGGCGGTCTTCTACCGCAAGAGCGTCTTCCAGGAGAAGGGCTACAAGGTCCCCACCACGTGGGACGAGCTCGTCGCGCTGTGCAAGCAGATGAAGAAGGACGGCCTGGTCCCGATCGCGTTCGGCGACAAGGACATGTGGCCGGCGATGGGCACCTTCGACCAGATCAACTTCCGCACCAACGGCTACGACTTCCACGTCGACCTGATGGCCGGCAAGGCGGCCTGGACGGACCCCAAGGTCCGCAAGGTCTTCGACCACTGGACCGAGATCCTGCCCTACCACCAGGACGGCGCCGTGGGCCGCACCTGGCAGGACGCGGCGCAGACGCTGGTGTCGAAGAAGGCGGGCATGTACGTGCTGGGCACGTTCGTGGCGCAGCAGTTCACCAACAAGGCCGACCTGGACGACCTGGACTTCTTCGCCTTCCCGGAGATCGACCCGCAGTTCGGGCAGGACACCGTCGAGGCCCCGACCGACGGCTTCATGCTGAGCAAGGCCCCCAAGAACCACGACGGCGCGATCAAGCTCCTCGAGTACCTGGGCACCCCCGAGGCCGAGCAGATCTACCTCAAGGCCGACTCCAGCGTGGTGGCCGCCTCCTCCAAGGCCGACACCTCCTCCTACACCCCGCTGCAGAAGAAGGCGTACGACATGATCTCCGGCGCCAAGAGCCTGACGCAGTTCATGGACCGTGACTCCCGGCCGGACTTCACCTCGACGGTGATGCAGCCCGCGCTGCAGAAGTTCGTCCGCGACCCCAAGGGCATCGACAGCCTGCTGTCGTCCATCGAGCGCCAGAAGAAGCAGATATTCGCGTCGGCCTGAGCGCCCACGCCTGAGCACCCACACCATGACTTCTGAGACCACCACGAAGGACCCGGAGGCGGCCGCCGTGCCGCCTCCGGGCGCCGCCGCGTCCGCCGCCAAGCGGATCCCGCAGGGCCACCGGCGCCTGCTGACCCGCCGCGACCGCCTCACGCTGGGCCTGATGGCCGGCGTGCCCACGATCCTGCACGTGGCCCTCGTCTGGGTCACGGCGCTGGCTTCCATCGCCCTCGCCTTCACGACCTGGGACGGCATCGGCTTCGACTCCATCAAGTGGGTCGGGCTGCAGAACTTCCGCGACCTGTTCACCAGCAACCCGCAGTTCTGGCCCGCCGT
>NZ_JBICUX010000040.1:0-5781 GCF_043198595.1 Streptomyces sp. NPDC048751
TCGCGTTGACGCCCTCCTCCGCCTTGCAGCTGCACGCACCAGACCCCGCTCGGGTCGGCTGCAAGGCACCGGGTCTTACAGCCGGCCTGATCCAATCGACAGGCCCTAGGTGTGCTGTCCCGGCACGTTGGTGACACGCGCGTTGGGTGCTTGAACAGGTGAGGGCCTTCTGGGTTCGGTGTGGATTGCGACATCTACCGCCGACCGCAGGAGGCCCTCGTGTCCCACCGTAATGCCCCGCTGACGCCGCTTGTACTTGCGCCGGTGCTGTTGATCGTCAACCTGGCCGCCCGCTACGACAGTCCGCTCTCGGTGGGCCTCGGCGCCCTACTCGCCTTGTGGGCCGTGGCCGCGCTCGGCATCCTCGGCGGCCGCACCCTGGTGAGACACGTCCGGCTGCACCTGCTCACCAGGATCGTCGCGGTGGCGATGCTGGCGCTGGCCATCACCAGTTGGTACGCGGTGGTAGCCGGATGAGCCGCAGCCGCCGAAGCGGAAGGCAGCGATGCACGACGGGCGGGCGCGTCAGTCAGTCGGAAGCTTTGCCCAAGCTGGCACGAGCCTTGCGTTCGACAAGGACGGGGACGAAATCCCGGACGCGTCGATCACTGAAGGACGCGTGCGCAGCGGCAACGGCAGCCTCGACCTCGTCAGGGGTGTGGGTGTCGGTGTAGGTGCCCTTGAGACGCTCCGTGACTGCCCGGATGGCGTCCTCTTCCCGTGGCTCGATCGCCATACATCACCTGCGTAGAAGGGGTGGATGCAAGGCTCAGCTGGGACTCTGGCGCGGAAGAGCCGCGCCAAAACGATCATTGCACCCCGCCGACGGTATGTCGCTCGGAACCGGCCACGTCTGATGCGCCTGCAGTGCGGCACTCACCAAGGTCATGAGCAGGTCGATATCGCGGTCGTTGCTCAGGTGCAGCGTGATCCACGGCGAACCCGGCACGAGCTGGATGGCAGGTGAAGTCACGAGGTCGTCCTCAAGGCGCCGTATGGCCCGGGCCGTGAGGTGCAGGTCCACGTCCTGGTCCGCGTGGAAGTGGACGATCTCGTGTGCGGCCGCGCGCAGCGCACGGTCCCTACCGCAGCTGGCCGGGGCCTCGGCAAGCTCTGGCCAGCTCGCCAGTTCTCTCAGGGCTCGCGACGCCAACGTCATGCCGTCATCATGACTGGATCACACCCTGGACAGCAGAACGCGAGGAAGCCGTAACTCGACAGTTGCCTTGTATGTCCAAATGTTGATGCCGAAACCACCAGAGAACTCTGCTCTCTGCCCCTCGCGCGGAAGGTGGTTACCCACCCCCAACATCATCGCCCGGCGGGCTGCACCGCCTGACTGCGCGATCTGCTCCTTCTGCATCCCCTCGCTCACCGGAGTCGTCATGACCTTCGCCTACTCCTCCATCCGGACCCGTCTCGAAGACGGCGTTCTCTCCGCCACCCTCGACGCCGGTCCTCTCAACCTCCTCGGCGTCGACCTGGTCCGCGACCTGGTCTGCCTGGCCGACATGCTGCACACCGACCCCGGTGACGTGCGCGTCGTTGTCGTCGACAGCGCCTCACCGGACTACTTCTCAGCGCACGTGGATCTCTCGGAGGTCCCGCAGTACACCGCGGAGGCGGCCAAGGCCGGCGGCCCCGGTGACGCCTCACTCGGCATGTTCTTGCACAGGCTGGCGCGCGTCCCAGTGATCACCATCGCCAAGGTGCGCGGCCGTGCCCGCGGCGGCGGCAACGAGCTTGCCCTGGCCTGCGACATGATCTTCGCCTCGCGCGAGAACGCGGTCTTCGGCCAGTTCGAGTCCGGTACCGGCGCTCTGCCCGGCGCTGGCGGCACCCAGCACCTGGCCCGGCGACTCGGCCGCACCCGCGCTATCGAAGCCATCGCCGGAGCCGACGACTTCGACGCCGATCTCGCCGAACGCTACGGCTGGATCAACCGCTCCCTGCCCGACTCCGAACTGGACAGCTTCGTCGAGCGCCTCGCCAAGCGCATCGCCGGTTTCCCGCCCGAGGGGGTCAAGGCCGCCAAGCGCACCATCAACGACCTCACGCTGGCGGAACATGCACACATCCGCTCCGACGCCGCCACGTTTCAAAGCCTGATCGCCCTGCCCGAAACCCGCGAGCGCCTGGACTACCTGGCTGACCGGGGACTCCAGAGTGTGGGTGAAATCGAACGCGACCTCGGCACGGCCGTGGCAGAGTTCCGCCGCTGACACGCGCATCCATCCCTCAAACCCGCCCGTGACGTGCCTGGCCGGCAGCCACTGGAACTGGTGGCTCCCCTCAGGCGCGAACTACGCGTCCCGGTACGTCTCCAGCAACCGCAACCACACCTCACTCACCGTCGGGTAGGCCGGTACCGCATGCCAGAGCCGGTTCACCGGGACTTCCCCGGCGACCGCGATCGTCGCGGAGTGGAGGAGTTCACTGACTCCGGGGCCGACAAAGGTGACGCCACGGAGGATTTCCTCGTCGACGTCGACGATCATGCGGGCACGGCCGCGGTAGCCGTCGGCGTAAAGGCTCGCGCCGGCGACGGAGGAGAGGTCGAAGTCGACTGCGCGGACGCGGTGGCCGGCCTGTTCGGCTTCGGCGAGGGAGAGGCCGACCGCGGCGGCCTCCGGGTCGGTGAAGACGACCTGGGGGACGGCGGCGTGGTCGGCGGTGGCGGTGTGGGCACCCCACCGGTCGGACTCCAGGAGCGGGACGCCGGCGGCGCGGGCGGCGATGGCCGCGCCGGCGATGCGGGCTTGGTACTTGCCCTGGTGGGTCAGCAGCGCACGGCGGTTGACGTCGCCCACCGCGTACAGCCACTCGCTGCCCGTCACCCGGCAGCTGTCGTCGACCGGGAGCCAGGCGCCCGGCTCCAAGCCGATCGTGTCGAGCCCGATGTCGTCGGTGCGCGGAGCGCGGCCGGTGGCGAAGAGGATCTCGTCGGCCTCGATCCGATCGCCCTTGTCGGTGGTGACGACGACCGTAGGGCCGTCCCGCGTCACCGACTCCACCGATGTGCCGGTACGCACGTCCGCGCCGGCCTCCGTGAGGGCCTCGGCGACCAGTTCGCCGGCGAAGGGCTCCATGCGGGGCAGCAGGCCCTTGCCGCGGACGAGGACCGTGACCCGAGCACCGAGGGCCTGCCAGGCAGTGGCCATCTCGGCGCCGACGACACCGCCGCCGACGACCGCGAGACGACCCGGCACCGCTTGCGCACTGGTGGCCTCGCGGCTGGTCCACGGCTTGACCCGGTCCCGGTCGAAGCCCGGGATGTCGGGCACGACAGCGTGGCTGCCGGTGCAGACGGCGACCGCGTGCCGGGCGGTGAGCGTGTGCCGCTCGCCCTCGGGGCCGGTGACCTCGACCCTGCGCGATCCGGCGAGCCGGCCGTGGCCGCGGTAGAGGCGGGCGCCTGTGCCGTCGAGCCATTGGGCCTGGCTGTCGTCCTTCCAGCCGTGGGTGAAGGAGTTGCGGTGGGCGAGGACGGCGGGAGCGTCGAGGGGCCCCTGTACGGACTGGCGCAGTCCGGGTACCCGGCGGGCGTCCGCTCGGGTGATGGCCGGGCGCAGCAGTGCCTTGCTGGGGACGCAGGCCCAGTACGAGCATTCGCCGCCGATCAGTTCGCTCTCCACGACCGCCGTGGAGAGGCCGGCCGCGCGGGTACGGTCGGCGACGTTCTCTCCCACGGGTCCGGCTCCGAGTACCACGACGTCGTACGCGGTGGATTCCGATTCCGTCATGGGGCCAAGTCTGGTTGCTGGTATGCGCCGTGGCCACCCGGGGACATCGCTCGGCGGTCGTGGGACGGGGCCCGCGCCGCAGGAGGCGTCGGAGATGGGTCCGCACGGCCCGGCTCTGCGAAACTCTCTGGCTTGCTTGAGCCTGATGCACCCTGTGAGTCGGGTTCGGAGGGGGCCGGGTCACGGCGACGTGCCCCGGCTACCCGGCCTACTACCCCAACCTGCCCGGCCGGGCCGGCCGGCCCGGCAGAGAGATGGCAGTTCGCAACGATCGCTGCCCCAGCTGCTGCCTTGATCCGGACGCCGAAGCTAGCGGCATCCTCGCGGACGGCAACGAGCGCCAGGCCGACGAGGAGCCAGCCAAGGCCGTGGCCTTCCAGACCGCTTCGGCTCCGGCTCGGCAGCAACCGTGCAGTGGCGAAACGGGCCCGAGCATGCGGCTGTACGGATGCGATCACGGCCCGAAGGGGCGAGGCTGTTGCGTGTGGCCATGCTGCGCTGCCTGCCCAGTGGCGGGGCGCATCGGCGCTCCACGGTCGGGCTGTGCGCGAGTCCTCAGCATCTCTCAGCCACGTGCCTCTCCCCAGACCCCACGGAGACCGTCATGACCGCATCCTCTGGCGCCCTCGTTCTGGAGCCCGCGTCCCAGCAGTTCGCTGATGCCACGTCCCAGCCGCCGTTCCTGTACGAATTGGGGCCCGAGAAGGCCCGCAGGGTATTGGACGACATCCAAGCGGAACCGATCCAGAAGCTCGATGTCGATTCAGAGTGGATCACCGTTCCTGCCCATGTCGGCGATGTACGTGCGCGCATCGTCCGGCCGCTGGGCTCCTCGCCGCCCCTCGCCGTGGTTCTCTACATGCATGGCGGTGGATGGGTTCTGGGCAACGCCGACACCCATGATCGGCTGGTGCGCGAACTCGCGGACGGGGCGCAGGTTGCGGTCGTGTTCGTCGAGTACACCCGCTCCCCCGAGGCGCACTACCCGGTGGCGATCGAGCAGGGCTACGCCACCGCTCAATGGATCGTCCGAGAAGGCGCTGCTCACGGCCTCGACCCGGACCGCATGGCGGTAGCGGGCGACTCGGTCGGCGGAAACATGACGGCTGCTCTCACCCTGATGGCCAAGGAGCGCGGCGACGTCCGCTTCGTGCATCAGTCCATGTACTACCCGGTCACGGACGCCGACATGAACACCAAGTCCTACGCCGATCTCGCCACCGGCTACTTCCTCACCGCCAAGGCCATGGAGTGGTACTGGAACGCCTACGCGCCCGACCGCGCGCGGCGCAGCGAGATCACCGCCTCTCCCCTGAAGGCCGACCTCGACCAGCTCGCCGGTCTGCCACCGGCCTTCCTCCTCGTCGACGAGGCAGATGTCCTACGCGACGAGGGCGAGGCGTACGCGGCCAAGCTCCGCGCTGCGGGCGTCGACATCACCACGGTCCGTTATGATGGCATCACCCACGACTTCATGATGCTCAACCCACTCAGCGACACCCACGCCACCCGTGCCGCCATAGCCCAGGCCGTCACAGTGCTCCGCGACGCCCTGAGAAGTGGTGTCGCCTCCCCTTGACGCAGGGCCACTACGGCAGCCCGCATGAACCAGAGCCGGTGCCGGCCGGGCGGATCGAGCAGCACCAGGCCTCACCTCACGCACAGCTGAGCGGAGCCGGTCCATGAGGCATAGGGGCCCTTGTTCTGGCCGCGTCGGGCGCGGGGATGCTGGAGGGTAGCGCTGCCGATACCCGCGAGCCAGGATGCCTGCACGGACGCAGCATGATCGTGGCCTGGGATTTCGGGGCGCCCTGCGCGTACCGCGCCGGCACCGCTCACCTTCTGACTTCTCACCCGGCATCGGCGCCCTGAACCGCTCCGGCTCTGATGGAGGCTCGATTCCCTGAGAGGATCGAGTCATGGCACGTCCGTCCCCCTACCCTCTATGCGGCGAAGAACCGCGTCCCCAGCGCCCGGACGGTCCGTGACATTGAGCTGAAGACGCAGATCAGCCGCGTCCATACGGACAACTTCGGCG
>NZ_JBICUX010000041.1:0-5265 GCF_043198595.1 Streptomyces sp. NPDC048751
ACCGCAGGGTCGTCAGCCCATGGAATCGAAGTCACCGCTCATGGCCTCGCTGTCCGGCACACCGACATCGCAGGCAGGCGGTCGACTCACGCGCTTTTGGGCCGCGGTTGTCGTCTGCGGCAACTGCGCCTCAGCGGCCGGGCCGTTCTGCGCGTCAGCCGGTGCGAGTCCACGCCGAGGACTTCCTCCCTCTTTCGAGTGACATCGCCAGACGCGCGGGGCCTCTTGCCGCGCGGGTCGGGCAGGGTGGCTGACTGGTTCCCCCGGTGCGCTTGTCCCCGTGGGGCGCTGTGTGACTGTTCTTCACGGACCGGCGCAAGGTCCGGAAGGTGGGGGCGTGGTGACAGGGGAGGATGCAAGCAGATGGCCGGTACCTCGGTGTCCTGGGGGCCTCATCCGTCCGGGGGCTGGTCGCCCTTGTGGGCACCGGGTCGAGTTCCCGCACACGTAGCTCTGATCGTCGACGGCAACGGCCGGTGGGCCACTCGTCGAGGACTGGCGCGTAACGCCGGGCACGCAGCCGCGGTGCCGCGTCTGCTCGACACCATCGACGGGGCTGTGGAGGCGGGGATCCGGTACCTGTCGTTCTATCTGTTCTCCACCGAGAACTGGCTACGTGAACCGGAGGAAGTCGCGAGGATTTTGGAGATCATCGGCGGCTTCGTTACCGACAACCAGGCCGCGTTGCATGCCAAGGGGATGCGTGCGCTGTGGTGCGGCAGACGCGACCGTGTCCCTGACGCGCTGGGCCGTACTCTCGCCGGCTTCGAACAGCTCACCCGGGACAACCGGACCATGGACCTGGTCTTCTGTGTCGACTACGGCGCTCGGGACGAACTGTTGCGGGCGGCTGCCGAGTTGGCGCGTGAGGCCGCCGACGGGCGGTTGAACCCTGACCGCATCGACGTCGCCTCGCTGACCAGTCGGCTGTACCAGCCGGGCGTGCCCGATGTGGACCTGCTCATCCGTACCTCGGGCGAGCGCCGGATCAGTAACTTCCTGCTGTGGCAGTGCGCTTACGCGGAGCTGTACTTCACCGACGTCCTCTTCCCGGATTTCGACCGATTCGCCCTCTGGGAGGCGGTGGCCGACTATGCCGGGCGGGAACGCCGCTTCGGCAAGGCGGGGGCGGCCTGAATGATGGTTGTGCCGCCGGCCTCGTACCGGACCGTGATGGATCGTGCCGGAGTGCACGAGCCTTCGATGCGGAGCACTTATCAGGACATCGCCCGCAAGGTCCGCCGACTCGAGCCTCCCTACTACGCTGCCACTCGGCTCCTGGCGCCCTCCTGGCTGCAGCCGCACATCTTGTGCGTGTACGCGTTCGCGCACGCCACGGACACCGCGGCCGACAGTGGGCCGGTGGCCGGGCGCGCGCACCGCTTCCATGCGTGGGACACGGCCGTACGGGCGGCTCTGGCCGACCGTCGTACAGACGATCCGCGGCTGGCGGCGCTGCTGCACACCTTGGAGCGCACCGGGCTGCCCGAGACGTGGGTAGGCACCTTCGTGGACGGCATGGCCGGCGACCTCGGTTACCGTGACTTCGGCTCGGAGGCCGGCTTCCAGGCGTACGTGGACCGAGTGTCGCATCCGCTGATGCTGCTGCTCAGCGGGGTCCACCCGGGGTGCCGCACGCGGGAGGTGGTTCGTGCGCTGCGCGACGCGGCCGAGGCGGCGCAGCGCATCGACTGCCTCAGTGACCTCGCCGATGACGTGCGGGCCGGGCGGCCCTGCCTGCCACACACCGGCTGGCAGCTGCGAGGGCAGATCGAGCTCGCCCGCCAGGCCCTGCGCCGGGCCCGTGACATCCTGCCGTTCCTGCCGCCGGAGTTCGTCCCGGTTACGACGGCGTTCCTCGACGTGCACACCCTCCAGCTGCGAGCGGTCGAACGAGCCGGCCCCCGCCTGACACGCACTACCGTCCGCCCCCCATTGCTGGCCTCGCTCAAGGTCCTCCTCTCCGCCCGGCGACAGCACATGAAAGGCGCCCTGTCATGACCGCATCCCTGCCAGCTTCCGAGCCCGAGGCCTCCATCGACTGGACGGGTTTCCCCGGCCCTGGGTCGGCGACCTGGACGTTGCTGGGCCAGTGGCGGATGACGCTGGTGATGCCGCGCCTGCTGGTGCTGCAAGCGGCTCACCCCATGGTCGGTGCCGGCCTGGCCAAGCACTCCACCTACCGCACCCATCCCTGGCGGCGCGTCGATCACACCCTGATCAGCCTGCAGCGTTTCATCTACGCCGCACCCGATCAGCGGCACCAGGAAGTGCAGCGCATCCTGCGCGCCCACCGGCGCATCAAGGGCACCGACGAGCGCGGCCGCGCCTACAGTGCCGAGCAGCCGGAGGTGCGCGCCTGGGTGCTGGGCACCGTGTTCGAGGCGATGAGCAGCATGGAGCGGCTCGCGGGCCGGCCACTCTCGGCTGCCCAGGAGGCACGGCTGTACCAGGAGTGGTGCGCCACCCTGGGCGCCTTCGGCCTGGAACGCGACCTGCTGCCGCCTGACGCTGCCGGGTTCTGGGAGTACTTCGAGCGGATGCAGCGTGAGGTGCTGGAGGACAACACCGAGGTCCGTTTCCTGATGCGGGACATGTACCGAGGTGCCGCGACACCGTCGCAGCTGGAGTGGTGCCCGCCAGTGTGGGCGCTGGCGCGCTCCTCAGCGGCGATGCTGATGCCCGGCGCGGTGGCCGCACAGCTGCCGCGGACCTACCGAGAGCGTCTCCACCTGCATGTAGGGCAGGCCGACCGCACGCTGTCGCGCACCGTGCACCACACCGCGCACGCCGCGATGAAACCACTGCCGCTGCGCAACCGGTACATGCCGATCGCCGCCGCCGCGATGACCGGCCAGGTGCTGCACGAGGCCCGGGAGGTCCCCTCCAGCGGCTTCAGGATTCCCGGCGCCGGTTTGTTGACCCGGCCCTTGGGACTGGTCGCGGCGGTGGCTTCGGCGGCCCTTCGCGGGCCGGAGCGCGACGTGAGGGCCGACCGGCTGGGCCGCTTCTTCTCCCAGGTGCTCGACCAGACCGGCGACGGCCGCATCGACGCGCCCGACCTCCAGGCGATGGCCCGTTCCCTGTGCTGGCAGCTGGAGCTCTCCGCGGAGCAGGAGGACAAGGTGTACGCCGGGTTCACCACGTGGTGGGAGCACATGCGCTCCACCATGGACACCGATGGCGACGGAAGTATCAGCAAGGACGAGTGGGTCACGGCCATGCTCCGCAACTGCGACGCGGACCCCGGCTATGTGCGCGACGGCGTGCACCACGCCGTGCGCGCCATGTTCGAGGCAGTGGACACCGACGGCAGTGGGGCGATCGAGCGGCATGAGTACCGCACCGTGTTCGCCGGCGGACGCGTCGACCCCGGTGACCTCGACCGCGGCTTCGACGAACTCGACGTCGACAAGGACGGCACGATCAGCCTGACCGAACTACTCGACGGATTCACCGCGTTCTTCATGGCCCGCCAGACCAACGTCTCCGGAACCCAGCTGCTGGGCCGGGCCTGAGCCGGTGGCCGCAGCCATGGAACCGGTTCGAGGGGTCGGCGTCGCCCGCCTGGCCGGGCTGCTCGCCCAGGACGTGCTCGCTGCCCGGCAGGGCACCGATACGGCTGAGCGCACCATGGGCGCGCAACGCCACCGGGCGCGGCGGATCCGCATGACGATGGAGGCGCTGGGGCCGCTCTACATCAAGGTCGGCCAGGTACTGGCCACCCGACCGGATCTGGTCTCCGGGGCCCTGATCTTGGAGCTGGAACGGCTGCACACCACCGTGAGCGTCGCGCCGTTCTCCGTCTTCGAACCGGTACTGGAGCAGGAGCTGGGGCGCAGGTGGGAGAAGCTGTTCCGTGAAGTCGACGTCGGCCTGCCCTGCGGTTCGGCGTCGCTGGCCCAGGTGTATCCCGTGGTGTTGCACGATGGCAGCCGCGCGGTGCTCAAGGTGCAGCGGCCCGGGGCCGAGGCCCGGATGCGGGCGGACATGGCGGCCCTGAGCCGGGCAGCTCGTATGACGGGGCGGGCGCTTCCCCGGCTCGCCGAGGTGCTGGACCTCGACGCGATTCTGCAAGGGATCTTCGACTGCATGAGTCCGGAGCTGGACTTCACCGCCGAGGCCGCGCACATGGAAACCGGTCGCCGGGCGGCGGAAGGCTTCCGGTACCTGACGGTGCCCGCGGTTCGGCAGGCCGGGCGGCGGGTGCTGATCCAGGGCCTCGCGCGCGGACGGGCGCTCAGCGCCGGGGCGGCGGAGGACCTGTGCGAGGAGCAGCGCGAGCGGGTGGGCGCCGAACTGCTCAGGTACATGTACCGGGGCTACTTCGTCGAGCACTTCTTCCATGCCGATCCTCATCCGGGCAACGTCTTCCTGCACCCCGAGACAGGGGCGACCCTCATCGACTGGGGCATGGCCGGGCGGATCGACCGGCACACCGGAACGCTGGGAGCGCTCGCGTTCACCAGCATCGCCCACAACGACGCGCGCGGCCTGGCCGCCGCCTGGCTCGAGCTCGGCCGGTCGACCCCGCGCACCGACCTGCCCGGTTTCCGGGACGACCTGACACGCGTGGTGCCGCGACTGGCCGCCAGCCGCCTCGACGGCATGAACTTCGGCTCGGCCCTGGCAACGATCCTTCGGTGCGCTGCCCGGCGCGGGATCCGCACCAACCCCATGATCGGGATGCTGGGCAAGTCCATGGCCAACGTCGAAGGCACGGTACGCGGCATCGCCCCGAACCTGTCAGCCACGGACGTCTTCCGGGAAACGCTGGTAGACATCATGGCCGAGCTCGCACGGAAGTACTTGTCGTATGAGCAGGTGGCACGGCAAGGGCTGGAACTGATCGCAGTGGGTGACAGCGCCCTCGACGAGGTCCGCGCCGCGCTCCGTATGCTCGCCGGCCGGGAAAACACGACGCGAGCGGAGCCGTGGCCCAGCCAGAGAACCGGTGGTGATGGCCTCGGCCCCGTAGGGCAGCACGGTATTGCCGCGGCCACGTGGGTCTTTGCTGCATGGGCGGTGCACCGGGTCACGCGCCACGCCCCCTGACACCTGTGTCCGCTTCGGTGATCTCGGTACAGGTCAGCCGCAGGCCCGGCCGGCCAAGCCTGTCGCCGGTCGTGGCGATATTGGATCGGCGCCCTGGCAAAGGGCCCGGTGCCCCGCCGACGGGACACCGGCGCCTGGCCCTGCCGCGAACGCGCTGCTGGACTAGCGTTCTGTGCCACGTACGGTGGGAGCGGCGGCACGATCTGCTTG
>NZ_JBICUX010000042.1:0-5184 GCF_043198595.1 Streptomyces sp. NPDC048751
GGCGTCGTGGCCGCCTTCGCTGGAGCCGATGGCCCAGGGCACGCCGACGTCGTCGGGGCCTGCGGAGAGGGTGTTGTTGGGGCCTTTGCGGTAGGCGTGGCCGATGGGGTGGATCGGGGGGAGGTAGACGACGTCGAAGCCCATGGCGGCGATGGCCGGAAGGCGTCGTGCGGCGGTGCGGAACGTGCCGTGGGGCTGTTCGGGAGTGCCCTCGGAGCGGGGGAAGAACTCGTACCAGGCCCCGTACAGCGCACGCTCCCGCTCCACCTGCAACGGCAGCGCCTCCGAGGCGGTCACCAACTCTCGCAGCGGATACCGGGCGAGAACTCTGTCCACCCTCGGCGTCAGCGCCGCCGCCAAACGGGTGGCGACCGGCAGGGAGTCGTCGCGCAGTACCACCACCGCGGCCAGCACGGCGTCCCGGTCCTCGCCCTTCGGCACCCCCGCCGCGGCACGCTCGTACAGTTCGCCGCCCTCCTCCAGGACCAGGCCGGTGTCGATGCCTGCCGGGATCTTGATGCGGGCGTGGTGCCGCCAGGTGGCGATCGGGTCGCTCCAGGCCTCCACGGTGTAGGTCCAGCGGCCGACGGCGTCCGGGGTGACGTCGGCGCCCCAGCGGTCGGTGCCGGGGGCGAGTTCACGCAGCGGGGTCCACGGGCCGGGGCGGCCGTCCGGGTCCCGGAGGACCACGTTGGCGCCGACCGCGTCATGTCCCTCGCGGAAGACGGTGGCGGTGACCTGGAACGTCTCCCCGACGACCGCCTTCGCAGGGCGCCGTCCGTGCTCCACCGCCGGGCGCACATCGCGTACCGGGATTCGGCCGATGGCCGGGTTCGAACTCATGGGTGTCACCTCCGCCGTACCTGAAAGCTCCGCCGTACCGGAAGCTCTGCCGCACCTGAAAGGTCTGCCGTACTAAAGCCGGGCCTGTCGGCCCGGCTGGGGATCCTGCTCCGGAAGGGGGACTACCGCCCCGCCGGGGAACGTCGCCCCGACGGCGGACCCCGCCTGCCGACGGCGGCGGCCCGAGGCCGCTCGCGCTGCTCCCGGAGGTAGCGTTCGGCGGCGTCGGCGGCCTCCCGCGCACAGCGCTTTCCCATCAGCACGCAGAGGGTGTAACCCGAGTCCTCGAAGGTGGCCCGCACCGTGAGGTCCGTGGGGGACGCGAGCATCACGCGTTCCCACGCCCGGTACCGCCGCAACTGCCGTGCGACTTCGGCCTTGGCGGGTAGCAGCATGGCGCCCTTCACCTTCCCGGGCTCTCGATGGGCACATGCCCGACGGTCGGGCCGGTGGCCGTGCATGCGTGAGGCACGGACCGCTTCGGCGATCGAGGCTTTCACCCATGGTGCACGCACTACCACGCACCGTCCTGTTGGATCTTCAACCACCTCGGCCGTGCTCCTGGTGATGCTCGTGTTGCACGAATGGACCAACAGCCTCACTGTGAGAGGTGACTCAGAAGCGATCAGAGCCCACGCTCCGTGTTCGGGGCTCGGCCCCGCGGGGGTCGAGAGGGAGCCCAGGCCTCGCCGGTGAGGAGCAAACGACGATGAAGACCGCAGTGCCCTGCTACTACCACCTCGACGTGGAAGTCAGCCCCGAACGGGTCGGACAGGTCGGCCGCATCCTGGCCGCCCACCTCCGGCTCTGGGACCTCGAGAACCTCGTCGAGCCCGTCTGCCGCGGCGCCGGACTGCTGCTGACCGCCATCGACGAGCACGCGACGGACAAGAACGCCTCGATCGAGCTGTGGTGGACCGGCCAGCACCTCATCACCGCCGTGGGGGAGGACAACCGTGACCTGCGCCCCGATCAGGACCTGCGCGGCTGCCTGGAGCACATCGCCGCGATGAGCGACGGCTGGGGCTGCTGCGCCACGGACACCGGCAGCAAGGTCATCTGGTTCTCGCAGCGTGCCCGCTCCGGCGAACGAGTCCCGCTGGTGCCGACGGCACCCTCGCCGAACCTGCGCGAGGGCCTCGACGTGCCCCGCGAGGTACCGGTCGCCGCGCTGGCCGCACCGGCGGACGGCGTCCTGGAGGGCGCCCGGTGACCCCGAGGCCGAACCGAGCAGGGGTGCCCGCCTGGAGCGGACACCCCTACCCCCTGGGAGCCGACCACGACGGCGAGGGCACCAACTTCGCGCTGTTCAGCGAGGTCGCCGAACGCGTCCAGCTGGTCCTCGTCGACGACGACGGCACCGAGCACCGCGTCCCGCTGACCGAGGCCGACGGCTTCGTCTGGCACGGCTATCTGCCGGGCGTCGGCCCGGGGCAGCGCTACGGCTACCGGGTGCACGGCCCGTGGGACCCGTCCGCCGGGCACCGCTGCAACCCGGCCAAGCTGCTCCTGGACCCGTACGCCCGGGCGGTGGACGGGCAGATCGACAACCACCGCTCGCTCTACGAGCGTTCGCCCGGCGGCCCGGACCCCGCCGACAGCGCCGGCCACACCCTGCTCGGCGTGGTGACCGGCGCCGCCTTCGACTGGGGCGAGGACCGGCCGCCCCGGCGGCCCTACGCCGACACGGTGATCTACGAGGCCCACGTCCGGGGCCTCACCCTGACCCACCCCGACGTGCCGCCCGAACTCCGCGGCACCTACGCGGGCCTCGCCCACCCGGCCGTCGTCGAGCACCTCGTCTCCCTCGGGGTGACCGCAGTCGAGCTGATGCCGGTCCACCAGTTCGTGCAGGACGGCGTGCTGAGGGACCGGGGCCTGTCCAACTACTGGGGCTACAACACGATCGGCTTCTTCGCCCCGCACAACGCCTACGCCGCCCACGGCACCCGCGGCCAGCAGGTCACCGAGTTCAAGTCGATGGTGAAGGCGCTGCACGCGGCCGGGCTCGAAGTGATCCTCGACGTGGTGTACAACCACACCGCCGAGGGCAGCGAGAAGGGCCCCACGCTCTCCTTCCGGGGCATCGACAACGCCTCGTACTACCGCCTCGTCGACGGCGACTGGGCGCACTACTACGACACCACGGGCACTGGCAACAGCCTCCTGATGCGCCACCCCTACGTCCTTCAGCTGATCATGGACTCACTGCGGTACTGGGTCACCGAGATGCGAGTCGACGGGTTCCGCTTCGACCTCGCGGCGACGCTGGCCCGGCAGTTCCACGAGGTGGACCGGCTGTCGGCGTTCTTCGACCTGATCCAGCAGGACCCGGTGATCAGCCGCGTCAAGCTCATCGCCGAGCCGTGGGACGTCGGCGAGGGCGGCTACCAGGTGGGCAACTTCCCGCCGCTGTGGTCGGAGTGGAACGGCAAGTACCGCGACGCCGTACGGGACTTCTGGCGGGCGGAGCAGCACACGCTGGGCGAGTTCGCCTCCCGGCTGACCGGCTCCTCCGACCTGTACGCCCACAGCAGGCGCCGCCCCCGTGCCAGCGTCAACTTCGTCACCGCGCACGACGGGTTCACCCTGCGCGACCTGGTCTCGTACAACGACAAGCACAACGAGGACAACGGCGAGGACAACCAGGACGGCGAGAGCGTCAACCGGTCCTGGAACTGCGGCGCCGAGGGGGAGACCGACGACAGGGCGGTGCTGGAGCTGCGCGCCCGGCAGCAGCGCAACTTCCTGGCCACGCTGCTGCTGTCCCAGGGCATCCCGATGCTGAGCCACGGCGACGAACTGGGTCGCACCCAGGGCGGCAACAACAACGCCTACTGCCAGGACAACGAGGTGTCCTGGATCGACTGGCGGCTCACGGGGGAGCAGCGCGACCTGGCCGACTTCACCCGCTCCGTCATCGCCCTGCGCGCCGCCCACCCCGTCCTGCGCCGGCGTCGCTTCTTCCTCGGCGAGACGGTCACGCACGCCGGGCAGCCGCTGCCCGACCTCGTCTGGCTGCGGCCGGACGCGCGTGAGATGACCGACCGGGACTGGCAGCGCTCCGACGCCCACTGCGTCGGCGTGTTCCTCAACGGCGACGCGATCGCCGAGCCCGACCCCTACGGGCGTCCCGTCGTCGACGACTCGTTCCTGCTGCTGCTCAACAGCTCCTGGGAGCCGGTCGACTTCCGCCTGCCGGACGCCGGTTACGGCGAACGCTGGACCACCCTGATCGACACCGTCGAGCCCCGGGGCGTCCCCGACGAGACGGAACACAAGGCGTCCAGCACCCTCACCATCAAGCCTCGAAGCCTCCTTCTGCTGTCCAGGCCGTCCCTGCACGGGGAGTGAACACCGGGCGGGGGCACGGCGATTGAGACTGGTGGGCGCGGACCGATCGGCTTGCGCCCATACCTCCGAGATCACCCGAATGGTGTCCCGCGCTACCGCAGGTTCTCGTAAGGTGTCCACTCTCAGTGAAATGTCGGATGCGGAGGGTGGCGCCAGATGCCCCCGATTCCTGTGGCGCTGCCAGGGGCGCCGGCAGGCGGCGCTCGTGGTGAGGCCGGGCGGCAGGCCTGGGCGGGGCCGAGTGCGCTGGTGCGACGTCCATTCCCACACCCGCCTTCGGCTGCCTGCGCCCGTGTCGAGCCCTCGAGTCAGGACTGACCGGCATGACCGAGGCGTACACGGTGGGCGAGGACGACGCGGGCGGGCAGGTGTCGAACAAGATCAGCGGTGGCGTGTTCTTCAACGCGGTGATCCAGGGCCGGGACATCACCGTGGTGCTGCCTCCTCAGGTCCGCCCGGCGCTCCTGGGCCTGCCGGCTGCCTCGCCCACCTTCACCGGCCGCGACACCGATGTGGACGAGCTGCTCCGGAGCCTGGCACCCGGCAGAGAGCAGCAGGCTGTGCTGGTGTCGGCGGTGGCAGGACTGGCTGGAGTTGGGAAGACCGAACTCGTGGTACAGACCGCCACTCGCGCATTGCGCGAGCCGGGCTGGTTTCCCGGCGGGGTGCTGTTCGTCGATCTGTTCGGCTACGACCCCGACCGTCGGCTGTCCCCGGAGCGCGCCCTGGGGCCTTTCAGAGGGAGCGGGGAGGCTCAGGAAGTCCGCCCACCGGTCACGGGATCAGTCGCGTGTCCACTTCTGGTTGCTGCTGCCGTTGCAGGTCCACAGCTGCAGCAGGGTGCCGTTGGCCGTTCCGGCGCCGGTGGCGTCCAGGCACAGGCCGGACTGGTCACCGGTGATCGTGCCGTCGGCGTGGATCGTCCACTTCTGGTTGGCTCCGCCGTTGCAGTCCCAGATGTCCACCTTGGTGCCGGGGCTGGTGCCC
>NZ_JBICUX010000043.1:1867-3228 GCF_043198595.1 Streptomyces sp. NPDC048751
GACTGTGAGGCGAGTCAGAAACCGTTGATGTAGGCGAAGGACATGCGAAAGGTCCGGCGTAGAGGGTAAGACCCCCGTAGTCGAAACATCAGCGGCTCGTTTGAGAGACACCCAAGTAGCACGGGGCCCGAGAAATCCCGTGTGAATCTGGCGGGACCACCCGCTAAGCCTAAATATTCCCTGGTGACCGATAGCGGATAGTACCGTGAGGGAATGGTGAAAAGTACCGCGGGAGCGGAGTGAAATAGTACCTGAAACCGTGTGCCTACAAGCCGTGGGAGCGTCGGAACAAGGTTTGCCTTGTTCTCGTGACTGCGTGCCTTTTGAAGAATGAGCCTGCGAGTTTGCGGTGTGTTGCGAGGTTAACCCGGGTGGGGTAGCCGTAGCGAAAGCGAGTCCGAACAGGGCGATTTAGTAGCACGCTCAAGACCCGAAGCGGAGTGATCTAGCCATGGGCAGGTTGAAGCGGAGGTAAGACTTCGTGGAGGACCGAACCCACCAGGGTTGAAAACCTGGGGGATGACCTGTGGTTAGGGGTGAAAGGCCAATCAAACTCCGTGATAGCTGGTTCTCCCCGAAATGCATTTAGGTGCAGCGTCGTGTGTTTCTTGCCGGAGGTAGAGCACTGGATAGGCGATGGGCCCTACCGGGTTACTGACCTTAGCCAAACTCCGAATGCCGGTAAGTGAGAGCGCGGCAGTGAGACTGTGGGGGATAAGCTCCATGGTCGAGAGGGAAACAGCCCAGAGCATCGACTAAGGCCCCTAAGCGTACGCTAAGTGGGAAAGGATGTGGAGTCGCACAGACAACCAGGAGGTTGGCTTAGAAGCAGCCACCCTTGAAAGAGTGCGTAATAGCTCACTGGTCTAGTGATTCCGCGCCGACAATGTAGCGGGGCTCAAGCGTACCGCCGAAGTCGTGTCATTGCGATATATACCCCCAACGGGGATCGTGATGGGTAGGGGAGCGTCGTCTGCCGGGTGAAGCAGCACCGGAAGGTAGTTGTGGACGGTTGACGAGTGAGAATGCAGGCATGAGTAGCGATTCACACGTGAGAAACGTGTGCGCCGATTGACTAAGGGTTCCTGGGTCAAGCTGATCTGCCCAGGGTAAGTCGGGACCTAAGGCGAGGCCGACAGGCGTAGTCGATGGATAACCGGTTGATATTCCGGTACCCGCTGTGAAGCGTCAAACATCGAATCCAGTGATGCTAAGCCCGTGAAGCCGTTCCGGACCCTTCGGGGAAAGGAAAGTGGTGGAGCCGGTGGCCCAAGTTGGTAGTAGGTGAGTGATGGGGTGACGCAGGAAGGTAGTCCATCCCGGGCGGTGGTTGTCCCGGGGTAAGGGTGTAGGACGTACGT
>NZ_JBICUX010000043.1:3317-4734 GCF_043198595.1 Streptomyces sp. NPDC048751
AGTCTGAGACCTGATGCCGAGCCGATTGTGGTGAAGTGGATGATCCTATGCTGTCGAGAAAAGCCTCTAGCGAGTTTCATGGCGGCCCGTACCCTAAACCGACTCAGGTGGTCAGGTAGAGAATACCGAGGCGTTCGGGTGAACTATGGTTAAGGAACTCGGCAAAATGCCCCCGTAACTTCGGGAGAAGGGGGGCCACGCCTGGTGATGGAATTTACTTCCTGAGCTGGGGGTGGCCGCAGAGACCAGCGAGAAGCGACTGTTTACTAAAAACACAGGTCCGTGCGAAGCCGTAAGGCGATGTATACGGACTGACGCCTGCCCGGTGCTGGAACGTTAAGGGGACCGGTTAGCTTGGATTCGTCCAGGCGAAGCTGAGAACTTAAGCGCCAGTAAACGGCGGTGGTAACTATAACCATCCTAAGGTAGCGAAATTCCTTGTCGGGTAAGTTCCGACCTGCACGAATGGCGTAACGACTTCTCGACTGTCTCAACCATAGGCCCGGTGAAATTGCACTACGAGTAAAGATGCTCGTTTCGCGCAGCAGGACGGAAAGACCCCGGGACCTTTACTACAGTTTGATATTGGTGTTCGGTTCGGCTTGTGTAGGATAGCTGGGAGACTTTGAAGCGGCCACGCCAGTGGTTGTGGAGTCGTCGTTGAAATACCAGTCTGGTCGTGCTGGATGTCTAACCTGGGTCCGTGATCCGGATCAGGGACAGTGTCTGATGGGTAGTTTAACTGGGGCGGTTGCCTCCTAAAGAGTAACGGAGGCGCCCAAAGGTTCCCTCAGCCTGGTTGGCAATCAGGTGTTGAGTGTAAGTGCACAAGGGAGCTTGACTGTGAGACCGACGGGTCGAGCAGGGACGAAAGTCGGGACTAGTGATCCGGCGGTGGCTTGTGGAAGCGCCGTCGCTCAACGGATAAAAGGTACCCCGGGGATAACAGGCTGATCTTCCCCAAGAGTCCATATCGACGGGATGGTTTGGCACCTCGATGTCGGCTCGTCGCATCCTGGGGCTGGAGTCGGTCCCAAGGGTTGGGCTGTTCGCCCATTAAAGCGGTACGCGAGCTGGGTTTAGAACGTCGTGAGACAGTTCGGTCCCTATCCGCTGCGCGCGCAGGAATATTGAGAAGGGCTGTCCCTAGTACGAGAGGACCGGGACGGACGAACCTCTGGTGTGCCAGTTGTTCTGCCAAGGGCATGGCTGGTTGGCTACGTTCGGGAGGGATAACCGCTGAAAGCATCTAAGCGGGAAGCCTGCTTCGAGATGAGTATTCCCACCCACTTGATGGGGTAAGGCTCCCAGTAGACGACTGGGTTGATAGGCCGGATCTGGAAGCACGGTAACGTGTGAAGGTGACCGGTACTAATAGGCCGAGGGCTTGTCCTCAGTTGCTCGCGTCCACTGTGTT
>NZ_JBICUX010000044.1:0-4478 GCF_043198595.1 Streptomyces sp. NPDC048751
ACAACTCATCCCGCCCACCAGCCACCACCACACCACGATGCTCCAAAGCAGCACGATCCGTGGCACTCGCGAACGCCAGCTGAGGCACAGTCAATTCCGGGTCCGCCACTACGAACTCACGCAACCGGGCCGCCTGCCCGCGCAACGCGTCGGCGCTACGACCGGACACGAGCACCGGCACCGGCAACCCCTCCGGCACGGCGGGCACCGTCGTGGGCTCGACGGCCGGAGCCTGCTCGATGATGACGTGCGCGTTGGTGCCGCTGACCCCGAACGCCGACACGGCCGCGCGGCGGACCTCGGTCTCCGGCCAGGGCCGGGACTCGGCGAGCAGTTCCAGCGGGCCACCGGCCCAGTCGATGTGCGGGGTCGGGGTGTCGACGTGCAGCGTGCGGGGCAGCACCCCGTGCCGCATCGCCTGCACGACCTTGATCACACCTGCGACGCCCGCGGCGGCCTGGGTGTGGCCGATGTTGGACTTGACCGACCCCAGCCACAACGGCCGGTCGCGCTCGGCGCCGTAGACGGCCTGCAAGGCCTGCGCCTCCACGGGGTCGCCCAGCGAGGTGCCGGTGCCGTGCGCCTCGACCGCGTCGATGTCCCGGGGGGACAGGGCCGCGTTGGTCAGCGCCTCGACGATGACCCGGCGCTGCGCCTGGCCGTTGGGCGCGGTCAGTCCGTTGGACGCGCCGTCCTGGTTGACCGCGGAGCCGCGGATGACGGCCAGCACCGGGTGGTTGTTGCGCTGCGCGTCAGACAGCCGTTCCAGCAGCAGCATCCCGACGCCCTCGGACCAGCCGGTGCCGTCGGCCCCGGCCGAGAACGCCTTGCACCGGCCGTCGGCGGCCAGCCCGCCGAGCCGGTCGAACTCCACGTAGGTGCCGGGGGTGGCCATGATGGTCACGCCGCCGGCCAGCGCCAGCGTCGTCTCGCCGGAGCGCAGCGACTGCACCGCCAGGTGCAGGGTGACCAGCGAGGAGGAGCAGGCGGTGTCCACGGTGACGGCGGGGCCTTCGAGACCGAAGGTGTAGGCGACCCGGCCGGTGGCGATGCTGGCGGCGTTCCCATTGCCGATGAAGCCTTCCAACTCCGCGGGCACGCTGTCCGTGAGCGTCGCGTAGTCGTGGTACATCAGCCCGGCGAACACACCGGTACGGCTGCCGCGCACCGACGACGGGTCGATCCCGGCGCGTTCGAACGCCTCCCAGGAGGTCTCCAGCAGCAGCCGCTGCTGCGGGTCCATGGCCAACGCCTCGCGCGGCGAGATCCCGAAGAAGCCGGCGTCGAACTCACCGGCGTCGGCGACGAACCCGCCGAGCCCGACCGGCAGTCCGGCCAGGTCCCAGCCGCGGTCGGCGGGGAACCCGGAGATCCCGTCCCGGCCGGCGGCCAGCATCTCCCACAACTGCTCGGGCGTACCCACCCCGCCCGGATAACGGCACGCCATGCCCACGATCGCGATCGGCTCGCGCCGGGACTGTTCGATCTCGGCCAACCTGTGCTGAGCGCTCTGCGCCTCGGCCAGTGCGCGCCGGAGATAGTCCCGGAGCCTGTCCTCGTTTGCCACGCGGATTCCTTCCCTGCCCCTAGCTGGCGCCGAGGTCGTCGACGAGGTCGAACAGTTCGTCGTCGGAGGCCGACGACAGGTCCTGCTCCGGTGCGGAGCCGCTCTGCCCCTCACCGCCGTACTTGGCCAGCAGCGCGGTGAGCCGCATGCGCAGCTTCGACCGGTCCACTGCGCCGGGGTCGGCGTCCGCCAACGCCGCTTCGAGCTGGTCGAGTTCGGCGAGCGACGAGGTGGCCGGCGTGCCGTCCGCGGCCGGCATGGACTCGTGCAGATGCGCGGCCAGCGCCACCGGGGTGGCGTACTCGAACACCACCGCGGCGGGCAGCCGGATGCCGGTGGCCGCGGTGAGCCGGTTGCGCAGTTCCACCGCGGCCAGCGAGTCGACGCCGAGCTGGGCGAAGGTTCGGTGGTCCGCCACGGCGGCCGGCGAGTCGTAGGCCAGCACTCCGGCCGCTTCGGCGCGAATCAGCGCCAGCAGCGCCTTCTCCCGATCCGGACCCGACAGCGCGGTAAGCGCGGCGGCGGGCGCGGGAGCGATGCCGGCAGCCGGGGCGGGGGCTTCCCGGACGAGGCCGCGCAACACCGCCGGGACCGGCCCGCCGGAGCGGACGGCCGCCCGGTCCAGCCGCATGGGTACGAGCACCGGTTCGTCCACCGTGCGGGCCAGATCGAACAGCTCCAGCGCCTCGGCGGTGGCCAGCGGCCGCAGCCCGGCACGGGCGATGCGGGCCAGGTCGGCCTCGGCCAGCCCGCCGGTGATGCCGCTGCGCCGCTCCCACAGTCCCCAGGCCAGCGAGGTGGCCGGAAGCCCGGCGGCGTGCCTGCCGCGGGCCAACGCGTCCAGTGCGGCATTGGCCGCCGAGTAGGCGCCCTGCCCGGCCGCGCCGAGCACCCCGGCGGCGGAGGAGAACAACACGAAGTCGGTCAGCTCTCGTTCGCGGGTCAGCTCGTCCAGCCATTGTGCGCCCAGCACCTTCGGCGCCAGCACCGCCCGCAACCGCTCCTCGGTCAGGCCGGTGACCACACCGTCGTCCACCACCCCGGCCGCGTGCACCACCGCTGTCACCGGGTGCGCGGCCAGCAGCGCCGCCACCGCCTCCCGCTCGGCCACGTCACACGCCACGATCCGCGCGGTGGCTCCGAGTTCGGCGAGTTCGGCGGCCAGCTCGGCCGCGCCCGGGGTGTCCGGGCCGCGGCGACCGGTGAGCACCAACTCGCGCACCCCGCAGTCGGCTGCCAGGTGCAGGGCCAAGGCCGCGCCGAGCGCGCCCAGCCCGCCGGTGATCAGCACCGGGCCGTCCGGGTTCCAGGCCGCGCCGTCCCGGTCGGTGATCCTGGACAGCGGGACACCGGCCAGCCGTGGCACGAGGATCACGCCGTCCCGCAGCACCAGCTGCCCGCCGGGCACGTTCCACGCCGCTGCGGGGATCTCGGTGCCGTCCGTGCCCTCGATGTCCGCCAGCAGGAAGCGGTCCGGGTGTTCCTGCTGCGCCGAACGCAGCAGGCCCCAGACCGCGGCGGCGGCCGCATCGGTGCGCGCGTTCCGGGTGCGCAGCGCCAGCCGGGTACCGGCGAAGCGGTCGTCGGCCAGCCAGGTGCGCACCGCGCCGAGCGCCCGGCCGGCCGCGGCGACCGGGTCGGCCTCGGTCCCGGCCGCGAGCACCACCACCTCGGGCAGGTCGCGCCCGGCCAGGTCGGCCAGATCGGCACAGGTCAGCACGCTCGGTTCGGGGCCGGGCTGCAAGGTCGCGGGCACCAGGTCCTCGGCGTACAGGACTTCGTGGTGGCCGAGCTGTTCCGCCGAGACCGGCCGAACCGCGAGGGATTCCACCACCCCGACCGGGGTGCCCGCCGGGTCGGCGAGTTCGATCCTGGCCGCGCCTGCGGCAACCGGGGAGATCCGCACCCGCAGCGCGGACGCGCCGGCGCGGCGCAGCGCGATCCCGTTCCAGGCGAACGGCAGCATGGTGCGGCCACCGTCGTCCTCGTGCAGGTAGCGCATCGCGTGCAGCGCCGCGTCCAGCAGCGCGGGGTGCAGCCCGTAGCGGCCGGTGTCGGTGAGTTCGGGCAGGGCGATGTCGGCGAAGATCTCGTCGCCGCGCCGCCAGGCCGCGCGCAGGCCCTGGAACGCCGGGCCGTACTCCAGGCCGGTGGCGGCGAACTCGGCGTAGGCCGATCCGACGTCCAGCGCGGTGGCGTCCGGCGGTGGCCAGGCGACCGGCTCGGCCTGGGGCGCGGCCACCACGGCGCCGAGCACGGCGCGGGCGTAGCAGGTCCACGGAACGCGGTCCCCGGACGGGCGGGCGTGCACGGTCAGCGACCTGTCCCCAGCCTCGCCGGGCGCGCCGACCCGCAGCTGCACCTCGACGGCGCCGTCCTCGGGCAGCACCAGCGGCGCCTGAAGGGTCAGTTCGGCGACCTCGCCCGCGCCTGCCTCCGCGGCGGCGTGCAGGGCCAGTTCGACGAACACGCTGCCGGGCACCACGGTCGCGCCCAGGACGGTGTGCTCCCCCAGCCAGCTCTGCGCCGGGGTGGCCAGCCGGCCTGACAGCAGGAACCCGTCCTCCTCCGCGAACTCCACGGCCGAGTCCAGCAGCGGGTGACCGCCCCGACGCGCCGGTTCGGCGTTGTCGAGCCAGTAGCGGCGGCGTTGGAAGGCGTACGTGGGCAGCTCGACCCGGGCCGCGGCGGGCAGGTACCGGGCCCAGTCCACCGTGCCGCCGTGCGCATGGAAGCGAGCCAGCCCGGTGGGCAGGGTCACTGATTCCGGCTGGCCGCGGCGCAACAGCGGGACGAACACCGCCGTGGCGTCCTCGGGCAGACACTCCGGCCCCACAGAACTGAGCGCTGCGTCCGGACCGATCTCCACGAACCGCGTCACACCCTGCGCATGCAAATGCCCCACCGCGTC
>NZ_JBICUX010000045.1:0-4078 GCF_043198595.1 Streptomyces sp. NPDC048751
GCGATAGCGAATCTCTCTTTCGGCGAGCCGCGTATCCCGTTCGTGTCGACGGTGGGAGTCGGTGCGGCACCGGTGGACGTGGATTACTGGGTGCGCAATGTCCGCGACACGGTGCGCTTCGCCGACGCGGTGGGGCATTTGCATGCGCAGGGTGTGACACGGTTCGTGGAGATCGGTCCGGACGCCGCGCTCAGTGCCGTAGGACCGGAGTGCCTGCGCGAAGATGCCACGGCTGCCTTCGTTCCCCTCCTGCGCCGCGGCCAGCCGGAATCAGTGACCCTGCCCACCGGGCTGGCTCGCTTGCACGCGCATGGCGGCACGGTGGACTGGGCGGAGTACCTGCCCGCCGCGCCCCGGGTCGAGCTGCCCACGTACGCCTTCCAACGCCGCCGCTACTGGCTCGACAACGCCGAACCGGCCGACCCGGCCGCGGTCGGTGCCCTGCCCGCCGGGCACCCGCTGCTCGGCGCGCTGGTTTCCCTCCCCGGCTCGATCGACACAGTCCTGATCGGCCGGTTGAGCCTGCGCAGCCACCCCTGGCTGGCCGACCACCGGGTCACCGGCACCGTTCTGCTGCCCGGCACCGCGTTCGTGGAACTCGCCCGGCATGCTGCCGAACTGCTCGGTGACAACCGGCTGGACGAGCTGACCCTGGAGGTCCCGCTGACGCTGCCCGCCCAAGGCGGTCTCGCCCTGCGGGTCGGCATTGGAGAACCCGACGACGTCGGCCGCCGCAGCATCGAGGTGTATTCCCGGCCGGAGGATCCCGCCCTGCCCTGGACCCGGCACGCCACCGGTGTGCTGGCCGAGGACACCGACAGCACCGAGGACACCGACGGCGCGGACCTCGTGCAGTGGCCCCCGACCGGTGCCGAACCCGTTGCCTTGGACGACTTCTATCCCCGGCTCGCCGAGACCGGCCTCGGCTACGGCCCCGCGTTCCAGGGCCTGCGTGCGGCCTGGCGGCGCGGCGACGAGATCTTCGCCGAGATCACCCTGCCCGAGCAACAGCGGGGCCAGGCCGAGGAGTTCGGGCTGCATCCGGCACTGCTGGACGCGGCGCTGCACGCCCTGGCTCTGAGCGGCGACGACGGCCTGCGGTTACCCTTCGCCTTCCGCGGCGTCCGTTGGTACGCGGCGGGCGCGGCCGCGCTGCGGGTCCGGCTCACCGCCACTGGGGACGACGTGGTCCGGGTGGACCTCGCCGACGACAGCGGCGCCCCGGTCGGCACCGTCGAGCGCATGGTGCTGCGTGCCCCCACCGGCGAACTGCGCGCGTCGGCGCGGCTGGAGTCGGTGTACCGGCTGGACTGGGCGCCCGCCCGCACGGGGCAGCGCCGAGACACCGGCGCCGACGTACTGTTCAGGGTCGAGGAGACCCCGGTGGCCGAGCGCACCACCGCCGTTTTGGAGCGGGTGCGCGGCTGGCTGGCCGAGGAGCCCGCGCCGGGTGCCCGGCTGGTCCTGATCACCCGCGGTGCTGTCGCCACGACCCCCGAGGAGGTGCCCGAACCGGCCGGCGCGGCGGTGTGGGGCCTGGTGCGCTCGGCGCAGGTCGAGTGGCCCGACCGCTTCGTGCTGGTGGACACGACCGACCCCACCGTCACCGACGCGGAGCTGACCGCGGCGCTGGCCGCGACGGCTGAACCGCAACTGGCGGTGCGTGCCGGGCGGGTGTTCGTGCCGCGGTTGGCCCGGCTGCCTGAGGTGGTCGGGGGTGCTCCGTGGTCGGGTGAGGGGACGGTGCTGATCACTGGGGCGAGTGGGGCTCTGGGGCGTTCGGTGGCGCGGCATCTGGTGGAGCGTCACGGAGTGCGTGGTCTGGTGCTGGCTTCTCGGCGGGGTGGTGAGGCGCCGGGGATGGCGGAGCTGGCTGCGGAGCTGCGCGGGCGGGGTGCCGAGGTGGCGGTGGTGGCGTGTGACGTGGCCGAGCGGGAGGCGGTGGCGGCGCTGCTGGCCGCGCACCCGGTGACAGCGGTGGTCCACGCCGCCGGGGTCGTGGACGACGGCCTGGTCACCGGCCTGACCGAGGAGCGGCTGCGGGCGGTGCTGGCGCCGAAGGTGCTGGGCGCACAATGGCTGGACGAGCTGACCCGGGACCGGGACCTCACCCGGTTCGTGCTGTTCTCCTCCGCCTCGGCGACCCTCGGGAACGCCGGGCAGGCCGCCTACTCCGCCGCCAACGCCCACCTGGACGCGCTGGCCAAGCAGCGCCGCGCCGCCGGGTTGCCCGCGCACGCGCTGGGCTGGGGCCTGTGGGAGCAGCGCAGCGGCATCACCGGTCGGCTGGCAGAGGCCGACCTGGCCCGCATCGCGCGCAGCGGCATCGCCGCCCTGTCCACCGAGGACGCCCTGGCACTGCTGGACGCAGCTGTCGGACTCGACGAGGCGGCCGTGCTGCCGATGCGGCTCGACACCGCCGCCCTGCGCCGGCTGGATCCGCTGCCCGCGGTGTTCGCGGGCCTGGTGCGCGGTCGCCGTCCCGCGCGGCAACAGTCGGGCTGGGCCGACCGGCTGCGCGCGCTGCCCGCGCCGGAGCGCCGCCGCGCCGCCCTGGACCTCGTGCGCACCCAGGCAGCCGGAGTGCTGGACCTGGCCGGGACCGAACAGGTCGGCGACGAGCGGTCCTTCGCCGACCTCGGTTTCGACTCACTGACCGCGCTGGAACTGCGCAACCGGCTCGGTGCCGCCACCGGACTGCGGCTGCCCACCACCCTCGTGTTCGACCACCCCACCCCCGCCGCGCTGGCCGGGTTCGTACTCGCCGAGGCCGGTGACCCTCGGACCGGACCGGAACCCACTGCCCCCTCGCCGGCGGCCGCGGCGGACGAGCCGATCGCGATCGTGGGCATGGCGTGCCGCTATCCGGGCGGGGTGGGTACGCCCGAGCAGTTGTGGGAGATGCTGGCCGCCGGCCGGGACGGGATCTCCGGGTTCCCAGCCGACCGCGGCTGGGACCTGGCCGGACTGCCGGTCGGGCTCGGCGGGTTCGTCGCCGACGCCGGTGAGTTCGACGCCGGCTTCTTCGGGATCTCGCCGCGCGAGGCGTTGGCCATGGACCCGCAGCAGCGGCTGCTGCTGGAGCTGTCCTGGGAGGTGCTCGAACGCGCCGGGATCGACCCGTCGTCGGTGCGCGGCAGCCGTACCGGTGTGTTCGCCGGGCTGATGTACCACGACTACGCGACCAGGCTGGCGCACGTGCCGGAGGAACTCGAGGGGTACCTGGGCAACGGCAACCTGGGCAGCATCGCCACCGGCCGGGTCGCCTACACCTTCGGGTTCACCGGCCCGGCCGTCACCGTGGACACCGCCTGCTCGTCCTCCATGGTGGCGCTGCACCTGGCCGCTCAGTCCCTGCGCTCCGGCGAGTCCACCCTGGCACTGGCCGGCGGCGTGACGGTGATGTCCAGCCCCACCCCGTTCCGCGAGTTCGACCGGCAGCGCGGCCTGGCCGCCGACGGCCGCTGCAAGTCCTTCTCCGCCGATGCCGACGGCACCGGCTGGTCCGAGGGCATCGGGATGCTGCTGCTGGAACGGCTGTCCGACGCGCGGGCCAACGGCCACGAAGTGCTGGCTGTGGTGCGCGGTTCGGCCGTCAACCAGGACGGCGCCTCCAACGGGCTCACCGCCCCCAACGGCCCCTCTCAGGAGCGGGTCATCCGCGCCGCGTTGAACGCTGCCGGTCTCTCGCCGTCAGACGTCGACGCCGTGGAGGCGCACGGCACCGGCACCACCCTCGGCGACCCCATCGAGGCGCAGGCCCTGCTGGCCGTCTACGGCGCCGAGCGCGACCGGCCGCTGTGGCTGGGGTCGGTCAAGTCCAACATCGGCCACACCCAGGCCGCCGCCGGGGTCGCCGGGGTCATCAAGGTCGTACAGGCGATGCGGCACGGCCTGCTGCCGCGCACCCTGCACGTGGACGAACCGACCCCGCACGTGGACTGGTCGGCCGGCGGGGTGCGGCTGCTCACCGAGGCGATCGACTGGCCGGAGACCGAGGTCCGCCGCGCGGCCGTGTCGGCGTTCGGGGTCAGCGGCACCAACGCGCACGTCATCATCGAGCAGGCTCCGGCCGTCG
>NZ_JBICUX010000046.1:0-1663 GCF_043198595.1 Streptomyces sp. NPDC048751
CAGGCCAAGGCGCGCAACCCGGACATCAAGCTGTACGGGCTCGCCTGGGGCGCCCCGGGCTGGATCGGCGGCGGGAACTTCTGGTCCACCGACATGGTCGACTACCTGGTCTCGTGGCTGGGCTGCGCCAAGCGGCACGGGCTGAGCATCGACTACCTCGGCGGGTGGAACGAGCGGGGCTACAACGTCTCCTGGTACCAGCAGCTGCGGAGTGCGCTCAACAGCAACGGCTACGGCAACGTCAGGATCGTCGCGGCCGACTCGGACTGGGCCGTGGCGAACGACATCAACTCCAACCCGGCGTTCGCCTCCGCGGTGAGCGCCATCGGCACGCACTATCCCTGCGGCTACCGGTCCTCCCAGTCCACCTGCACGGTGCCGGCGGCCGCCCTGAACTCCGGCAAGCCCTTGTGGGCGAGCGAGAACGGCTCGGACGACTACAACGGGGGAGCGCAGGCCGTGGCCCGCGGCATCAACCGCGGGTACATCGACGGAAGGATGACCGCGTACCTCAACTGGCCGGTGGTCGCCGCGCTCACTCCCAACCTGCCGTACCCGACCATGGGCCTGGCCCTGGCCTCGCAGCCGTGGTCCGGCGCCTACTCGATCGGCAAGAACACCTGGGTGATGGCCCACACCAGCCAGTTCACCGCCCCCGGATGGCACTACCTCGACTCCTCCAGCGGCTACATCGGCGGCAACCGCGCCAACGGAAGCTATGTCTCGCTCAAGTCCACCAACAACTCCGACTACTCCACGGTCATCGAGACCATGGACGCCGGCGGCGCGCAGACGCTGAACTTCAACGTCACCGGGGGACTGTCCACCGGCACCGTCCACGTCTGGTCCACCGACGTCAGGTCCGCCAACCCGGCCGACCACTTCGTGCACAGCGCGGACCTCACCCCGTCCGGCGGCGGTTTCAGCCTGACCGTCCAGCCCGGTCACATGTACACCCTGACCACCACGACCGGACAGGGCAAGGGCACCGCGACCGGTCCCGCCCGGAGCGCGCTGAAGCTGCCGTACAGCGACTCCTTCGACGGCTACACCGCCGGCTCCGAGGCGAAGTACCTCATGGACTGGCAGGGCGCCTTCGAGGCGGTGGGCTGCGGTGGCGGCCGCGGCGGCACATGCGTGCGCCAGATGAGCCCGCAGAAACCGATCACCTGGGACACGCTGACCGATCCGCACGCCCTGCTCGGCGACACGAGCTGGGCCAACTACACCGTCTCGTCCGACGTGATGCTCGAACAACCCGGATACGCCGAGCTGATCGGCCGTGCGGGAGGGCACGACTACGACCGCACCGGAGGACAGAACGCCTACCGCCTGCGGGTGAGCGACACCGGGGCCTGGTCGATCCTGAACTCGAACACCAACGGCACCGTCACCACCCTGGCCCGCGGCACGACCGCGGCGCTGGGCACCAACCGGTGGCACAGCCTGGCGCTCACCTTCTCCGGCACCACGATCACCGCCGTCGTCGACGGCGCCACGGTCGGTTCCGCGAACGACCGCACCTGGGCCGCCGGGCAGATCGGCTACGGGACCAGCCAGGGCGAGACGGCACAGTTCGACAACCTGTCCATCACCCCCGGCAGCGGCGGGAACGACGGCGGCACGACCGGCGCGATCGTCGGGGTCGCCTCCGGCCGCTGCG
>NZ_JBICUX010000047.1:0-1129 GCF_043198595.1 Streptomyces sp. NPDC048751
CTAGTGACCTGAGTCGGAGATTCGTCGTTGGTTCGGTATGAGTCGTCCGGGTCCGAAGATTCCGCCGCTGTCACTGACTGATACCCAACGGGCTGTGCTGGAGGGCTGGGTGCGTCGCCGCACGACGGCTCAGGCGCTGGCCCAGCGCTCGCGGATCGTGCTGGAGTGCGCCGACGGGCACTCGATCATGGAGGTGTCGCGTCGGCTGCAGGTCACGCCGGACACGGTCCGCACCTGGCGGCGGCGTTTCCTCGAACGGGGCCTGGACGGCCTGTCCGACGAGCCGCGGCCCGGCGTCCCGCGGAAGATCACCGACGCGGACGTCGAGCGGGTCATCGTCAAGACACTCGAGGAGAAGCCGAAGAACGCCACCCACTGGTCGACCCGGTCGATGGCGGCGGCCACGGGTATGTCGCAGTCGGCGATCTCGCGGATCTGGCGGGCGTTCGCACTGGCGCCGCACCGGTCGCAGACGTTCAAGCTGTCCACGGACCCGCTGTTCATCGACAAGGTCCGCGATGTCGTGGGCCTGTATCTCGACCCGCCGGAGAAGGCCCTGGTGCTTTGTGTGGACGAGAAGTCCCAGATCCAGGCCCTGGACCGGTCGCAGCCCGTGCTGCCGATGGTTCCCGGCGTTCCCGAACGCCGCAGCCACGACTACGTCCGCGCCGGCACCACCACCCTGTTCGCCGCACTGGAAGTCGCCACCGGCAAGGTGATCGGCTCCCTCCACCGGCGCCACCGGGCCGTCGAGTTCAAGAAGTTCCTGACCAAGCTCGACAAGGAAGTCCCCGCCGACCTCGACGTGCACCTGATCCTGGACAACTACGTCACCCACAAGACGCCTGCCATCAAGCAGTGGCTGCTTGCGCACCCACGCTTCCACCTGCACTTCACACCGACGAGTTCGTCCTGGCTGAACCTGGTCGAGCGGTGGTTCGCCGAGCTCACCCAGAAGAAACTCAAGAGAGGCGTCCACCGCTCCGTCCAGGCCCTCGAGCGGGACATCCGGTCCTGGCTCGCCGACTGGAACGAGCACCCGCGGCCGTTCGTCTGGACGAAAACCGCCGACGAGATCCTCGACAAAGTCGCCGCCTACTGCCGACGAATCTCCGACTCAGGTCACTAG
>NZ_JBICUX010000048.1:0-1051 GCF_043198595.1 Streptomyces sp. NPDC048751
GGGAACGTGCGCGCCTCGGTACCGACGAGCCGGAAGACCCCCAGTGCCTCGGCCTCACGGCCGGAGCGGATCAGTGCGAGCGCGAGGTGATTGCGGAAGCCCGCCGCCCGCCGGTCACCCGGCTCGAACCTCGCCGACAGTTCCAGTCCCGCCTCGACGAGCCCCTCGATCCGGGACCAGGCCACCGGCCCCTTCCCCATCCCTGCCTCGTGCTCCAGCGCGTACTCGGTGACCGCGTGCAGTGGCAGACCGCGCAGCGGTGACCCCTCGGGGGCCGCGGCGGCGGCCGACTCGGCGAACGCGAACATCTCCGCGTGCGAGCCGTACCACTTCTGCGCCAGGTACTGCACCGCGCGGGCGTGCAGTCCCATGTGATGCGGATCCGCCGCGCGGCCCCGAGCCAGGTACTCGTCGAACACGTCGCGCGGAGCGCCAAGTCCCATAGCGTGAGCGATGAACACCCGCCAGGGAACGGGATCTTCGGGGTTGAGGTCGGCGGCCGTACGCAGGACCGGTATCGCGTCGCGCAGGACCGTGCGGAACGCCTGGAACTGCTCCCGCGACACATGCCGGGCACGCGCGGCAGTACGGATCTCCCAGGCGCGGTCGATCTCCAACTCGGCGGCGACCAGGGCGACCTCGGGGTCACCGGATCGCACACGCCGCCACTCGTCGAACCATCCGGTGTGGTGCAGAGCGAGTTCGGCGAGACCCGCGCTGTACTGGCCTCGTCGCTCCCAGTCCCGCTCGACGCGCGTCCGCGCCAGCAACTCCGCCGCCGGCTCCCAGGCGCCCGACCGCGCCGCGGACAGCACGGCCCGCAGATCGGCATCCGGTGCGTCCACTTCCACCGCCCCGTCCGGCGGCAGTCCGTCGCCGGTGGCCCCGAAGTGCCGCAGCATTCTGGGCAGCGTGAATACGCCGGGCATCCTGCCCACAACCAGCCCCTCCCCAACGGCTCGCGGCCGCGCACAGTCGATCACCGACGAGCGCACACCCTATCGACCGGACGTGCGGCGTACGTCGCCGAGATCGGCCCCACCGGGCAGGC
>NZ_JBICUX010000049.1:0-1024 GCF_043198595.1 Streptomyces sp. NPDC048751
CACGGCCGCCGCGACTCCCTCGGCCACTTCGCCCTGCGCCGCGACAAGGCCGTCGTCTTCTCCCCCAGCGGCAAAGCAGCCGTCACCTACCGCGTCGTCTCCGGCGTCATGCTCGCCAGCGGCGACCCCATCGGCGACGTCGAAGCCTGGCCCGGCGCCATCGAACGCTTCATGGACGAAGCCAAAGCCCACTCCTGGACCCCCGCCGTCATGGGCTGCTCCGAGACCGGCGGCGAGGTCTGGACCCGCGAAACCGGACTCGACGCCCTCGAACTGGGCGACGAGGCGGTGGTGGACGTCGCGGATTTCTCCCTCGCCGGCCGCGCGATGCGCAACGTGCGCCAGATGGTCAAGCGCATCGAACGCGCCGGTTACGAAACCCGCGTCCGACGCGTCCGTGACCTCGGCGAAACCGAACTCGAACGCCTGCGCCAAGCCGCCGAGGACTGGCGCGGCACCGACACCGAACGCGGCTTCTCCATGGCCCTGGGCCGCATCGGCGACACCGCCGACGGCGACTGCCTCATCGCCACCGCCCACAAGACCGACGAACACCCCGGCCCCTACGGCGACCTCAAAGCGATCCTGCACTTCGTCCCCTGGGGCACCGACGGCGCCTCCCTGGACCTCATGCGCCGCGACCGCTCCGCCGACCCCGGCATGAACGAACTCCTCATCGTCGCCGCCCTCCAGGCCGCCCCCAAATTCGGCATCACCCGCGTCTCACTCAACTTCGCCATGTTCCGCTCCGCCCTGGCACGCGGCGAGAAAATCGGCGCCGGACCCGTCCTGCGCGCCTGGCGCGGACTGCTCGTCTTCCTCTCCCGCTGGTTCCAGATCGAATCGCTGTACAAGTTCAACGCCAAGTTCCAGCCCCGCTGGGAACCCCGCTTCGTCGTCTACCGCAACTCCGCCGACCTGCCCCGCATCGGCTTCGCCGCCATGCAGGCCGAAGGCTTCGTCAACCTCGCCCTCCCCATGCCCCGCTTCCTGCGCCGCCGCAAAGCCACCCCACGCGCATGCG